>LJSV01000030.1 GCA_001314715.1 Rhodobacteraceae bacterium HLUCCA12 | reverse complement strand
ATGTGGCATATCCTTTTCTCAGCAGAGAATTGACGGCGACTCGACACCGCCTTGATATGCCGCCCCTCAGGGCATCACCAACTTTCGCGCGTTTCTCAACGGAACCTTGCGCGAGGCGCGATTGGAATTGGCCGTGATGCCGTTCCGTAGTTCGGCAATCTTGATCACCGGAAGGCTGTCCGGCTGCCCCTCGCCGGGGAATTTCTGGAGAGCGAGGCCATTCAGGAAGTCGGCGATTTCATCAAGCGGCTTCTCCGCCCACCCCTCCGGCTTGCCTTCGGGGTCGAGGCGGGCGGGGAAGAGGGGCCAGAGGTCGGGGGAGAGGTAGGGGGCGCGGCCTTCGGCCTTGGCGCGGGTGGGGCCGAAGTCGACGAACCAGTCGCGGAACAGCGCCCGCGCCATGGCCTCGAGCGTGGCGTTCATCTTCCGGTTCAGCTCGATCTTGTCATCCAGCGCCTCGAGGGTAGCGGCAATGGCGCGTTGTTCGGGGAGTGGTGGCACCGGAATCTTGAATTGTCGCAGAGATGTTAAGGGCTGTCCTATTCCGGGAGTGCCAACCGAGGAGGAAAACCGAAGAATCTCGGAGCGACCTTCCGCAGAGCGAAGGAAATAATAGCAGAAAAGGGGCTCTATTTTGCCTCTGTCCAATGTGATCTTCATTAGGCTGGAGGAAATGAAATATCTTCCTTGCTCGTCGTCGGGAATAATCGCGACTTCGCCAATTGACCCCCTATGCGGGAGCACCAAGTCGCCCGCAAAGACCAAGCAGCGCTTCATGCGGTCTGCAAGATCCTCGGGGATGTAGACCCAGTCACCTTTCCAGGCGCGTGTATCGGAAATATTGGTTCCACGAACCACGGGGACGCCAACTTCAGTGTAAGTGTCGGCTTTCATGGCTGATCCGAAAGGACCAATCGAAATGGCCCCGTCCGTGCTGGCGGCCAGTTCGCCGAGGGGAAGCACGTCCCACTTCACAACCCAACCCCCGCCAGCCGCACCCGGATCGTTGACGTCAGCGCCTCGGCCTCGGCAAACTGCGCCTCCAGCTGCTCCTGCAACGCCGCGAAGCGTTCGACAAAGGGCGTCTCGTCCTCCTCCGCCGCCTCGGCCCCCACATAGCGGCCCGGGGTCAGGACGTGGCCGTGAGACCGGATCTCCTCTAGGCTCGCCGATTTGCAGAAACCCGGCACGTCGGCGTAACCCTCGCCCAGCCGCCAGGCGTGGTAGGTCCCCGCGATCCGGGCGATGTCGGCGTCGGAGAACTCCTTGCGCGTCCTGTCCACCATGAAGCCCAGCTTGCGCGCGTCGATGAACAGCACCTCGCCGCGCCGGTCGCGCAAGCGGCGGTCCCGCGCGATGCCGTTTGACTTGTCCTTGGCCAGGAACCACAGGCAGGCCGGGATCTGGGTGGAATAGAACAGCTGCCCCGGAAGGGCAATCAAGCAGTCCACCACCTCGCCCTCGATCATCGCGCGGCGGATCTCGCCCTCGCCCGACTGGGTGGAGGACATCGAGCCATTGGCCAGCACCACCCCCGCCGTGCCGGTGGGCGCGAGGTGGTGCAGGATGTGCTGCAGCCAGGCGAAGTTGGCGTTGCCCGCGGGCGGGATGCCATATTTCCAGCGGGCATCCTCGCGCAGCCGCTCGCCGCCCCAGTCGGAAATGTTGAAGGGCGGGTTGGCGAGGATCACATCAGCGCGCAGGTCGGGCAGTTCGTTCTTGTGGAAGGTGCCCTCGGAGTTCCACTTGATGTCGGCGTCGATCCCGCGGACGGCGAGGTTCATCTTGCACAGCCGCCAGGTGGTGTAGTTCGACTCCTGCCCGTAGATGGCGATGTCGCCCAGACGGCCGCCGTGTGCCTCGACGAACTTTTCCGACTGCACGAACATCCCGCCCGAGCCGCAGCAGGGGTCATAGACGCGGCCCTTGTAGGGTTCCAGCATCTCGACCATGGTGCGGACGACCGAGCGGGGGGTATAGAACTCGCCCCCGCGCTTGCCCTCGGAGCCCGCGAACTGGCCGAGGAAGTATTCGTAGACCCGGCCCAGCAGGTCGCGCGCCTTGTCCTTGCCCTCGCCCAGCGCGATGCCCGAGATCAGGTCGATCAGCTCGCCCAGCATGACGGCATTGAGGGCGGGGCGGCCGTAGTCCTTGGGCAGGACGCCCTTGAGGGACGGGTTGACCTTCTCGATGGCGATCATCGCCTCGTCGATCAGCTTGCCGATGGTCGGCTGCTTGGCGCTGGCCTGCAGGTGGGACCAGCGCGCCTCCTGTGGCACCCAGAAGATGTTGTCGGCGAGGTATTCGTCGGGATCCTCGGCACCCTCGGGGTATTCGGTCAGGAGCGCCTGGCGTTTCATCTCGAACCCGTCCGAGATGTGCTTGAGGAAGATCAGGCCGAGGGCGACGTGCTTGTAATCCGACGGCTCCATGTTGCCGCGCAGCTTGTCGGCGGCCTTGAACAGGCTGGCCTCGATGCCGAGGTCGGAGCCGTTGTCGATGGAAGCCATGGGGTATTCGCCTCTTCTTGCCGTTGATCCGACCGTATTCCAGCCGGATCAGGAAATCCAGAAATTCGCGCGCCAGATGAACGGGTTGCGGTGCGTGTTCAATGTGCGCTCAGATCACGGCCACCACCTCTCCCGTTTCCAGCCGCTTGACGAAATCGACTGCCGTCCCGTTCCAGTGGTATGCGAAATGCCCCCCCTGTGTGGGGATCGGGATCACGTTGGGCCAGAACACACCGATGCAGTGCCCGCCCGGGTAGCGGACGCTCGGCCAGGTGATGCCGTTCGACCCGGCAGCGCGGCGCTCGGCGCCGTAGATCTGCGAGGGGCGGTAGTCGTCGGGATCGAGCAGATCGGCACATCCGGTGGCATCGTCCAAATCGGCATCGATCGACCCGATCAGCTCGCGGAACTGCGACGTCCAGCCGGGGGCTTCGTTCGTGGCGCGCATGAAGCGGGCATGATGATGGATGGTTTCGGCGATCGCCACCTCGGTGCGGTCGCCCGCATAGTAGAGGCCGAAGCTGCCGTCCGAGAACCGCCCGGGCCGAAGGGGTGAGCAGTGGACAAAGGGCGCCATGACCCAGCTCGCGCCGGGGCCTGTTACCCGGCGCGCGACCGGCACCTTCGACAGATCGCCGATGCTGTCGCGGATGCGCGGGTTGAACTTGGCCTCGGCCGAGGCCAGCGCCTCCCAGTCGGCGGGATCGGCGATATCCTCGAAAAGGTCGATTGGCGGGTGGATCGAGCGGATGATGCGGACGGTGCGCGGCCATGTCACACGTCGGACAGGCACATTCACCAGGCACCCCGCTCGGCATCGAGATAGGCGCGCAGATCGATAAGGTCGGTGATCTCGCCGCGCAGCATGACGTCCAGAGCACTGTGGCCGCCGAAGGCTTCGCTGGGCTTGCGGATCCACGCATAGCCGCGCGCGGGATCGGTGAAGAGGTAGCGCAGTGCCTTGTGGATCCCCATCAGGATGGCCATCCGGGCACGCAGGTCACGGTCGATGCGGCCGATGTCGCCGGTCTTCCAGCGCGCCCAAGTGCGCTGGGCCATGTCGCCGAGCAAGGTGCGGGCCTCATTATCGGTCAGGCCCCAAGCGCGGAACAGGTTGACGGTGGCCCGCGCCAGCGCTGCCGCTTCCTCGTCCGTGATGACGGGGAGGTCGGGGCGGGAGATGATTGGCTGAACCGTGGCGAACTGCATGACTACATCCTTTGGCATCAATATAAGTATTGTGTGCCAAAAGGCAATAACGTTCTCCTATCCGGGCGCACGCCCCCGCGTCCAGGGCTGTGACACCGGCATCGCCGATGTTACCTCCACATCCCGCAGCATGCCGCCCGTGATCAGCCCGTCGCGGATCCAGCCCAGCGCCTGCCACCAGTCGTCATAGGCCCGACGCGCGGCGTCGATCTGCTGGGGATGCGGGGAGAAGGTCACCGGGCAGGCCAGAACCTCGACGGTGCGCCACTTGCCGCGGGCAAGCACGCTCACGGTGCCGACGACCACAGTGGCGGCACGCTCGCCATAACGGTTGCGCCTGACGTCGACCGGCACACAGCGGGGCACGGCGCCGGGCATCCAGTCGGGCGTCAGACCGGCCCGTGCCAGCTCGGCCACGCGGATCGCCATGCGTTTGCCGCCGAGGCTGTCGGGGATCCCGGCGACAGTGGCGGCGATCACCTCCGCATCCTCATGGGTGTAGCCGCCGATCTTGTGCTGTCCGCCATCGACCTTGCAGCCCAGCGCGGCGCGCTGGAGGAGGACATATTCCAGGCCGAAGCCGAAGCCTTCCTCGGTTACGTTCTGGGGAAGGGGCAGCTCCAGCTGGGCCTTCTCGACCCGGAACGCCCATTCCAGCGCGGCCTGCACTCCCAGCGCGCGTTTGACCTTGCCTCCTGGCTTTGCGCTGGGCATGGACATGCGGTTAAGCCTGCGATCGATACTGCTCATCGCACACCTCGGGCGCGCAGCCGTTCGACCGTCACCAGCCCGCGAGCCAGCATCGCCTCGCACATGGCGTTGCTGATCATGCTGGCGGGCAGGTACCGGTCGGAGTTCACCAGATCGGCGTAGAAGGCCGCCAGTTCGTTATCGCTGGGTCTGGGGCCATCATCGCGCTTTCGGCGTCGGGTATCGCCTCCGGTTGCGGAACTCTTTTGCGCAAATGGCGCTCCCGTCTGCTTCAGGCGCTGGGCGGCGCGCTGCATGGCGCGATCGAGTGCCTTGGGCCCATCGGGCGGCTCAGGGTGATCGCGTCGCGAGGCCTCGGCCACCGCGAGGATCGCGTCGCCGTCGAGGCCGAGATCGTCGCGCCAGCGCCGGACATGTTCGCGCGGCGGCCAGCCTTGCCACCAGCCGGGCAGGGCGGTCGGGTTCAGGCCCAGCGCCCGGAGAAGCTCCGAGAAGAAATCCTCGGAGATGGCATCGCGCGCCCGCGCGCCCTCCTCCTCCTTTACTGGTTTACTTAGAGGTTCCCTTACAGGGTTAGTGTCCGGATTCCGTACACGGCTTTGGGCATTTTCCGGACACGGGTCGGGGTTAAAATCGGACACGGCTCTGCCCTCGGTCCCGTGTCCGGTTTCTGGACACGGCTGGGGCAGATCGAGTGCTTCATCCCCTGATTTCCCATCCTCACGGGCAATGTCATCGAAGGGCAATTCACCATGTCCGGTTTCCGGACACGGGTCTGGATCATCTGGTGCGAAGCCTGGCTCGAAGCCCAGAATGTAGCGGGTCGGCATCTGCCGTTTGGTGACGGGATGAATGCGCGGTACACGGCGCAGAAGCCCGACGGCTTCGAGCTGCCCCAGATGCTCGTTCAGCGTCGATCGGCTGATTTCGCAATCATGCGCCAGCCGTTCCTGCGAGGGGAAGCAGCCGTAATCCGGGTTGAACCGGTCGCAAAGATGCCAGAGCACGATCTTCGTGGTGGGCTTCAGCCCACGCTGCTTGATGGCCCAGTTGGTGGCTTCATGGCTCATGGCGCGGCCCTCCGCACCGGGGCCGCGACACGCGTGGTGAACCCGTGATCCGCCAGCGCGCCCAGCGCGTCGTCGAGCGAGCGCACCAGCGCCCAGCCGTGACCCTGCGCCGTCACCGCATCGCGAAACGCCTCCTGCGCGGGGCTGAGCCGGCCCTTGAGGGATTTCAGCTCGAGGAACAGAACGCGCCCATCGCTGAGCACCATCAGGTCGGCAAAGCCGGGATGGACGCCCATGCCGACAAGGATCGCCTGGCGCCTGGCACCGCGCGGGCCCGCCTCGGTCACCTCGTTGGCGCAATGGTGGATGATGGCGGTGCGGGGCAGGGCGAAGCGCAGGGCTTGCACCACTGCGCGCTGCAGATCGGCCTCGGGTGTGCCGCGGCGCTTCATCGCCGCACCTCCGGCGCATCATCATGATCAGCGCGCTGGGCGCGGCGGTGCCGGGCCGGACAACGGGCCTCGATCACGAACAGGAGGGCGCGCGCATCTCGCCGCTCCTCTTCGGTCTCGCCATGCCTCGTCAGCACGGTGCAGGCGAGCCGGACGAGGTGGTCCGAATGATGCGCGACATCGGCGATGACGGCGCGGGCTTCGCGAAGCCGCTCCTCGATCCAGTCCTGACGGAGTTGATCACAAGGGCGGGGCCGGCGGAAGGGAAGGGGAAGGCTCACCGGCGGCCCCTCCCTTTGCGCTTGGGCTGGCCCTGCTCACGGCTCAGGAGCCACTCCCGGACACTACTTTGGCGATAGTAGACCTTCCGGCCAATGCGCATGCAGGGCGGCCCCTCGCGCCGGGCTTCCCATCGCGCCAGCGTGTCGGGTTTGACCATCAGCTCTTCGGCCAGGTCCTCGCGGCTGATCCAGTCCGCCAGAAGGTTGAGGGGCGTGGCTCCCGGCTCACATGCCATCGTCTCTGACATCTGCTCTCTCCTTGATTGTGACCCGATGGTTCGGGCTGCGCAGATCAGAGCAGAGGCCGAGGGGAGGAAACGAGGCGGAAGGTGGAATTGAAACACCGCCTCAATTCCACCCCATTTTTTACTGGGTTTTGTGCATTGAGAACCCTTCAGACGGTGCGACCGGCTGCGTGTTTCCCGCGCTCGCGCCACCCATTCCGGGCAAGCCGGTTCCGCTTCCGGTGACATTCACCGGAGCACCTCGCGCGAGGACGGACTCAGAGTGCGTTCCATCCGGATGGCCGGTGCGGAATTGGGTTGAATCCGCGTTCCGGAGGGATGTGAGGAAAAGAACAGAAGATAAACCGTGGTTTGTGTAGAGGGCCTGGATTTCTGGCTGATCGCGGTCAGATTGGGCGTGACAGAGCACGTTTAGGGCGAGTAAATCTCTTCCCGAGCAGTCTGGAAGAATCGCAGAAGGCCCATCGGATCGGTGCATGGCGCACCGTCCACGACAGCTGTTGTCATGGCCACGCTTCGCTTTTTGCTCGTCCCCGCCCACAGCGCCCCCGGGCGCTGAACAGTGTCTGTTGCCCAACCATTTCCCGGCCCTGGCCGAACGATGTCCTATGCCTGAAAGGAGACCCCGATGCCGCTTCCTGCTGTCGCCTTCTATTCCATCTACGAGGTTTCCGCGCGCTGGGGCTGCTCAGCCGCCGATGTGGCCGGCTGGGCAGCCTCTGGGCATTTCAAGGCGATGATCGGGATCGAGCCTGTGCAGTGCGGCGAGGAACTGCACGGTGGTCTGGTCGAAGTGTCGCTTGCGGAAATGATGCCCTTGTTTCGCCGGTTCGGCCCCAGCGACGAAACCTGCCACCTGAGGCGCATCCTGCCCGTCGGCGGTGAGACATGGTTGCGCGTGACCGAGCCCTCGGAGGGTATTCTGGTGCGCGCCACGGATCTGATGTTCCCAGCCGAAGCCGTGCACCGCTTCGAGGAAGAGCGCGAGCTCTTGCGACGGTCCTCCCATGGCACAGGTGCAGGGTCACGCTATGACTGGGAGGCAATGACGATCTGGCTGTTCAAGCGGCTTAACGAGATGGGGTTTCCCGCCTCGCAAGCGGCGCTGATTGCCGAGGTGCAGGACTGGTTCATTGCCAATTCTACCTCTGGCGATGTGCCCGAGGAAAGCACGATCCGCAAACGCATTGCGCCGATCTGGCGCGCAGTGCGCGGGAGTGATTGACAGGCAGGGAGTGCAGGGCTGCGGAGGCGAGAACAATGCCCGGCGCCCAGCGCGGCATGACGAGCCGGTGGAAAAAGCCGTGGCGCGTGATCGTGACGCGTCACGCGGATTTTTGCCGGCCGTCTGCGTCATGAACCAGTTGCGGGCGGGGGCGGAAGATGCTCGCCACGCTGTCCACGCCCGCCCGCAGGGGCGATTCCATCAGATGCGCATAGCGCTGGGTGGTCTGCATCTGGCTGTGCCCGAGCAGGCGCCCGATGATTTCGAGCGAGGCGCCACCCGAGACCAGAAGCGAGGCGAAGGTGTGGCGCAGGTCGTGGATGCGCACGTCCGGCAGCTCGGCCTCTTTCTGCACCTTGATCCAGAAGCGGCGGATTTCGCGGACGGGCTTGCCGATGGCGTCGCCGGGGAAGAGCCACGGGTTGCCGCGCGGCACCACCAGCTGGCGCTGGCGTACGATCGCAACCACGTCTTGCGAGATCGGCACGCGGTGGATCTTGCGTTGCTTGGTGGTCGAGGCCGCTTTGGACCAGATCGCATAATCGAGATTGAACTGTTCGAACCGTGCGGTGCGAACCTCGCCGAGGCGCGCGCCGGTCAGCATGCACATGCGGATGATCGAAGCGGCGCGCTGGTCCTCGGCCTTGTCGAGAACGGCGGCGAGCCTGGTCAGCTCTTCCGGGCTGAGAAACCGCTCGCGGGCATGTTCGATCCGGCGATGGAAGCCTTGCGCGGGATTGTCCGCGCGCCATTCCCATTCCATGGCCAGCGTGAACATCTTGCGCAGGATTTCTCCCACGCGGTTGGCGCGCACGGGCGTGGGTTTGTGGCCCTGCAGCTTGCGGGCGCGGTTGTTCGGCTTCTGCTTGCAGGGCCGGGGCCGGCCCTCGGCCACGAAGTCGAGGAACTTCGCCACATCGGATTTGGTGATGTCGCTCACCAGCCGGTTGCCCCAGGCGGGCTCCACCATCTTCTTCAGCATGGAGATCTGATCACCGGCATTCGCGGGCGCGAGCTTGGGCAGGTGTTCGCGGATGTAGCGGTCGATCATGTCCTTGATGCGCGGCGCCTCGCGCAGCCCCTCTTTTGCGGCCAGCGGGTCCTGCCCCTCATCGATCCTCCGGCGCAGTTCCTTGGCGCGTTCGCGCGCAGCCGTGACACTCCATTCGGGCCAGCGGCCGATGGTCATGCGCCGCTGGCGGCCGGCGAAGCGATAGTCCAGCGTGAAGGAGCGCGTGCCTGAGGCCTGCACGCGTGCGGCAAAGCCGATCACCTCGGTGTCGAAGATCTGAAAGCTGAGACCGGGTCTGGGCTCGGCATCACGCAAAAACTTCTCGTTTAGCCTCAGTCTGTTGGCCATGCATGCGGTCTCCTTCCGATGTGACACAGGCTCATCTCTGCGGCACTATCAAGTCAGATCACGGGCAGGGGGCGGAATACAGGTGGAAGGTGGAATTGAAACAGGCGGGGTAATTCCTGTCAGTAAAATCTAAGGGTTAGAAGGAGCCAAGTGCCCAACCGCTGGGAAACCCGTTTGGCCGGCACACTGTGGCTTGATTTGCCCCTGCAGCTCGGCGCGAGTGTTTGCGCCAGCAACTGAACACGGTGCTGCTCTCACGACCATTTCAGCGACCTGCTCTGGCGGATGTCGGCTTCAATTGTTGATGGTCGGCTGGATATGCCTTGACCGGACTTCTCAGAGAAGCCCGCCAGCGGCAGCGATAGGCATCGCCAGAAGACAGATAATGAGACAGGTCCCACAGCGACGCTGCTAGATGGCTCGTGTTCGGCCCAGATCTGAAATCTCGGAGTCAGAAAAATGGCCTTTGACAATCAGCGTCTCAAGCAGAAACGCCCGGGCCTTGGCGATATGCGAGCGCTCGATTTCGGCTGCGGTTTCGCCGTCGCCTTCGGTCAGCGCATCAATCAGCAGGATATGATCCCGGCTGTCTTCGTCCTTGCGCGGCGAGAAATCGACAGTCAGGCGCATCACGCGCTCAAGTTCCTCGAAACACGAGTCGGTCAGCGCAGCAATGCGCGCGTTCCGCGAAGCTCGCGCTACGGCAACGTGAAAGCGACGGGCGGCAGATTGCAGTTCGCCCTGACCGGATGCTGGCAGGTAGTCACCGAGAATCGCGCGCAGTTCCTCCAGCTCCGCCGGAGTGATATAACGTGCAGCCATGAACGCAGCATGAGGGCCGAGCGCCGCCCTGAGATCAAGAATCTCGTGAATGACGCGGAAGGTGATTGGCTTCACGCGGTAGCCGGAGCGGGGAAGTATGTCGACCAGTCCTTCGATCGACAGGCGTTTCAATGCATCGCGCAGCGGAGTCTTGGAGACGTTGAACCGCTCGGTCAATTCGTTGGTGTCGATCGTGGCGCCCGGGCGCAGGCGACACTGCATGATGTCGGCGCGTAGCACGCCATAAATGGCATCAGACAGGCTTTCGAGGGGGGCGCGGGTTTCCATCAGCTTTGAACCAGTTTTCAAGACCGCGTCTCCATGCTTTGCTCCCCAGCGAACCCAGGGATTCCTGACGTCACGCACTGTGCGAAGATTCTTCGTTGTCAGTTACGCGCCCAGGGTACAACCCGGCGTTCGATAAGATCTATAAGCGTTAGGGTGAGATACCCCAGAAGCGATATGGTCACGATACCCACAAACATCCTGGTGACTGAGAAGGTTTGCCACGAAGCCCAGATGAAAAAGCCGACACCGCTTCGCGCACCCAGAAATTCAGCGGCCGCGATGATGATGAAAGAAGTGCCTGCCGACAGTTTCAACCCGGTGAAGATTTGAGGGAGGGCCGAGGGCAGGGCAATTTGTGTGAATACCTGGTAGCGATTGGCACCCGTACTTTGCGCGACGTCCAGATAGATCTGCGGCACCTGCCGAACCCCGCCGAACGTGTTGTAATACATCAGGAAAAATACGCCGATGGCGATGATCACGTATTTGGACATATCGCCAGTGCCGAACACCAGAAGAATGAGTGGCAGAATGGCAATCTTGGGCACCGGATAGAGCGCGGCCAGGATTGGGCCAACGATCTGGCGCGGCCGCAGGAACAAGCCCAGAAAAATGCCCATAAAAAGGCCCGGAACTGCGCCCATCAGAAAACCTACCGCAACGCGCTGGAGCGTGGCGCCGATATGCCGGAACAGTTCGAGGGAAACGATCATCGACAGGAAAGTTTCGGCGATAGCGGAGGGCGGCGGAAAGAAGCGAAGATCGATAGCACCCAGTTGCGCGCTAATTTCCCACAGCAGAAGAATGACAATCGGGCTGAAATAAGAAAAATTGCGGAAGACGCGCTCGCGATTAAAGGGTGCGCGCAGGCGCTCTTTCTCTTGCGTCGACAATTCCGCAGGGGCTGCGTTTCCTGTCGGTCGCATGCAGTCGGCGTTTGTGTCTGTAGCGCTCATCCCGCGTCTCCCTCGATTGCCGCACCGCTCTTTAGCAGTGACCAGACCTTGTAGGTGAGATCCCAGAACCGTTCATCGCGGCGCAGTTCAACGACATCGCGCGGGCGGCTGAATCCGACCTGCAGGTCGGCCAGAATGCGCCCAGGCCGATGCGACATCACCAGAACCCGGTCGGCCAGTGTCAGTGCTTCATCAACGGAATGGGTGATGAACAATACCGTCTTGCCCGAGGCGTCCCAGATGCGCAGCAATTCCTGCTGAAGTTCGAGCCGGGTCTGTTCGTCCAGCGCGCCGAAGGGCTCGTCCATCAACAAGACATCGGCGTCTTCAGCCAATGCGCGCGCCACTGAGACTCGCTGTTTCATCCCGCCCGAGAGCTGGTGCGGAAGCGATTTTTCGAACCCATTCAGGCCCACCAGATCGATCAGATGGCGCGTCCGCTCCAGCCGGTCCTTGCGCCAAATCCCGCGTACGCGGAGCGGGAAGGCGATATTGTCCTGTACCGACATCCAAGGAAACACGGATTGTTCCTGAAAAACCACAGCGGGCCGCCCGCCGCCAACCACCTGCACCTCCCCCGAGAGAGGCTGCTCCAGGTCGGCGATCACCCGCAAGGCCGTCGTCTTGCCACATCCGCTGGGACCGACAAGGCAGACGAACTCGCCCTGTCGGACGCTGAATGAAAGCTTCTTGAGCGCAATTGTTTCGCTGTCGGTGCGCGGCTCGTAGAAGGCCTTGGTCAGGCCTTCTACGATGATCGAAGCTTCGGTTGCTGCCGTCGTTGTCATTGTTGCGCGTCGTCGACCAGAGCGTTGGCACGTTCCAGCAGATCGGTTCGGTAAACTTGCCTGATATCGATCTCACCCTCGTATTCGAGTGCGTCCAAGCTGCGGAAGAACGCTTCCTGCTCACGTACGGAATCGAGATTGATCGTGCCATCGTCCGGGCGAACGGTATAAGCAATGTTGTTCAGCAGATCGGGTTCCATGCCGGTATATTCGCCGATAATCGCCTGCACCTCGGGATCATCCCAGCCGCCGCTGTCAAGCAGGCGCGAGGCCTCGATATAGCCCGCCAGAAGACCGACGATAGCGTCTTCGTTGGCTTCCACGAATTCGGTGTTGAAGGCGATGAAGCCCAGTTCGACACCATAAGCGTGGTCCTCAACCAGCCGCTGCGCAAGCCCCTCGGTTTCAAGCCTTGTGGCGAAGGGTTCGATCGACCAGCCCGCCTGGATGCTGCCGTTCTGAAAGGCTGCAGCGGTTGCGGGTGGGGGAAGGTAGACGGGCTCGACATCGTCAAGCGTCAGGCCCCCTGTTTCCAGCGCCAGTGCGACGGAATATATGCCGAAGCCGCCTGGGCCGGGAATGCCAACGCGCTGTCCTCTCAGATCCTCGATGCTGCGGATGCCATCGTCCCATGCTTGCTGGGAAACCATGAACGGGGAAGGTGAACGCCCGCTTTCCGGCATGCGTGCCATGGTGGCGACAATCGTAACGGTCGCACCCATATTAATCGAGTTGAACAGGCCCGCTCCCCAGGTTGCGGCGCCACCTTCGGAATTGCCTGAGGCGACAAGCTGGATTGTTTCTGCGGTGCCGGTCTTGGGAGAGAGTCGGACATCGACTCCGTATCTTTCGAACATGCCCATCTCCTCCGCGACGAAGAAGGGGGCATAATCGGTAAAGGGCGAATACAGGAATTCGATTGGCTCGGACTCCGCTTGCGCAGCTGCCGAACTGGCCATGATCCCGGCCGAGCAGATGACCGCGGCGATGTGTGACGTTGGCTTTTTCATTGCAGGATACCTCAGTTGGACGGATGACGATGATGTCTGACGTCGCGAGACCCGTTCGCCCGGGCTGCCTGAACTCAGCGCGTCGGCTGAGAATCCCGGATTCGCCAAGAATTTCGACGCTTCTTTCCCAAATGAATGACTCTGATATGGTGTTGCGTCAAGTTGAAATCTCAGCCGCTGTAGGTGATGCTCTGATTGAGTAAGCGATTCTTGGAAGGCGCGACTTCCTTGTGTAATTGGTGGTTTCGACGCAAATTGTAACCGAGGCTTTCTCCCGATGGAAGGTTAGAAATATTAATTTGCCATGTTGATGTATCAGATGTATTCTTGAATGAAATAGCGAGCATGCGGAACAGCCTGTCGCGAGACGGGCACCATATCGACACCGCAACCAAAGGATCAGCATGATGATAGCCTTTCCTGAGGCGGTCGAGCGATTGGCGGTAGCCTTGGGCGGTGGCCCATCGGCAAGGCTTGCCGCATCCGCGCTGATCGAGGCCGACGCGCTTGGCATGCCGCGCTTTGGCGTAGATATCCTTGATGAATGGTCAGCCGATGCCGCACCGCTGCCGGCGGATGCGGCGCCGCAGGCCGTAAGCTGGCGCGACTGCTCGGCGTGTTTTGCGCCGCTCGCGGTCGCGGCGGCAACGCTGGAGCTGTGCGACGCGGCGCGCCGGATGGGGGTGGCGGTCGTGTTCCTTCGCGGCGTCAGAGGGTTTGGCCGTCTGGCTCCATTCGTGCGCCACCTTGCCGATGCCGGTCTGATCGGTGTCGCAGGGGCCGAGGGTCCGCCCTTCGTCGCAGCGCATGGCGGTACGCGGCCGGTGATCGGCACCAATCCTCTGGCCCTTGCCATGGGGCAGGGTGCGGAGCGCGTTGTGATTGACCTTGCGAGCAGCAGTGGGACCATGGCTGATGTCCGAAGTGCGCGCGCGGAAGGCAGGCCGTTGCAAGAAGGGCTCGCACTTGACGGCATGGGGCAGCCAACCCGGACTGCAGCCGAAGTTGCGGCATTGCTGCCGCGTGGTGGGCAGGTCGGGTCACTGTTGGGCCTCATGGTCGAACTGATTGCTGGGGTCGCCGGTGGCGGCCGTGGGGATCCAGAAGGGCGCGGCGTTTTCCTTCTTGCGATCGATCCGGGCGCGGCTGCTGAGGCCGCTGACATCCAAAACAGGCTTGCCGGGTTGCAGCGCGACTGGGTTGATGGTGGCGGCCACTGGCCGCGCGGTGGTGGCCAATCCGCCGAGGCAGCGCTGGATGCGGCGTTCGTTCAACGCCTCGACGCGCACCTTGCCCGCATGTCTGCTCAGAAGGGGCGGTAGTGTTGCACGGACAGCGCGACAGATCGAAACAAGGCCGAAAGAACAAGCTTCCAGATGACGATACCCCATACCACGTCACCCGTTTCAGAGCCCATGTTGTCAATCACCCCCGTCGATGGCCTGATCGACGCCCCGCGCCGGATCGTCGTATCGGGCCTTGTACCTGACGAACTCGTTGTGCTCTCCGCTCGGACGCGGCGAACGGGCGGGGCGTTCTGGGACAGTCAGGCGACTTTCATGGCTGATGCGCAGGGTGTGGTCGAACTGACGCGCGACGCGCCCGTTGGCGGTGACTACGCCGAGGTTTCCTCCATGGGTTTGCTTTGGGGTCAGCACCCGTCCGACGCTGCGGGTCTGGAGGTTTTTGCGGATGATGTGATGCAACCCCTGACGACTTCGCTGACGGCCGAGACAGTGAACGGACGGCGCGCTGAAGGTGAATTCGTCCAGCGCTTCGCGGCGCAGGGTGTGGCGCGGCGCGAGATCCGGGACGATGGGTTGGTCGGCACGCTGTTCACGCCGGTCGAACCGGGGCCGCACCCGGTGGTGATGGTTCTCAACGGCTCCAGCGGCGGCATCAACGAGGCGCGAGGGGCGCTTTTCGCGTCGCATGGCTATCAGGCTTTCGCGCTTGGCTATTTCAAGGCCCCCGGCCTGTCACCTTACATCACCGAAACACCGCTCGAGTATTTCGAGACCGGGTTGCATTGGGTGCGTCGTGAACTGCAACCACGCGATAATTTTGTTGCGGTGAGCGGGCAGTCACGTGGCGGCGAACTTGCGCTTTTGCTTGGCGCCACGTTCCCCGATCTGGTCTCTGCCGTCATTGCCTATGTGCCCGGTGCCATGGTTCATGGCGCGCAGGGCGCAGGAGACCCGGCGCGTGGCGGTTGGCAGGGCGCGACCTGGACCAGAGGCGGAGTTGCGCTGCCACATCTGTGGCAGAACAACAGTGCGGTGCACTGGCACCCCTGGGCAGGCGATGCGCCGCCCAGTCGGCATCATTCGGTGTTCTTTGAAGGAATGAAGGATCGAGCACTCGCGGACCGCGCCCGCATCCCGGTCGAGCAGATTGCGGCGCCGGTGCTGCTGATTTCGGGCCGCGATGACCGCGCATGGCCCTCCAGCTTGTATTCTCGCATGGTGGTTTCAGCCCTGCACCGGCAGAAGCATCCCTTTCTGGTTCGTCACCTTGATTTCGACGATGCCGGCCATGCCATCAATCTCCCTTTCGTTCCGACAACGCAGCTAAGCCGCGCGCACCCGGTCTCAAATGTGCCGTTCACCACCGGCGGGACGCCCTCTGGCAACGCCCGTGCCGACCTTGGTTCATGGCGCGGCGTTCTGGCATTTCTGCACGAGATCACCGGGCGCTAGCCGGTAGGCATGGTGGCCGGGCGCGACCAAAAGTTAACGATGTTTTGAGAGGAAGATGAACATGGCCACAATAGAACACCTGGAAGGCCAGTGGCGTGAATGGCGCCATGCCCATGTCGCAACGATGTTTCGGCCCTATGGCTGGACCTCGCTTGTTGCTCAATACTGGCTGGAGGAAAATGATCGCGACGTCCGCTTTGAGATGCTTCCCGGAGCATGGTCGGTTGAGGATGGCAAGGTCATATTCACCCCTCCTGCCTCTGGCCCGACACTGTCGGTGAACGGTGTCTATCCGGTAGGGCCGGTCGAGATCATTCCGGGGCGCAACCAGACCTATGGTCACGGCGACAGCGTGCCGGTCTATTTCGGGGTGATGGAGGTTGAAACCGTGTTGCGCACCAGCCACGACGGGCAGCGACTTTACGCAGTGCGCGTCCGCGACCCGCGCGCGGCAACCCGGCCCGAGGATGTCGGTGTTACCGCTTTCGACTATGATCCCGCCTGGCGTCTGCCCGGTGTTTACATCCCCGCCGAGCGCGTCGATTATGAGGCCGAAACTGTTGAGGCCGGGGTTCGCGAAACGACGCCACGTATGGGCACCTTCACTTTCGAGCTGAATGGCGTTTCCCATGAGCTCTTGCTGATCGGGAAAGACACATCAACAGGCGTGCAGCCGGTCGCGCATTTCCGTGACAAGACAAACGGATCTGTCACCTATGGCGCGGGCCGTGTCGTTGAACTTCACTTTGCCGATGAAGAGGGTCGCCGCATTGACTGGATTGACTTCAACTATGCGGTTGCCCTGCCATGTGCCTTTACGAACTTCGTCACCTGTCCATTGGTCCCGCCTGAAAACCACCTCGACATCGAAGTGCTTGCCGGTGAGAAACGCCCCGCGCAAACCGTAGCGAGGACCATGACCTATCGACGCGGCGCGACCGTCACCTGAGCGGGCCGACATTGAGAAAACGATAACGCTGCAGTCGCGCCGGACGGATTTTCTGAATGTTTCATGGCAGCCGTGGCGCCCTAAATGGTGTGTTCGAAGGGAATGGCGGTTGTGATCGGCGAAGGCCAAAAGTGCTTTTGTCAACGCCTGGTCAACCGCCGAATCCAATATCAGGCGCATTGGGAGCCAACAGAATCCGTCGAAATCCGGCCAAACACGACGAAGAAGTTCGGGCGATCAAAGGCTTGCCGGCTAAGTGCTTGAATTGAAAAGAATCATTAAAATCAACAGGTTGTGGCTCATAACCTGAAGGTCGTAGGTTCAAATCCTACCCCCGCAACCAAACTTTCCTGCAAGATATCAAACACTTAGGCCGCCCTCGGGGCGGCTTTCGCGTGTTGCGCCGTGTTGCAAGCCAGTCCCGACCACCCCCCAAAGATTCCAAAGGCTTACGAACACCCCCGATTCCTCCGTGCAACACGGATGCGACACGGGACAGCGCCCAAGTTCTCTTGGTGTTCCTACACGCGTTCCGGTTTTCTGTATCCTCGGCGGATGGCTTTGCTTTGTTTGGAAGGCTATTCGCGCGGTGCGATTGGGCTACCGTCGAGATCATAGTCGGCTCGGGAGCAGTTATTCGCGGCGAAGATCAGGTTGGCACGACTGCCAGCGAGGTAGGTCGTTGCTTGTATTGGTTGGAATGGCTCCCGAAGATCCACTCGAAACAGAAGCTGGTCGTTTGATGTCAGGAACGGTCTGATCAGCTCGCGAGGAATCTCCATCACCACAGACGCAACCGCAGGGTCGTTCTGGAGGGTCAAGGGTCGCTCCGTACTCCAACTGAAGTCCTCGGTAGCAACTGTCACCGACGTAATCGCGTTGTTCAGTGCTCCGACATCACCATTGATTTCCATGGACAGAAAAAGCCGTCCGGCCAGGAGCTCGTAGCAGAATAGGTTTAGCTGCATTTCGCGTTCGGCATCTGAAACCGTCCGCACGAATGCTCGGTAACCATCTCCATGAAAATCCAATCTCCATGCCGACTGCGCAGCAGGCATTTCGCCGGTAAGCATCCTGATGACGCGCGGTTCACTTTTCTGGAACCCGCTGGCCTCCTCGCCCGGATAGCGGCTCAAACCCCACCCATCGACGTCTTCCCGAGAGAACCAGATCATTTCGGAAGGCAAAGCGTAGGTCACAAAAGCCGCGATTGATCCGTGCGACACGCCATTCTGAACGGCGTGGGCTGCGATTTCATCATTGCATTGCTGGTCAGGCAATTCACTGCGAGAGCAACTATGCTGACCAAGTCTTCCAAAGGGCTCAACGGTACGGTATTGACCCGCGACAAACACGATAGATGCGCAAGCCGATGCACAGCTTGCTCCATTCGGGACTACCGTTCGTGTTGCCGATCTTTGGATTACGTCTGAAACACGAAATGCTTCATCTACACTACCGCCAGGGCTGTCGAGCAGTAGTACCCTCGTGCCGTCCGCCCAAATGTCCGCCTGGTCGATGATCCCAGCGAGTTGATCGGAAAGGCCACTGTGAATCTCACCAGAGATGCGTATGACACTATGGCCACGCCATTGTTCAATGCTGGCGCCTTCAGCTACAGCGGGTGCCGCCGCGGCAAGGGGCAAGGCGGCGAGTAGGATACTCGTGCAGAACTTGTGCAGTCTGGGCAAGCAGAAATCCTCCTGTTCGCAGGCATGTTCATAATGCCTCGGCTGACGTGAACTACAAGGCGCGCGCCACTGAACTCGCCCTGGGCAAGCTGAGGCATGTTGGCGTGCCCAATATGCCCAGCCCCCAATATGTCCAGCCCCTTGTATCACGCCGCCGCCGTCGCCACCCCATCCAGCCGCACCGCGACGCTGGTGACGCCGTTCCCCGCAGCCTCCACCGCGATGCCGATGGGGAAGCGCCCTGCAGCCGGGGTGGTCACTTCCTTGGCCATGTTGTCCCACGCCACGCGCGCGCCGACCGTGAGCACCGCCGCGCTGGCCTTCGGTAGCTGGAACACGCCGGTGGTGGAGAGCTCCACCGGGTCGCCCTCGGCCGAGGAATAGGCGGCGACGCCGAAGATGCTGCCCACGATCAGCGCGTCGCCCGAGGCGATGCCGCCAGCGGGAGTCGTGATCCGCACGATGTGGCCGTTCTGGAGGTAGTTCTTCATCTCAGAGCCCTTTCGAGGATTGGATGCGGACGACCGAGATGCGCTCGGTCGCCCCTGCGATCTGCCGGTTGAGGTCCGCGAGCGCGGCGGCCATCTCGCCGTCGCTCGCGTAGGTGACGCGCTTGCCGTCGTATTCGACGGTGCGGACGCCCCGGTATCGCGCGGCCATCAGGGGTAATCCCCCCTACAGCTTCCCCGACAGCCATTGGCTGAAGATCAGGACCAACAACCCACTGGAGCGCATCATGAAGGAAATCCGTCGCCGCACCCGCGTCGTAGGCGC
>LJSV01000005.1 GCA_001314715.1 Rhodobacteraceae bacterium HLUCCA12 | reverse complement strand
TGAGCGCCTCGGCCCCGTCCCAGTTGATCGCCTCGCCCTCGTATCGCGATCCGCCGCCGTTCATGTTCAGCGGTCCGCCCAGGCTGACATCGCCGTTCGCCTGGTCGTCATCGGCATAGTAGATGGCATTCACATCCATCTGCCCCTCGTGCACGGTCACCGTGGCCATGACTGGCCCGCCGTCTTCCTGGTTCAGGGTCACGGAATAGGCAAGCCCGTCCTCGTTGAAGTCAAAAACCTTTGTTGGCATCGTTCCCTCCGGTGCCGGGGTCCGGCCGCTGGTCCGGGTTTCGCGGCATACTGATCATGGTTTCGCGACAGTTACGGCGGAGCAGCTTAGCGTGGTCGAATTTGCATAAATGCATACACGGGAAACAATACGTTTCCTGATACGGCCGCGCGTCATGCCGTCTGTCGGGCCAGCCACGCGGCGCAGCCGGTCAGCGCGGCGAAGTCGTCGGCGATCACGTGCAGGGCGATGCCCCGTGTTTCGACCCCGCCGCGACCCTGCGCGTGGAACTGCGCGGCAAGGCCCAGGTCCAGCAGGTGCGGCGCCAGGGCGCGGGCAAGACCCCCGGTCAGCCAGATGCCGCCGTGGGGCAGGTGAATCAGCGCCAGATCGCCCAGGAAACGCGCCAGCAGACGGGTATAGAGGGCGCCGGTCTCGCGCGCGTCGGGCGCGTTGGCGGCCAGATCGTCCACCAGTGCGGCAGGGGTTGTGTCGCCGTGGCCCAGGACACGATGGATCGCGCACAGGCCGCGCCCTGACAGCGCCGCCTCGACCGTCGCGATCCCGTCGCGCCGGGCCAGCCAGTCGGCCAGCGTCCGTTCGTCGGGATCGGTGGCGGGCAGGTGGACATGGCCGCATTCCGAGGGCGGCACGATCAGACCGGCACACGTGCGATGCGCGACCGCGGCGTTGACCCCGGTGCCCAGCCCCACGACCAGCCGTGTCCGGCCGGACGCCGCGCCGGGAAGCAACGTGAGCGTCTGGCCTGGTTCCAGCGTGTCCAGCGCATGGCCCTGGGCCTGAAGATCATTCATCAGATGCACCCTGCTGCATCCCGTCTGGCGGGCTATCGTATCGCTTCGGACATGCCAGCGCAGGTTGGTCATGCGCGTTGCGCCGTCGCGCACCGGACCGGCGACCGCAAGGCAGGCACCGGACAGCGAGGCAACCGCGGACCGGTGCAGGAAATCGGCCAACAGCGCTTCGGGGCTATCGTAATCGGCATTGCGATACCGATGCAGGCTACCGGCGCGCAGCCCGTCGCCATCGGCCAGCGCCAGCCGCGTATTCGTGCCGCCGATATCGGCCACCACCTGCGGGGCCGGGGCGTGGGCCGAAGATTTCGGGCTTCTGTCAGACATCGGCGTCCTGTGGTTGCGCCACCTTCGTAGCCGGAAATGCAGCGACGCTCTACGGTGAAAGCGCGACAAGAATACACACGACGTTTGGTGCGGGCGATCTTGTGCGCGCTTGCATTCGCTGTAAAAACGGCCGGATGTGGCGTGTCGTGTTCCTCGTGTCGTTGTTCCTGCTGTCCGCCTGCGCGGACATGTCTCGATTGAAACCGGAACCCGGCGCGCCGCCACCCCCATCCCATATCCCGGCCACCCGCGCATCGGCGGCCGATGCGGCTTTGGCGCCGTTCGAGGATGCGGCCCTGTTGCCACCGGAAACAGCGCGTCTGCCCTATGCCGAAGGGCGCGCCTATGCCGTTCTGGTGTTGTTGCCATCGCCCGGAATTGTCGATCTCTCGACACCCGAGCAGGCGCGACGGGGTTTGTGGAGGTTTCTCAATCCGCTTGCGGTTCAACGGGCGGGAACGGCGTTGGGGCATCTGATGGTCGGGTGGCGTTGTGCGAACGGGCAGGCGGGGCTGGTTTCCAAGACTGGCGCCGCCGGGGGGCGCGGCTATCGCCTGCTTCGCCAGGGCTGGGGCCTTGGTGCCCTTCTTGCCAGCTATGATGACGGGCGCCTTGTGCCGCTGGCCGACTTGCCCGAAGCGCAGCGCCGGGCGATGCGGCTGGGCCGGGCGCGGATCGTGGCGATGGAGATATCCGAGCAAGGCTGCCAGCGTATGCGCGGCGCGCTGGCCGATTATCTGGCCGGGCCCGTGGCCGCGCAGGACCGCTATTCAATGGTGCCGACACCCGCGCGGCCACTGGGCGACGGCTGCGCGGGCTTCGCGCTCTGCCTTGCGGACAGGGGCGGCGCAACCCGCACGCTGACCCCATGGCTGACGCGTCGCGTGGTGCTGCGCGACAGTTTCATGGGCCTTGGAGAGACGCCGGAGCCGGGGATTACGATGCTCCGCACCACGGCGCGGGCACCGATGCCGATGACGCGCCTGCTGCTGGGCGACTGGTCGTCGGGGGCCGAGGTCGGCTCGGTGCGGATGCTCGATCTGGAACTGGTGCAACGGGCGCTGGAAGAGGCCGAGGCGCGGGCCGGGTACACGCGTCCGCAACGCCTGAATATGGACGATCCGACAAATACGGCCGCGCAGGCGGCCATCGCGCGCTGGCTCGACGGCTGGCGCCGGGTGACACCGGTGCGCATGGGCGAATGGCGGGGCGGCGTGCGGGCGGTGGTGTTGCATCGGCGGTAAGATCGGGTGCCGGCGATGGCGCGCGATGCCCAGTCCCCTTGCGCTCATGCGCCGATCAAAGGACAGTCCGCCCGCAGAATACCCCAGCCGGAGACTCGCCATGACCGAACCCAAGCGCCATTTCCCACCGCCACCGCCCCTGGTGTCGCGCCCGCCGGGCCTGTGGCGGCGCACGCCGCCGGCGATCTTTCCGCCGGTCATGGGCCTTCTGGGGCTGGGACTGGGCTGGCGGTTGCTGGGGGTGTTCCTGCCGGGCACGCCGGTCCCGGAGCTGGCCGAGGCGGCGCTGGGCGGCATCGCGCTGCTCTATGCCTTTTGTGCGGTGGCCTGGCTGGCCAAGCCGCTGCGCCGCCCCGGCGTGGTGATCGAGGAATTGCAGATCCTGCCGGGGCGTGCGGGCGTCGTGGCCAGCGTTTTGTGCCTGAGCCTGCTGGCGTCGGTGCTGGTGCCCTATGCACCGGCCGCGGCGCTGGTGATGGTCGCGGTCGCATCGGCGCTGTTGCTGGTGCTGGGCGTACTGGTCCTGTGGGTTCTGGCGCACGGCCCCGAAGAGGGGCGCACGGTTACCCCGGTTTTTCACCTGGTTTTCGTGGGCCATGTGCTGGCGCCGCTGACGCTGGTGCCGCTGGGCTATACCGCGCTTTCTGCGGCGATCCTGACGGTGACGATGCTGGTGGCGCTGTCGATCTGGGTGGCCAGCGCGGTGCAACTGTGGCGGCGCGTGCCGCCCGCCCCGCTCAGGCCGCTGCTGGCGATTCACCTTGCCCCGGCCAGCCTGGGGGCCTCGATCAGCGCGATGCTGGGCTGGGCGGACTGGGCACAGGGGTTCGCCATGCTGGCGCTGGCGATCCTGACCGCACTGATCGTGTCGGGGCGCTGGCTGCTTGAGGCCGGGTTCTCACCGCTTTGGGGGGCGCTGACCTTTCCGCTGGCGGCCTGCGCGACAGCGATCCTGCTGGTGTTCGGCGGTCATATGGCAGGGCTTGTCCTGGGCAGCCTGCTTCTGGTCGCGGGCACCGCGCTGACCGCGACCGTGGCGCTGCGGGTCATGAAGGCCTGGGCCAAGGGCGATCTGGCGGCACGGACAAACGCCGCCAGCGTCTGAGCGTGCTCAGCCGCGGATCGCCTCGATCATGCGGCTGACGTTGTCGGGGTCGGCATCGGGGGTGATGCCGTGCCCCAGGTTGAAGATATGCGGCCCTCCGGCAAAGGCTTGCACGATGCGCCGGGTCTCGGCGATCAGCGCCGGGCCACCCGTGACCAGATGCGAGGGGGCCAGGTTCCCCTGCACGCAGCCATCCACCTGCACCTTTTGCGCGGCCCATTCGGCGGAAACCGAATTGTCCAGCGCGACGCAATCGGCCCCCGTGGCGCGGGCGAACCTGATGTAATGCGCCCCGGCCTCGCGCGGGAAGGCGATGATCGGCAGGCCCGGATGCCGGGCCTTCAGCGCGGCGATGATGCGTTTCGCCGGCGCCAGCGCATAGCGGTCGAAATCATCGCCCTTCAGTGATCCGGCCCAGCTGTCGAAGATCTTGACCACCTCGGCGCCGGCCTGCACCTGGGCTGACAGGTATTCGATCGTGGCCTCGGTCAGACGCGCCATCAATGCGTCAAACGCCGCCGGTTGTTCATCCTTCAGCCGGTGCGCCGGCCCCTGATCGGGGGTGCCGCGCCCGGCGATCATGTAGGTGGCCACCGTCCACGGCGCCCCGGCAAATCCGATCAGCGTGGTTTCGCGCGGCAGCGCGCGCGACAGGATGCGCACGGTCTCATAGACCGGGGCAAGGGTCTCGTGGATCGCATCGACGGGCTTGAGCGCGGCAACCCCATCCGGCCCGTCGATGGTCGACAGGCGCGGCCCCTCGCCGGTGACGAACCACAGATCGGCGCCCAGCGCCTGCGGCACCAGCAGGATATCGGCAAACAGGATCGCGGCATCGAAACCGTATCGGCGGATCGGTTGCAGCGTCACTTCGGCGGCAAGTTCGGGCGTGTAACACAGGCTGAGAAAGTCGCCCGCCTGTGCGCGGGTCGCCTTGTATTCGGGCAGGTAGCGCCCGGCCTGCCGCATCATCCAGACCGGCGGCACGGGTAGCGCCTCGCCGGCAAGGGCGCGCAGGATGGTCTTGGCGGGGCGGTCGGCGGCTTGGTCGGTCACGGGCGGCGCTCCTTTGCTGGTGCTGGGCGGTCACTGGTGCGGCGGGGCCGGGATGTCAAGATGCGGGCATGTCGCGGGGTGTATTGGTTTCTGGGTCGCGGTTTGTGGACGCCGGGCACCGGCTCGGCTATATGTGAACCAGATCCGCCATGTATGACGCCCGCCCGTGCTGAAATCCGCCCCTTCCTTTCCGCCTCATCGCCTGTCCGTCGCGCCGATGATGGACTGGACCGACAGCCATTGCCGCCGCTTTCATCGGCGGCTGAGCCGGCATGCGCTGCTTTATACCGAGATGGTGACATCGGCCGCGCTGGTGCGCGGCGGCGCGCGGCATCTGCTGACCTTTGATCCGGCCGAACAGCCCGTGGCGCTGCAACTGGGCGGATCGGAGCCGGCCGAATTGGCACAGGCGGCACGCATGGGCGCGGATGAAGGGTATCGTGAGATCAACCTGAATGTCGGCTGCCCGTCCGACCGGGTGCAATCGGGCTGTTTCGGCGCCATCCTGATGCGCGACCCGGCGCTGGTCGGCGATTGCGTCAGCGCCATGGCTGCGGCCTGCGATGCCGAGATCACGGTCAAGTGCCGCATCGGCGTCGATGACCAGGATCCCGCGCAGGTCTTGCCCGCCTTTCTGGACGTGATGCGCGCAGCCGGTGTCCGGCGGGTGATCGTTCATGCGCGCAAGGCCTGGCTCAAGGGGCTGTCCCCACGGGAAAACCGCGATATTCCGCCGCTCGACTACCCGTTGGTTCTGGCGATGAAGCGCCAGTTTCCCGACCTGGCGATCTGCCTCAATGGCGGTATCGCCACGCTGGATCAGGCGCAGGACCTGCTGGCACAGGGTCTGGACGGCGTCATGATCGGGCGCGCGGCCTATCACCAGCCGGCCGCGATCCTTGCGGCGGCGGATCGGCGCATCTTTGGCGTCGCCGGGCCTGAAGCCGACCCGGTGGCGGTGGCGCGCGACATGCGCCCGCAGATTGGCGAACATCTGGCACGTGGTGGCCGCCTGATCGGCGTGACGCGCCACATGCTGGGCCTGTTTGCCGGGCAGCCGGGTGCACGGGCCTGGCGCCGGACGCTGTCCGAGGCTGGCCCCGGCGGCACGCTGGATGATTACGACCGCGCGCTGGCCGCACTGGACCGGAGGCTCGCGGCATGACCGGATCGCGCCGTGTAACCCTGTCCCTGATCCTGGCCGCGCTGCTGGGCGGCTGCGCCACTTCGGGCGACGTTGCGCGCCTGCAGACCGAGGCCCCGGCCCCCGAGATGCGCAGCTATGAGCCGGGCAGGCCGCGCCCTCTGCCGCCCCGGCGACCGAATGCCGATATGGTCCAGGACTTTCTGGAACTTGGTTTCAACATGGAAAGCGGGCGCGAGATACCGCGCTTTTCGCGGTTCGAGGGGCCGGTACAGATACGCACGCGCGGCGATATCGGCCCGCTGGCGCAGGCCGATCTGGACCGCCTGCTGGGGCGGCTGCGCAACGAGGCGCGGCTCGACATCACGCGGCTGCGCAGCGCCGATCCGGTCCCCGAAGAGAACGTGATCACGGTCGAATTCGTGCCGCGGCGGCAGATGCGGGCGGTGGTGCCCGCGGCGGCCTGTTTCGTCGTGCCCAATGTCGATGGCTGGGACGATTTCGCCGCCAATCGCCGCAGCCCGGTGATCGACTGGACGCGCGTGACCCAGCGGCGCAAAGCGGCGGTTTTCGTGCCCGCCGACACCACGCCGCAGGAAATCCGCGATTGCCTGCACGAAGAGATCGCGCAGGCGCTGGGTCCGCTCAACGATCTTTATCGCCTGACCGACAGCGTGTTCAACGACGACAATTTCCAGACCACGCTGACCGGGTTCGACATGCTCGTCCTGCGGGTCTGGAACGCGCCCGAACTGCGCTCGGGGATGAGGCGAAGCGAGGTCGCGGCGCGACTGGCGCCGATCTTCAACCGGCTCAACCCGTCGGGTCGGCGTTCGGCCGGCCGCGACCCTGGCGAGACCCCCCGCGACTGGGTCGAGGCGATCGAACAGGCCCTGTCCAGCGAGAACGGGCTGGCGCAGCGGCGCGAGGGGGCGATGCGGGCGCTGGATCTGGCGCGCGCGCAGGACTGGGGCGGGTCCCGCCTGGCGCTCAGCCTGATGTTGACCGCGCGCCTTGCCCCGCGCGATCGTGGCGATGCCGGACTGATGGCGCTGCTGACCGCGGCCGAGATTTATCGCGGCCTGCCGGGCGGCGAGGTTCATGTCGCGCATCTGGACATGCACCTGGCGGTTCAGGCCCTGGCGACGGGTCAGTTCGAGATGGTTCTGGAATTGACGGACCGGGCACGCGACATGGCCGAACGCACGGAAAACGCGGCCTTCCTGGCCTCATTGGGGTTCATTCGCGCCGAGGCGCTTGAGGCACTTGACCAGGCCGAGCGCGCCGAACGTCTGAGGCTCGACAGCATGGCCGCGGCGCGATATGGCTTCGGCTCGGATGCGGCCGCGCGGGCCCGCATGGACGAGATCGCGCGCCTGACCGGGGCCGCGATCAGGGTCGCGTCGCGCTGACGCCGCGCGGTCGGCGCCCATTGACACAGAGAGGGGCCGAACCGGGCCCGGAGGCAAGGCATGATCATCATTGCAGGCATCGTGATCGGCGGGCTATGGGGCGCGTTCAACGCCCGCAGGCGCAGCGGAACCCGCCTGGACATCGCGCAATATACGGCCGTCGGCGCGATCATCGGCGCGATCATCGGCATGTTCGCGACCGTCGGCCTGGAACGGATCTTGTAAGATGTTCCAACCCTTCTTCGATAGCCTGCGCCAGCATGCCGTTCCGGTCAGCCTGCGCGAATACCTGGGCTTTTTGGAGGCGTTGAAGGCCGGTCTTGCGCAGTTCGACCCCGAAGGGTTCTATTACCTGGCCCGCACCACGATGGTGAAGGACGAACGCTTCATCGACCGTTTCGACCGCGCCTTTGCCCACAGCTTCAAGGGGTTGGAGGACATCAGCGTCGAACAGGTGCTGGAGGCGGTCGATATTCCGGCCGAATGGCTGGAAAAGCTGGCCGAGAAGCATCTCAGCGACGAAGAGCGCGCCCGGATCGAGGCGCTTGGCGGGTTCGAAAAGCTGATGGAGACCCTGCGCGAACGCCTGCAAGAGCAAAAGGGCCGCCACCAGGGCGGCAGCAAGTGGATCGGCACCGCCGGCACATCGCCCTTTGGTGCCTATGGCTACAACCCCGAGGGCGTGCGCATCGGCCAGAAGGAAGGGCGGCACGGACGTGCGGTCAAGGTCTGGGACAAGCGCGAGTTCCGCAACTTCGACGATTCGGTCGAACTGGGCACGCGCAACATCAAGGTCGCGCTGAAACGGCTGCGCAACTGGGCGCGCGACGGTGCCCATGACGAGCTTGACCTCGACGGCACGATCCGCGCCACGGCCGAACAGGGCTGGCTGGATGTCAAGACCCGGCCGGAACGGCGCAACGCCGTCAAGGTGTTACTGTTTCTGGACGTGGGCGGCTCGATGGACCCCTATGTCAAGGTCGTGGAAGAGTTGTTCAGCGCCGCCAAGGCCGAATTCAAGCATCTGGAGTATTACTACTTTCATAACTGCCTGTATGAATTCGTCTGGCGCGACAACGCGCGGCGCTGGTCCGAACGGACCCCGACCTGGGAGGTGCTGCGCACCTATGGCAGCGACTACAAATGCATCTTCATGGGCGACGCCAACATGTCACCCTATGAAATCGCCTATGTCGGCGGGGCAAATGAACACTGGAACGAGGAAACGGGCGCCACATGGCTGGAACGGGCGCGCAACCAGTGGCCCGACCATCTGTGGATCAACCCGACGCCGCAGAAATACTGGGGCCATTCGCATTCGATCCGCATGATCCGCGAGTTGTTCGAGGATCGCATGGTCTCGATGACGCTGGAAGGGTTGACCCACGGCATGCGCATGCTGGGCCGGTGACAGCCGAACGGGCAGGGGCTTGCCCCCCGCCCGGTCCTGAACTCTTGTCACCGCAAGCCGGCGCCGCCGTCAGCGCAGCCCTGCGCAGAAGGTCTGGATGCGGCCGCAGGCCTCGCGCAGCGCCTCGTCCGAGGTGGCATAACTCACGCGGAAATTCGGGCTCAACCCGAAGGCCGCGCCAAAGACCACGGCAACCCCCTGTTCTTCCAGAAGGGCGGTGGCAAAGGCCTCGTCATCGGTGATCGCCACGCCCCCGGCCGAGGTCTTGCCGATGCAGCCCGAGACATCGGGATAGACATAGAACGCGCCTTCGGGCATCGGGCAGTTGATCCCCTCGGCCTCGTTCAGCATCACCACGACCATGTCGCGCCGGCGCTGAAAGGTCTTGCGGTTCTCGGGCAGGAAATCCTGGGTTCCGGTCAGGGCCTCAAGCGCCGCATATTGCGACACCGAACAGGGGTTCGAGGTCGATTGCGACTGGATCGTGCCCATCGCCTTGATCAGCGCCTGCGGGCCGCCGGCATAGCCGATGCGCCAGCCGGTCATCGCATAGGCCTTGGACACGCCGTTGCAGGTCAGTGTGCGCTCATAAAGGCCGGGTTCGACCTGCGCGGGCGTGCAGAATTCGAAATCGTCGAATACCAGGTGCTCATACATGTCGTCCGACATCACCCAGACATGGGGGTGACGCATCAGCACATCGGTCAGCGCCTTCAACTCGGCGCGGGTATAGCCGGCGCCCGTGGGGTTCGACGGCGAGTTGAAGATGAACCACTTGGTTTTCGGCGTGATCGCCGCTTCCAGCGCCTCGGGCGTCAGCTTGAAATGCGTGTCGATCCCGGCCGCGACCGGCACCGGCGTGCCCCCGGCCAACAGCACCATGTCGGGATAACTGACCCAGTAGGGCGCGGGGATGATCACCTCGTCGCCGGGGTTCAGTGTCGCCACCAGCGCATTGTACAGGATCTGCTTGCCGCCCGTGCCCACGGTGATCTGGCCCGGCGCGTATTTCAGGCCGTTCTCGCGCGCGAACTTGTCGCAGATCGCCTGTTTCAGTTCGGGGATCCCGTCGACGGCGGTGTATTTCGTCTTGCCCTCGTCGATCGCGCGCTTGGCTGCGTCCTTGATGTTCTGGGGCGTGTCGAAATCGGGCTCGCCCGCACCCAGCCCGATCACGTCGCGGCCCGCGGCCTTGAGCTCGCGCGCCTTGTTGGTAACGGCGATCGTGGCCGAAGGTTTGACGCGGGCGATGGTGTCGGACAGGAAGGGCATCATGGGCACTCCGGTTTGTGTTTTGACGGCCCATCTTCTATGGTGAGGGGCATTGCCGTTCAAGGGCATTCGCCGCAAGGCGCGCCCGTGGACGCCCTCACACAAGGAGCGACAGGTGAACGACGAGACCGAGAACGCATGGTATTCCGACAGCCAGGCCACGCTGGGCGACCGGCTGGCCGCGGGGCGCGAGGCCGCAGGCCTCAGCCAGTCGGCGCTGGCGACGCGGCTGGGCGTGCGGTTGAAGACGCTGCGCGGCTGGGAGAACGATTTGGCCGAACCGCGCGCGAACCGGTTGCAGATGCTGGCCGCGATGCTGGGCGTTTCGCTTCGCTGGCTTCTGACCGGCGAGGGCGACGGCGTCGCCCCGCCGCCCACCGAGGAACAGGTGCGCGACGATACGCTGGAACGCACGATCGCCGATCTGCGGCGCCTGCGCGGCGAGATGCTTGCCATGAGCGAGCGCCTGGGCCAGATGGAAAAGCGGCTGCGCCAGCAGACCGGGACGCCGAATGTCTGACGAGACCGATCTCAAGCGTTTGCGCATGCGCGCCTGGCGGCGCGGCACCAAGGAAATGGACCTGATCCTGGGTCCGTTCGCCGATACCGCGCTGGCGGGGCTGGACCCGGCCTTGCGCGCCCGGTTCGATGCGCTCTTGTCCAAAAACGATCACGATCTCTATCAGTGGCTGACCGCGCGAATCGGTTCGAACGCGGCGGGCGGCAGCCGTGGTCCTGATGTCTACGCGCCGCTGCTGGACCAGATCGCACGGCACGCCACGGCGCGGCTGTCGCCCGGCGCGGCCTCGGTCTGAGCGTGTCGCCCGTGATCGGCTGACGCGGCCCGGCCCGCAAGGGGCGCTGAAGCGCACATCCGCCTGGTGCAGGACCGTTCAAGCGCCGGGATGCCTGTTTTTCGGGGCGCTTAACCGGATCTTCGGTTTTCTGCCCCAGCCTGTGCGGATCGTCCTCTGACTGGAGATCCGGATGAGCTTTCACGCCCGCATGAAGCCCCGCGCCGGACCGCGGCCCGATCCTGCGCCGGATGCCACGGATGTAACCGATCCGCCCGCAGTCGGGATGCTGCTGCCCAGCTATCTGGAAAGCCTGGCCTTGGTCGAACGCATGCATCGCCTGTTGCTGGACGTGATCAAGGATGAATTCGAACGTCTGGGTGTTCTGGATGTGAACGCGGTGCAGGCGCTGATCCTGTTCAACATCGGCGATCAGGAGGTGACGGCGGGCGAGTTGCGTACCCGCGGTTACTATCAGGGGTCGAACGTGTCCTACAATCTCAAGAAACTGGTTGAGACCGGATACATGCATCACCAGCGGTGCGCGATCGACCGGCGGTCGGTGCGCGTGCGCCTTACGTCCGAAGGGCGGCGCATTCGCGATGTCGTCGCCGCGCTGTTCGAGCGTCAGGCCGGGGGCGTCCTGCACCGGCAACTGATCGGGCTGGACGAGCTGGAGCGCGTCAATACCGCGCTGCGACGCCTCGAACGCTACTGGAGCGAACAGATCCGCTATATTTACTGAAGACATCCTTGAAAGCGCGGCAGGTGCTGGCGTGCGCAAGGCTTTGGGGCCGGGCCGCCGGATGTCCGCGGGATCTTGCCGGGCCGCGCCCGCGTCATCGACATCCGGCGAAACCGGACATGAGGGGCAGCGCGATGCCCGGTCCGAAGCGACGACAAGGCCGAGCTTTGGCCCGCCGAGTAAAGGAGGGCGGTCAAACTGCTGACCGCGCATCCTGTCCGCATGGCCGGCACTTGCAGTCCCGCGGGCAGCACCGGCTTTCCGCTGGGCTTGGTTCCTGCGTTCGGCGCCGGTCGCGCGGGCCGAACACCCGACCCCGCCGCGCAGGGGGGCGCGCGTCAGGACGAGGCCAAGCCCAACCGGGCCTGCCGGGCCGCCCGAAGGCGCGCGAAATCGTCGCCGGCATGATAGCTCGACCGCGTCAAGGGCGTTGCCGAGACCATCAGGAAGCCCTTGCCATAGGCGGCCTTTTCATATCCGGCGAATTCCTCGGGTGTCACGAAACGCTCGATCCGGTGGTGCTTGGGCGTCGGTTGCAGATACTGCCCGATGGTCAGGAAATCGACATCGGCCGCGCGCATGTCGTCCATCACCTGCAAGACCGCCTGACGATCCTCGCCCAGACCGACCATGATGCCCGATTTGGTGAACATCGCCGGATCCATCTCCTTGACGCGCTGCAACAGGCGCAGGCTGTGGAAATAGCGTGCACCGGGGCGCACCGCGGGATAAAGGCCGGGCACGGTTTCCAGGTTGTGGTTGAACACGTCGGGGCGCGCCGCGACGACCGTTTCCAGTGCCGAAGGCGCGCATTTCAGGAAATCGGGGGTCAGAATCTCGATCGTCGTGCCCGGCGCGCGGTGGCGCACCGCGCGGATGGTCTGGGCGAAATGCTCGGCGCCGCCGTCATCGAGATCGTCGCGATCGACCGAGGTGATGACCACATGGTTCAAACCCAGTGTGGCCACGGCATGCGCCACGCGCCCCGGTTCGAACGCATCCAGCGCGTCGGGGCGGCCGGTGGCGACATTGCAAAACGTGCAGCCGCGCGTGCAGATCTCGCCCATGATCATCATCGTGGCGTGACCCTGGCTCCAGCATTCGCCGACATTCGGGCAGCCGGCCTCTTCGCAGACGGTGGCCAGGTTGTTGTCGCGCATGATGCGGCGGGTCTCGTTATAGCCCGCGCCGCCGGGTGCCTTGACCCTGATCCAGGCCGGTTTCCGGGGCTGCGCCTGGTCGGGGCGATGGGCCTTTTCCGGGTGGCGCTGGTCGGGCAGCTTGAGATCGCGCATCGCGTTTCCCCTTGTGGTCGCTGCCACGCTAGATAACCCGCGCCGCACCGGCTGTCCATGTCCCGCCGGAGCGCCAACCTCAGCGGTGCCGTCCGGCAGACACCGTCCGGTGGTTTTGCTCGCCCAGGCCCGCGATGCCCAGGCGCACGCTTTGCCCGGCACGCAGGAACACCGGATGCGGTTTCTGGCCCAGCCCGACGCCGGCGGGCGTGCCGGTGGCTATGACATCGCCGGGGTAAAGCGTGATGCACTGGCTGACATAGTTGACCAGATCGGCCACCCCGAAGATCATGTTGGCGGTGGTGCCTTGCTGCATCCGCGCGCCGTCAACCTCGGTGAACATCGACAGGGCCTGCGGGTCGCCGATCGCGTCCGTCGTCACCAGCCAGGGGCCAAGCGGGCCGAAGCTGTCAAAGCCCTTGCCCTTGTCCCAGGTGGGGCCGCGCTCCATCTGCCATTCGCGTTCGGAGACATCGTTGCATATCGTATAGCCCGCGACATGGTCCAGCGCCCGCGCCCGTGGCACCCGCCGCGCCGTGGTTCCGATCACCACCGCCAGTTCGCATTCCCAGTCGGTCTTGACCGATCCGGGCGGGATCACGATGTCGTCGTTCGGCCCGGCCAGCGCGCTCGGGGACTTCAGGAACAGGATCGGCTCGGACGGGGCCGTGGCGCCGGTTTCGGCGGCATGATCGGCATAGTTGAGCCCGATGCACACGAAATTGCGCATCCCCGCGACCGGCGACCCCAGGCGCACGGCAGGGTCGACAACCGGCAGCGCCTGCGGGTCCAGCGCGGCGATGGCGCGCAATCCGTCCGGGCCCAGAACCGCGCCAGACAGGTCGGCGACATGCTCTGACAGATCGCGGATCGAGCCATCATCGGCCAGAAGGCCCGGTTTCTCATGCCCCGGTTCGCCGTATCGCAGCAGTTTCATGCCCTTGTCCTTTCGCTGAGCCTTCGTTGCGCCTGCATAGCCGGGCAGGCGGGGCGGGGGCAAGGGTGGGGCAAACGAGAACGGCCCCCGCCATGGGGCAGGGGCCGTTGACAGGGTGCCAGATGCGCCGGCCTAGTCGATCATCGGCAGAAGCGCGTCGATCGATTTCTTGGCATCGCCGTAGAACATGCGCGTGTTCTCCTTGTAGAACAGCGGGTTCTCGATACCGGAATAGCCGGTGCCCTGGCCGCGCTTGGACACGAAGACCTGCTTGGCCCGCCACACCTCCAGCACCGGCATGCCGGCGATGGGGCTGTTGGGGTCGTCCTGCGCAGCCGGGTTCACGATGTCGTTCGAGCCGATCACGATCACCACGTCGGTGTCCGGAAAGTCCTCGTTGATCTCGTCCATTTCCAGCACGATGTCATAGGGCACGCGGGCCTCGGCCAAGAGCACGTTCATATGCCCCGGCAGGCGGCCGGCGACGGGATGGATGGCAAAGCGCACCTCCTTGCCCTTGGCGCGCAGCTTGCGGGTCAGTTCGCTGACCGATTGCTGGGCCTGCGCCACCGCCATGCCGTATCCGGGCACGATGATCACGCTGTCGGCCTCGTTCAACGCGGTGGCCACGCCATCGGCATCGATGGCGATCTGCTCGCCCTCGATCTCCATCGCCGGGCCCGAGGTTCCGCCGAACCCGCCCAGGATCACGCTGACGAAGGCACGGTTCATCGCCTTGCACATGATATAGGACAGGATCGCCCCCGAAGAGCCCACAAGCGCGCCGGTCACGATCAGCAGATCGTTGCCCAGCGTGAAGCCGATGGCGGCCGCCGCCCAGCCAGAATAGCTGTTGAGCATCGACACCACGACCGGCATGTCGGCGCCGCCGATGCCCATGATCAGGTGATAACCGATGAACAGCGCCAGCGCGGTGATCAGCAAAAGCGCCGTGATTGAGGCAAAACCGTTGTCGGAATAGAGGAAATACAGCACCGCCAGCAGGAACGACAGCAGCGCCGCACCCGCGTTCAGCATATGACCGCCGGGCAACTGGCGCGGCTTGCCGTCCACCTTGCCGGCCAGTTTGCCGAACGCCACGACCGAGCCGGTAAAGGTCACGGCGCCGATAAAGACGCCCAGAACCACCTCGATCTGCAAAAAGGTGATTTCGATCGGGGTCTTGTCATAGACCCTTGCCGCGAAACCGGCGAACTGCTCGGCGCCTTCACCCGCGGCGCGCGCGGCGGCCACGCGCAGGCGCTCGATCTCGGCGTTGATGCCGATGAACACCGCGGCCAGGCCCACGAAGGAATGCAGCGCCGCGACCAGTTGCGGCATTTCGGTCATCTCGACCCGCTTGGCGACCATGTAGCCGATTACCGAACCGGCGGCGACCATCAGCACCAGAAGCCAGTAGTTGCCGATGCCGGGGCCGAAGATGGTGGCGAAGACGGCGATCGCCATGCCGGCGATGCCATACCACACGGCGCGCTTGGCGCTTTCCTGGCCCGAAAGCCCGCCCAGCGACAGGATGAACAGAACCGAGGCCGCGATATACGAGGCCGTGACAAATCCGTAAGACAGCATGATCTGGCCCTTTCCTTACGACTTCTGGAACATGGCCAGCATCCGGCGCGTAACCAGGAAGCCGCCGACGATGTTGATCGTGGCAATCAGGATCGAAATGGCAGCCAGGATGACCACCAGCCAGTTGCCCGAGCCGACTTGCAGCAGGGCCCCGACCACGATGATGCCGGAAATGGCGTTTGTGACGGCCATCAGCGGTGTGTGCAGCGAATGGCTGACATTCCAGATCACCTGGAAGCCGACAAAACAGGCCAGGACGAAAACGATGAAATGCTGCATGAAGCTGGCAGGCGCGATCAGCCCCAGCCCCAGAACGGCGGACGTGGCGACGGCCAGCAGCGTGACCTGGCTTTTCGTCTGGGCGCGGAACGCGGCCACTTCCCGGGCGCGTTTTTCCTCGGCCGTCAGCTCCTTGGGCTTTTCCTTGGGCTTGGCGGCGGCGATGGCCTGCACCTTGGGCGGCGGCGGGGGAAAGGTGATTTCGCCGCCATGAACCACGGTCGCGCCGCGGATCACGTCGTCTTCCATGTTGTGCACGACGACCCCGTCCTTGGCCGGGGTCAGGTCGGCCAGCATGTGGCGGATGTTGTTGGAATAAAGCGTCGAGGACTGGGTCGCCATGCGGCTGGGAAAATCGGTATAGCCGATGATGGTGACGCCGTTGTCGCTGACGATCTTGTCGTCGGGCTTGGTCAGATCGCAGTTGCCGCCCTTTTCGGCCGCAAGGTCCACCACGACCGAGCCGCGCTTCATCATCTTGACCATGTCCTCGGTCCAGAGCTTGGGCGCGGGGCGGCCGGGGATCAGGGCGGTGGTGATGACGATATCGACATCCGGCGCCAGCTCGCGGAACTTTTCCAACTGTTTTTCGCGAAACTCAGGGCTGGAGGGCGCGGCATAGCCGCCGGTGGCGGCGCCGTCCTGTGTGTCCTCGAAATCGAGGAACACGAACTCGGCGCCCATCGATTCGATCTGCTCGGCCACTTCGGGGCGCACGTCGAAGGCCATGGTGATGGCGCCCAGGCTGGTTGCGGTGCCGATCGCGGCCAGCCCGGCCACGCCGGCGCCCACGACCAGAACCCGTGCCGGCGGGACCTTGCCCGCCGCCGTCACCTGCCCGGTAAAGAAGCGGCCGAAATTGTTGCCCGCCTCGATCACCGCGCGATAGCCGGCGATATTGGCCATGGATGACAGGGCATCCATTTTCTGGGCACGCGAGATCCGCGGCACCATGTCCATGGCGATCACGCTGGCGCCGGTTTCGCGGGCCTTTTCCAGCATTTCGGCGTTCTGGGCCGGCCAGAAAAAGGAAATCAGCGTCTTGCCGGCGCTCAGCCGCGCCAGCTCGGTGTCCTTTGGCTCGCGGACCTTGACGATGATGTCGGTCTTTTCATAAAGCGCTTTGGCGCCCTTGACCAATGTGACTCCGGCCGCGCGATAGGCGTCGTCGTCGAACCCCGCGGCCGCGCCGGCCCCGGCTTCGATCAGGCATTCATGGCCCAGCTTTTGCAACTGAGCCGCGGACTCTGGCGTCATCGCCACCCGGTTCTCGCCCGGAAAGATCTCTTTTGGAGCGCCGATTTTCACGCTACGTCCCCCATTCTGTCGTCTGGCGCGGGGCCAGGCTTTTCTGTTCGTGCGCGAAGTCCATAACCCGCGAAACAATGTTGCACAAGCAGCATGGCCACGACGAACGGTCACATTTGTTGCCGTTGCGTCACGCTGCACCGCGGGAACTGGCATGCGCGCGATGCCATGGCCGCGACCCGGCTGTCGCCTTGCACGTTGACCGCGCGCGCGGTATCAGACCGTTCCAGTTGCCCCGGACAGGACCGACAGATGCGCGCAGAAACCCAGGCCACGATCGACGCGATCCGCAAGTCGCTGGCGTTGCTTGGCCAGCGCATGGACCGCGAAACCGCCGAGTACCGGCTGGAAGAGTTCAACGCCATGATCGAGGATCCCGACCTGTGGAACGATCCCGATCGCGCGCAAAAGCTGATGCGCGAGCGGCAGGCGCTGATCGACGCGCTGGGCACGCATGACAGCATCGCCCGCGATCTGAACGACAATGCCGAACTGATCGAGATGGGCGAGGCCGAAGGCGACAAGGACATTGTCGCCGAGGCCGAGGCCGCGCTGGCCGCGCTGAAGGAAAAGGCCGCCGCCAAGGAACTTGAGGCGCTGCTCGACGGTGAGGCCGACAGCAACGACACCTTTCTGGAGATCAACGCCGGCGCCGGCGGAACCGAGGCCTGCGACTGGGCACAGATGCTGCAACGGATGTATGTGCGCTGGGCCGAAAAACACGGCTTCAAGGTCGAATTGCAGTCCGAGGAGCCGGGTTCCGAGGCCGGGATCAAGTCTTGCGCCTACAAGATCAGCGGGCACAACGCCTATGGCTGGCTGAAATCGGAATCCGGGGTGCACCGGCTGGTGCGGATCTCGCCCTTTGGCAAGGGCACGCGCGAGACCTCGTTTGCCTCGGTCTGGGTGTATCCGGTCGTCGACGACAATATCGAGATCGAGGTGAACCCTTCGGACATCCGTATCGACACCTATCGCTCGTCGGGGGCGGGCGGGCAGCATGTCAACACGACCGACTCGGCGGTGCGGATCACCCACCTGCCGACCGGGATCGTCGTCACCAGTTCCGAGAAATCGCAGCACCAGAACCGCGACATCGCCATGAAGGCCCTGAAATCGCGCCTCTATCAGATGGAGCTGGACAAGCGCAACGCCGCGATCACCGAAGCTCATGACGCCAAGGGGTCGGCCGGCTGGGGCAACCAGATCCGCAGCTATGTGTTGCAGCCCTACCAGATGGTCAAGGATTTGCGCACGGCGCACGAAACATCCGACACACAGGGCGTTCTTGACGGCGATCTGGACGGGTTCATGGCCGCCACGCTGGCGATGAACGTGGCCGGGAAAAGCCGGTCCGAGGCGCAGGCCGACGACTGAGGTCCGGCGCAGGGAGTGCGAAACATCTTGCGCGACGCCGTGTCGCAGCCCACTCTGAGGATCGAGGTGAGTACCCGAACCGAGGAGGAATGACATGGACGACATTCGCACCCGGACCGCCGAGCTTTCCGGCGCGATCATCCCCGAGTTGCGCGAACTGACCACGGCCGATCTGCGCGCGGCGCTGGCCGCCGGGTGGCGCGATTTCATCGGCGCGCCGCTGTTCGGGCTGTTCTTTGCCGCTTTCTATGTGCTGGGCGGGCTGGCCCTGTATTTCGGGCTTCTGGCCGCGGGCGAGCCGGTCTGGTTCGTCTTCGTCGCAGCCGGGTTCCCGCTTCTGGCCCCGTTTGCCGCGGTCGGCCTCTATGAGGTCAGCCACCGGCGCGAAACCGGCGAGCCCTTGTCCTGGGGGCCAGTGCTGGGTGCGCTGCGCGGACAGGGCGACGGGCAACTGCCGGTGATGGCGGTGGTCGTGCTGCTGGTGTTCGGCTTCTGGATCATCCTGGCGCGCGGCCTTGTGGCCATATTCGTGGGCCAAACCGGCATCACCGTTGACATCATGGACCAGCTTTTGAGCCTGCGCGGTGTGTCGATGCTGCTGGTCGGCAGCGCGGTGGGCGGCGCCCTGGCGCTGATGCTGTTCACGATCACCGCCTTCAGCCTGCCGATGCTGCTGGATCGCCGCGTCGATTTCATGACCGCGATCATCACCTCGATGGCGGCGGTGCGGGCCAATCCCGGTGTCATGGCGCGCTGGGCGGCGATCATCGTGGCGCTGACCGTGCTGGCCATGGTGCCCCTGTTTTTGGGTCTTTTCCTGGTTCTGCCGCTATTGGGTCATGCGACCTGGCACCTCTATCGCCGCACCGTCGTCGGCTGAGCAAAAGACGTATCGGGCGCAAAGGTTATTGCCAGCCTCCTCCGCGCCGTCTAGCGTGCCCCGGCGCGCGCGACGAGAGGGAGGAGAAATGTCCGATACGTCACCCGTCCATGCCCCGCCGTCCCGAATACCGGAACCGGCGCCGATCGCATTGTCCGATCTGCGCGCCGTCTTGTTGCTGGGCTGGCGCGATTTCACGCGCGCGCCGCTGTTCGGCGTGCTGTTCAGTGCCGTCTATGTCGTCGGTGGGTTGATCCTGTATGCGATCTTCGCCGCCGCCGCGGCGGAGTGGTGGTTCATCCCGATCGCCGTGGGCTTCCCGATTCTGGCGCCTTTTGCCGCTGTCGGCCTCTATGAGGTCAGCCGCCAGCTTGAGCGCGGGCACGCGCCCGCACTGGGGGCCGTGCTGGGATGCGTGTTCGCGCAAAAGGACCGGCAGGTGCCGTCGATGTCGATGGTCATCCTGCTGGTGTTCATGTTCTGGGTGTTCATCGCGCACACGATCTTTGCCTTGTTCTTCGGCTTGCAACCCATCGCCGGATCGACCTGGTCGATGCTGGCGACCCCGAACGGGCTGATGATGCTGGGCGTGGGGTCGCTGATCGGTGGGGTGATGGCGGCGATCTTCTACGCGCTGACCGTGGTCAGCCTGCCGCTGCTGCTGGACCGCGAGGTGGATTTCATCACGGCCATGATCGCCTCGTTCGGCAGCGTGACCGCCAATCCCGGCCCGATGATCGCCTGGGCGGGCGTGATCGCGGCGGGGCTGTTTCTGGCGATGTTGCCGGGCTTTCTGGGGCTCTTCGTGGCTTTGCCGGTGTTCGGCCATGCCAGTTGGCACCTCTACCGCCGCGTTCTGCCCGCGTGACTGACCCCGTCGCGCGCCCGGGACCGCCGGAACGGGAAAGGGAAAAGGGGACGCGAAGCCCCCTTTGTTTCGGCCTGCGAACAGTCCGTTACTTGCCCGACTTCGCCTCGGCCGGTGTCTTGGGCGCCGATGTCTGCGTCGTGGCAGGCTGCTGCGACGGCGCTTGCGCCGGGCGCTGCGCCGCGCCCGAGGCGGGGCTGGCAGGCGCCTGCGATTGCGTGACCGGCTGGGCGGGCTTGGAAGCCTGCTGTTGTTGCTGGCCCGTGCTCAGCGGGTCGTCCTGACGCTGCACCGAACCTTCGAAATGCGCGCCCGATTCGATGGCGATGGTCTTGTGGATGATGTCACCCTCGACACGCGCGGTCGAGGTCAGGCGCACCTTGAGCCCGCGCACCCGGCCGATGACCCGGCCATTGATGACGATGTCGTCGGCAACGATCTCGCCGCGGATGGTGGCGGTTTCGCCGACGGTCAACAGATGGGCGCGAATGTCGCCATCCACGATCCCTTCGATCACGACATCGCCGGTCGTGCGCAGATTTCCCGTCACCGTCAGATCCGAAGACAGCACCGAAGCCGATGGCTTCGGCTTGGCGGCGGCGGCACCGTCGAAGGCCGGGCGCGCCGGCGCTTGCTGGGCAGATGCGGGCTCGGGCATCCGCGGGGCGTCGGCTTTCGGCCCCTGTTCGTTGATTCTGCTCTTAGAAAACATTTTGCGCGGCCCTTATGTAAGTCATTGGATTGATCGGCCTGCCGTTCGCGCGAATCTCGTAGTGCAGATGCACGCCGGTCGACCGTCCGGTTGTGCCCATACCACCGATCCGATCCCCACGCGAGACCCTTTGGCCCTCGCTCACGTTAATGGTATGCAGATGGGCATAGTAGGTCTCGATGCCGAACTCGTGGCGCACGATGACCATATTGCCATATCCGCCGCGCCACCCCGCATGAGTCACGGTGCCTTCGCCAGTGGCGTGAATCGCCGTTCCCTGCGGCCCGGCCCAGTCTATTCCCTCGTGCATGGCATTGCGGCCGGTGATCGGATGCCGCCGCATGCCGAAGCCCGAGGTCTGGCGCACCGCAGCGCGAACCGGAAGGGCGAAGGGCGTGCGCTCGGCGGCGATTCGATAGAGATTGATTTCCTCCAGCGCCGACAGAACCGCATTTGTGCGCGCCTCGTCGCTGTCGGTGTCCATCGTGCCCATGGTCGACACCGACACCGGCATCAGCGACGCCGTGCGTTCGTCCTGATAGCCGGCGCGGACCTGGTTCAACAGCTGGTCTGGTTCGATCCCCGCCTCGCGGAACATCCGTTCCAGCGGCATGACCGAGACTTCGACCGCCTGTTCCAGCTGCGAGAAGATCCGGTTGTTGCGATCCTCCATCAGCCGGTATTCCAGCGCCAGATGCTCGGCCTGCTGACGGGCGCTGTCGGCCAGGCTCAGAACCGCCTCCCGCTCGTCGGCGGTATCGCGGAGCGCGCGCATCACGAAATCGAGCGTCTGCTCCACTTCGCCCAGCCGGGCCGTGGTGCGGATCAATTCCTCGTTGGTGTCTTCGCGCTCGACCTCGGCCAGTTGCGACCGGGCGGTGTCGCGCTCGCGGATACGCTCGCGCAGGCTACCCTGAAGCGTCTCGACCCCGGTTTCAAGCTCGGCCAGGCGCTGCTCGCTGGACAAGAGCGCGCCCTGCATGGACGCGACGCGGTCCATCGCCTCGGCATAGCGTTCATGCGCGGCGTGCGCCTCGGCCGCCGAACGGTCGCGCTCGGCGGCGAGTTCGGTCAGGCGGTGTTCCAGGTAGATCTGTTCGCGTCGGGTCTGCTCGCGCAGATCGGTCGAACCGATGGCCTCCATGAACACGATCGACGAGGCAAAAATGCTCCAGACAACCAGCAGGGTCGTCCCGCCCAGGATCATCGCCTGCGACAGCGGTCGCAGCCGGACGAAACGGGTGGAGTTCTCGGAACGAAGGAAAAGACGCTTTTCCGGCAGGTAACGCTCAAGCACGGCGTTGCTTCGATCTGTCCAGTGCCTCAAGGGACCATCCCGCATTATTGTCGTTCACGGCTTGTTCGGCGCCTTGGCGGCACCGTTGCTTCTGCGCAACTGTTAACGGCGGGTTTGCCACCTCGCAACTCTTTTGGCGCCTGTTGCGTGCTTGCATCGCCTTATCGCGGCCAGATAAGCAAGAAACCGCCGATCCATATGGATTCACGGCGTCTTTATCTGGTTTTCGGGCGCTCCGGCGCGCGCCGGGTCGCGCGCGCCCTGCTTCTTGCCCTGAAATACGCCGGGGGTGAACAGGCCGCAGGCCCGGAGGGGGCAGCGCCCCCTGCGGCGGCGGCGCGCTACAGCGCCCTGACCGCGTCCAGGACCGCCTCGACATGGCCGGGAACCTTGACCTTGCGCCAGACCTTTGCGATCCGGCCGTTTCCGTCGATCAGGAAGGTGCTGCGCTCGATGCCCATGAAGGTCTTGCCATACATGCTTTTCTCGACCCAGGTGCCATAGCGTTCACAGATGTCGGTCTCGGCATCCGAGACCAGGATCACGCCCAGATCGTGCTTGGCCTTGAAACTGTCATGGGCGCGCACGCTATCTTTGGACACGCCGACCACCACCGCCCCGGCCGCGGCGAACTCGGCGGCATGGGCGCTGAAATCCAGCGCCTCGCGCGTGCAACCCGAGGTATCGTCGCGGGGGTAAAAATACAGCACCACCGGATCGGGCCGCAGTTGCGACAGGGTCAGCATGTCGCCGCCATCGCGCGGTGCGGTGAAATCGGGGGCGGGGTGTCCAAGTTCCATGGCGTTCTCCGTTCGGATGGTTCTATGGCACTGTTGTAGTCGGTTCGGACCGGGGTTAAAGCCCGAAGCCGCCCGAACGGGAATGGAAAACGCATGCGACTGGCCGATTTCGATTTCGACCTGCCCGAAGAGCTGATCGCGACGCGCCCGGTGCGGCCCCGCCCGGCGGCGCGGTTGCTGCATGCCGAGGGCGGAACGATTCGCGACCGGCATGTGCGCGATCTGCCGGCGATCCTGCGTCCCGGCGACCGGCTGGTGATCAACAACACCCGCGTGATTCCCGCCCGGCTGAGCGGCGCGCGCCTGCGCGACACGCGCGATGGCAGCGGTCGCGCCCAGGTCGAGATCACGCTGATCGCGCCCGAGGGCGACACCCGCTGGCGCGTTCTGGCCCGGCCCCTGCGCAAGCTCATGCCCGGCGATCGCGTGGTCTTCGATGCCGGGCTCGAAGCCGTCGTCGCCGCGCGTGGCGACGAGGATGCGGTTCTGGCGTTCGCGCTGGCCGGCGATGATTTCGAGGCTGCGCTGGCGCGGGCCGGGCGCATGCCCCTGCCGCCCTATATCGCCGCGCGCCGCGCCCCCGATGCCCGCGATCTGGAAGATTACCAGACCGTCTTTGCCCGTCATGCCGGTGCGGTTGCCGCACCGACCGCCAGCCTGCATTTCGATGCCGATCTGATGGCGGCCCTGCGGGCGGCGGGCGTGGCCTTCAGCGAAGTGACATTGCATGTCGGCGCCGGCACGTTCCTGCCGGTCAAGGTCGAGGACGTCACCCGCCACCGCATGCATGCCGAATGGGGCGAAGTCAGCGCGCAGGCCGCCGACGAGATCAACGCCACGCGCGCCTCGGGCGGGCGGGTCATCGCGGTCGGCACCACCGCCCTGCGCCTGATCGAAAGCGCGGCCGCCGATGGCACCATCCGGCCCTGGCGCGGCGAGACCGATATCTTCATCTATCCCGGCTATTCTTTTCGCGTGACCGACGGACTGATGACCAATTTTCACCTGCCCCGATCGACGCTGATGATGCTGGTCTCGGCGCTGATGGGGATGGAGACGATCCGCCGCATCTATGCCCATGCCATCGCCGAGCGCTATCGCTTCTTTTCCTATGGCGATTCATCGCTGCTGATTCCCGAACGCGATTGACCCGTGCTCAGGCGTGGCGCTGCCGTGCGTCCTGGCGGCGCAGGCCGAACCACGCCCAGTCGGGGAACTGATCCGGTTCCGGCGGTGCGATCGGGGCAAAGCCCGCGGCCTCAAGACAGCGGCGCGAGGCGGTGTTGTCCGGCCGGACCTTGGCCACCAGCCGCAGCAATCCCGGTGCGTTGGCAAAGGCACGGTCCGCGGCGGCGGCGACCAGCGCCCGGCCCAACCCCTTGCCCCAGGCGTCGCGGCCCAGCCAATAGCTGATTTCGGCTTCGGCCACGGCTTCGGCGGTGTGGCCATACGCCAGGCGAACCTGGCCCACGGGCCGGCCGTCTGCGCAAACCGCACGCACAACATGGTGATCGCCGCCATTCGCGGCGGCAATCATCTGTTGCGCGGTGTCCAGATCCATCGGTTCGGGAAAGGGTTCGGGCAGATGCGTCCAGAGGGCGCGGTCATCCAGAAGTCCGCGCATCGCTTGTGCGTCTGCCGGATGCCAGGGGCGCAACGTCACCCCCCGCTCGCCAAGCGGGTCGGCATAGCTGGTCTCACCGGGAGCCAGAAGATCTGCATTCGCGGGGTCGAGGTCATCGACCACACCCGGTGCCAGCCATGCGATCTGCACTGGATCGAAAAGGCCCTGACCATCCGGCACCCGGCCTTGCCCCGCCATTCCGTCCGATCGACGCGCCGGAGTGCCGGGCGCGTTGCGGCCGGGTTTCGGGGGTGTCGGGGCATGGCGATACATGAGCAGGACCAGACAGACGAAACAGGGACTTGATAATATAACCTAATTCCATTTCAACGCATATCAATACGTGCCCGGAGTGCGGGATCACGTTTGGGCCAGCAAGCGTCGGAAACCGACTGTCGTGTTCGCGATGCTGTGCTAGGCTGCGCGCAAACGGGCCCGCGCCCAGACGCCGGGCCAAACGCAGATACGGGAACGAAGGGGCGCCATGCTCAGGGTATTCTTTGGCAGCTGGGCACTCTTGCTCGGCATGATGCTGCTCATGCTGGGTAATGGCCTTCAAGGTACGCTTCTGGGGATCCGGGGCGGGATCGAGGGATTCGCCACCTGGCAGATGTCGGTGGTGATGTCGGCCTATTTCCTGGGGTTCCTGGCCGGCTCGCAGATTGCGCCCAGGATGATTCAGCGGGTGGGCCATGTGCGGGTCTTCGCCGCGCTGGGGTCGATGATCTCGGCGGTTCTGGTGCTCTATGCCGCCGCGCCTGACTGGATCGCGTGGTCGGCGCTGCGCGTGGTGATCGGCTTCAGCTTTGCCGGGGTCTATGTCACCGCCGAAAGCTGGCTCAACAACGCCGCCACCAACGAGACGCGCGGGCAGACGCTGTCGCTTTACATGATTGTGCAGATGGTGGGGATCATTACCGCGCAGGGGGTTTTGAACCTCGCCGATCCCGGCGGGTATGTGCTGTTTGTCGTGGCTTCGGTGCTGGTGTCCGTATCGTTCACGCCGATCCTGCTGTCGGTCAGCCCGGCGCCGGGGTTTGCGACGGCCAAATCGATGAGCTTTCGCAAGCTGTTCTTCATCTCGCCGCTTGGGTGCGTGGGCATCTTCATCATGGGCGGGGTGTATTCGGCGCTGTTCGGGATGGCGGCGGTCTGGGGCGGGCTGGTTGGCCTCAGCGTGCTGGAAATCTCGATCTTCGTGGCGGCGATCTATCTGGGCGGACTGGTTTTGCAATATCCGATCGGCTGGCTGTCGGATGCGATGGACCGTCGCCGGCTGATCGCCGCGGTGACGTTGATGTGCGGGGTGGTGGCGATCCTGGCAAGCCTGGTGACGATGCCGTTCCTGGTCCTGATCGTTGTGGCTTTTCTGATCGGCGGGCTTGCCAACCCGCTTTATTCGCTGTTGCTGGCGCATACCAACGACTTCCTTCAGGTCGAGGACATGGCAGCGGCGTCGGGTGGGCTGCTGTTCATCAATGGCGTCGGCTCGATCGCCGGGCCGCTGGTGATCGGTTGGCTGATGGGAGTGTTCGGCCCGGCGGGATTTTTCCTGTTCATCGGGCTTCTGAACATCACGCTGGGGGCCTATGCCGCCTGGCGCATGACGCGCCGCGCCGCGCCGGACCTGGCGGATCAGGGGGCCTACACCCCCTTGACCCCTGCCGCTTCGGCCGTGACAGTCGAGGCGGCCCTCGAGGCCGCACAACCCGAACATGGAGACATCGCAGATGCCGATGCCGAGGGCCAAGGAAGTCGTTGAATTCTGGAGCGGTATCGGACCCGCCGGATGGTATGTCGCGACCCCGGATCTGGACGCCGAGATCACGCGGCGTTTTCTGCCGGACTGGGAATCCGCCCGCGACGGGGGCCTGTGCGAATGGATGGGCGCGCCCAGCGGGGCGCTGGCCTATCTGATCGTGACCGACCAGTTCCCGCGCAACATGTTCCGCGAGGATCCGCGCGCCTTTGCGACCGACGAGCGGGCGCGCCGTGCCGCGACCACGGCGATCCATCATCGGATGGACATGGCGCTGCCCGAACCGATCCGGCAATTCTTTTACCTGCCCTTCATGCACGCCGAGACCACGATCGACCAGGACCGCTGCATTCGATACCTGATCGCCCGTATGCCCGAGACCGGGGCCGAGAACCTGCGCCATGCGCGCGCCCACCGCGAGATCATCCGACGTTTCGGGCGTTTTCCGTATCGCAACGCGGTGCTGGGCCGGCGCAATACCGCGGCCGAAGAGCAGTTCCTGACTGACGGCGGGTACGGGGCGATCCTGCAGGCGCTGCCGTGACCCATTGGCCGGGCGTTGCCAGTCGGTGGAGAATGGTTTAGCATTAAACCAATTCTTTCGCGGGAGGGATTCATGGCGCAGCAAAGCTTTGACGTGATCGTCATCGGGGCGGGGCCGGGCGGCTATGTCGCGGCGATCCGCGCGGCGCAGCTGGGCCTCAAGGCCGTGGTCGTCGAGCGCGAAAAGCTGGGGGGTATCTGCCTGAACTGGGGCTGTATTCCGACCAAGGCGCTGCTGCGCTCGGCCGAGGTCTTTCACCTGATGCACCGGGCCAAGGATTTCGGGCTGAAGGCCGACTCGGTTGGTTTTGACCTCGGCGCTGTGGTCAAACGCTCGCGCGCGGTGGCGGGGCAACTGTCGTCGGGCATCGGGCATCTGTTGAAGAAGAACAAGGTCGCCGTGGTGATGGGCGAGGCCAGGCTGGCAGCGCCGGGCAAGGTCACGGTGAAAACCGACGATGGCACGACCGAGTTGCGCGCGTCGCATGTCATTCTGGCCACCGGCGCGCGTGCGCGCGCCCTGCCGGGGCTTGAGGCTGATGGCGACCGGGTCTGGACCTATCGCCACGCGCTGGAACCGCGTCACATGCCCAAGAAGCTTCTGGTGGTCGGATCGGGTGCCATCGGTATCGAATTCGCAAGTTTCTTCAACACGTTGGGGGCCGACACCACCGTGGTTGAGGTGATGGACCGGATCTTGCCGGTCGAGGATGCCGAGATCAGCGCCTTTGCCAGAAAGCAGTTCGAAAAGCAGGGCATGACGATCCGCGAGAAAACGACCGTGAAGAAACTCGACCGCGGCAAGGACAAGGTTACCGCGCATCTGGACTCCGGAGGCAAGACCACGAAAGCCGAGTTCGACACGGTCATTTCCGCCGTGGGTATCGTCGGCAACACCGAAGGGCTGGGGCTTGAGGACGCCGGGATCAAGATCGAGCGCAGCCATGTCGTGACCGACGAATACTGCCGCACCGGGGTCGAGGGGGTCTATGCCATCGGCGATCTGGCGGGTGCACCCTGGCTGGCGCACAAGGCCAGCCACGAGGGCGTCATGGTGGCCGAAATGATCGCCGGTCAAGACGTTCATCCGATCAAGCCGGGCAGCATTCCCGGCTGCACCTATTGCCATCCGCAAATCGCCAGCGTCGGCCTGACCGAGGCGCAGGCCAAGGAGGCCGGGCACGACATCCGCGTCGGCCGTTTCCCGTTCATCGGCAACGGCAAGGCCATCGCGCTGGGCGAGCCCGAGGGCATGGTCAAGACCGTGTTCGACAAGACGACCGGCGAGCTTCTGGGCGCGCATATGGTCGGTGCCGAAGTGACCGAGCTGATCCAGGGCTATACCGTCGCCCGCACGCTCGAGACGACAGAGGCCGAACTCATGCACACCGTATTCCCGCATCCGACCTTGAGCGAGATGATGCATGAATCGGTGCTCGACGCCTGGGGCCGCGCGCTTCATTTCTGAACGGTCGTGTCCGGGTGGGCTGGTTCGCCGGCTCAACCGGGTGCGGGCTGTGCCCAGACCGCAAGGTCGGTGCCGCCCGGCTCTCTGAAGTGAAAGCGGCGCCCGCCGGGAAAATCGAACGGCGCCACCGTGATTTCGCCGCCCGCATCCTCGATCGCGCGGCGCGCCGCGTCCAGATCCTCGGCGAAAAGCACGACCAGGGCTGACGCCGCAACCGCGCCGTCAGTGGCCTGCGCGATCCCGCCATCGATCCCGGCATTGTCGAATCCGCAATAGGCGGGACCATAGTCGGTGAACTGCCAGCCGAAGGCGTGTTCGAAGAATCGCTGGCTGGCCGCACGGTCGCTGCTGGACAGCTCGACATAATTGATCGGTGTTGGTGCTTTCATGGCGTCCTCCTGGCACGATGTTCCTGCAATGTTCATATCGCCGCGGCGATCTGAAAACAAGGTGATCGCATTGGACGGGGCAGGGGCGGCGGCGATCAGGCCGCGAACCCGTCAAGCGGAGCGACCGAACCGGCATCCTTTCGCCCGTTCACGACGTCTTGCCAGAAAAAGCAATCTTGTTTACCTTTCGTTCCGGTTTTCGAATTGGAGACTCAGCATCGAAAGGCTATCTATGCCCCGTGGCACAGGTGGCGCCGGGGGTAAGGCAATGGCCGAACAGAAATACATCGAGATCCGCGGCGCGCGCGAGCACAATCTTAAGGCGGTCGATGTCGATATTCCGCGCGACCAGCTGGTGGTCATCACCGGCCTGTCGGGGTCGGGCAAGTCGTCGCTGGCCTTCGACACGATCTATGCCGAAGGGCAGCGGCGCTATGTCGAAAGTCTGTCGGCCTATGCGCGGCAGTTTCTGGACATGATGCAAAAGCCCGATGTCGAACACATCTCGGGGCTGAGTCCGGCCATCTCGATCGAGCAGAAGACGACCTCGAAGAACCCGCGCTCAACTGTCGGCACGGTGACCGAGATCCACGATTACCTGCGCCTGCTGTTTGCCCGCGCCGGCACGCCCTATAGCCCCGCAACCGGCCTGCCGATCGAGGCCCAGCAGGTGCAGGACATGGTGGACCGCGTTATGGCGCTGCCCGAGCGCACGCGCGCCTATCTGCTGGCGCCGATCGTGCGCGACCGCAAGGGCGAATATCGCAAGGAATTCCTGGAACTGCGCAAGCAGGGGTTCCAGCGGATCAAGGTCGACGGCCAGTTCTACGAACTGGATACGCCGCCGGAATTGGACAAGAAATTCCGCCATGACATCGACGTGGTGGTGGACCGCATCGTCGTGCGCGAAGGGGCCGAAACCCGGCTGGCCGACAGCTTCCGCACCGCGCTGGATCTGGCGCAGGGGATCGCCGTCTTGGAACTGGCCGATACCGCCGAGGGCGAGGCGGCCGAGCGCATCACCTTCAGCGAGAATTTCGCCTGCCCGGTCAGCGGCTTCACCATCCCCGAGATCGAACCGCGCCTGTTTTCGTTCAACGCGCCCTATGGCGCCTGCCCTGATTGTGACGGGCTGGGGGTCGAGCTGTTCTTTGATGAACGCCTGGTCGTGCCCGATGCCATGCTGCGGCTGGAGGACGGCGCGATCGCGCCTTGGCGCAAGGGCAAGTCGCCCTATTTCCTGCAAACGATCGAGGCCCTGGCCAAGCATTTCGAGTTTGATGCCCGCGCGCCCTGGCGGGATCTGCCGGAACCCGCCAAGGCGGTGTTGCTCTACGGGTCGAAGGGCGAGGAAATTCCCTTTCGCTATGACGAAGGTGGCCGGGTCTATAACGTGACCCGCGCCTTCGAAGGGGTGATCCCCAACATGGAGCGGCGCTATCGCGAGACCGACAGCGCCTGGATCCGCGAGGAATTCGAGCGCTATCAGAACAACCGCGCCTGTTCCACCTGTGGCGGCGCACGGCTCAAGCCCGAGGCGCTGGCCGTCCGCATCGGCGGGCTGCATATCGCGCAGGTCAGCGACATGTCGATCAAGGAGGCGCTGGCCTGGATCGAAACGGTGCCCGATCACCTGAGCAAGCAAAAGAACCAGATCGCCACCGCGATCGTTAAGGAGATCCGCGAACGCCTTGGATTCCTTGTCAATGTCGGGCTGGACTACCTGACATTGTCACGCGCGGCGGGTACGCTTTCGGGGGGCGAAAGCCAGCGCATCCGTCTGGCCAGCCAGATCGGATCGGGGCTGACCGGTGTTCTCTATGTGCTGGACGAGCCGTCGATCGGCCTGCATCAGCGTGACAACGACAGGCTGTTGACGACGCTCAGAAACCTGCGCGATCAGGGCAATACGGTGCTGGTGGTCGAACATGACGAGGACGCGATCCGCAGCGCCGACTGGGTGCTGGATATCGGCCCCGGCGCCGGTGTGCATGGCGGGCGCATCATCGCCCAGGGCAAACCGGACGAGATCGCGGCCGATCCGGCCAGCCTGACCGGGCAATACCTGTCGGGCGCGCGCGAGATCGCGGTGCCGGCGCAGCGCCGGCCGGGCAACGGCAAGGCGGTGACGGTGGTCAAGGCCACGGGCAACAACCTGCGTGACGTCACCGTTGATTTTCCGCTGGGCCGGTTCGTCTGCGTGACCGGGGTCTCGGGCGGCGGCAAATCGACCCTGACGATCGAGACACTGTTCAAGACCGCGTCGATGCGCCTGAACGGCGCGCGCCAGACGCCCGCGCCCTGCGAAACGGTGCAGGGGTTGCACCACCTGGACAAGGTGATCGACATCGACCAGCGGCCCATCGGCCGCACCCCGCGCTCGAACCCGGCGACCTATACCGGGGCGTTCGGCCCGATCCGCGACTGGTTCGCCGGCCTGCCCGAGGCCAAGGCGCGCGGCTACAAGCCGGGGCGGTTTTCCTTTAACGTCAAGGGTGGCCGATGCGAGGCGTGCCAGGGCGACGGCGTGCTGAAGATCGAGATGAACTTTCTGCCCGATGTCTATGTCACCTGCGAGACCTGCAAGGGCGCGCGCTATAACCGCGAGACACTGGAAGTTCTGTTCAAAGGCAAGAGCATAGCGGACGTTCTTGAGATGACGGTTGAAGAGGCGCAGGGCTTCTTCGCCGCCGTCCCGTCGATCCGCGAAAAGATGGATGCGCTGATGCGCGTGGGGCTCGGCTATGTCAAGGTGGGCCAGCAGGCGACCACGCTTTCGGGCGGCGAGGCGCAGCGGGTGAAACTGTCCAAGGAACTCAGCCGCCGGTCCACCGGCCGCACGCTGTATATCCTGGACGAACCGACCACCGGCCTGCATTTCGAAGACGTGCGCAAGCTGCTGGAAGTGCTGCATGAACTGGTCGAACAGGGCAATACGGTGATGGTGATCGAGCACAATCTCGACGTCATCAAGACCGCCGACTGGATCATCGATATCGGCCCCGAAGGCGGCGACGGCGGCGGCAGGATCGTGGCCGAGGGCACACCCGAAGACGTCGCGGCAATCGCCGACAGCCATACGGGCCACTACCTGGCGCCGCTTCTGGCGCGGCATCGGGCGGCGGCGGAATAGGGGGGGGCCGCGCGCCGGGGCATCGAACCCCGGCGCGCGGCGTTGCCACGGACGGCGTTGTCGGCGATCGTCGGGGTCAGGCGGTTTGCGCCAGTTTCGCATGCAGGATCGTCGCCAGGTCGTCCAGGTCCGATGCGACCGAGAACAACCCGCGCAGGCTTGCATCGGCAAAGCCCCGGGCGATCACATGATCGATCAGGGCCAGCAACGGTTGCCAGTATCCGTCCGCGTCCAGCAGCACGATCGGTTTGCGGTGCAGGCCGATCTGCGCCCAGGTCAGCACTTCGAAGAACTCGTCCAGCGTGCCCGCGCCGCCCGGCAACACGATGATGGCGTCGGAATTGGTGAACATCACCTTCTTGCGCTCATGCATGGTTTCGGTCACCACCAGCGCCGACAGGTCGCGCCGGGCAACCTCGCGCTGCATCAGGTGTTGCGGGATCACGCCCATCGCCTGCCCGCCGGCGGCCCGCATGGCCTGCGCAACCGCGCCCATCAGCCCGATGTCGCCCGCACCATAGACCAGCCGCCAGTTTTCGCGCGCCAGCATCGCCCCGGTTGCGCGCGCGGTTTCGGCCAGCCCCGCGTCGTGGCCCGCGCGGGCGCCGCAGAACAGGCAGACCGAGGCTTTGAACGCGGGCATGGGGGATCCTTTCGCAAGACCTAGGGGCACCGATTTGCTTTGCCCATAGATACGGGTGTTGCTAATAAGGGGCAAGGGCAGGCAGAAAGGCGTTCGATGGGACCGGTTTCGCAGACAAAAGTGTGGCTTCTGGGCGGCGCGACCCTGGCTGCGGGTCTGGCCGTGTCGGCCTTGCTTTTCACCGCCTTGCGAAGCCCCGACCCCCGGCCCGACCCTGCGCAAACCACCGCCGCGCCCGAGGATGACCAGTCGGTCCGATCCGAGGCGAGGCGTTCCGCCGAGCCTGATACGCGCGACGCGTCGGATGCACAGCCGGATACACAGGCGGATGCACAGGCGAGGTCGGACCCCAGCGGCGAGTCCGAGGGCGACGGCGACCTTGCCGATGCCGCCCCCCGGTTCGATGTCGTGCGCATCGCCCGCGATGGCGGTGCCCTGGTGGCCGGCACCGCCGCGCCCGGCGCCGCCCTCGTGCTGCGCGTCGATGATGAAACGATGGCGGAAACCGCAGCCGACGCGGCGGGGCAATTCGTGGCGCTGTTTTCACTGGAACCCAGCGATGCGGTGCAGATCATGACGCTGGAGATGTCGCTGGCCGATGGCCGCAGCGTGATGTCCGACGATCGTGTCGTGTTGTCGCCGCGCCCGCCCTTGGCGCAATCGCAGCCCGACCCGGTGCCGCAGCCTGACACCCCTGCCGATGACCTGCCCGGGCCGGTGGCCGCACTGCCAGAGCTGCCGGGCGAATCGGGCGCGGCGGGCCTTGATGCGGCCGCGCCCGCCCTCAGCGCCGGTGGCGCGCGTCCGGACCCCGACGGCGGCGCCGGGATCGGGCAGGAGGCCGCCGCGCCGCCGCCTGCGGAATCGGCGGCCCGATCCAGTTCCGACACCGGGTCAGACACCGAATCCGAGACCGGGACAGAGACCGGCTCTGACCGTCCCGACCCCCAGACCGGGCGCGCGCCGGAACCGGATCAGCCCGCCCCGCGCCCACAAGCGCTTTCCCTGACGGACCGAGAAGCGGACGATGCGCCCGACGATGACACCGCGCCCGACCAGGCCGAGGGCGTTCAAGGGCGGGACGCGCCGGATACCGCACCCTCCGTCGCGCCGGCCCCGGTGCCGGGCCGGGCGCAAACCGCCGCCGGCGCTTCCGGCGGTGCCGGTGTCGCGCCGGACGGTGCCACGGCCGCGGCGCGCGCGCCCGTGCCCGCGCCGGACGAGCCGCAACCGCGTCCGCAACCCGCGCCAGACACCGCCGAAACCGACACCGCTGAAACCGACACTGCCGAATCCGCCGGTGATGCGGATGACTCCGGCAGCGGCGCCGGCGCTCCGCCGCCCGCCTTCGTCCTGCGCGGCTCGGGCGAGGTGGCGCTGCTCGATCGCGCGCCCGAGGTGATGGGGAACGTCGTGATCGACACGATCGCCTATTCCGCCGAAGGCGCGGTGCAGATCTCGGGCCGGGCCGCCGATGCCGACATGGGCGCCGAGTTGCAGATCTACCTCGACAATCAACCTGTCGCCACGGCTCGGGCCGACAATGGCGACTGGTCTTCGGACCTGCCCGATATCGACCCCGGCGTCTATACCTTGCGCGTGGACCAGCTCGATGCACAGGGCGACGTGGCCTCGCGGTTCGAAACGCCGTTCCAGCGCGAGGATCCTGAACTTGTCGAGGCCGCGCGCGCCGCCGCGCCGCCACCCGATGGCACCGCGCCGCAACCCGGCCCCGATGCACCGGGGCGCGAAGGCACCGCCACTGGTGACGGCGATGCGGCCCGCCCCGTCACCACCTCCGGGCAGTCCGACGCCGACGGCAGCCTTGTTTCCCGTTCGCAGGCCGCAGGTGGTGCGGGCGCGCCGGGCGGCGCCGCACCGGTGTCGCTCATGACGGTGCAGCCGGGGCATTCGCTCTGGCGCATCTCCGAGGGGCACTACGGCGCGGGTGAGCGCTATGTGGTCATCTACAGCGCCAATCGCAGCCAGATCCGCGATCCAGACCTGATCTATCCTGGCCAGGTCTTCGTCCTGCCCGACGAGGACTGAACCGCCCGCGCGGCTTCATCTTGCCCAAAATACGCAAACCCCGTGGTCATCCGCGCCCGGTGCCGGGCCGCCGGGTGCTGTCCCCTCGCCGCGCCCCGCAGGGGCGCGGCCCGGCCCAACCGGGGGCGTGCCGGGGCGCAGCCCCGGTGCGGGCGCGGGCGGGAGCCCCCCACTCTTGTTTTGCCGCTGTTTGGGTCGCATCGCACTGGCCTTTGCCGGGCGGCGGGGTTACCTGAGGCAGAAACTCTTCGGAAAGCGCCGCCATGACTGCCACGGCTGATGCCCAGCAACCGTCCCTGGACCCAGGCTCGCCCCCGGCGCATTCCCCTGCCGACCCGGTGGCCGCGACCGGCTGGTCCACGATCCGCCGCGTGGGTCCTTACCTGTGGCCCGAGGGGGAAACCGGGATCAAGGTCCGGGTCATCACCGCGCTGGTCCTGTTGCTGATCGCCAAGCTGATCGCGGTGGGCACGCCCTTGCTTTACAAGGCCGCCGTCGATGCCCTGGCGCCCAGCGATGCCGGGTCCGGCTGGCTGGTCGGGTTCGGCGCCATCGGCCTGACCGTGGCCTATGGCATGGCGCGACTGATGAACGTGGGGTTCCAGCAGTTGCGCGACGCGGTTTTCGCCGTGGTCGGCCAGCGTGCCTTGCGCCGCCTGGCGCTTGAAACCTTCACGCATATCCATCGCCTCAGCCTGTCGTATCACCTGACGCGCAAGACCGGCGGTCTCAGCCGCATCATAGAACGCGGGGTCAAGGGGGTCGATTTCCTGCTGCGTTTCCTGCTGTTCTCGGTCGGGCCTCTTGTGCTGGAACTCGTGCTGATATCCGCGATCATGGTGGCGCTGTTCGACCTTCGGTATCTGGCCACGATCGTGGTCACCATCGCCCTTTATGTCTGGTTCACCTTCAAGGTGACCGAATGGCGCGTCCGGATCCGGCGCGAGATGAACGACCAGGACACCGATGCCAACCAGAAGGCCATCGACAGCCTGCTGAATTTCGAAACCGTCAAGTATTTCAACGCCGAGGCCCGTGAAGCGCAACGCTACGACGGGGCCATGCGGCGCTATGAAAGCGCTGCCCTCAAGACCGCCTATTCGTTGTCATTTCTCAACTTCGGGCAGACCGCGCTGATCACGGCCGGGCTGGTGGCGGTGATGGTGCTGGCCGCCCTGGGCGTCGAAAGCGGCGATCTGAGCGTCGGCGATTTCGTGATGGTCAACGCCTACATGATCCAGATTACCATGCCGCTGAACTTTCTGGGCACCGTCTATCGCGAGATCCGCCAGTCGCTGGTCGACATGGGCGAGATGTTCGGCCTGCTGGGGCAAAAGCCCGATGTGGTCGAGGCCGCCGATGCCACGCCGCTGGTTCTGCGCGGCGGCACCGTGCGGCTTGAGCAGGTGCGCTTTGCCTATGATCCCGCCCGCCCGATCCTGAAAGGCATCACGCTAGAGGTTCGCGCGGGGCAGAAAGTGGCGCTGGTCGGGCATTCGGGGTCCGGCAAGTCCACGATCGGGCGGCTGCTGTTTCGGTTCTATGATGTCACGGGCGGCCGGCTTTTGATTGACGAACAGGACATCCGCACCGTCACGCTGGACAGCCTGCATGCCGCCATCGGCGTGGTGCCCCAGGACACGGTCCTGTTCAACGATTCCATCTTCTACAACATCGCCTATGGCAAGGATCACGCCACCCGCGCCGAGGTCGAGGCCGCCGCACGGGCCGCGCGGATCCACGATTTCGTCCTCTCGCTGCCCGAGGGCTACGAGACCCAGGTCGGCGAGCGCGGCCTCAAGCTGTCGGGCGGCGAGAAACAGCGCGTGGGCATCGCCCGCACCCTGCTCAAGAATCCGGCGATCCTGCTTCTGGACGAGGCGACATCGGCGCTCGACAGCCAGACCGAACGCGACATCCAGGATTCGCTGCGTGCCATGGGGCAGGGGCGCACGGTGATTACCATTGCGCACCGCCTGTCAACCGTGGTGGATGCGGACCGGATCGTCGTGCTGGACAGCGGCGAAATCGTCGAGGAAGGCACGCATGAGGCGCTACTGGCCCGTCGCGGACGCTATGCCGCGATGTGGACGCGTCAGGCCAGTGACTTGCCTGTCTGAGACCGGGCTGGCGGTTTCGCCGGCCGGTCCGGTTTCAGCTGCGCGGGGTCGAACAGGTCGAGATTCCCAAAATGCTGTAAAGCGGGCACGTGCCGAAAAGGCCGGTCACCAGCGGGATGATCCCGATCAGAAACAGCCAGCGCAGGTCGGATTCGGGGGCCAGGAAAAAGCCTGCCAGAAGGGCAAGGCCGACGACGATGCGGATGGCACGGTCGATCGTGCCGGTGTTGCGGGCGAACATCTCAATCTCCTGCTCGGGATAGTCGTTCGGCACAGATAAACATATAAATGTTGGAATGTCTATATGCCTTGCGCCTCCGGCACCCCCGATATCGCCCCTTGCGGTCGCGTCGGCCGGTCCGGTTCAGGACCGGTGGCGCGTTTCGAACCGTGGCAGCATCGCCGAGAAATCCTTGCCCATGCCATTCTCGCGCTCGACGAAGTCCTCGTAGAGGGCGGCGGCCATTCGACCCAGGGGCGTGTCGGCATCCGCGGCTTCGGCGGCCTGCTGCGACAGGCGCAAATCCTTGAGCATGAGTTCCGCCGCGAACCCCGGCTTGTAGTCGTTGTCGGCCGGTGATTGCGGCCCGACGCCCGGTGCCGGGCAATAGGCGTTCATCGACCAGGAATAGCCCGATGAGGTGCTGACCACGTCGAACATCTTCTGCCGGTCCAGTCCCAGCTTGTCTGCCAGCGCAAAGGCTTCGCAGGTGACGATCATCGTGGCGCCCAGGATCATGTTGTTGCAGATCTTCGCGGCCTGGCCGGCCCCGGCTTCGCCGCAGTGAACCGCCTTCTGCCCCATGATCTCGAACAGCGGCCGCACCGTTTCAAAGGCCGCTTCGCCGCCACCGACCATGAAGGTCAGCGTGCCGGCCTCTGCCCCGCCGATCCCGCCCGAAACCGGCGCGTCCAGCGCCCCCAGCCCGGCTTTCGCGGCCTGTTCGGCCACCGCGCGCGCGCTTTCGACATCGACGGTCGAGCAGTCGCACAGCACCGCGCCCTTGGCCATGGCCGGGATCACCTCTTGCGCGACCGTGCGCAGGATGGCGCCATTGGGCAGCATGGTGATGACCACCTGCGCCTCGGTTGCCGCCTCGGCCGCCGACGCGGCCTTGGCCACGCCCTCGGGCATCGGCGCGGCCAGGTCGAACCCGGTCACCGCGTGCCCGGCCTTCACCAGGTTGCGCGCCATCGGCGCGCCCATGTTCCCAAGTCCGATGAACCCGATCTTCATGCCTCGTCCTCCTCGAATGTCAGTTCGTTCGCGCCCAGGGGCGCCAGCATCGCCTCGACCTCGACCAGGGTCAGATCGTCGATCCTGTCGTGACGCCAGCGCGGGTTGCGATCCTTGTCGATGATCTGGGCGCGCACCCCTTCCAGGAAGTCGCCGTCCTCCATGCTGCGCCAGGTCCAGCGATATTCGCGCTTCAATGCCGCGCGCAGGCCGCCCTCGGGGCCATGGGCGCGCAGCATCGCCAGGGTCGACGCCATGCTCAGCGGGCTGTTGCGTGTGATCGCCCTGGCTGCGGCCTCGGCCCAGTCGCCCTCCAGCGCCTCGATCTGGCGCAACGCCAGCGCGACGCGCGCGACGGCGTTGTCGCGCGCCGCGCCGGCGTCATCATAGGCGGTGTCGATCTCGGCGCGCAGCGCGGCCAGCGGCGCGTCGGGGGCCGGGGCCGCGTGCGGGGCCAGCTTCGAGATATCGCCGCTTTCGGCCAGATCGGCGATCAGGGCCGGCCAGTCGCCCAGTGCGACGAAATGATCGGCGAATCCGATATGGATCGCATCGCCCGCGCCGAACCGGGCCCCGGTCAGGCCCAGATGCAGCCCCAGCCGGCCGGGCGCGCGCGCCAGCAGATGCGTGCCGCCAACATCGGGGATCAGCCCGATCCCGCATTCGGGCATCGCCATCTGCGTCGTCTCGCACACGACCCGGTGGCCGACATGGCAGCCATAGCCGACACCGCCGCCCATCACGAAGCCATGCATCAGGCTGACGATCGGCTTTTCATACCGTGCCAGGCGCGCGTTCATGCGGTATTCGTCGCGCCAGAAATCGCGCCCCAGCGAGAAATCGCCGGTTGTGCCCGCGCGATAGACCTGCGCGATGTCGCCGCCGGCGCAAAACGCGCGCTCGCCCGCCCCGTCCAGGATCACCAGCCGGATATCGGGGTCGCCGGCCCAGCTGTCCAGCGCCTTCATCGTCTCCAGGCAGATGGTATGGGTCAGCGCGTTCAGCGCCTTGGGCCGGTTCAGCGTGATCCGCCCCGCATGCCCTTCCTTGCGAATGATCAGTTCGGGTTCCATCATGCCCTCTCCGCCAGAATCGACCGCGCCGTGATCAGGCGCATGATCTCGTTGGTGCCCTCCAGGATCTGGTGCACGCGCAGATCGCGCACGATCTTCTCGATCCCGTAATCAGCCAGATAGCCGTATCCGCCATGCAGTTGCAGGCATTGATCGGCAACCTGGCTTCCCGCCTCGGTGACGAACGCCTTGGCCATGGCGCAATGGCGTGTGGCATCGGCTGCGCCCTGATCCAGCTTCCAGGCGGCCTGGCGCAGAAAGACCCGCGCCGCCTGCAAGGCGATCTCCTGGTCGGCCACGCGAAACTGCAAGGCCTGGAACCGGTCGATCGGCTGGCCAAAGGCATGACGCTCGCCCATATAGGCCAGCGTCTTGTCCAGCGCCGCCTGCGCCCCGCCCAGGCTGCAAGCCGAAATGTTCAGCCGCCCGCCATCAAGCCCGTTCATCGCATAGCGAAAGCCCTGGCCCTCCTCGCCCACCAGATTGGCCGCCGGGACAAAGCAATCGTCGAACTGAACCTGCCGCGTGGGCTGGGCGCGCCAGCCCATCTTGTCCTCGAGCCCGCCATAACTCAGCCCGTCGGCGCCGTGTTCCACCACCACGGTGGAGACGCCGCGCGCGCCCTCGCCGCCGGTGCGGCACATCACGACATAGGCATCCGAATACCCGCCGCCGGAAATGAAGGCCTTGGTGCCGTTCAGGACATAACCTTCGTTGGTGCGCGCGGCGCGGGTTTTCAGCGCCGCTGCGTCCGAACCCGCGCCGGGTTCGGTCAGGCAATAGCTCAGCACCATATCCAGCCGGGTCGCCGGGACCAGGAACCGGGCCTTCACGTCGTCGCTGGCGAACTTGTCCAGCATCGCCGCGCACATGTTGTGAATCGACAGAAACGACGCGACCGAGGGACAGGCCATGCTCAGCGCCTCGAAGACCAGCGTCGCATCCAGCCGGCTCAACCCGGCGCCGCCGGCCTCCTCGCTGACGTAAAGTCCGCCGAAACCCAGCTCGGCCAGTTTCCCCCAGAGCGCGCGCGGGATCGTGCCGTCGCGCTCCCAGTCGCGGGCAAAGGGCGCGATATGCTCCTGCCCGAAGGCGTGGGCCATGTCGAAGATGGCCTGCTGCTCCTCGCTCAGCGCGAAATCCATGGTCTCCTCCCGGTTCGCGTCAAAGATCCTGACGTTTCACTGATCTTCGGGCATTGCGGGCGTGGTGCAACCCCGGCCCCCCTTCATCTTGCCGAAAATACGCTGGGGGGTGAATTGGCCGAAGGCCAAGAGGGGGGCAACGCCCCCCTCTCGCCGGTTTCGTCAGTCCATTTGCTTGAAATGGAACTCGCCGCCTTCCTTGATCCCCGAGAACCAGCGCGCGGTCACGGTCTTGGTCTTGGTGTAAAAGCGGAACGCATCCGGCCCGTACTGGTTGAGATCGCCGAAGGCCGATTTCTTCCAGCCGCCGAAGGTGTGATAGCTCAAGGGAACCGGGATCGGGAAGTTGATCCCGACCATGCCCACGTTGACGCGGTTGGCATAGTCGCGCGCGGTGTCGCCATCGGCGGTGAAGATCGCGGTGCCGTTGCCGTACTGGTTGTCCATCACCAGTTTCAGCGCCTCCTCGTAGGTGCCGCGGCGCACCACCGACAGGACCGGGCCGAAGATCTCTTCCTTGTAGATGTCCATGTCGGCCTCGACCTTGTCGAACAGCGACGGACCCACGAAAAAGCCGTTCTCGTAGCCCTGCAGCTTGAAGCCGCGGCCGTCGATTTTCAGCTCCGCGCCCTGCTTGACGCCCGATTCGATCAATCCTTCGATCCGTTCCTTGGCCTGGGCGGTGATCACCGGGCCATAGTCGATGTCGTTGCCCCCGGTATAGGGGCCGACCTTCAGCTTTTCGATCCGCGGGATCAGCCGTTCGACCAGCGCATCGGCGGTCTTTTCGCCCACCGGCACCGCGACCGAAATCGCCATGCAGCGTTCGCCCGCCGCGCCGTAGCCCGCGCCCACCAGCGCGTCGGCGGCCTTGTCCAGATCGGCGTCCGGCATGATCAGCATGTGGTTCTTGGCGCCGCCAAAGCACTGCGCGCGCTTGCCGTTCGAGCAGGCACGGCCATAGATGTACTGCGCGATCGGGGTCGAGCCGACAAAGCCCACGGCCTGCACGGTCTCGTTGTCCAGGATCGCATCGACCGCTTCCTTGTCGCCGTTGACGACCTGCAGAACGCCATCGGGCAGGCCGGCCTCTTGCAACAGTTCGGCCAGCGCCATCGCGGTCGAGGGGCAGCGTTCCGACGGTTTCAGGATCATCGCGTTGCCCGAAGCCAGCGCCGGGCCCATCTTCCAAAGCGGGATCATGGCCGGAAAGTTGAACGGCGTGATCCCTGCCACCACGCCCAGCGGCTGGCGCAAGGAATAGAGGTCGATGCCCGGTCCGCCGTCATTCGTGAACTCGCCCTTCAGCATATGCGGCGCGCCCATGCAGACCTCGATCACCTCGAGCCCGCGCTGCACGTCGCCGCGCCCGTCGGGCAGGGTCTTGCCGTGTTCGCGGCTGACCAGTTCGGCCAGCTTGTCCATGTCGCGGTTGATGAGATCGGCGAATTTCATCATCACCCGTGCGCGGCGCTGCGGGTTGGTGACGCCCCAGGCGACCTGCGCCTCGGCCGCGCGGGCCACTGCGGCGTCCAGTTCGTCCTTGGTGGCCAGCGCCACGCGCGCCTGCACCTCGCCGGTGGCGGGATTGTAGATATCGGCAAGCCGGCCCGAGCTGCCCGCGACCTTCTTTCCGTCGATCCAATGACCGATTTCCTGCATCTTGTCCTCCTGCGACATCTGGCATGTTCCGGTTGGTCGCCACAATAGCCTTGCATAATTGACCTGAACAGGGGCAGTTTCCCAAAAAGGGTCTTGCATTTCTGCAAAGGGCGTGGAATGGCCGACTGGGACGATCTGCGCGTTTTCCTGGCCGTGGCGCGCGCTCAAAGCCTGAGCGGCGCGGGGCGCGTGCTCAAGCTCGATCCGGCAACCGTGGGCCGGCGCGTGGCGCGGCTCGAAGCCGCCATGGCGGCGCGGCTTTTTACCAAGTCACCCCAGGGCTATGCGCTGACCGACGAGGGGGCGCGGCTGCTTTCGCATGCCCAGGGCATCGAGACCACGGTCGAGGCCGCGCATGACGCGGTGGCGGGGCCGGGGTCGGGCATTGCCGGGCAGATCCGCGTCGGCGCGCCCGATGGTTGCGCCAACTACCTCTTGCCGCAGGTGGTGGCCGCGATCTGTGCGGCCAATCCGGGCCTTGAGGTCCAGATCGTCGCCCTGCCGCGCGTGTTCAGCCTGACCCGGCGCGAGGCCGACATGGTGATCGCCGTCAGCCTGCCGGAATCGGGCCGCCTGATCGCGCAGAAGATCACCGATTACCGCCTGCATCTGGCCGCGTCCGAGGCCTATCTGGCGGGCGCACCGGCGCTGGACGGGCTGGCGGATCTGCGCGCGCATCGGATGATCGGCTATATCCCCGACATGATTTTCGACCGCGAACTGGACTATCTGGGCGATCTGGGGGTGGATGGCCCGCCGATCGCGTCGAATTCGGTCTCGGTGCAATTGAACCTGATCCGGCAGGGCGCGGGGGTCGGCGTGGTGCATGATTTCGCGCTGCCCTTCGCACCCGGCGTGCGCCGTGTCCTTGCGGCCGAGTATGCCTTGACCCGTGCCTTTCACCTGATCCGCCACGCCGACGACCGCCGCGTGCCCCGGCTGGAACGGTTCGCGCGTGCCCTGGTCGGCGGGGTGCGGCGCGAGGTGGCGCGGCTGGAACGTCTGGCAGAGCAGGCTTGACTCGAATCCGGGCGCGCGCGACCCTGATCGCGCCGCAGCAAGGAGGGCCGGATATGCTGGTAAGCCAAATCCTCAAGGGCAAGGCGGGTGGGGTCGTCACCATCCCCGCCGGTGCCGCGATACACGAGGCGGCCGAGCTGTTATCTGCACGCCGGATCGGGGCGCTGGTGGTGTCCGATGACGGCATGACGGTTCAGGGTATCCTGTCGGAACGCGACATCGTGCGCGAACTGGGCAAGCGTGGCACCGCCTGCCTTGACGACAAGGTCGAGGATCTGATGACCCGCGCCATTTATGGCTGCAAGCCCGACGATACCGCCGATCAGGTGTTGCAGACCATGACCCAACGCCGGTTTCGTCACATGCCGGTGATGGAGGGCAGCGCCATGATCGGCCTGATCTCGATCGGCGATGTCGTCGCCGCCCGGTTGAGCGAGTTGCAGCTTGAGCGCGATGCGCTCACAGGCATGATCATGGGGCACTGACGCGGCGGACCGACACTGGCAGTCCGACGGTCGAACCGTCGCGCTTCGCCGCGCGACGGTTCGGCTGATCATCTTCATTCTGCGCTTGCATCCGCGCGGGTAATATTGTTGCGTGTGCGCGCCGTGACCGCCAGAGGAGAAGATCATGCGCATCGGGCTCTACCCCGGAACCTTCGACCCGTTGACGCTGGGGCATATGGACATCATCAACCGCGCCAGCGTTCTGGTCGATCGGCTTGTGATCGGCGTGGCGATCAATCGCGACAAGGGGCCGTTGTTCGATCTTGAAGAGCGCGTCGCCATGATCGAGGCCGAATGCGAGGCTTTGAGCGCGCGCACCGGCACCGAGATCGTCGCGCATCCGTTCGAGAACCTGTTGATCGACTGTGCCCGCGATGTCGGTGCGGGGCTGATCGTGCGCGGGCTGCGCGCGGTGGCCGATTTCGAATACGAGTTCCAGATGGTCGGCATGAACCGCGCGCTCGATCCCTCGATCGAGACGGTGTTCCTGATGGCCGATGCGCGCCACCAGGCGATCGCCTCGCGGCTGGTCAAGGAGATCGCGCGGCTGGGCGGCGATGTCAGCAAGTTCGTGCCGCCGCGCATCAACGCCGCGCTGCGCGACCGTTTCGGCCCTGTCACCGTGGGGATCTGAGCCGCGCCAGCCGTCAGGCGGCATCGAGCGCGGCTTCAAGCCCCGCCAGATCCAGCTTGACGCCGCGCTTGCTTGCGCTTTGCAAAACCGCCTCGCGCAGGGCGGCGTTGCGTTGCAGCAGCGCCAGAAAGCGCGATTCGTCCAGCGTCAGCAGCGTGCAGTTGGTGATTGCCGTGATCTGGCCGCGCCGGGTCGAGCGTTGCAAGAGCGCCAGATGGCCGAACATCTCGCCCCGGCCCAGCCGGGTGACCTGGTTGGCGCGCGTCACCTCGACCGCGCCCGAGGCGATGAACCAGACCCGGCGCGGTGTCTCACCCCGGCGCAGCAAGACCTCGCCCGGCGCGGCATAGAGCGTGCGCAGATGTCGTGCCAGCCGCTTGCGCTGGCTTTCATCCATGTCAGTGAACAACGGGAACTGGCGCACCAGCTCGACCTTTTGCACGGCCAGGTCCAGTGGCGGGCGGTCGGCCAGCCGCGCCCGGCGCTGGGTGATGTCGGACATGAGAACCTCCCGCAGTTCGGGTCCGATCAGCCCGTCATCGACCAGCGCGGCATATTCGCGTTCCTCCTGGGCCAGCACGACCTGGCGGATCAGGCGGCGTTCCAGTTGCTCGGCATAGCCGGGGAATTGCAGGCGCAGACCGTCCAGCGCCTTGCTGCTTTCCTCCATCCGCCGTTCCAGCAGATCGTGCAGCAATTCGGCCACGCGCTTGCCGTGGATGCGGCGTATGCGGGTGTCGATGAAGCCGTGCAGCTCCTTGAGAATCAGAACCTGTGTCACAAGCTGTTCGAATCGCTCGGCCGTCAGGTTGGACAACGAGCCCGAGATGCGCAGCCGGTTGTGCAGAAATTCCGCCAGTCGAATACCGGTCCCGGCCCGCAACCTGCGCCGGGCGGTGTTGAGGTATCCCAGACGCCCGCCGTTGCGCGTGGCTTCGATCAGGCGGTCGGCATCGACCAGCATCCGGTTGGCCAGCCGCGCCGGGATCGTGCGTTCGCGAAATCCTTCCAGGATCAGATCACGCTCGCGCCCGGCCAGAACCACCAGGCCCAGGGTAATGCGGTCGCGATCAAGGATGGCGGTGCCCTCGTCGGCAGCCTTGACGGCCCGGTCCACCCGTTCGGCAAAATGCTTGGCTTCATCGCGAACGGTTTCGCGCGTCAAGCCCAGTTCGCGCGCGGCGCTGGTCGCGGTTTCGCGCACCGATTGCAGCGCCACCGCCACCACCTGGGCCGACAGCGCGTTGTCAAGCGGTGACAACCGGTCCAGCCCCAGCCGCGCGATCACCAGCCGCAGCGTCGTGCCCTGCACCATCAGCGTGAACAGCGTGAACCCGGTGGCAATGATGCCGACCTGTCGCTTGATGTCGGGCGGAATGCGAAAGCTTTCGGTGACCGCCAGCGCCAGTGCCAGCGTGACCGCACCGCGCAATCCGCCCCACAAGATCGCCAGCCGATAGGGCACTTCGACCCGAGGCGAGGCACGCAGGCGCGTCAACACCGGCAGCATGACGAACAGGATCAGCGCCCGCGCCACCAGCGCCGCAACCACGGTGACTGCGATCAGCACCAGGTCGAACGGGCGCACATTCGCCAACAGGCGCGGGATCAGCAGCGCCGCCAGCACAAAGATCATCCCGCTGGCCCAGTAGCCCAGCAGATCCCAGGTGTCGCGCAGCTTGGTCACGGCTGGTGGCGACAGCCGGCCGGGCGCCAGGTAGTTCAGGGTCAGGCCGGCGGCGACGACCGCCACGACGCCGGAGACATCGAGCACCGCCTCGGCCAGCACATAGACCAGATAGGGCAGCGCGACCGACCCCGACACCTGCCCCAGCGGATGGTCCGCCAGTTGCACCAGCCCCGCCAGCGCCACCCGTGCCGCCGCCCAGCCGATAAAGGCGCCGCCGATCATCAGCCACGGGAAACTCATCAAGAGCGCCGCCGGATCGGGCGTCGGGATGCCAAAGGCGACATAGGCAAAGAACAGCCCGAACAGCGCAATCGCGGCCGCATCGTTGAGAAGGCTCTCGCCCTCGACGATGCGCGCCAGCCGCTGGGGCGCGGGCGTGCCCCGAAAGATGCTGACGACGGCCGAAGGGTCGGTGGTGGACACGATCGCGCCGATCAGCAGGCACGCCATCAGCGGCAGGCCAGCCAGCGGATAAAGCGCAAAGCCCACGACCAGCGTCGCCACCACCACCGCGATCACCGACAGCACCAGGATCGGCACCCAGTCATCCAGCATCCGGCGTATGTCGATCGACAGCGCTACCTGAAAGATCAGCGTCGGCAGGAACACATAAAGGAACAGGTTCGACCGGATCGGCAGCGCAAGGATCGCCTGCGCCAGCGGGTTGAACGCATCGGTCAGCGTGGTGTGCAACAGCAGCGTTGCCGCGGTGGCGATGGTGATGCCCATCATGGCCAGGATCACGGTTGCCGGCAGCCGCAGCCGGTCGGCGACCGGCTCCGACAGGCCGATGACGGCAAAGAGCGCCGCGACAAGGGCAACGATGATCACAAGGTCCATGTATGATCAATAGCTTGGCCCGATGGTCAGGCAAAGTGGCGATCTGCCATATCCAGGCGGAAATGACGCAACAATGATGTTTGCGGCGCGAAACCGGGCGGCCTTGCGGCACCTGCGGGCTTTGGTTGCGCCGGGTGATCGGGCAGAGTGGTGGCGCGGCCCCTCGCAGGGTTTTCGCCCCAAGACAGAAAGGAGCGCCCATGCGCAAGGTTCTTCTGCCCGCGACGCTGACCCTGGCGCTGGTCTGCGCAACGACCCTGAGCGCGCAGGAACGCTGCCGCCCGGCACCCGAGGCGCTGACCGTGCTCAACCCTTGCGAGGGCGATGCGCGGCTGTCGGTGATGGCCGTGGGCGACGTGCTGTTGCACCGGGCGTTGCAGTGGCGTGGCTACGCGCATGGCTTCGACACGATCTGGGGCGCGGCCCGGCCGTATTTCCAGGGCGCCGATCTGGTGGTGGCGAATCTCGAAGGGCCGACGGCGCCGGGGCTGGCGCGCGGCGGTCGCCGTGTTGCCGATCCGGGGGCGGTGCTGGATGATGTGGTCTATACCGGCTATCCGCAGTTCAACTATCACCCCTCGGTCATCGACGATCTGCGTGCCGCCGGCGTGTCGTTGGTCACCACCGCCAACAACCATGCGCTCGATCGCGGTTCGGCCGGGGTTACGGCGACCATCGCCGAACTGGATCGGCGCGGCATGGCGCATACCGGCACGATCGCCGCCGGGGCGCCGCGCGATTTCGCCACCCGCATCGACACCGCATTGGGCACACTGGCCTTCATCGGGTGCAGCTATGATACCAACGGTATCGCCGATCCGCATCGGCAGGTGCTGCTGTGCCATCGCGGGCGCGACGAGTTGCTGGCTCTTGTCCGGGCCGAGACCGCGCGCGGGGCCGGGGTCATCGTATTGCCGCACTGGGGACAGGAATACAGCCATCAGCCGACGCAGGCGCAGCGGGCGCTGGCGCGCGATCTGGTCGCGGCGGGGTCCATCGCGGTGATCGGCACGCATCCGCATGTCGTGCAGCCCTTTGCGCTGCACGACGGGCCGGGCGGGCAGGCGCTGGTGGCCTATTCGACCGGCAATTTCGTCTCGGCGCAGGTCTCGTTGCCCCGCGCGACCGGGATCGGCGTCTGGGCCGAGATCTGCACCGGACCGGGCGGCGGGCCGCGATTGGCCGGTGCGGGCTATCTTCCGCTACGGATGGATTTCGCCGGGGCAGGGCCGGTGCTGCGCTTTCCCGGCGCGGATGCCACCGGACCCGACGCGCAGGCCCGCGCACTGGCCGCGCGCATCATTCCGGGATTCGATCTGGCCGAAGATGTTGACTGCGCAGGCCCACGCCCGCCGCCCGTGGCCGCGCCCGGACCCAATCGCGGCCCTTGACCGGCAGGGAACGGGGCGGGGCGATCAGGGTCGGTGATCGTGGTGCGCCTTGCGGCGATGCGGCGGCGCTCACCACAGGATCGACGCCCCGTCCGAGGCCGATCCGGCCTGCGCGCGCAGCCGCGCGAACAGCTCGCGCCCGCAGCCTTCGCCGTGCGCGTCGGGGTCAAAGGCAACCGGCTCGCGGTCCTCGAAACCGGATTCGAGCACGGCAATCGTGCCGGCATCGGCATCGACGCGGATGCGATCGCCGTCGCGCAGCCGCGCCAGCGGCCCGCCCGCTGCCGCCTCGGGCGTGATGTGGATCGCGGCCGGAACCTTGCCCGATGCGCCGGACATGCGCCCGTCGGTGACAAGCGCCACCTTCAGGCCGCGGTCCTGCAACACGGCCAGAACCGGGGTCAGGCTGTGCAGCTCGGGCATACCATTCGCGCGCGGGCCCTGAAACCGCACGACGACAATCGTGTCGGTGGTGAATTCGCCGGCCTGGAATGCGGCCTTGACGGCTTCCTGGCTGTGAAAGATATGGGCCGGGGCCTCGATCGTGTGGCGCTCGGGATCGACGGCCGATGTCTTGATCACGCCTTCGCCCAGATTGCCGGACAGCCGCCGCAACCCGCCGGTCGCGCGAAACGGATCGGCCACCGGGCGCAGGATACGGGCGTTGAGGCTTTCGCGCGCGCCCGGCCGCCATTCCAGCACGCCGTCAACCAACTGCGGCTCTTGCGTGTAGCGGTCCAGTCCGGGCCCGGCGACGGTCTCGGTATCGGGGTGCAGCAGCCCGGCATCAAGCAATTCGCGCATGACATAGCCCAGCCCGCCGGCGGCGTGGAAATGGTTCACATCGGCCAACCCGTTCGGATAGACCTTGGCCAGCAGCGGCACGGCCGCGGCGATCGCGTCGAAATCGTCCAGTTGCAGGATGATGCCCGCCGCGCGGGCCATGGCGGGCAGATGCATCACGTGATTGGTCGACCCGCCCGTCGCCATCAGCCCGGCGATGCCGTTGACAAAGGCGCGTTCGTCCAGAATGCGGCCGACGGGGCGGTAGTCGTCGCCCAGTGCGGTAATCGCGGCGGCGCGGGCGACTGCGGCGCGCGTCAGCGCCTCGCGCAGCGGCGTGCCGGGGTTGACGAAGCTGGTGCCGGGCAAGTGCAGGCCCATGAACTCCATCAGCATCTGGTTCGAATTGGCAGTGCCGTAAAAGGTGCAGGTGCCCGGCCCGTGATAGCTGGCCATTTCGGCTGCCATCAGGTCGGCGCGGCTGGCCTTGCCCTCGGCGAAATCCTTGCGGACCTGTGCCTTCTCGTCGTTGGGCAGGCCCGACGGCATTGGCCCGGCGGGGACGAACAGGGCCGGAACATGCCCGAATGTGGCCGCCGCGATGACCAGCCCCGGCACGATCTTGTCGCACACGCCCAGAAACAGCGCCGCATCAAAGCAGTTGTGCGAGAGCGCCACGCCAGCTGACAGCGCGATCGTATCGCGCGAGAACAGCGACAATTCCATCCCCGCGCGGCCCTGCGTGACGCCATCGCACATTGCCGGCACGCCGCCCGCCACCTGCGCCGTCGCGCCGGCCGCGCGCGCGGCCTCGCGGATCTCGGCGGGGAAGCTTTCGAATGGCTGATGCGCCGAAAGCATGTCGTTATAGGCGGTCACGATGCCGATATTGGCGGCCCTTGCCCCCGCCAGCGCCGCCTTGTCCGCCCCCATCGCGGCATAGGCATGGGCCAGGTTCGAACAGGACAGATGCGCGCGGGCCGGCCCTTCGTCGGCGGCGCGGCCGATCTTGTCGAGATAGGCACGCCGGGTCGGCGCGGAGCGGGCGCGAATGCGCTCGGTCACTTCCAGGATGCGGGGATCGACGGGCATGATTGCTGGCTACCGGAAAACGGGACGTCGTGACTGTATAGTCAGATAGCGCTAACGCTTCAACCCGCGCGCGCCCCGAGCCTTGCGCTCAGTGCAAGGCGGGGTTGCTGCGCTGCGGTCTGGTTGATGCTGCGCTGCGGCGCTATATGGGGGTCAAGACATTCAAGATGCCCCGGATCGGGGCCAAGGAGAAGACGATGAACCACCATCCCAACCACTACGACATCATGGACGCCGACTTCCGCTATGTCGATCTCGTCGAGATCGAACACCAGGCGCGTATCCTGCGCGCCCGTATCGTGGCAGACGGCCTGCGCGCAGGCTTTGCCTGGCTCGCCGCCCGCGTCAAACGTGCGCCCAACGGTCAGACCGCCTGAACGCTCCCGCGTCGTCAGGTGCGATGAAACGACGCCCCGTCCGGTTCGCCGGGCGGGGCGTTCGTTTTTCCAGATCGCGCTTTTCCCCGGCGGGGCGGGGCGGTAAGGATGATCCGCAGCAACAGGGGCTTTCAATGAGCGCAGAGACCAATGACGACGCGGAACGGGCGGTGGTCCGTCTGCGGCCCAAATCCGATGCCCGTGCCATCCGCCACGGCTTTCCCTGGGTGTTCGCCGATGAACTGGTCCTTGACCGGCGCACCAAGGCGCTGACGCCGGGCACGCTGGCGGTGCTCGAAGATGCCGAGCGCCGGCCGATGGGGCTGGTCACGGTCAACCCGCACTCCAAGATCGCCGCACGCATGCTGGATCGCGACCCGCAGGCGCGTATCGACGGCGACTGGCTGCAAGGCCGGATTGCGCGGGCACTGGCATTGCGCACGCGGTTTTATGACGATCCGTTCTATCGGCTGGTCCATGCCGAGGCCGACGGCCTGCCCGGTGTTGTGATCGACCGTTTTGGCGATGCGGCGGTGATCCAGCCCAACGCCGCCTGGGCCGAGACCCACATCGCAGCCTTGACCGGGGCATTGATGGCCGCGACCGGGGTCACACGCGTGGTCAAGAACGGCACCGGCCGTGCCCGCGCGCTGGAGGGGCTGGCCGATGAGATGGCTGTCGTTGCCGGCACAGTCGATGCGCCGATTCCAGTGACGATGAACGGGGCGACATACCTGGCAGACCTGACCGGGGGGCAGAAAACCGGCCTGTTCTTCGATCAGCGCCCCAACCACGCCTTTGCCGCAAAGCTGGCGCGCGGCGCACGCGTGCTGGATGTCTTCAGCCATGTCGGCGGCTTCGCCCTGGCGGCGCTGGCGGCGGGTGCCGAACAGGCGCTTTGCGTCGATTCCTCGGCCCCGGCGCTGGATCTGGCGCAACGCGGCGCGGCGGCATCGGGCCTTGACGCGCGGCTGAGCGTGCGCCGGGGCGATGCCTTCGCCACGCTTGAGGCCCTGGCGCAGGAGGGTGCGCGCTTTGAGATGGTGATCTGCGACCCGCCCGCCTTTGCACCGAACAAGCCGGCGTTGGAGGCCGGGTTGCGCGCCTATGAGCGGGTCGCGCGGCTGGCCGCCCCGCTGGTTGCCCCCGGCGGATTCCTGGTGCTGTGTTCGTGTTCGCATGCCGCCGATCTGAGTGCGTTTCGCAATGCCTGCGGACGCGGGATCGGGCGCGGCGGGCGGCGCGCGCAGCTGCTGCATACCGGGTTCGCGGGCCCCGACCACCCGCAACTGCCGCAGCTGACCGAAAGCGGTTATCTCAAGGCGCTGTTCTTCCGGCTGGATGGATGACCCCGACCCCGCCGCGCGCCCTCTTGGATACCTGCGTTCTCTATCCGCCGATCCTGCGCGACTTTCTGCTGGCACTGGCCGCGCGCGGGGTGTTCCAGCCGCTCTGGTCCGACGCGATCGCGGCGGAATGGCTGCATCTGGCCAGGCGCGACGGGGCGGCGGACGTTCCGGCGATCCTGGCGCGTATGCGCGCGCGCTGGCCTGCGGGGTGCGTGGCGCCGGGCGATCCGGCGCTGCTGGATCTGCCCGACCGGGGCGATCGGCATGTTCTGGCCGCCGCCATTGCCGGACATGCCCATCTGATCGTGACCGCCAACCTGCGCGATTTCCCGCCGCGGGCGCTTGGTCCATACGGGTTGCATGCCCGTTCGCCCAATGATTTCGTCATGGACCTGTGGCTTGCCGCGCCCTCAACGGTTGAGCATGAGGTTGCCGCGCTCTGGCCGGGGCTTTCTGGCCGGGCTTTGCGGCAGGCCCTGAAAAAGGCGGGCTTGTCGCGTCTGGGCAAGGCGCAGGAACACTGAAATTCATGCTGGGAATCAGCGCCGCCTGCGGTATTCTGTCGCAGTTGATGGCGGAAGGATTTCGCAAGGCGTGTTCAGCGAACGGCATCACGACTGGCTGCGCGGTTTCCGGCGCCCCCTGTTCGGCTATGCCTGTGCGCTGACCACCGACACCGCCAGCGCCGAGGATCTGTATCACGACGCGCTGGTGCGGGCGATGGCCGCGCGCTCGGTCCCGGTCGAGCAGATCAGCTTTCGCGTGTGGATGTTCCGGATCCTGCGCAACCTGTGGATCGACGGCCTGCGCGCGCGCCAGCGGCAGGATGCGCTGCTGGACGAAGAAACCGGCGTGGATTGCGATGCGCGCGGGCTTACGGGGGGCGAAGAGCGCGTGGTCAACCAACTGGCGGTGCGCCAGGCCTTCATGCTGCTGTCGAAGCCCCATCGCGATGTTCTGGCACTGGTCGATATCGCGGGTTTCAGCTATGACGAGGCCGCAACCCTGCTGAATGTCCCGCGAGGAACCGTGATGAGCCGTGTCAGCCGCGCCCGCTCTGCCCTGGCCTGCCGATTGGCCGAGGGGCCGGTCGTGGCTCTGCCACTGCGACGGGGGCGGGCGCAATGAGGCGGGGGGCATTTTCGGATGAGCTGCTCAACGCCTATGTCGATGGCGAACTGGGCAGCGTGGAAGCGGCGGCGCTGGCGCATCGGGTCGTGCAAGATACCGATGTGGCCGCGCGCGTCGCGATGCTTCACCAGATGAAGGCGGGCGTGGCAACGCTGGCCCACGATTCGATCTGTGGCATGCCGCCCGATATTCCCGCGCCCGCGCGCCGCGCCGGATGGGGTGCGGCGGCGGTGGTGGCGGCCTGCGTGGCGGTGCTGGTGCTGGCGGCGGGGACGGCCTGGCTATTGCGCCCGCCCGCCGATGGGCCGACGACTGGGGCGCAGGTTTCGTTCGACCCGCTGGTGGCCGGGCATGACCGCTGGTCGGCGGCGTTCGCCGATGTCCAGGACGACCCCGTCGCGCCCGAGTGGCTGGAGGGCGTGATGGCGGCGACCGGCTTGCGGCTGGTGCATGCCGCCCCGTCGATGCAGGACCAGACGCGGGTCATGCATTATGCCTTCGTGGGGACCAACGATTGCCGTCTGAGCCTGTTCGAAACCGCCCTGCCGGGTGAAGTCGATCTCGCGCTTGCGGTCGATTTCGCGGATGATCTGCTGACGGCGCGCTGGCAGATGCACGGCTTTGGCTACACGATGGTTGCGCGCAACATGGATCGCCAGCGTTTCACCACCATCGCGGCGGCGGTTCTGGATGTCACCCGCATTCGCCAGCCGGTGGAGGGGGCGATCATCGCCAGCCTGCGCGCCGCGCGCCAACGCTGCACGGTCTGACCGGCCCGCGCGGCCGGGCGTGTCGTCACCCCAGATGCGCCAGCCGCGCCCGTGGGAATTCCGCCAGCGCCGCGTCGATGGCAGGGCGATCCATCAGGCAGAACGCGGTGGACAAGGCATCGGCCAGCCCGGCGCGCGGCGCCACCACGCTGATCAGCCGCCAGCCCGCCGGGGCGGGCCGGCCGGTGCGCGGGTCCAGGATATGGCTTGCACGCTGATCCTGATCGAACGTGATTCCGTGTGGGGCCGAGCTGGCCAGGGCCGCGTTTTCCAGCATTACGGCATCGCGGTGCAGGGCGCGGCCGTCATCCAGGGTGATCGGCCAGGCCCCGCCCTGCGGCTGCCCGCCCAGGGCGTGGTGCTCGCCGGTGTTGACCAGAACATTCTCAAGCCCGTCTGCGCGCAACAATGCGGCGACCCGGTCGGCGATATAACCCTGCGCGACGCCGTTCAGGCTCAGCGCCATGCCGGTGCGCAACCGGATCGACGCGGCATCCATGCGCACCCCGTTCCAGCCGGTGCGCGCGCGGGCCTCGGACAGGGCGTCGCGGTTCGGACCAGAGGGTCCGCCGCCCTTGGCATAGTGCTCGGCATAAAGCGCCCAGAGCGGCTGGATCGTCGGGTCGAAGCGTCCCCCGGTCGCGGCATGAACGGCGCCGCACAGCCCCAGGCATTCCAGCAACTCGAACGGCGGGTTGTCCAGCGCGCCCGCGCGGTTGAGCCGCACCAGCGCCGACTCCGGGTGGTGCAGCGAAAAGATCCGCTCAAGCCGCGCGATCTCGTCACGCGCGCGGGCGACGATGGATTCGGCCTGCGGATGGGCCAGCGTGATCGCGGCATCGGCCCCCAGCGCGACGCCGCGCCACTGATACAGGGGCGCCGGATCGGCCGCGCCGGCGGGGGTTGCGGCGGCGGCCGCGGCGGCGATGGCCAGAAAGCGGCGGCGGGAAAAGGCGGTCATGGTCATCCCTCCAGGTCGTTCGACAGGGCGCGCAGGCGTTCATCGAAATCGGAATCGTCGCCGCTGCCGATATCGCCGTCGAACTCGACCGGGGCCAGCACATCGTCATCGGCGATGTCGGACAGTGCCAGCACCGTGCCGCCGTGTTGGTTCACGAAATCCTCGGCCGCGTCGCGGTTGGAAAACGGCACCAGTTCGGGGGCGCCCATGCCGCCCTCGACATCGGCGCCGACCACGTAATGGGCATCGTCAGCCGTGATCCAGTTGTCGGCGCCGGGGTCGTCCCAGTCGGCCCCCGGCGCGGCCATGTCCGAGACATAGATCGCGGTGATCAGGTGGCTTTGTTCGGGCATGCGCTGATAGGCCACGGCATCGCGCACCTGGCTGAAGAACAGCGGCCAGGGCATGCCGTCCAGATGCACCTGCGCCTTGGGGCCGGGATGTTCCAGCAGGTTCATCTGGCAGAAATGGCCCACGGCCTCGGCGGTCATGGTAACGGGGTCGGGCAAGGTCTCGGCGCTGTCCTCGCGGCAGGCGGCCAGCGCCAGAACCGACAGGGCAAGAAGGGCAGGGCGGATCATGGTGTCACCTTTCTGAAGGCCAGGGTTGCCAGCACCAGACCGGCCAGCGGCCACAGCAGGATCGAGGCCAGCGCGTGCGCGGACGGAATCGTGCCCGCCGCGCCGCCGATCCCGGCGGCTGCCGCCGTCGCCTCGGATGCGGCAAGGTTGTAGAGCCGGAAGGCATCGGCGGGATTGCCGACCAGAAGCCAGGGGAACACCTCGGTCGAGAAGTATCCGCCGCCGTCGGCGACCACCGCGGCCAGAAGCCCCAGGTCATAGAGCACGATCATCACCAGCCACAGCCCGATCGCCAACCCCGCCGCCGCGCCGGGGCGCCGGGCGATGGCCGAAAGCGCATAACCGATCGCCAGAAAGGCCGCCCCCAGCAAGAGCGAGGTCCAGAACAGGCGCAGCAATGCCGGAAGGCCCGCCGTGGCCCCGGCGTCCATGTAAAGCGCCGCCCCGGCGGCGATGGCATAACCCACCGCGACCGCCAAGGCGAGGATCGCCAGATGCGCGACGAACTTGCCCAAAAGCAGCTCGGCCCGGCTGACGGGATAGGTCAGAACCAGCGGCAGCGTGCCGCGCTCGACCTCGCCGGCAACGGCGTCGAACGACATCAGCAACGCGACCAGCGGCACCAGATAGACCGCAAGGCTGGTCAGGCTGGCCACGGTCACCGACAGGCTGTCCGCGCCCAGAGCGCCCGTGGGGGCACTGCCGGTGGCCGACAACACCATCGAGAAAAGCGCCATCATCGCCACCGCGATCGTCACCCAGCGGTTGCGTAGGGCGATGCGGAATTCGGCGCCGGCGGATGCGAGAATGCGGCTCATGAGTTGGTTCCTTGCTCGCCCATGCGGCTGAAATGGCTGTAAAGATCCTCCAGCGAGGGGGGGATCACCTCGACATCGTCGATCATCGCGCCCAAGGCCGCGATCTGCCCCAGCCGCGCCAGCTTCTGATCGTGCGCGCAGGTCAGGTCGACGACGATGCCGTTCATTCGCGCGCCGTCCAGTTCACGCGCGACGGCATCGGCCTGTTCGGGGCGGGCGGTGACTTGCAGATGGATCGGCAGCGCGGCCTGTCGGCGCAGCGCGGCCAGCGTGTCATTGGCGACCATCACGCCGCCCGACAGGATCACGATCCGGTCGGTCCGGGCCTCGACCTCGGTCAGGGCATGGCTGGACAACAGGATCGCGGCCCCCTCGGCGGCCAGCACGTCGAGCATGGCATAGAACTCGCGCCGCGAAACCGGGTCCAGCCCCGATGTCGGTTCATCCAGCACCAGCAGCCGCGGGTTGCCGATCAGCGCCTGGGCCAGGCCCACGCGCTGGCGCATGCCCTTGGAATAGGTGCCGATGCGCCGCTGCGCGGCATGGGCCAGCCCGACCTTGTCCAGCAGCGCCGGTGCCTGGGCCGGGTTCTCGCCGCGCAGCCGCAGGTAGTATCGCAATTGTTCCAGCCCGGTCAGTGACGGGTGAAAGGCCACGTTTTCGGGCAGATAGGCAACCTTTCGGCGCGCGGCATGGCTGCCGGGCGCGGCGTCGAGAACCGATACCGCGCCGTCATCGAACGGGATCAGCCCCAGAACGATCTTCATCAGCGTCGATTTGCCGGCGCCGTTATGGCCCAGAAGGGCAACGCGTTCACCGGGGGCAACGGAAAAGCTGACCGCGTCCAGCGCCCGGTTGGTTCCGAAGGTCTTAGTGACTTTCGAGAGGGTCAAAGTCGTCATCATCTTGTCTTTCGGTGCGCCAGTCGGGCCGGGCTTCGGCCTCCATCCTGGCGATGTGTTCGGGCACGTCGATCACCACGGGGCGTGTCATCGGGTGGCTGTCCACCACGCCGCCGGGCAGCGTTGCGGGGAAATGCGCCTGGCTCCAGCGCACCAGTTGCACGGCCGGCGAGCCCAGCAGCAAGCCGGCGGCGGGTTGCGACCACAGGATATGGTCCATCAGGTCATTGGGGCGAAACCGGCTGTCGGCCGTGCCGTCGCCATCGATGTCGAAAACCGGGTGGTCGGACCAGAAGTTGCCGTGGCCCTCGTGGCTCCATTCGATGTCGCGGGTGCCGACATACTTGACCTGGGTCTGGTTGCCGATGAAGGCGTTGCCGGCGATCGCGTTGCGTTCCGATCCGGCGGTGAAATGAATGCCGATCTCGCAGCCCTCGAACCGGTTTCCGGCGATCAGGTTGCGATGGGCGTTATAGATGAAGGTGCATTTTTCATGCGTGCCCCCGCGCACGAGGTTGCCGCGCACATCGGCGTTGTTGGCGTAGTTCAGCATCAACCCGTGGGTCATGTCGCCCAGCGACATGTTGTCGGTGACGCTCACGCGGTTCGAGAACATGATCGCGAACCCCAGCCGGTTGCCGATCGAGACATTGCCGGAAACCTCGCTCATGTTGGTATACATGAAATGCACGGCAAAGCGCAGATCGCGCAGCAGGTTGTCGCGAAACACGTTGTCGCGCGAGGTATTGGCAAAGATCCCGTCGCGGCCATAGCGCAGGTCGTTGCCTTCGATCACGGTGCCGGGGGCGTTCCAGACATAGATGCCGTTGCCGCGGTCGTTCATGCGGTGGTCCTGCCGGCCGATCACGGTATTGCCGCGCACCACGCTGTCGGTCGCGCCATAGACATGCACGCCGACCAGGTTTTCGATCAGTACGTTATCCTCGATCAGGGCCCCTTCGGCGCTTCGGTCCAGCTTGATGCCGGAATCGACGACCTGATGCTCGGATCCCGATCCGCGGATCTCGAGCCCGCGCACGGTCACATCGGCGCCGGTCACGGTCACGACCGACCCTTCGCCGGTGCCGACCAGTTCAGCCTCGCCGCGCCCGTCCAGCGTCAGGGGAAAGTCCAGCACCACCGGGCCGTCGTGACGGCCCGGTGAAAGGATCAGCACATCGCCGGGGCTGGCCCCGGCGATGGCCTGCACCAGCGCCCCCGGTTCGGCGGGCACCTGCCGCTCGTCGGCCAGGGCCATCCCCGCAAGCGCGAGGAGAGCGGCCAGAACCAGACCGGGAAGACGCAAGTGCAGCATGATCAGGCGTCCTTCGGCTCGACGAACATGCGCCCGCGCATTTCCATGTGCAGGGCGTGGCAGAACCACTGGCAATAATACCAGTACACGCCCGGCTTGGCCGCAACAAAGGTGACCGAGGCCGTCTGTTGTGGGCTCACCTCCATCGCCACGCCATGGTCGCCCATGCAGAAGCCGTGGGTCAGGTCGTCGATGTCGTCAAGATTGGTGACGATTACCGTGACCTCGTCGCCTTCGCGCACGGTGAAGCTTTCGAGGCTGAAGTTCGGCGCCATCGAGGACATGTAGACGCGCACCTTGTCACCGTCGCGCACCACCGTGTCCATCCAGTCGTCGATATCCACGCCGTCCTCTTCGGCCTGGGCGCGGGTTTCGGCCCAGGTCGGATCGTCGCGCTCATAGACGTTGAGCGGGTTGATCAGCGAACGGTGCACCAGGATCGAATCGTGCGGCTCGGCAAAGGTTGGGCCGTCGTGCACCAGTTCCAGGCTGTCGCCGTTGATGGCAAAGAGCTGCTCGTTCTCGGCCTTGAGGGGGCCCACGTTCAGGAAGCGGTCCTTCGAGAACTTGTTCATCGAAACGAACCACTTGCCGTCGGCATCGAGCGTCTCGCCCATCGAGGTCGAGTTGTGGCCCGGCTGGTAATGCACATCCGTCTTCGAGATGATCGGATCGACATCCTCGCCGTTATAGGCCTGGATCGCGCGCTCGATGTTCCAGAACACGATCTGGCTGTCCAGGAACAGCGTGGTATAGGCGTTGCCCTTGCCGTCGAACGCAGTGTGAAGCGGGCCAAGGCCCAGTTCGGGCTCGGCCACGACCGGGTGGCGCGGGTCGATGTCGTCATCCTCGAACAGGGCGTCGACGCGACGCACGTCGATCACCGAGACCGTGGGCGACAGCTTGCCCGCGATGCACAGGTGGATCTTGTCGGGCGCCATGTTGCAGCCATGCGGGTTGTTCGGGATCGGGATGTAGCGCGTGTAGTCCTTGTTCGATCCCTTGCGCCCGTCGATCACCTTGACGCCGTTCAGCTCGGTATAGTCGCCTTCCTCGATCGCGCGCTCGATTGCGGCGATGTTGAACACCACGACATGGTCCATGTCGGCGGCGGTCATGTCGGGCAGGTTCATGCCCATTTCCGAGTTGTAGCTGGTCGAGAAGGCATATTTGCCGTCATAGTCGGCATCGGTGTTGTCCAGGTTGCCCGAGACCATCACCTGCCAAGCCACTTCCATCTCGTCGGCGTTCACCGCGGTGAAGAAGTTGACGTATTCCGAAGGCTCGTCCAGCACCGAGCCGTCATTGACCATCGGCACCTCGTCCTCGCCATTGGCAAAGACATAGTGGGTGCGCGGCCATTTCTGCGGGCGCAGGCCGTGGATGGCCTTGGCGTTCGGGATTTCCAGGATCGAGTCGCATTTCATGATGTCGCAGCGCACCCGCGCGACGCGGGTATTGGCCTTGTCGTTCATGAACAGGAACCGGCCGTCATAGCGCCCTTCGGTGAAGGACATGTGGACGTGGTGCAAATCGCCGTTGTCGTGGATCTTCTTGCCGTTGGCGGCCAGATAGTTGCGGGTCTGATCAGACATGGTCCGCTGGTGAATGCGGATCGATTCATTGGTCTGGCCCCAGCCGGTGGCCGAGCAGCGGTTGAACACCGGAATGCGGATCAGTTCGCGCATGGACGGGACGCCCAGGATGCGCATCTCGCCGGTCTGGCCCGAGGACCAGAAGCCGTAATACTCATCCAGTTGGCCCGGTGCGACATGCGCGTCCTCGACCGAGGCCGAAGCCCGGCCGGCCGAAGCCGCGCCAACCGTTGCTGCCGTTCCGGCCAGCATCGCCGCGCGGGGCAGTCCCATCCCGCCCAGCACTGCCGTTCCGGCGGTGGCGCCCAAAAGGCCGCGCCGGCTTATGCCCGGTTTTTGCGTTCTGTCAGACATTGTCAGTCTCCTTGGTTGCGTTGGTACTTTTCTTGTTCCGGTGCGCCACGGCAGGGGTGGGGCGGGTCACGCCGCCCACAGATTCGCGCCGTTTCAGTTGGCGTATGACGACCGGACACTTGGTTTTCGACTGGTAGAGAACCTGACAATTCATGCAGTTGAGGCATTCATTGGGATTGATCTCGCCGGTCGGATGAATGGCCTGGACGAAACATTCGTTCGCGCAGGTCTGACACGGGTTTCCGCATTCCTTGTATCGCTTGAGCCAGTCGAACATCCGCATCCGCGCGGGGATCGCCAGCGCAGCGCCCAGCGGACACAGGTAGCGGCAATAGAAGCGCTCGATGAAGAGCCCGATCCCAAGCACCACCAGCGCAAAGGTCACGAAGGGCCAGGCGCGGTCGAATTTCAGCACGATCGCCGTCTTGAAGGGTTCGACCTCGTTGAGTTGGCCGGACCAGGGCACACCGGCCAGGGCGGCGGCGAACAGGACCAGGAAGATGATGTATTTCACCGGCCACAGCCGTTCGTGCAGTCCCCAGGGCAGGGTGATCTGCGGCACGCGGAAAAAACGGGCGATCTGGTTCGTCAGCTCCTGAAGCGCCCCAAACGGGCACAGCCAGCCGCAATAGGCACCGCGCCCCCAGAAGATCAGCGCCGCCGCGACCGCCCACCACAGGATGAAGGTCAGCGGGTCCAGCATGAAGGCCTGCCAGCTGAAGCCCTCGCGCAGCGAATCCACCAGTGCCAGCAGGTTGACCACCGACAGTTGCGCCGCCGCATACCAGCCCAGAAAGAACAGCGTGAAGGTCAGGAACCCCATGCGGAACCAGTAGGTCGCGCGCGCCGAGCGGGTCAGGAACATCTGAAAGAAGAATGCCCCCGTCAGCACCGTCAGCATGATCACGAGCCCCACGATCTCGGGCGTGCGATCGCGCCAGATGCGTTCGATCAGCACCATCTGCGCTTCGCGCTCGGATTGGTCGTCATGCACGCTCTCGGGGCTGGCGGCCACGGGTTGCGCCAGTTCCTCCATGAAGCTGCGCGGGGTCTGATAGCTCAGCTCGAAGGTGGTGAAGACGCGTTCCAGCGCCGCCACGTCGCGCTGTGCCAGAAGCTGGATGCGCCAGGGCTGGGTCGGATCGAAGCCCGAATCGGCGGGAATGCGGAACAGGTCCAGCTCGTTGAAATCGGGGGCGCCTTCGGTTGCTATGTCGCCCAGCCGGCGGTGGTCGCGGTCGCGAAACCGCACCGAGGTATCGCCCTGGATCAGCACGATCCGGTCAAAGATGCCGCCGCGCACATAGCCCGATCCCTTGAAGGAATAGAGCCCGCGCCCGGCCAGCATGATCGCGTGGTCGCCCTCGTCCAGCCAGTTTTGCAGATTGCGCTGCTCGGCCTCGCCCATCAGTTCGCTGCCGATACCCGGCACGCTGACCAGCGCGGCATAGAGGTCGATATAGACGGTGTCGTCGGGTTCCTCGATCGGGCGGCGCGCGGCGCGCGGGTCGTCGAGTTCCTCGAAGGCCGCATTCACCTCGGCCACTTCCAGCGTCATGCGCCGGACGGTTCCGTCGCCGACCATCGCCGACCAGCTATCGGCGGCCGTGGCCTCGGGGTCGATCTCGAATCGGGGGCCGCTGGGCGCTGTCTGCGGCTCAAGCCCGCCCAGCCCCAGTTGCCGCGCGACACGTATCCCCGAACGCACGATCGAATCGTCGATCACCATGATCGTGACGGTGACGCCCGAGATGATGTTGAGTTCCGGGATCGAGCCGCCGGCCTGCGCGATCTCGGCCAGATTCAGGCCCACATGGTCCGCAATCAGGTCGCGAAGGCGCGATTCGGGAATGCCGATCAGCACGATCGGTTCGGAATGATGCACCAGGCTCAGCCCGGTGATGCGCGCGTCGTCATCGACCGCGACCATGATATGGATGGGCTTGCCCGAATAGCCGGTGGTGCCCACGAAATCGCTGGTGATGAAGGTCCAGCCGATGCGTTCGTCGCCCCGCAGGATCGGCGCCACCGGCAGGTCGTCGCGCATCTCGCCGAACCCGTCGGCCCCTTCGACCAGCGTGGCCGGGTCGACCTCGGCCAGGAACCGCGGCAGATGCGGCGATTGCGCCGCCGCCGCGACCGGCAGGATCAGAAGCAGGGTCAGCAGCAGGGCAAGTGCCCGCAGCGGAATGGTGCGCAAGCCCTGCGCGACGGCCTGACAGAGCGCCAGAATGGGTGTTTTGCGTGTCCGGTTTCCCTGAATGCGCCCGAAAACCGCGCCGGTCGTGGCGAAGCTGCCGTGTTTGCGCGCGTCATTCCCATGGCGGAGGGCGGCGGTTGCGTCGGCTTGTCGGTCGGTCGCGAACGGGCTGTGGGTCGGAAGTCGTGGGCCGCCGGCAGGGCGAAGGGAAACGAGACGCATGAATCAGACCTTTTGCGGTGGGCCGCGCGCTGCCCTGTGGGCTTGGGGACGCTGAGGGTGAACAAGGGAAAGCGGGCATAGCACCGGCTCGGCTGCCAGGGTGCGGCGCGTGGGATCGGACAGGACGGCCGGCAGTGCGAACGACACGCTTGCCAGGCAATCGGGGCACGGCATCGGCGGGCATGTATCGACCGGGTCGATCCGGTTGCCCTGCGTGTCGATGGTGATGACGGTCTCGCCCGCGCCGTCGGCACAGATCACGATCTCCTGCACCGCCGCCTGACTGCCATGCGGTGGCGTCGCCTGGGCCATGCCATGAACCAGCGCGCCGGCCGCCATCGAGATGGCGAGAACGCAGGTCAGCACAAAGGATCGCAAACAGATATTCATGAGGGCCCTTTAATCAGGCATGCTAGACCGTAGCCTTGATATAGGTCAAATCGGATATCTCTTTGCTCGGGCAATGACGGTTTCGACACCCTTGCAGCTTTACCAGCGGTGGTCCGGGCGCTACGTCGAGCCATGCGGCGCGGTGCGACGCGCCGCATGTCGGAGAGAGACACGTGCGCCTGACAAAATTTACCGATTATTCGCTGCGCGTCCTGATGTATGCCGCCATGCATGAGGACCGGCTGGTCACCATCGAAGAAACCGCCGAGATCAACGCAATTTCCCGCGCGCATGTGAAAAAGGTGGTGATGTCACTGACGCGGCAGGGCTATTTGCGTGGCCAGCGTGGCCGCAGCGGGGGCTTTACCCTTGCCATGCACCCCAGTCAGATCAACCTGGGCAAGCTGATTCGACAGACCGAGCCCGATTTCCGGCTGGTCGAGTGTCTGGGGCCGGACAATGCCTGCGCCCTGACGCCCGTATGCCGTCTGCCACGGATGATGAAGCGCGCGCTGGCCGCATTCGTCGCGGTGTTCGACGCCCATACGCTGGCGGATGCCATCACAGGAAAAGTCACTCTCTGAGGGCAGGAACACCGGGGGGCGGCGATCATTCCGACCAGTGCACGCTGGCCTGACCCAGAACCGCCGCGACCGGCAGGTCCAGCGGATCGGCACCCGAGGCGCGCTCCAGCGTGTCGCGCTTGTCCTGGCCGGTGATCAGCAGGTGCAGCGAGAACGCCTTGCGCAGAACCGGCACGCTCAGCGACAGGCGCGCCTCGGGCTGGCCCGGAACCGCATCGAAGGCCACGACCGGCGGCGCATCATCGGCAAAGGCGCGGTCCAGTCCGGCGGCGCCGGGAAACAACGAGGCGACATGTCCGTCCGCGCCCATGCCCAAAAGCGCCACGTCGATGGGCAGCAGGGGCTTGAGCGTGTCGCCCATGGCCTCGGCCGCTTCGGACGGGTTCGCGCCCTCGCGCCACATCGGCAGAAGCTGCGCCGCAGCCGCGGGGCCATGCAGCAGCCGTTGCCGGATCTGGCCCGCGTTGGAACGGGGGTGATCGTGGGGTAGCCAGCGCTCGTCGCTGGGAACGATATCCACGCGCGCCCATTCCAGCTCGACCGCCGCCAGCATCTCGAAGACCGGGCCGGGCGTGGTTCCGCCGGGCAGGCACAGCAGCACCCGCTCGCGCCGGGCCAGGGCCGAGCGCAGATCACGCGACAGCGCGCTGGCCAGCGCGATCAACATCATGTCGGCATCGGCATATTCGATCAGTTCCATCACCGGATCTCCCGCCACTGGCGCCCGTCGCGCTGCAACAGCCTGGCCGCGGCCTCGGGGCCGTCCGACCCGGCCGGATAGGGCAGCGGGGCCGTGCCCTGCGCCGTCCAGCCGGCGATCACCGGGTCGGTCCAGGCCCATGCGGCCTCGACCTCGTCGCCGCGCATGAACAGCGTCTGGTTGCCGCGAATGACATCCATGATCAGCCGCTCATAGGCATCGGGAATGTGCATATCATCGCCCAAAGCCTTCGCAAAGGACATATCCAGCGCCACGTCCTTCAGCCGCATGCCGCCCGGCCCCGGTTCCTTGATCATGACGCGCAGGGTCATGCCCTCGTTGGGCTGAAGCCGGATCACCAGTACGTTCTCGCGCCATTCCGCCGCCTCGCCGAAGATCGAATGCGGCGGATCGTGAAAGGTCACGGCGATTTCCGAGGACCGCGCCGCCAGCCGCTTGCCGGTGCGCAGATAGAACGGCGTGCCCTTCCAGCGCCAGTTGGAAATGCCGACCTTGAGCGCGACATAGCTTTCGGTCCCACTGTCGGGGTTCTCGACCTCGTCGGCATAGGACTGCCCTGCGGGGCCGGCGCGATATTGGCCGCGCACGACATCGCCGGGGGCGACCGGGTCCAGGGCGCGGATGACCTTCAGCTTTTCATCGCGCACCGCGTCGGGTTCAAAGATATGCGGCGGTTCCATGGCGATCAGGCACAGCAACTGCATCAGATGGTTCTGGACCATGTCGCGCATGGCGCCGGTCTGGTCGTAATACGCGGCCCGGCCGCCCACGCCCATGGTCTCGGCGACGGTGATCTGCACATGATCGACGAACCGCGCGTTCCACAAGGGTTCGAACAGGATGTTGGCAAAGCGCACCGCCATCAGGTTCTGAACGGTCTCCTTGCCCAGGTAATGGTCGATCCGGTAGATCTGCGCCTCGCTGAAATGACGTGCCAGCGTGGTATTGAGTGCGCGCGCGGTTTCCAAGTCGTGCCCTAGGGGCTTTTCCACCACGATCCGGGTTTCGGGCGTGGCCAGGTCGTGGGCGCTGACGCGTTCAGCCAGCGCGCCGAACAGCGACGGCGCAACCGAGAAGTAGAAGGCGCGCGTGACATCGGGGCGCAGCCGCGCCGCCAGATCGTTCCAGCCGGCCTGCGAGCGGGCATCGACGGCGACGTAATCGAGCTGATCCAGAAAGGCGTTGCGATCAGGCGCGGGGATCGGCGGGTCCAGGTGGTCGGCGGTCAGGGCGCTGGCGACCATTGCCCGAAACGCGCTGGCGTCCATGTCGCTGCGCGCGGCGCCGATGATGCGCGCCTGTGGCGGCATCTGGCCGTCGGCAAGGCGCCGGCACAGCGCCGGAAAGATCTTGCGCTGGGCCAGATCGCCGGTCGCGCCGACGACGACAAGGTCGAACGGATCGACGGGAATGACGCGAGCAACCATGCCAACCTTCCGAATCTGTGATCTTGAAATCGCGAAATCTGATAGCGTTAATCCGGCTTGGTCTATGCCGGTTTCCGGAAAATCGCAATCGCCGCCGTGTCGGCGGCCGGGGCACGTTCCGGCCTTGACCGCAACCGCGGCGGCGGCTAGCCCGCGGGCATGGCACAGGCACCCCTTTTGCAGCTTTCCGACATCGCGCTGACCTTCGGCGGCACCCCGGTTTTCGACGGGCTGGACCTGGTGGTGCAACCGGCTGACCGGGTGGCGCTGGTGGGGCGCAACGGATCGGGCAAATCCACGTTGATGAAGGTCATGGCCGGCCTGGTGGAACCCGATCGCGGCGCGCGGGTGCTGAGCCCCGGTATCTCCGTCGGCTACATGGAGCAAGATCCCGATTTCAGCGGCTATGCCAGCTTGGGCGACTATGCGCTGGGCGCGCTGGATCAGGCCGAGTTCTACCGCGTCGAGATGGTGGCCGAGGGGCTGGGGTTCGACCCGGCCTTGCCGGTCGCGACCGCCTCGGGCGGGGAACGCCGGCGCGCGGCGCTGGCGCGGCTTCTGGCCGATGCGCCCGACCTGATGCTGCTGGACGAACCCACGAACCACCTGGACATCCAGGCGATCACCTGGCTGGAGAACCGCCTGCGCGAGACCCGCGCGGCCTTCGTGCTGATCAGCCATGACCGCGCCTTTCTGACCGCGCTCAGCCGCGCCATGCTCTGGATCGACCGGGGCCGGGTGCGGCGGCTGGAAAAGGGGTTCGCCGCCTTCGAGGATTGGCGCGACACGATCTGGACCGAAGAGGACGAGGCGCGCCACAAGCTCGATCGCAAGATCAAGGCCGAGGCGCGCTGGGCAGTCGAAGGCATCAGCGCGCGGCGCAAGCGCAATCAGGGGCGTGTGCGCGCGCTGGCCGAACTGCGCGCCCAACGCGCGGCGCAGACCCGGCGTCAGGGCACCGCCGCCATGGCACTGGAATCGGGCGCGGTGTCGGGCAAGCTGGTGATCGAGGCCGAGACCATCACCAAGCGCTTCGGCGACACCGTCATCGTGCGCGACTTTTCGCTGAAGGTGCAGCGCGGCGATCGCGTGGCGCTGGTGGGCCCGAACGGTGTCGGCAAGACCACGGTGTTGAAACTGCTGACCGGCGAACTGGCCCCCGACAGCGGACGCGTGCGGCTGGGCACCAATTTGCAGATGGCGGTGTTCGACCAGGCCCGCGCCCGGCTCGACCCCGATGCCAGCCTGTGGGAGAACCTGACCGGCGATCCGCTGATGCGGGTTTCAGGGCAGGCCGACCAGGTCATGGTGCGGGGACGGCCCAAGCATGTGGTCGGCTATCTCAAGGAATTCCTGTTTGACGAGGCGCAGGCGCGCGCGCCAGTGCGCTCGTTGTCGGGGGGCGAGCGTGCGCGGCTGTTGCTGGCGCGGATCATGGCGCGCGAATCCAACCTTCTGGTCCTGGACGAGCCGACCAACGATCTGGATGTCGAAACGCTGGATCTGTTGCAGGATCTGCTGGGCGATTACCCCGGCACCGTTCTGCTGGTCAGCCATGACCGCGATTTCATCGACCGCGTCGCCACCGCCACCATCGCCATGGAGGGGCAGGGGCGCGTCACCGTCTATCCCGGCGGCTGGTCGGATTATCAGGCGCAAAAACCGGCGGCCGCGCCCGCCGATGCGGGCAGCGCAACCGCGCGTCCGGCCCGCAAGCCCACCGTCCCGGAGGAACGCAAACCCGCAAAGGCCGGTCCCGCGGGACTGAGCTTTACCGAACGCCACCGGCTGGAGACGCTGCCCGATGACATCGCCCGGCTGGAAGCCGAGATCGCCAGACTGGGCACGCTGCTGGCCGATCCCGATCTCTATTCCCGCGATCCTGCGAAATTCGCCAAGGCCAGCGAGGCCCTGGCCGCACGGCAGGCGGCGCTGTCGGCGGCCGAGGAGGAATGGCTCAGGCTGGCGGAACGCGCCGAGGGCTGAACGCCGGGCGCCGGCGCCAGACCAGCGCGCCCAGCACCACGGCCACCGCCGCCGCGCTCATCAGCCCGACCGAGTTCGACAGAACCGAAGCCACAAGCGACAGCTGGTTGCCAAAAGCCGCGCCGAGCCCGACATAGAGTGCGACCCAGACCGCCTCACCGGTCACGCTGGCCAGGGTGAACCGCCACCATCCCATCGTGGCGGCCCCGGCAATCAGATTGACATAGGGGCCAAGCGGGCTGAACAGCCAACGGCTCAGGAACACGGCGATGCTGCCCCGGCGCGCCATTGCGCGTTCCGCGCGGATCAGGACCGACTGGCGCGCCGGGTTGCGTCGCAGCCGGCGCGTCAGTGCCTTGCCGCCCGCGCGGCCCAGGCCATAGCCTGTCTGATCGCCCGCCACGGCGCCGGCCAGCGCCCCCAGCACGACCGCCGATCCCGCCATGTCCCCCGAGGCGACAAAGGCCCCGGCGGCCAGCATCATCAGCGAGGTCGGGACCGGCATGGCAAGGCACGACAGGAAGGTCGCGACCATCAGCGCCGCCGCACCCCAGTCCGAGACCAGCGCGAAAAGCGTCTCACTCATCGCCGGCCCCGTCGATGACGGTGTCATGTTCGGCGTGCCACTCTTCTATGACGATGGACAGCCGTGCGATCAGTTCGTCGGCGGGAATACCCTGTTCGGCGGCGATCCGCGCCAGGCTGCGCCGCCTGGCCGTTGCGGGTTCGATCCCCAGGGCCGCGGCCAGGGCCTCGCGGGGGACGTCCCAGCGATGCGCGACATAGCCCACGGGCATCCAGCCTTTCAGCGATGCCGTGTCCGCGCCCTGGCCGGGCCAGTAGGCCAGCATCATCGCGATGCGCAGGCCGAACACGGCGACCAGCACCAGCGCCAGCGCCATGGCGGCCGCCAGAACCGGGTGGCGCCGGATGGCGCGCAAGGCCGTTCGCGCTTGTGATCGTGTTGCGTGCATCTCTTCTCCGGCATCGGCCTGGCTGGCGGCGAACAAAGCTTACGGCGCGCGCGGGGCACAGGCAACGCGGCCTGGGCCGATCGTGCCCGAACAGGCAACAAAATGCTGGACACAACGACACTTCGGCGCCAGCATCGAAACGCTCTGGGGGGCAGGTCCGATCAGGCTGAAAATGGCCGGGCGGATTTTCGCTGTAGTTTGGAGAGACCCATGAATATGTTCCTGAACCTTGCACGGGCCGCCGTGCTGGCCGTTCCGTTTGCCGCCACGGTGGCCGAAGCGCAGAATTACAACCTTCGCCCCTCGTATGGTGCGGTGTCGTTGCAGGCCGGTTTCCTGCCCGATCCGCATACCCGCAGGATACAGGCGGGCGGCAACAACCGGTTTACCGGTGGCGGCGGCTGCCCCGGCGGGGCCTATTTCGCCAACGCGCCCGATTACCGGGTTCATTACAGTGCCGGCGGCTATTCGCTGACCTTTTACGTGCGCGCCCCCGGCGATACGGCCTTGCTGGTCAATGACCCGTCCGGCACCTGGTATTGCAATGACGACTACCAGGGGCTCGACCCGGCGCTTGTGTTCAACAATCCAAGCTCGGGGCAATACGATGTCTGGCTGGGCACCTATAACCGGTCGCGGGTGCGCAATTCGGTTCTTTACGTCACCGAAATGGGGGCCTTCAGCCGCTGATCGCGGCCGGGCGTCGACCGCGGGGCCGGGCAGCGGGCGGGGCCGGGCAGCGGGTTGCCCGGCCGTGTCTGCGGTGTGCCGGGGGCCGGTCAGGCGTCGGTCTGCAACAGGGACAGAAGGCGCGCGGCCTCGTCGGCCGGCGCGGCCAGCAGGTTGCGATCCTCGCCCGGAAAGAAACGTGCGCGCGTCGCGGTCGGCATCGGCGCGGGGCGGTCGATAAGGACGCGCGGCGCGCGGCCAGGCCCCAGCGCGGCGCATTCCGCAGCCCAGCTTTGGGCCAGGGCGATCTGCCCGGCCTTGGCCGCGCCATAAGCGCCGAAGAACTTGCGCGGCGCGCCCGTGTCATCCAGCCGGGCGGGGTCGTCGAAAAACAGGGCCGTGCCGCGCGCGCTTGCGCGCAACAGGGGTTCGATCATCGGGATCAGCGTTCCGGTTGCGCGCAACGTGGTTGCCAGCGTCTTGTCCCAGTCCTTGCCCGCGATATGGCCTGCCGGCGACAGCGGCGGCGCATGCACCGCCGTATGCACCCACAGATCAAGCCGTCCCCAGCGATCATGGACCGACCGGCACAGGTGGCGCATGGCGTCGTCTTGCGTGATGTCCAACGGCGCCAGCGTTGCGGTGCCGCCCGCTGCCTGAATGCGGTCGTCAAGCTCTTCCAGCGCGCCGGTGGTGCGGGCGACGGCGATCACATGCCAGCCATCCGCCGCCAGTGCCTGTGCCAGCGCGGCGCCAAGCCCGCGCGATGCGCCCGTGACCAGGGCAATCGGGGCTTCGGTCGATTCGGGGCCATTGGAACTCTGTGTCATGCGCCGCTCTTGCCACCCTGGCGGTTTCGGCGCAAGCCCGCACCGGCAAGGCATCGCCGGTCGGGGTGCGAGACCTCTTGCCGCAGTCGGGGCGGCATGACAGAAGACCGGGCAAGACCCTGACATTGGACAGAAAACGGAGTCAGACATGACCGACGTCCCCTCGCTGATCCGCCGCACGCCCTGGCCGCAAAGCGCCTCGCGCCCGGTTGCCACGCCGATCCAGCCCTCGGTCGTCTATGCCTCGCCCGACCCCGATACGCTGGATGCGCAATATGCCGGCGCTACGCCCGGCTACACCTATGCGCGCGAGGGGCATCCGAATGCCGATGTGCTGGCGCGCAAGATCGACGGACTGGAAGGGGTCGAGGGCGGGATCGTGCTGGGCTCGGGCATGGCGGCCGTGACGGCGGCGCTGTTGGGATTGCTCAAGACCGGCGATCATGTCCTGGGCGGCGATCAGCTATACGGCCGCTCGCTGCGCCTGTTGAGCCAGGATCTGCCGCGCCTGGGCATACACGCGTCGATGGCCGATCCCACCGACGCCGCCGCCTTCGAGGCCGCGATCCGGCCCGAGACCCGTATGATCCTGCTGGAAGTGGTGTCGAACCCGACGCTGCGGGTGGCCGATCTGGATGCGATCGCAGCCATGGCGCGGACCCGTAACATTCTGCTGGCGGTGGACAACACCTTTACCACCCCGCGCGGCATCCGCCCGTTCGACCACGGTGCCGATATCGTCATTCATTCGGTGACCAAGATCCTGGCGGGGCATTCGGATGCCACGCTGGGCTATGTCGCCGCGCGCGACCCGGAGCGGCGAAAGGCGATCTATGATTTCGCGGTGACGACCGGGATGACCCCCAGTCCGTTCGATTGCTGGCTGGCCGAGCGCGGTCTCTATTCGTTCGAGCTGCGCTATGACCGGGCCGAGGCCAATGCCGAGGCGCTGGCCGAATTCATCGCCACGCAGCCGGGCGTGACACGGGTGCTGTATCCGACGCGCCGCGATCACCCCGATCACAACCGCGCGGCGGCGCTGCTGGGCGCGCGGGGCGGGCACATGGTGTCGTTCGAGGTCGAGGGCGGGCGCGCGGCGGCCAATGCCCTGACCCGCGCGGCGCCGCAGATCGCCTTTGCCCCCACGCTGGGTGATATCGGCACGACCCTGTCGCATCCGGCATCGAGTTCGCATCGGGCGCTGACACCGGGCGCCCGCGCGGCGCTGGGGATTTCCGAGGGCTTTTTCCGGGTTTCCGTCGGGGTCGAGGATATCGCGCTTCTCAAGCAGGAATTCGGCGCCGCGATCGCCGCTGCGCGCGACGCTGCCAAGGGCTGAGGGCGGCCATGCGCGGCGCGCCCGGCTCAAAGCCGGGTGCGTTTGAACACGAATTCGGGCAGCGCACGGATCACCGCCATGATCAGCCGCCAGATCGGCCGCACATAGATCACATCGCGGCGCTTTTCGACGGCGCGAAAAATGGCATTCGCCACCTCGTCCGGCTGGGCCAGCAGGCGCGCGGGCAGGTCCATGCCCTCGGTCATGCGGGTGGCGACGAAACCGGGCAGAACGGTGGTGACCTGGACCGGACTGCGCGCAAGCCGGTTGCGCAGCCCCGACAGGAACGCCGTGAAGCCGGCCTTGGCCGCGCCATAGACATAGTTCGACGCGCGCCCGCGCTCGCCCGCGACCGAGCTGATCCCGACCAGCGTGCCCGTGCCGCGCGCCTCGAACCGCTGCGCCAGCTCCCCCAGAATCAGCGCCGGCCCTTCGAAATTGGCGCGAAACACGGCCGCCGCGGCAACCGGGTCGCGCTGGCTTTCCAGTTGATCGCCCATGGCGCCGATCGCGCAGATGGCGACCGCGGGCAGCGGGTCCAGCGCATCGACAAAGGCGCCATGCCCGGCACTATCGGTGGCGTCGAAATCGACGCAATCCACCGTCACGCCATGGCGCAACCGCAGGTCCACCGCGTCGGCTTCCAGCGTGGCGGCGTCGCGCGCGGCCAGCACCAGCGGGTGCCCCGCCTGCGCGAACCGATGGGCGCAGGCCCGCGCGATGTCCGAACGCGCCCCCAGGATCAGGACCGGCGCGCTCATAGCCCCAGCCTTTGCGATTGCGCCGATGCAAACCGCCGGTCAAGCCCGGCCTCGTGCCGCATGCGGGTGAATTCGGACCAACGCGGATCGGTCTGGCGCAGGGTTTCGCGGCTCATGCGGCTGTCCTTGGCAAGATAGAGGCGCCCACCATGCTCGATGGTGATGCGGTCGAGTTCGGGCATCAGCGCAAGGCTGCGCCGGTTCATCGGAAAGTCGAGGGCCAGGGTATACCCCTCCATCGGGAACGACACCGGCCCGGTTTGCGGGCCGAAACGCTTGAGCACGGCCAGGAACGAGGCCGCGCCGCTGCGCGCGATCGCCTCAAGCAGGCGCCGGAGGCCGGTATCGCCGCCCTCGAGCGGCAGCGCGCATTGAAACTGCATGAAGCCGCGCCGTCCGTAAAGGCGGTTCCAGTGCTGCACGGCATCGAGCGGATAGAAATAGCTGTCCCAGTCGACCAGCCCGTCACCGGCCTTGCGTGCGCCCATCCGGTAGTAGAGCGCGTTGAAGGCGCGCACGGTGTAGGGATTGAGAACAAAGCCCGGCAGATCGAACGGGAACGGGATGTCGCGGTGGCGCGGCGTGTCGAAGGGCCGCGCGCGCCGTTCGGGCGGCAGCTCATCGGGGCGGGCATGTTCGCCGGTCATGACCAGGCTGCGGCCCAGATTGTCGCCGGTTCCCAGGCAATCGATCCAGGCCACGCAATAGGTGGCGTCCATGGTCTCGTCAAAGGCCTCCAGCGCCTCGTCGAGATTGCGCGCGGGGATCATGGTCTGACGAATCCAGCCGCTTTCGATGCGCCGCAGGCGGATCGCGGCACGCAGGATGATCCCGGTCAGGCCCATCCCGCCAAAGGTATTGGCAAACAGCTCGGCATTCGCGTCGCGCGAACAGCGGATCACCCGGCCATCCGCGCCCATCAGGTCGAACCAGTCGGTAAAGGCCGAAAACGCGCCCTCGCTGTGATGGTTCTTGCCGTGGACATCGGCGGCGATCGCGCCGCCCAGGGTGACGAATTTCGTCCCCGGCGTGACCGACGGAAACCACCCGCGCGGCAGGAATGCGTCGATGATCCCGGCCAGGCTGACGCCGGCCTCGGCCACCAGTTGCCCGCTGTCGGGATCAAAGTCGATCATGCGGTCGAAATGGCGCATCGACACGGTTTGCGCCGCGACTGCGCTGTCGCCATAGGATCGGCCCAGACCGCGCGCGATCACCGGGGTGTCGGCCTGCAACAGGGCGGCCAGCGCCGCCTCGTCGCGCGGTTCGTGCAATTGACCCTTGATGCGCGGGTATCGGCCCCAGCCTGAAAGCTCCATCATGCCTCGCTGACAGTGGTAAAGACAAAGCGGCGATCGAGATGGTATTTGACCCAGTACCCGATCGCCAACCCCAAGATCGCACCGGCCTCGCGGGCGAGGTGGGTTTGCCAGATCACCCAGAACGCGGTTTCGGTGCCCCAGAAGATCGCCGTCGTGACCAGGCCCATCGTGGTGTAAAGGGTAAAGCGCCGGCCATGCGCGGCCAGCCCGCGGGCGGTGTCGTGAAAGATCCAGCGCTTGTCCAGCAGATACTTCACCACCAGCCCGACCGCCGTGCCCGCCAGGACTGCCGCGACGAAATGCCCGCCGGATTCGCCGCCCAGCAAAACCAGGCGCTGCGCGGCCAGGTTGGCCAATGTCGCCAGCGCCGCAAACAGCGCGTACCGAAAGACCAGCGCGCCCCGGCTCACAGCACCGACGCCCCGACGACCAGCGCCAGCATCAGCGCGATGGCAATCTGGCTGATCCGGTCGCGTGTGGCAAAGACGACCGGGTCGTCATCCATCAGCCCGCGATGCGCCAGCAGGACCATGCGCGCCACCCAATAGAGCAGCACCAGGCAGGCCCCCCACAACAGGAACGGGCTGGAGTATTTCGACAACACGTCCGGCCCGTTGAGATAGAGCATCATCACCAGAACCGCGACGAAGCCCGACGACACCGCCATTTGCGACACGAAGGGCAGGTCGCTGACCTGGTAGCCGCGCCCCGAGGCGTTGCTGATGCCGCGCGATTCGGCATCCACCAGTTCGGCCTGGCGCTTGACGGCGGCCAGCGACAGAAAGAAGAACGCGGCAAAGGCCAGCAGCCAGACCGACAGCGGAACATCGGTGGCGACGCCGCCGGCGATCACCCGCAGCGTGTAAAGCGTGGCCAGAACGCAGATATCGACCAGGATCTTGCGCTTGAGCCACAGCGAATAGGCCACCGTCAGCAGGTAATACCCCGCCAGAACGGCCAGAAACATCGGCCCCAATATCAGTGCCACCGCCACCCCGGCGGCCAGCAGGACCGGGATCATCGCCATGCCCCGGCTGATCGGCAGCGCGCCCGAGGCCAGCGGGCGCGTGCGTTTGCGTGGATGCGCGCGGTCGGCCGAGAGGTCCAGAAGATCGTTGAGCAGATAGACGCTGGAGGCGACCAGACCAAAGGCCACGAAGGCCAGAATCCCCTGCACCAGCGTTTGCAGCGTGAAGATGTGGCCCGCGATCATCGGAAAGAAGACCAGCAGGTTCTTGAGCCATTGGTGCGGGCGCATCGCGCGCAGCGCCGCACCCATGCCGCCGCCGGGGGCGGGCAGATGCACCGCGCCGGGACGCATGGCATCGACCCGCGCGCGCAGGCCGGGCGAGGCGCCGACGGTGAGGGCCGACTGCGCCGCCTGCCAGACCGGCAGATCGGCGCTGTGATCGCCGATATAGGCAAAGCCGCCCGCGCCGAAACGTTCGGTCAGAAAGTCGGCCTTGGCCGGACCCTTGAGGTTGTTGACCCCGTCCGAGCCATGCACCTCGTCGAACAGGCCCAGGTGATCGGCCACCGATTGTGCCAGGCGCTGATCCGAGGCCGTGACCAGCGCGACGGGCCGGCCGCTGGCGCGCCAGTCGCGAATGCGCTCAAGCACCGCGGGGTTGTAGGGCAGCGCCGCCGGATCGGGCGCGGCACATTCGGCCAGCCGCGCCTTGAGCGCGGCGCGCCCGCGCGCAAGCCCGGCCACCGCCCGAAGCGGCGTGCGCCAGTCGTGCGCAAAGCCCGACCAGAACGATTCCAGCAGCATGTCGGACCGGATCAAAGTTCCGTCCAGATCGACCACCAGAACGATGTCGCGTTCCACGTCTCCGCGCATGACCCCCCGAACCGCTTGACCACGGCCGAAGGTTGCACCCCCGGCGCGGCGGTGCAAGCCCAAAACCCCGGCCCCGTCGCCGCTATGGGCGGATGCCTGCCGCGCGGGCAACCGGATCGCCATGAATCCGTGTCAAATCGTCGGCAGGCGATAGCCGCGGAAGGTTTCGCGCAGCTTGTTCTTTTGCATCTTTCCCGTGGCGCCCAGCGGGATCGAGTCGACGAACACGACATCATCGGGCAGCCACCAGCGCGGGACACGCCCGTCGAAACAGGCCAGGATCTCGTCACGGGTCACCGATTTTCCCGGTTTGGGCATCACCAGCAGCAACGGGCGTTCGTCCCATTTCGGATGATGGGCGGCAATGCAGGCGGCCATGGCCACAGCCGGGTGCCCCATGGCGATGTTTTCCAGATCGATCGAGCTGATCCACTCGCCGCCCGACTTGATCACGTCCTTGGTGCGGTCGGTGATCTGCATGAACCCGTCGGCATCGATCGTGGCGACATCGCCGGTGGGGAACCATCCAAGGCCGGCGCGATCGTCGATCAGCGGGGTGTCGGCGCGGTTGAAATAGCTTTGCAGAATCCACGGCCCCCGCACCAGCAACTCGCCCGAGGTTTCGCCGTCCCAGGGCAGTTCCGCCCCTTCGGCATCGACGATCTTCATGTCCACCCCGAAGATCGCGCGGCCCTGCTTGCGCTTGATGCGCATCTGCGCGTCCTCGCTCAGCCGGTCCTGTCCGGGCTTGAGGGCGCAGACCGTGCCCAGCGGGCTCATCTCGGTCATGCCCCAGCCGTGCAGAACCTGGACGCCGTACTTGCCCTCGAACGCCTCGATCATCGCCGGGGGGCAGGCGGAACCGCCGATCACCGTGCGATTCATCGAACTGAATTGCAGGCCGTTTTCCTCGACATGGGCCAGCAGGCCCTGCCACACGGTGGGAACCCCGGCCGAGAAGGTCACGCCCTCGGCCTCGAACAGATCATAGAGCGACTTGCCGTCGAGCGCGGGTCCGGGAAAGACCAGTTTCGCCCCCACCATCAGCGCCGCATAGGGCGTACCCCAGGCGTTGACGTGGAACATCGGCACCACCGGCAGCACCACGTCGCGCGCCGAAAGTCCGCAGGAATCGGGCAGGGCCGATCCATAGGCGTGCAGGATGGTGGAGCGATGCGAGTACAGCACCCCCTTGGGGTTGCCGGTCGTGCCCGAGGTGTAGCACAGCGACGAGGCCGTGTTCTCGTCGAACATCGGCCAGTCATAGTCATCGGACGCCTGTTCCAGTAAATCCTCATAGCAGATCAGGCCCGGTATCGCGCTGTCTTTCGGCATCGCCGCCCGGTCGGCCATCAGCACGAAGTGGCGCACCGTGCGAAACCGGCTTGCCGTGGCCTCGATCAGCGGCAGAAAGGTGAGGTCGAAGAACATCACCTGGTCCTCGGCATCGTCGGCGATCCAGACCAGCTGATCGGGATGCAGCCGCGGGTTCAGCGTGTGCAGCACCACGCCCGCGCCCGAGGCCCCGTAATAGAGCTCCAGGTGCCGATAGCCGTTCCAGGCCAGCGTGCCGACGCGCTGCGCGAAGCCGACGCCCAGCCTTTCCAGCGCATTGGCCATGCGCCGGGCGCGTTCGGCCAGATCGCGATAGCTATAGCGGTGAATATCGCCCTCGGTCCGGCGCGAGACGATTTCCTGATTGCCGTGGTGGCGTTCGGCATGGACCAGCAGGCTGGAAATCAGCAGCGGCTGGTTCATCATCTGGCCTTGCATCGGCACCTCCCTGTTTTCCCAATGGGTAGCGGATTGGGCCATGTGGTCAAGCGCCGTGCGCCTGCGGCCAGCGAAATGACCCTGCGTCAGGGGCAGTGGCGGAGAACTGGGCGCTTGAACGGCGGGCGTGGATGCGCGACCAAGAAGGGCGCAAGGCGGGCCGCCGCGACCGGGGAGAGAGAATGACCGAGACCAGACCGATCCTGTGGACACCCACGCCCGAACGCGCCGCCGCTTCGCGGATGGCGCGGTTCATCGACTGGCTGAAGGCCGAGCACGGGCTGGAATTCGCCGATTACAATGCGCTGTGGACCTGGTCGGTCGACGAGCCCGAGGCGTTCTGGCCGGCGATCGTCGATCATTTCGACCTGGAGCTGTCGCCCTGGTCGGCCGTTCTGGGGCGGCGCAGCATGCCGGGGGCCGAGTGGTTTCCCGGTGCGCAGGTCAGTTTCGCGGAGCATGTCCTGCGCCATGCCCGCACGCGGCCCCAGGCGCCAGCCCTGATCGCCCGCTCGGAAACCTTTGGCCGGCGGGTTCTGACATGGGCGGAACTGGCCGACCGGGTGGCGCGCGCGGCGCAGGGCTTGCGCCGTCTGGGCGTGGGACCCGGCGATCGGGTTGTCGCCATCCTGCCCAACACCGTCGAATCGATCGTGGCATTTCTGGCCACGTCCAGCCTGGGGGCGATCTGGTCATTGGCGGCGCCTGACATGGGGCCGGTTGCCGTGCTGGACCGGTTTCGCCAGATCGAGCCCAAGGTTCTGATCGCACAACACACATACCGCCATGCGGGCCGCGATATCGACCGTTCGCAGGCGATTGCCGGCATTAGCGCGGGCCTGCCCGGTCTTGCCCATCGCATCGCGGTTCCGGCCCTGGACGGCCCTGTGCCCGAGGACTGGATCGACTGGGCCGACCTTCTGGCCGCGCCGGGGCCGTTGGACCCGGTGCCGGTGCCCTTCGCGCATCCGCTGTGGATCGTCTATTCCTCGGGGACGACGGGCAACCCCAAGCCGATCGTGCATGGTCACGGCGGGGTGTTGCTGGAATGCGCCAAGGCCGCGCTGCATCTGGATCTTGGAGCGCAGGACCGGTTCTGCTGGCTGACATCGTCGGGCTGGATCATGTGGAACGTGCAGTTCTATGCGCTGGTGCATGGCGCGACGGTGGCACTGTTCGACGGGGCCTTTAACCACCCGGACATGCTGGAGGTCTGGCGCATGGTCTCGGACGAGGGTCTGACCTCGGTCGGGGCGGGCGCGGCCTTTCTGATGGGCTGCCAGAAGGCCGGGGTGAAACCGGGAAAAGATCTGGACCTGTCGTCCTTGCTGTCGCTGGGTTCGACCGGCTCGCCCCTCAGCCCTGAGGCCTATGACTGGGTCTATCGCGACGTCAAGGCGGACCTCTGGCTTGCGCCGATCAGCGGCGGCACCGATATTGCCGGGGCCTTCGTCGGCGGCAATCCGATGTTGCCGGTGCGCGCGGGCGAGATGCAATGCCGGTTTCTGGGCAACGCGGCGCGCGCCTTCGACGACGACGGCAACGAGGTGATCGGGCAGGTGGGCGAGCTGGTCTGCACCGCGCCGCTGCCGTCGATGCCGGTCGGGTTCTGGGGCGACAGCGATGGCACCCGTCTGCACGAGGCGTATTTCGACACCTGGCCCGGCGTCTGGCGCCACGGTGACTGGATCGAGATCACGCCCGAGGGCGGCGCGGTGATCTACGGGCGTTCGGACGCCACGATCAACCGTCATGGCCTGCGCCTGGGATCGAGCGAGATCTACCGCGCGGTCGAATCTCTGGACGAGGTTCTGGATTCGCTGGTGGTGGATCTGGAGTTTCTGGGCCGCGAAAGCTTCATGCCGCTGTTCGTGGTGCTTGCGCCGGGCGTGGTGCTGGATGATACGCTGCGCGATCGCATCCGCGCGCGCATTCGCGCCGATGTCTCGCCCCGTTTCGTCCCCGACGTGATCGAGGCCATCGCCGAGGTTCCGCGCACGCTGTCCGGCAAGAAGCTGGAGGTGCCGGTCAAGAAACTGCTTTTGGGTCGCGATCCGGCGCGCGTGGTGAACCGCGATTCGATGGCCAATCCCGACAGTTTCGACTGGTTCGTCGCCTATGCCCGTGCGCGGAACGGCGGTGATTGAGACACGCGCGATGGCCTGGCCCCGGCTTGCGAACGCAGGCCATGGCACACCGAACTTGCCATTCCCGCGCGAACATGCTGCAAAGCACGGGTGGCCGCTTGCTGGAATGGTAGACAGACCGGACTTAAAATCCGTTGCCCGTATGGGCGTGTGGGTTCGAGTCCCACAGCGGCTACCAGCCTTTCACGGGGATCCCAGGACCAGCGACAAGGCGCGCTCGGTCAGGGCCTCGCGTGACAGCGGGCGGTCGGGGCGATACCAGAAGCTCGTCCAGGCCAGTGCGCCATGCAGGAACTGGCGCAGGATCTCGGGCTCGATGGTGGTCAAGCCGGCGCTGCGCGCGGTGGCAAGGGTCTGATCCCATAGCGCGAAATAGGCGTTTCGCCCCTGCAACAGCGCGGTGCGGCGGTCGTCCGACAAGGCCCGCCAATCATGAAACAGCACCGATGTGGCATCGCTGGCCGGGCCGTGCAGATAGGCCAGTTCAATCGCGATCAGCGCGCGCACGGCCTCGCGCGGGGTCTGCGCCTGCGCCAGTTGGTCGGTCAGATCGTCCAGCATGGCGGTGATCACCGTCTCCATCACCGCATGCAGGATGTCTTCCTTGGTGCGGAAATGATGAAACAGGCTGCCCGACTGGATGCCAAGCGCCGCCGCGATGTCGCGCACGGTCGTCGCGGCATATCCCTTGTCACGAAACAGCCGTGCCGCCGACGCCAGCAGGCGGCCGCGCGCGGTCTCGGGGTCGAAAAGCGGCGAGGGCTGTGTCACGGGCGCGCCAAGATTGGGTGATCGGTGGCAGGGTAAGGCGTGACGCCACGAAAAACAACCAAGCGCTTGCTTGGTTCGCGGCGCGTTGCTAGGCTTTCGGGACGTGGCGCCAAGGGCGAACGGAGGGGGGAATGGACAAGGCCGTGATCACCTGCGCGCTGACCGGGGTTCTGACCGATCCGCGCCAGCATCCGGTGCCGGTGACGCCGGCGGAACTGGCGGCATCGGCGCGCGAGGCCTTTGATGCCGGTGCGGCCTGCATGCATGTGCATTTCCGCCAGCAGGGCGCCGGGCGCGGCCATCTGCCAAGCTGGGAGCCCGCGCTGGCCGTCCAGATCGCCGAGGCGATCCGCGCGGCCTGTCCGGGCGTGATCCTGAATTTCACCACCGGCACGGTGGGGCGCGACCAGTCCGGCCCCCTGGCCTGCCTGCGCGCGGGCAAGCCCGAGATCGCGGCCTGCAACGCGGGCAGTCTGAACTATCTCAAGACGCGCGCCGATGGCCGATGGGCCTGGCCGCCGATGCTGTTCGACAATCCGGTCGAAAAGATCGAAGAGATACTGGCCACGATGGACGAAACCGGCGTGCGCCCCGAGTTCGAGTGTTTCGATCTGGGGATCGTGCGATCGGTCGGCATGTTCGCCGAGGTCGGGCTGGTGCGCGATCCGCAGTATAACCTTGTCATGGGCGTGGCCTCGGGCATGCCGGCGGATCCGGATCTGTTGGCGCTGGTGCTGCGGTATCTGCGGCCGGGCTGCAACTGGCAGGTGACCGCGATCGGCCGGTCCGAGGTCTGGGGCCTGCACCGGCAGGCGGCGGCGCTGGGTGGGCATCTGCGCAGCGGGGTCGAGGATACGTTTTACCTGCCCGATGGCACCCGCACCCCCGGAAACGGCGCCCTGATCGAAGCCCTGGCGCGCATCGCCCAAGAGACCGGGCGCGGCGTCGCCAGCCCAGAGGAGGCGCGTGTGGCGTTCGGGTTGGCATGATACGGGGCGCCGTGCAGGCTTTTATCGTCAGGCGCGCCGGCGGGCCCACGGCGTTTGCAACCTTGCGGGGGGTGCGATGCAGGTCTTGACGAGCCAGGTCGATCCGGCCTCGGCGGCATTCGCCGAGAATGCCGCGCGCATGTCCGAGGCACTGGAGGCCGTGCGCGCCATCGAGGCCCAGGTCGAACAAGCCGCCGAGGCGCAGCGTGCGCGCTATGCGCGGCGCAAGATGGAGCTGCCGCGCGACCGGCTGGCGCTGCTGCTGGATCCTGGCGCGCCGTTTCTGGAGCTTTGCGCCCTGGCGGGATACCGGCGCTATGGCGATACCGATGGCACCGGTGCGGGCGCCGGCGCGATTGCCGGGATCGGATGGGTCAGCGGCGTGCGCTGCGTGGTGGTGGTGGACAACTTCGCCGTCAAGGGTGGCACGGTAACCCCGGACGGGCTGGCCAAGAAGCTGCGCTTGCAGGAGATCGCGCGCGAAAACCGTCTGCCGCTGGTCTCGCTCAGTCAGTCGGGCGGGGCCAACCTGACCTATGCGCACGAGGTGTTCATCCCCGGCGGGCGCGGCTTTGCCAACCAGGCGCGGCTGTCCGCGCTGGGTATCCCGCAGGTGACGGTCGTGCATGGCTCGGCAACGGCGGGCGGTGCTTATCAGCCGGGCCTGTCGGACCATGTAATCATGGTGCGGGGGCAGGCGACGATGTATCTGGCCGGACCGCCCCTGCTCAAGGCCGCCACGGGCGAGGTCGCCACCGACGAGGAATTGGGCGGGGCCGAGATGCATTGCACCGTCGCGGGCACCGGCGACTACCTGGCCGAGGACGATGCCGACGGCATTCGCATCGCGCGCGACGTGATCGCGGCCATGCCTTGGGGCAAGGCCGTGCCACCGCAGTCCGGCTTGCCGCCCGACGCCGCCGCGCCGCCGCTTTACCCGGCGTCGGACCTCATGGGGATCGTTCCGGCGGACAGCCGCGTGCCCTATGACTGCCTTGAGATCGTCGCGCGGCTGGCGGACGGGTCGCGCTTTCTGCCGTTCAAGCCCGACTACGACGCGCATACGGTCTGCGGGCAGATGCGCGTCGAGGGGATGGAATGCGCGGTCATCGGCAACAACGGCCCGATCACCGCGCGCGGCGCGGCCAAGGCGGGGCAGTTCATCCAGCTCTGCGATCAGTCGAATACGCCGATCCTGTTCTTGCACAACACGACCGGGTTTCTGGTTGGCACCGAGCCCGAGCGCGCGGGGATCATCAAGCATGGCTCCAAGATGATTCAGGCTGTGGCCAATGCCCGCGTGCCCAAGATCTCGATTGTCGTCGGGGGATCATACGGGGCGGGGAATTATGCCATGTGCGGGCGCGGTTTCGACCCGCGGTTCATCTTTGCCTGGCCCAACAGCCGCACCGCCGTCATGGGCGGGGCGCAAGCGGGCAAGGTCATGCGGATCGTGACCGAGGCCAAGATGCGTGCCGCGGGCGCGGTCGATCCCGACAAGCTGGATGCGCTGGAGGCCGGCACCGCGCAGATGCTGGAAGGGCAGACCACGGCGCTGATGTCCTCGGCCCGGCTGGAAGATGACGGGCTGATCGACCCGCGCGACACCCGCAACATCCTGGCACTGGTGCTGGAGGTCTGCCGCGAGGGCGCGGCGCGCGCCGTGCACGGCAACTCCTTTGGCGTGGCGCGGCTATGAGCTTTGACACCATCCTGATCGCCAATCGCGGTGAGATCGCTTGCCGCATCATCCGCACCGCGCGGGCGATGGGCTTTCGCACCATTGCCGTCTATTCCGATGCCGATGCCGACGCGCCCCATACGCGGGCCGCCGACGTGGCGATGCGCATCGGCCCGGCGCCGGCTCCGCAATCCTATCTCGATGGTGCGGGCATCATCGCGGCGGCCCAGCGGGCCGGGGCAGGGGCGGTGCATCCCGGCTATGGGTTCTTGTCAGAGAACGCGGATTTCGCGCGCGCCTGCGGCGATGCCGGTCTGGTCTTCATCGGACCCGGTGCCGCGGCGATCGCGCTCATGGGGTCCAAGGCCGCGGCCAAGCGGGCGATGGCGCGCGCCGGCGTGCCCTGTTTGCCGGGCTATTCCGGGGCGGATCAGTCCGAGGCCGCGCTGCTGGACGAGGGCGCGCGCATCGGCTTTCCGCTGATGGTCAAGGCGGCGATGGGCGGCGGCGGCAAGGGCATGCGGCTGGTGAATGACGCAGATGCCCTGCCCGAGGCCCTTGCCCGCGCCCGATCCGAGGCCGCAAAGGCATTCGGCGATGACCGGCTGATCCTGGAACGCGCGCTGACGGCGGCGCGGCATGTCGAAATGCAGGTGCTGGCGGATACGCACGGAAACGTGCTGCATCTGGGCGAGCGCGACTGTTCCGTGCAGCGGCGCCACCAGAAGATCATCGAGGAGGCGCCATCGCCCGCCGTCGATCCTGACCTGCGGGCCGCGATGGGCGCGGCGGCGGTGCAGGCGGCACGCGCCTGCGACTATGTCGGGGCGGGGACCGTCGAATTCCTGTTGCACGATGGCGCGTTTCATTTTCTTGAGATGAACACCCGGCTTCAGGTCGAGCATCCGGTGACCGAGGCCGTGACCGGCATCGACCTGGTGGAATGGCAGATCCGCATCGCCCAGGGCGAGGCGCTGCCTTGGCGCCAAGATCAGATCAGGTTCTGCGGCCACGCGATCGAGGTCCGCCTTTATGCCGAAGATCCGGCGCAGGGTTTTCTGCCGCAATCCGGCCGGCTGGCGCGATGGCGCCCCGCGCCACAGGTGCGGGTCGATCATGGTCTGGCCGAGGGTCAGGTGATCGGCACCGATTACGACCCGATGCTGGCCAAGATCATCGCGCATGGCCCCGACCGGGCCAGCGCCTCGCGGCGGTTGATCGGCGCACTGAACGACACCGAGATCCTGGGCCTGCGGACAAATAAGGCGTTTTTGGTCAATGTGTTACGGCACGATGTTTTTGCCGGTAGCGGCGCGACCACGGCGTTTCTCGATCACGATTTTTCCGACGATGCGAGCTTGTCGCGCCGCGCGCCGGATGCCGACACCCTGGCTTTGGCCGCGTTCCTCTTCGCCGCGCGGCGGGGCGGGGTCTGTGACCCGGCAAGCCCGCGCTTTGGCTGGACCAATGGCCCGCGCCCGCTGGTGCGATTTCTTGTGTCCGAGGGCGCGGATGTGCACGAGATCGCCTTGCGGTTCGCGCGCGGTCCGTCCGGGGTAGAACTGGTGCATGACGGCGGCCGGATCGTGATCCGGGGATTTGAGGGCGGCATCCTGCGCTATTCTTGCGACGGCCGCGACGGGCGCTTGCCCTTTGCCTTTGCGGGGGATTGTCTGCACCTGGACGGGCTGACGTTGCGCGATGTGACACATGCGCCCGCCGCGGCCAAGGACCAAGTCGGCGAAAGCGTCCTTTATGCGCCAATGGCCGGAACGGTCGTGTCTGTGGCAGCCCAGCCCGGCGCGATGGTGGCCAAAGGGCAGGTGGTGGCCGTGCTTGAGGCGATGAAGATGGAACATCCGCTACGCGCGGGCCGAGGCGGCCGCATCGGTGCGGTGCATGTCAGTGCCGGGACGCAGGTGCGCGAGCGCCAGATATTGATCGAGATCGAGGAGGCCGAGGAATGACGCTGGAGCTGTGGCATTGCAAGGATTCGCGCTCGCTCAGGCCGCTGTGGACCCTTGAGGAACTGGGGCTGGATTATCGCCTGCATCTTCTGACCTTTCCGCCACGGATGAGCGATCCAACCTTTGTCGAGCGCAATCCGCTGGGCACGGTGCCCTATCTGGTGGACGGCGACACCTGGATGACCGAGTCGGCGGCAATCTGTCACTATCTGGCCGTGCGTCATGGCGATGGCGCCCTGGCCGTGGCGCCGGACAGTGCCGGGTATGGCGCGTTTCTGAACTGGCTCTACCATGCCGATGCCACGCTGACCTTTCCGCAAACGCTGGTTCTGCGCTACGGCCGTTTTGAACCGCCTGAGCGCCGCCAACCCCAGGTGGTTGAGGATTACACGCAATGGTACCTGGCCCGGCTGAAGCTGGTGAATGCCCAAATCGACGGGCGGGACTGGCTGTGCGAGGATCGTTTCACGATCGCCGATATTGCAGTGGGCTATGCGCTTTATCTGGGCGAGGTGATCGGACTGGCGCGGCATTACAAGCCGCAGACCGCCGCCTATCTGGAACGGCTCAAGGCGCGGCCTGCCTTTGCGCGCGCCAATGCCGTCGGCTCGCCCTTGCCCGGAGTATGACATGAGCCAGTTCGACCTGACCGAGGACCAGCGCGCGGTGTTTGATGCCGCCTTTCGATATGCCGAGGCCGAGCTGCATCCGTTGCTGGCACGCATGGATGACGAGGACTGGTATCCCGACCACCTGATCGCCAAGCTGGGCGCGGATGGCTATTGCGGCCTGACCGCGCCGCCCGCGCTTGGGGGCACGGGGCTTGACCTGATGTCGGCCGGGCCGGTGGCCGAGGCCTTCGGATACTGGAACCTGAACGCGAGCTTCATCTGGGGCCCGCATGAAAACCTGTGTCTCAACAATATCTTGCGCAATGGGCACGACGATCAGATCGCCCGCTACATCCCCGACCTGTGCGCCGGTCGCACGGTTGGCGCGCTGGGGCTGACCGAGCCGGGCGCTGGGTCGGATGCGCTGGGTTCGATGGCATTGCGCGCCGTGCGCGACGGCGACGATTATGTGCTGACGGGCCGCAAGATGTTCATCTCGAACGGGCCGGTGGCCGATGTCGTCCTGACCTATGCCAAGACCGATCCGGGACTGGGCGCCAAGGGCATCTCGGCCTTTATCGTCGAAACCGACGCGCCGGGCTTTTCGGTGGCGCAGACCTTGAAAAAGATGGGGTGGCGCGGCTGTCCGACGGGCGAGCTGGTCTTTGACGCGGTGCGCGTGCCCGCGGCCAATCTGCTGGGCGTGGAAAACGGCGGCGTGGGGATCGTGATGAGCGGGCTGGACATCGAGCGCGCGTTTCTGGGGCTGCCCTATATCGGTGCGGCGCAACGGTGCCTGGACCTGTCGCTTGATTACGCCGCCACGCGCAAGCAATTCGGCCGACCGATCGGCAGTTTTCAGATGGTTCAGGCGCAACTGGCCGAGATGTATACCGAGATCGAGGCCGCGCGCACCTTTGCCTATCGTGCGCTGGCTGCCTGCGATGCGCTGTCGCGCGGTGAGGGCGGGCGCGGTGCGATCCACCAGCTCTGTGCCTCGGCGGTTCTGTTCGGGGCCGACATGATTGCTTCGGTCACGGACAAGGCGGTGCAGATCCACGGCGGCAGCGGTTTTGTCTGGGAGACCGAGGTGAACCGGCATTACCGCAACGCCAAGATCGCCTCGATCGGCGGTGGCACCAGCGAGGTTCGCCGCCTGATCATCGCCGAAGAGCTGTTTCGCGCCCGCGGTCTGCGGTTGCACTGATCCAGGCGGCGGTTTGGGGCGTATCCGGTATATCCTGAGCCGGAGCGAGCCATGCCGCGCAGCCTGACGTTTGCATTTGCCATTGCCCTTTTGGTGCTGACAACGCCGCTGGCGCGCGCGCAGGAGGGGGGCGCGATCGAGCGCGTGATCTCGGACCAGATCGCGGCGTTTCAAGACGACGACATGGCCGCCGCCTTTGACTTTGCCAGCCCGACGATCCGGGCCCTCTTTGGCACCGCCGAACGCTTTGGGCAGATGGTGCGCCAAGGCTATCCGATGGTGCACCGGCCGGATTCTGTGCGATTCCTGGAACGGAGTGAGCGCGGCGGTCTCTGGCTGCAACGGGTTCTGATCGCTGATCGGGGCGGGCGGCTGCACCTGCTGGAATACCAGATGATCGAATCGGATTCCGGCTTTCTGATCAATGGCGTGCGCTTGCTGGAACCGGACGGTGCCGGTGTCTGACCGGCGCAACGCGCGCTGGTCCCAAACCGTTTTAACCCTTGGTTGATACCCCTTGCGGCCTTGCGCAGGACCGGCAGCTTGCCCCGGTCGCGCCCAAGCGTTTGCCACGATCAACGAACAGGGGTCATTCATGAACAAGGCAGTCACCGAGGGTTTGATCCTGATGCCGCCGCCCTTTGCGGACGGGCTGGATGTCTGGTCCAGCGGCGATGGCACGCCGGGCGCGCCCAGCTATGACGGGGCGGCGAATGCCGCCTTTGTCCCGTCCGATCCCGATTTCGGCGGCTGTCTGGAACTTCTCAAGACCGAGACCACGCAGCGGTTGCGCTGGACCGGGCAGGTGCCGGTCATTCCCGGTCTCTATCTGCGGGTCCGCGCGCGGGTGAAGGCTGTCAGCGGCGCGTTGCCGACCGTGCGCATCGCCGGTTTCGCGGCGGACAGCGGGGGCGGCGCGGTCGGCGGGACCGTCACGCAGGGACCAAGCGTTGCGCTGGACCAGTTCGGCCAGACGGTGACGGTCTCGGCCATCATCGGCACCGGCCCGCGCGGCGGCGTCGACATGAACTGGAACGGCGTGTCCCACGGCCATCTGGGGCTAGACCTGACGGGGCCGAATGGCGGCGTCGTGCGGATCGACGACATCGTGATCGAGGATGTGACCAGCTTTTACCTGCGCGACCTGATGGATTGGGTCGATGTTCGCGACCACGGCGCGGTCGGGGACGGGGTTGTCGATGACCACGCGGCCTTTGTGGCCGCGGCGAACGAGGCGGCGCAAAAGGGCTGCCGGCTGCTGGTTTCCGAGGGAAGCTATGTCATCGGCGCGTCCCTGACGATCGACGTGCCGGTGCGGTTTCAGGGGACGCTGGTGATGGCCGAGGCCAGTCGCCTGCAACTGACGCGATCCTACGATTTTCCGACCTATCGGTCTGCGTTCGGCGATGACGATACGGCGTTTCGCAAGGGTGTCCAGGCGCTTTTCCATTTCACCGATCACGTGGCGTTCGATCTTTGCGGCCGCCGTGTGCGCATCGCGGCGCCGGTCGATGTGGCGGCGCTTGCCGGGCTCAGCGCCTATGCCCAGCGGCGCCAGATTTGCAACGGCCAGCTTGAGATCGAGTCCGGCGCGGCCTGGGACAACACGGTCGTTACCGCGCAGGCGACCTATGACACCGGTGCCCCGACCGAATTGAGCAATGTTGCCAATATCGCCAATGTGCCGGTGGGCGCGCGGGTTTCCGGCACGGGGGTCGGGCGCGAGGTTTATGTGCGCGCGCGCAATGTTTCTGCCGGCACGCTGACGCTGAGCCAGCCGCTCCATGGCGGATCGGGCACGCAGACCTATACCTTTACGGCGTTGCGGCACCTTCTGGACCTGTCGGGTTTCGACACGCTGGAACGGTTCGAGGTCGATCGCATCGAGTTCCTGTGCAAGGGCGAGGCCAGCGCGATCACCCTGCCGACGCAAGGGTCGATCTTTACGGCGCAGGCCTGCACCTTCAACCGCCCGCGCGACAAGGCGATCACCTCGACCGGGACCGGCTGCCAGGGCCTGATCGTGGACAATTGCCAGTTCCTGTCGAACGAGATGGCGCTGCCTGTGCAGGACCGCGTGTCGATCGCCATCAACGCCAATGCCAATGACGTGAAACTGCGCAACAACCGGGTGGTGCGGTTCGCGCATTTCGCGGTCTTGTGCGGCACCGGCAACCTGATCATGGGCAACCATTTCTTTCAGGGCGACACGGAATCGAACGCGACGCGCCAGGCCGGTCTGGTGTTCACGCGCATCAACCTGCTGAGCACCGTTACCGGCAACTATGTCGACAACTGTTTCATCGAACTGACCAACGAACACAGTGCCGATCCGGCGTGGAGCGGGCAATTCTCGTTCGGCGGGCTGACGGTGACGGGCAACTTCTTCCTGTGTTCGAACGTGGGGTCGTGGTTTCGGTTCGTCGTGGTCAAGCCCTTTGGCCCCGGCCATTTCCTGCAAGGGCTTCAGGTCAGCGGCAATGTCTTTCGAACGCTCAATGGCGGCATCGCGCGGGCCGAGGCGGTGGATACCACCCACGCGACGCTGGATTTCGGCCGCTTTCGCAACGTGATCTGGCAAAACAACGCCTATAATGGCATCGACACCCCCGCCGAAAGCCCGCTGGTGCTGCGCCATGACCAGAACAGTGCCGCCAGCAACTGGACCATCGACACCGGCGGCAAGCTGCCGTTTCAGGGCTGGGCACGCACGCTGGCGTCGTTTGTCATCGAGGGGGCGCCGAACGGGCCGGGCAACGAGGTGCGCACCGGCATGCCCTATGCCAGCATCCAGCAGGGAGCGGCGCGCGATCAGGTCCGGCTGACCTGGCCCAGCGCGACGCGCGGACGGGTGGTGACGACAATCCGGGTGGACAATCCGCTTTAGCGTGTCCTGACGATGCGATCTGCTGCAAGGGGGCCGGTGTGAATCCGGCCCCTTTTTCATGCCGAATCATTGCGGCTGCGCGTTGCCGCCCGACGGGTCGGACCCGTTCGCTTCGCACCGGGTCAATGGCGGCGGAACAGGCCTGAACCGGACCGTTTTGACGCAAGGTCACGCGGTTTGACAGCAAACTTTTTCCCAGGCATCTGAAAAGCATTGCCTATTCTGGCGGGTTGTCAATTAATTTACAATCGAGAGTAATAATCCGAAAAAAATTGACAGAAAAACTCTTTGTAAAAAAAGAGTTACCAAAAAATTGACCGATGCGTTACAGTGCGCCCAGGATGGAGGGGGTGGCCTGGATCCGTGCCGGTTCGGTGCGCGGCCCAGGCCTGCCGAACGACAGGAGGAGCATTCATGTCCGATCAGGCACGGCCAGAGCTGTATGGCGCATCGGCGGATTTCATCGCGCGGGCGCATATCGACGCGGCGGGGTATGAAAGGCTCTATGCCGACTCGATCAGCGATCCCGAAGGGTTCTGGCGCGAGCATGGTCATAGGATCGACTGGATCCGGCCCTATACGCGGGTCAAGAACACCAATTTCGATTTCGGCAAGGTCGATATCAAGTGGTTCGAGGATGGCACGCTCAATGTCTCGGCCAACTGCATCGACCGTCATGTCGTTACCCGCGGCGATCAGGTCGCGATCATCTGGGAGCCCGACGACCCCGCGGCACCCGCCTTGCACATCACCTATCGCGAGTTGCTGGAACAGACCAGCCGGATGGCCAATGTCCTGAAGGCGCATGGCATCGGCAAGGGCGACCGGGTGGTTCTGTACATGCCGATGATCCCCGAGGCCGCCTATGCCATGCTGGCCTGCGCGCGCATCGGTGCGGTGCATTCGGTGGTCTTTGGCGGGTTCTCGCCCGATGCGCTGGCCAACCGCATCAACGATAGCGACGCCAAGGCGCTGATCACCGCCGACACCGCCCCGCGCGGCGGACGGCGCACGCCGCTGAAATCGAATGCCGACAAGGCGTTGTTCGACTGTTCCGACAAGGTGAAATGCTTTGTCGTCAAGCATACGGGCGACCAGACAACCTGGGTCAGCGGGCGTGATATCGACCTCAAGGCCGAGATGGCCGAGGCCAGCGCCTATTGCGCCTATACCGAGGTCGGCGCCGAGGATCCGCTGTTCATTCTTTATACGTCGGGCTCGACCGGTCGACCCAAGGGCGTGGTCCATACCTCGGGCGGGTATCTCGTCTACGCGGCGATGACCCATCAATACACGTTCGATTACCACGACGGCGACGTGTTCTGGTGCACCGCCGATGTCGGCTGGGTGACGGGCCACAGCTATATCGTCTATGGCCCGTTGGCCAATGGCGCGACGACCCTGATGTTCGAGGGTGTGCCGACCTATCCCGACGCCGGGCGGTTCTGGGCCGTGTGCGAAAAGCACAAGGTCACCCAGTTCTACACCGCGCCGACCGCGATCCGGGCGCTCATGGCCTTTGGTCCCGAGCCGGTGGAACAGCACGACCTGTCCAGCCTGCGACTGCTGGGCACGGTGGGCGAGCCGATCAACCCCGAAGCCTGGAACTGGTACAACGATCACGTCGGCAAGGGGCGTTGCCCGATCGTCGATACCTGGTGGCAGACCGAGACCGGCGGCCACATGATCACCCCGATCCCCGGCGCGATCCCGGCCAAGCCGGGTTCGGCGACCAAGCCGTTCTTCGGGATCAAGCCGGTGGTTCTGGAACCGGAAAGCGGCAAGGAGATCGACGCGACCGAGGCCGAGGGCGTCTTGTGCATCGCTGACAGCTGGCCGGGCCAGATGCGCACGGTCTGGGGCGATCACCAGCGGTTTCAGGAAACCTATTTCCAGCAATACAAGGGCTACTACTTCTCGGGCGATGGCTGCCGGCGCGATGGCGACGGCTATTACTGGATCACCGGTCGGGTCGATGACGTGATCAACGTCTCGGGCCACCGGATGGGCACCGCCGAGGTCGAATCGGCGCTGGTCGCGCATGAGAAGGTCGCCGAGGCGGCGGTGGTGGGATACCCGCATGCCGTCAAGGGGCAGGGGATCTATGCCTATGTCACGCTGATGAACGGTATCGAGCCCTCGGATGAGCTGCGCAAGGAGCTGGTGAAATGGGTGCGCACCGAGATCGGGCCGATCGCCAGCCCCGACCTGATCCAGTGGGCGCCGGGCCTGCCCAAGACGCGCTCAGGCAAGATCATGCGCCGCATCCTGCGCAAGATCGCCGAGAACGATTACGCCAGCCTGGGCGATACCTCGACGCTGGCAGACCCATCGGTTGTCGATGAATTGATCGACAACCGCATGAACCGGGGCTGAGGCGATGCAGGAAACCCGGACCCGCCCCGCCGTGCTGATCCTTCTGGGCCCACCGGGGGCGGGCAAGGGCACGCAGGCGCGCATGCTGGAACAGGCCTTCGGGCTGGTGCAGCTTTCCACCGGCGACCTGCTGCGCGCCGCGGTCGCCGCGGGCACGCCCGCCGGGCGGGCCGCGCAGGCGGTGATGGCGCGCGGCGAATTGGTTTCCGACGAGATCGTCTTGGCGATCCTGAACGACCGGCTGGCCCGACCCGATACCGCGCGCGGCGTCATCCTGGACGGTTTTCCGCGCACGCCGGGGCAGGCGGCGGCGCTGGATGCCCTGCTTGACGGGCAGGGCATGGCCATCGGCGCGGCCGTGTCCATCGCGGTCGATGACGCGGCGATGATCGCGCGCATTGCCGGCCGCTTTACCTGCGCCGAGTGCGGCGCGGGATACCATGACCGGTTCAAGCAACCCCATGAGGAGGGGGTTTGCGACGAATGCGGCGGCACGGCGTTCACGCGCCGGGCCGACGATACGGCCGAAACTGTCGCGGCCCGGCTCAGGGCCTATCACGAACAGACGGCACCGCTGATCGCCTATTACGAATCGCGCGGCGTCTTGCAGACGGTGGACGGGATGGGAGCCATCCCGGACATCGCCGGCGCGCTTGGCGCGATCGTGAAAAAGGTGACGGCCTGAACCGGCCGCGCCCCGTCCGCACCGGGGCGCGGCCGCACCAAGAAGCAGGCATCCCGTGACGGGGTGCCCGCAGGAGGCAATCCGGGAGGATACACATGTCTGACAAATCCGCCAGCGCCTACTGGGCGGCGAATGTTCGGATCATCACGATTTGTCTGGTGATCTGGGCGCTCGTTTCGTTCGGTTTCGGCATCATCTTTCGACCGCTTCTTTCGGGGATACCGATCGGCGGCACCGATCTGGGTTTCTGGTTCGCGCAGCAAGGCTCGATCCTGACCTTCATCGTGCTGATCTTCTTTTATGCCCAATACATGAACCGCCTCGACCGTGAATTCGGCGTGGACGAAGTCTGAGGGAGCCGGGACAGATGGATCAATTTACCCTGAACCTGCTGGTGGTGGGCGCGTCATTCGCGCTTTACATCGGCATCGCGATCTGGGCCCGTGCCGGGACCACATCAGAATTCTATGCCGCGAACCGCGGGGTTCACCCGGTTCTGAACGGCATGGCCACGGCGGCCGACTGGATGTCGGCGGCCTCGTTCATCTCGATGGCGGGTCTGATCGCCTTCGTGGGCTACGGCAACTCGACCTTCCTGATGGGCTGGACGGGGGGCTATGTGCTGCTGGCGATGCTGCTGGCGCCGTATCTGCGCAAGTTCGGCCGGTTCACCGTGCCCGACTTCATCGGCGACCGGTTCTATAGCCAGACCGCGCGCATCGTCGCGGTGATCTCGTTGCTGGTGATGTCGATCACCTATGTGATCGGGCAGATGACCGGGGCGGGCGTCGCGTTCTCGCGCTTTCTGGAAGTCGAAAGCTCGACCGGCCTGTTCATCGCCTCGGCGGTGGTGTTCGTCTATGCCGTTCTCGGCGGGATGAAGGGCATCACCTATACCCAGGTGGCGCAGTATATCGTGCTGATCATCGCCTATACGATTCCGGCGGTGTTCATCTCGCTGCAACTGACCGGGCAGTTCCTGCCGCAGATGGGGCTGTTCAGCACGCATACCGAATCCGGCCTGCCGCTGTTGGCGCGGCTGGATCAGGTTCTGGTCGAACTGGGTTTCCGCGACTATACCGGCCACCATAGTTCAACCCTGAACATGGTTTTGTTCACCATGTCGCTGATGATCGGCACCGCGGGTCTGCCGCATGTGATCATCCGTTTCTTCACCGTGCCGAAAGTGTCGGATGCCCGTGCCTCGGCCGGGTGGGCGCTGGTGTTCATCGCGCTGCTTTACACCGTGGCCCCGGCCGTGGGGGCGATGGCGCGTCTGAACATCATCACCACGATCTACCCCGAAGGCACCAGCGAAACGCCGGTTTCCTATGAAGAGCGCCCCGAATGGATGCGCAACTGGGAACAGACCGGGCTTCTGGCGTTCGAGGACAAGAACGACGACGGGCTGATTCAGTACTACAACGCCACGCCCGAGTTCGAATCCGTCGCCGAAGAGCGCGGCTGGGAAGGCAACGAGATGGTGACCTTCAACCAGGACATCCTGGTTCTGGCCAACCCCGAGATCGCGAATCTTCCGGGCTGGGTGATCGCGCTGATCGCCGCAGGCGGTCTGGCGGCGGCGCTGTCCACGGCAGCAGGGTTGTTGCTGGCGATCAGTTCGGCCGTGTCGCATGACCTGATCAAGTCGGTGATCAATCCAGGCATCTCGGAAAAGGGCGAGCTTATGGCCGCGCGGATCTCGATGGGGCTTGCCATCGTTCTGGCGACCTATCTGGGGCTCAACCCGCCGGGATTCGCCGCGCAGGTGGTGGCGCTGGCCTTCGGTCTGGCAGCCTCCTCGCTGTTCCCGGCGATCATGATGGGCATCTTTTCCAAGAAGATGAACGCAACCGGGGCAATCGTCGGCATGCTGGTGGGGCTGGGGACCACGGTTCTCTATATCTTCACCTATCTGGGGTGGTTCTTCATCCCCGAGACCAACATGCTGCCCAACAACGCCGACAACTGGCTTTTGGGCATCTCGCCGCTCAGCTTTGGCGCGGTGGGTGCGATCCTCAACTTCGTGGCGGCCTATCTGGTGCTGAAAGTCACCGGCGAGGCGCCCGAGGAAATCCAGGAACTGGTCGAATCGATCCGCGTGCCGCGCGGCGCCGGTTCGGCACAGGCGCACTGATCCGACACCGGAAGGGGCGTTCGCGCGCCCCTTCCGACCCCCTTGCGGGGATTTTCCAGGAGGCCGGAGCCATGGACATCCAGGTTGAAACCATCAAGGCCTTTCTGGAAAGCGTCCATCCCTATGACAGCCTGCCGCGGGAAGAACTGGTGCGTGTCGCCGGTTCCTTCAGCCGCAGGGAATACCCCGCCGGAACCGAGGTCTATGCCGCGGGCGAGCCGATCCGCGGCCTGTTCCTGATCAAGCGCGGCGCGGTCGAGGTGACCGACCGAAACGGCGGGCTGGTCTCGATCCTGGGTCCGCGCAACTCGTTCGGGGAACGCGGGCTTTTGCGTGACGGGCTGGCCATGACGACCGCGCGCGCCACCGAGGACAGCGTGATCTTGATGCTGCCCGAGGGCGAATTGCGCCGCCAGATCGAGGACTCGCCGGCCTTCGCGCGGTTCTTCAACCGCAGCCGGGCCTCGGAACTGCGTGGCACGGATCTGAGCGCGATCAAGGTCGGCGACCTGATGGCGCGCAGCCCCGTCACCATCGGCCCGGACGCCAGCGTCGCGGACGCCGCGCGCCTGATGCGCGACAAGCACATTTCCAGCCTTGCCGTCACACGCGACGGCGCGCTGTGCGGCATTGTCACCACCCGTGATCTGTCGTCGCGCGTGCTGGCCGAGGGACTGGCCGGCGACACGCCGATCGCGCGGGTAATGACCCCCGATCCGGTCGCGCTGACACCTGAATCGCTGGGGTCCGACATACTCCATGCCATGCTCGAACACCGCATCGGGCATCTGCCGGTGGTGCAGGACGGCCAGATCAAGGGGATCATCACCCAGACCGACCTGACCCGGTTTCAGGCCGTCAGCTCGGCGCAGCTGGTGCGCGACGTGTCCGGTTGCGACACGGCGCAAGAGATGGCCGAGGTCACAGCGCGCATTCCGCGCCTGCTGATGCAACTGGTGGCCGCCAACAACGCCCATGAGGTCGTCACCCGGCTGATCACCGACATCACCGATACCGTTACCCGCCGCCTGCTCAAGCTGGCCGAGGCCGAACTGGGCCCCGCGCCGGTGCCCTGGCTGTGGCTGGCCTGCGGCAGCCAGGGACGGCAGGAACAGACCGGCATTTCCGATCAGGACAACTGCCTGATCCTCGATGACAGCGCCACCGACGACGATCTGGCCTATTTCGCCCGCTTTGCCAAAATCGTGTCGGACGGGCTGGACGCGGCCGGCTATTTCTATTGCCCTGGCGACATGATGGCCACCAATCCGCGCTGGTGCCAGCCGCTCAGGGTCTGGCGGCGCTATTTCCGTGGCTGGATCGACTCGCCCGTGCCCGAGGCGCAGATGCTGGCCTCGGTCATGTTCGACCTGCGCCCGATCGACGGCACCACGGCGCTGTTTCACGACCTTCAGGAGGAAACCCTTGCCGCGGCGGCGCGGGATTCGATCTTCGTGGCCCACATGATCGCCAACTCGCTCAAGCATCAGCCGCCGCTGGGCCTTCTCAGGGGGTTTGCCACCATCCGCTCGGGCGAGCACAAGAACCATATCGACATGAAGCTGAATGGCGTGGTGCCGGTGGCCGATCTGGCGCGGGTCTATGCGCTGGAGGGGCGGCTGCCCCCGGTCAACACCCGCGCGCGGCTGGAGGCGGCCGAGCATGCGGGCGTGATCTCGGTCTCGGGGGCGCGCGATCTGATCGAAGCCTATGACCTGATCGCCCGGCTGCGGCTGGAAAGCCAGGCGGCGCTGGTGCGCGCCGGGCGCAAGCCCGACAATTTCCTGGCCCCCTCGGACCTGTCGGATTTCGAACGCAGCCACCTGCGCGACGCGTTTGTGGTGGTGCGCACCATGCAATCGGCGCTGGGTCACAGCCGCGGCGCGCTGCGCTGAGGCCCCGAAACGCAATGAACGGAACATCGGAATGATACTGGAACTCATCGCGGCGCTGGCTTCGGGATTTGCCCTTTTCGGGGTCTTGCTGCTGATCAACCGGGTCAGCGGGCGGTGGATGCCCCGATGGGTCTTTCCCGCCGCGGTCGGGCTGGGGATGCTGTCCTATTCGATCTGGTCCGAATACAGCTGGGCCGGGCGCGCGATCGCGCCGGGCTCGCCCTATGTCGAGGTTTCGCGCAACCACAACAGCAGCTGGTATCGGCCCTGGACCTATCTCTGGCCGCAGGTCAACCGGATGATCGCGTTGGACCGGCGGTTTACGCGCACCCATCCCGATCAGCCGCAGCTGGTGCTGACGCGGGTCGTGCGGCTGGAACGCTGGATCCCCGAATCGGGGTATCTGGCCGTGTTCGACTGCGAGGCCGAGGCCCAGGCGGCACTGGTCGAGGGGGTCGAGCTTGAAGACGATGGCACGCTCGACGGGGCCGACTGGGTGCCGATGGGCGAGGACGACCCCGTATTGCGCGGGGCCTGCGCGCAAAGGGAGGGGTGAATGAGCGCCGACACGCCAAGCCGCAAACGAATCCTGGTGATCGAGGACGAGGACAACATCGCCATCGCCCTCGATTACCTGATGACGCGCGAAGGCTATGCGCAACAGCGCCTGGCCACCGGGCGCGGCGCGGTCGATCTGATCCGCGACACGCGCCCCGACCTGGTCTTGCTGGATGTCATGCTGCCCGATGTCTCGGGCTATGAGATCTGCCAGCAGGTGCGCATGGATGCGGCGCTCAACGACGTGAAGATCCTGATGATGACCGCGCGCGGCTCGGCGATGGAGCGGCGCAAGGGTCTGGCGATGGGGGCCAACGGGTTCATCTCGAAACCGTTCGAACTCAAGGCGTTGCGGGCCGAAGTCAAGCGCATCCTTGCCGGGGACGGGGCCGATGCCCCGCGTTCCGGGACGGGGCCGGGAACCGCCCGGCATGGCTGAACGGCTCGGCCTGCGGCTGCGGATCCTGCTGTTCTTTGCCGCGCTGGCGGCAGGCTCGGCGGGGGCGGTCGCGCTGGGGTTGTGGTTCGCGGCCAGCCGGGTATCGGACCCCGCGCTGGGCGTGGCGATGCGCCCGGTGCTGGTGCAGGGCGCGATCATCGCGGGTTTCGTGATCCTGGGGCTGGTGGTGTGGGTGTGGTATCTGTTCGACGCCAATGTCGCCCGTGCCATCGACCGGCTGGCCCGCGCGATCCGTGCCCGCACCCATGCCGAGATCGACCGCGACCTGTCGCGCGAGGCCGAGCAGGCGCGCCATCTGGGCGATCTGGCCCCGGCCGCGCAAGAGGTCACGCGCGCGCTGGCGCAGACCCGCAACGCGCTGGCCGAGGCCGTCGCGCGCGAAACCACCCGGCTGGCGGCCGAGAAGGCACGGCTTGAGACGCTTCTGGCCGATGTGCCGGTGGCGGTCCTTCTGTGCACGGCCGAGCATCAACTGGTGTTCTACAATGGCCAGGCGGTGGACATGCTGGGCGCGGGCGAGGGGCCGGGGCTTGACCGCAACCTGCTGGACTATCTGCGCGAGGGGCCCTTGCGCCACGCCTACCGCCGCCTGGCCGAGGCGGGCGATCCCGACATGGCGTCGGACCTGTTGTGCGCCACGGTCGGCGGCGCGCGCATCTTTGCCGGGCGCATGCGCGTGTTGCGCCGGCGCGAGGCGGATGTCGCGCCGGGCTATGTCCTGACCCTGCGCGACGTGACAACCGATTTCGCGGCTCATGCCAGCCGCGATGCCCTCTTGTCCGAGATCTTCGACCGCGTCCGCCGTCCCGCGGCCAACCTGCAAACGGTGATCGGGGTTCTGTCCGAGCTTGAGGATACGCCCGGCGATACCGGCGATCTGAGCGCGGCGATGCTGGACGAGGTGCAGACCCTGACCCGCGCGATCACCGATCTGGGCGCGCGCTATGACGCCATCCAGACCGACTGGCGGCCGCTGGCGCAGACCCGCAGCGCGGACTTGATCGACAGCCTCAAGGCCCGGTTCGAGGCCGAGGGGCTGGGCCTGAGCGTGGCCGAAGGGCCGGAACTGATCGTGCAGGTCGATGGGTTCGAGATCGTGGCGCTGCTGGGCTGGCTGGCGGGCAAGCTGGCCGGGGCGGGTCATGCCGACGCCTTCCGCCTGGCCCTGATCGAAGAGGACGGGCCGGGCGCGCTGTTGCGGCTGGAATGGGACGGCCCGGCGCTGCCGGTGGGGCAGCTGGATGCCTGGCTGGCCGAGGCGATGGGCGCCGATACCGGCGAATTGACGGGCCATGCGGTGTTGCAAACGCATGGCACCGAGGCCTGGCCCGAGACCACCGCCGAGGGGCGCAGCGCAATCGCCATGCCGATCCGGGCCGCACGCCGGGCCGGACGCAGACCGCCGCCGATCGCGCGGGCGGTGGTCTATGATTTCGATCTTCTGTCCAAGGCGCGCAACGCCGCGGTCGCCGATGCCCGGCTTGAGGATCTGACCTATGTGGTCTTCGACACCGAAACCACCGGGCTGTCGGCCAGCAGCGATGCCATCGTCCAGATCGCCGCCGTGCGCCTGGTCAACGGGCGGCGGCTGGAAACCGAGGTGTTCGATACGCTGGTCGACCCCGGCCGTGCGATCCCGCCGGCCTCGACCGATGTGCACGGGATCACCGATTCGATGGTGCGCGGCGCACCGACCCTGCCCGAGGTCGCGGCACGGTTTCACCGTTTCGCGCAGGGCGCGGTGCTGGTGGCGCATAATGCGCCGTTCGATCTGGCCTTTCTGCGCCGGGCCGAGGATGCGATCGGCGCGCGGTTCGATCATCCGGTGCTGGATACGGTCCTGCTGTCGGCCGTGGTCTTTGGCCAGACCGAAGAGCACGCGCTGGATGCGCTGACCGCGCGGCTGGGCATCACCATCCCCGAAGGCGCGCGCCATACCGCGCTGGGCGATACCATTGCCACTGCCGATGCGTTCCTGAAACTGGTTCCGATGCTGAGGGCGCGCGGGCTTGAGACCTTCGGCGCGGTCCTGTCCGAGGTCCGCCGCCACGGCCGCCTGCTGCGCGACACCAACGCGCCCCCACCGCAGAAATAGCGCGCCCGTCCCATCCGGGGCACCAATTCGCCGCGCGATGCGATAGGCTCTTGCAAACGCCACCACGGCAGGTTAACCCGCCCGCACACGGTCGGAGTGTAGCTCAGCCTGGTAGAGCACTGTCTTCGGGAGGCAGGGGCCGGAGGTTCGAATCCTCTCACTCCGACCAGTGATTTCACACATGGATGCTCTCAGGCCCCGGAACCAGCGGCCATCAACCAGTGCGCGTGGCGACCGCTTACACCAGCCATGCCATCCGCAGCGGCATCCAGATCGCCATGGCCATCATCATCAGGTTCTCGGTCAGCGAGACGAAGCCCAGGGGCACCGTGCTCGATCCGCCGACGCAGGCGCATTTCAGGCTGCGGCGGTCGATATAGACGGCCTTGAAGACCGACACCGCGCCGATCGTGCCGATGACCAGCGCCACGGGTGCCGCGATCCAGATCAGCACGCCCGCGACCATCAGAACCCCGGCCAGCGCTTCGCCGAACGGGTAGAGATAGCCATAGCGGACCCAGCGGCGCGCCAGCAGGTCGTAATTCAGGAACATGGTCGAGAACGCCTCGACATCCTGCAATTTCTGGATTGCCAGAATGCACATGCTGATCGCGATGAACCATTCGGCGGCACGGATCGTCAGGACCGTGCCGAAGGCGGCCCAACTGATCCCCAGCGCCATCAGAAACGCGACCGCGAAGATCGCGACGACCGGCTGATAGCTGGTCTCGCCCGGCTTCCTGACGGGTTTGCCGAAATAGGCGCGCAATTCGTCATGGCCGCCGATCCGCTTGTCGTCGATGAAGGTTTGCGGCGTGGTCTCGACGCCTTGTTCGGCCATGAAGGCGTCGGTCTCTTCGCGCGTTGTCAGGGGATGATCTTCGACGGTGAAACCGTGCCGTTCCAGCAGATCCTTGGACTTCAGGCCAAACGGGCACAGGTGATCGGGCATCACCATGCGGTAAAGCTGGGCGGTCCGGGACCTGGTGTCGGCTGGCATTGAAACCCTCCTGTCGGTTCTCGGGCGCGCCAGAGGCCGGGCGCACGCGATCGAACCGCAATTGCCCGGCCGCAAGGTCAACGTCTGGCCGCGCGCAAGGTTCCGGATCACCCGGCCAAGGCCGGGTATCCCTGTCGCACGGGCGCCGGATCTTGCCGATAACAGGCGAATTCGGGGGGGCGGGGTTTCCTTTCCGGCCTTTCCGCGTTAGTTTTTCGACGTGAGCCCGGAGCAACCGGCGCGCAGGATGCGCCCCTCCGACCATTCATCCTGATATCAAGGAACAACCATGACCCAGGCCAAAGCGGGTGACACCGTTCATTTCCATTATACCGGCACGCTGGGCGACGGCTCGGTCTTCGACTCGTCGGAAGGGCGCGAGCCGCTGTCCTTCACGCTGGGTTCGGGCCAGATCATTCCCGGTCTCGATGCCGCGATCGACGGCATGAGCGTGGGCGAGGCCAAGACCGTGACCATCCCGTCCGATCAGGCCTATGGCGAATATGACCCGCAGGCCCGTCAGGCCGTCCCGCGCGACCAGATCCCCGAGCATATTCCGGTCGAGCCCGGCACCATGCTTCAGATGCAATCGCCCGAGGGGCAGGCAATCCCCGTCACCGTGGCCGAGGCCGACGACCAGCAGGTGGTTCTGGATGCCAATCACCCGCTGGCGGGGCAGGACCTGACCTTTGCCGTGGAAATCGTCGCCATCGGCTGATCGGTGTTGCCGCCGGTGTTCGGTCCCAGTAAAGCGCGGCCATGGCCAAGCTTTACTTTCACTATTCGACCATGAATGCGGGCAAATCGACGATCCTGCTGCAGGCCGCGCACAATTACCGCGAACGGGGCATGGAGCCCTTTCTGCTGACCGCGCGGCTGGATGACCGCGCGGGGCCGGGGCGCATCGCCTCGCGGATCGGGATCGGGTCGGCGGCCGACACATTCGGCCCCGAGGACGATCTGTTCGCATTGATCGAGACCCGGCTTGCCACCGGACCCTGCGCCTGCGTCTTTCTGGACGAGGCGCAGTTTCTGTCTGACGAACAGGTCTGGCAACTGGCGCGCGCGGTGGATGATCTGGGCGTGCCGGTGATGTGCTACGGGCTGCGTGTCGATTTTCGTGGCCGGCTGTTTCCCGGCTCGGCGGCGCTGCTGGCCCTGGCCGACGAGATGCGCGAGGTGCGCACGATCTGCCATTGCGGCCGAAAGGCCACGATGGTGGTGCGCATGGGGCCGGACGGAACACCGGTGCGCGACGGGGCGCAGGTGCAGATCGGCGGCAACGAAACCTATGTCTCGCTCTGCCGGCGTCACTGGCGCGAGGCCACCGGGCCGCGGCCCGTCAGCCAGCGGTAGAATGGCGCCATCACCAGCGGTGTCAGATACATCGGGATCTGGTAAAGACCGATGAACAGCAACAGATCCTCGACCAGCGCGGCGGGAAGCACGCTTAAGAACAGGGCGATATTGCGGTTTCCGGTGACGATGCCCAGCGCCGGGGCCGCCGGCCCGGCGCCGCGTGCGCGTGCAATGAGGGCCGCGCCGATCTGAAGCGCGAAATTCACCGCCAGCACCAGCGCGAGCACCAGCCAGGCCGTGGGTCCGGCAACCAGCGCCGGGCCGACCGCGCCCATCAGTGCGACCACCACCACCGCCAGCATCAGCGCCGCCAGCCCGTCCATTGCCGCAAGCGCGCGGGCGTCACCCGGCACGATCGCGCGGCCGCGCAAGAACAGCGCGAACCCGCCCGCGAGCGCGATCAGCGCCAGAAGCCGGATCACCACCAGCCCGACCTCGGCCGGGCTGCCGAAGGCCGGCACCAGCGCAAAGACCGGGATCACCGTCAGCGGCAACAGCGCGGTGCCCAGCACCAGTTGGCGCAGCGCCGGCACCGGGTCGCCGCCCGACAGGATCGCAAGGTTGGGGCTGCCGGTGATCGGCGCGGCGCTCAGCATCAGGACCAGCCCGAGGGCGACGGGACCGTCCAGCCCCAGCGCGACGAGGCCCAGCGCCGCACCCGTCGGCATCGCCAGTTGCAGCAGCGCGACCACGCCCAGCGCGCCGCGCAACCCCTTGAGCCCGGCGCGCACCCCTTCGACCCCCAGCCGCAGGACCGCCAGAAACAGCAGGCCCACGACCATCGGCGCGATCAGGACGCGCATGGCCTGGGCCAGGTCCTGCGCAACGATCCCGCAGACGACCCCGGCGATCAGCCCGGCAACCAGAAGCAAGCGCCCGTGCCGCGCGCACCGGGCCAGGAATCCGTCGGCCATGCCCAACCCCTCACATCGCCGCCGCTGCCCGCGCCGCCTGATCATAGGCGCCCGAAAGCGTGCGCATCAGCGCCGCCATGCGCGAGATGTCGGCCGGGTCATGCCCCAATTGCCGGGCCGCGCGCACCACCAGCGCCTCGCGGATCTCGCCATAGCGGGTGCAGATCGCCATGCCCTTGTCGGTGATCTCGACGGTCTTTTCCTTGCCCTTGCGCCCGGCCTTCACCAGTTTCTGGCTGACCAGTTTCTTGACCGCGTAACTGACCAGATGCGTGTCCTCGACATTGAGCACCAGGCAGATGTCGGCCAGCGTCTTGGGGCGTTCGCGGTGGTTGACCAGGTGCACCACCAGGATTTCCAGCGGCGACAGGCCCGGCGCCCCGGCAGCGGCCATGCAGCGCACCATCCAGCGGTGAAAGGCATTGCCCGCCATGGTCAGGGCGAATTCCACCTCGCTCAGCGCCGGCAGGGACGAGCGCGCCAGATGGGCCGAACTGACGACGGGTCCGACCTCGGGATGCGCGCTCAGCGATTGAGCATCGTGTTCGGTAGCCATAGTGCGATTTCCGGAAACAGGGACAGGATGGCGGTGGCCGCGACCAGGATCAGAAAGAAGGGCAGCGCCATGCGCGCCACCGAAAAGATGCCGCGCCCGGTGATGGCCTGCAACACGAACAGGTTGAACCCGACCGGCGGGGTGATCTGGCTAATCTCGACCACCAGGACCAGGAAGATGCCGAACCAGATCGGGTCGATCCCGGCCGCCAGGATCATCGGCAGGATCACGCTGGTGGTCAGAACGACGATCGAGATGCCGTCAAGAAAGAACCCCATGACGATGAAAAAGACCAAGAGCACCGACAACAGCGCGAATTGCGAAAAGCCCTGCTCGCCGATCCAGCCGGCCAGGAACCGGGGGATGCCGGTATAGCCCATGGCCACCGTCAGGAACGAGGCCCCGGCCAGGATGAAGGCGATCATGCAACTGGTCATTGCCCCGCCCTTCAGCGCGGCCCAGGCGGTGCCGCGGGTCAACCCGCCGCTGGCCCAGGAAATCGCCAGCGCCCCGACGACCCCGATCACCGCCGCTTCGGTCGGCGAGGCCAGACCGGCATAGATCGATCCGATCACCGCCACGATCAGCGCCACGGTCGGTGCCAGCGCCGCGATGGCCGACAGCCGGGCGCGCAGGTCGGGCCGGGGTTCGGGGGCGGGGACGCGGTCGCGGTTCAAAAGCGACCACACCATCACATAGCCCGAGAACATCGCCGCCAGCATCAGCCCCGGCAGCACCCCGGCCAGGAACAGGCGCGCGATGCTTTGTTCGGTCGCCGCACCATAGACGATCAGGATGATCGACGGCGGGATCAGGAAGCCGAAGGTGCCCGCCCCGGCCAGCGTGCCGATCGCCATGCGCTCGTCGTAGCCGCGCTTGCGCAACTCGGGCAGGGACATGCGCCCCACCGTTGCCGTGGTCGCCGCCGATGAGCCCGAAACGGCGGCAAACAGCGCGCAGCCCAGGATGTTGACATGCAACAGCCCGCCCGGCAGTCGGCGGGTAAAGGGCGACAGGCCGCGAAACATGTCTGCCGACAGGCGCGACCGAAACAGGATCTCGCCCATCCAGATGAACATCGGCAGCGCCGTCAGATCCCAGATGTTCAGCGAGCCCCAGACCTTGGTGGCAAAGACCATGCCGGCCAGCCCCGGCCGGCTCAGCTCCATCGCGACCAGCGCCACCGCGATCAGCGAGAACCCGACCCAGAGCCCGCTCAGCAGGCAGGCGAACAACACCGCCACCAGCAGTGCCGACATGAGCGTGATATCCATCAATGCCCCCCTTCGGCCTGATTGTCCTGGCGCCCGGCTTCGGCACGCCGAAAGGCCGGTTCCGAGCCGCGCATGAGCGTTGCAAGTTCATCGGCCAGCGCCAGCAGCAGCAGCGCGAATCCCGCCCCCATCACCCCCTGCGGCAGCCAGAGCGGCACCGGCAACATGCCGAACGCGACCGTGCCGAACACCCAGCTGTCGCGCGCCTGTTCGATCGAATGCCAGGTGGCAAAGGCAGATAGCCCGATCGCCGCCAGCAGAACCAGTGCCGCCAGCGCCCGGCCCAGTCGTGGCCCCATCAGCCCAAGGGCCAGCGTGACCCGCACATGCACGCCCGCCCGCAGCGTCGCCGGCAGGGCCAGGCAGGCCGCGGCCACGAACAGGAAGCCGCCGAACTCGGACAGCGAGGGCACGCTGATGCCCGGCGGCTCAAGCCCCACAAGGATCACCGCGCGGTCGATGATCCGGCCCAGCACCTGCACCATAACCAGAACGGCGATCGTCACCATGGCCGCGCAGGCCGCGATCAATCCGCCCGCATAGACGGAATCGAGGATGCGTCGCATTCCATTCTCCCTTGACCGGGGATTGCGCCCGTGGACTTGCGGCGCACCGCCGCGCATCGGGCCCTGTCATCGCTGGGCCGGGGGCGCCCGTGGGGCGGCCCCCGGCCCTTGGCGATTTACTCGCCGCGATAGTCGTCGATCAGCGCCTGACCTTCGGGGCCCGCCTGTTCCAGCCATTCGGCGGTCATGGTCTCGCCTACTTCGGACAGCGCGGCGGCCATGGCGTCAGAGGGCGTCGAGACTTCCATCCCCGCCTCCTGCAAGCGCGCGATCTGGGTTTCGGTCTCGGCCATCGACATTTCCCAGCCGCGGGTTTCGGCCTCGGCAGCGGCATCCAGCAGGGCGTCGCGATGCTCTTCCGGCAGCGCCTCGAAGGCCTCGGTATTGACGAAGACCATGTTCTTGGGCAGCCAGGCCTGCACGTCGATATAGTGGCTGACATAATCCCACGCCTGCGACGACACGCCGGTCGAGGGCGAGGTCATCATCGCCTCGACCCGGCCGGTGCTGAAGGCGGTGGGAATATCGCCCGCCTCGACCTGCGTCGGGGTCATGCCCAGAATCTGGGCCAGACGCTCGGTCGCGGCATTGTATGCGCGAAAGCTGATGCCGCGCAGGTCGTCAGGGTCGGTGACCTCGTCATTGAGATAGAGCGACTGGCCGGGCCAGGGCACCGCGTAAAGCAGGGTCAGCCCCTGCGCCTCCAGCGCCGCCTCGACCTCATCGCGCGAGGCGTCCCACAGCGCCTCGGCATCGTCATAGCTGCTGGCCAGGAACGGAATGCTGTCAACGCCGAAGACCGGGTCTTCGTTGACCAGCTGCGACATCAGGATCTCGCCGATCGGGGCCAGCCCCCGGCGCACCGAATCCTTGATCTGGGGGTGGGCGAACAGCGATCCGGCGGAATGCACGGTGATATCCAGTTCGCCATCGGTCGCCTGGCGCACGTCATCGGCGAATTCGGTGATGTTCTGGGTGTGGAACACCGCGTCGCCATAAGGCGTCGGCATGTCCCATGCTGTTTGCGCCATGGCGGGCGCGGCGGCCAGGGCCAGGGCGCTGACAAACAGGCTTTGGCGGAAATACATCTCGAAACTCCCTGATTTTCGTTGTCCTGCGCCGCCTTTGCGGTGGCGCCGTGATGGAGGTTGACGAAACGATAGCAATTTGTCAACAAAATGTAATTGACCAACAGGAGAACAGGTGATGCAGGGCCAGGATGCAGTCAGCGATGCAGGAACGTGGGATTTCTGGATCGACCGGGGGGGCACCTTTACCGATGTCGTTGGCCGCGCGCCCGACAAGACGCTGCATCCGCTGAAACTTCTGTCCGAGAATCCGGGCGTTTACGAGGATGCCGCGATCGAAGGCATTCGCCGACTTCTGGGCGGCGCGATCGATCCGGCGCGCATCGGCACGGTCAAGATGGGCACCACGGTGGCCACCAATGCGCTGCTTGAACGCAAGGGCGACCGGGTCGCGCTTTTGGTCACGCACGGGTTCCGCGATGCCTTGCGAATCGCCTATCAGGCCCGGCCGGACATCTTTGCCAAGGAAATCATCCTGCCCGAACAGCTTTATGAACGGGTGATCGAGGTTCAGGAACGGCTGCGCGCCGATGGTTCGGTGGAAACCGAGCTGGACCTGGCGGCGCTGGAGCCTGAACTGGACGCGATCCGCGCCGACGGGATCGACGCGGTCGCCATCGTCTTGATGCATGCCTGGAAGAACCCCGCGCACGAGGTCGCGCTGGCCGAGGCGGTGCGCGCCAAAGGCTTCGCGCAGGTCTCCGTCAGCCACGAGGTCTCGCCCCTGATCAAGCTGGTCGGACGGGGCGACACGACGGTCGTGGATGCCTATCTGTCGCCGATCCTGCGCCGCTATGTCGAGCGTGTCGCGAATACGCTGGGCGCCAGCCCCGCCGATCAGCCCGGCCCGACCCTGCAATTCATGATGTCCTCGGGCGGGATGACCGCGGCCGAGGCGTTCCAGGGCAAGGACGCGATCCTGTCGGGCCCGGCGGGCGGCGTGGTCGGCATGGTCGAGACCGCGCGCATGGCCGGTTTCGACAAGGTGATCGGCTTTGACATGGGCGGCACCAGCACCGATGTGGCCCATTGCGCGGGCGCCTATGAGCGCGCGCTGGACACCGAGGTCGCGGGCGTGCGGATGCGCGCGCCGATGATGCGTATTCACACCGTCGCGGCCGGGGGCGGATCGATCCTGCATGCCGAGCCGGGGCGCTTTCGCGTCGGGCCGGATTCGGCGGGCGCCGACCCTGGCCCGGCCTGCTATCGCCGGGGCGGGCCGCTGACCGTGACCGATGCCAACGTGATGCTGGGCAAGCTCAACCCCGATCTGTTCCCGGCCATCTTCGGCCCCGATCAGGATCAGCCGCTGGACCGTGGCGTGGTGGCCGAAAAGTTCGCCGAGATCGCCACGCGCGAGGGCAAGACCGCCGAGGAGGTGGCCGAGGGATTCCTGAAGATCGCGGTCGAGAACATGGCCAACGCGATCAAGAAGATCAGCGTTCAGCGCGGTTATGACGTGACCCGGTACCTGCTGAACGCGTTCGGCGGGGCAGGCGGGCAGCATGCCTGCCTGGTGGCCGATGCGCTGGGAATGGAATCGGTGCTGATCCATCCGTTCTCGGGGCTTTTGTCGGCCTATGGCATCGGGCTGGCGCGGGTCGAGGCAAGCCGCCAGCAGGCGCTTTTGCTGCCGCTGGAGGCGGGCTCGCGCGACCGGATCATGGCGCTGATCGAGACATTGCACGAACAGGTCATCGCCGATCTGGCGCAACAGGGCGTGCCGGGCGACGCGGTGCGCCACCTGCCTGTGCTGATGCTGCGCTATGCCGGCACCGATACCGCGCTGCCCGTGCCCTTTGCGGCGCAGGATCTGGACCAGGCGCGCACCGATTTCGAGGCCGCGCACAAGGCGCAGTTCGGTTTCATCTATGATGACAAGGAAATCACCGTCGAGGCGATCGACCTGCAAGCCCAGGACGGCCGGGGCGAGGGCCGCGTTGAACCCACCCTGGACACCGCGCCGACCACTCCCGACCCCGAGGACGAGGCCGCGGTCTTTTGCGACGGCACCTGGCAAAGGGCCGGGGTGTTCCGCCGCCAGGCGCTGGCGCCGGGCACGCAGATCACCGGCCCGGCGCTGATCATCGAGGCCAACCAGACCGTGGTGATCGAGCCGGGCTGGCGGGCCGAGATCACGGCGCGCGATCACGTGCTGATGCGGCGCTATCAGAAGGCCGCGCGCGCGGCGGTGGTGGGCTCGCAGACCGCCGACCCGATCTTGCTGGAGGTGTTCAACAACCTTTTCATGAACATCGCCGAACAGATGGGGCTGGCGCTGCAAAATACCGCCCATTCGGTCAACATCAAGGAACGGCTGGACTTTTCCTGCGCGGTCTTCGACGCCGCGGGCGCGCTGGTCGCCAATGCGCCGCATATGCCGGTGCATCTGGGCTCTATGGATCGTTCGGTCGAGACGGTGATCCGGCTCAACCCCGACATTCGACCCGGCGAGGTCTATGCCCTGAACGCGCCTTATAACGGCGGCACGCATCTGCCCGACATCACGGTGGTGTCGCCGGTGTTCGACGCGGCGGGCAAGACCGTCCTGTTCTGGGTCGCCTCGCGCGGGCATCACGCCGATGTCGGCGGCACCGCGCCGGGGTCGATGACGCCGCTGGCCACCACCGTCGATGAAGAAGGCGTGCTGATCGACAATTTCAAGCTGGTCGAAGCGGGGCGCTTTCGCGAGGCGGATCTGCGCGCGGTGCTGAGCGGGCATCGCTATCCCTGCCGAAACCCCGATCAGAACATCGCCGATCTCAAGGCGCAGGTCGCGGCCAACGAACGCGGCGCGGCCGAGTTGCGCAAGATGGTGCGGGATTTCGGGCTGGAGGTGGTGCAGGCCTATATGCAGCACGTCCAGGACAACGCCGCCGAAGAGGTCCGCCGCCTTCTGGGCCGGCTTGAGGATTGCGACTACAGCTATGAAACAGACACCGGCCAGGTGATCCGCGTGCAGATCACCGTCGATCGCGACCGCCGCGAGGCCACGGTCGATTTCACCGGCACCAGCCCGGCGCTGGAAAACAACTTCAACGCCCCCGAGCCGGTGACCCGCGCGGCCGTCCTTTACGTGTTCCGCGTGATGGTCGAGGCCCCGATCCCGATGAACGCAGGCTGCCTGCGCCCGATTCGCATCATCGTGCCGGACGGGTGCATGCTGGCGCCGCGCTATCCGCGCGCGGTGGTGGCCGGCAATGTCGAGACCAGCCAGCACGTGACCAACGCACTCTTTGGCGCGCTGGGGGCGATCGCCAACAGCCAGGGCACAATGAACAACCTGACCTTCGGCAACGACACCTACCAGTATTATGAAACCATCTGTTCGGGCTCGCCCGCGGGGGTGATGAATTCGGGGCGCGGGTTCGACGGCACGTCGGGGGTGCATGTGCACATGACCAATTCGCGCCTGACCGACCCCGAAATCCTGGAACTGCGCTTTCCGGTGCTGCTGGAATCCTTTGCGCTGCGCCCCGGATCGGGCGGCAAGGGCCGCTGGTCGGCGGGTGACGGCACCACCCGCACGATCCGGTTTCTGGAACGGATGGATTGCGCGATCCTGTCCAGCCACCGCACGCGCGCGCCGCAAGGCGTGGCCGGCGGCGGTGCGGGCGCGGCCGGACAGACGCTGGTTCGGCGCGCCGATGGACGGCTGGAAACCCTGCGCGCCTGCGACCAGACCGTGCTGGAGGCCGGCGAGGCCGTGTGCGTCATCACCCCCACCGCCGGCGGCTTTGGCACGTGACCTGAAGGCCTGCTGCGCAGACGCCCCTTGAGCCGCTGGCGCGGCGGATCAGGGGGCGCTGCCCCCTCTGGGCCTGCGGCCCATTCACCCCCGGCGTATTGACCGGCAAGATGAAGGACACGCACGCTTGCCGGCGGTCTTGACAAGCCGGGTTCCAGCGTGGTCTGAATTCAATCATGCGATTAATCAAACCTGGGTCAGAGGCGATGGAAACCGCACTTGACGCGTCGGTGCCGACGCAGGAGGTCATCCTGGATGCCGCCGAGGAAATCTTTGCGGATAACGGGTTTCATGGCGCCACGACGCGGGCCATCGCGAATCGGGCGCAGGTCAACGCGGCGCTGATCCATTACTATTTCGGCAGCAAGGAAGCCTTGTTCGAGGCGGTTTTCGCCCGGCGGTCCGAGGCCATCAACGAGGAGCGCCGGGCCCGGCTGGCCGCCCTGCGCCGCGCCGGACCGCCGGAGCTGGAAGCAGTCCTGGAGGCGCTGTTGCGCCCCACGGTGGCGCTGGGGCGCGACCCGGCACGCGGCGGCGCCCATTATGCCCGGCTGGTGGTGCATGTCGCCTCGGGCACGGATGCGCGGTCGCGGCGCATGACGGGCGAGCGCTACAACGCCATTGCCCGGGTCTTCATCGATGCGATGGTCGGGGCGGTCGCGGGCCTGAGCCGCGACGATGCCGTGCGCTGCTACATGAATGCGATCGCCATCGGCATGTCGCTGATGGCCCCGACCGGACGGGCGGAGGATCTGTCGAACGGCGCGTTGCGCGACGACGATCTGGACACGATCATTTCCGGCGCGGTGCGATTCATCGCCGCCGGGACGCGTGCGATTGCGCACGCGCGTTGACAACCGGTTTTCCGGCGCGGGAGGGCGCCGCAACCAACAGGAGGAGAGACCCATGACGATATCCATGCGCAGCTGCCTTGCCGGGCCCGCACTTGCGGCGGGGCTGGCCTGGCCTGCCACCGCCCCGGCCCAGTCGATCGACGTGACGGTGGTCAACGGCCATCCGCCGATCTTTCTGTGGGTCAAGCATCTGAGCGAGACCTTCATCCCCACCGTCGATGCCGCCCTGGAGGGCAGCGGCCATTCGATCAACTGGAGCGAGGCCTATGGTGGCAGCCTGGCGGCCGTTGGCGGCGAACTGGAAGCGATCGAGGACGGACTGGCCCAGGTGGGGGCCATGCCGACCGTGTTCCTGCCCAACGAGCTGCCGTTACAGAATGTCAGCTACAACACCCCCTTTGGCCCGTCCGACCCGCAGGTGGTGATGGATGCGCTGGCCGAACTGCACGACACCGTGCCGGGCATGGTGGAAAGCTGGCACGAATACGATGCCGAATACCTGGGCGGCGGCTTCGCGCTGGACAATTACCTTCTAATGACCACCTTCCCGGTCGAGAGCATCGAGGATCTGGAAGGGCGGCGGATCGGGGCGCCCGGCCCGGCCGTGAACTGGGTCGAGGGTACCGGCGCGGTGGGCGTTTCGGGCAATCTGACGACCTATTACAACGACATCGAGACCGGCGTGTTCGAGGGCGCGATCGTGTTCCCCACCGCAGCCGCGCCGGCGCGGCTGCATGAGGTCGCGCCCCATGTCACGGTGACCGATTTCGGTGCGCAGTATGCTGGGGCGCTGGTCGCCAACCGGACATGGTTCGCCGAACAGCCCGAGGCCGTGCAGCAAGCCCTGCGCGAAGGTGCCGAGGCCTATACCGAGGCCTATCTGGCCGAACAGGCCGAGCGTGTCGCCGCCGCCATGGACACGATCGCCGCCGACGAGGACCGGCTGCATGTCCTGGACCCTGAGGAGCGCCGCCGCTGGGCCGAGGCGCTGCCCGACATCGCCGGCGCCTGGGCCGAGAATGCCGACGAGCGGGGTCTGCCGGGCACCGAGGTGCTGGATGCCTATATCGAGGCCGTCACCGAGGCCGGGGCCGACCTGGGCCGCGACTGGTCGCAGCGCTGAGCCGCGCCGCCACAGCCTGCGTCCCCGGTGCCCGCGCGGCGGCACCGGGGCGCTGACCCTCATGCGTTGAACGGATATTGGCATGGCCACCACCGAAGAGTTGCGAACCGGGCTGCGGCCCCTGGATGCTCTGGCGCTGTTGCTGGACCGGGTGACGGCCGCGGCCTCGGCACTGGGAACCGCGCTGATCCTGGGGGTCATGGCGCTGATCGCCGCCGATGTCGTCGGGCGGTTCTTTCTGGGCAGGCCGATTGCCGGGGTGCCGGAAATGGTCGCGATGTCCATCCTGGCGATCGTCTTTCTGCAGATCGCGAACACGCTGGCGCGGGGCAAGCTGACGCGTTCGGACGCCGTTCTGAAGGCGCTGCGCGCGCGTGCGCCACGGCTGGCCGATGCGCTGGACGCGCTGCTGCACGGGGCGGGCGCCGGGTTGATCTATGTTCTGATCACGGCCTTTCATCCGCTTTTCCTGCGCTCTTACGGTCGCGGCCAGATGATCGGCACGGTCGGACAGTTCATGGCCCCGATCTGGCCGGTCCATGCCATCGTCCTGGCCGGATCGGCGCTGATGTTTGCGGTCTTCGTGCTGCGGGCGCTGTCACTGGGCGTGCTTGCGGTTCGGGGGCGGCCATGACCGGGATCGAGATCGGACTGTGGTCGCTGGCCGGTATCCTGGCCATGATCTGGATGGGCATGCATGTCTCGATCGCGCTGGCGCTGGTGAGCTTTGTCGGACTGTGGGTGATGCGCGACAATGCGCAACTGGCCGCCCGCATGCTGTCGCTGGCGGCGCGCGAGAGCATCTCGTCCTATCTGTTCGGGGTGGTGCCGCTGTTCGTGCTGATGGGGCTGGTGGTAAGCCGCGCCGATATCGGACGCGACACGTTCGATGTCGCCAACCGCGCGTTCCGACGCCTGCGGGGCGGGCTGGGCATGGCCACGGTCGGTGCCAATGCGGTGTTCGCCGCGATCACCGGGATTTCCATTGCCTCGGCGGCAGTCTTTGCCAAGGTCGCGGTGCCGGAGATGGTGCGCATCGGTCATACCGGGCGCTTTGCCACCGGGGTGGTGGCGGGCTCCTCGGTGCTGGGTATGATGATCCCGCCATCGCTGCTGCTGATCCTCTACGGCATCATTGCCGAACAATCGGTCGGCCAGCTGTTCATCGCCGGGATCGGGCCCGGCCTGGTTCTGGCGCTGGCGTTCTGTATCGGAATCGCCGTGATGGTACGGATGTTTCCCGGCTTCACGGGCGCAACGACGATCGCGCCGCGCGACCCGATGACGCCGGTGTCGCTGTTGCGCGACACCACCGGCAAGATTCTGCCGGTCGTGGTCCTGATCGCCCTGGTTCTGGGGGGCATCTATGGCGGGGTCTTCACCCCGACCGAGGCCGGCGCCATCGGTGCGCTGGGGGCCATCGTGATCGCGCTTGCCAAGCGCCGGATCGGCGCGCGGGCGCTTTGGCAGGTGACGCTGGAGACCGGTCATATCACTGCCGCGATCTGCTTTCTGATCATCGCCGCGACGATGTATTCGCGCTTTCTGTCCCTGTCGGGCCTGCCGGCCTTCCTGACCGAATGGGTGGCCGCGCGCGATGTCGGTGTCTACGGGTTCATCCTGCTTTATTGCCTGGTCCTGATCGTCCTGGGCACGATCCTGGATTCGTCGTCGATCATGCTGATCGCCCTGCCACTGGTTCTGCCGATCGCACAGGCGATGCAGATCGACCTGATCTGGTTCGGCATCATCACCGTCCTGGCGGTCGAGATCGGCTTGCTGACACCGCCTCTGGGCCTGTCGGTCTATGTCATCAAGGGCGCGCTGGACGATTCGCGCATCGGGCTGGGCGACGTGTTCGCCGGGGCGGCGCCGTTCGCATTGATCATGTTGCTGGTGCTGGGCCTGATCATCGCCTTTCCCGTCATCGCCACGGGCTTTCTATAGGAGTCTTGCATGAAGATCATCGACCTGTCCGTTCCGCTGGAAACCGGGATCGCATCCGACCCGCCGGGGTTCGAGCCCAAGATCACCTATATGGATCACAGCCAGACCGCCGGGCAGATCACCCAGTTCTTTCCCGGCATGACGCAAGACGACCTGCCCGGCGGCGAGGGCTGGGCGGTCGAGATGATCCAGTGCATCACCCATAACGGCACGCATCTGGATGCGCCCTATCACCACCATTCCACCATGGATGGCGGCAAGCGCGCGATCACCATCGACGAGGTGCCGCTGGAATGGTGTTTCCAGCCCGGTGTGAAGCTGGATTTTCGTCATTTTCCGGATGGGTATGTCGTCCAGCCCGGGGATGTCGAGGCCGAGCTTGACCGTATCGATCATACCCTCAGCCCGCTTGAGATCGTGGTGATCAATACGGCCGCCGGGGCCGCCTATGGCCAGCCGGATTACCTGGACAGGGGCTGCGGCATGGGACGCGCGGCCACGCTGTGGCTGCTGGAGCGCGGGGTGCGCGTGACCGGCACCGACGGCTGGTCATGGGACGCGCCGTTTTCGGCAACGCGCGAGCGGTATCTGGAAAACCCCGACCCGTCGATCGTCTGGGAGGGGCACCGCGCCAGCATGGAGATCGGCTATTGCCATATCGAGAAGCTTGCCAATCTGGACCAGCTTCCGCCCACGGGTTTCCGCCTCTCGTGCTTTCCGTTCAAGATCAAGGCCGCGTCGGCGGGTTTCGTGCGCGCCGTCGCCATTCTGGAGGACTGACATGGCCCGACCCAAACGCAAGGTCATCATCACCTGCGCCGTGACCGGCGGCATTCACACGCCCACCATGTCCGACGCGGTGCCATATCGCCCCGCCGACATTGCCGCGCAGGCGATCGAGGCGGCCGAGGCCGGCGCGTCGATCCTGCATCTGCACGCGCGCGATCCCGAAAATGGTCGCCCGACGCCCGATCCGGATGTGTTCATGCAGTTCCTGCCGGTGATCAAGCAGGCCAGCGATGCGGTGGTCAACATCACCACCGGCGGCGGGCTGGGCATGACCGTCGAACAACGCCTGGCCGCGCCGTTGCGGGCCGCGCCCGAGATGTGCTCGCTGAACATGGGTACGATGAATTTCGCCATACACCCGATGGCCGACAAGTACAGCGACTGGAAATTCGACTGGGAAGAGCCGTTCCTGCGGGCCTCGGACGACTTCATCTTTCGCAACACGTTCCGCGACATCGAAACTGTCGTGCGCGAGCTGGGCGAGGGGCATGGCACCCGGTTCGAACTGGAATGCTATGACATGGGGCATCTCTATAATCTGGCGTTCATGGCTGACCGTGGCGTGCTCAAGCCGCCGTTTTTCATCCAGACGATCTTTGGCATTCTGGGCGGCATCGGCGCCGACCCCGAGAATGTGGGCATCATGAAATCGACCGCCGACAGGCTGTTCGGCACGGAGTACCACTGGTCGGTCCTGGCCGCGGGCCGGCACCAGATGCCGATCCTGACCCAGGCGTTGACGATGGGCGCGAATGTCCGCGTCGGGCTGGAAGACAGCCTTTACATCGGGCCGGGCAAGCTGGCGGCCAGCAATGCCGAACAGGTGCGCAAGATCCGCTCGATCATCGAAACCCTGGACCTCGAGGTTGCCACCCCCGACGATGCGCGCGAGATGCTCGCGCTCAAGGGCGGCGACAGGGTCCAGTTCTGAATGGACGAGAACATGCAGCAGGCCATCGTTCGGTTCGACTGTGTCGGTCAGGCCACGGGCAAGATGCGCAATGACCTGCGCGTTCACATGCGCGCCCCGTTCGAAGAGGGGCCGTTCGAACTGGCCACCGACGAGGGCAGCTTTCACGGTGGCGACGGGACTGCCCCGCCGCCGCTGGCCCTGTTCGTCGGCGGGCTGACCGGTTGCATCATGACCCAGCTGCGCGCGTTCGCCAAACGCATGAATGTCACGATCGACGACCTGTCGGTGGAAACCCGCGTCACCTGGGACTGGCAGGCAACCGGACGGGTTTATGAAACGGCGCCGCGCAGTTTCGAGATCGATGTGCTGATCGACAGCCCCGACTCCGAACCTGCCGTGGTCGCGCTGATCGACGCGGCACGCAAGGGGTGTTTCATCGAACAGACGCTGGGCCGGGAAAACACGATCCGGCACAGGCTGAACACGCCCGAGGGCTGGAAGGAGGTGTGACATGAACCCGATCGACGGCTTCAGCGTGAGCGCCGCGGATATGCGCTATGTCGGCGAAGGGTTGCAACGCCCCGAATGCATTCTGGCCGAACCTGATGGCAGCCTGTGGTCGGCCGATGCGCGCGGCGGGGTCGTGCATATCCGCCCCGACGGCAGCCAGGAGCTGATCGCCCAGAGCCTGGACACGCGGTTTGGTGCCACGGGGGACGAGGCAGAGCGCTTTACCGGTGGCACGCTGCCCAACGGTCTGGCCTTTGATGCGGACGGGTCGATCCTGATCTCGAATTTCGGCACCGACCGGCTGGAACGCATGACCCGCGATGGCCGCACCGAGGTGGTTCTGGATCAGATTGACGGCCAGCCGGTGGGCAAGGTCAATTTCGTGCTGCGCGACACCAGGGGCCGGATCTGGATCACGGTATCCACGCGGATCACCAACTGGATGCAGGCGATCAGCCCGAATATCGCGGATGGCTATGTCGCGGTGCTGGATGAACGCGGCGCGCGGATCGTGGCCGACGGCTTTGCCTTCACCAACGAAATTCGTTTCGATGCCGACGAAACCTGGCTCTATGTCGTCGAGACGACCGCACGACGCATCACTCGCCTTCGCATCGACGATGGTCCGACCGTCACCACGCGCGAGGTGTTCGGCCCGTCCGACACCGGGGGGTTCATCGACGGGATCGCCTTTGATGCCCATGGCAACCTGTGGGGCACGCATGTGATGACCGACCGGCTGTTCGCGCTTACGCCTGAAGGTGAGATGCGCGTGATTTTGGATGACAGCGATCCGGCCCGGTCGGCCGAACTGGATGCGGCCTTCCGCGCGGATGCGATCACGCCCGAGCTGTTGCTGGCCCATGGTGGCCAGATCGCGCCGTGGTTCGCCTCGGTCACGTTCGGCGGGACGGATCTGCGCAATGTCTATATCGGATCGCTGCGCGGAACGCGCATCCCCTATTTCCGAAGCCCGGTGCCGGGCCTGCCGATGGCGCATTGGGGCGACGGTTGAGGCGCGACTGGGACGGGCGCATGGCCGGCGAGGCCGGTTCTGCCCTGTGGTTTGACTCTTGCGTGGCAAGCATATCTCTTGCGGGGCAAGTCCGCGACCGCGCCTTGGGGCCGGGCGCGACCGCCACAACTGGAAGGATCGAGACGTGACTGACAACACCATCGCAATGCTGATCGCGGGCAAATCCGCCAAGGCCGAGAATGGCCGCGTCTATGAGCGCCGCAACCCCGTCACCGGCGAGGTGGCGACGATCGCCCCGGCCGCATCCGTCGCCGATGCACAGCGCGCCGTCGAGGCCGCCGCCGCCGCGTTTCCGGCCTGGGCGCAGACCAGCCCCGGCGACCGCCGCGCCTATCTGCTCAAGGCCGCGACCGAGATGGAGGGCATGGCCGACGACATCGCCCGGACGATGACCGCCGAGACCGGCTCGACCGGGCCATGGGGCGGGTTCAACTGCATGCTGGCCGCCGGAATGCTGCGCGAGGCGGCCTCCATGACGACCCAGATCACCGGCGAGATCATTCCCTCGAACAAGCCCGGCACGCTGGCGATGGCCCAGCGCAAGCCGCTGGGCGTCTGCCTGGGGATTGCGCCCTGGAACGCGCCCGTGATCCTGGGCACGCGCGCGGTCGCGATGGCGCTGGCTTGCGGCAACACCGTGGTCCTGAAAGCGTCCGAAATGTCGCCCGCGACGCATCTGGCGATCGGCCAGGCGCTGCACGCCGCAGGGGTGCCCGATGGCGTGATCAACGTGATCACCAACGCCCCCGACGATGCCGCCGAGGTGGTGGCCGCGCTGATCGCGGCGCCGCAGGTGCGCCATGTCAATTTCACCGGCTCGACCCCGGTCGGCCGGATCATCGCGCAAAAGGCGGCCGAGCACCTCAAGCCCGTGTTGCTGGAACTGGGCGGCAAGGCGCCGCTGGTGGTTCTGGACGACGCCGATATCGACGCCGCCGTGAACGGTGCGGCCTTCGGCGCCTTCATGAACCAGGGGCAGATCTGCATGTCGACCGAACGCATCATCGTGCAAGACAAGATCGCCGATGCCTTTGTTGAGGCGCTGGCGGCCAAGGCGCGGTCGCTGCCGGCGGGCGATCCGCAGGGTGCGGTGGTTCTGGGGTCCATGATCACGCCCGAAGCCGCCGAGAAGATGGAGGCGATCATCGCCGACGCGACCGCCAAGGGCGGCACCGTCGTCGCCGGTGGCAAGCGCAATGGCAGCATCGTCGAGGCGACGCTGATCGACCGGGTCAGCGCGCAGATGAAGGTCTATGCCGAGGAAAGCTTTGGCCCGGTCAAGCCGATCATCCGCGTCAAGGACGATGACGAGGCCGTGCGCGTGGCCAATGACACCGAATACGGTCTGTCGGCCGCGGTCTACGGGCGCGATATCCAGCGCGCGCTCAGGGTGGCCGATCGCATCGAAAGCGGGATCTGCCACATCAACGGCCCGACCGTCGCCGACGAGGCGCAGATGCCCTTTGGCGGCGTCAAGGAGTCGGGCTATGGCCGGTTCGGCGGCAAGGCGGCCATCGAGGCCTTCACCAGCACCCGCTGGGTGACGATCGAAGATCCGCATCAGCACTTCCCGTTCTGATCGGGGCTGTCTCATGCCGGGCGCCGTTTGACCGGCGGCGCCCGCATCCGCGCTGCAAGGTGGACCTGAATGGGCTGTGATGACGGCAAGGACCGGATGGGCGCGGATCGCGCCCGCGCGCCAGCCTGCCCGGTCTGCGGCGCGGCGGCCACTGCGGCGTTGATGTCGGCCGATGGTCGCGATTACTGGCGCTGCGATGCGTGCCAGGCGCGGTTTCTGGCGCCCGAACACCGGCCGGCCCCGCGCGACGAATACGCCCATTACCTGCACCATGAGAACGATCCCGACGATCCACGCTATCGCCGTTTCCTGTCGCGCCTTGCCGATCCGTTGCTGGCGCGCCTGTGCCCGGCCTCGACGGGCCTTGACTATGGCTGTGGCCCCGGCCCGGCATTGGCGGCGATGCTGCGCGAGGCCGGGCATCATGTCGCGCTCTATGATCCGTTCTTCGCGCCTGACCCGGCGCCGCTGTCGCAGGTCTATGACTTCGTCACCTGCACCGAAACCGCCGAGCATTTTCACCGCCCGGCGCAGGAATTCGCACGCTTGCGCGGTTTGATCCGCCCCGGCGGCTGGCTGGCGGTGATGACCTGCTTCCAGACCGACGATGCGCGGTTTCGTGACTGGCAGTATCGCAAGGATCCGACGCATGTCGTCTTTTACCGCGCCGACACCTTCGCCCATCTGGCGCGGCAATGGGGCTGGGACTGCGAGTTGCCGGTCAAGGATGTCGCCTTGATGCGCAAGCCGGCGGCAGAGTCCGCATGACCAGCTGGATGCACGCAGAGCGGCTGGAGGCGGTGCAGGCTCAACTGCACGAGATGGGCGCGCGCTCGGTGCTGGACCTGGGGTGCGGCGATGGCGATCTGTTCCTGCGGCTGGCCGGTGATGCGAACATCGCGCGGCTGGTCGGGCTGGATATCGACGCCGCGTCGATCGCGCGGTTGCGCGCGTCACTGGAGCGTCGGACCCTGCACGCGGATGTCGAGTTGCGCATGGCGTCGATGACGCGCGGCGATCCGGCGCTGGCCGGGTTCGACTGCGCCGTTCTTGTCGAAACGATCGAGCATATCGCCCCGTCCGATCTGGGCAGCCTGGAACGCGCCGTTTTTGACGTGTTCCGCCCGCGCGCCGTCATCGTCACCACACCCAATGCCGAGTTCAACGCGCTTCTGGGTGTGCCCGCGCACCGGTTTCGCCACCCCGATCACCGCTTTGAATGGACTCGCGCGCGGTTTCAGCGCTGGGGGCAGCGCGTCGCCCGGACATGGGGCCAACGCGTGACGTTTCACGATATCGCCGGGGCGCATCCCGACCTGGGCGGGGCCAGCCAGATGGCCGTGTTCCGCCGCGAGGGCGCCGGCACGTGAGGCCGGCTGCGCGGTCAGTCCATCCCGCGCAGGATCAGCATTTTCTGGATGTCCGATGTGCCCTCGTAGATCTGGCAGACGCGCACGTCGCGATAGATCCGCCCGACCGGGAAATCGGCGGTGTATCCATAGCCGCCCAGCGTTTGCAGCGCGTCCGAGACGATGCTTTCAGCCGCTTCGGACGCATAAAGCTTGGCCATCGCCGCCTCGGTCAGGCAGGGCTGGCCTGCGTCCTTCAGGCTGGCGGCATGCAGGACCAGCTGGCGCGCGGCCTCAAGCCGTGTGCGGGCGTCGGCCAGCCGAAAGCCCACCGCCTGATGGTCGATCAGGGGCTTGCCGAAGGATTCGCGCTCGCGGGCATAGGCCACGGCGATATCCAGCGCGGCCTGCGCCATGCCCACCGATTGCGCGGCAATGCCGATGCGCCCGGTTTCCAGCGACGACAGCGCGATGCGATAGCCCGCGCCCTCGTCGCCGATGCGCAGATCGGCCGGGATCTCCAGCCCCTCGAAACGCAGCGCGCAGGTGTCCGAGGCCGCCTGGCCCAGCTTCTCCTCGACCTTGGCGACGTGATAGCCGGGTGCGTCGGTGGGCGTCAGAAAGGCCGTGATCCCCGATTTGCCGCTGTGCCCGTCCATGCGCGCGAACAGGATCGTCCAGCCCGCGATCTTGCCCGAGGTGATGAAGACCTTCTCGCCGTCGATCACGTATCGCTTGCCCTCGCGGCGCGCGCGGGTGCGGATCGCGGCGGCATCGGACCCGGCCTGCGGCTCGGTCAGGGCAAAGGCGCCGATGAAGGCGCCGGCGGCGGCGGGCGCCAGAACCCGCGCCTGCTGTTCGGGCGAGCCGTATCCCTGCAAGATCGCGTTGAAGGGCGCGTTATGGACGCTCATCACCGTCGAGACCGCGCCATCGCCCGCCGCGATCTCGATCAGCGCCAGGGCATAGCTGACATAATCGGCCCCCACGCCGCCCAGATCGTCGGGCACGCACATGCCCAGGAACCCCAGCTCGGCCAACCCGTCCAGCACTGCCGGTTCGATCGAACCGGCGCGGGCGCGGGCATCGGCGCCCGGCGCAAGCACGCGTTGCGCAAAGTCACGGGCGGTGTCGCGGATCATGCGCTGTTCGTCGGACAGGATCATGCGGCATCCCCCGCGCGGCCCAAAAAGCCCGGCTTGCGCTTTTCAGCACACACGTGCGCGCTGGCGACGACATCGGCGGTGCCGGTCTTGGAGCCGTGGGTCAACAGGACGGGGTCGGCCATGATCGGGGCGTTCCTTTGCGGCTGATGGTTCGGGCGCGACGCCCGGCGGGTCGGGGCGATCCTTGACCGATGCGCGGTCGATTTCAAGCGATGATCGCGGCGGTTCGGGAAAACCGCGCTTGGCTTTGCGCATTCCAGCGTCTAAACGCGGCGCATCGAACACGGACCCGAGAGAGGATCTCGGGTGGCTCTTCCGGCCGCCGATCCGCCGGACAACCTGACAAGACAATGAAGAACGGCTGCCGGCCACGCGCTGGGGACGGCCCTTGAACGGGAATTCGATGATTTCACTTGATGCCTATCGCCGGCAGTGGACCGGCAACATCCGCGGCGACCTGCTGTCGGGGCTGGTCGTTGCGCTGGCGCTGATCCCCGAGGCGATCGCCTTTTCCATCATCGCCGGCGTCGACCCCAAGGTCGGGCTTTACGCCAGCTTCAGCATCGCCGTGATCACCGCGATCACCGGCGGGCGCCCCGGTATGATCTCGGCGGCGACGGCGGCGACGGCGGTTTTGATGATCACGCTGGTGCGCGAGCACGGGCTGGAATACCTTCTGGCCGCGACCGTGCTGGCGGGGCTGTTGCAGATCGGCGCCGGGCTGTCGGGCTTGAGCTTTGTCATGCGCTACGTGTCGAAGTCGGTGATGACGGGCTTTGTCAATGCGCTGGCGATCCTGATCTTCATGGCGCAACTGCCCGAGCTGGACCCGCGCGCGGTCAGCTGGATCACCTTTCCGCTGGTCGCGGCCGGTCTGGCGATCATCTATCTGTTCCCGCTGCTGACACGGGCCGTTCCCTCGCCCCTGGTCACGATCGTCGTTCTGACAGGGCTTGCCTGGGCGCTGGGACTGGATGTGCGGATGGTGGGTGACATGGGCGCGCTGCCCGACACGCTGCCGGTGTTCCTGATCCCCGATATTCCGCTGAACCTGGAAACGCTGGCGATCATCCTGCCCTATTCGATCGCGGTCGCGGTCGTCGGCCTGCTGGAAAGCCTGATGACGCAAAACATCGTCGATGATCTGACCGACACGGCGTCGAACCGCAACCAGGAATGCGTGGGGCAGGGGCTGGCCAATACCGCCACCGGGTTCATCGGCGGCATGGCGGGGTGCGCGATGATCGGGCAATCCATCATCAACGTGAAATCCGGCGGGCGCGGGCGGATGTCATCCTTTGCCGCCGGGGTCTTCTTGCTGATCATGGTGGTGGGCCTTGGCGATCTGGTCAGCATCATTCCGATGCCGGCCCTGGTGGCGATCATGATCATGGTCTCGATCGGCACCTTTTCGTGGTCGTCGCTGGGCAACCTGCGCACGCATCCGCGCTCAAGCTCGGTGGTGATGATCGCGACGGTGGCCACGGTGGTTTATACCCACAACCTGGCGATCGGCGTTCTGGTGGGGGTGCTGTTGTCGGGGATCTTCTTTGCCGGCAAGATCGCGCAGCTGTTTCGCGTGAGCAGCGAGATCAGCGCTGATGGCCGTATCCGCACCTATCGGGTCGAGGGGCAGCTGTTCTATGGCTCGGTCGAGGACTTCATGGCCGCCTTTGACTTCAAGGAGGCGCTGGAGCGCGTGGTGATCGATGTCAGCGGCGCGCATATCTGGGATATTTCCTCGGTTCAGGCGCTCGACATGGCGGTGCTGAAGTTCCGCCGCGACGGTGCCGAGGTCGAGATCAGGGGCATGAACGAAGCATCCGAAACCATCGTCGACCGGCTGGCCATCCATGACAAGCCGGGCGCGATGGACAAGTTGATGGCGCATTGAGAGGGGGGCGGACATGACGGACAAGATAATCGCATTGGTGGACGGCTCGATCTATGCGCACAGCGTGTGCGAGCATGCCGCCTGGGTTGCGGGGCAGACCGGCTGGGCGGTCGAGCTGCTGCATGTTCTGGGCCGGCGCGAAGGGGCGGACAAGACCGATCTTTCGGGTTCGATCGCGCTGGGTGCGCGGTCGGCCCTGCTTGCGGAGCTGGCCGAACTGGATGCGCAGCGCGCGCGCCTGGTCGCCCATCGCGGCCGCGCGATCCTTGAGGATGCGCGCGCGATCCTGGATCGCGCCGGCGTGAACGAGATCACGACCCGGCTGCGTCACGGCGACATCGTCGAGACCGTCGCCCAGCAGGAACAGGGTGCCCGGATGGTGCTGATCGGCAAGCGCGGCGAGGCGGCGGATTTTGCCAAGGGGCACCTGGGCTCGAACCTGGAACGGATCGTGCGCGCCAGCACCCGCCCGGTCTTTGTGGCCGCCCGCGCGTTCAAGCCCATTGCGCGCGTGCTGCTGGCCTATGACGGCGGGGCCTCGGCGATGCGGGCGGTCGATCATGTCGCGCGAACCGCGATCTATCGCGGGCTTGAGGTCTGCGTGGTCACCGTCGGCACCGAAACCGACGCCAGCCGCAAGGGGCTGGAAGATGCGCGCGCCATGCTCAGGGGTGCGGGGATCGAGGCGGAAACGCGCGTCATCGCGGGCCAGCCCGAGACCGCGCTGGGCACGCTGGTCGAACAGGACGGGTTCGACATGGTGGTGATGGGCGCCTATGGCCATTCGCGCATTCGCAGCATGATCATCGGCTCGACCACGACCGAGATGATCCGCTCTTGCAAGGTGCCGATTGTTCTGACCAGATGACCGCATGAGCGACCTTGACGAACAGGAACTGGCCGCGCGCTATCGTCCCCGGCTTTCGGCCGATGGCGAGGCGCTGCGCGCGGCCTCGGGCGAGACCGCGTCCGACCGCAAGCCGGTGACGCTGGACCAGCAGAGCGTGGGCCGCCTGAGCCGCATGGACGCCATGCAGCAACAGGCCATGGCCGCCGCGCAAGAGGCCCGCCGCCATGCCCGCCAACGCGCCATCGCCGCGGCACTGGCGCGCATCGATGCGGGCGAATTCGGCTTTTGCGACGATTGCGGCGCCTTCATCGGGTTTGACCGGCTGGATCTGGACCCGACGCTGATGCGCTGCATCGACTGCGCGCGCTGAAGGGGCGATCATGAACGGGATGCTGTCCTTTCTGCGCGCCAATGCGCCCTGGCTGGCCGCGGGCTTTTTGCTGACCTTCGCCTCCAGTTTCGGGCAGACCTTCTTCATCTCGGTCTTCGCGGGCGAGATCCGCGCGGCCTATGAGCTGTCGCATGGCGGCTGGGGCATGATCTATGCCGTGGCCACCACCAGTTCGGCGGTGGTGATGATTTATGCCGGCACGCTGACCGACCGCTTTCGCGTGCGCCATATCGGCATCGGCGTCCTGATCGGGCTGGCGGTCGCGGCATTGGCGATGCGCTGGATCGGCGATCTGTGGCTTCTGGTCGTGGTCATCTTTTTGCTGCGCCTGTTCGGACAGGGGCTGATGGGACATGCCGCGATGGTCGCCATGGCGCGCTGGTTCGTGGCGACGCGCGGGCGCGCGGTCTCGATCGCCGGGCTGGGCGTGGCCACGGGCGAGGCGCTGCTGCCCTTCACTTTCGTGGCGCTGTTGCGGGTCTATGACTGGCGGATGCTCTGGGTCGTGGCGGCGGGCGTGCTGGTGGCGTTGATGCCGGTTCTTTGGGCGTTGCTGCGCCGCGAACGGACACCGCAGTCCTTTGCGCAGGAGGCCGGCAGCACCGGCATGCTGGGCCGGATGTGGACCCGCGCCGAGGTGTTGCGCCACCCGGTGTTCTGGCTGATGGTGCCAGCCTTGCTGGGCCCGGCGGCGTGGAATACCTCGTTCTTTTTTCAACAGGTTCATCTGGCCGAGGCCAAGGGCTGGACGCATGTGACGCTGGCGTCGCTGTTTCCGCTGTTCACGGCGACCAGCGTCGTGTTCATGCTGATCGCGGGCTGGCTGGTGGACCGCTTTGGCAGCACCCGTCTGGCCGCCGTCTACCTGGTGCCGATAGCGGCGGGGTATCTGGTTCTGGGCGCGACGGGGAGCGTGGGCGCGGGGGCTGCGGGCATCGTGCTGATGGGTGTCAGCGTCGGCATGCATGTGACGATGATGGCGACATTCTGGGCCGAGGCCTTCGGCACGCGCCACCTGGGGGCGATCCGGGCGATGATGGCGGCGGTGATGGTGCTGGGCACCGCGCTGGGGCCGGGGATCACCGGCGCACTGATCGACGCCGGTATCGACTTTCCGACGCAAGGGTTCGGGATCGCCGTCTATTTCCTGCTGGCGGCGGCGCTGGCCGCGATGGCCGGCGCCCGCGCCCGAACCACGGGCTGAACGGGCGCCACGGGCGTCAGCCCAGAACCTCGCGCAGCGCGTCGCCGGTGACGCCGGCAATGGTGTCGGCCTCGGCGCGGGTCAGGCACATCGGCGGGGCAAAGCCCAGAATGTCGCCTTGCGGCATCGCCCGCGCGATCACCCCACGCTTGAGCATCGCGGCCACGACCTTGGCGCCGACCCCTTCGGAGGGGTCGAAGAACCTGCGCGACTCGCGGTCCTTGACCAGTTCGACTGCGCACAGCATCCCCTCGCCCCGCACCTCGCCGACATTGCGGTGGCTGCCCACGGCCTCGGCGATGACGGTGTTGAGATAGGCGCCGGTGCTGCCCGCATTCTCGACCAGGCCAAGGGAATCGATCAGTTCCAGATTGGCGATCCCGGCGGCGGCGCCGATCGGATGGGCCGAATAGGTCCAGCCATGTCCCAAAACGCCGTTTTCATCGGTGCCACGCATCAGAACGTCCCACATGCGCTGGCCGACGATCGACCCCGACAGCGGCGCATAGGCCGAGGTCAGGCCCTTGGCGATGGTGATCAGGTCGGGCTTGAGCCCGTAGTGATCCGACCCGAACATGCTGCCCAACCGGCCAAAGCCGGTAACGACCTCATCGGCGATGAACAGGATGTCGTGCTTTTGCAGCACGTGCTGCACCCCGTCCCAGTAGCCGGCGGGCGGCGGCACGATCCCGCCGGTGCCCAGAACCGGCTCGCCGATGAAGGCGGCGATGGTGTCGGCGCCCTCGCGCTCGATCAGGTCTTCCAGCTCGCCCACAAGGTAGGCGGTGAATTCGGCCTCGGACATGTCCAGGCGCGGGCGGCGGAAAGGATAGGGGGCCTCGGTGTGGATCACCTGGCTCAGCGGCAGGTCGAATTTCTTGTGAAACAGCTCCAGCCCGGTCAGCGACCCCGTCACCAGCCCCGAGCCGTGATAGCCGCGCCAGCGCGAGATGATCTTCTTTTTCTGCGGCCGGCCAAGGATGTTGTTGTAATACCAGACCAGCTTGACGTTGGTTTCATTCGCATCCGACCCGCCGAGGCCGAAATAGACCCGCGCCATGTGATCGGGCGCGCGATCCATGATCATCCTGGACAGGGTGATCGACGCCTCGGACCCGTGCCCGGCATAGGCGTGGTAATAGGCCAGTTCCCGCGCCTGGCGGGCGATGGCCTCGGAAATCTCGGTCCGGCCGTAACCCACGTTGACGCAATAGAGCCCGGCGAAGGCATCGAGCAGGCGATTGCCGTCACGGTCGGTGATGTGGCAGCCCTCGCCGCCGGTGATGATGCGCTGTGCCGCCTCGCCGCGCGCGAACTGGCCCAGATGGGTCGAGGGGTGCATGAAATTGTCGCGGTCCCATTGGGCCAGTTGGTCGTTGGTCAGCATTCTTGTGTCCTTTCTTCGGGCGGTTCCTGCGGCTGCGGCGTCAGCGCCAGTCACGGCAGACGTACTTGATATCGGTGAAGGCTTCGAGCCCCCAGCGCGCCCCTTCGCGGGCAAGCCCCGACTGTTTCATCCCGCCGAACGGGACCGGGGCGCCCGTGACCTTGGTGCGGTTGACCGCCACCATGCCGAATTGCAGCGCCCGCGTCACCCGGTAGATGCGCCGCGGCTCAAGCGTGTGCAGATAGGCGACAAGGCCGTATTCGGTGGCATTGGCGCGCGCGATCACCTCGGCCTCGGTGTCGAACGGGGCGATGGCGGCGACGGGGCCAAAGGTTTCTTCGGACATGATCGCGGCATGGTCGGGCACATCGGCCAGAAGCGTGGGCTGAAAGAACAGTGGCCCCTGCGGGTCGCGCCCGCCGCCGGTCAGGCAGCGCGCACCGTGTTCCAGCGCATCGGCGACATGGGCCTCTTGCTTGGCCACGGCCTTTTCGTTCATCAGCGGCCCCAGGTCGCAATCGGACATCCCCGGCCCCAGGGTCAGCGCGCGCACGCGCGCGGCAAAGCGGGTGCAGAAGGCCTCATAAAGCGGGCGTTCGACGAAAAAGCGGTTGGCGCCCAGGCAATCCTGCCCGGTGGTGGCGAACTTGGCCTTGATCGCCTCGTCCACGGCCTGTTCGAGGTCGGCATCGGCGAACACGATGAAGGGGGCATGCCCGCCCAGTTCCAGCACCAGCCGTTTTACCGTGTCCGCGGACTGGCGATACAGCAGCCGCCCGATCTCGGTCGAGCCGGTGAAGGACAGCGCGCGCACGCGGGTGTCGCGGGTCCAGGCGCCGACAATCGAAGGCGCATCGCCCGGCACCACGTTGAACACGCCCGGCGGGAACCCGGCGCGGCGCGCCAGTTCGGCCAGGGCCAGCGCCGACAGCGGCGTTTCGGCCGACGGATGCACGACGCAGGTGCAACCCGCCGCCAGCGCGGCCGCGGCCTTGCGGGTGATCATCGCACAGGGAAAGTTCCACGGCGTGACCAGCGCGGCCACGCCGACCGGCTCGCGCCAGACCTCGACCTCGGCGTCGGGCAGGTGCGAGGTCACGCCCTCGATATCCGGGCGCTTGGCCTCTTCGGCATAGAATTCCACGAAACTGGCGGCATAGTCGATCTCGCCGCGCGCCTCGGACAGGGGTTTGCCCTGTTCGGCGACCATGATGCGGGCCAGGTCCTCGCGGCTATGGGCGATCAGGTCGAACCAGCGGCGCAGCAGGGCGCCGCGGTCCTGGGGCAGGGCGCCCGACCAGGCCGCAAAGGCGGCTTGCGCCGCATCCACCGCCGCGCGCGCATCCTCGGCACCCATCTGCGCCACCTCGGCCACGGTGTCGCCGGTCGCGGGATCGGTCACGGCAAAGCGCGACGGGCCTTGGCGCCAGCCGCCGATGAAGCCCGCATCATGCAGCAGGGCGGTGTCGGTCAGGCGGTCGGACAGGGCGGCGCGGGCGGTTTGTGCGGCGGCGGGCATCGGGCACTCCTTGGTTGTCGTGCCTAGTCTAGCCGCCCCGTGGCAGAGGATTCGCTCCCCTCCCGGCAGTTGCGTAGACGGATCGTCTGTTTTCGCGGCCGGCTCAGGACGATCCATCCATCAGCGCCGCCAACGGGGGCGGGGCCGATTTCACCTTCTTGGTGACGATATAGCTGAAATAGCGCTTCACCCCGGCGCGGCTTTCCAGCAGCGAATCCATCAGCGCCTGATAGGTCGGCACGTCGCGGATGACGACCTGCAACAGATAGTCGAAGCCCCCGCCGAGCCCCCAGCAGCCCGTGATTTCGTCCATGCGGGCGACGGTGCGTTCGAAGCTCTGGAAATTCTCGGCGCGATGGTTTTCCAGCTCGACCGTGACAAAGACCACGACATGCTGCGCCAGACGCGCCAGCGCCACCTCGGCGCGGTAGCCGCGGATCAGCCCGGCAGCCTCCATCCGGTTGAGCCGTGCCCAGCAGGGCGTCGGCGACAGGTTGACCCGGCGTGCCAGATCGGCCTTCGAGATCCGCCCCTCGCGGGTCAGAATCGACAGGATGGCAAGATCGCGATCATCAAGGGGCAGTGGACGCATGGCGCTATCTTTCGCCCCGCGCGGCGCTTGTCAATGCGCACCCGTCCCAGGCGGCTGCGCCGGGCTTGCGTAATGGCATGATTTGGCGATGATGAATATCATGACAATGTGGCTGCCCGATCCTGCCTCCATCACGCGCCCCGCGTATCGCTCGCTGGCGCGCGCGGTGGTGGCCGCGATCGACTCGGGCGCGCTCAGACCGGGCGACCGCCTGCCCACGCACCGCGAACTGGCGTTCCGGCTGGGGCTTTCGGTGCAGACCGTCAGCCGCGCCTATGAGGCGCTGATCCGCGCCGATGTCATTGCCGGCGAGGTCGGGCGCGGCACGTATGTCAAATCGACCGGACCCGATGGCCGCGCGCCGCCGTATCAGCGGCTTGAGGGCGACGAGCCGGTCGTGGATTGTTCGATGCTGATGCCGGTTCTGGGCGAGCCGCATCGCACCGCGCTGGACAGGGCGCTGGCCGATCTGTCGGGGGATGTCCCGTCCGAGGTGCTGGGTTCGTTCCGGCCCCGGCGGGCGCTGCGCAAGCATGTCGAACGGGCGCGCGGCTGGCTGTCGCTGTGCGGAATCGACGCCAGGCCCGACCGGATCCTGCCGACCAACGGCGCAACCCCGGCGATGACGGTCGCACTGCTGAGCGCCGCGGCACCGGGCGATCTGGTCGTAACCGAGGTGCTGGGGCACCACACGCTGAAAAGCCTGACGCAGTTGCACGGCCTCAAGCTGGAGGGTCTGGCCTGCGACGTCCAGGGGATCCTGCCCGAGGCGCTGGACCGCGCCGCGCGCAAGCGCGGTGCGCGGGTGCTGTATGTGCTGCCCTCGGGCAACAATGCCTGCGCTGCGACGATGGATGCCGAGCGCCGCGCCGAGATCGTCGCGGTGGCCCGGCGCCATGACATGCTGATCGTCGAGAATGACGCCTGGGGCCCGCTGGAACCGCGCCGCCCGGCGCCCTTGGCGATGCTGGCGCCCGAGCGGGTCTTCTATTTCACCGCCCTGTCCAAATGCCTGATGCCGGCCTTGCGCACCGGCTGGCTGGTGGTGCCCGATTCGCATGTCACCGCCGCGTTCAGCCGCCATATGGTCACCAACTGGATGGCAAGCCCGCTGGTGGCCGAACTGTCGGCGCGGCTGATCGAGCGGGGCGAGGCGCTTGAGTTGTTGCGCTGGCAGCGCCGGGCGCTGGCGCGGCGCAATATCATCGCGCGGCAGTTGCTGGACGGGCTGGACATGGCCGGGGGGGCGCATGGGCTGCATGTGTGGCTGACGCTTTCGGATGGCTGGGACGAGGCCGGGTTCGTGCGCAGCGCCCGGCTGCGCGGCGTGGCGATCGCGCCCGGCAGCGCCTTCGAGACCGGCAATTCGCGCCCGCGTCCGCAGGGTGTGCGGATCTGCCTTGGCGCGCCGGATGAGCGCGGCTTGCGCGATGCGCTGACCGTGATCGCGCGGCTGGCGCGCAATCGTCCCGAACCCGATTTCCTGACCCTTTAGCCGGCCGCGCAGCACGGGCGGCAATTGCCCAACCGGCGGCATTTGCATCTATTGTCATGATTCAATATACTGATTGACATGATTACGGCGCAGGTCTTCTCTGAAGACTGCCGGAAGCGCCCTCTGAGCTGTGCCAGATGCTCTGCCGCTGCCGACGCCATGGCGCGGTTGCCGCTTCCAGTCGCCGCCTGTGTCACGATGCCGCCCTCGGGCGGATCGGCCGTGCCTGGCACGCCATCGTGACGACTTGACGCAAACGCGCCGCTGCGGCGCACGAGATGGGAGACATGTATGACATTCAAGACCTTTCTGATCGGACTTGCCGGCGCCACGGCGCTGATGACGACCAGCGCATCGGCCCAGGACACCTGGCGCTATGCCTTCGAGGAAGCCATTGACGAGGTGCAGGGTGTCTTCGCCACTCAGTTCAAGGAGTATATCGAGGAAAACTCGGACTACACGGTCGAGCTGTTCCCCTTTGGCACGCTGGGGGAATCGGATGACATCATGGAGCAGACGCAGTCCGGCATCCTGCAGTTCGTCAACCAGTCGCCCGGCTTTACCGGCGCGCTGATCCCCGAGGCGCAGGTGTTCTTCGTGCCCTACCTGCTGCCGCAGGAGGGTGAGCAACTCAACGAGTTCTTCCGCACCTCGGTCGCCATCAACGAGATGTTCCCCGAGCTTTATGCCGAACACGGGCTTGAGCTTTTGACCATGTATCCCGAGGGCGAGGTGGTCATGACCACCAAGGAACCCGTCCGCAGCCCCGAGGACCTGAACGAGCAGAACTTCCGCGTGATGACCAACCCGCTGCTGGTTGAAAGCTATCGTGCCTTTGGCGCGGTGCCGACGCCGCTGCCCTGGGGCGAGGTCTATGGCGCGTTGCAGACGAACATGATTCAGGGGCAGGAAAACCCCATGTTCTTCGTCGAATCGACGCGCATGTATGAGGTGACGGACCACATCACCTTTACCGGCCACAACAACTTCACCACCGCCCTGATGGCCAACCAGGACTTCTTCAACGGCCTGTCCGAGGACGATCAGCAACTGGTGCGCGACGCGGTCGATGAAGCGTTCGAATACATCCTGGACTACCAGGAAGGCCTGACCGAGCGCGCGCTGGAAACGATCATGGAGAACAAGCCCGACATGACCGTCACGCGCCTGGACGACGACGAGCGCGAAGCCTTCATGGAGACTGCCGACTCCGTCGAGGCCGAGTTCATCGAGATGACCGGCGAAAGCGGCCAGGAAATCCTGGATCAGATGAAGGCCGACCTCGAGGCGGTCAGCGACTGATCCATGCACACCAACCCAGAGGCGGCTGCGGCCGCCTCTGGTCTTTCGCGTAAGACATTTCCATCCTCTGAACAGGGATTTCTCGCGTGACCGACCCTGAACGCCAGACCGAAGCCCCCGAAATCGAAGATTCCGCGCTGGGGCCAACCGTTGCCGAAGACGACGCGCCACCGTCCAGCTACAAATCCGACCTTCCGGGCCCCCTGGGCATGGTCGACAACGCGATCGCCCGGATCGAGGCCATCTTGCTGGCCGCGGGCGTCTTGTTGATGGCACTCAACACCGTGGCCAATGTCGTGGGCCGGTTCGGTTTCGGCCAGTCGATCCAGGCGACCGAGGAAATCAACCGGGTCCTGATCATCCTCATCACATTCGCCGGCATCAGCTATGCCGCGCGCCACGGTCGCCACATCCGCATGACGGCGTTCTTTGACCTGTTGCCCCCGCCACCGCGCAAGGTTCTGATGATCTTTATCGCGCTGTTTACGGCGGCGGTGATGTTCGCGCTGGCATGGTATTCCTGGGGCTATCTGACGACCTCGCTGTCGCGCGGCCGGGTTCTGCCCTCGCTTCAGATTCCGGTCTGGTGGACCGTGGTCTGGGTGCCGGTGGGCTTTTTCATGACCGGGCTGCAATACCTGCTGACGGCGATCAAGAACATGCTGGAAAAGGACATCTATCTCTCGACCAACGTGCTTGAGGGGTATTCCGACGAAAGCGAACAGGAAGTCTGAGGGGGCGGCACAGATGGCACTGACAATTCTGGGTGTGATGGTGGTCCTGCTGGCACTGGGCTTTCCCATGATGATCCCGCTCATCATCGCCGCCGGTCTGGGGTTCTATCTGAATTTCGGCGGGTTCGGCCAGCTTGAGACCATGGTGTCGCAGATGATGGCGGGCATTCGCCCCGCCTCGCTGATCGCGGTTCCCATGTTCATCTTTGCCGCCGACATCATGACGCGGGGGCATTCGGCGGGGCGGCTGATCGACCTGGTGATGGCCTTCGTGCGCCATCGCAGGGGCGGGCTGGCGATTTCGACCGCCGCCGCCTGCACCATGTTCGGGGCGGTGTCGGGCTCGACCCAGGCCACGGTCGTGGCCATCGGCAGCCCGCTGCGTCCGCGCATGCTCAAGGCCGGGTATAACGACAGCTTTACACTGGCGCTGATCATCAATGCCTCGGATATCGCGTTCCTGATCCCGCCGTCGATCGGCATGATCATCTATGGCGTGATTTCCAACACCTCGATCGCCGAATTGTTCATCGCGGGGATCGGTCCGGGGCTGCTGATCCTGCTGCTGTTCTCGATCTATTGCTGGTATTATGCCGCGCGCAACAATGTGCCGTCCGAGGATCCCGCGACCTGGTCCGAGCGGCTGGTCGCGATGCAAAAGGCGCTCTGGCCGCTGGGCTTTCCGGTGATCATCATCGGCGGCATCTATGGCGGGGTCTTCTCGCCGACCGAGGCTGCGGCGGCCTGTGTCCTCTATGCGCTGATCCTGGAAATGATCGTGTTCCGCACGCTCGATATCAACGGGCTGATCTCGACCGCGCGCTCGACCGGGCTGATCACGGCGGTGGTGTTCATCCTGGTGGCCGCGGGTGCCGGGTTTTCGTGGATCATCTCGTTCGCGCAAGTGCCGCAGGCGGTTCTGGGCTCGATCGGCGTCGACGAGATGGGGCCGATCGGCGTCTTGTTCGTGATCTCGATCGCGTTTTTCATCGGCTGCATGTTCGTCGATCCCATCGTCGTGATCCTGGTCCTGGTGCCGATCTTCGCGCCGGTCGTGGACGCGGTCGGGCTGGACCCGGTGCATGTCGGCGCGATCATCGTCTTGCAGGTGGCGATCGGCTCGGCCACGCCGCCGTTCGGTTGCGACATCTTTACGGCGATCGCGGTGTTCAAGCGCCCCTACTGGAACGTCATTCGCGGCACACCGCCCTTTATCGCCATCCTGCTGACGGTGTCGGTTCTGTTGATCTTTTTCCCGCAGATCGCGCTGTTCCTGCGTGATCTGGCCTTCGGATAAAAGGAGGGGCGCCCCCGTGTTTTCCAAGATCCTTGTGCCGTTCGACGGCTCGTCCAGCGCCGAAGAGGCCATTCGCATTGCCGCGGAACTGGCCAAGCTGACCGACGCCGAAATGGTCCTGCTGACGGTCTATCGCCATCATTCCATGCTGGAGGCGTCGTTTTCCATGGTCCGCCCCAGCGAGCCGGGCAACATGGACGAGATCATGCGCAAACACGCGCAGGAGGTGGCCGAACACGGCAAGGCCGTCGCCCGCGAGGCGGGCGCGCCAAAGGTGCGCGCCTTCATCAAGTCCGGCCCGCCGGCGCGCACCATTGTTGCCTGGGCGCGCGACAAGGACGTCGATCTGATCGTTCTGGGCAGCCGTGGCTTGGGTTCGGTCGAGGGCTATCTGCTGGGCTCGGTTTCGCATAAGGTAACGGGGCTGGCGAAATGCCCCGTTCTGGTTGTCTGAGGATCCTTCATGACCGCCCCGACCGTTTCCGTGCCCCTGCCACGCGCAGAGGCGGCGAATGAACCTGTGCGCCTGGGGCTTGTCGCCCTGTCCACCGACATGACGCTGGAACACGATCTGGCGGGGTTTCTGTCGGAGGATCTGCGCCTGCATGTCTCCCGTCTGGCCTTTGCCAACCCGACCACGCCCGAAAACCTGCGCGCGATGGCGCCGGGCATCACCGCCGCGGCGGATCTGCTGGTGCCGGGGGTCGATCTGGCGGCGGTCGGGTTTGGCTGCACCTCGGGTGCGATCATCAACGGCGATGGCGCGGTCGCGGCGGCCATCGGGGCGGTGCGCCCCGGCGTGCCGGTCTGCACCCCGTCGGATTCGGCGGTGCGCGGGTTTCGCGATCTCGGCGTGCGCCGCATCGCGCTGCTGACCCCCTATGTCGAACCAACCGCCCGCCCCGTCGCCGATTATTTCGAGACCGCCGGGATCGAGGTCGTCCAACTGACCAGTCTCGACATGGAGGATGATCGCGACATCGCCCGGCTTTCGCCCGCGGTGATCCGCGCCGCCGTGCTGCGGGCCGATCATGCCGGGGCCGAGGCGGTGTTCATCTCGTGCACTTCGACCCCGGTGATGCCGCTGATTCCCGCGCTTGAGGCCGAGCTGGGCAAACCCGTGGTCAGTTCCAACCAGGCGCTGGCCTGGGCGATGCTGGCGGTTGCAGGCCTCAGCGTGCCGGGTCCGGGGGCGCTGTTTGCCCCGACCGCGGATGCCGCATGATCCCCGCGCCGGCCGATTTTCGCGCCGCCGCCGCGCGCCTTGACGGGCATATCCGCGCCACGCCCTGCACCGGATCGGCGGCGCTGTCGGATCTGACCGGCGTGCCGGTCTGGCTCAAGCACGAGCATTTGCAGATCACGGGTGCATTCAAGCTGCGCGGCGCGACCAACGCCGTCTTGCAGTTGCCCGACGGGGTGGCCGGTGTCACCACCGCCTCGACCGGCAATCACGGCCGGGCGCTGGCGCATGCCGCGCGGGCTCGCGGGCTGCGCGCGGTGATCTGCATGTCCCGCCTGGTGCCGGAAAACAAGCGCGCCGCCGTCACCGCCCTGGGGGCCGAGGCGCGCATCATCGGCGACAGCCAGGACGACGCCCTGCACGAGGCCGAGCGGCTGGTGGCCGACGAGGGGTTCGCGCTGATCCCGCCGTTCGACGATGCGCATGTCATCGCCGGGCAGGGCACGCTGGGGCTGGAAATGGCGCGCGCGGTGCCCGACGCGGCGGCCGTCCTGGTGCCGCTTTCGGGCGGCGGCCTGCTGGCGGGGGTCGCGGCGGCGATGAAGATCCAAAACCCCGCGCTGCATGTCGTCGGCGTGTCGATGGCGCGCGGCGCGGCCATGGCCGCCAGCCTGGATGCCGGGCACCCGGTCGCGGTGCGCGAACGCGCCACGCTTGCCGATTCGCTGGGCGGCGGGATCGGGCTGGACAACCGCCTGACCTTTTCGATGGTGCGCGGCCTGATGGATGACGTGATCTTGTTGAACGAAGACGAGATCGCCGCCGGTATCCGCCATCTCTATACCCGCGAGGCCCAGATCGTCGAGGGCGGCGGCGCGGTCGGCGTGGCGGCGCTGATCGCGGGCAGATACGCCCCGCGTGGCCCCGTGGTGCTGCCGCTGACCGGTGGCAATATCGATCCGACGCTGCTGACCCGCATCCTTGCGGGCGAGACCCCGAACCTGGAGGACGCCTGATGCCCCGGATCCGCATCCTCACCGAATCCGACCTTCGGGGGCTGATCGATCTGACGCCCGAACTGGTCGAGGCCGTGGCCGAGGCGTTTCGCGCGCTTGCGACCGGGCGAGTGGTCATGCCGCCGGTGCTGTCGATGGAGATCGCGGACCATCATGGCGAGGTCGATGTCAAGACCGCCTATGTGCCGGGCCTCGAAGGGTTTGCGATCAAGGTCAGTCCCGGCTTCTTCGACAATCCCGCGATCGGCCTGCCCTCGACCTCGGGGCTGATGATGGTGTTTTCGGCCCGCACCGGGCAGGTGCAGGCGCTGTTGCTGGACAATGGCTATCTGACCGACCTGCGCACCGCCGCCGCAGGTGCCGTGGCCGCGCAGGCGCTGGCGCGCCCCGATGCCGCGCATGCCTGTATCCTGGGCGCCGGGCTTCAGGCGCGGATGCAGCTGCGCGCGCTGACGCTGGTGCGCCCGATCGCGCGCGCCAGTATCTGGGCGCGCGACGGCGCCAAGGCCCGCGCCATGGCCGACGAGATGAGCGCGCAGCTTGAACTGCCGGTGCGGGCCGTCGACGACCCCGAACAGGCGGTGTCCGCGGCCGATATCGTGGTGACGACCACGCCTGCGACGCGCCCGATCCTGCACGCCGACTGGCTGCGGCCGGGCCAGCATGTGACCGCCATGGGCTCGGACCAGCCGGGCAAGAACGAGGTCGATCCCCGCGCGCTGGCACGCCTGCGCTATGTCGCCGACCGGCTGTCGCAGACCCGCCAGATGGGCGAGTTGCGCGCCGCGCTGGAGGCGGGCCTCGTGGCACGTGATGCGGATTTCCCCGAACTGGGCGCGGTATTGGCCGGGACCGCGCCGGGCCGCCAGAGTGCCGAAGAGATCACGCTCGCCGATCTGACCGGCACCGGCGTTCAGGACACCGCCATCGCCATGCTGACCTTGCAAAAGGCAGGGCAGGCCGGCGTGGTCATTGACAGTTGAGGAACGGCCATGCCCATTGCGCCCTGCGGCCGCCCTGATCCGTGCATGCCGTGGCCCAAAGCGTCCTGCCCGAACCTTTCATCGAGTGAAGTCCCATGCACCTGAACCCGATCTTTCCCACCATTCTGTTCGATCAGGACGGCAAGCACCATGGATTCCTGCGCCTGCCGCATTCGCGCAACGAAAGCGCCTGGGGCGCGATCATGATTCCGATCACGGTGGTGCGCAACGGCGACGGGCCGACGGCGCTGTTGACCGGGGCCAATCACGGCGACGAATACGAAGGGCCGATCGCGCTTCAGGTGCTGGCGCATGAGCTTGAGCCCGCGCAGATCAGCGGGCGCGTGATCATCGTGCCCTATATGAACTACCCCGCGTTTCGCGCCGCGACGCGGGTGTCGCCCATCGATATGGTCAACCTCAACCGGGCCTTTCCGGGCTCGCCCGATGGCTCGGCCACGCAAAAGATCGCCAACTATTTCAACGAGACGCTGGTGCCGATGGCCGATATCGTGCTGGACTACCATTCGGGCGGCAAGACGCTGGATTTCCTGCCCTTTGCCTGCGCCCATCATCTGGATTCGGTCAGCCAGCAAGAGGCCTGCATGGCCGCGGTGCAGGCGTTCAACGCCCCCTATACGCTGATGCTGCGCGAGATCGACAATGTCGGCATGTACGACACCGCCGTCGAAGGGCAGGGCAAGGTCTTTGTCACCACCGAACTGGGCGGCGGCGGCACCGCGACCGCGCAGTCGGCCCGGATCGCCCGGCGCGGGGCGCGCAATGTGCTGATCCATGCCGGTATTCTGGCCGGCGAGATCGAATACCAGCGCACCACCATGCTGGATATGCCCGATGACGATTGCTATCATTTCGCAACCTACGAAGGGCTGCTGGAGCCGCTGGTCGATCTGGGCGAACCGATCGAAAAGGGCGCGTGCATCGCGCGCGTCTGGGCGGCCGACCGGACCGGGCTGCAACCGCTGTGTTATTATGCGCAGCGCTCCGGCATCCTGGTGGCGCGCCATTTTCCGGGCCTGATCCAGACCGGCGACTGCCTGGCCGTGATCGCCACCGCGATGGAGGCGTGAGGCGCGCGCGGGCCTAACGGGTGAACAGGCCCATCTGCCTGAGCGTGCTGGCCGCCTGCACCAGGCGGGGGCCGACATCGTCTTCCATGTCCTCGCGCCGGGTGCGGAAGCTGGGCATGGCGCAGGTCATGGCCACCGGCAACCCGTCCTCGGTACGGCCAAGCGGGGCCGAGGCGGCATAGATCGACGGGCGCCAATCTCCGTAAGAGGTGCAAAACCCGTCGTCGGATCGGCACCGTTCGATCGAGGCGACGGTGTGTTCGGCGTGGCGGCTGAAAAGGTCGGGATAGGTCTTGCGTGACAGCGCCAGCGTGTCGTTGAACTCCTGCCCCGACATAAGCGACAGAAGCGCGCGCCCGGTGGCCGATGCCACCAAGGGCCCGGTGATGCCGATTTCCGGCACATGCGGAAAGTTCTTTGCCTCGCCCGCGGTCTGAACCGACACGAAATCGGGCCCCGAGATCACCGCCAGCGTGACATTGCCCGATGTGAATTCGGCGACATCGCGCATCAGGCTGACCGCCGAATGCCGCCAGCGCGCCGCTGCCAGCACCGGATAGGCCAGGGTCAGGATCTTGGGCGCCAGGCGAAAGCCGCCGTTGCGATCGCGGCGGATGAACCCTTGCGAGATCAGGGTCTTGCACAGGCGCGACACCGTGGGGCGATTCAGTCCCAGACGTTGCGCGATTTCGCCGTTGCTGAGCGTTTCGCCAGCGGTGCGGAAACACGACAGCACTTCGAGTCCGCGGATCAGCGTGGTCGAGACCGAGCCGTCGCGCGTCAGCTCCTCGGGGTCGATGATCACGCCCGCCTCGGCCCAGTCCTTCATGATGTCGAGATCGGAACTCATAGGCAGTTCTTTTCGCGCAGAGTGTCGATTTCATCCTCGGACAATCCGAGCCAGTTTCGATAAATGAAATCGTTGTCCTTGCCAAGCGCACCGGCCGACCAGCGCACCCCGCCCGGCGCGTTGCGCATGCGCGGCACGACGTTTTGCATCCGAACCGCGCCGAAATCGTCATCGGGCACCGCGACGATGGCGCCGCGCGCCTGCATCTGCGGATCGGCAAAGATCTGGTCGACGCTATAGACCGGCGCCAGCGTGCCGTTGGCCTTGCGGAACGCGGCCAGCACCTCGTCCAGCGTGTGCGATGCGATGAAGGCGCCAAAGATGCGATCCAGCTCGCCCGCGTTCTGCACCCGCAGACTGTTCGAGGCAAAGCGCGGATCATCCACCAGTTCGGGCCGGCCGATGGCGTGGGCGTTGTTGCGAAAGGTCGCCGCCGTGCTGCCCGCCAGCGAGACATAGCGCTTGTCGGCGGTCATATAGACATCGGACGGGGCCGAATACTGGTTGCGGTTGCCGCTGCGCGCGCGGATCGCGCCCAGCTGATCGTATTCGATGGCCAGCGATTCGATCATGCGCAGAACGGCCTCGGTCAGCGACAGGTCGATTTCCTCGCCCTCGTCGGGCCGGTCGCGGAAGACCCGCACCAACGCCGCGCAGATCGCAAAGGCACCGAACACGCCGCCGATCGAATCGGCCAGCGGATAGCCGGTGTGCATCGGCGCGCGATCAGGGTCGCCGGTGATCTGGGTCAGCCCGCCCATCGCCTCGAAGATGCGGGCGAAACCGGGTTGGCCGGCATAGGGCCCGTCCTGGCCAAAGGCGCTGACCCGCAAGATGATCAGCCGCGGATTCGCCGCCCACAGCGTGTCCAGGTCCAGCCCCCAGCGGTCCAGCGTTCCGGGGCGGAAATTCTCGATCAGGACATCGGTTTCGGCCAGCATCCGCTTGAACAGCTCTGCCCCTTCGGGCTGGCGCAGGTCCAGCGTGCCGTGCCGTTTGCCGCGATTCGTGACCTTCCACCACAGGGGCTTTCCGTCCTTGAAGGGCGGAAAGCCGCGCAACCCGTCGCCCGCGCCGGGAAGTTCAAGCTTGGTGACATCGGCGCCGAAGTCCGCCAGCAGGCTGCCCGCCATCGGTGCGGCGATGATCGTCGCAATGTCGATTACGCGCAAACCCTTGAGCGGGCCTGTGGTTTCGTCGGTGGCGGTTGCGCCGGGGGTTGGCCGGTCGGGCATCGTATGTCCATTTATTATTCTAGTGTTGACACATTGTTACGATATATGGAAAACAAACGTCAATAATAACAAAAAACAAAACGAGGGGGAGGAATGGATTTCGAAATGTCGCCGGCGGCGCGTGCCATGACGGACCGTGCCGAAGCCTTTTTCCAGGCGCGCATCCTGCCGCGCCACCGTGACTGGCATCAAGCTGTCGTGCGCGAGGGTCGCCCGGCCCCGTTCCTGCCCGCCCTGCAAGACGAGGCCCGTGCGCAGGGCCTGTGGAACCTGGCGCTGCCGCTGTTGCGCGACGACGAGCCCGGCACGCGGCTGAGCAACCTGGAATTCGCCCCCGTGGCAGAAATCCTGGGGCGGTTGCCCTGGGGGTCGCAGGTGTTCAACTGCCAGGCGCCGGATGTGCCCAACATGGCGATGTTGCAGGCACTGGCCACCCCGGCGCAGCGCGAAGAATGGCTGAACCCGCTGCTGGAGGGGAAGATCCGCTCGGCCTATGCGATGACCGAGCCTGACACGGCCTCGTCGGATGCGACGAACATCGCCACCCGGATCGACTTTGGCACCGGGCCGGACGCCGGAACCATCACGCTGAACGGGCGCAAGTGGTTCGCCACCGGCGGCGCGCACCCGGACTGCAAGTTCCTGATCGTGATGGGTGTCAGCGACCCGGAGGCATCGCGCACCGAACGCCAGAGCATGGTGATCGTGCCCACCGATACGCCCGGCCTGACGCTGGAGCGCGAACTCAGTTTCATGGGCTGGCGCGATCATGTGGCACCGATCGGTGAATTCACGCTGCGCGACGTGCGGGTGCCGGTTGAAAACCTGATCGGCGCGCGCGGGCAGGGGTTTCGCGGCGCGCAGGTGCGGCTGGGCCCGGCGCGCATTCACCATTGCATGCGCTGCGTGGGCATGGCCGAGATGCTGGTGGCGCAGATGATCGCCCGTGCGCGCGAGCGGTCCACCTTTGGCCAAAGCGTGATCGACTATGACACCGTGCAGGGCTGGATCGCCGAAGCGCGCGTCGAGATCGAGATGGTGCGCCTGTTCGTCCACAAGGCGGCCGCGATGGTCGATGCCGCGGGCGGGCAGGGCGGCGGGCGCGATGTCTGGCGGCAGGTGTCGATGATCAAGATCGCCACGCCGCGCATGTTGCAGACCATTGCCGACCGCGCGGTCCAGGTGTTCGGCGCGATGGGCGGGGTCGAGGAAACGCTGATCCACCACGCCTGGTCTTATGCGCGCTGGTTCCGCATCGGCGACGGCCCCGACGAGGTGCATCTGCGCCAGATCTTCCGCACCGAGCCAGCGCCGGACTGGTCGATCGCGGATTGCCCCTACATCGCCCACCCGGCCCTGTCCCATGCAACCGAGGGAGCCTTGCCATGACCTTGCCGGACCTCAAGACGCTTGCGGCGGGCCTTGGCGGCCTGATCGCGGCGGTGATCGCGGTGCAGGCGATCTATGTCGCCTTCAGCGGCGCCTTCGACATCGCATTCACGCGCGCGGGGCTGTTGTGGGCCGGGGTCGTGGTGTCGATCCTGTGCACGCCGCTGGCATCGCGGGTCGGTGGCGGTGCGGGCCGTCAGGCGCTGGCCTGGGCGCTGGATTTTGCCATGATCGCAGTGCTTTGCGTGGTGATCTTTCGGTTCATCACGGTTCTGAATCTGCTGGAACGCACGATCTACATGCTGACCATCTGGGATGTCGGCCTGGCCGTCGCGGGGATCGCCATCTTGATGGAGGCGACGCGGCGGTTGTTCGGCCTGCCCATCGTCATCATTTCGCTGGTCGGGCTCGTGTTTTGCTTTGTCGGTCCCTGGCTGCCGGGTTTCCTGAACCATTCCGGCATGTCGCTGGACCGCATGATGCTGACCATCTGGTACAGTTTCCAGGGGGTTTTCGGCATCCCGCTGGGCATCGTGATCCAGATGGTCCTGATCTTCATCGTCTTTGGCGCCGTGCTGGAAGGGACCGGCGCCAGTAACGCGCTGATCCGCGTGTCGCTGGCCCTGACCGGGCGCACGCGCGGCGGCCCGGCGCATTCGGCGGTGATCGCCAGCGGCATGTTCGGCGCGATGTCGGGCAGCGTGACGGCCAATGTCGTCGGCACCGGCTCGTTCACCATTCCCATGATCCAGCGCCGCGGCTTTACCCCTGCGGCCGCCGGCGGGATCGAGGCCGCAGCCTCGACCGGCGGGCAGATCGTTCCGCCGGTGATGGGGGCGGCGGCGTTCCTGATGGCCGATCTGCTGGGGGTGCCCTATGCCACCGTGGCGGTGGCCGCGATCATTCCCTCGATCCTCTATTACGGCGCGCTGTTCGTGGCGATCTCGATCCTGGCGGCGAAGCAGGACATCCAGCCGGTCCCCGAATCCGAGCGGCTGCCGCTGAACCGCCGCGATCTCGTGGCCAGCCTGCTGTTCATCATCCCGATTCTGGCCATCGTCGTGGTTCTGGTCATGGGGCGCTCGCCCGCGATGGCGGGCTTCGTCGCGACCGTCACCGCCGCGGTGCTGGGCCTGTTCAACCCGCGGAACTGGAAAGACCCCTGGATCGTCTGGAAGGTCATCACCCATGCCGGTCGCAACAGTGCCAGCATTCTGGTGGCGGTCGGTGCAATCGGCGTGATTTTGGGGGTTCTGAACCTGACCGGGCTGGGATTGTCCTTTGCCTCGGCGGTATCGGGGCTCTCTGACGATTCGCTGCTTATGGCACTGGTGGTGACGGCGCTGGCCTGCCTGATGCTGGGGATGGGGATGCCCACGTTGCCGGCCTATCTGATCATCGTTCTGGTTCTGGGACCGGTCATCACCCGGCTGGGGGCCGAGCCGTTGGCGGCGCATATGTTCGTCTTTTACTTCGGTGTCCTGTCGGCGATCACGCCGCCGGTGGCGATCGGGGCCTTCGCGGCTGCGCCGATCGCGCGGGCCAATCCGATGGAGACCTCGTTCGTGGCGCTGAAGCTGGCGCTGACCGGGTTCCTGATCCCGTTCGTGTTCATCTATCAACCCTCGCTTTTGCTGATCGGCCCGTTCGATCCGCTGACCTTCGCGCGCGTGATCGTAGCGCTGTCTCTGGCGATCTGGATGCTGAACACCGGGCTGATCGGATACGCGGGCACCCGGCTGGGCTGGGGCGAACGCGCCCTGCGGCTGGCGGTGGCGGCGGCGCTGCTGGTGCAGGTGCCGCAGGTTCAGATGGCCATGATCGCCGTTTCCATTGCGGTGATCATGGGGAAATCGCTGGCGCTCAGGCGTGCCGGTGCCGGGGCATGACCACATGCCATCCACTATCGACGTGATCAGGGAGGAAAAGATGACGCGATTCACACTTCACAAGACGGTTGGCGCGCTGCTGGCCGGCGCGGCCCTGCTGGCTGGCGCAACCACGGCCAGCGCGCAGGGGCAGTCCTTTCAGATGGCCTCGCTGGGCTCGGATTCGCCGACGACGGTGTTTTCGATCGCGGTGAGCGAGATCTTGCGCCGCGAACTGGGCCACCGGATCCAGTTGGCGACGGGCTCGGCCGCGACCCGGCAGGCGGTGGATGCCGCCAACCAGCAGGTCGATCTTTATGTGACGGCCGTGTCGATCAACCATTTCATGGCCAACCAGCTGCGCATGTACGAAGAGATGCCGGACGCGCCCGAGATGTTCGGCAACCTGCGCGCGATCCTGAACTATCCGTTGGGCGCCTATCACGGGATTGTCTGGGCCGACAGCGGCATCACCTCGATGGAGGATTTTGAAGGCCAGCGCGTCTTTGCCGGGCCGCCGTCGGGGGCCGCGCGCGCCGTGGTCGAGCAGATCATCAAGGGATCGACCGGGTTCGAGCCCAACGAGGACTACGAGTCGATGAACCTGGACTGGGGGGCGGCCGCGCAGGCGTTCCAGGATCGCCAGATCGACGCCTATTTCATCCCCACGCCGATCCCCAGCGCGGCGGTGGCGCAGATCTCGGCCCAGGGCGAGTTTCGCGTGATCGGCATTCCCGACAGCGCGCTGGACAGCCCCGAACTGGAGGCCGCGCTGTCGATTCCGGGGCGCAGCCTCAATACGCTGGAGCCGGGTACCTATCCCAACCTGGTCAACGACGAGCCGGTTCAACTGATCGACTCGCTGGTGGGGCTGGGCACCCATCGCTGGATGAGCGAGGATGAGGTCTATGACATCACCCGCGAAATCTTCGAGAACAACGCCGATCTGGTCGAGGCCGCGCGCTGGATGGAGGTGATCACCCCCGAAAACGCCCTGACCGAGATGAACATGCCGCTGCATGTCGGGGCCTATCGGTATTATCAGGAAATCGGCATCGAGGTGCCCGACGACCTGATCCCGCCCGAGCTGCGCTGAACGGTATCAAGACCCGCGCGGCGTCCGCGCTGCGCGGGGTTTTCATGACGACAAACGGACTCGAGAATGGATCTTTCCCTGTCCCCGGCCGATCTGGCTTTCCGCGATCAGGTGCGCGCATTCATCGCGGCGAACCTGCCCGCCGACATCGCCGACACGTTTCATCAGGCCGGGCGGCACAGCTTTGATCAGATGATGCGCTGGCACCGTATCCTTTATCAAAAGGGCTGGGTGGCGCCGCATTGGCCGGTCGAACATGGCGGCGCGGGCTGGAGCGTGATGCAACAGCACATCTTCGATTCCGAGGCGATGGCCGCGGGTGCGCCCCGCCTGCGCCCGTTCGCGCTGCGCATGATCGGGCCGATCCTGATTCATTTCGGCAACGACTGGCAGCGCGAACGCTTTCTGCCGCCGATGCTGAGCGGTGCGGAATACTGGTGTCAGGGCTTTTCCGAACCGGGCGCGGGGTCTGACCTGGCCTCGCTGAGCACGCGGGCCGAACACGATGGCGACGACTATATCGTCACCGGCCAGAAAACCTGGACGACCACCGGCCAACATGCCGACTGGATGTTCGCGCTGGTGCGCACCGATCCGCAGGCCGACCGCCCGCAAAAGGGCATATCGATGCTGCTGATCGACATGAAAAGCCCCGGCGTGACGGTGCGCCCGATCGTGACCATCGACGGCGACCACCATGTGAACGACGTGTTCCTGGATGGCGTGCGCGTGCCGGCAAGCCATCTGGTCGGCCAAGAGAACAAGGGCTGGGACTATGCCAAGTTCCTGCTGGCGCATGAGCGTGTGACGGTGGCCAATGTCGGACAGGCCAAGGCCGAGATCGGGCTTCTGAAACGTCTGGCGCAGGCGCGCGGGCGGCTGGACGACCCGGTCTTCGCCACCAGCCTGATCGATCTGGAAACCGACATGTCCGCGCTTGAGGTGACGAACCTGCGGATGCTGTCGCAACTGGGGCCGGGGGGCGATGCCGGGGCGCTGTCATCCTTTCTGAAGCTGCGCGGCACCGAGATCCAGCAACGCATAAGCGAGCTTGCGATGGATCTCATGGGGCCCGAGGCCGCGCCCTGGCAGGGCGGCAACGGCGATGCGCGCCTGGGGCCCGAGCGCTACGGCACCCACGGATGGCTGTTCTCGCGTGCCTTCACCGTCTTCGGCGGCTCCAGCGAGATCCAGAAGAATATCGTCGCCAAGCAGATCCTGGGGCTTTGACCGATGCTTGATTTCACACCGACCGACGAACAGCGCATGATCGCGGACACGATGGCGCAGGTTCTGGCCGATCACGGCCTGCCCGCGCCCGTGTCGCCCGACCGCGCCACGCTTTGGCAGGCGGTGGCCGGGCTGGGGATGGCCGGCCTGCCCTTTGCCGAGGCACAGGGCGGTGCCGGGCTGGGCGTTGCCGACATGGTCTGCGCGCTGATCGAAGGCGGGCGCTTCGGGGCCGATCTTCCGATGCTGTCGTCGGCCCTGTTGCCGGCGCTGTGTCTGCGCCATGCGGGCGCGGATGCCCTGCCGGGGGATACGGTCGCCGCGTTGGTGGCCGGGCGCGTGACGCTGGGCGCCGCCATCGACGATGCGCCGCTGGCCCCGCTTTGCGTGCGGGCGGCGGCAGGCGGGGTTCGGCTGACGGGGCGCAAGGTCGCCTGTCTGGGCGCGGACATGGCCGCGGCCCATCTGGTCGTCGGCGACGCGGCGGTGTTTCTTGTGCCCGCCGATGTGCCGGGGCTGACGAGCGCGCCCTGCACGCTGGTCGATGGCCGTGCAGCGGGCGAGTTGCAATTCGACGATGTGGTGCTGCCCGACCGGGCACGGATCGGCGATGCCGATCTGGCCGCGCTGTTGCGTGACGCGGGATCGCTGGCGCTGGCGGCCGATGCCCTGGGCGCGATGGAACGGATCAATGCGATGACGCTTGAGCATCTCAAGACCCGGCGCCAGTTCGGTCGGCCCATCGGCAATTTCCAGGTGCTTCAGCACAGGATGGTCGATATGGTCCACGAGACCGAGCATCTGAAATCGCTGGTGCAACTCGCGGCGGCGGAATGCGACACGGGGCGTGGCGACGATGGCGCTAAGCGGCGCGCCCGTGCGGTGTCGCGCTTGCGGCGCCACATCGCCACGCGCATCCGCCCCGCCGCCGCCTCGGCGATCCAGTTGCACGGCGGGATCGGCATGACCGAGGACTATGTGCTGGGTGCGCTGGTCAAACGGGTGCTGGTGGCCAATATGCTGTTCGGCACCGCCGATGACCACGCCGCACGCCTGCGCCGGTTTCTGGCGGCGGAAACCGCGCCGGCCGATTCGGCCTTGCAAGGCCCGAAACCAGAAGGATACTGAACGACATGAACGAAACGACCCTCAGGCAGGAACGCGACGGCGCGGTCCTGGTGCTGACACTCGACGGTGGCGCGACCCGCAACGCGATCAGCCCGCCGGTCTATCGGCAGGTGCAGGCGGCCGTGATCGACGCGGCGCAGGATCCGGGGGTGCGCGCCATCGTGCTGACCGGCGACAACGGCTTCTTTTCGTCGGGGGGCAATATCCACGCCCTCAAGGCCAGCGCGCAAAAGACCATGGCCGAGGTCACGGCCAACACCGACGCCCTGAACGTGATGATCAAGGCTTTGCGCGATTGCCCCAAGCCCGTGGTTGCGGCGATCGAGGGTGGCGCGGCCGGGGCAGGGGCCTCGCTGGCGCTGGCCTGCGACATGATCGTGGCGGCGCGCGATGCGAAACTGGTGGTGGCCTATGTCAAGGTCGGCCTGTCGCCCGATGGCGGGGTCACGCATTTCCTGTCGCGCGGGCTGCCGCGCCAGCTTGTGGCCGAGATGTGCATGTTGGGCACGCCGGTGGGCGCCGAGCGGCTCTTTGCGCTGGGTGTCGTGAACGCGCTGTGCGACCCCGGCGCCGCGCGCGGCGAGGCGTTGGCCCTGGCGCAGCGGTTGGCTGCGGGCGCTACGCAGGCGATTGCCCGCATCAAGGGTCTGATCGAGGCCGCGCCCGATACCGATCTGGCGACCCATCTTGACCGCGAGGCCGATGGCATCAACCGCGCCCGCTTCGGCGACGAGGCGCGCGAGGGGCTGGCGGCGTTTCTTGACAAGCGCAAACCCGATTTCGCCGGCAAGGGGTAAGACCATGAACCGACCCGAACCCGACATCACCCGCCAGCACCGGTTGCCGCCCGTCCTGCGCGGGTTGCGCATTCCGGTCGTGGCCTCGCCGATGTTCATCATCTCGAACCCCGATCTGGTGATCGCCCAGTGCAAGGCCGGCATCATCGGCAGTTTCCCGGCCCTCAATGCGCGCGACGCGGCGGGCGGGCCGGTGGTGCTGGAACAATGGCTCAAGCGCATCACCGAGGAACTGGATCGCCACAACCAGGCCAACCCCGACCGTCCCGCCGCGCCCTTTGCCGTGAACCAGATCGTGCACCGCTCGAACGCGCGGCTTGAGCGCGATGTCGAGATCTGCGCGCGCTGGAAAGTGCCGATCTGGATCACCTCGCTGGGTGCGCGGCCCGAGGTGAACGAGGCCGCGCATTCCTGCGGCGCCATCACGCTGCATGACGTGATCAACAACCGCTTTGCCCGCAAAGCCATTGAAAAGGGCGCCGACGGGCTGATCGCGGTGGCCGCCGGGGCCGGGGGGCATGCCGGGCCGATCAACCCGATGGCGCTGGTGGGCGAGATCCGCCAGTGGTTCGACGGGCCGCTGCTGCTGTCGGGTGCGATATCGACCGGGCGCGCGATCCTGGCGGCGCGGGCGATGGGGGCCGATCTGGGCTATGTCGGCTCGCCCTTCATCGCCACCCAGGAGGCGAACGCCCAGGACGATTACAAGCGCATGATCGTCGAGGGCGGCGCCGAAGACATCGTCACCTCGTCGATCTTCACCGGCGTGTCGGGCAATTACCTGAAACCGTCGATCGCGCGCACCGGGCTTGACCCTGACAACCTGCCCGCGACCCCCACCGAGATGAGCTTTGCCGACGGCGATTCCGCCAAGCCCAAGGCGTGGAAAGAGGTCTGGGGCTCGGGCCAGGGGATCGGCGCGGTGCAATCGGTGGTGCCGGCGGCGTCGCTGGTGGACCGTCTGGCGCGCGAATACGCCGCGGCCAAGGCCGAACTGCTTGCGGAACTGGCCGCCGAAGACCCCGACGCATAGGCCCTGACCCGGCGACAGGGGCGATGCGCGACCGTGGGGCCCGCACCGCGGTCGTTCGCGTTTGCGGCGCGGCCATAAGCCAGGCTTATATCCTCTAGTCGGGATTGCTATTATCCATCGTCGCCAACCATGCCTAGCCTGTTTCCACAGACCAGCGGCAAAGCGGAGTACGGCATGGCCAAGCGCCCCAATTTCATTCTGTTCATCACCGATCAGCAACGGGTCAACCACCTGGGCTGTTACGGCAACCCGGTGCTGAAAACCCCGGCCATCGACGCGCTGGCCCGCAAGGGCACGCGGTTCGACCGCTTCTATGTCACCAATCCGGCCTGCATGCCCAATCGCGCTGCGATGATCACCGGGCGCACCTCGTCGGTGAACGGCGTGCGCTCGAACGGGATACCATTGTCGCTGCGGGCGGTGACCTATACCCAGATCCTGCGCGCGGGGGGCTATCACACGGCGGCGGTGGGCAAGATCCATCTTCAGAACATGAGCCCGTGGAAGGCCGTCGCCAAACGGCCCGATCCGGGCAACCACCAGCCGCCCCCGCCGGGGCTGGACGAGGCCGTGATCGAGGATTTGTCGCATCCGCTTTACAATCAGGAAACTGCGCTGGCCTGGGAAGACCCGGAACACGATCTGAAACTGCCCTACTACGGGTTCGAACATGTCGATCTGACGGCGATGCACTGCGACCAGGTTCATGGCCATTATAGCCGCTGGCTTGAGGCACGGCATCCCGGCTCGAAAGCGCTGATCGGGTCGGAAAACGCGCTGCCCTGGGACGGGGGCATGTCGGATTTCCAGGCCTGGCGCACCCGCGTCCCGGAAGAGCTGTATTCGACCTTCTACATCCGCGACCATGCCGAGGCGTTCCTGCGCAGCCGCGCCACGGGTGACGATGATCGCCCGTTCTTTCTACAATGCTCGTTCAATGACCCGCACCACCCGTTCACGCCGCCGGGCCGGTATTTCGACCTCTACAACCCCGCCGACGTGGACCTGCCGCCCAGTTTCAACCTGCGCGGCAACGACCTGCCCGAGCCGGTGCGCCTGCTGCGCGAGGCGCGCGACAGCGGCGAGCAGGACCGCAATTCGTGGATCGCGCAGGCCGTGACCGAGGCCGATGTGCGCCAGGCCATCGCGCTGACCTATGGCTCGATCACCATGATCGACGATGCCGTCGCCCGGATCATGCAGGTGCTGGGCGAAACCGGGCTCGACCGGGATACGGTGGTGATGTTCACCTCGGACCACGGTGATTTCATGGGCGACCACCAGCTCATGCTCAAGGGGCCGATGCATTATGACGGGCTGGTGCGCGTGCCCTTCATCTATTCCGATCCGGCGCTGGAGGGTCAGCAACAGGCGCAGACCGCCAGTCTGGGGTCGACCATCGACATCTCGGCCACGGTGCTGGACCGTGCCGGGCTCGCGCCGTTCAACGGGTTTCAGGGAACCTCGCTTCTGGGGGCCGTGACGGGCGCTGCGCCCGACCGCGACGAGGTGCTGATCGAAGAGGACAACCAGCGCGCCTTCCTGGGCTTCAAGGAACCCGTGCGCCTGCGCTCGCTGGTCACGCAGCGCTACCGGCTGTCGGTCTATCGCGGGGCGGCGCGGGGCGAGTTGTATGACCTTCAGGAAGACCCGCTGGAGATCAGGAACCTGTGGTCGGACCCCGAACATGCGCAGATCCGCCGCGACCTGACCGAACGCCTGATGCAGCGCATTCTGCGGATGCAGGATACCAGCCCCATTGCCACCGGACAGGCCTGAGAGGACAGAACATGACCGATGCAACAGCCTATCCGCAACTCGCGCTTCTGATCGACGGGGAATGGATCACCGAAACCGGCGCGGGCGAGGCGGTTCTGAACCCGGCCGACGAAAGCGAACTGGGCCACCTGCCCCATGTCGATACCGCGCTTCTGGATCGCGCGGCGCAGGCCGCCGCGCGTGCCTTTGACCGCTGGTCGGCCACCCCGGCGATCGAGCGAAAGCGCATCCTCAACCGCACCGCCGCGCTTTTGCGCGAGCGCGCGGAGGACATCGCGCGCTGGATGAGCCGGGAAGAGGGCAAGCCGGTGGCCGAGGCCGTGGGCGAGATCGGCGGCGCGGCCGATATCTTCGAATGGTACGGCGACGAGGCGCCGCGCCTTTACGGGCGCACCGTGCCCGCGCGCGCCCCCGGCCTGCGCCACGAGGTGCGGCGCCTGCCGGTCGGGCCGGTGGCGGGGTTCGCGCCGTGGAACTTTCCGGCGCTGACGCCCGCGCGCAAGATCGCCGGCGCATTGGCGGCGGGCTGCACCATCGTCATGAAACCGGCCGAGGAAACGCCCGCTACCGCCATCGCCATCGCCCGCGCGCTGATGGATGCGGGCCTGCCGCCGGGCTGTCTGAACCTTGTGTTCGGCCATCCCGCCACGATCTCGGAATACCTGATCCCGCATCCGGCGATCCGCAAGATATCCTTCACCGGGTCGACCGCCGTGGGCCGCCACCTGGGCGCACTGGCCGCGCAATCGGTCAAGCGCGCCACGATGGAATTGGGCGGGCATGCGCCGGTGGTGGTCTGCGACGATGCCGCGCTGGATCAGGTGGTGCCGGCGCTGGTCGCGGCGAAGTTCCGCAATGCCGGGCAGGTCTGCATCGCGCCGTCGCGCTTTTTCGTCGCGCGCAAGCTCTATGACGGGTTCGTCGATCGCTTTGCCGAAGCCGCCGCCGCGCTGCATGTCGGCGCGGGCACCGAGGCGGGCACGCAAATGGGGCCCTTGGCCAATGATCGGCGGCTGGCCGCCATGGCCCGGCTGGTCGATGACGCCGAGGCGCGCGGCCTGCGCCGCGTCACCGGCGGCGCGCGGGTCGGCAACCGGGGGTATTTCTGGCAGCCGACGGTTCTGGCCGAGGCCGAGGGCGATGCGCTGGTGATGCGCGAAGAACCCTTTGGCCCGATCGCCCCGATCACCCCGTTCGACGACCTGGACGAGGCGTTGAGCCGCGCCAATGCGCTGCCCTACGGGTTGGCGGCCTATGGGTTCACGGGTTCGCGCGCCACCTCCGACCGGCTGGCGGCGGGGCTGCGCGCGGGCATGGTGGGCGTCAACAGCTTTGCGATCTCGATTGCCGAACTGCCCTTTGGCGGGGTCGGCGACAGCGGCTATGGGTCTGAAGGTGGCACCGAAGGGCTGGACGGCTATCTTGAAACCCGCCTGATCAGCCAGACGGTCTGAGCCATGTTCGCCACCGCCGCGCCCGCGCAACTGACGATCTTTCACCGGCCCGACGACCCGTGGAGCCTTCTGTTGCTGCAATGCCTGCCCCGTCTGGCGGCCTGTTACGACGTGTCGCTGCGCTTTGTGACCGTGCCGCTGCCGGGGCCGGAATTCGCGCCGCGCCCCGATGCGCTGATGGCCAACGGGCTGCGCGACGCGGTGGATCTGTGCCGGCATCTGGCGCTGGACTTTCCCGCCGCGGCGCAGGCCCCGTCGGCCGACGAAGCGTTTCTGGCTGCGCGTATCCTGCTGGCCCGGCGCGATGCCGCCAGCTATCTCTCGACTGCGCTGACCATCGGTGCGGCGCTGTTCGGCCCGCGCGATCCGGCACAGGCGACGCTAGCGCGGGCGGAAAAGACCATCGCTTTGCCCGACCCCGACACGGCGCGCGCGCAACTGGCCGAAAACGGCGCCGCGCAGCAGGCGATGGGGCATTACCACAGCGCGATGATCCATTTCGAGGGCGGCTGGTATTGGGGCGTGGACCGGCTCTGGCATCTGGAAAACGTGCTGATCAATCGTGGCTTCCGGCGCGGAACCGGCGTGCCCGGTGTGGTGCCGCGCCGGGCCGAACCGATCCGGACGCCGCTGGCCCTGCCCCCCGAAGGCGAGCCGGAACTGCGGTTCTACTGCTCGTTTCGCAGCCCCTATGCCTATCTCGCCGCCGCCCGGACATTTGCTCTGGCGCGGCGCTACCGGCTGCGCGTGTCGCCGCGCCTGATCATTCCCATGAAGATGGCGGGTTTCGCGATTCCCAAGATCAAGGCCGACTATTTCCGCACCGATTGCGCGCGCGAGGGCTTGCGGCATGGTGTGGATTTCGGCCATTTCACAGACCCTTACGGGCCGGGGTTGCGACGGGCGATGGCGATTTTCCCCCATGCGCAGGCCCAGGGACGGGCCGAGGACTATATCCTGTCGGCAATGCGCGGCGTCTGGGTGGACGGGCTGGACCTGGCCGAGGACGCGGCACTGTCGATCATTACCGCGCGCGCCGGGATTGACCCCGATGACGCGATCCGTCACGCCGCCCCGGATGCCGATCTGTCCTGGGCCGACCGGCATCGCGACGAGCTTGCCCGATACGATCAGTATGCCGCCCCGGTTTTCGTGATCGGCGATTACATGACCTGGGGGCAGGACCGGCTGTGGATGCTGGACTCAGTGTTGCAACACGCGCTGGAGCGCCGGCCATGAGCGCGCGCGCCCAATCCCTCGGACCCGTGGCCGAGGTCGCGGACGATGCGCGGACCCCGCCCGAGATCGCGCTGATCTATGACGACATCCGCATGACCATGGGAAACCCGGTGGTCAATCTGGTATTCCGGCGCCTGGCGGCGCTGGGGGTGCCGGTTCTGTCGATGGCCTGGCAAGGGCTGCGCCCGGCCTATGCCGACGGGCGGCTGAACGCGCTGGCCGATGCGCTGGCCCCGCCGGTGCCGGGGCGGGCGCCCGTCAGCGACTGGGCCGACCGGCAAGAGGGGGCGACGATGCGCCGGATCGTGCTGGATTACGATGGCAACAACCGGCGCAATCTGATCGCCTTTTCCGCCCTGCTGGGACCGGTCGCGGGTGATGGCCCGGCGGTCCGGGCGCCGGAGGGATCGCGCCGCGCCGCGCGCGCCGATCCGTGGCTGGCGGCGATGCGGGCCGCGCCACTGGCTCAAGCGGCACCACCGCTGCCCGACCCCGCCACGCTGGACGCCGCGACGCGGGCCTGTCTGGATCGACTTGATGCTTTCGGGGATCCGGGGTCGGGGCCGCCGCGGGCCAGCCTGTATCGCCACCTCGCGCATTGGCCCGGTTTCCTGCACAGCGCCGAGGCGGCGCTGGCACCCCTGCACGACAGCGGCGTGCTGGCACAGGCCACGGCGGCGATGCAGCAGCGCGCGGCGCGGGCCGTGCGGCTTTTGCCCGATCTGGCGATGGACAGCGCCTTTCAGGCACGGATCGACCCGGCGATCGGGGCGCTGGTGCGGCGGATCATCCCCAAGATGGTGCCGATCGGCCGGGCGCTGGGGGCCATGTTGCTGCCGGAACACGGGGGCGAGGGGTGATCGCGCCGTCAGCGCGTCAGCCGCTCCAGCCGTTCCTGCACGGCATCGGTGCGCTGGCGCAGCAGGCCCTCGGTCATCCGCAGCGCGGCATCGCGCGCGCGGCGTGCGGCCGTGGTGATTGCCGGCCGCCGGTGTTCGGCCCAGACCCAGCCGCGAATGATCTCGGGCGCGACGATGGGCGCCGCGCTCAGCCGGCCCTCGGCCAGCGGTTCGACAAAGGCGATGGGCGCCAGCACCGCGAAACCTTCGCCCGCCGCCACGAAACGGGTGGTTTCGCTGACCAGATCCAGCATCACCGTGATGCGGATCTCGACGCCATGCGCCACAGCCGCGTCGCGGATCAGCCGGTGCAGGGCGTTGCGCTCATCTTGCAGGATCAATGGATAGCGGCCCAGATCCGACAGCGGCACCACGGCGCCGGGTGCGAAATGCCCCGGTGGACCCAGCAGGTAAAGGCGTTCGGACAGGATCGGGCGGGTGTCCAGTTCGGCATGGGCCTGCCCCTCGAACAGGACGGCGGCGTCGATCCGGTCGGCCAGAAGCCACTCGGCCAGATGCGCGCTCATGCCCTCGCTCAAGTACAGGCGGGGCGCGGCCGGGTCGTCGCTGGCGGCTTGCATCAGCGGCCGGGCGATCAGCGGGCTGACGGTCATCGGCAGGCCCAGCCGCACCTCAGGCACCTGCGCCCCGGTCGCTGCGGGCTCCAGCCGGTCAAGCGTGGCAAAGACTTCGGTGCAGATCGCGGCCACCTCTTGTCCGCGCGCGGTCGGGTGCACACCGCTGGAGCTCCGCACCAGAAGCCGCGCGCCCAGCGTGTCCTCAAGCGTTTTGATATGCTGGCTGACAGCGGGCTGGGCCAGGTTCAGCAGCGCCGCGGCCCGCGACATGCTTCCGGCCTCCACCGCTGCAAGAAAGCAGCGCAAGTGCCGCAGTTCGATACGGTTTCGTTGCATCCGCCGCTCCCACTGAACAGGAATCTTGACCATGACCTTGCAGCTTGACGTCTATTGGTCGTTTCGCAGCCCCTATTCCTATCTGGCGACACCGCGGCTGGTGGCCTTTGCCGCCGCGCATGACGTCGCGGTTACCATACGCCCGGTTCGCCCGCTCGCAACCCGCGATCCGGCGTTTTTCGCGCGAATGGACCCGCGCTGGCGCCCCTATCTGTTTCTCGACACCCAGCGGCAGGCTGACTATCTGGGTCTGCCGTTTCGCCGCCCGGTGCCCGACCCGATCGTGCAGGACCCGGTCACCAACGTGATCGCGCGCGACCAGCCCCACATCCGGCGGCTGACGCATCTGGGCATTGCCGCGGCCGAGCGTGGCCGGGGGCTGGCCTATATCGATGCGGTGTCGCGGCTGCTGTGGTCAGGCAGGGTGGACAACTGGCACCAGGGCGACCACCTGGCGCACGCCGCCGCCGAGGCCGGTCTGGATCATGCCGAGATGTGCGCGGCCATCGACGGCGATCCGGCGCATCACGACCGCGCGCTTGAGCGAAACGAGGCGGCGCTGACGCATGCCGGGCATTGGGGCGTGCCGTGTTTCGTCTTTCGCGACGAGCCCTTTTTCGGGCAGGACCGGTTCGACCAGCTGGTCTGGCGGATGCGTCAGCACGGGCTTGCCGCGCGCGCCGATGCGGCGCAGACTGACCCCGCATCCTGAGGATTGCCATGTCCCATCCGACCGGCCCGGACTTTTTCTGCGCGGCGCCCCGTCCGATCACCCGCGCCCCCGCGTTCATGCCGCCAGCCCAGGCATGCGACTGTCATGCGCATGTGATCGGGCAGCCGCCGGCGCATCCGTTCGTGGAGGCACGCAGCTATACCCCGCCCGAGGCCACGCCGGCCGATTATCTGGCAAACCTGGCGGGGTTGGGCATGGGGCGCGGGGTGCTGGTCACGGTGTCGGTGCATGGTGACGACAACCGGCTGATGGCTGAAACCGTGTCGGCCCATCGGGGGCGTCTGGCCGGTGTGGCGGTGGTGCGCCCCGATGTGGAGGCCCGCACGCTCGATGCCCTGTCCGAGGCCGGCGTTCGGGCCCTGCGCCTCAACATGCTGTTTGGCGGCGGCACCGGGCTTGAGGCGCTGGAGGCCCTTGCGCCGCGCTGCGCGCAACGGGGCTGGCATCTGGAACTTCTGATCGACGGTCTGACCTTGCCCGCGCTGGAACGGCGGATCGCGGCGCTGCCGGTCGAGGTGGTGATCGACCATATGGGCCATTTGCCGCCGCCGGGAACCGGGCAGGACGCCACGCGCGCGGCCGCCATCGCCACGTTGGAACGGCTGCTGCAACAGGGGCGCACTTGGGTCAAGCTGTCGGGCGCCTACCGGTGTTCGCAGGCCGCGCCGCCCTGGGTGGATACGCTGGCGCTGGCGCAGCGGCTGGTGGCGGCCGCGCCCGCGCGCTGTGTCTGGGGCTCTGACTGGCCGCATGTGGCGCAGCGCCAGATGCCGTTTTCGCCGACCGATACGCTGGACTGGCTGGGCCAGGTGATTCCGGATGAGGCAGTGCGCCACCGCCTTCTGGTGGAGAACCCGGCCCGGCTCTATGACTTCCCCGGCGGGCAGCAGGGTTAAAGCGGTCTCTGAAGAGACGGTGAAAAACATTTTCAAACAATTCATTACGGCACAATCTTCATGTCGTGTCTGACCCTGCGTTTTCGTTGTGCGGAAACGTCGTTGTGCAGTCAGAAAAGTCTTGACCCATGCCGGGCCATGTCTCTAACTTTTGCATAAGAGGAAATTGCGAAAAACGGAAAAATGAACGAGCAATATGGCCTCAAGACGGTTGGCCGCGCCTTTGCGGTGATGCGCGTGGTCGGGCAGGCCGCCGCGCCGATCACCCTGTCCGAGGTTGCCGCCGCATCCGGGCTCAGCACGACGATCGCCTTCCGGTTCCTGCGTACGCTGGAGGCCGAGGGCTATCTGCGCCGCGACGGCCAGAAACGGTATACGCTGGCGCAGGGCGAGTCCGGCGCGCTGGGGCTTGAGGCCGGGCTGGTGCTGCTGGACCGGATCGCGCAGGCCGGGGCCGAGGGGGTATCACCCCGCGAACTGGCCGCCGATACCGGGCAGGGCGAAGGGCAGATCCTGCGCGCCTTGCAGGTCATGCGCGCGGCTGCCGTGGTCGAATACGATCCCTTGAGCGAACGCTGGATCATCGCCGCGGCCATGATCCGGTTTCTGCGGCCGTTGATGAACGATCAGGTCGCCACCCGGCTGATCCGGCCGATGATGGCCGAGCTTGCCGCCGAATACAGCGAAACCGTCAGTTGGTTCGTGCCTGCCGGCTGGGATCAGGTGGTGGCCGATGTCATCGCCAGCCCGCACCCGGTGCGTTTCGTGCTGGAGATCGGCGCGCGCTACCCGGCCTATGCGGGGTCCGCGGGCAAGGCCCAACTGGCCGCGATGCCGCAAGGCGAGGTCGAGGCCTGGTTGTCCACGCTCAAGCCCATCCAGCAAACCGATTTCGTTGTCGATCCGGCGCGGCTGGCGCGCGAGTTGTGTGCAATTCGCGCGCGCGGCTATGCCACCTCGGCCAGTGAGCGGGTTTCGGGGGCCGCTTCGGCCGGGGCGGCGGTGCGCGGGCCCGCCGGGCGCGTGCTGGGCGTGGTCAGCGTGATGATGCCGGAATACCGCAGCTCGCCCGCGCTGCTGGCACGGATCGGGGCCGATATCAGCACCCGCGCCGCGCGCCTGTTCGGGGCGCAAGCGATTGAAGAAAACGGAGTAAAGCCTTGATCAGGGACGAAAAACGCCAAGCCGCATTGTTGAGGGACGTGCACGAGTGGGTGCGCAGCGTCGCGCATCCGAACGAAGATCGCGTGGCCAGCGAGGACGCGGTTCCCGCCGAGATCGTGCAGGACATGGCCGCGCGCGGTTATTTCGGCTGGTCGATCCCCGAGGAATTCGGCGGGCTGGGCCTGACAACAGAGGAATTGGTGCAGGCCGCGATGGAACTGTCGCAATGCGCCGTGGCCTACCGCGCTCGCGTCGGCACCAACACCGGCATCGGGTCCGAGGCGCTGGTCGCCGACGGAACCGAAGATCAGAAGCGCCGCTTCCTGCCGGACCTTTCCAGCGGCCGGGCCACGGGCTGCTTCGCGCTGACCGAACCCGATGCCGGCTCGGATGCCACCGCCGTCAAGACCTCGGCGCGGCGCGAGGGCGACGATTACGTGCTGGACGGGATGAAGTGCTATATCACCAACGCCCCGATTGCCGATCTGTTCACCGTCATTGCCCGCACCGATCCCGACCAGCCCGGCGCGCGCGGCCTCAGCGCCTTTGTGGTCGAGCGCGGCATGGCGGGGCTGAGCACGTCGAAACCCTACAGGATGATGGGTCAGGCCGGCTCGCCCGTGGGCGAGGTGCATTTCGATGGCGTCCGGGTGCCGGCCGCCAACCTGATCGGCGGGGTCGAGGGGCAGGGCTTTCGCACCGCGATGCGGGTTTTGAACAAGCAACGCATCCATCTGGCCGCGCTGTGCACCGGCCCGGCAATCCGGATGTTCGACCTGGCGATGGACCATGCCGAGACGCGCCACCAGTTCGGCAAGCCGGTCGCCGATTTCCAGCTGGTCGCCGCCCTGCTGGCCGATTGCCAGACCGATATTCACGCCGCCCGCGCGCTGGTCCTGGAAACCGCGCGCGCCCGCGACCGGGGCGAGGACATCGCGCTTCAGGCGTCGATCTGCAAATACTTTGCCTCGGAAATGTGCGGCCGGGTGGCGGATCGCGCGGTGCAGGTGTTTGGCGGTGCCGGCTTTGTTGCCGATCACAGCCCGATCGAACGCTATTACCGCGATGTGCGGCTGTTTCGCCTGTATGAGGGCACAAGCCAGATTCACCAGATCAATATCACCCGCCAGACCCGCAACCGCCGCGCCCTGCGCACCGGGGCATCGGCATGAAGGACGTGAGCGCGCATCGCGCCCCGCTGGAGGCCCTGTTCAACCCGCGCGCCGTGGCCGTGATCGGGGCAAGCGAGGCGCCCGGCTCGGTCGGGCGCGACGTGGTCGAGACGCTTGCGGCCAAGGGATATGGCGGTCGCATCCTGCCGGTGAACCCCAAATACGACACGCTGCTGGGCCTGCCCTGTTTCGCCCATGTGTTTGATCTTCCGCAGGGGGTGGACCTGGCGGCAATCGCCGTGCCTGCCCGCGCGGTCCCCGATGCGGTGCGCGCGGTTGGCGCGGCCGGGATACCGTTCGCGGTGGTCTTTGCCTCGGGCTTTTCGGAAACCGGCACCCAGGGCACCGCCCTGCAAAAGGAAATCTTGGCGGTGGCCCGGCGGGCGCGGGTGCGCCTGATCGGGCCGAACTGTCAGGGGCTGATGAATGTCGCCGGCGGCATTCATGTGGGCTTTGGTCCCGCCTACCGGCAGGACTACCGGCGCGGCGCGGTTTCGGTGGTGTCGCAATCGGGCGCGTTCGGCAACTCGATCCTCATGGGACTTGACGGCGAGGGGGTTGGCACCCGGCACTACATCTCGACCGGAAACGAGGCGATGACCGGCGCGCTGGATGTCATGGCCGGCATGCTGGAGGATGGTGAGACCCGCGTGATCGCAGCGTATGTCGAAGGGTTGCGCGATCCGTTTCAGCTGCGCGCGGTGGCTGCGCGGGCGCGCGAACGCGATGTGCCGCTGGTCTTGTGGAAGGTCGGGCGCTCGCCGGTCGGGGCGCGCGCTGCGGCCTCGCATACAGCCAGTCTGGCTGGGGATGACCGGCTTTATCGCGCGGCCTTCGGCCAATTGGGGATCGTCGAGGTCGACGATATCGGCGAGATGGCCGATTGCGTGCGCGCCCTGGAAAGCGGGCGCCGCGCCAGCGGGCCGCGTATGGCGGTCGTCACGGTATCGGGGGGCGCCGGGGTGGCCATGGCCGACCGCGCCGCCGAACTGGGCCTTGACCTGCCTGCGCTGCATCCCGCGACCGTCACCGCCCTGCAAAAGATCCTGCCCGACTTTGCCAGCGTGGCAAACCCGCTCGATGTGACGGCGGGCGCGGTGATGAACGCCGAATCGCTGGTGGCCGCGCTGGACTGCGTGGTGCGCGATCCGGGCGTGGACATGCTGGCGTTGTCCTTTGCCGCGGCCTCGGGCGCATCGGCGCGCGCGATTGCCGAGGCGCTGGACCGCCTGGCGTCCGAGAACCCCACGCTGCCCATCGCCATCGCCTGGAACGCGCCGCGCGCCGGGAACGAGGATGCCTTTGCCCGGATCGAGGCGGCGGGCCTGCCGATCTATGCCACCCCGGCGCGCGCGGTGCGCGGGCTGGCGGCCATCTGGCAGGGCCGCGGCCCGGTCGCGGCCATTGCGACGCCCAGACCCCGAACGACCGTGCCTGCGCGGCTGCTGAACGAGGTTGCGGCCAAGGCGCATCTGGATGGAAGCGGCATCCGCATCCCGACCGAGGCGGTGGCGCACAGTGCCGACGAGGCCGCCGCCCTGGCGACCCGCATCGGCTATCCGGTGGTCATGAAACTGCTGTCGAGCCGTCTGGCGCACAAGTCCGATGTCGGCGGTGTGCGGCTGGGGCTGGACGATGAGGCCGCGGTGCGCGCGGCGTTCGACGCGCTGGCCGCGTTGCCGGGGCGGCTGGACCTGCCCGACGAAGGCGTCTTGGTCCAGGAACAGATCGCCGGCGGGATCGAGGTGATCCTGGGGGCGCGGCGCGATCCGGGCTTTGGCCCGGTGGTGATGGTCGGCGCAGGCGGTATTCTGGCCGAAGTGCTGGACGATGTCGCCATCCGCCTGGCGCCGGTGTCGCTGCCCGAAGCCCGCGCCATGATCGCCGAGACCCGCGTTTCGCGCCTGCTGGACGGCTTGCGCGGGCGCGCGCCCGGCGACGCCGAGGCGCTGGCACAAGCCATCGCCAGGCTGTCGCGGCAAATCGCCGACCCGGCCGCGCCGGCTGCGGAGATCGAGATCAATCCGCTGTTCGTCCAGCCGCCGGGGCAGGGCGTGATCGCGGGCGATTGCGTGGTTCATGCCGCTACGCAGCCGCAAGACAAGACAGGCACCTGACGGACAGGCAAGACGCTTACGCAGACTCAAACCAAGGGAGAGAGAACCATGATCCGATTCACCACATTGACCCGCGCCGCGCTGGCCGCGACCTGTGCCCTGCCATTCGCCGCCGGGGCGGCGCTGGCCGAATATCCCGAACGCCCGATCACCGCGATCGTGCCGTTTCCGGCAGGCGGCAGCACCGACCTGATGGGCCGTGCCGCGGCGCAGGAATTCACCCGTATCCTGGGTGTCGACATGCCGGTGACGAATGTCGGCGGCGGCGCCGGCACGGTGGGCACCGCGCAGATCGCGCGGGCGCGCGCCGATGGCTACACCATCGGCGTGATCCCGGCCGCGCCGCTGATCAACCAGCCGCATATGCGCGATACGCCCTATTCGATCGACGATTTCGACTATATCTGCAAGCTGTTCCACAGCCCGCAGGCACTGGCGCTTAGCCCGGAGTCCGAGTTCTCGTCGCTGGCCGAGGTGGTGGATTACGCACGCGAAAACCCCGGCGAACTGACCTATGGCTCGCCCGGTCCCGGCTCGCTGCCGCATCTGGCAATGGAAGTGTTTCTGGATGAAACCGGCGTCGAGATCGAACATGTGCCGTTTCAGGGTGACGGGCCGGGCGTGACCGCGCTGATGGGCAACCATATCGACATGTACATGGCGATCTTTTCGAATGTCGGCCAGTATGAGCTGGACGCCGTGGCGATCTTTGCCGAGGACCGTGTCGATGCCGCGCCGGATCTGCCGACCTCGATCGAGGAAGGGTTCGAGACCACGGCATCGTGGTGGGGCGGCATCTTTGCGCCCGCCGGTCTGCCCGACGATGTGCGCGTAACGCTGGAAGACGCATGCGCGCAGGTCGCCGAGAGCGACGATTTCCAGGAAACGCTGGCGCGCTTTGGCTCGTTTGCGGCCTATCTGGACAGCGACGGCGTGCGCGCCGAGGTTGACGAGGGCAGCCGCGTCAACGGTGCCATCCTCGAACGCGTTCTGGACTGATCGGGCCGATGACGCCACGCGTGATCAACCTGATCGCAGGAGGGGCCATTCTTGGCCTCTCCGCCCTGTTCTATGCACAGACCCTTGGCGATCGCTTTGCCGACACGCCGCTGTCGCGCAATCCGATGGCGTTTCCGCGCCTGCTGGTTCTTCTGATGGCCCTGGGGGGCGCGGTGGTCATCGCCCAGGCGCTTTTGACTCGCCGTGGCGCCTTGCCCGGCGAGGCGGTACCGGCGCTGAACTGGCCGCGCGCGGCCCTGATCACGGCGCTTGCGGCAGCCTATTTCTGGGTGTTCGAGCCGTTCGGCTTTCTGATTGCGACCGGCCTCTTTCTGCCGCTGGCGGTCGTGGCACTGGGCTATCGTCGACTCTTGGTGATCGTGCCGGTCACATTGGTCGTACTGGTGGGGCTTTGGTATCTTTTCGCGCAGGTCTTCCAGATCCGCCCGCCGGGGCCGGGCATGGATGATCTGTTGCGCCTGATGACGGGGGGGCGCTGATGGACAGTCTTCTTCTGGCACTGTCAAAGCTGGGCGATCCGGCGACGCTGGCGCTGATGCTGGGCGGCACGGCGGCCGGGGTGCTGATCGGCGCCATGCCGGGGCTGGGCTCGGTCCTGGCGATCACCCTGGCGCTGCCGCTGACCTTCGTGCTGGCGCCCGAACCCTCGATCGCGCTGTTGCTGGGGCTTTATGCGGGCTCGGTCTATGGCGGATCGCTGTCGGCGATCTTGCTGAACACGCCGGGCACGCCGCAGGCCGCGGCAACGGTGTTCGATGGCTATCCGATGATGCAGCGCGGCGAGGGCGATCTGGCGCTTGGCTGGGCCACCGTGGCCTCGGTCATCGGCGGGCTGATCTCGGTGCTGGTGCTGATCGTGGCCGCGCCGACGCTGGCCCGCTTCGGCCTGCGCTTCGGCCCGATGGAGTATTTCGCGCTGGGGCTCTTTGCCTTGACCTGCGTTGTCAGCGTCTCGCAGGAAAACCTGGCCAAGGGGCTGGTCGCCTGCCTGCTGGGCCTGCTGGTCGCCACGATGGGGCAAGACCCGCTGACCGGCGATGTGCGGCTGCATTTCTCGTCGTTCGACCTGATGGCGGGGATCGCGCTGGTGCCGTTTCTGGTGGGCCTTTTTGCGCTCTCCGAAGTGATCTGGCGCGTCGCCGAACGCCATGCCGAAACCGTCGAGATCAAGGGCCGCACCGGCTTTCGTTTTCCGCCCTTGCGCGACATGGCGCGGCGCTGGCGGGTGTTCGGAAAATCGGCGATGATCGGCACCTGGATCGGCACCCTGCCGGGGATCGGGGCGACCGCGTCGTCCATGGTCAGCTATGCCGAGGCCAAGCGTTCCTCGCCCAATGCGGCCAATTTCGGCAAGGGCGAGCCCGATGGCGTGATCGCATCGGAAACCGCGAACAACGCGGTGACGGGCGGGGCGCTGGTGCCGACCTTGTCGCTGGGCATTCCGGGCGACCCGATCACGGCGGTCATGCTGGGGGCGCTGATCATCCAGGGGATCACGCCGGGGCCGCGCCTGTTCGTGGAAAACGCCGATCTGATGATCTTCATCTTCGTGGCGCTGTTCGTCGTCAATCTGGCGCTTCTGGTCCTGGGGCCGCTGCTGGGGCCGGTCTTTGCCCGCGCGGTCCGGGCACCCGAGCCGGTGCTTTTGGGGGTGATCGTCGTGCTTTTGGGCATCGGCACGTTCAGCGTGAACTACAATGCCTTCGATCTGAAGGTGATGCTGGCGGCCGGGATCGGCGGGTTCCTGCTGCGCTATGGCGGGTTCCCGCTGGCGCCGGTGGTGATCGGCTTCGTGCTGGGGCCGATGATCGAACAGAGCCTGCGCCAGGGCATGGTGATCGCGCGTGGCGATTTCACCGTGTTCCTGCGCCAGCCCATCGCACTGACGCTGTTCGTCGCCTCGGCCCTGTTTCTGGCCTGGTCCGGTTGGCGCTTCTGGAAGGACTGGCGTCAGGCACGCCAAGGGAGGGGATGATGAAAGCCTATCGAATCGAGCAAGATGGCAAGCTGGGACGCGGCACCATCGTCGACATGGACCGCGCCGATCTGGACGAAGGCGATGTCACCGTGAAGGTGCGCCACGCCGGCGTGAACTACAAGGATGCGCTGGCCGGTCTGGGCGGTGCGCCGATCATCCGCCGCTATCCGTGCAACGGCGGGATCGAGGCGGTGGGCGACGTCGTCGAAAGCACCGATGTCCGGTTTTCGCCGGGCGACCGGGTGATCGTGCATGGCCGCGGGATCGGCGTCTCGCATGACGGCGGGTTCGCCGAATACCTGCGCGTGCCCGGCGACTGGGTGCTGGCACTGCCCGAGGGCCTGAGCGCGCTTGAGGCCGCGACACTGGGTGTTGCGGGCTATTCCGCCGCGCTGGCGGTGGACCGGCTGGAAACGCTGGGCCTGTCGCCCGAACGCGGCCCGGTCCTGGTCAGCGGCGCGACCGGCGGCGTGGGCTCGCTGGGTGTGGCGATGCTGGCGCGGCGCGGCTTTTCCGTGACCGCCCTGTCGTCAAAGCCCGATGACGGGTTTCTGCGCGGGCTGGGCGCACAGGCGGTGATGGCGCTGCCCGAGGCATCGGGCAAGCCGCTGGAGCGCGAGGAATGGGCCGGGGGCATCGACGCGGCGGGCGGCAAGGTTCTGGAATGGATGCTGCGCACCACCGCGCATGGCGGCGCGATCGCCAGCATCGGCAATGCCGCCGGCGTGGCCCTGAACACCACCGTTCTGCCCTTCATCCTGCGCGGCATTACCCTGACCGGCATCAATGCCGACAGCGAGATGCCCCTGCGTCGTCGCATCTGGGCGCGGCTGGCCGACGATCTCAAACCCGCCGGGCTGCAGGCGATGGCGCGCGAGATCGTGCTGGCCGATCTGCCGGATTACATGGCCCGGATGCTGGAGGGTCGGATCACCGGGCGCACCCTCGTGACCTTTGACGACTGAGAAACGATGACCGACGCACCGCTTTTCACCTTTGCCGTTGTTGCCGACACCCATATCAACCCCGAAGACGGTGTCAGCGGCTCGCCCTGGCCGACGAACCGGCTGGCCAATGACCGCGCCCGCTGGGCGGTTGCCGCGCTCAATGCCGATGCGCCGGCTTTCGTTGTGCATCTGGGCGACATGGTCCACCCGATTCCGACGCAGCCGGGCTATGGGGCGGCGGCGGCGCGCTATCACGCGATCTTTGGGGAACTGGCGCCACCGCTCTACTGCCTGCCGGGCAACCATGACCTGGGCGACAAGCCGGTCGACTGGATGCCCGCGCATCCGGTCAACGCCACTTTTGCCGATGCCTATGTGTCCACCTTCGGCCCGCTGTGGCAAGCGTTCGACCATGGCGATTGCCGGTTCATCCTGCATGCCAACCCGATCCTTGACTCGGGCCTGGCGCAGGATGCCGAACAATGGCGCTGGCTTGAAAACGAACTGGCGGCAAGCCGGGGGCGGCGGGTGTTCTTCATCACGCATTATCCGCTGTTTTTGACCGATCAAGATGAACCCGAGCATTACGACAACCTTGCCCCCGCCCCGCGCACGCGCCTGCGCGCGCTGCTGGTCGAACACGGGGTCGAGGCGGTGTTCGCGGCGCATGTGCACACGATCTTTCACACCGCGCTGTCGCCGGATGGCCCGGCACAGCACGTGATCCCGGCGCTGTCGGCGATCCGGCTGGATTACAGCCACCTGTTCAAGAGCCCGCCGCGCGACTGGCAGGAGCACGGACGCAACGATTCCGCCAAGCTGGGCTATTATCTTGTCGATGTGTATCCATCGGGCTATCGGCTGCGGCTGCGGCGCAGTCACGGGGCCTGCCTGCGCGAGGGCGAGGCGGTGCCGGCCATCGCGCCGCTGCCGCCGGCGCCGCCCGCGCCCGCGCCCGGACTGGGCGTCGATCTGCGCCAGGGCTGGTCCGACGCCCGTATCATCCCCTATACCGGCGTGGTCGATGAATTCCGCCGCAAGGCCGCGCGCAACGACTACCTGATCACCGCGCTGCAAGAGGCCGGTCTGCGCGATCTTCGCGTGCCGCTGGATGACCTGCTGGACCCGCAAAGCGCCGCGCGCATGGCCGATCTCGCGCGGATGGGGCATCGGTTCCAGCCCTTCGCCTTTGCCCCGCCCGATGCGCGCGCGCGCGCGGCGATCGCGCATTTGGCCGACGCGTTGGCACGGATCGAGGTGATCGCCCGTGCCGACGGGTTGCCCGACATGGTTAGTGCCTGGCGCGACACCGCCGGTTCCGCGGGCGTGCCGCTGATCGCCTCCAAGCTGTGGACATCGGCCGACATCGCGGGCAGTGGCGCCAGCTTCTCGCATTTCATCGGCCACGGGTTTACCGCGCAGGACGGTGCCTTGCTGGATGACGCGATGGCCGCCGGCGCGGATGGCGGCGCGTTCCGCGTCACCCCTGACGACGACCCCGCCGCGGTGATCGCCGCCATGCCCAAGCGCGGCGCGGTGGTGGCCTATGTCACCCTGTGCGACGCCAACCCGGCGGTGATGATGAACGACGATGCCCGGATCAAGCGCCGGGTCATGGACGCGGTCACGGCAGCACGGGCGCATTCCGCGCACCCGGTCGTGATCTTCGACACGCTTGAGGATTTCGACCGCGGCTATTACCCGCGCAACGGCCTTTACGACGGGCAGTTCAACCCGCGCCCGGCCGGGCTGGCGCTGGCGGCTTTGGCGGCCGGGACGCTCAGGCGCTGATCACCAGTTTCAGCGCGATGGCCCACATGATCAGCGCGATCGCCAGTTCCAGAACACGCCAGGCCGATGGCCGGGCAAACAGGGGCCGCAACCGCGCCGCGCCATAGCCGAGGGTGAAGAAGAACAGGAACGATCCGCTGATCGCGCCCGCGCCGAATTCCAGCGCCTGGCCGGGAAACTGCGTCGAGATCGAGCCCAGCAGAATCACCGTGTCCAGATAGACATGCGGGTTCAGCCAGGTGATGGCCAGACAGGCCAGCAGGGTGGGGCCAAGCGCGGCGGGCCTGCCCGCGCCGCTGACGCGCAAGGCCGCGTCCGAACCCAGCGCCGCGCGCAGGCTGCGCGCCCCATACCACAGCAGGAACGCCGCGCCGCCATAGCGCATCACCGGGTCGAGCCAGGGCAGGGCGGCGATGATCCGGCCGAACCCGGCCACCCCCAGCGCGATCAGCGCCGCATCCGAGGCCGCGCAGGCCAGGCACACGGCAAACACATGCTCGCCCCGCAGACCCTGCCGCAGCACAAACGCGTTCTGCGCGCCGATGGCGATGATCAGACCCAGCCCGGCCAGCATGCCTGTCAGATAAACCGGGACGATCATGCGTGCCGCCTGCCTTGGCCCGAACCAGCCGCCCGGATAGCGCCACGCCGACTCTGCGGCAAGGTGAAACCGCGACGGATGCGGCGATCTGTTGCGTTGCCGCGCCAGATTATCCGTTGACACGCCCCGGTGCATCGGCCCTATTCGTGCGGACCCGTTCGGCAGGGCGCCCATTGCGCGTGGTCGCCGGCCCCGTGCCGCAACCCGTTTGACCGAACCCGTTTGAAGGAGGAGAGAAACCCATGATCCATTACAAACCCGCCATTGCCGGCTCCGTTCTTGCCACAGTGCTGGCGTCACCCCTGCTGGCGCAGACCGAGATCAAGATCGGCTATGCGCTGGCACCCGATTCGCATTACGGCGTCGCCGCCGAGCGCTGGGAGGAAGTCGTCGAAGAGCGCACGGACGGCCGCTACGAGTTTCGCCATTTCCCGTCCTCGGGTCTGGGCGGCGAGCGCGAGGTGATCGAGGGCGTGCAACTTGGCACGGTCGAGGCCACGATCGTGTCGTCCGGCACGTTGGCCAATTTCGTCGAGGATACCGGCATCTTCGACATTCCGTTCCTGTTTCGTGATCTGGGCCATGCCCGGCGCGTGCTGGATGGTCCGATCGGGCAGGATATCCTGGCCAAGTTCGAGGATGCGGGCCTGATCGCGCTGGCCTGGGGCGAGCAGGGTTTCCGCCATATCACCAACAACCGCAACCAGATCGCCAGCCCCGACGATATTGACGGGCTGCGCCTGCGCACGATGGAAAACCCGATCCACCTGACCGCCTTTGAAACCCTGGGCGCGGCCCCCACGCCCATGGCCTGGCCCGAGGTGATCGGCGCGCTTCAGCAGGGCACCATCGACGGTCAGGAAAACCCGCTCTCGGTGATCGTTTCGGCCAACCTCAATGATGTGCAGGAATACCTGACCATTTCCGGTCACGTGTATTCGCCGGCGATGCTGCTGATCTCGCCCGTGGTCTGGGACAGCATGAGCGAGGAAGACCGCGAGGTCTTCCGCGAGGGCGCGACCGAGGCCGTGGCGGCCATGCGCGGCTTTGTCGACGATGTCGAGGAAAGCGGGCTGGAAACCTTGCGCGAGCGGGGCATGGATGTCGCCGAGCTTTCGGCCGAGGATCGCGCGGCCTTTCAGGAGGCGCTGGAACCGGCCTATGAGGAGTACTACGAAACCTACGACCGCGACGTGATCGAGGCGATCATCGCGACCGAGTGATCGCCCCCGCGATTTCCGGTCAGTAAGTTTCTGCCCCGGCGGTGCGCCGCCGGGGCCGACAGACGGACCAGCCCGATGCCGTTTTTTCGCCGTGCCGAACGCGCCTTCGTCGCGCTCAATGCCTGGGTGGTGATCGCCTGCCTGGTCGCCATGACCGGGGTTGTCTTTTCCAATGTCGGATTGCGCTATCTGACCGGCCAGTCGATCGCCTGGGCCGATGAGGTGGCGCGGTATCTGATGATCTGGATGACATTTCTGGGCGCGGGGCTGGCCCTGCGTCAGGGCGGCCATGTCGCGATCGCCAATCTGCACGACATCCTGCCCGTGACCGCGCGGCGGGTGCTGCGGGCGGCCATCGTGCTGCTGCTGCTGGGGTTTTTCGGCTATATGGTCTGGGTCGGGCACGAATACATGGGGCGCATGGGGCGCCAGTTGACCCCGGCCACGCGCGTTTCCTACTGGTATGTCTATCTGGCCATTCCCACGGGCTTTGTTCTGCTGATCGTGCATCTTCTGCTGATCGCGCCGCGCTTCATCGCGTCGGGCGAGCATGTCGAGGATGATCCCGGCGTGGCAACGGGGGGCCAGCATGGCTGAGATCCTGTTCGCGGCGCTCTTTGTCTTGCTGGTTCTTGGCGTGCCGGTCGCCTTTTCGATCGCGATCGCGGCGTTTCTGGCGCTGTCACTGGGGTCGCGCTATCCGGCCATCGTCATCGTCAAGGAGATGTTTTCAGGGATCGACAGCTTTCCGCTGCTGGCGGTTCCGTTCTTCATTCTTGCCGCCGAACTGATGACGGGCGGCGCCATGACGCAGGCGCTGTTGCGCATGACGATCCGGTTCATGGGGCACCTGCGCGGCGGGCTGGGTTATGCGAATGTGGTCTCATCGACCATGTTCGCCGGGATTTCCGGCTCGGCGCTGGCCGATGCGGCCGGGCCGGGCGCGATGATGATCCGCATGATGGAGCAGGGCGGCTATCCACGCGCCTATGCCGGGGCGCTGACGGTGTCATCGGCGGTGGTCGGGCCGATCATCCCGCCCTCGATCATCATGATCCTTTACGCCATGCAGGATGAACGCGTGTCGGTCGTGGCGCTGTTCATGGCGGGTATTCTGCCGGGGCTTTGTATCACGGCCGCGATGCTGGCCGCGAATTTCTGGATGAGCCGGCGGCGCGGCTATGTCGGCAGCGAGCCGCGCGCCGACTGGTCCGCGCGCGCCCGCGCGACGGTTGTCGCGCTGCCCTCGATCGGGCTGATCGTGCTGATCATCGGCGGTATTCGCGGCGGGATCTTTACCCCGACCGAGGCATCGGTGATGGCGGTGGTCTATGCGCTGTTGTGCGGCATGTTCGTCTATCGCTCGCTCAGGCTGCGCGATCTGCCGGCGATCCTGCTGCGTTCGGCGCTGGTCAGTGCGGCGGTGCTGCTGATCCTGGCCGGGGCGCGGGCCTTTGCCTGGATGCTGATCGTCGAAGGGGTGCCGCAGGCCTTTGCCGACTGGATCGTCGCGCTGAACCTCAGCCCGGTCGTGTTCCTGCTGGCGGTGAACGTGCTGCTGCTGCTGTTCGGGCTGTTCATGGACCCGTTGCCCGGCGTCATGATCCTGGTGCCGATCCTGGCGCCGGTCGCCGTTGCGCTGGGGATCGACCCGATCCATTTCGCGATCGTGGTGATCGTCAACCTGACCATCGGCCTGACCACACCGCCGGTGGGCAGTCTGCTGTTCGTGGTGTCATCGGCGGTCAAGCTCAGTCCGACGCAGCTGATCCGCGAGTTGCCGCCATTTTTCCTGGCCAATCTCGTGGTACTGCTGGTGCTGACCTTCGTGCCCACGATCTCGACCTGGTTGCCGCGCATCAGCGGGTTCTGAGGGCTCCAAAAACGGGCTTCGGGTTGCATCCACCGGGCGGGTCTGCGAAAAGGCGCGCATGACTGGTATTGGTCATAGACCGGTTCCCGGCTCGGGGGCGACATACCAGCGGCAATGCCCAAGCGGCAGTTCCGTCTTGGGTCGCTCTGGCCTGCGAAAACACGGCGTGCCGCATCAAGACGCGCGGCAATCGTTTCGCGGAATCCGGTCATCCAGACGACATAACCTGAAAGGAAAGACGATGCGTAAACTCGCCACGATTGCGGCCACCGGGGCCGCGGGTTGCTTCATGGCTTCGGCCGCTGCCGCCCAGGATGCAGGCGAATGCGGCGACGTCTCCATCGCCCAGATGGGCTGGGCCTCGGCCGAGGTCATCACCGAAGTTGCCAAGTTCCTGCTCGAGCAAGGCTATGGCTGCGATGTCTCGCTGGTCAATTCCGACACGATTCCGGCGATCACCTCGGTTGCCGAGAACGGAGAGCCCGATGTCGTCACCGACCTGTGGCTGAACTCGGCCGGCGATGCCTATCGCCGCCTTGAAGACGAGGGCACGATGGTGCGCCTGGCCAATGTTCTTGAACCTGGCGGCGTCGAAGGCTGGTGGATTCCGACCTACCTGGCCGAGGAGCACCCCGAGCTGACCACCATCGAAGGGATCCTTGAGAACCCCGAACTGGTCGGCGGCCGCTTCAACAACTGTCCCGATGGCTGGGGCTGCCGCGTGGTCTCGGACAATCTGTCGCGCGCGCTGGACCTGGAAGGCAATGATATCGAGGTCTTCAACCACGGTTCGGGTGAAACGCTTGCCTCGTCTATGGGGTCGGCGGTGACCAGCGAAGAACCCTGGTTCGGCTACTACTGGGCGCCGACCGTGCCGCTGGGCAAGTATGACATGACCCGTGTCAGCCTGGGCGACTATGACGAAGAGGCCTTTGCCGAGATCCAGAACCCGGATGCGTCGGATCCGCAGGTTTCGGAATTCCCCGATGCGCCGATCCTGACCGCGGTCACCGGTGATTTCGTGGAAAGCCATCCTGAAATCACCGAGTTCTTCCGCAACATGGTGTTCCAGACCTCGACCATGAGCGAGCTTCTGGCCTGGCAGGATGAAAACACCGCCTCGGCCGAGGAAGTTGCGGTCCATTACCTGACCAACAACACCGATGTCTGGTCGGAATGGCTGAACGATTCAGCGCGCGAGAACCTTTCGGCGCTGCTTCAGTGATCGCTTCGGCGTGAAACCAACCAACGGCGCCGCGCTCTGCGGCGCCGTTTTCGTCAACGACAGGAAAGGCGGGCGCAGGCAAGCGCCTGACAGGGGCAATGGCAACCTATGACGGTGTCTTTGACGCGCTCGGATTGCGCGAATGGTGCGATGCGGATGCACGGACCGGGCCGATGTCGATGGAAGATCTCATGGCGAGTGCGCAGGGCGGGTCGGACGACTCCGCCGAGGCGGCGCGCTCGCTTTGGGATCTGCCGTTTCCGTCGCTGGACGCGCTGGCCGAATCCTGCGCCGCGGTCCCGCGTTCGCGCGACCTGACCGTCGGGCTGGAACGCGGCTTTCTGGATATTCGCGACTCGCTCAAGGTGGTGGTCGATCCGGTGACCCAGCCGCTCAGCTGGATGTTGCGCGAAATGCTGTGGATCATGACCGCGACGCCGTGGTGGATCATGATCCCGATTCTGCTGGTCATCACCTGGCTGGTCGGGCGGTCATGGCGCGTGGTGACGCTGGTGGCGGTGTTCATCGGCTTTCTGGCCTTTGTCGATCACTACGTGCCGGCCATGCAGACCATGGCGATCATCTTCGTCTGTGCCTTCATCTGCGTGCTGTTCGGGGTGCCGATCGGCATTGCCATGTCGCGCAGCGACCGTCTGCAACGGTCGGTGACACCGATCCTGGACATGCTGCAAACGCTGCCGCCCTTTGTCTATCTGATCCCGCTCATCTTCCTGTTCTCGGTCACCGAGCCCAAGCTTTACGGAATCGCGATCATCCTTTACGCGATCGTTCCGGTGATCAGGCTGACCGATCTGGGCATCCGGCTTGTCGACAAGGACGTGATCGAGGCCGCCGATGCCTTTGGCATGACCAATCGCCAGAAACTGTTCGGCGTCCAGATCCCGCTGGCGCTGCCCAATATCATGGCGGGGGTGAACCAGACCATCATGATGAGCCTGGCCATGGTCGTGATCGCATCGCTGGTTTCGGCGCCGGGTCTGGGCGTGCTGGTCCTGCGCGGCATTCGCAATCTTGAACTGGGCACGGGGCTGGTTGCGGGCCTGGGTATCGTGCTGCTGGCAATCCTGCTGGACCGGGTGACGAAATCCGCGCTGGCGCGGATCGACACCAGCCGCAAGCAGACCTGAGGAGGCAACGATGACCGAGAACCCGACGATCAAGGTTTCGATTCGCGATCTTTACAAGATTTTCGGCAGCGATCCGCGGGGCGCGCTGGCGAAGGTCCGCGCGGGCATGGGCAAGGCCGAGTTGCAAGAGACAACCGGCCATGTCCTGGGACTGCGCGACATCAATGTCGATATCGCCGAAGGGCGGATCACCGTCATCATGGGGCTGTCGGGGTCGGGCAAATCGACCCTGATCCGGCACCTGAACCGGTTGATCGAACCCACGGCGGGCGAGATTTTTGTGGCTGGCGAGAACATCCTGACCTGGAACGAGACCCGCCTGCGCCGGTTGCGGCGCGAGGCGATGTCGATGGTGTTCCAGAAATTCGCGCTCTTGCCGCATCGCACGGTGCTTGAGAACGCGGGCACGCCGCTGGCCACGCGCGGAACGAGGCGGCGCGATTGGGAATCCGAGGCGCACAAATGGCTCAACCGGGTGGGCCTTGGTGGCAATGCCGAACAGTATCCGCATGAATTGTCGGGCGGGATGCAGCAGCGCGTCGGCATCGCCCGCGCGCTGACCTCGAACGCGGGCATCATGCTGATGGACGAGGCATTCTCGGCGCTCGATCCGCTGATCCGGAGCGACATGCAGGATTTGCTGATCGAGCTTCAGGGCGAGCTGCAAAAGACCATCGTTTTCATCACCCATGACCTGGACGAGGCGCTGAAGCTGGCGGATCACCTGGTGATCCTGAAAGATGGCGCGGTGGTGCAGCAGGGCGATCCGCAGCATATCCTGCTCAAGCCCGCCGATCCCTATATCGAGGACTTCGTGGCCGACATCAACCGCGCACGGGTCGTGCGCGTGCGCTCGGTCATGCAGGCCGGGCCGGTCGATGGCGCGACGGTCGGCGATGTCGCGCCCAACGACAACCTGGAGAGCGTCATCGCCCGTGCCGGCGGCGCGATGGATCCGCGCTTTCGCGTGGTCCACGACGACAAGGTGATCGGTTTCCTGGAGATGGCGATGGTCATGCGCGCGCTGGTTCCCAGCCAGAGCAGGACCGAGGCAGCCTGAACCCATTTCCCGCCCGCTGCCCCGGCGCAACCGCCGGGGCATCCATATTTGTTTGCTGTCTGCCCAAAAGACGGCGATGATCGTGACCGGAACCGGACAGATCCATCATGCAGACCATCGCCGCCTTTGTCCTTGCCGCGATCGCCGAGATCGCGGGATGCTTTGCCTTCTGGGCATGGCTGCGCCTTGGCAAGTCGGCCTGGTGGGTCGCGCCGGGCGTTCTGTCGCTGATCGTCTTTGCCTATGCGCTGACGCTGGCGCACTCTGATGCGGCCGGGCGCACCTATGCGGCCTATGGCGGGATCTACATCACCGCCTCGCTGGTCTGGCTCTGGACGATCGAGGGGATGCGCCCGGACCGATGGGACCTGACCGGCGTTGCCCTGTGCCTGCTGGGCGCCGGCATCATCCTGTTCGCGCCGCGCGGCGTCTGAGCGCGGGCGGGGCGCAGGGGCCGTCAGCCGGCGGCGGGGCGGTCGCTGTAGCCCCATTCGATCATCTTGTCACGCATCGCGAATTTCTGTGGCTTGCCTGTCACGGTGACCGGCAGTTCGGGCACGATCAGGATATGCCTGGGGATCTTGAAATGCGCGATCTGTCCGGCGCAATGGGCTTTCAGGGCCTCCTCGCCTGGCGATGTGCCGGGCGCTGCGACGACCCAGGCGCAGACCACCTCGCCCAGCTTGCTGTCGGGGATGCCGAAAACCTGCACCTGGGCGACATCGGGATGGCGATACAGGAATTCCTCGATCTCGCGCGGATAGATGTTCTCGCCGCCGCGAATGATCATGTCCTTGACGCGGCCGACGATGCGACAGAACCCGGCCTCGTCCAGCGTCGCAAGATCGCCGGTCTGCATCCAGCCGTCGCGGATCGCGGCGGCGGTCAGGTCGGGGTCGCCCCAATACCCCTTCATGACCGAATAGCCCCGCGTGCACAGCTCGCCCGCCTGTCCGACCGGCACCGTGGCGCCGTCGGGTCCGATGATCTTGACCTCAAGATGCGGATGGACGCGCCCGACGGTGGCGCAGCGGTGTTCGACCGTGTCATCGACAAAGCTTTGAAACGACACCGGCGCGGTTTCGGTCATGCCATAGCAGATCGTGACCTCGGACATGTTCATGCGGTTGTTGACATCCTCCATCACCTGGACGGGGCAGGGGGCGCCGGCCATGATCCCGGTGCGCAGCGCGCCGAGATCGCGCGGGTGCGCCGTCTGGTGTTCAAGCATCGCGGTAAACATGGTGGGCACGCCGTAAAGCGCCGTGCAACGCTCGGCGGCGACGGCGTCCAGCGTGGCCCCGGCTTCGAACCCCTCGCCGGGAAAGACCATCGCCGCGCCCTTGTCGACACAGCCCAGAACCCCCATGACCATGCCGAAACAATGATAAAGCGGCACCGGAATGCACAGGCGATCCGTCTCGCTCAGGCGGATGCGATCGGTCACGAAGCCGGCATTGTTGACGATGTTGAAATGGCTCAGAGTCGCGCCCTTGGGTGCGCCGGTGGTGCCGGATGTGAACTGGATGTTGATCGCGTCATCGGGGTCGAGCGTTGCATCCACCGCTTCAAGGCGCAGTTGCTGCGCCGGCCCGCCCAGCCGCGTCAGCGCATCGAACGAGAACGCGCCGGGCCCAGGATCGTCGGACATGACCGCCACCGCGCGCAGATGCGGCAGGCGGGCGGCGGTCAGCCGCCCCGGCTCGGCCCGTTCCATCTCGGGGGCGAGGTCGCGCAGCATGCGCAGGTATTCGGACGCCTTGAAGCGTTCGGCCAGAACCAACGCGGCGCATCCGACCTTGTTGAGGGCGAATTCAAGTTCGGCGCGCTGGTAGGCGGGGTTGATATTGACCAGGATCGCGCCGATCCGGGCGGTCGCGAACTGCGTCAGCAACCATTCGACCCGGTTGGGCGACCAGATGCCGACGCGGTCGCCCTTGCCCAGCCCCAGCGCCAGCAATCCCGCGGCCAGCGCATCGACCCGCCGGTCGAGGTCATACCAGCTCAGCCGTTCGCCCTGCGCGCGAAAGATGGCGGCATCGCGCGGTCCATAGCGGGCGACGGTCTCGCGCAGAAGCCGGGGAATGGTGACATGGCGCAACGGCCTGTCACGGCTGCCCGCAACATAGGATCGTCCGTCGCGCGGCGCCAGTTCCTCGCGGCCGGACATGGCGGGCCCGGTGGCGAAAGGGGCCGACAGCCGCCCCGCAAGGCTTTCGTTCAGGATCGACATCTGCGCCCCTCCCCCCGCGCGCTTTGCGCGCCTACATGTTACGCCACTCGCCGCTCTGCTCAAAGGCATGGGCCGCCTGATAGATCACGGTCTCGTTGTAGAATTTCGACACCAGCATGACGCCGATCGGCAACCCTTGGCTGAGGCCGCAAGGCAGCGACATCGCGGGCAGGCCGGTGGCGTTGTAGGGGGCGGTGTTGCCCACCATCTCGAACGCGCGCTGGATATAGTCGGCGATCGAACAATCGGCGGGCGGAATGGGTTGCGGCTTCATCGGCATCGTCGGCATGAGCAAGAGATCGACGCCGTTCAGCACCTCAAGGTATTTCCGCGTCACCGCGCGCATCATGTTCTGCGCCTTGCCGTAGAACCGGCCGCGATACTGGGTCTGGAAATACTCGCCCAGGAACATGCAGACCTTGAGCGAGTGGCTCAACTCGTCGGCGCGGTTGCGCCATGTGCCGACATGATCGGTCAACGAGGGCAGGAACAGGCCGCGGTAATTGGTGCCCGCGGCGTTGCCGTGCATCATCAGATCCTGCAACCCCTCCACCGTGATGGGCAGCCACAGATCGGCGGCGATGTCGTGTTCCTCAAGCGAGACATCGACCAGTTCCGCGCCGAGACTGGCAAACCGTTCCGCGGCCGCGCGCACCTTGGCATCGACATCGGGTTCGCTTTCCGGCCGGTCGAACCCCTGTTTCAGGATACCGATGCGCAGGCCCCGGCAGCCCCGGCCCAGGGCCTCGGTATAGCGATAGGTGCGCGGGGCATACTGGCGCGGGTCCAGCCCGTCCTCGCCCGCGATCACTTCCAGCATCAGGGCGTTGTCGGCCACCGTCTGCGTCATCGGGCCCACGTGGTCGATGGTCTGCTCGATCGGGATGATCCCGCTATAGGGCACCAGCCCGTGGGTGGGCTTCATGCCGTAGATGCCGCATTTCGACGCCGGCATGCGGATCGAGCCGCCCTGATCGCCGCCGATCCCCATGTCGGCCTCGCCCGTCGCCACCAGGACCGCCGTGCCGCCCGAGGATCCGCCGGCCGAATACCCCCGTTTCCAGGGGTTGTGGATCGGCCCGGTCGCATTGGTGTGCGAGCCGCCCGACAGGCAGAAATTCTCGCAATGCGCCTTGCCGACGATCACCGCGCCGGCATCCAGAAGGCGCGTCACGACGGTTGCATCGATTTCGGGGGTGTAGCCCTCCAGGATTGCCGAGCCGTTCATCATCGGCACGCCCGCCAGCGCGACATTGTCCTTCAGCACGATCCGCTTGCCGCGCAGCGGGCCGTCCACCGCGCCATGAACCTCGGTCTTGTAATACCACGCATTGAGGGGGTTTTCCGACGGGCCGGGCCGATAGCCGGAATTGCGCGGATAGCGCGAGATCGGCAGGTTGTCGGGGGCTGCGTTCACCCTGTCGTAGGTCTGGATATACCCCTCCATCACGGCCGCGAACTGTCCAAGCTCGTCATCGCTCATCGACATCGAGAACCGGTCGGCCATCGCGCGCATCTGGGCGTGGCTGGGGCGTTTGACGGTCATTGGGCTCACCTGTGGCATGGTTGTGGCGGGGGCGGCGGGCGGCTGGTGTGGCGTGGGCCGCACGGCGGGGGGATGATGCGCCGCGGACCGGCGGGATGGGGGTGTTGCAGGGCTTGTCGGCGCCGCGCGCGCGGTCAGATCGGCAGAGCCTGGCGCCGGATGCGCGCGCACCCGCGTGCTGCGCGCCGCGCCAAATCCCAGGAAGGCATCGACCTTGGCCGCGTCGGCCAGATCTGCGCGCGACAGCGCGCCCGTGATCTGCCCGCGTTCCAGCACCAGCACCCGGTCGGACAGGGCGGCGATGAAGTCGAAATTCTGTTCCACCAGCAGGATGGACAGGCCCTGAGCATCGCGCAGGTGGCCCAGGGTCTGTGCGATCTCGTCGATGATCGAGGGTTGAATCCCCTCGGTCGGTTCGTCCAGCAGCAACAGGTCAGGCGCGCCCATCAGGCAGCGCGCCAGCGCCAGCAATTGTTGCTCGCCACCCGAAAGCGTGCTGCCCTCGCGATCGATCAGCGCCGACAGGCGCGGAAAGTCGGCCAGCACCCGGTCCATGGCCGCCATCTCGTCATCGCCGCCGTGGTCCTGCCAGGCAAAGCGCAGGTTGTCGCGCACCGACAGTTGCGGAAAGATCCCGCGGCCCTGCGGTACGTATCCCATGCCCGAAAGCGCGCGCCGGTGCGGCGGATCGGCGGTGACATCGGCGCCGCGAAACCGGACCCGCCCCGAACGGGCGGGCAGCATGCCCATGATGAGCTTGAGAAGGGTGGACTTGCCCATGCCGTTATGGCCCAGCACGCCCACCACCTCGCCCGCTGCGACGCTCAGGTCGATCCCGTGCACGACCGGCACGCGCCCGTATCCGCCGACCAGCGACGAGACCTCAAGCCAGGTTTCCGCATCCTGTCGTGTCATCACGCCTGTTTCCCCAGATAGACATCGCGCACCACGGGGTCGGCCATGACCCGATCGACATGATCCTCCATCAGCACTCGGCCGCGGTGAAACACCGTGACCGTGGACGCCAGCGAGCGGATGAACTGCATGTCGTGTTCGACGATCACGACCGCCGCGCTCTGCGTCATCTCGCGGATGATCTCGCCCATGCGCTCGACCTCTTCGGCGGTCATGCCGGCGGCGGGCTCATCCAGCAGGACAAGCCAGGGATCAGCCGCCATGACGAGGCCCAGCTCGACCTTTTGGCGCTCGCCATGCGCCAACCGTCCCAGCGCCGTGCGTGCGATCGCGCCCAGGCGCAGACGTTCGATCACCTCATCGGCCTTGCGCCGCGCCGCGTCGGTGTCGCAATGGCGCCGCGCCGCCATCCAGATGTTTTCATGCACGCTCAGCCCGTCCATCACCGACGAGACCTGCATCTTGATGCCGACACCCAGGGCCGCGATCTGGTGCGGCTCCCAGCCCGTGGTGTCTTGTCCGCGCAGAAAGACGCGCCCGTCGGTTGGCGTCAGCAGGCCGCACAAGCACTTGAAACAGGTGCTCTTGCCTGCGCCGTTGGGTCCGATCAGGCAGCGCAACTCGCGCGCCCTGACGGTCAGCGACACGGTGTCGACCGCGACCACACCACCAAAGCGCATGGTCAGCCTGTCGGTTTCAAGGACGGTTTCAGCCATCGTGCGCCTCTGCCTTGGGGGCGCGGCGGCGGCGGGCGGGTTTGCGCTGCACCCCCGCGATCCGCTGCCAGCCCCGCGCCAGTTCCGGGGCCAGGCCGCGCGGCAGGAACAGCACGAACAGCACCAGCACCAGCCCCAGGACGAACATGTTGTCGACCAGGTTCTGCTGGCCCAGCGAGAACTTGAGATAGGCCAGGACGCTGGCGCCAAGGATCGGGCCGAACCGCGTGCCCAGCCCGCCGACGATGCACCAGATGATGATCTCGGCGGATTGTTGCAGGCTGAACAGGGACGGGGTGACGACCTCGGCCCAGGTGGCGTAAAGCGCGCCCGCAAGCCCCGCAATGGCCGCGCCGATGGCAAAAAGGATCGTCTTGCGCGCGCGGATGTCGAAACCCAGAAGCGAAACGCGCTCTTCGTTCTCACGGATGCCGACCGCAATCCGCCCGAAACTGGATCGCAGGAGCCATGTCACCAGCACGAACACGATCAACAATGTCGCGGCGGCCACGTGATACAGGGTTTCGCCCCAGATCATCAGGTCCGGTCTGCCGGGCACGTTGAGGATCGGAAAGCCCGGAATGCCGTTATAGCCACCCAGCCGGGCCGACCCGATCACATAGTCCGGCCCGGCGGTCGAGTTGATCCAGCGATACAGGATCAACGTGACGACAAGCGTGATCACCGCCAGATAGACATCGCCCAGCCGGCCGTAGAACATCATCGCCCCCAGCGCGAGCGCAAAGGCCGCCGGGACCAGCACGGCCAGGATGACCGGCACGGTGCTTTCGCCCAGGTTTATTCCGGCAATGGCAAAGGTATAGGCCCCAAGGCCGAAGAACGCGGCCTGACCGAAGCACAGCACACCGCCAAAGCCCCAGATCAGGCCCAGGCTCAGCGCCAGCAGCCCGTGCGCGATGATCAGCGTCAGAACATGCGTGTCGATCAACAGCGGCATGACCAGCGCCAGGACCACGCCGGCGATCACGATGACTGCGGTTTCCCTGCCCGTGCCGTGCCGCATCACAGTTTACCCCTGAGAAAGCGCGATGTGATCCCGCGCGGCATCAGGCGCAGCAGCACCACCGCCGCGACCAGCAGCGCCACGTCACCGACCACCGGCGAAACAAGAAACGAGAAGAACTGGTTGACCAGTCCGAACGACGCGGCGGCCGAGGCCAGCCCCGCCACCAGCGACGGCCCGCCCGCGATCACGGTGATGAAGGCCTTGGCGATGAAGGCCGCGCCGGCGGTCGGCACCAGCCCCACAAGCGGCGCCAGGACCGCGCCCGCAAGGCCCGACAGCGCCGCGCCGATGGCAAAGGTCGTCATGTAGATCCGGTCGGGGCTGTGGCCCAGCGCCGAGGCCATGTCGGCGCGCTGCATCGCCCCGCGCGCCACCAGCCCCGCGCGGGTGCCCCGCAGCACCGCGAGGATGGCCAGAAGCAGCACCACCGAAACGACGATGATGAAGAAATTGTATCCATTGATCTGGTAGTTGCCGACGGCAAAGCCCGGTATCGGCCCGGAAACGCCGGTCGTGGTGTTGCCGAAGATCATCTTGAACGCGCCGATCATCATCAGGCTGAGGCCCCATGAAGCCAGCATCGTGTCGATCATCCGGCCATAGAGATGGCGAAACACCAGCCGCTCGACAATCAAGCCGAACAGCCCCACGACAAGCGGGGCGATGATCAGCATGGCGACAAAGATGTTCACACCCAGCCCCACGGCGGTGATCGTGGCATAGCCGCCCAGCACCATGAACTCGCCATGCGCCAGGTTGATGACCTTCATCATGCCAAAGACCACCGCAAGGCCCGCGCTGATCAGCACCAGCGAGGCGATGGCATAAAGCACTTCGACCAGGATAACGACGGCAAGATCCATGCGTGTATCGCGACTTTCAGGCACAGGCGATCCATGCCCCGACAGCGCCGGGGCAGGACCGGTTTGATATGGCGCGCTCAGAATTCGATTTCGTATTGCGTGTTGTCGTCGGGGTTCTCGGTCAGGTTGCACACCGCCTGGGTATCAACCGGCGGGCGCTGCGACAGCGATTCCGCCACCTCCATCTTCTGGTCGCGCACCTCCATCAGGTGCACATCCAGCGTGGCGTGATGGGTCTGAGGGTCGATGGTCATGACCCCGCTCGGGCCTTCGACCGACAGCCCGCCTTCCATCGCCTCGATCACCGCATCGCGATCGACGCTGCCGGCGGCGCGCACCCCCTCGGCCCACAGGTGCAACCCCATGTAGTGCGAGACCGCGATCTCGTGGATGGCATCGGTGTCGCCATAGGCCGCGACCCAGCGTTCCTTGAAGGCGTTGTTCAGCGGCGTGTCCAGTTCCTGTGAATAGTTGTAGGCGACCATCATGCCGTTGCCTTCCTCGGGCGTCAGAACCTTGTGCTCGTTGCCCACGCCCATCGTGGTCGAGGCCAGCGGGATGCGATCGTTCATCCCCGCCGCCGCCCATTGCCGGAAGAACGACAGATGCGCCCCGCCCACCAGGGGGGCGATCACCAGATCGGGGGACTCGGTCTGGATGCGCGCGATGGTCGAGCCGAAATCGGCCACGTCGAGGGGAAAGAAATCCACCCCCACGGTTTCGCCGTCGTTGTCGGCGATGTATTTCTGCAACCAGCGCGCGGTGATCTGGCCATAGTTGTAATCGGCGGCCAGGATATAGACGCGCGGGCCGGACCGGCTCATTGCCCAGGGCACCAGCACCTCGGCCTGCTGCGCGGGCGTCACGCCGTTGAAGAAGGCATTGCGGTCGCAGACCCCGCCCTCGTACTGGACGTTGTAGAAATACAGCGTGTTGGCGCGCCGCAGGGTCTGACGAATGGCCTCGCGCGAGGCCGACAGGATGCCGCCATGGACGACATCGACATTGTCCTGACGCACCAGCCGCTGGGCATACTGGGTGTAAAGCGCCATATCCGATTGCGTGTCATAGGACACCAGTTCCACCGGCCGGTCCAGCAGGCCGCCGGCGTCATTGATCTCCTGCACGGCCAGGCGCTGGGCCATGTCCATCGGTGTGCCATAGGCATCAAAGATGCCCGATACATCCAGCACGGTGCCGACGCGGATGGCGTCCTGCGCGCGGGCGATGGCGGGCATCATCAAGGCGCCGGTCGCTGCCGCGGTCGATGCGAGAAAGCTGCGTCTGTTCAGTGTCACGGTCGTCTCTCCCTGGTTTTGTCGTTTGTCATGAACCCTGCGCATGGCAGGGGACGTCACTTGTCGTCATCCGTGCGGTCGCGCTCAACGGGATCCGGGTCGCGGGTCTGGGTCGCCCCATCGGTCTTGCCCTTGATGCGGTTGGCATAATCCGCCGTGCGGCCGGCCAGATTGGCGTCGAAGTCGATGCCGATATCGGCGCCCATCTGCTTCATCGCGGGCAGGCGCACCGCCATGCCCAGTATCTGCTCCATCGCCGTGCCAAAGGCACCCTCGCCGCCACCGGCGGAAGCGCCATTGCCCTGTCCGAAACCGCCCAGATGGTTGATGCGGATCGAGTCGATCTTTTCGACCGGCTTCATCATCTGGGTCATGATCTCGGGCAGGCGATCCAGGCGCCGTTCCTCAAGCCGCATCGCGATCACCGCCGGGTCGAGCCCGTTCTCGGCGGCGATCAGGGCCGAACGCCCCTCGGCCTCGGCCAGCATGCGCATCCGCTCGGCCGCGGCACGGGCCTCGGACACCTCGGCCTCGGCCTTGGCGCGGGCGCGCTGATCGGCGGTTTCGGACTCGGTGCGCGCGGCTTGCAGGTCCTGTTCGCGCTTTTGCCGCATGAGGGCGATCTCGCGCTCGCGCTCGGCGGCGGCGCGCTCTTTTTGGGTCTGCACCGACTCGGCGGCCAGCAACACCTGTGCCCGCGCCGATTCTTCGCTTGCCTTGGCCTCGGCGGTCTCGGCCCGGCGGCGGGCCAGCGCGGCCTCCTGTTCCAGCTTGCTTTCCTCAAGCGCCTGGATCGCTGCCATCTCGCGCTGGCGCAGGGCCTCGTCGCTGGCGATGCGGGCCGATTTCAACTCTTGTTCGGTGGTGATGCGGGCTTCTTCGGCGGCGCGTTCGGCCTTGGCGGCCTGAATGCGCGAGGTGCTCTCGGCCTCGGCCTCCAACCGGCGCAGATGCTCGCGTTGCGCGATCTCGGCCTCGCGTTCGGCGCGGGCGATGTCCAGCCGGCGCTGGGTCTGGGCAAGCTGGGTCTCGCGGACCACCAGGTCGGCGTCGGCCTCGATCCGTATGCGTTCCTTGCGCTGTTCGGCCACCAGCGCGGCCAGTTTGCGCATTCCCTCGGCGTTGAAGGCGTTGTTCTCGTTCAGCCTGCCGAAATCGGCCTGATCGACGCTGACCAGCGCTGTCGAGATCAGCGTGAGACCCAGTTTTTCGGCATGGGCCGCAACCTCGCTGGCAACCTGCGCGGCAAAGGCTGAGCGGTCGAGATGGATCTGATCCAGGGTCCGGGCGGCGGCGGCGTTCTGCATCGCGCCCACAAGCGTGCCCGAAAGCAGGTCTTCGACCGCGTCGCCGCCGCGCGCGATCCGCGATCCCAGTGCCTGTGCCGCCGTGGCCACGCCCTCACGCGTCGACAGAACGCGCAACTCGAACTCCATTTCCAGATCGGCGCGCAGGCGGTCGCCGGTCAGCAGCGCCCCCTCGGCGGCGCAGCGTGCCCGTAAGGACAGCGCCGACATGTTGACCCGCTGGATTTGGTGCAGGATCGGCAGGGCCATGCAGCCCCCGTCCAGAACCACCCGCTGACCGCCCAGGCCGGTGCGCACCAGCGCCGTTTCGCGGCTGGCCTTGGCATAGAAGCGCTGCAACAGCCACAGGCCGAACAACACCAGCACGATTGCGATGACGATGACGAGAAACCAGATCAAGACGCCCTCCTGCGGTCGCGGGGGTCATCCCCGATCACGAGAGCAGTCTAGGCCGGATTCGTTTTCCGTTTCAAGTAAAATATTTTCCGTTTCAATTAAGGCGCCGAAACCGGATCAGGTCAGCTTTTCTCCGATGCTGAACAGCATCCCGTCCGCGCGGGCCAGATAGATCGGGCGCTCTGCCGGGCGGCCCCGGACCCCTTGCCAGCGTGCCGAGCGATGGGTCAGCTGGCTGGACATCGAACCGGTCTCGTCGCGCCAGGCCTCGGGGTCGCGTTCCAGCAGTCCATGCAGGAAATGCAGCCCCTCGTAGGTCGATTGCCCAAGCGCATTGAGCATCGGCGCCCGGTCGCCGTGAAAGCTGTGATAGGATTCGCGAAAGCAGGCATTTGCCTCGGTCCGCAGCGCCCCGAAATAGGATGAGGCCGAGAACAGGCGCTTGAGATTTTCCGAGCCGATGGCCAGCAGGCCGTTCTCCTCGACCGCGCAGCAGAGCCGGAACATCTGCCGGTCCAGCCCGGCCTCGCCGAAGGCGCGGTTGAAATCGACCGCGTCCTGCCCGACCAGCGACAGCAGCAACGCATCGGCGCGGCTTGTGGCCAGCGCCGCGATCGCGTCCTCCATGCGGTTGTGGCCAAAGGGCAGGTAGCGTTCGTGCACCAGCGCCACGCCCATGCGTTGCAAATACTGCTTGGCATAGCCGTGCGAGGTGCGCGGCCAGACGTAGTCGTTGCCGATCATCGCCCAGCGGCGCGGGCGGTAACAGCGTTGCAACCGCTCCATCGCCGGGCCGACCTGTTCCGAAGGGGTCTCGCCTATGGCAAAGATGCCCGGCGTGCGCTCGCCGCCCTCGTAGAGCGGGGTATAGATATAGGGGATGCGGTTCTGGACGATTTTGCTCAGACGCTGGCGGATCGCGCTGATGTGCATACCGACGATCGCATCGACGGCGCCCAGCTCGATCAGGGAATTGAGCAGGGCATCGACCGGCACCTGCGCCTCGACCGCGCTGTCGATCATCACCAGGTCGACCGGCCGGCCACGGATACCGCGGCCGCGGTTCAGTTCGGCCACCGCCAGCTGGGCCGAGGCGATGCAAGATGGTGCCCACAGCCCGGCCGACCCGCACAGCGGGATCGCCAGGGCAACCCGAAAGGCCGACTTGGGCGCCAGAACCAGATCGTCCTGGGGGCTTGCGACCATCTCGGGCAACGGCCCGTATCCACGCCCACCGATGGGACAAAGTGCAGACATCAGCGAATTCCCCGGTTTCGGCGCTTAGTGCAATTGATATTCCTTTCCTCGTCAACTAAATTCGGGGGACGGATGCCATCGATCCGCAAGAACCGGGGAAACCAGACCATGAACGGCGAGCGCGCGGCGATCACAGGCTATCTTTCCTATGCACTGGCGGCGGCGCATCGGAGCGTGCATCTGGAACTCAGCCGCAAGTTGAAGGACGAGGGTGTCCAGGTTGAGGCGTGGCGAATCATGGAGGCGATCGACGGCGAAAGCGCCATGACCATGGGCCGGCTGGCCGAGGTCGTGCTGCTGGCGCCGCCGACCCTGACCAAGATGGTGGACCGGATGGTGGCCGACGGGCTGGTCCAGCGCCAGATCTCGCAAGAGGATCAGCGCCAGGTGCATCTGGTGCTCTCGGCGCTCGGCGAACGCAAACGCGACCGCGTCCGGCAGTTCGCCGACGAACAGGAGGCCGCGCTTCTTGAACGCCTCGGCCCCGACAGCGCCCGACTTCTGCACAACGCGCTAAACTCGCTGGCGATGTGATCGGGGGCCCCGGACGCGCGATGCCTGTGCTTGCCGGACGGTGATGCCCGATCCAACCGTCGGCGCGGCAAGGCGCAAAGGGCCTTGAGTGGCAATCGGATTGTCTGGGAAAACGGCAGCCCTTGGGGCTTGCCTGACTGGGTATTGTGGATGCCGAAGAGGGCGCGCAGGTCATCCGCGCCTTGACCCCAGTCAAATTTCTCGGAGTCGTTGTCTGCGCAACCTGGACGACCCCCCCCTTCATCAGGAGGGGCTGATGCAGCGCCGAGTTTACACGGGCGATCATGCGCGAAATCAGCACGAGGGATCCAAGCCTGGCACGCCTAAAATAGCTTTGTATACCTAAACATCTTGCAAATATAATTGCGCCAATTGCCATATCTCATGCAATTTACTGTCGTAATTCGTTATTTTTTTGCCTTTGTGGCGCTTTCGGATATTTCGTGATACAAAGCAAAAGCGATGGGCAAATCGGCTCCGGGGCGAACCGCGTCCCGTCGAATGAACTTGATGAAGGAGACATTGTGCAGACCAAAGATCCACAGAAAGGTTACATTGCCATCCTTGGATGGAGCCTGAGATGCATCGACGCGCTGGAAAAGTTCGATCGGCGTTACGTCATCGTGGCCCCACAATGGGCCAAGGAATATGCAGATCAACATGGTATCCCGTTCGTCAGCTGGGATTTCGAGCGGTTGAACGACCGGTCCTTCGAACTGGCAAGCACCCTCAAGGAGATGGGTGTCGATGTCGCCATCCCGCTGTTCGAGGAAACCGTGGAATGGGCGGGCGCGGTCAATTCCGTGCTCTTGGACAATCCGCGCCTGTTGGGCCAGTCGATGCTGTTTCGCGACAAGTCGCTGATGAAGCGGCGCGCGCAGCTTGGTGGCATCCGGGTCGGGATCTTCGAGGAGGCGATGGATCATACCGACGTGATCCGCTTTCTCAAGCGCGTGAACCAGACGCTTCTGAAGCTGGATGGCGACCCCAACGATCCGATCCATTTCAAGGCCTTCGACAAGGCTGGCTGCCTTGGCCACCGGGTCATCCGCTCGCCCGATGACGTGGCGGCGATCGCGGATGACGAATTTCCGGCGCTGCTGGAATCGCATCTGGACGGGTGGGAATTCGCGGTCGAGGCCTGGATCAAGGACCGCAAGATCCAGTTCCTGAACATCTCGGAATACGTGACACTGGGGTATTCGGTCTTTGTGCCGGCGACGCCGAAACTGGAAAAGTACCGCGCCAAGATCACCGAGCAGATCGAGAAACTGATCGAGGTGTTCGATATCGATTTCGGCTTCATCCACCCCGAGTATTTCGTGACCAATGACGGCACCATGTATTTCGGCGAGGTCGCCTACCGTCCGCCGGGCTTCAATGCGTTCGAGTTGATGGAGCGCGCTTACGGGTTCAATGCCTATCAAGCCTTGGTCCTGGCCTTTGATCCGAAGGCCACGCAGGACGAACTGGACGCGTTTTTCCCGACGCCGGTGAAGGACGCGGTTGGGCATGCCGGCTGCTTTGGGGTCTACCCGCGCCGCCGCGTGGTCAGCGAGCTGAGCATCCCGCCGGAAACCGAGAATGACCCGTATTTCGAGTTTCATGAACTCGCCCCGCCAATGGAAACCAAGGTGACCAAGCGCACCGCTTTTGGCACGCATTGGGGGCTGGTCTATTTCTTCGGGGAAGACCCCCACCGAATGCGCGATCTTCTGAGGGCGCAAGAAGAGCTTGAATTTTACGTCTGACAGGGCGACACCCCAACCCTTGACGATCACGGCGAGATCGGGTGGCCTGTATGGGTCGCCCGATCCGCCGCAAGGACGCGCCCCCAAAGGTGGTGTCACAATAGACCGGCCGCATGGGTTGCTGCCCGACACGCGGCAGCGCCATTGCGCGAAACAGGACAGTACAGATGACCGCCCACCTTCAGGAAGAAACGCTCAATCCGATCTTGCGTAGCTTCGATCATGTGCTGTCCCAGCTTTCCAGCGCGTCGCCCGCGGGCAAGGCGACCTATCAGGGGCGTATGCTCGACACGATCAAGCGCCTTTTGAAACACCCCGACGGACTCGCGGCGCTGGAGCCGCGCATCGCGGAACTGGAACAGGCGGGCATTTTCGATGGCACCGACTGGGCCGTGCCGTCCAGTCTGGTTCCGGGCATGGTGGGCAACACGCTGAGAATGGCCGAGCCACGAACCGTCGTGCTTGAATGTATCAGCCTTCTGCGGTTTCTGAGCGTGGCGCAGGGCGCGCAATCCCGGCCGGGCCTGCCCACGGACCATGCGCGCCACTTTCTGGCACAGGTTCTGGCCATGAACCTGGACCGCATCCTTGGCGCACATCACGAGGCGGCCCGCGTCAAGGCGGGTGAGCTCGACCATGCGGTGGATGCCTTGCTCAAGCACATCCTTGCAAGTGTCGGAACCGAGGGCATTCTGGGCCAGCTTGTCGATGAAGTCTGGCGCGTCCTGCGCCAGCGGCCAATCCAGGTTGATCACGTCAAGTCGATGATCCTGCAAATCGCGCTTGCCATGAATGGGGACGGGCAGAGCTTCAGCGCCAGCGACACGCGTTTGGGCGCCGACCGGCTGATCAGCGCATTGTTCGGACCGACCGAGATGTGCCGCGAGGATCCGGGCCTGCCGGCTTACCTCGACCGTCTGGCGGCGGCCGATACAGGCAGCTTGCAGGCCGAAGCCAGTGGCATGGCACGCGCCATGCACGACACCGGCCTCGTTTCAGACTATCACGCCGCGTTCCTGCGCTTCGTCATGGAAAGCGGTCAAAGCCATCTCGTCTCGGACGCCTTGGGCCTGAGCAGCACGGGGCTGGATTCATTCCGGTGCTACCAGGCCCTCGTGCAGCAACTGATTCATGTCGCCGTGCGTCCGGGCTGCGCGCAGGCCGCCCTCGGGATCGCGTTGATGCTGGAACGCGGCATCCTGTATTCGCCCCCGATTGCGCCGTCGCTCTGGCGGCTGCTTGGCTCAAGGCTGACGGCAGCGTGCGAGGCCAGTCTGACCAGCGCGTTCGGCTCAGAAGCGACGCCGCACCAGCGGCTGGTGGCGGGCGTGATGATGTTGCTGGGGCAGCCCTTGGGGATCGGGCAGGGCAACAATCCGACCTGTCAATCCGCCCGCGCCCTATCGATGTGGGCGCTCAATGACCCCGATTACCTGTTGTGGCTGCTTGCGCAGGTCTCGTCGAATGACCGGATCATCATGCATTTCGAAGGCCAGCCCCTGGATTCCGCGCTGCTACCCGCCGGACTGGCCCTGCATACGCCGCTGGATGCCGATCCGGTATCGGTCGTGCTGGTCCCTCATCTGGATCGTATCTACGCCGAAATGGGGCGGCTGGTGGCCGGGCGCGGCGAGGACCCGCACCGCTGGATCAACCCGGAGCTGCATGGCTGGTGGGTCGGGCGCGACTTCCACATTGCGGTCGATATCACGACCGGCAAGCTGACGGCGTATGACCAGTTCATCCGCGATTTCCACGTGGCCTATCACCCGTTGCACAATGGCAATGAGCCCGTGATTCATCCGCAACCCGCCGGCATCGCCGTGACCGACAGTCAGGGCACCTTCCTTGGCTGGCATGCCATATCGATCATCCGCGTGGCCCTTGATCAATCCGGCGTCATGCGGGTCTATTTCTTCAATCCCAACAATGACAGCGGGCAGGACTGGGGCCATGGGATCGTCGTCTCGACCCAGGGCAACGGAGAACGCCTGGGCGAAGCCTCGCTGCCGTTTGAGCAGTTCGCATCGCGGCTCTATATTTTCCATGATGACGGGCTGAAAGTGGCATCCGAAGTGCCCGTTGACGAGGCCCAGATCGCCACCATCCGCGACCTTGCGCTGAACTCCTGGGCACGCGAGCGTCAGTGATCCGGCTGTACAAGAAGCGATCCCTGACGGGGGAACGTGGGCTTGCTGTTGTCGGCAAGCCGAGAACCGTCAGGCCGGGGCCGGCGGCAGCCGTCTTGGATTGATGTCCCGCAGAGCCGAGGTCTCCCGCAGAGCCGAGGTCTGTCGGCTCAAGGGCCCGTTGGAACGTGGCAAGCATTGTCGGACTCGATGCAAGGCTGCAATCGAGAGTCGCGCTTCGCTGAACAATGCCGGGTTTGATGGCAGCCCGTAGGGGAATCGAACCCCTCTTTCCAGGTTGAAAACCTGGCGTCCTAACCGATAGACGAACGGGCCGCGCTTGGCGTGAGGCGGTGTTTAGGCCAGCGGCGGGGCGGGTGCAAGAGGGTTTTTGTGGGCCGGATGCGGAAATTTCCGGGTGTCTGCGGGCAGCAGCGAAACGGCCGCCGGGTCAGGCCGGGGCGGCGTCATCAAGGCGCAGTTGCACCCGGTTGCGCCCGCCGTAGCTGTTGATGTCAAGCTTGCCGGCAAGATGGAACTGGCCGTGCCGCGCGCCTTCCAGCGCCGGGCCAAGGGCGGTATCAAAAGCGCCAAAGGCGATCGCCTCAAGCTGCGCGCCGCCGGTCTCGCCGAATCGCAGCCGCAGATGCGCGCCGCCCACGCGCCTTGCATCCAGGATGCGCATGGCGGGAAAGACGAAGCGGGGCGCCGGGGCGGCCTGGCCGAAGGGGCCGGCCCGATCGAGCGCTTCGATCAACTCGGGCGTGGCGGCGCCGGGCATCAGCACCCCGTCCAACCTGAGATCGGCCGCGCCGCCGACGCCGGCACCCTGGCGCGCCAGAAGCTCGGACAGGCGCGCCATGGCGTCGTCCAGCTGGTCTGTGGCCAGTGTCAGCCCCGCCGCCATGCGGTGACCGCCCCCTTTGAGCAACAAGCCTTCGGCCGCTAACCGCTGCACGGCGGCGCCAAGATCAACGCCGCCGATGGACCGGCCCGAGCCCTTGCCCTCGGCCCCGTCAAGCGCGATCACCACGGCGGGGCGGTTGGTGGCCTCTTTCAGGCGCGCGGCGACGATGCCGATCACGCCGGGGTGCCAGCCTTCGCCGGCGGCCCAGACCAACGGTCCATCCAGGCCGCGGCGTTCCGCCTGGGCCAGCGCCTCGTCGCGCACCGCCGCCTCAAGCGCGCGGCGATCCTCGTTCAACTGGTCCAGTTGGCGGGCAATCGCCTCGGCCTCAGCCAGGCTGGCGGTGGACAGAAGGCGCGCGCCCAGATCCGCCGCGCCGATCCGGCCGCCGGCATTCACGCGCGGCCCCAGCACGAAACCCAGGTGATAGGGGTTGGGCGCCTGATCGACCCGCGCGACATCGGCCAATGCGCGCAGTCCGGGCCGCTGGCGCCCGGCCATGACCTTCAGCCCTTGGCGCACGAAGGCGCGGTTGACCCCGATCAGGGGCGCGACATCGGCGACCGTGGCCAGTGCCACCAGATCCAGCATGGCCATCAGGTCCGGACCCTGCACCCCGTGCCCGCGCAGGCGGCGGTTGAGTTCGACCAGCAGCAGGAACACCACGCCGGCGGCACACAGATGCCCCAGATCGCCCGGCTCGTCCTGGCGGTTGGGGTTCACCACGGCCAGCGCGGGGGGCAAGGTTTCTCCGCCCAGATGGTGGTCCAGAACCACCACATCGGCCCCCTGCGCCGCCGCCACCGGCCCATGACTGAGCGTGCCGCAATCGACGCAGACGATCAGCGCGTGCTCGGCGGCCAATGCGGCCATCGCGGGTTCGTTGGGGCCATAGCCCTCGTCAATGCGGTCGGGGATATAGAGCGTGGCATCGTGACCCATCGCCCGCAGCCAGGTCAGCAGAAGCGCGGCCGAGGCCCCGCCATCGACATCGTAATCGGCAAACACCGCGATGCGCTCGCGCCGCTCCAGCGCCTGCAAAAGGCGCGCGGCGGCCGGGTCCATGTCGCGCAGGACCATCGGGTCGGGCAAGAGGGCGCGCAGCGACGGCGCCAGAAAATCAGCCGCCTGATCGGGCGCGACCGCGCGCCGGGCCAGAACCGCGCAAAGCGCCGGGGGCAGGCGCGTGGCCTGGGCCAGTGCCTCGGCCTGGCGTTCGTGTTCCAGCGTCGGGCCGATCCAGCGCCGTCCGCTCAGCGAGCGCGCGACCCCCAGATAGGCGTCGCCGGCCTCGCTCATTTCGCCGGGGTGCGATAGATCACGCGCCGCACCGACCCGGTTTTCGAGCGCATCAACAGCGTTTCGGTGGTCAGCCAGTTCGGCTCGCGCTTCATGCCCGGCAGGATAGAGCCATCGGTGACGCCGGTTGCGGCAAAGATGACGTCGGCGGTGACCATCTCGTCGCGGGTATAGACCCGGTTGAGATCGGTGATCCCGGCCTTGGCGGCACGGGCGCGTTCGTCGTCATTGCGAAACTGAAGCTGGCCATAGATCTGCCCGCCCATGCATTTCAGGGCCGCCGCCGCCAGAACCCCCTCGGGCGCGCCCCCCGATCCCATGTACATGTCGATGCCCGTCAGCTCGGGTTCGGCCACATGCATCACGCCGGCCACGTCGCCATCGGTGATCAGCCGGATCGCGGCGCCGGTGGCGCGGACCTCGCGGATCAGGTCTTCGTGGCGGGGGCGTTCAAGGATGCAGACGGTGATGTCGTCGGCATCGCACCCCTTGGCGCGGGCCAGCGCCCGGACGCGCTCGGCAGGTGGCATGTCCAGCGTGACGGTATCGGGGGCAAAGCCCGGTCCGATGGCAAGTTTGTCCATATAGACATCGGGCGCATGCAGCAGGGTGCCGCGCGGGGCCATGGCGATCACGGTCAGCGCGTTCGGCATGTCCTTGGCGGTCAGGGTCGTGCCCTCAAGCGGGTCCAGCGCGATATCGACCGCCGGGCCGTTACCGGTGCCGACCTCTTCACCGATGAACAGCATCGGCGCCTCGTCGCGCTCGCCTTCGCCGATCACCACGACCCCCTTTATGTCGAGCATGTTCAACTGGTTGCGCATCGCGTTGACGGCGGCCTGATCGGCGGCCTTTTCATCGCCGCGACCGACGAAATCGGCCGAGGCCAATGCCGCGGCCTCGGAAACGCGCGCCAGTCCAAGCGACAGCATCCGGTCGTGGAACTCGGGCAATTCGGGCATGAAGAAATCCTTTCGGGTATGAACTTGGCCCGTTCTAGCCAATCGCACCGCCCAGGCCAAGCGGCTTGGTCGCAACGGCCCCAGGCGCGCCCGATGCGCGTCAGACCTCTTCGATGCGCATGGCGACCGGGGCGCCGACCAGAACGCCGGTGGCGGCGAAACGCTCAAGCGCGTGGCGGATGTCGTCGCTGGCGGCGCGATGCGTGACGATCAGCACCGGGGCATGGGCGCCGTCATGCGAATACTGCCGCATTCGGTCGATGGAGATGCCCGATTCCCCCAGCACCGTGGCGATGCGCGCCAGCGCGCCGGGCTTGTCCAGCAGCGTCATGCGCAGATACCAGGGGGCGGCCGACGAAACGACGGCGGCAGGGGCCTCAAGCAGGTTGGCCGCGGCCTCGCCAAAGGTGGGCAGGCGCAACCCGCGGGCAATGTCCATTACATCGCTCATCACCGCGCTGGCGGTCGGCCCTTCGCCCGCGCCGGGCCCGCGCAGCACGATCTGGCCGACGCTGTCGCCCTCGATTACGACCATGTTGGTGCCGCCGTCCAGCTGGCCCAGCGGGTGCGAGGCCGGCACCAGGCACGGGGTCATGCGCTGTTCGAGACCGCGCCCGGTCAGTTGCGCAACCCCCAGAAGCTTGATCGAAAAGCCCATATCGCGCGCCAGGCGGATATCGTCGAGCGAGATGTCGGTGATGCCCTGCAACTCGACCGCGTCGAAATCGACTTGGGTGCCAAAGGCGATCGCCGCCAGCAGGCTGAGCTTGTGGCCGGCGTCGATCCCGCCGACATCCAGATTGGGGTCGGCCTCAAGATAGCCCAGTCGCGCGCATTCCTCGAACAGGGCGTTGTAGCCCTGCCCGGTGGCCTCCATCTGGGTGAGGATATAGTTGCAGGTGCCGTTCATCACCCCCATCACCCGCTCGATCCGGTTTCCCGCCAGCCCCTCGGTCAGGGCCTTGATGACCGGGATGCCGCCCGCGACCGCCGCCTCGAACCGCAGGACGCGCCCGGCCTCCTCGGCGGCCAGCGCCAGCGATTGCCCGTGATGGGCCAGAAGCGCCTTGTTGGCGGTGACGACATCCTTGCCATGGGCAATCGCGGCCTCGACCAGGGCCTTGGCCGGGCCATTCTCGCCGCCGATCAGCTCGACCACGACATCGACATCGTCGCGCCGCGCCAGCGCGACGGGGTCGTCCTCCCAGGCATAGGTGCTGATGTCGGCACCGCGCTTCTTGCCGCGCGAACTGGCCGACACGGCCACGATCTCGATCGGGCGCCCGGCGCGCCGGGCCAGCGTGTTGGCGTGGCGCTGCACGATCTTGACGACGCCAATGCCGACGGTGCCCAGACCGGCGATGCCGAGGCGGAGGGGGGTGGTCATCTGAATTCTCCGGCTGCGATCGCGCACGGATCGCGAAAACCGCGCGCGCATTTTCGGCGCACAGTTAGCCTGTCCGGGGCGCGGGTGCAATGTGTCCTGCCCCGTCCGGCTGACGGCGTCAGGGGCGCGGCGCGGTCAGCGCGCGTGCCCGGCGGCGCAGCGCGTCATCCTCGTCGGCCGGGGTCTGGCGGGTGCGCAGGGCCGCCGCGCGTCCGCGCAGGGCGGCGGCGCGATGGTCCAGCGCAGCGTCGGGTGGCTGGGCACGCCCGTCCCCCGCCTCGACCCCCGCGCGCAGTTCCTGCGGTGACAGCAGCCGGGGTGTGGCGTCGTCGGCCAGATTGCCGCAGGATGACACCGCCGCCATTGCCAGAAGGGCTGCAAGCGGGATCACGCGAGGACGGCGGTTCAGTGTGCGGACTGGCATGGGGCGAGACATGATCCGGTGTTGACTGGCGCCACTTTAGGGTGGTGCCGCCAGTTAGAAAAGCGGTTTCGGCGGTGCGGGGCGCAAGCGCCGTTCGGGGCTTGAATTGAACACCTGTTCATCGGACACTGCGCCATGGCCCGAAAACCCGGATCTCGCGCAGAAATCACAGGCCCGCGTCTGCGCGAGGCCGCGCTGCGGCTGTTTGCGCGCCATGGCTATGCGGCGGTGTCGATGCGCCAGATCGCGGCCGAAATCGGGGTTCAGGCGGGCGCGCTGTATCTTTATATCGACGACAAGCAGGGGCTGTTGTTCGACCTGATGCGCGGCCATATGGAGGCGCTGCTGCAAGCCTGGCACACCAGCCTGGACCAGGCCGCCCCCCACAATGCGCTGGCCCGGCTCGAGCATTTCGTGCGCTTTCACATCCGCTTTCACGCGGTGCGCGCCGATGCGGTGTTCATCTCGTACATGGAGTTGCGCAACCTCACGCCAGAGAATTTCGCCGTCATCGAAGGGCTGCGCCGGCGCTACGAGACCGAGCTGGAAACGATCCTGCGCGCCGGTCAGGCCGAAGGCAGCATGGCCGTGCCCGATTCGAAACTGGCGGCCTTGGGGATCATTGCCATGCTCAACGGTGTGAACACCTGGTTCCGTGAGGGCGGGCGGCTGAGCCGCGACACGGTCACGGACATTCATATCGACATGGTCCGCAAGGCCGTCGCGCCCTGACAGGCGTCGCCTACCAGCCGCAGGTCACCTCGCCGTGCTGGCAGGGCGTCAACGCGATTTCGCCGCCGTCATCGGAATCGAACACCACCTGCGGGGCGAAACGCGGTCGCGTGACCACGAAATGCGCGAATGTCTGGTCGCCCATCGAGTCGATAATGGGCGGGCTGTAATGCATCCGGGTTTCCATCAGGATCACCGTGTCCGAGCGGGGAATGACCGGCAAGCGGTCGGCATCCTGGTTGAGCCGTTCATCGGTCAGCACAGTGCCATCGCGCGTCGCATATGACCAGACAACCTGGTATTCCTCGTCGATCACGTTCCAGTAGACGCTGGATACGCGCAGGCTGGTCGGATGGTTGGCGCGGGTCATGTAGTCATAAATGTCGTGCAGGGAATCGATATAGTCGGGGGTGACCGGCTCGACCTGCCGTGACAACAGGTCGGACAGCGTGTAGCTGGCCGCGACATTGACCTTTTGCGTGCGAAAGGCATCATAGAACACCAGCAACGCCAGGAAGGCGCCGATCAGGGCCGGCAGGACGATCACCGCTTCGACGGCCAGCGCGCCGCTTGTGTCGCGCAGCCAGCCGCGCAGCCGTGCCGGCGCCGGGCGGTCGGGCCTGTCGGACATGGGGCAGGGGGGGCTCGGCAGGTTCATATGGGCGACCCTATCGCGGTTCGTTGACATAGACCGAGGCGGTGGTCATGCGAAACCCGCCGGAGTCGTCCAGCGGCAGGCCCAGGCTGGGGCCGGTCGACGGAAACAGCGGATCGATGATCGCACAGACCCGCACCAGCACCAGATCGTGCTCCACGCCGGGCGTCAGGGTGATCGCGGGCTGGGTTTCCTCGCTGCGGTTCACGCAAGGGGCGTTTCCGGCCGGCAACGCGACGTTTTCGGGGTCGAGGCGGCGCAACTCGATCAGCAGGCTCTGTTCGCAATCGGGCAACAGGATGATGTCGCTGCAAACGCTTTCGCGCAAAGTGTCCAGCGTGACGGGCTGCAACTGGCCCAGCCGCAAGGCCCGCATCGCCGTTTCCATGCCGCGCTCCAGCATGGTCTGGCGGGCGGTCATCACCCCGGTTTCAACCCCGGCGAACAGGATCAGCAAAAAGACCGGCACGAACATCGCGAATTCAATCGTCGCGCTGCCGCGTTGCTGGCGCAGGAAGCGGCGCAACCGGCCCGGCTGCGCGCCGGGGCGCGCGCGCCGGGGCCGGCGCAGGACCGGGCGGGCAGGGCAGGTCATTCGACCAGCCTCAACTGCCGGATATGCGACGCGATCGAGCGGAAGGCATCGGCGATCTCGACCCCCTCGACATCGAAGAAATGCGCCGGCGTCGTCGCGCATTGGCGCAGCCCGCTGATGCCGCCCGGATCGGCCTCGAAGGCGATGGAAAAGACGGTGATGCCGGTATCGCGCGCGCTGGCGCAGATCTGTTGCAGGCGCTGGTCCTTGGTGCCGGTCGAGACCGAATCCTGCCAGTTCAGGGTCAGGCTGTGCGCATAGTTGCTCTGCTGTGAGCTGCTGCCGCCGCGCGCAGGCGCAAAGATCTGGCGTGCCGCCCAATACATCTGGGTGCGGTGAAACAGCTCGGGCCAGTCCAGCCGGCGGGCGTGATCGCCGTCATAGGTGCTGCACTGGGTCTCATAGCTCTGGCATCCGCCCCACCACGTCCGGCTGGCGCAGACCCGCTCGCAGGTCTCCAGACCGTCGGTGCCCCAAGGCGCTTCGTACCAGTCGCCATCGCGGCGGTGCCAGTAGAGATCGCTCGATTCATCATAAAGCGAAAAGGTGTCAAGCGAGTCGTCCTCAGTGTTGATCCAGACCGGCGAGGGGCCGCTGCGAACGTCATCGGTCAGGCGCCGTTCCTGAAAATTCTCGCCATCGGTCATCAGCACCACGATCTTCATCGTGTCGGGGCTGCCATGCTCGGCCGGGCGGTCCGACAGGCGGCTGTCGATCTCTCCGGCGGCGGCCATCGCGGCGGCCATCGGCTGGACGCTGGGATCGACCAGCGCCACGCCCCAGCGCATGCCGATGTCGATCGAAGTCGCGCCCAAAGCCTGCATTGCGTTGACCCGCGTGACCAACTCATCCGGATCGCCGCTGAACGGCGTCACCTCAAGCCCGGCGTTGCCCGGCGCGATCGGACAGTCATAGAACCCCGCTGACAGCGGGTCATTCGATTGATAATAGCTGGTATAGGGCGGTGCTTCCCATGGAAAACCGTGCCCTGCGCCCGTCAGCGTGGCGCCGGTGGGCAGCGCGGTCGTGGTATAATGGCTGGCATCGAAATCCACGCAATGCGAGAACTCCTGACGATGTTCGACATCGTAGTGATCCAGGATCGCGGCCCCGGCATTGACCTGCCCGGTATAGGGCACCAGCGACATCGACACGCTGCCCTCTTCCGAGGCGTTGAACACGGTGCGGATGAATTCCTCGGCCGCGTCCTTGAGGTTGTTCAGCCGGTTATAGCTGTTCATCGAGCCCGACAGGTCGATCACCAGCGAAATCTCAAGGTTGGGCACACGTTCCTCGGCGGCCGAGATCACCTGGAACCCCAGCGCGTCCAGCCCGACCATATGCATCAGAATCGTCGGCACCGCGCCGCGCGTCGTGACCCGCGCCTCGCGGAAATTGACGCCCTCGTCGGATTCGATGGAATGGATCAGGTGCTCCAGGTTCTCGCGCGCCAGATAGTCGCGGATGACCGTTTCCACGTCCTGGGTCTGGCGCAACGAGGTCGCGGCCAGCACCGCCCGGTCGGTCGCCGCCTGCAGGCGCACGCGCTCCTGCTCATAGCGCATGAGGTCGATGCCGACCCCGCCCACCAGCAACAGGCCGACAAACAGGAACAGGGAAAAAACGGCAAGCGAGCCCTCCGACGCGGCGGCGAAACGCGCCAGCGCGATGGGCAGACGTCCGGTTTTGCGTCTCGATTCGAGTGCGGACATGGCGGGTTCCGTTCGGCTCGACAGCCTGTGCCAGTATGAATTTCCAGGGTTCGCTTGTGTTTCTTGCGCTCATGTTATGGGGCGCGATGGTCAATTTGGGGCATGATTGGTGCGAAACTGTGGCCATCGCGGCGTTGCGCGGCCGGACGGTGCGATTTTCCTTGCCCGATAAAGCGGCAGTTCTTTTGAAAGCGGGCAGGAAATGCGCTAGCCTCGAATACGGCAGGGCGTGGTCCTGCCGGTTGCGGCACGCAGGGGGCCGCCCGGGCAAAGGTGATTCAATGCTTCAACACAACGAACCGAGCTTTCGCGAGAACGTCGACATCATGTTCAACCGGGCCGTCGCCCTGATGGACCTGTCGCCCGGCCTGGCCGAAAAGATCCGCGTGTGCAACGCGACCTACACGGTGCGTTTCGGCGTGCGGCTGCGCGGCCGGATCGAGACCTTCGTCGGCTACCGCTCGGTCCATTCCGAACATATGGAGCCGGTCAAGGGCGGTATCCGTTTCGCCCCCGAGGTCAACCAGGACGAGGTCGAGGCCCTTGCCGCGCTGATGACCTACAAATGCGCCCTCGTCGAAACGCCGTTCGGCGGCTCCAAGGGCGGGCTGTGCATCGACCCGCGCCAGTACGAGGAACACGAGCTTGAACAGATTACGCGCCGCTTCGCCTATGAACTCGCCAAGCGCGACCTGATCAACCCCGCCCAGAACGTGCCGGCGCCCGACATGGGCACGGGCGAGCGCGAAATGGCCTGGATCGCGGACCAGTACGCGCGCATGAACACCACCGATATCAACGCCCGCGCCTGCGTGACCGGCAAGCCGCTGAATGCCGGCGGGATCAAGGGCCGGGTCGAGGCCACGGGGCGCGGCGTGCAGTTCGCGCTCCGCGAATTCTTCCGCCACCCCGAGGATGTCAGGATCGCCGGGCTCTCGGGCAGCCTTTCGGGCAAGCGCGTGGTGGTGCAGGGGCTTGGCAATGTGGGCTATCACGCGGCCAAGTTCCTGTCCGAAGAGGATGGCTGTGCGATCGTCACGGTGGTCGAGCGCGACGGCGTGATCCGCAATCCCGACGGGCTCGATATCGAGGCCCTGCGCAGCTGGATCGGCGAGGCCGGCGGCGTGCGCGACTTCCCCGGCGGCGCGTTCGACGCCCACGGCGCCGAAGGGCTGGAAGACGAATGCGACATCCTGATCCCCGCCGCGCTCGAAGGGGTGATCCACATGGCCAATGCCGGCAACATCCGGGCGCCCCTGATCATCGAGGCCGCCAACGGGCCCGTGACCGCCGGTGCCGACGAGGTGCTGCGCGGCAAGGGCAAGGTCATCATCCCCGATCTCTATGCCAATGCCGGGGGCGTGACGGTCTCGTATTTCGAATGGGTCAAGAACCTCAGCCACATCCGCTTCGGCCGGATGCAGCGGCGCAATGAAGAGGCGCATGCGCTTCTGCTGATCGACGAACTCGAGCGGCTCTCGTCCGACAAGGGGCTGGGCTGGGAACTCTCGCGCGACTTCAAGCAGCGCTATCTCCTGGGCGCGGACGAACTGGCGCTGGTGCGCTCGGGCCTCGACGACACGATGCGCACCGCCTACCAGGCGATGCGCGCAGTCTGGCACGAACGCGACGACATCCCCGACCTGCGCACCGCCGCGTTCATCGTCGCCATCAGCCGCGTCGGCGCCAGCTACCGGGCGAAGGGGCTATAGGGCAGGGCCGGCTCATTTTCTGTCCGCAAATATCCTGGGGGTGAATTCGGCGCAGCCGAAGAGGGGGCAACGCCCCCTGACCCCCTCACCGCCCGCGGATCCTCGGATCCAGCGCGTCGCGCAGCCCGTCGCCGATATAGTTCACGCTCAGCACCGTGAGCGAGATGAACAGGCCCGGCAGGATCGCCCGGCTGGGATGCTGCTGCAGATAGTCGATCCCGTCGCTGACCAGCCGGCCCCAGGTCGGAAAATCGGGCGGAAACCCCAGGCCCAGAAAGCTGAGCGCGCTTTCGGTGATGATCGCGGTGGCGATCATCAGCGTGGCCGAAACCATTACCGGCGACAGCACGTTGGGCAGGACGTGGCGGCCGATCACGCGCCGGGGCGGCGTGCCGATCGAGCGCGCGGCCAGGACATATTCGCGCTCTTTCAGCGCCAGCACATCGCCGCGCACGATCCGGGCGGTCTGCATCCAGCTGGTGACGCCGATCGCGGTCACGATCATGACGAACATGCCCATCTCGATCCCGAACAGCGTCGACAGGCGCTCGCGCAACAGCATCGACATGACCAAGAGCAGCGGCAGCAGCGGCAGCGCCAGAAACAGGTCGGTCATGCGCATCAGCGGCCCGTCGATGCGCCGGAAATAGCCCGCCAGAACCCCGATCAGCGTGCCCATGAGGACCGACAGCACCATGGCCGCCAGGCCCACGGCCAGGCTGACCCGTCCGCCCATCATCATGCGTGCCAGCATGTCGCGGCCCAGTTGGTCCGTGCCCAGCGGGTGCGACCAGCTCATGCCCTGGTTGCGGGCGCGAATGTCGATGAAGCCGGCATCGTGAATCCACAGCCATGGCCCGACCACGCAAAACAGCACGATCGCCACGAACACCACCATGCCTGCCAGCGCCCCGCGATGGATCTTGAACTGGTCCCAGACATCCCACCACTGGTTGCGCGGCGGGCGGAACGGGGCGGCGGTGTCGGTCGCGCGGTCAGTCATAGCGGATTCTCGGGTCCAGGAAGGCATAAAGCAGGTCGGCGATCAGGTTGAACAGCACGATCAGGATGGCAAAGACCACCGACAGCGTCAGCACCATCGGAATATCCGAGGCATAGATCGCCGTAATCAGAAGCTGCCCCAGCCCGTTCACGCGAAAGATGGTTTCGGTGATGATCGCGCCGGTAAAGACCGTGGGGATGCCCAGCGCGATCACCGTCACCACCGGGATCAGCGAGTTGCGCAGCACATGGATCAGCACCACGACCCGTTCGTTCATGCCCTTGGCGCGCGCGGTGCGCACGTAATCCTGGTTGAGGTTGTCCAGCATCGAGGCACGCATGAACCGGCTGATCTGGGCGGCATTGTAGAGCGTCAGCACGAAGACTGGCATCGCCATCTGGCGCAACTGCTCCAAGAAGGTGGACCAGTCATCGACCACCAGCGTGGTGTCATAGATGATCGGAAACCAGCCCAGCCAGACCGCGAAGATCAGCATCAGGAGCGGGCCGGTGAAAAAGGTCGGCAGCGAAAACCCGACCATCGAGACGAAGCTGCCGGCCTGGTCGAACCAGCTGTATTGGCGATAGGCCGAATAGACCCCGATCGGTACCGCCACCAGCACCCCCAGCACATAGGACAATCCCACCACCCACAGTGTCTGGGGCAAGCGTTGGGCGATGATGTCGGCCACCGGCGAACGGGTCTGCCACGACAGGATGCGCGGCCCCTCCAGCGCCATGTCCAGCCCGGTCATGCCCGCCAGGACGTGGCTGGGTTCGATCACGGCGAACATGTAGAGCCATTTGTAGAACCGGATATACCAGGCCTCGCCCAGTCCCAGCGCCATGCGCATCTGTTCGCGCACTTCGGGCGGGATCGTCAGCGGCATGTCGGCCAGCGGATCGCCCGGCGACAGTTCCAGCAGCAGGAAGATGATCAGGGCGATGAACAGAAGCGTCGGGATCGCCAGCAAAAGCCGTCGCAAGGTATAATTGAACATGGAATGCGGCGCCTTGGATCAGCGGTCTGCATTTGTAGGCCGCCCCGTCACGAGGGGGGACGGCCCGGTTCGGTTTCAGGTCAGTCCTCGATGCGGTGCCATTCGTGGACGTTCCACAGCTCGCTGTCCCAGACATTGAGAACGACGCCGCCCAGCGAGTTGGAATGCGCCGACACGCGGCCGCGCGTCACCAGCGGGATGATGACGTATTCCTGCATCAGGATGTCGTTGAGTTCGCGGGCGATACGCGCGCGCTCTTCGATCTCGGCGGTCTGTGCCAGTTCCAGGTGCAGGGCGTCGTAATCCTCGTCGCAGAAGCGATTGATGTTCTCGCCCTGCCACTGGCTCGACGGGCGCGGCTCGCGTCCGCAGCGATAGGCACCCAGATACTGCTCGGGGTCGGTGCCCGAGAAGTTGTTGGCATACATCTCGACATCAGCATAGAATTTCTGGAACGTGTCGGGCGAACCCGGATCGCCGCCAAAGAACACCGAGGCCGAGACGTTGCGCAGGTTCGCCTCGATCCCGACTTCACGCCACCACTGCTGGATCAGCGCCTGGAAGTCCTGGCGCACGGCATTGGTCGAGGTCAGGAATTCCAGCTCCAGCCGCTCGCCGTCCTTGACGCGGATACCGTCGGGGCCGGGTTCCCAGCCGGCTTCGTCCAGCAGTTCGCGCGCGCGGTCCTGATCCTGGACAAGGCAGTCGTCATTGGCCTCGGACGCAAAGAGCGGCGGCGCGGGCACCAGGTTGCAGCCGGGCAGGCCGGTCTCGCCATAGCCGATCTCGACCAGGAGTTCGCGGTCGATCGCGCGGCTGAGCGCCTCGCGCACGCGCACATCGGTCAGGATCGGGTGCGGCGCCTCGCGGGTCGAGCGGGTCTCGGGCGGCAGGTCGGACGACGGATCGGTCAGGTTCACCTCGATCCGTTCCACCAGCGTGCCAAAGGCCGAAATCGGCTCGCCCTCGCCGCCGCGCGCGATCTCGGCGATCACCTCGGGGGCGAGTTGCAGGTTCCAGGCGTAATCCATCTCGCCGGTTTCCATCACCGCGCGCGCCGCCGAGGTCGCGTCGCCGCCCCCGCGGAACGTCATGGTGGCGAAATGCGGCAGGTCGGGATCGCGGTAGTTCTCGTTGGCTTCCAGTTCGATCACGTCATTGGGCCGGAAATCGGTCACGACGAAGGGTCCGGTGCCGATGGGATAGAAATTGGCATCAGTGCATTCGGGCGCACGCGCGCCCAGGCAGTCGGCGAACTGTTCGGCCTGGATGATGGGCGCTTCCTGGCCCACGAACGGGCCATAGGGCACGGGCTTGGGCACGGTGAAGGTCACGCGCACCGTGTGATCGTCGATCGCCTCGACCGATTCGATGTCGTTGTAGTTGCGCCCCTGCGCGCAGCCCCCTTCGGGATGCATGCAGTATTCGGCGGTGAACACCACGTCCTCGGCCGTGAAGTCCGAGCCATCGGACCAGACGATGTCATCGCGCAGGTTCCAGGTGATGCTCATCAGATCCTCGGCCACGCCGCCGTTTTCCAGCGTCGGGATCTCGGTGGCCAGCCAGGGGATCATCTCGCCGTCCTCGTTGTGGCGGGCCAGCGGCTCAAGGATGATGCTGGAGGCTTCGACATCCTTGGTGCCCCCGGACAGATACGGGTTCAGGATCGACGGCGCTTGCCAGTAGATGATGTTCACATGGCCGCTGGCGCCGCGCTCGGCCAAAGCGGCGGCCGGGATCAAAGCCACCGTGGCGGCTGCCCCCAATAGGGCGATTTTCCGTTTCATGCGTCCTCTCCTTGGTGGATATGGGGTTGATCTTGCTCTGGCCTCGCGCCGTCCTTGGGCTGGTCGGTTCTGGTTTCGTCAAGCAGGTGGCAGGCCGCGAAATGTCCCGGCGCATGTTCGCGGTAGGGTGGGTCGATCCGGCGGCAGATGTCCATCACGCGGGGGCAACGGGTGCAGAAGTTGCAGCCCTGCGGCGGGTTCGATGGCGAGGGGACATCGCCCTTGAGGACGATGCGTTCCTTGCGGGTTTCGGTCCAGGGGTCGGGCTCGGGCACCGCCGACAGAAGCGCCTGGGTATAGGGGTGCAGCGGGGTGTCATAAAGCGCCGAAACCGGCGCCAGTTCGACGATCCTGCCCAGATACATCACCGCCACCCGGTCGGCGATATGGCGCACCATGCCCAGATCGTGGCTGATGAACAGATAGGTCAGGCCAAAGCGTTCCTGCAACTCTTCCAGCAGGTTCACGACCTGCGCCTGGATCGACACGTCCAGCGCCGCGATCGGCTCGTCGCAGACGATGAATTTCGGATTCAGCGCCAGTGCGCGGGCAATGCCGATGCGCTGGCGCTGCCCGCCCGAAAAAGCATGCGGATAACGGTTGGCGAAATCGCGGTTCAGCCCGACCGCGTCCATCAGTTCATAGATGCGTTCCAGCTTGCGCGCCCGGCTCCAGTCGGTGTGTTCGTCCAGCGGCTCGCCGATGATCGCGGCCACGGTCATGCGCGGGTTCAGGCTGGCCTGCGGATCCTGAAACACCATCTGCATGGTGGGACGCTTGCGGCGCAACTGTTCTTGCGACAGCGTGGCGATGTCCTCGCCGTCGATGCGCACCGCGCCGCCCGACAGTTCGTAGAGCCTGAGCACCGCGCGCCCGCAAGTGGACTTGCCGCAACCCGATTCGCCCACCAGCCCCAGCGTCTCGCCCTCGATGATGTCGAAACTGACGCCGTCCACGGCCTTGACGTTGCCGACCTGCCGGCGCAGCAGCCCGCCATAGACCGGGAAATGCAGCTTGAGGTCCGAGACCTCGACCAGGTTGCGGCGCGGTGCGGTCATGTTGCCGCCTCGTGGTGATCCCAGTGGCAGGCCACGTCATGCCCCGGCGCAATCTCGCGGCGGGCGGGGTTTTCGCGCGCGCAACGGTCAAAGGCATGGGCGCAACGGTCGCGAAACGGGCATGCGGTGGGAACCGTGACCATGATCGGAGGCTGCCCCTCGATTACGCGCAGCTTGTCGTCGCGGTCGCCGTGCACCTTGGGCACCGTCTGCAACAGCGCGCGGGTGTAGGGATGCGCGGGATTGCGGAAGATCTCGCGCACGGGGCCGTGCTCGACGACCTGCCCGCCATACATGACCATGACCCGGTCGGCGATTCCGGCGATCACGCCCAGATCGTGCGTGATCCAGATGATCGCCATGCCCAGCTTCTGGCGCAGTTCCTTGACCAGTTCCAGGATCTGCGCCTGGATGGTCACATCCAGCGCCGTGGTGGGTTCGTCGGCGATCAGCACCTGCGGGTCGCAGGCCAGCGCGATCGCGATCATCACGCGCTGCCGCATCCCGCCGGAAAACTGGTGCGGGTAATCCTTCAGCCGCCGTTCGGCATCGGGAATGCCGACCAGTTGCAGCAATTCCGCCGCGCGGCGGCGGGCCTGGGCGCGGGTCATGCCCATATGGCGGCGCAGGGGTTCCATGATCTGGAATCCCACGGTGAACACCGGGTTGAGGCTGGTCATGGGGTCTTGAAAGATGAAACCCACCTCGCGCCCGCGCACCGCGCGCAGATCGTCCTCGCCGGTCGTGAGCAGATCGCGCCCGCCCAGCATGACCTGGCCTTGCAGGATTTCCGCCGGGGGCATTGGCAGCAGGCGCAGCAGCGACATCATCGTCACCGACTTGCCCGAGCCGCTTTCACCGACGACGCCCAGCAACTCGCCGGGTTTCAGATCGAAACTGACCGAGTTGACGGCGTGGATGTCGCCCGCGCGCGTTCGGAACACGGTCTTGAGGTTCTTGACATCAAGAACTGGCAGGGCCCCGTCGGCCATCAATCCCTCCCCAGGGAACAGTTTTTTCGTGGTCGATCTGGCGCCGACCATTGCTTGGTGGACGACCATTGCAACAAACGGCCCACCCGGCAAGAAAAAAGCGCAGTCTCGCAAAAAGCGAGTTGTTAACGCTCGCATCGTGGGGGGCACGCACTTGACGCGGCGCCGGGGGCACGATCAGGATGGCGCCATCCATTTCCATGCTACAGGTTCTTCCATGCCCAGCCCCGAACCCCTGTCGCCGCGCGCGATCCTTGCGCGCCTGGTGGCCTTTGCCAGTGTCAGCCGCGATTCCAACCTGCCGCTGATCGATTGGGTCGAGGGGTATTTGGCCGGCCACGGGATCGCGGCGACGCGCGTGCCGTCGCCCTGCGGCACCAAGGCGCATCTGTTCGCGCAGGTCGGCCCGTCGGTGCCGGGCGGGGTGATCCTGTCGGGCCACAGCGACGTGGTGCCGGTCGATGGGCAGGACTGGTCCACCGATCCCTGGACCCTGACCGAACGCGACGGGCGGCTTTATGGTCGCGGCACCTGCGACATGAAAGGCTTCGTCGCACTGGCAATCGATGCGCTGGTGCGCGCAAGCGGGCGCGACCTGACGCGGCCTTTGCAACTGGCGCTTTCCTACGACGAAGAGGTTGGGTGCATGGCCGTGGCCTCGCTGGTCGATGCGATGGTCGATGGCCTGCCGCGCGCCCAGGCGGTGATCGTGGGCGAGCCGTCGATGATGCAGGTCGTCACCGCGCACAAGGGCGGGCTGGGCTTTTCGGTCGATGTGATCGGCTATGAGGTGCATTCCTCGCTGCAACCCTATGGCGTCAGTGCGATCATGGAGGGGGCGCGCCTGATCCAGTGGGCCAACGACCGCAATGCCGAGAACGCCGCCGCCGCGCCATCGGGGCTGGCCGCGCAGTTCGACCCGCCCTGGACGACGCTGCATGTGGGCACGATCGAAGGCGGCACCGCGCACAACATCACCGCGCGCAAATGCCGCTTTCTGATGAGCTTTCGGCAGGTGCCCGGCGACACCGGCTGGGATGATCGCTTTCTGACGGCGGTGGCGCAGGTCGACGCCGGCATGAAGGCGATTCGCCCCGAAGCCGGGATCGCGGTGGAACGGGTCTTCGACGTGCCCGCGCTGGGGCCCGAGACCGACGGCGCCGCCGAGGCGCTGGCGCGGCGCCTGACCGGCGACAACGGCCAGCACGTTGTCAGCTATGGGACCGAGGGCGGCCAGTTCCAGGTGCGGGGCTATTCCACGGTCGTCTGCGGCCCCGGCGATATCGCCCAGGCGCACCAGCCAGACGAATATATCACCCTCGATCAGTTCGCCGCGGGCGAAGCCTTTGTCGCGCGTGTCGTCGACAGCCTGTGCGACGGCTAGGCCGGCCCTTGCCCCGTTTGCCGTTTCGCGCCAGTCTTCGGCCCGCCTGCCGTGGCGCCCCGTGACACGATAGCCCCCGATCAACCGAAAGGACCGTCGATGCCCGTCAAGAACCGTTTCGCCGAACTGTTGCCCGATATCACCACCTGGCGACGCGATTTTCACGAACACCCCGAGATCCTCTACGAGGTGCATCGCACCGCCGGGATCGTGGCCGAGAAGCTGCGCGCCTTTGGCTGCGACACGGTCGAGGAGGGCATCGGCCGCACCGGCGTCGTCGGCGTAATCAGGGGCCGCAAGACCGGCTCGGGCAAGGTCATCGGGCTGCGCGCCGACATGGATGCGCTGCCCATCCATGAGACCAGCGGCGCGCCCCATGCGTCGAAGACGCCCGGCGCGATGCATGCCTGCGGCCATGACGGGCATACCGCGATGCTGCTGGGGGCTGCGCAATACCTGGCCGAGACGCGCAATTTCGATGGCACCGTGGTGGTGATCTTCCAGCCCGCCGAGGAAGGCGGGGCAGGGGGCAAGGCGATGTGCGACGACGGGTTAATGACGCGTTTCGGCATCCAGGAAGTCTATGGCCTGCACAACATGCCCGGCCTGCCGCTGGGACAGTTCGCCATCCGCCCCGGCGCCTTTTTCGCGGCCACCGACCAGTTCAACATCCATGTCGAGGGGCTGGGCGGCCACGCCGCCAAACCGCATGAGACCGTCGATACGACCGTCGTTGCCGCGCATCTGGTCACGGCGCTGCAAACCATCGCCAGCCGCAACCATGATCCGGTCAAGAACCTGGTGGTGTCGGTGACATCGTTTCGCACCGAATCCGAAGCCTTCAACGTGATCCCGCAGAACGTGGCACTGAAAGGGACGGTGCGCACGATGGACGCCGAGACGCGCGCGCTGGCCGAAGAGCGCATCAAGGCGCTGTCCGAAGGTGTGTGCGCAGCCTTCGGTGCCAGGGCCACGGTCGACTACATCAAGGGCTATCCGGTGATGGTCAACAGCGACGAACAGACCGCATTCGCGGCCGAGATCGCAACCGAGGTCGCCGGCGCCTGCGCCGAGGCGCCGCTGATCATGGGCGGCGAAGACTTCGCCTTCATGCTGGAAGAGCGGCCGGGCGCGTATATCCTGTTGGGGAACGGTGACACGGCTATGGTGCATCACCCGCAATACGACTTCGACGACAACGCCATTCCCGCCGGATGCAGCTGGTGGGCCGGGATCGCCGAGCGCCGCATGCCGCTGTGAGGGGCGGGGCACGGGGCAAGGCATTCCGCCTTTCGCCAAACCAGGGGCCGACGCACGATGACCACGACCACGCATGATCTGGAAACGCTGGTGGCGCTGCGCCGGGCGCTGCACCGCCAACCCGAACTTTCGGGCGAGGAACACGCGACCGCCGAACGCATCCGCGACGCGCTGGCCGGTCAGGCCGACGCGATCGTGACCGGCCTCGGCGGCACCGGGCTGGCCGCGGTGTTCGATTCAGGGCGGCCCGGCCCCTCGGTCATGTTCCGTGCCGAGCTTGATGCCCTGCCGATCCTTGAAACCTCGGCAGTGCCCTGGCGCTCGCAGGTGGCCGGGCGCGGACATCTGTGCGGCCATGACGGGCATATGGCGATCCTGGTGGGCCTGGCCGGGGTTCTGGCGCGCAACCCGCCCCGGCACGGCCGCGTCGTGCTGCTGTTCCAGCCGGCCGAGGAAACCGGCGCCGGCGCGCGGGCCGTGCTCGCCGACCCGCGCTTCGCCGCGCTGGCCTGCGACTGGGCCTTCGCGCTGCACAACCTGCCGGGCGTCGCCCAGGGCACGGCCTGGATGGCGCCGGGGCCGGCGAACTGCGCCTCGCTCGGGCTGGTGATGGCGCTGCATGGCAAGACCTCGCATGCCTCGGTGCCCGAGGCCGGCGTCTCGCCCGCCCCGGCCCTGGCCGAGCTGATCCCCGCGCTGTCGGCGCTGGGAACGGGCGGGGCGATGGATGCGGATTACCGGCTGGCAACCGTCACGCATGCGCGTCTGGGTGAGCGCGCGCTGGGTATCGCACCGGGCTGGGCCGAGCTTCTGGTGACGCTGCGTGCCACCAGTGATGCGCAGCTCGAACAGATGCTCGGGGCCGCGCGCAGCTGTGCCGCCGCAACCGCCGACCGGCACGGGCTGGCGCTGGACATGGATATCGAGGATCATTTCGCCGCCTGCAGCAACCACCCCGAGGCCAGCCGCATCCTCGGCGACGCGCTGGGGGCCTGCGCGATCGCGCATCATCCAGGCGAACTGCCGTTGCGCGCCTCCGAGGATTTCGGGCTTTTCGCGACCGTCTCGTCGGCGGCGATGGTCTTTCTGGGGGCCGGGCAGGGGCAGCCGATGTTGCACAACCCCGATTACGATTTTCCCGACGCGCTGATCGCGCCCGGTATCGCGGTGTTCGACCGGATCGTGACGCAGCTGACACGCTGACGCGGCGCCCGAATGCGGATGGCGCGCGCCCTCGCCCACGCAGGGGGCGACGGCCTGACGCGCCCCTGCGCCAGCGGCGCAAATTCCGCACGATTCCCCCTTGCACGCACCGCCAAGACTGACTAGACCACCGCCCACGACCCCAGCGCGGAGAGGTGCCGGAGTGGTCGAACGGGGCGGTCTCGAAAACCGTTGTGGGGGAGACCCCACCCAGGGTTCGAATCCCTGTCTCTCCGCCATTTCATTCCAAATCAACGACTTAAGAGTTGGGCAGGCACGTGCGACACCAAGTGGCGCACAAGGCCCATGAAACTGTCCGCCTACCTGTCACCCTCTCGGCATGGCGTCTATTACTTCCGCTGGCCGCTTCCCCAGTCGGAACAACGCCTGCGCAGCACGATCCGGGTTTCCCTGCGCACAAAGTGCCCAGATCGGGCTGGCGATCTTGCCCGTTATCTTGCATCCTGTGGGCGATTGGTCCGGGATAACAAGGCTTTGGCAAGGCTCAGACAAGACGAGATGCGCGCGATGGTGCGAAGCTACTTCACGGCTTCGCTTGATCGGTATGTGGAGCGGCTGAACGATACCGGGTTGCCGGATCGGTCCCTTGACCTGCTGCGCCAAGAACTCGCTACCCATGAGGACGCCACAGACGGCCAAGACGATCTGTCGGACCTGTTCCTAGACCCGGACGCCTTCCGGGCCTCAGCGGGCCTTACAGACGCTCAATGGGCCGAAAACGCCCCGTCCCTGCGCCGCGAGATGCGCAAAGCCCGTCGTGACCAGATCAGGGCCATTCTGAGCGCCGCTGAGGGCCTTGAGGGCTATTCCTTCGTCAAACTCGCCCCGACAGCACCAGAGCCACCACAGGCCCGCTCCGTGGCTCTGGGCGCGGCGATTGAGGATTTCATGGCCGAGCATTCGCCGCAATGGTCGCCAGAGATGCAGAACAAGGCCCGTGCCTACCTCGCGCTACTGGTGGAACATTTCGGGCAAGATCGGGCCTTGTCCACAATCACCCGCCAAGACGCCGCGGAGATGAAGAAGCTGGTGCAGTCCCTTCCTGCGAACCGCAACACCAGACCTGAAACCCGCGACCTGACCTTGCAGGAAGCAATAGCCTTTCCCGGCCTCAAGAAGATCAGCGCAACGACCGTCAACAGCTACATCGACACCTTCCGCCGCTTCTGGGATTGGGCCGAACGTCATGGCCATGCGCCCGTGAAGCTGTTCGACGGGATGAAGGTTGCCAAAGCCAAACATGCCGATGAAGGCCGCAAAGCCTACACGCCAGACCAGACAGGCAAACTACATGCCGCGTTGACGGGCAACGCTTCTGGGCTGGTGAAGAAGGACGATTACCAGTGGGGTGCGCTTCTGGGCCTCTACACGGGCGCAAGACTACGCGAGATTGCCCAGCTTGACGTTGCCGACATTCGACAAGAGGGCGATATCTGGTATCTCGATATCAATGGTGACGGGCCAAACAAGAGCCTCAAGACCCCTGCCGCCAAGCGCCGTGTGCCTGTCCACTCGGACCTGACCGGGCTGGGCTTCCTCGATTGGGTCGCGGCCAAACCAACCGGACAACGCCTGTTCCTGTCCTTCACCTACAACGCCAAGGAAGGCTATGGCCGCAATCTGGGCCGCTGGTTCAACACCGTGTTCCTGCCGACGCTGTGCATGAAGGAAAGCGGGCTGGTGTTCCACAGCTTGCGACACACGATGGTCACGCGGCTTGCACAGGCAGGTGTGCCCGAACCACTGTTTCAGGAAATCGTGGGCCATGAGCGCCAAGGCGTGGCGCAACAGGTCTATTTCAAGGAAGGCCACACGCTGGCCCAGAAGCGGGAAGCTATTGAGAAGTTTATTGTTTAGGTCAGGAAAGCGCGGAACTCTCTTGTGCCCTTAGAATACCCACAACATCAAAGATGTTGCGCTTTAGCCTTGGCAGAAGCATTATTGGTAAAAGCCAATAAAGAGCAAATATAGGCATGTCGCACCCTTACAAGCTGAAACCAGCGTGCATTCTAACACGCCTGTGGTCTTGCCCCCGTTTCACCGGACACTCAGGCGGTTGCGGTTTGAGCTGCGATGAACTCGCGTGGTGAGCGCATTTTCAGCCCTGAGTGTGGGTGAT
>LJSV01000001.1 GCA_001314715.1 Rhodobacteraceae bacterium HLUCCA12 | reverse complement strand
CCCGACCGTGATAATCTCCGACATGACCGTCCTCCTTTGTGGATCATCGCAGACCCACCTTGGCACATTGATGCCGTCGGGGGGCGGTCACATCATCAGGGCCAATGCGGCCATCGGCCGACCGGTTTCTCACGGCGAAATTGCCTGCCTGGGCGCGATGGCTTTTCTGCATGACATCGGCAAGCTTGCGACTAGCTTCCAGGTAAAGGCCTGGGATTGCAACCCGGGTATAAAACCGCGTGGGCATGTGCAGTGCGGTTGGCTTTGGCTTCGGCAGGGTGAGGCGTCAGAGGCCTTGGGCGGGCACGCGACGCATCTGGAGCACTGGCCGGATATCACGCTCTGGTTCCGCTTGCTGTTCGCTCATCACGGCCGTCCTATACCTGAACCCGGCGAAAGCTGGGGACGCGAGGCGTTCGACCCAACACCAGGCTATGATTTGAAAGCCCAAGAGCGCGTGATGGGTGAAGCCATGGTCGCATGGTTCCCGGAAATCCGGCATCATGCGCCTCCACGCCTCACCCATGAGTTCGCACATTTCTTCGCCGGTTTGCTGGCCCTTGCTGACTGGGTGGGGTCGGATCGCGAAGCATTTGATTTCGTTGAGGCGTTCAATCCATCCTACTGGGCAACAGCCCTTGAGAAGGCACGGCGGCGCTTGCAAAGCATCGGCCTCGACCCATCAAGAACACGCTTGGCCGGGCCGGCGGCATGGCCCCTGTTGTCTGACCACCCTACACCGCGACCGGCGCAGCGGGCCGTAGCGGATGTCGAAACCTCCGAGCGGCTAGTCATCATCGAGGCCGAAACCGGCTCGGGCAAGACCGAGGCCGCGCTATGGCGCTTCGCAAGGCTTTTCGAGGCGGGCGAGGTCGATTCGCTCTATTTCGCCGTACCGACCCGCGCCGCGGCTCGTCAATTGCAAAGCCGGGTCAATCAGGCCCTGCAGCGGATGTTCGCGAACCCTGCCCCTGAAGCTATCCTTGCCATTCCGGGGCAGGCACTGGCGGGCGAGGCGCGGGGAACCCGATTGCCAGAATTTCGTACGCGCTGGGACGATACCGATGCTGTGCGCCCGTCCCGCTGGGCTGCGGAACACGCAACACGGTTCCTCGCTGCACAGGTCGCCGTCGGAACGGTCGATCAGGTCATGATGGCCGGGCTGAAAGTCAAACATGCCCATCTGCGCGGAGCCGCAATGTCGCGCGCGCTGGTGGTGATTGACGAGGTGCACGCATCCGACGCCTGGATGACTGCAATCCAATGCAAACTCGTTGGTGCACACATTTCGCTTGGGGGACATGCGATTCTGATGTCAGCAACGCTTGGCGCGGTGGCGCGCGCGCAGTGGCGCGGCGAGGCATTGCCACCGCTTTCGGCTGCGGAAGCCGCCCCATACCCGGCAGTCTGGACGCAAGCCGGGTGTTCACCGGTGCTCGGCACGCAAGACGACCAGAAAACCGTCTCCGTCCGGGCCCACTCTGGCTGGAGCGGCGCGGATGCTGCCACCGCCGCGACAGCGGCCGCGCGCGCCGGTGCGCGGGTCTTGGTCATCCGCAATACCGTCGACCGGGCGCGCGAAACCTGGCGTGCCTGCGTCGAGACCGCGCCGGAACTCGTGTTTTCGCTCGAAGGGGTTCAGACGCTGCATCATAGCCGGTTCGCCGCCGAGGATCGTGCCCGGCTGGATTCGCGGGTCGAGGCGGTTCTGGGTGCCGAGCGGGACGCTGGCGGTATGATCATCGTAGGCACACAGACACTTGAACAGTCACTGGATATAGATGCGGATTTCCTTGTCACCGATCTGTGCCCAATGGACGTTCTCTTGCAGCGCATCGGGCGGCTTCACCGTCACGCACGAAGACGGCCGCGAGGATTCAAAACCGCAGCGGCCGTGGTGCTCTGCCCCGAGGGTGGCCTCGACCCGCTCACGCGCGAACCAGAGAACGGCCTTGGGGCTTTCGGCCGGAATGCCTCGCTTTCGGGGGTCTACCTTGACGTGCCCGGGCTGGCCGCGACGCTGGCCCAAATTGAAAATATCCCGCATTGGTACATTCCACAAATGAACCGTGCGCTGGTCGAACGAGCCACGCATCCCGAGCGGCTTGACTCGGTTGCGCAAGAATACGGCTGGCAGAGCTACCGCCGCCGCGTGACTGGCAAGGCCATTGCTGAAACGCAAGGGGCGGAACTGGTGGTGCTCGACCGGACCAGGGAGTTCCCATGCGAGTTTCCCGATGACGAGGTAATCCGCACCCGCCTTGGCGAACAGGGCGTGGTCCTGACGCTACCCGAAGGAACGATCGGCCCGTTCGGACACCCCGTCACGACACTGGCCTTGCCGGTGCATTGGTCTCGCGGCCTGACCGGCGAGGAAGCGGTTATCGTCGAGGGCGATACGCCGCTCCGGCTGTGCGTTGGCGAGAAGCGGTTTGAATACGGGGCTGATGGCCTGGCGCTAACGGAGGAATGACGCGGTGAAAATGGACCTTCTGAGCGAACCGCTGATCCAGACCGACCGGGCGCCGCTCAGCCTCCCCGGCCTTCTCGCGGCGATGGCGCGGGGCGAGGTGGCCTCCTTTCCCGCCCTGCGCCCACATCAACGGCCTGCCTGGCACATGTTCCTAGTGCAACTGGCGACGCTCGCCCTGTCGAATGCCGGTGAGGCGGGGGTGCCTGAAGACGAGGAAAGATGGCGCGCCGCGCTGCGGGGCCTGACCGACGACTTTCCCGATGATGCGCCCTGGCACCTGGTGGTCGAGGATCGCGGCAAGCCCGCCTTCCTGCAACCGCCCGACCCCGGCGGCCTCAGGTGGCACGAGGTGGCCACACCCGATGCGCTCGACATGGTCATCACCTCGCGAAATCACGACCTCAAGCGCGAGATCGCCCATGATGCAGCGCCGCAGGACTGGATCTTCGCGCTGGTCAGCCTGCAAACGATGGAAGGCTTCGGCGGGGCCGGAAATTACGGCGTCGCGCGAATGAACGGCGGCTCGTCCTCGCGCGTCATGATCGCGCTGGCCCCTGTCACGGGCGGCGGCCCGGTCATTGACCCGTCGGCGTGGTGGCGCCGCGACGTGGAAAGGCTTCTGTCGGATCGCGACAGGGTGTTGGGCTCGGCACTCTTGTGGTGCCTGTCCTGGCCCGAGGGGCAACAGCTTGATCTGGTCGGGCTAGACCCGCTCTTCATCGAGGTTTGCCGCCGTGTGCGCCTGACCGAGGGCAATGGCGGACTGCGCGCATTGCGCACCACGTCCAAGGCCGCGCGGACCGCGGCGAAAGAGGCCAAGGGCATGACCCGAGACCCCTGGGCGCCGGTTCACCTGGGCGAGGCGAAAACCCTGACCCTGGGCGAGCGCGACTGGACCTATGGCTTGCTGACGGAACTCTTTTACAGTGGGAAATGGCAGATGCCCCCGCTAGCGAAAGAGGCCGCGCGTGAACAGGCAGAAGCCATGGCGTTGATCGCCGAAGCCTTCGCGCGCGGCAATTCCAAGACCGACGGTTTCAAGTCTCGCGTCATCCCGGTGCCCAAGGCGGTGCGCAAGCAGATGTTCGAAACCAAGGCGGTTGAGCTATCCAAGGAGCAGATCGCGGCCATCGACAGGGTGGATAAGGCCCTGCGCGACGGGCTGGCGCTGATCGCGGCGGAGGGCGATCGCGACAAGCTTGGCAAAGCCGAATACGCCCGAACGGCACCCGCCCGCGCGGCGCTGCACCGGGTGGCCGATGCGCTGTTCTTTCCGACGCTGTGGGACAAGCTCGCGGCGGATGACGCGGACGGCCGGCACAAGGCGCATATGCGTTTTACCCGCCAGCTGGCGCAAGCAGCGCGGGACGAATTCGCACGTACTGCACCCGGCGTTCCTTGTGCCCGCATCATGCGCCCCCGGGCCGAGGTGCGCGGGCGCGCGGCATTGAACACCGGGCTGCGAAAGATTTTTGATGCGATCGGCGAGAAGGAATTCGAGGATGCCTGACAACACTGTCGACGTACCAGGCCGTGCCCGTGCGATTGCCGCCGCGCTTGCCTATGCCGAACCCGGCGAGCGCGCCGCCGCCCGTCGCATGGGGGCAGAGGGCGCGGCGGTGTTCTGGCGCATCGTGGCTAGGCACGGGATCGCCCCGAAGGACGAGGAAAAATGGCGCCGCATCACCAAGCTTCTGGCGCTGCTGACCCCGGCCAGCGCCACCGAAAGTGTGCACGAAGCCGGCCGGCATTTTGGTGCGGTGCTCGCCGACGGGGGCGATGCGCAGGCGCGACTGGAAAAGCCTGCTCTTTCCGAACACCGGTTGGCCCGGCTGCTTGCCGCGCGGGGGCAAGCGCGGCTCGACGCGCTCGAACGTGCGGTGCGCGCGCTGGCGCGCAACCGGCCCAAGGTCGATGTGGAAAGCCTCGCCTGGGCCGTTCTCAACAACGATGCCCGCGCAATCGCGCGGACCTACTACACTCGACTGGACCGCCGCGCCGACATTGCTGAAAAGGAAAATACAAATGAGTGACCCGAGGTTTCTGCAAATCCATTTCCTCGCACCCTATACCGCAGCGCTGCTAAACCGCGACGATGCCGGGCTTGCCAAGCGCCTGCCCTATGGCGGCGCCCTTCGCACGCGAGTCAGTTCGCAGTGTCTCAAGCGTCACTGGCGGCTGGCGGATGATCCCCACGCACTCGCGACAATAGATGGAGCCGATGCCGCTTATCGCTCGCGCGAGATTGTCGAGCACAAGGTGTTTGGCGAGTGGGCCACCGCCGTCGACCAGGATGTGGCCAAAGAAATCAAGGACGCGCTTCTGAAGGTCGTTTACGGCGACAAGGGGGCCGATAAGAAATCCCGCCAGACGCTACTGCTGGGCGAGGTAGAGGTCGCCTACCTGACCGAGCAGGCAAAGGCGCTTGTCGCAGAGGCAGCCGGTGAAAAGAAGGCGGCGAAGGATCTCGCTGCTGCCTGGATCAAGGAGCACAGGTCTAATCTCAAGGCCCTTAGCGAGGGTGCCAAGCTACCCGGCGGCCTGACCGGCGCTCTGTTCGGGCGCATGGTCACTTCGGACCCACGCGCCAATATCGACGCGGCGGTACATGTGGCTCATGCCTTTACCGTTCATGCCGAAGAGGCCGAGAGCGACTATTTCATCGCCGCCGACGATCTGGCCCGCGAAGAGGATACCGGCGCCGACACCATTCAGGAAACCGAGCTGACCTCCGGCCTCTTCTACGGCTATGTGGTGGTGGACCTGCCCGGCCTGCTGGATAATCTCGGTGGCGATGCGGCGCTTGCCGGCGCGGTGCTGCACAACCTTGTCTACCTGATAGCCGAGGTTTCGCCGGGGGCTAAGCTGGGCTCGACCGCCCCCTACAGCCGCGCATCGCTAATGCTGCTGGAATCCGGAGACAGGCAGCCGCGCTCGCTTGCCGAGGCGTTCCGCCAACCATGTCCGCCCGAAACGGGACAGGCGGTCGCCGCACTTTCCGAGCATCTGGCGCGCCTCGACGCGGCCTATGCGACCGGCGAGACTCGCCGCGTCATGACCTTGGCCAACCGCGAGGTGCCGGGGGCCGCGCGGGGCACGCTGGCCGATCTGGCAGGGTTTGCGCGCGAGCTGCCCGCGCGTCTTGGCGGGACCGCCGCGGCATGAGCTTCGAGTGGCTCCACCTGCGGCTCGCCGCACCACTCATGGCCTTCGGTGGCATCGCCATCGATCATGTCGGCCCGACGCGGGAATTTCCCTCAGCCTCGGCGCTGACCGGGCTTCAGGCCAATGCGCTGGGGTTGCGGCGCGAGGACGCGCTGGCGCATCAGGCGTTGCAGGACAGGCTGATCTTCGGCGCGCTTTCGATCATGCCCGAGGGTCGCAAAGTGCCACTTGTGGTGACCGACACCCAAAACGCGAAGCTGGAGAAATCCGATAGCGGCTGGACGACTTGGGGTGTGCCCGATGGGAGGGCCGGCGCGACATATGATAGCCCCCACCGCCGCCGCCGCGACTACCTTGCCGATCATGAGACTCGCGTGGTGTTCCGCCTGTCCGCAGGAGACGGCCCGACGCTCGACGATCTTGCCAAGGCACTCGATCGTCCCGCGCGCCCGCTTTTCATCGGGCGCAAACCCTGTCTTCCGACATCGCCTCTGCTGGCTGGACGCGCCAAGGGTGCCACCGCGTATCTGGCATTGCGGAGCCTTGGCCTTAGTGGGCGGGCGATTTGGCCAGACGAGGGCGATCGCCATGACGGAGCGTTGCGTCACGATATCGCCGACTTGCGCAATTGGACCAGTGGTTTGCACGGCGGCAGTCGTGTCGTCATGGAGGGCAGCATCGCATGAGCCTTCACCTGATTGAAATGCCGCTTTCATTACCGTCACTGAATCGCTGGGCAGGGCAGCGGAACCTCGGGCGAAACCAGTTTGACGAAGGGTTGGCCTTGCACCACCTGCTGGGCGAGGCGTTCGGCCCGGCCGTATTACAACCCTTCCGCCTGCTCGTCGCCTCGCGCGCGCGGACCGGGACGCTCTATGCCTACAGCGCCGCCTCGGCAGAAGAGCTGCGTGCCTCCGCAGCCCCCGTGCTGGGGCCCTCCGAGGCAGAGGTTGTCTCGCTGGACGCCCTGCGATCGATCGAACGACCTGAAAACACTTGGAAAATGGGAGCACGCTTAGGATTCGATCTAAAAAGCCGACCCGTGGTGCGGCTGGCTTCTGCGATCGAAAGTGCTGACGGGCGTTTTCAAAAGGGGGCCGAAGTCGACGTATTCCTGGCAAAGACGCTGCGCAACGACGAGGCCCGACCGCGCGAGGATGTTTATCTTGATTGGCTTGCCGCGCGCGTCTCACCTGCCGCGGAACTTGTAAGGGACGAATGCCGCTTGCACCAGTTCAGGCGCGTGCGCAGCCTGCGCGGCGGGCACCGGGTCGAAGGCCCTGAGGCCGTCATCCACGGGACTCTCGTGGTGCATGAGCCGCAGGAGTTTTCCCGCCTTCTGGCGCGCGGGGTCGGGCGGCACCGCAGCTATGGCTACGGCATGTTGCTTCTGCGGCCGCCGCAGCGTCGAGGGTGATCCGATGCTCAAGGGCCGTCTCGGGCTGGAAAGTGCCAAAGTGCCGCATGCCGACCGTGCGGGATGCCTGTACCTCGCGCGCGGTGCGCTGACCGCACGGGACGGAACCCTTGCTTTCCGGCAGGGTGCAGCGACCCAAGCCGATGCGCTTGGCGCTGGCGATTATGCAATCCCTTTGCAAGGCGTCTCGATTATCCTGCTTGGTCCCGGCTCAACCGTTAGCCATGACGCACTGCGTCTGCTTGCATACGCGCGTACGGCGTTGGCCGCCATCGGCGAAGATGGCGTGCGCATGTATACCGCACCTCCGATGATGCCAGATCGTTCCGGTCTGGCGCGTATTCAGGCGAAGATCTGGGCCGACGATGACCTGCGCCTAATGACCGCGCGTCGGATGTATGCACTACGCCTGGGCGAAGTTCTCCCGCATCGCGATCTCGATGTGTTGCGCGGAATCGAAGGCGCGAGAATGAAGGAAGCCTATGCGCTCTGGGCCAGTCGAATCGGGATCGACTGGCACGGCCGCCGCTATGACCGCGCCAACCCCAACGCAGCGGACCTGCCCAACCAGGCGTTGAACCATGCCGCCAGCGCGGTGGAGTCGGCCGCGGCGATTGCCGTGACTGCCACCGCGACAATCCCGCAGTTGGGCTTCATCCACGAGGATGCGGGCCAGTCTTTCGTGCTCGATATCGCCGATCTATATCGCGACACTATCGTCATACCGTGCGCATTCAAGGCCGCGAGGCATGTATCCAAAACCCCCGCCGACAATATCGAACGCATAACCAGGCGGCTTACAGGAAAGGCGCTTTCCGACGAAAAGGTAGTCCCCGACATGATCGAACGGATTAAGGCGCTGATCGAGGGGCACGGCTGATGCCCCTGACCATTATCGTGACCCGTGACGTCGAGGCCCGCTACCGTGGTTTCCTCGCGTCTGTAATGCTTGAGATATCGGCCGGTGTTTATGTCGCGCCGGACATGTCTTCGGGCGTGCGGAAACGGGTCTGGGACGTCGTGTCCCATTGGTGGGAAACGCTTAGGCGCGGCTCCGTCGTCATGGTCTGGCGCGACAAAGCGGCAACCGGCCATCTGAACATTGAAACGCTTGGCGAACCGCCGAAGCATATTGTTGATGCCGATGGCGTTCTACTCGTTAAACGCGAGTGACGAACAAAATATTCACTCGTATGCTTTTTGACAATTGAATAAAAACAAGCAAATAGTTGCAAGAGGTTCCCCCGCATCCGCGGGGATAGACCCTTGTAAGCTATATCATGTCGGCGCGCGTTCGGGGTTCCCCCGCATCCGCGGGGATAGACCCACGTCGAGTTTGATGTTTACGAATGGCAGAAAGGTTCCCCCGCATCCGCGGGGATAGACCCACTCTTCTTCTGCCTTTCGCCAAGCTGAATACGGTTCCCCCGCATCCGCGGGGATAGACCCAGTCACAAAAGACGTTCCCGGACCAATACAGTGGTTCCCCCGCATCCGCGGGGATAGACCCGATGCTTTGAAGCGGGGCAACTTCGACACCAGGGTTCCCCCGCATCCGCGGGGATAGACCCAGTAACCGTACCATCCTCGAATATGTTTTCATGGTTCCCCCGCATCCGCGGGGATAGACCCCTTGATACCAAATCCCGCCAAGCCCTTGACCGGGTTCCCCCGCATCCGCGGGGATAGACCCGCCAGACCAGAGCGTATTGCGAGTTCCAAATAGGTTCCCCCGCATCCGCGGGGATAGACCCGATGCGCCGATATCGCCGCCTTTCCCGAGGTTGGTTCCCCCGCATCCGCGGGGATAGACCCCTCAGACTGCGCGTTCTGCATTCCAACGGAACGGTTCCCCCGCATCCGCGGGGATAGACCCATTTGCTCACCGCATGGGTTGCTCGCGGCGATGGTTCCCCCGCATCCGCGGGGATAGACCCGGATAGACTGCTGTGATGCCGTCTGCGCACCAGGTTCCCCCGCATCCGCGGGGATAGACCCCGCTTAATATTGACCGCGTAAGGCGCGGCAGTGGTTCCCCCGCATCCGCGGGGATAGACCCGCAAGAAACAAGGTGATAACGCAAAGCGGATGGGTTCCCCCGCATCCGCGGGGATAGACCCCAAGTCACAGAACAGTGCGGATCGCCTTATTCGGTTCCCCCGCATCCGCGGGGATAGACCCGCAAGACAGCGCCACCGGCGACTGACAAGGAAGGTTCCCCCGCATCCGCGGGGATAGACCCGCAAGGCGGCGCAGGAGCAAGCTGAGGTCGAGGGTTCCCCCGCATCCGCGGGGATAGACCCGGACGGGCAAGCGGCGGTTTCGCCGGGCGTATGGTTCCCCCGCATCCGCGGGGATAGACCCCTCGGGGGCTACTTCCTGGGTGCGCAGCGACTGGTTCCCCCGCATCCGCGGGGATAGACCCCCGAGGTCGCGGGCGTCGGTCTGGCCCTGTGTGGTTCCCCCGCATCCGCGGGGATAGACCCTGATGGAACAGGGCGTTGCCTGTCTGGATTTTGGTTCCCCCGCATCCGCGGGGATAGACCCTTGGCATGCCACGCCTTACATTACCGCGCCGTGGTTCCCCCGCATCCGCGGGGATAGACCCCGTGGTGATCAGATCCGCGAATTCCGCCTTCGGGTTCCCCCGCATCCGCGGGGATAGACCCACAGGAGCGTTTCGCCGGTCGGCTGGCGATACGGTTCCCCCGCATCCGCGGGGATAGACCCCGGCAGGTTCAGATGCCCCGCCAGCGCCTTGAGGTTCCCCCGCATCCGCGGGGATAGACCCCCCGGCCCAGAGGTCCAAGGAGACACAGAGATGGTTCCCCCGCATCCGCGGGGATAGACCCGGTGGGCGGCTCGCCAGGGGCCGACGCCCTGTGGTTCCCCCGCACCCGCGGGGATAGACCCGGTCCGCGGTATCGCTGAGGTTGGAGCTTCAGGGTTCCCGTGCACACGCAGGGTTAAACCCCTTGCGGCCAAAGCCGCTTTTGTTGCGCAGGCGGTTTCCCGCACCAACTGGAAATCCAAGCGTGAAGCATGTCATGTATCCTTCTCATTCGAGGCACGTGTTCGATTTCCGTGCCATCTGACGAACGCCACTGGAATCTAGCTTCAAAGCTGCCACTTCAAAAAAGCCTAGTAGTAATAAATACTTAAAAGAAATTCACTGATTCAGCACAGTCATGAGGTCCAGAGAATATTGGCTCTGAGAGACCGATTCCCGGCTTCTCGGCACCGGGGCCAGTGCTCAGCGCCTCCCGCATAACCCTCCAAAACAACGGAAAAATCCGGCCGCAGCCGGATCGGGAGAACGCTTTCGCGGGGGTAAGTGGCGGAGAGAGCGGGATTCGAACCCGCGAGACGGTTTCCCGCCTACACGCTTTCCAGGCGTGCGCCTTCGACCACTCGGCCACCTCTCCGTGGGCGCAGACATAGCCGTTGTCCGCGCCCGGGCGCAAGGGCGAAGGCGGTGGGCGGGGGCAAAAACCCTGCGTTCAGGGGATGATCCGCTGATAGCGCACGCCGGCCAATGAGGCGCCCGCGATCAGGCCGGACTGGCCGAACACCATGGCGATCACCGGCGAGAACAGCGACGTGGTCTGCACCCCGGCCGAGCCGCCGCGTTCGGGCACCGCGTAGCGGATGTCCGCGCTTCCGGCCCAGCCTTCGGAGGCGCGGAATTCGGCCAGCGCATCGTCGGTCATGAAGAACAGCACATGCGCATATTGCTGCGCGCCCAGCTGGAAGCCGAAGCTGGCGCGGGTGGCGGAATAGTAGTCCACCGTCACGTCGTCGATGCGCAGCGCCCCACGGCCATAGGCCCCGCCGACGAAAAAGCCGGCCTCGCTGACCAGGGGCATATAGAGAATGCCATGTGCGTTGCGAAACAGATCCTCGGTGCCGGGATAATTATCGCGCAAGTAGTCGCGGGTCGCGTCGACCCGCGCATCCAGGCGGTCGGCGTTGAAATTGCCCACGGGATTGCCACAGGCGGCCAGCAGCGCCGCGGAAGCCGCCCCGCCTGCCAAAAGCGCTCTGCGCGTGATCTTGTTCATGCTCTGCCTCATCGGATGGTGGCCCACGGGTCTTGCGCCCGTCGCTGGCCCTGAACTGGCCGTGCCGAAATCGACACAGGCGTGATAATACTCTGGCCGCGGCGCCTTGTCACGCGCAACACGCGGCCCGGACCCGCCGGGCGGCGGTCACGCGCGCATCAGGCGGGCGGCATCGGGGGCGAAATACGTCAGGATCCCATCGCAGCCCGCGCGCCGGAACGCCAGCAGGCTTTCCATCATCACCGCCTCGCCGTCCAGCCAGCCGTTGAGCGCAGCGCCCCGCAGCATCGCGTATTCGCCCGAGACCTGATAGGCGAAGGTCGGCACGCCGAATTCGGCCTTCACCGCGCGGCAGATATCCAGATAGGGCATGCCGGGCTTGACCATCACCATATCCGCCCCCTCGTCCAGGTCGCGGGCCACGCAGCGCAGGGCCTCGTCGCGGTTGGCGGGGTTGATCTGATAGGTCTTCTTGTCGCCCACCAGCCGCCCGGCGGCGCCCACGGCATCGCGAAACGGGCCATAGAACCCGGAGGCGAATTTCGCGGCATAAGACAGGATCGCCAGATCCGCATGGCCTGCCTGCTCAAGCGCGGTGCGGATCGCGCCGATGCGGCCATCCATCATGTCGGATGGGCCCAGGATGTCGGCGCCGGCATCGGCCTGCGCCAGCGCCATCTTGACCAGGGCCTCGACCGTTGCGTCATTGACGATCACGCCATCGACCACGAAACCGTCATGGCCATTGGCGTTATAGGGATCGAGCGCGATGTCGGTCATGACCGACAGCTCGGGCAGTGCGGCCTTGAGCGCGCGAATCGCGCGGTTGGTGATGTTGTCGGGATTCCAGGCCTCCTCGCAGTCCTCGGTGCGCAGGGCGGGATCGGTATAGGGGAACAGGCAGATCGTGGTGATGCCCAGGGCATGGGCCGCCTCGGCCCTGGCCAGCAGCCGGTCGATCGACAGCCGCGCCACGCCCGGCATCGAGGGGATCGGCTCTTCGAGCCCGTCGCCTTCGCGGATGAAGACCGGCCAGATCAGGTCGGCCGCGGACAGGCGGGTTTCGGCCACCAGATCGCGCAGGGCGTTCGTGCGGCGCAGGCGCCGCAGCCGGGCGGCGGGGTAGGGGGCAGGGGGGCGAGGGGGCATGGCGCAACTCTTGCTGGGCGAACTCTCGCCTTCGTGCCATGCGCCTGCGCGGTTCACAAGTGCGGGGCGTTGCGGACGGGGCCGGATTCAGCGGCCGCGCCCCCTTGGCCTGTGCGGCACGGGGCGCTAACTAGGGGTGTCAAACGCGGGGGCGGGCCTTGGACTGGTACAGCAGTGTCTTTACGCTGATCGACATGCGATCGTTCTCGAACCTGTGGTTCTGGATCGTTCTGGCCGTGATGTGGTCCAGCATGTCGCATTTCATTCTCGGCGTGCCCTTCGATATGGTCACGCGCGCGCGCCGTCAGGGCGGCGGCGCCATGATCGACCTGGAGACGCTGGTTGCCATCCAGGTGCGGCGGCGGTTGCACCTGATGCATGCCAGCGGTGTCTGGATCACACTGTTCTGGGCTGCGATCCTCAGTTCGCTTGCCGTGATGGGGTTCGGCTATGACGTCGAATTCGCGCAGGCATTGGCGCTATTGGGGTTTCCGGCCGCGCTGGTCTTTGCGCTGGGATTCCGGCTGGCCATCCGGCTTGAGCGCGAAACCCCGCGCGACGAACGGCTGACGCGGGTTCTGACCTGGCACCGGTTCACGATCCAGGCGATCGGCATGGCCTCGATCCTGGTGACGGCGCTGTGGGGCATGTGGCAGAACCTGTCGCTCAGCGTGCTGAGCCGTTGATGCCGCGATCGGGACACGGGGCAAAGGGCAGGGCATGAGTTCGACACATCTGCTGATGGGCGGCGCGCCCGAGGGGTTCGACGCCGAGGTGCTGCGCCGGGAACTGGACCGCCGGCAGGCGCCGGTGATCCATGTCGCGCGCGACGACAAGCGGATGGAGGCCATGCGCCAGGCGCTGGCCTTCTTTGCGCCGTCGCTGCCGGTGCTGACGCTTCCGGCCTGGGATTGCCTGCCCTATGACCGGGTCTCGCCCAACCCCGAGGTTACGGCGCGGCGCATGGCGACGCTGGCGGCGCTGGCGCAGGGACTTTACGGGCCGGTGGTGGTGTTGACCACGCTCAATGCCGCGATGCAGCGCCTGCCCGCGCGCGAGACGGTCGCTGCGGCGTCGTTCATCGCGTCGGTCGGCGAGCGCGTCAACGACGAGGCGTTGCGCGCCTATCTGGCCAGGATGGGCTTCTCGCCCAGCCCCACGGTCACCGAGCCCGGCGATTTCGCCATCCGTGGCGGCATCGTCGATATCTTTCCGCCCGGAGAATCCGAACCGGTGCGCATGGATTTCTTTGGCGATGTGCTGGACGGATTGCGCCGGTTCGACCCGGCAAGCCAGCGCACGACGGGCACCATCGACCGGCTGGAACTTGCGCCAGCATCCGAAGTGATCCTGGATGACGCCGCGATCACCCGGTTCCGACAGGCCTATCGCATCGAGTTCGGCGCGGCGGGCAGCGATGATCCCCTTTATGAGGCGATCAGCGCCGGGCGCAAACACCAGGGGATGGAGCATTGGCTGGGCTTTTTTCATGATCGGCTCGATACCCTGTTCGATTACCTGCCCGGCGCCAGTGTGATGCTGGACGATCAGGTTGAGGCTATCCGCAACGCCCGCTGGGAAACGATTGTCGATCAATACGACAACCGGCGCGAGGCGATGACCATGCGTGGCCGTGTCGATACGGTCTACAAGCCCGCGGCGCCAAGCCTTCTGTATCTGGATCAAGAACAATGGCAGGCGGCGCTCTCGCCCCGGCGCGTGATCCAGTTGTCGCCCTTGCCGCAGCCGCCGGGGCCGAACGTGCTGGATGCCGGCGGCCGGGCAGGGCGCAGTTTCGCACCCGAGCGGCAGCAGGAAAACGTCAACATTTTCGATGCCTTGCGCGACCATATTGAGACCGAGCGCAAAGCGCGCACGGTGGTTCTGGCATCCTGGTCGGATGGCGCGCGCGAACGGCTTGGCGGGCTTTTGGCCGAACACGGGCTGCACGGCGCCGCGCCCCTGGACGATGCGCGGGCGCTGGGGCCCAAAGGGGCGGTGCAACTTGCTGTCTGGCCGCTGGACCAGGGCTTCGTCACGCCGGATCTGGCGGTCATTTCGGAACAGGATGTTCTGGGCGAGCGGCTGGTGCGCCGCCCCGGCCGCAAGCGCCGGGCCGAAAACTTCCTGTCCGAGGCCCAAAGCCTGAGCGCGGGCGATCTGGTGGTGCATGTCGATCACGGCGTCGGGCGCTATACCGGGCTGGAGACGATCACCGCCATGGGCGCGCCGCACGAATGCCTGGCGCTGGAATATGCCGGCGGCGACCGGCTTTATCTTCCGGTCGAGAATATCGAACTTCTCAGCCGGTTCGGCCATGAAGAGGGGCTTCTGGACAAGCTTGGCGGCGGCGCCTGGCAAGCAAAAAAGGCGCGGCTGAAGCAACGCATCCGTGAAATCGCCGACAAGCTGATCCGCATCGCCGCCGAACGCGAATTGCGCAAGGCCCCGGTGCTGAACCCGCCCGAAGGGTTGTGGGACGCCTTTGCCGCGCGCTTTCCCTATGCCGAAACCGATGACCAGTTGCGCGCGATCGAGGACGTGATCGACGATTTCGACCGCGGCCGCCCGATGGATCGCCTGATCGTTGGCGATGTCGGATTCGGCAAGACCGAGGTGGCGATGCGCGCGGCCTTCATTGCCGCCATGTCCGGCCTGCAAGTGGCAGTGATCGCGCCGACGACGCTGTTGGCACGACAGCATTTTCACAGCTTTTCCGAACGGTTCCGGGGCTTTCCTCTGGTCGTGCGGCAACTGTCGCGCTTTGTCCCGGCCAAACAGGCCAGCGACACGCGCGCCGGTCTGACCGATGGCACCGTCGATATCGTGATCGGCACGCATGCGCTTTTGGCCAAGAGCGTGAAGTTTCGAAATCTCGGCCTGTTAGTCATTGACGAAGAACAGCATTTCGGCGTTCAGCACAAGGAACGGCTTAAGCAGATGCGCTCGGATATCCACGTGCTGACGCTGACCGCCACGCCGATTCCGCGCACCCTGCAACTGTCGCTCAGCGGGGTGCGCGACCTGTCGCTGATCTCGACGCCGCCGGTCGACCGGCTGGCGATCCGCACCTATGTCAGCGAGTTCGATACCGTCACCATCCGCGAGGCCTTGTTGCGCGAACGCTATCGCGGCGGGCAAAGCTTTTATGTCGTGCCGCGCGTCAGCGACCTGCCCGAGATCGAGGACTTCCTGCGCGACCACGTGCCCGAAGTGTCGGTTCTGGTGGCCCACGGCCAGATGGCGGCGGGCGAACTCGATAGCCGGATGAACGCCTTTTATGACGGGCAATACGATGTTCTGCTGGCCACGACGATTGTCGAATCCGGGCTCGACATCCCGCGGGCGAACACCATGATCGTGCATCGCGCCGACATGTTCGGGCTGGCCCAGCTTTACCAGATCCGCGGCCGGGTCGGGCGGTCGAAAACACGTGCCTATTGCTATCTGACGACCCGCCCGCGCGTGCCCCTGACCCCGCAGGCGCAGCGCCGGCTCAAGCTCTTGGGGTCGCTGGACAGCCTGGGCGCGGGCTTCACCATCGCCAGCCAGGACATGGACCTGCGCGGCGCCGGCAATATCCTGGGCGAAGAACAATCGGGCCATATCCGCGAGGTGGGATACGAACTCTATCAGCAGATGCTGGAAGAGACGATCGCCAAGCTGCGCTCGGGCTCGCTTGCCGATATCGACGACGGACAATGGGCGCCCCAGATCAATCTGGGCGTGCCGGTCCTGATCCCCGAGGATTATGTGCCCGATCTCGATGTCCGATTGGGCCTGTATCGGCGTCTGTCCACGCTGGAACGCAAGGTCGAATTCGAAGGCTTTGCCGCCGAGTTGATCGACCGTTTCGGCCCCTTGCCGCCCGAGGTCAACACGCTGTTGGTGGTGGTGCGCATCAAGGCCATGTGCAAGCGTGCGCAGATCGCGCGGCTGGATGCCGGGCCGAAAGGCGCGACGATCCAGTTCCATCAGGACAAATTCCCCAACCCCAAGGGCTTGGTCGATTTTCTTCACAGCCCCGGCAATCACGCCAAGGTGCGCGACAACAAGATCATCGTCCGCCGCGACTGGGCATCCGACAAGGACAAGCTGCGCGGCGCCTTTGCCATCGCCCGCGATCTGGCGCAGAAGGCCGCCGAGGTCTGAGGCTTGCAATATCTGCCCGGTCGTGGCCTTGTGCGGCCTGCACACGATAAAAGGATTCCCATGGCCCGTGCCGGCATTCCGCTTCTCGCCGTCCTGATCGACGCCGACAATTCCTCGCCCCGCTGGGCCGAGGCGATCTTTGACGAAATCGCCGCCCTGGGCGAGGCCTCGGTGCGCCGCATCTATGGCGATTTCTCGCGCCCGCAGATGAATGGCTGGCAGGCGGTGCTGCCGGCGCTGGCGCTGGTGCCGCATCATCAGCCGGCCAACACGGTGGGAAAGAACTCGTCCGACATCGCGCTGGTCATCGACGCGATGGACCTGCTGCATTCGGGCCGGTTCGACGGTTTCGTGCTGGTTTCGTCCGACAGCGATTTCACGCGCCTTGCCTCGCGCATCCGCGAACATGGGCTGGATGTCTATGGTATTGGCCAGCAAAAGACGCCCGAGGCGTTTCGCAAGGCCTGCAAGCGGTTCATCTTTGTCGAGAACCTGCTGTCCGAATCCGAGCCCGACACACGCGACGCCCCGCGGCGCGAATCGCCCTCCAAGGCCCGGCCGCTGTTGGTGGCCGCGCTGCACGCGCTGGACCACGATCAGGACTGGGTGCCGTTGGGCCAGTTGGGCCAGACGATCCTTGCCAGCCACCCGGATTTCGACAGCCGCACCTATGGCTGTGCCAAGCTCAGTGAACTGGTGCAGAAGGCCGGCGGATTCGAAATGCGCAAGACCGGCAACAACCCCGAGGTCCGCACCAAACCCTGACCGGGGGGCGGGGCAGGGCGGTCAGCCGCGCGGCGGGATCGAATAGGTCAGGCTGGCGCGCGCCACCGGGGCATCGCTGCCGTCCGAAAACAACAGCACATCGCCCACCGCCAGAACCCGCCCCAGTTTCAGCAGCCGGGCACGCGCGATCATGTCGCGCTCGGGCGCAGGTTTGCGCATGAAATCGATCGAGCAATTGGTAGTGACGGTCAGCGCCTCGCGCCCGATCATCGCCAGCGTGACCGCATACATCGCCAGATCGGCCAGCGCGAACATCGACGGGCCGGAAACCGTGCCGCCGGGCCGCAGGTGACGGTCATCGACCATCAGGCGCACATCGGCCTCCATCGGTGCGACCCGTTCGATCCGGAAATCGGCCGCGACCTGCGGAAACACCTCGGCCATGAAGGCGTTGAGCGCGGCTTCGTCCAGTTTCACGTCCATCGGCCCTGACCTCCTTGCCTGTGCCGCGGATGCCGCCTTGACGGGGCGTTGGCAATCGCGGCGCTGACGATTAGAGTTCCGTGAAAATCGCGGGAGGGCAAGATGAGCGACGACCTGGTCGGATATGACGTGGCGGAACATGTGGCGGTGCTGACGCTGCAAAATCCGCAAAAGCTCAACGCTCTGTCGGATGCAATGCTGGCGGCCTTGCGCGCGGCGCTGATGCGCGCGGGCGAGGACGGACGCGTGCGGGTCGTGGTGATCCGTGGCAGCGGCAAGGCGTTTTGCGCGGGCCATGACCTCAAGGAAATGCAGGCCGGGCGTGATGGCGCCGACCGGGGCGCGGCCTATTTCGCCGATCTTTTCGCCCGCTGTTCCGAGGTGATGCAACTGATCCCCGGGCTGCCGCAACCCGTCATCGCGCAGGTCCACGGCATTGCCACCGCCGCCGGGTGCCAGCTGGTTGCCAGCTGCGACATGGCGGTCGCCGCGTCGGATGCGCGATTCGGTGTCAACGGGGTGAATATCGGGCTGTTCTGCTCGACGCCCATGGTCGCGCTGACGCGCAACGTCCCGCGCAAGGCCGCGTTCGAGATGTTGACCACCGGGCAATTTGTCACTGCCGAACGGGCGCTGTCGCTGGGGCTGATCAACCGCATCGCCGCGCCCGAGGAACTGGACGCGGAAACGCTGGATCTGGCCCGGACCGTCGCGGCCAAGCTGGGCCGGGCAGTGCGCATCGGCAAGCGCGCGTTCTATGAGCAGATCGCGCTGCCGCTGGACCAGGCTTATGATCACGCCGGGCGCGTGATGGTGGAAAACATGCTGGAGCGCGACACCGATGAGGGGATTCAGGCGTTCTTGGAAAAGCGCAAGCCCGACTGGACCTAGCGCGCCGGGGCAGGGTGGTCAGCGCAGGAACGGCGCGGCTATCATCGTCCCCGGCACCGCCACGCCCATCCGGGTCAGGATTGTCGGTGCAAGCGCCAGTTGATCCAGCACGCTGTCGCGCGCCGGGCCGTCGCCATCGCCGAAATAATAAAGCGCGAAATCGCGCTGGTCCTCGCCGGTGCCGCCGTGGTGGCCGCGCAGCGATTGCCCGTGATCGGCGGTCACGATCACCTCATACCCCATCGCCCGCCAGCGCGGCAGGAACGCCGCCAGCATGGCATCCATCAGCGCGCAGGCGTGATCCATCTGCGTGCAGTCATGGCCGAAGCGGTGGCCCATGCTGTCCAGCGTGCAGGTATGCAGCATGCCGTAACTCAGATCGAAGCGTTGGCACAGGCTGGTCAACGTGGCAAAAAGATCGGCATCGCAAGGGGTTGCCTGGTTCTGGTGATCGTATCCGGTCATCGTGTGAAAGCGGCCGTGATTGATCGCGGGGCTTTCGGGTTCATCGTATTCGATGTCGCGCACGATGTCGAAAGGCGCGCGATTGAAGAATTCGGACCACCAGGCATGCGCCACCGCGCCGGTGACACCGCCCGCCTTGCGCACCTCTGAAAAGACATCGGGCAGATCCACGCGCTTGATCATGCCGTTCGACAGCACGCCATGCACCTGCGGCGGGTTTCCCGAATGGATCGAGGCATAGCACGGCCCCGACATCGACGGCAGCACCGCGCGCATCGTCCACACCCGCGCATCGCCCGACTGCACCCAGCCCTCCAGACAGCCGAAATACCGCCGCCAACTGGCCAGCGGAACGCCGTCGAGTATGATCAGCAGCAGTTTGGCGGGCATGCGGCGCTCCTCGGTTCCGGGTTTGGAACCACCTTAATCGGCAGCCGCGCGAAAGCCAGAGGGGAATGGAAAAGTTTCGCGCGTTTCAGGCCGGTTACAGGTCGTTTTTGACTGGCCGGGCAGGGGTGGGGCGTGGTTCCCTGCCTCCAGCCTGACAGGAGGACCCATGACCGATTCGCCCAACATCCTCATCATCATGGTCGATCAGTTGACCGGGACGCTGTTTCCTGACGGCCCGGCCGACTTTCTGCACACGCCCAATTTGCGCGCCCTGGCAGCGCGGTCGCAGCGCTTTGCGCGGTGCTACACCGCCAGCCCGTTGTGCGCGCCGGGCCGCGCCAGCTTCATGTCGGGGCAGTTGCCGCGCCGCACGCGGGTTTACGACAACGCCGCCGAGTTCTGCTCGGACGTGCCGACCTATGCCCATCATCTGCGCCGCGCCGGGTATCAGACCTGCCTGTCGGGCAAGATGCATTTCGTCGGCCCCGACCAGTTGCACGGGTTCGAACAGCGCCTGACCACCGATGTCTATCCCGCCGATTTCGGCTGGACCCCGGATTACCGCAAGCCGGATGAGCGGATCGACTGGTGGTATCACAACCTGGGGTCGGTGACCGGGGCAGGGGTGGCCGAGATCACGAACCAGCTGGAATATGACGACGAGGTCGCGCATCTGGCCGAGCAAAAGCTTTATGATCTGGCGCGCGGGCATGATGCGCGTCCCTGGTGTCTGACCGTCAGTTTCACCCATCCGCATGATCCGTTCGTGGCCCGGCGCAAATACTGGGACCTGTATGAGGATTGCGCGCAACTGGCACCGCCCGAACCCATCGCCTATGACGATCAGGATCCGCATGCGCGGCGCATCATGGACAGCAGCGACTGGCGGGCCTTTGACATTTCCGAAGAACAGATACGCCGCGCAAGGCGCGGATATTTCTCCAATATTTCCTATCTGGATGACAAGATCGGAAGCCTGCTGGCGATTCTTGAGGGCACGCGGCAGGACGCGGTCGTGGTCTTTGTCTCGGACCATGGCGAGATGCTGGGCGAGCGCGGCCTGTGGTTCAAGATGAACTTCTTCGAGGGCGCATCGCGGGTTCCGATGATGATCGCGGTGCCGGGCATGGCGGGCCAGCGCCATGACGCGCCGGTCTCCACCATCGACCTGTTGCCGACCATGGCCGGACTTGCGGGCATCGATCTGTCCGCCGTGGCGCCCTGGACCGACGGCGAATCGCTGGTGCCGGTGATCGAAGGCACCGGCACGCGCGGCCCGGTCGCCATCGAATACGCGGCCGAAGCCTCGATCGCGCCGATGGTCGCGCTCGTGGACGGTGCGTGGAAATACATCCGATGCCAGGCCGATCCCGAATTGCTGTTCAACCTGGAGGACGATCCGTCAGAGCGCCGCAACCGCGCACAAGACAGCGATTGCGCCGATGTCCTGGCGCGGTTGCGGGCGCGGGCCGATGCGCGCTGGGATCTGGACGCCTATGACCGCGAGGTGCGCGAGAGCCAGGCGCGACGCTGGGTGGTCTATGAGGCGCTGCGCAACGGTGCCTATTACCCGTGGGATTTTCAGCCTTTGCAGCGCGCGTCCGAACGCTACATGCGCAATCACATGGATCTCAACGTGCTGGAAGACGCGCAACGCTTTCCGCGCGGCGAATAGGGCGCGCCGCGCTCATTGCGTTTCGATGAGGGTGATTCCCAGCTTCGGGCAACAGGCGCGCAACTCGCGCAGCACCAGATCACGGTGCGGCAACGGCCGACTGAGGATGAAAAGGTTGCGGCGATAGCCCATTTCCTCAAGCGCGATGGCAAGATCCAGGCTGTCCCATCCGGGGCCGATCAAGGGGCCGATCACGGCGTCGGGCGCCACCTGGGCCAGCATGGCCGGATTGAGGCTGGACAACCGTGTCAGCACGACGCCGCGGCGGCGCGCGTCCTGGTCGACCAGCGCCAGGGCGCCCGGCGCCTCGACGATCATGAGACTGCGCGCGCCCCGCAAGGCATCGGGCAATGGCGGCGCTGAGTGCGGGCGGTCGGCCTGGGAAAGCGTGATATTCATGGCGGTGACGTCGATCCGGCTGCTGGTTGCGGGGCGACCAAGGCGTCACGCCTTGTCGCTATAGCGAGGCGGATCGTCGCGCGCAGCGCTTAATTTTGCCTTAACCGCAACGCGCGTTGCGCAACACAGAAGCATCCGATCACAACAATGCCGGTTAGAGAGCGGAAAAATAACAGGAAAGTCTTGTTCCATCATCGCATCTGGCATCCATTTATATTACATAATACTGATTACCGGCCATTTACCATGCTGTGTTTGCCCGCATCACGATATCCATTTCGTGAATCCGGTGGACCTTGGCGACGCGATACCTTACCTCGCCCTCAATGGATTAGCCACGCCCGGATCCCTGCCATGACCTTCGACCGCACGATCAAGATCGCCCCTTCCATCCTATCCGCCGATTTCGCCAGCTTCGGCGCCGAATGTTGCGCTGTCGAGGATCAGGGCGCCGATTGGGTGCATGTCGATGTGATGGACGGCCATTTCGTGCCCAACCTGACCTTTGGCCCGGCGATGTGCGCGGCGATCCGGCCGCATATCCGCGGGGTGATGGATGTTCACCTGATGATTGCGCCGGTCGATCCCTATATCGACGCCTTCGCCAATGCCGGCGCCGATATCATCACCGCACATCTTGAGGCCGGCCCCCATATCCACCGCACCTTGCAAGCCATTCGGGCGACCGGAAAAAAAGCCGGCCTGGCGCTCAACCCCGGAACCGGGATCGAGGCTGTGGAACACCTGCTGGACATGATCGATCTGGTCTGCGTCATGACCGTGAATCCCGGTTTCGGCGGGCAGAAGTTCATTCACAGCCAGATCGCCAAGGTGGAACGCTTGCGTGCCATGATCGGCGATCGCCCCATTCACATCGAGATCGATGGCGGCATCACCCCCGAGACCGCGCCGCTGATGACACGGGTCGGCGCGGATGTTCTGGTCGCTGGGTCGGCGGTGTTCAAGGGCGGGTCCATCGATGACCCGGCGCCCTATGGTGCCAATATCCGCGCGATTCGACTTGCGGCCGAGCGCGCCCTGCCCGGCACCTTGGCCTGACATCATATTCAATACTTGCAATATATCATTGCCAACGTATATAGATCCCTGAAACCGGCGCGATCGCGCCCATCGTTCAAGGGTCATAATCATGTCAGTCCTTCGTTTGCCCCTGCGGGATTGGGGCCGCAGCTATTCTCGTGAAAACCTCTCGGCCGACCTGATTGCCGCGCTGGTGGTCACGGTCATGCTGATCCCGCAAGGCATGGCCTATGCCATGCTGGCCGGCCTGCCGCCCCAGGCCGGGCTGTATGGGTCGATCATTCCGCTACTGATCTACGCGGCCCTGGGTTCATCCTCGGCCCTGGCGGTGGGTCCGGTTGCCGTGGTCGCCTTGATGACCGCCGCCACCGCCGGTTCGATCGCCGAGATCGGAACCCCCGGCTATCAGCTTGCGGCCTTGTGGATTGCCATGATCTCGGGCGCGCTGATGCTGGCGATGGGCCTGTTGCGGCTGGGGTTCGTTGCGAACTTTCTCAGCCACCCGGTGATTTCGGGCTTCATCACCGCCGCCGGCATCCTGATCGCCGCCAGCCAGATCCGGCATCTTCTGGGCATCCAGACCAGCGGCAAGACCCTGCCCGAGGTGATCCCCTCGATCATCGAGAATATCGGCGGCATTCACTGGCCGACCGTGCTGATCTCGGCGCTGGTGCTGGCCTTCCTGATCTGGTCGCGCAAGGGCCTCGCGCCCGCGCTTCGGTCGCTGGGCCTTGCCGCCCCGACGGCGGCGCTGCTGGCAAAGGGCGGTCTGTTCCTTGCCGTGCTTGCCTCGACGCTGGCGACGTGGATCCTGGGGCTGGACGCGCAGGGCCTGCGGATCGTGGGCGACATCCCGCGCGGGCTGCCGCCGCTGGCGTTGCCGGCCTTCGACATGGATCTGATCACCTATCTGCTGGTGCCATCCGCTTTGATCGCCCTGGTCGGATATGTGGAATCGATTTCCATCGCACAAACCCTGGCCGCCAAGCGCCGCCAACGCGTCAGCCCTGACCGCGAACTAATCGCGCTGGGTGCGGCCAACCTGGGGGCCGGTCTGTCGCAGGCGATGCCGGTCACGGGCGGCCTGTCGCGTTCGATCGTCAACTATGATGCCGGGGCGCGCACCAAACTTGCCGGGGCGATGACCGCGCTGATGATCGGGGCCGCGCTGCTGGCGTTGACGCCATTGCTGTATTTCCTGCCCAATGCGACGCTGGCCGCGATCATCATCGTGGCGGTCCTGTCGCTGCTGGATTTCGGCGCCCTGCCCCGTGCCTGGACCTACAGCAAGGCCGATGGTGCGGCGATGGCGGCGACCATGGCCTTTACGCTTGTCATGGGCGTCGAGCAGGGACTGGCCGCGGGTGTCGGGCTGTCGATCGTGCTGCATCTCTATCGCACGTCGCGCCCGCATGTGGCCGAAGTCGGCCAGGTTCCGGGGACCGGGCATTTCCGCAATGTCGACCGCTATGAGGTCGTCACCGCGCCCGAGGTCGTCACCTTGCGGGTGGATGAAAGCCTTTATTTCCCCAATGCCCGCTACCTGGAAGAGCTGGTGCAGCAGAAGATCACCGAGAACCCCGCCCTCAAGCATCTGGTGCTGATGTTCTCGGCCGTGAACGAGGTCGATACATCGGCCCTTGAAAGCCTGGAAATGATCCAGGCCAAGCTGCGCGATGCCGGCGTCACGTTGCACCTGTCCGAGGTCAAGGGCCCGGTGATGGACCGGTTACGGCGCTCGGACTTTCTGGATCATCTGGATGGGCTTTACCTGACCCAGCTTGACGCGATGGAGGCCTTGGCACCCACCCTGACCCGCGACACGCTGGCGCGTCCGCGCCACGAGGTGCGCAAACCCGGCGCCTGATCACCCGCGAACGAAAAAGGGCGCGCCCCTGCCCCGTCCGGCCATGACAAGCTGGGCGGGGTTTCGCATGCCGGAGCCGGGCTACGGGACGATGCTGGCGTTCGCGCGTGGTGAAATACAAAAAAACCGGCACGGTCGGGCTGACCATGCCGGTTCTTCCGGCGGTACCGGGTTGGGAAGTGGACACCGCCAGACAACTGACACTCAACCCGCAGTCGAACAGCCCAAAGGCGGTTCGAGCGGGAACCACTCACCCCATTGAAACGTGTACGCGTTGCGCATGGCTAAGGAAAGTGTGTGAATCCATACCCCTAAGAAACAAATGACAAGAATTGTGTCACGGTTCAGCCGTTTTCCAACATGCCCGAGGACGAACGGATGAACATCTGGTTCAGAAAGGCGGCCTTGATCACGGCATGGGCCGTGGTCTCGACCGCCAGCGTCTCGCGCGCCAGTTTCAGGTGCTTTTCCACCGTGGGCTGAGCCAGGTTCAGGATACGCGCGATATCAGCGACGGTCTTGCCATCGGCCACCCATTCCAGAACCTCGCGCTGGCGCGAGGTCAGGGTCTGGCCATTGCCCAGATACGGCAGGGCGGTCATCGATCTGTGCGCCACCGTGGCCAGAATGAACAGCGCCTTGGAATGAACCGCAAGGATCTCATCGACATGGTCCTGTGTCAGCCCCGGACGGGCGATCAGCGCCATGACGGCCCAGCCCCGCGTGCTGGAGGTGGGAAAGCCGATGGTGCACCCCGCCTCCATTCCGAACCGCGCAAAGAACTGGAGCGCGGCATCGGACGAGACGAAGCCATCCATCTTGGCGTCCTCGGCGGTCATCGACCAACTCGCCACGCCAGGATTGAGCAATGCCCAGTTGAAAGTGATGCTTTCGCGGTAATAGCGCTGTTCGACGAGCGTGTTCAGAAAGCCGTGGTCCAGCGTCGACAGCAACAGGAATTCCTCTTGCGGGCCCAGATCCTGACCGCGCGAATGCGGGGAATAGCCGTAGATCACGCCATCGAATCCATAGCTTTCGACGGCACCGCGCAAAAGCGCCCAGACGGTTTCTATATCGGGCGCGCGCAGGATCGCGTCCAGACAACCGATCAACCCATCGGGGGGTTCGACCGGGTTGCGACGATCGGTCAAAAGCCGATACGCAATCGCGCTCGGGTCATCCTCCACGTTTTTTCCCCAACCCCTGAAAAGAATTTAGATCAATAGTTCAAAAAGTGGCGCAAAAAGGTGCCCTTGTCGAGGGGTTGTGGCGCAATCGGAAAAAGTTGCGGATGAAAAAAGGCGGTGCCGCCGGGGCACCGCCTTGCGAAGCGTCAGCGCGGACGGGACCGTCAGCTTGCCAGGGTCTTGGCGACCTCGGCGGCGAAGTCTTCCTGCTTTTTCTCGATCCCTTCGCCCACGGCCATGCGCAGGAACCCGACGATCTCGACATTGGCGTCCTTGGCGGCCTGTTCGACCGTGATGTCGGGATTGATCACGAATTTCTGGCCCAGCAACGTGACTTCTTCCAGGAACTTCTTCATCCGGCCGGGGATGATGTTGTTGTGGATCACGGCGTCGGGCTTGGGCTTGGCGGCGGTCGCATTCTCTTCCAGCGCCTTTTGCGTCTGCACCTCGCGCTCGCGTTCCAGGACCGCGGGGTCCAGATCGGCCTCGGACAGCGACATCGGCGCGGTGGCGGCGACATGCATGGCCAGTTGCTTGCCAATGCCGTTGTCGGCACCTTTCAGCGCGACCAGAACACCGATCTTGCCCAGACCGTCGGCGGCGGCGTTGTGCACATAGGCGGCCACCGTGTCACCCTCGATCGTGGCCATGCGGCGCAGGGTCATGTTCTCGCCGATGGTGGCGATGGCGCCGGTCAGGGCCTCGTCGACCGTCTTGCCGCCCATGTCGGCCGTCTTCAGCGATTCGACATCGCCGGCACCCAGCGCAGTCCGGGTGATCGCGCGCACCAGGTCCTGGAAGTCGGCATTCTTGGCGACGAAATCGGTTTCCGAATTGACCTCGACCGCGACACCCTTGCCGCCCTCGACGGCGACGCCCACCAGCCCTTCGGCGGCGACGCGGTCAGCCTTCTTGGCGGCCTTGGCCAGGCCCTTGGTGCGCAGCCAGTCCACGGCGGCGTTCATGTCGCCATCGGTTTCGGTCAGGGCCTTCTTGGCGTCCATCATGCCTGCGCCGGTCGCTTCGCGCAGTTCCTTCACCATACTCGCGGTAATCGCCATGGCGTTTCTCCTGTTTCTGAGGATGCGGGCAGGGATCGCCTTGCCCGGTAACATTCGAATGACACGCGGCCAGCGCGCCGGGCTCAGGCCTGTGCGGTGTCTTCGGCGGGGGCGTCCTCGGTCAGGGCCTCTTCGCTCGGGGTTTCTTCCAGCGCGCCGAGATCGACGCCGGCTGCGCCCAGCTGGGCCGACATGCCGTCCAGCGCGGCACGGCTGACCAGATCGCAGTAAAGCGCAATCGCGCGCGCGGCATCATCGTTGCCGGGGATGATGAAATCGACCCCGTCGGGCGAGCAATTGGTATCGACCACCGCAACGACCGGAATACCCAGCTTCTTGGCTTCCAGGATCGCCAGATCTTCCTTGTTGACGTCGATGACGAACAGCAGGTCGGGCAGGCTGCCCATCTCACGGATACCGCCCAGCGAGGCTTGCAGCTTGGCCTGCTCGCGCTCCATGTGCAGGCGTTCCTTTTTGGTCAGCCCCTCGGCGCCGCGTTCCAGCAGCTCGTCGATCTGCTTGAGGCGCTGGATCGACTGCGAGACGGTTTTCCAGTTGGTCAGCGTACCGCCCAGCCAGCGATGGTTCATGTAGTACTGGGCGCATTTCTCGGCCGCCTCGGCGATCGGCTTCGACGCCTGGCGCTTGGTGCCGACGAACAGCACCCGCCCGCCCTTGGCGACGGTCTCGCGCACGGCGTTCAGCGCGGCGTCCAGCATCGGCACCGTCTGCGTCAGATCGACGATGTGAATGCCGTTGCGTTCGCCATAGATGAACGGACCCATGCGCGGGTTCCAGCGCTGGGTCTGGTGGCCATAGTGAACGCCAGCTTCCAGAAGCTGACGCAGATTGAAATCGGGAAGCGCCATATCGTGTTCCTTTCCGGTTTGCGCCTGAGCGGGGCATTCAGGGCCTATGCCCCAACCGGTGGACCGTTGCGGGATGTCTCCCCGCAGGGCCCGACCCCGCCTGTGAAGTGTGCGCCCCTTACCCCGTCCGTGCGCGCTTGACAAGCCCCCTGCCCCGCGCCGCTGGCCGCGGCGCGGGTCAGCGCCCTTCGAAGCGGGGCGTGCGCTTTTCCAAAAACGCCATGACCCCTTCGCGGAAATCGCGCGAATGGCCGCATTCGCCCTGCAATTCCGCCTCAAGATCCAGTTGCTGGTCCAGCGTGTTGGCCATGCTGTCGCGCATCGCGCGCTTGATCGCGCCATAGGCCAGGGTCGGACCCTTGGCCAGTTGCGTGGCCCGGCGCTGCCATTCGGCGGGAAAGGCCTCGTCGGGGACCGAGGCCCAGATCATGCCCATCGCGGCGGCCTCGTCGGCGGTGACCTTCTCGGCGAACAGCGCCTGCCCCATCGCCCGCGCAAAGCCGATCTGGCGCGGCAGCCAATAGGTGCCGCCGGCATCGGGGATCAGCCCGATCCGGCTGAAGGCCTGCAGGAACACCGCCGATTGCGTGGCGATCACCACATCCGCGGCCAGCGCCAGGTTTGCCCCCGCCCCGGCCGCCGCGCCATTGACCGCGGCGATGACGGGCAGCGGGCACTCATTGATCGCGCGCAGCATGGGCTCGTATTCTTCGCGAAGGATGCGCCCCAGGTCCAGATCATCGACCGAGGCGCCGTCGCCGAGGTCCTGGCCCGAACAGAAGGCCCGCCCCGCGCCGGTCAGCACCAGGACACGCGCACGGGTCTGGAGGTCGCGCAGCGCTTGCAGGATCTCGGCGCGCATCTGGGCGTTGAGCGCGTTCATCAGGGTCGGCCGGTTCAGGGTGATGGTGCCGACGCCCTCGGATTCGGTCACGGCAATGGTGCTGTATTGCATGGGATCCTCGCCTTGGTTGGGGCGCGATCATAGACGCGCAGGCCGGCGCAGGCAAAGCAGGAACCTTGCGTCATCCGCAAGGCGCGCGCTCAATGCTTCATCAGGTCGCGCAGGCGTTCCTTTTCCGCATCGCTCAGGGGCGGCTCGGGGCGGGCGCGGCGGCGCAACGTGGTGGCTGCGATCCCCAACCCCAGAAGCAGCAGGACCGGGCCGGAAACCCATAACACCAGGTTCACCCCGTCGGGCTGCGGGTTCAGCAGGACATATTCGCCATAGCGATCGACGAGGTATTGAACCGCCTCGTCGTCGCTGTCACCCGCAACCAGCCGTTCGCGCAGGATGATGCGCATGTCGCGCGCCAGGTCGGCATTCGATTCGTCGATGCTTTCGTTGCGGCACACCACGCAGCGCAAGCCTGCGGACAATTCGCGCGCGCGGGCCTCCAGCGCGGGGTCGTCCAGCACCTCGTCGGGCTCGACCGCAAGGGCCGGGGCAGGCACCAGCGGCGCGGCCAGCATCATCAGCACGAACAGGATCAGACGCATGCGCCCTACTCCGCCGGGGTGGGTTCGGGCGCGGCCGCGCGGGCCCCCGCGGCAACCCGGAACCGCCGATCCGAAAGCGAGATCAGCCCGCCCAGGGCCATCAGAATGCACCCGCCCCAAAGCCAGCTGGCAAAGGGTTTGACATAGGTGCGCAGCGCCCAGCCGCCGCCGTCCTGGGCATCGCCAAGCGCCAGATACAGATCGCGAAACAGCCCATAGTCGATCGCGGCCTCGGTCGTGGGCATGCCGGCGGCGGGATAGACGCGCTTTTCCGGTGTCAGTTGCGTCACCGGCGCGCCGTCGCGGGTGACATCGACGATGCCCATGGTCGAGGAATAGTTCGGCCCCTCGACGCGATGCACGTCGGTCAATGTCAATGTATAGCCGCCATGTTCGAAACTCTGGCCGATCCGGGCGACGCGAATGTCCTCGGTCTCCCAGCCCAGCAAGGCGGCGATGGCAAAGATCGTCACGCCCAGACCGGCGTGGGCGGTGGCCTTGCCCCAGTCCGCGCGCGGCAGCCGCGCCATACGGCGCAGCTTGGGCGCTATGTCGCCGCGCCCCGCGCGCAGCCACAGATCGGCCAGCGCCCCCAGCACGACCCAGCCCCCCAGAACCACGCCAATGGGCGCCAGGATCGACCCGCCGGTCTGCAAGGTCCAGACCAGCGCGCCCAGAACCACGGCCAGCACCGCCACGCCCCGCAGGCTGTGCGCGGCCTTGCGCAGGTTGCCTCGTTTCCAGGGCAGGATCGCCCCCAGGGGCAGCGCCACGGCCAGCGCGACCATGAACGGGGTAAAGGCGGCGTTGAAGAAGGGCGGGCCGACCGACAGCACCCGGCCAAAGAACATCTCGGCCACCAGCGGCCACATCGTGCCCACGAAGACCACGAAACTGGACACCGCCAGCAGCACGTTGTTGAGCACGAGCGCCGATTCGCGGCTGACGGTGGCAAACACGCCCTTGGATTCCAGCACGGCGCCGCGCAAGGCGAACAGCGTCAGCGCGACGCCCATGAAGCCCGCGAATATCATCAGGATGAACACGCCGCGGTCGGGGTCCGAGGCAAAGGCATGAACCGAGGTCAGCAGCCCCGAGCGGACGATGAACGTGCCCAGAAGCGAAAAGCCGAAGCCCAGAATCGCCAGCAGGATCGTCCAGGCCTTCAGCGTTTCGCGCTTTTCCACCACGATCGCCGAATGCAATAGCGCCGTGGCAAAGAGCCAGGGCATGAAGCTGGCGTTCTCGACCGGATCCCAGAACCAGAACCCGCCCCAGCCGAGTTCGTAATAGGCCCACCAGGACCCCAGCGCGATGCCGATGGTCAGAAAGATCCAGGCCGCCAGTGTCCAGGGCCGGACCCAGCGGCCCCAGGCGGCATCGACCCGGCCTTCGATCAGGGCGGCCACGGCAAAGCTGAAAGCCATGCTCAGCCCGACATAGCCCAGATACAGAAACGGCGGATGAAACGCGAGGCCGGGGTCTTGCAACAGCGGGTTCAGGTCGCGCCCGTCAAACGGCGGGCCGGCGACGCGCGTGAACGGGTTCGAGGTAAAGATCGTGAACGCCATGAAGGCCGCCCCGATCGAGCTTTGCACGGCCAGGACGCGGGCTTGCAACGTGGCGGGCAGATTGCCGCCGAACCAGGCCGCGCAGGCCCCGAACAGCACCAGTATCAGCACCCACAACAGCAGCGAGCCCTCGTGATTGCCCCAAACGCCCGAGATCTTGTAGATCAGCGGTTTGGCCGTGTGCGAATTGTCCACCACCAGCGCGACCGAAAAGTCCGAGGTCACGAAGGCCCAGGTCAGCGCCGCAAACGACAGCGCGACAAGCGCGAATTGCGCGCTGGCCATGGGGTTGGCGACAGCCATCCAGTCGCCCCAGCCCTTGTGCGCGCCCACCAGGGGCACCACCGACTGGATCAGCGAAATGGCAAAGGCCAGGATGAGGGCGTAATGTCCGAGTTCGACGATCATGCCCGCACATATACCCGCTTCGGCCACCGTGGCAAAGCGGAACCGGAAGGCCGGCCTGCGGCCTTCCGGCGCATTCGCGCCTCGCGCGCGAAGATGTGATCAGGGGTCGCGCGGCGCCTCGGCGCGGGCGGCGGCGGAATGCCATTCGGCCAGGGCGGGATTGTCATGCGCGGGGGTCGCCGGGCCGGGTGCAACGGTCGCGGCTGGGCGCGGGTGGGGTGGTGGTGCCAGCGGGCGGGTCAGGCGCAGGTGATGCGCCTCGCGCGCGCCGAAATAGAACGCCACGACCGCGCCCAACAACCACCACAGCGGCTCTGGCACCGTATCCAGACCACGCATGCGTGCGGCGAATCCCACCGGATCGGCCATCGCGTGAACGAACAGGCCCAGCGTCCCCAGCGCCAGCAGCGGGCGGGGCAAGCGATTGAGCGCATTGACGAAGGCATCAAAGCGCCCGGTGCGGGCATGTTCGAATTCGGCCGCATGGCTGGCATGCGCGGCCATCCAGGCGTCATGGCCCAGCTCCATCCGCCGCGTGGCATTGGGTCGAAAGACCTCGGCCACGCCGCTGACCGAGCGCCCGAGCGCGGCGACCCCTGCCCCGCCCTGGCCCAAAAGCGCCGAGACCGCGCTGCGAATCACCCCCATGATGCCGTCCTTTCGCGATGCTGCCGGTCGCTCAGGCGAAAGCGCGGCGCCAAAAAGGCCTCAGCCCGGACAATCCAGCCGCCCTTGCCGCCATCGCGCCTGCGGGCATATTTGCGGCTGGCCGGGCGGCGGTCGGCCAGCGCATAGTAATAGTCGCGCCGCGCGATCCCGTAGGCATCGGCGATGTGATCGGGCGCATCCGCCGCCGCCGTATGGGCCGCGCGGATGGTCTGTGGCCCGATCGCGCCATCGACCGCCACGTCATACCCCATGTCCACCAGCAGCCGTTGCAGGATGCGGACTGCGTTGCTGCCGGCATTCACATGCATGTCGAACACTGGCGGTTGCAGCGCCTCGGGCAAGGCGTCGATGCGCGGCGCGCGCCAGTAATGGTCGATGAAGATCTCCACCGCCTGCGCGCGGCTCAGCGCACGCACGTCGGCACTGCCGACGGTGCCGTCGCCGGTCAGGTCCAGACCCAGGCGCCGCATCGTGTGGATGGTCACACCATGGTTGGTGGCCCCGCCCGGATCGTCGGGGTCGTTCACGAAACCGCCCTCGCGGGCGACGATCTCTTCGGCCAGTTGCCGCACGGTTTTCATCCCGCCCTCCGTCGTGATGGATGGGCGGCAGGATGATCAACCGGGGGTTAACGTCACGAGTCGGCAGAGGACGCGGTGTTCACATGGGGATATTCACAGCCTTCGGCGGCGTCCGGCCCCGATTGGCCGACCGAATCGGCGACCTCACGCGGCATGTAGGTCTCGTCGTGCTTGGCCAGGATCTCATGCGCGACGAAAACGCCGTCGACCAGGCGGCCGGTGGCAACCGTGCCTTCGTTCTCGCCGAAAAGATCGGGCAGGATGCCGCGATAGCGGACCTCGACGGCTTCGCAATAGTCGGTCACGCGAAACGCGACCTCTTCACTTTGTCCGCGCCGGATCGAACCGGCCTCGACCATGCCGCCCAGGCGAAACACCTCGTTCTCGGCCGGCGGCTCGGACAGAACCTGGCTGGGCGAGCGGAAGAAGTTGATGCCGTCGCGCATGGCATAGCCGATCAGCCCCGTCGACAGCGCCAGCGCCAGAACGGCCACGACGATGATCTGGATGCGGCGCTTCTTCTTGAGACTTTTCATGTCACCTCACGGAAACAGCGGCGGTGCCAACAACCCTTCCGCCTCGTCAAACCCCATCATCAGGTTGGCGTTCTGAAGCGCCTGGCCGGACGACCCCTTGGTCAGGTTGTCCAGCGCCGCCACCACCATCGCCCGTCCGGGCCGACGATCGCCAACGACCCCGATATGCACGAAGTTGGAGCCGCGCACATCATGTGTCGAGGGGACTGTGCCAAAAGGAAGCACATGCAAAAATGATTCAGCGCAATATCGCTCGGACAAAACCGCGTGAATCTGCGACGCATCGCCGCGCAGCCAGGCCGTGGCCAGGATCCCGCGGTTCATCGGCACCAGATGCGGGGTGAACTGGATCTCGACGGGACGCCCCGCCAGCAGGCTGAATTCCTGGTCGAATTCGCCCAGATGGCGATGCGTGCCGCCCACCGCATAGGGCTGCGTGCCCTCCGACATCTCGGCATGCAGAAGGTTCTCCTTCAACGAGCGGCCGGCGCCCGAAACCCCGCATTTCAGATCGAGAATGATCTCGTCCAGATCGATCGCGCCGGCCTCGATCAGGGGGCGCAAGGCATACTGCCCGGTGGCCGCGTTGCAGCCGGTGCCGGCCACCAGCCGGGCACGGGCGATGGCGTCGCGATAGAACTCGGTCAGGCCATAGACCGCCTCTTGCTGCAAGTCCGGCGCGGCATGGGGCTTGCCATACCACTTTTCATAGGCCGCCGGATCGCGCAGCCGGAAATCGGCCGAGAGATCGATCACCCGCAGATCGGCAGGCAAGGTGCTGATGACGGCCTGGCTGGTGGCATGCGGCAGCGCGCAGAACGCCAGGTCGATGCCCGCGAAATCGACCTCCTCGATGCGCACCAGATCAGGCAGGTCCATGTGCCGCAGGAACGGAAAGACCGAACCCATCCCCTGCCCGGCCTTGCGCTCGCCGGTCAGGGCGGCGATCTCGAAACCGGGGTGGGTGGCGATCAGGCGGACAAGCTCGGCCCCGGTGTAGCCCGATGCACCAAGGATGGCAATTTTCTTTGTCATGTCGGTCTCTTGCGGTCTGTTCTTGATATCATTTCGGGGGCGCTTCCGGGCGGCGCCGGACGCCTCCGGCGGGCGTATTTGGGGCAAGATGAAACACGCATCCTGCCCATGCCTGCGTCACGCCGGGCGGAAATCGATCTTGCGTCGCAAGAACCAGGTCGCCTTGTGCCCCACCGCGACCGGATCGCCGGTGGTCAGATAGGCGTTCTCGCCATCGGCGCCCCGCATGTCGGGGTGACGCATCAGATAATCCTCGAGACTGGCGGCGACCAGGTCGGGTTGCGAATAGACCGCGACCTCGGGTCCGAGGGCCGCGCGAAACGCCTCTTCCATCAACGGATAGTGTGTGCAGCCCAGCACCGCCGCATCGGGGCGCGGCATGCGCCGCTTCAGCGCCGCGACATGGCTGTGGACCAGCGCCTCGGCCAGGATCATGTCGCCCTCTTCGATCGCATCGACGACGCCGCCGCAGGGCTGGGCCTCGACATCGACGCCGATGGCACGAAAGGCCAGTTCGCGCTGGAAGGCGCGGCTCTGCACGGTCGCCGGCGTGGCAAAGAGCGCGACATGCTTGATCGCGACCTCGCGCGGGGGCGAGTTGTCGCCCCACTGGCGTTCGGTCAGCGCCTCGATCAGGGGGACGAACACGCCCAGAACGCGTTTGCCCTCGGGCACCCAACTCTCCTGCATCCGGCGCAGGGCGGCGGCCGAGGCGGTGTTGCAGGCCAGGATCACCAGGTCGCACCCCTCGTCCCACAGCCGTTCGACGCCGGTACAGGTCAGGGCGAAGATGTCATCGGCATCGCGCACGCCGTAAGGTGTGTTGGCATTGTCACCGAAATAGACGAAGGGGACATCCGGCAGCCGCTTTTCAAGGGCGGACAGAACCGTCAGCCCCCCGAGCCCCGAATCGAAGACGCCAACCGCCATGTTCCTGCCCCGCCTGCCTGTGCCGCACCTCGAACTCATAGCCCAGCCGGGCCGGGTTCAAGGCTTCCGGCGACAACTCATATGTCTTGCGGCGCAGGAAATCCATCATCTGTTTGGTATCCGCGCTGAAATGTGACAGCGAGGCGGGCGTGATCGGTTCGCCGATGGCCAGCTTGACGGGGCGGCCGACGCGGGTGCGGAACTCGCGCACCAGAAGCGCCATGCGCAGGGTGTGGCTGAGATGGCTGGCAAGCTGGAACAGGGTCGAATTCTGCCCCTCGAACCAGATCGGCACCACCGTTGCCCCCGACTTGGCGATCATGCGGGCGGTGAAGGCGCGCCAGGCGGGGTCCATCGGCCGCATGAAGGGGCGCGGCGCGGTGGACACCGTGCCGCCGGGAAAGATGCCGACCGCCCCGCCCGCGCGCAGGAAATCAATCGCCTTGGCGCGGGTGGCGAGGTTGAGCGCGACGGCCGCCCGGTCCTTATCAAAGCTGATGGGCAGGACGACGCGGTTCAGCGCCTCGGCGCGCTGAAAAACCTGATGCGCCAGCAGCCGGAAATCGCCGCGCGCCGGGCTCAGGATATGCCCCAGCGCCAGCCCGTCGAGGATGCCATAGGGGTGGTTGGACACCACAACCAGCGGGCCGGTCGCCGGAATGTCGTCAAGCGCGCCGCGGATCACATCGAGGCTCAGCGCATAGCGGTCCATCATCACGCGCCAGAAATCGCAGCCCCGCGCCAGTTCCTGTTCATAGCCCTGCGCGCGTCGGATCAGGCCGATCCGTCCGGTGGCGTTTTCCATCGTACGGATGAACGCCCGCCCGGACCTTGAGCGCGCCGAGGACGCATAGCTGATGTCCCGCGCAACGGCGGCGTCTGGCTGGGGGTGCGGCAGGTCGCGGGGCATGGCGGCACTCCTTGTGCTGGATCGCCCCACGCATAACCGCTCAGTGTATCAGCCCTGCGACACCCTCATTCCGCCGCCATCGGCAATGGCGCGCCCGGTTTGGCGATGGCCGCCAGCAGCTCTTCGCGCCGGCGGGCGGCGGCTTTGGCGTTGGCGTCCTTGACCGGGCCAAAGCCGCGGATCGACAGCGGCAGCAGCGCTAGTTCCAGGATCAGGTCGCGGTTTTCGGGCGTGAGCCTGGGCAGCACGTCGCCCATGTCGGCCTCGTATTGGGCGATCAGCGCGCGCTCCATCCGCCGCTCGTGGCTGTAACCGAACGGATCGAAGGGCGTGCCGCGCAGGCCCTTCAGCCGGGCCAGCAGCCGGAAGGCGTGCAGCATCCAGGGGCCGAAGCGGCGTTTGCGCGGGCGCCCGTCCGGGCCTGTGCCGCCCAGCATCGGGGGAGCAAGGTGGAAATGCGGGGTGAAATCGCCTTCGAACTCGGCGCGCGCCTTTTCCACGGTCTGCAGGTGCAGACGCGCAACCTCGTATTCATCCTTGTAGGCCAGCAGCTTGTGATAGCCCTTTGCGACCGCGTCGCGGAGCGCCGCATCGTCGATGGCCTCGACAAACCGGCAAAAGCGCGCGGCCAGCGCGGCGTTCTGATAGTCCTGCAAATGCGCGGCCCGGTAGGCAACCGGATCGACGGCATCCTTGTCCGCGAGTGGCGGTTGGATCAGGGCCGCGGCCTCATCGGGGTGCAGGACTGCCCAGCGGCCGATGTCGAAGGCGCGCAGATTGCCCTCGACCGCGGCACCGTTGAGGGTCACGGCCTGCTGGATCGCCTCAAGCGAGACCGGGATCAGCCCCATCTGCCACGCCCCGCCAAAGACCATCATGTTCGAATAGATTGAATCGCCCAACGCCACGCGCGCCAGTTCCGAGGCATCGAACATCGCCAGCCGGTCGCGCAACCGCGCCTCAAGAGAGACGCGCAAGTCCTTGGCGGGAAGTTGGAATTTGCTGTTGCGCGTGAACTCGCCGGTGATGATCTCATGGGCGTTGACCACCGCGCCGGTCTGCCCGGTGCGCATCAGCCCAAGGGTGCGCGATCCGGCGGTGACGACCAGATCGCCGCCGATCACGCAATGCGCCTCGCCCACGGCGACGCGCACGGCGCTGATGTCCTCGGGCCGCTTGGCGATGCGGCAATGGATATGCACCGCGCCGCCCTTTTGCGCCAGGCCCGCCATCTCCATCATGCCGGCGCCCTTGCCGTCGATCTGCGCCGCCTGCGCCAGGATCGCGCCCACCGTGACGACCCCGGTGCCGCCGACGCCGGTGATGACCACGTTGTGGGTGCCGTCGATTGCGGGCAGGTCAGGCAGCGGCAGATCGGGCAGGTCCAGCGCGCGGGTGGCCGATTTGCGCGGCGTGGCCCCCTCCAGCGTGACAAAGGAGGGGCAGAAGCCCTTGAGACAACTGAAATCCTTGTTGCAACTGGATTGATCGATCGCGCGCTTGCGGCCCAGTTCGGTTTCCACCGGCACGATTGACACGCAGTTCGACTGCACGCCGCAATCGCCGCAGCCCTCGCAGACATCGGTGTTGATGAACACGCGCTGATCGGGGTCCGGAAACTGGCCGCGCTTGCGCCGACGGCGCTTTTCCGCGGCGCAGGTCTGGGCGTAAATTATGGCCGATACGCCCTTGATCTGACGATATTTTTCCTGAACCTGCATGAGTTCGGTGCGCTCGTGCCGCTCGACATCGGGGGGGAACAGGCTGAAATCCGGCGTCTCTTTCGCGTCATAGACCAGCGCGACATGCTGCACGCCCATCGCCTTGAGTTCGCGCGCGATCTGGTCGGCGGTCAGACCGCCCTCGTTCTTTTGCCCGCCGGTCATGGCGACGGCGTCGTTGAACAGGATCTTGTAGGTGATGTTTGTGCCCGCCGCCAATGCCGCGCGAATGGCCTGGATACCGGAATGGTTATAGGTGCCGTCGCCAAGGTTCTGAAAGACATGGTCGGTCTTGGAAAACGGCGCCTCGCCGATCCAGTTCGCGCCCTCGCCGCCCATATGGGTATAGCCCAGCGTTTCGCGGTCCATCCACTGGACCATGTAGTGGCATCCGATCCCGGCATAGGCGCGGCTGCCATCGGGCAAACGGGTCGAGGTGTTGTGCGGGCAGCCTGAGCAGAACCACGGCAGCCGCGCGGCCAGTTCCGGGGCATTGTCGGCGCGGCGGGCCTCGGCCAGCCGGTCCATGCCGGCGCGCAGGCGGTCGGTGTCGCGTCCCTCTTCGATGAAGATCTCGCCCAGCTTTTCGGAGATCATTACCGGGTCCAGGGCGTATCGGGTCGGGAACAGCTCAAGCCGGCGGCCGTTTTCCCAGTTGTCGCCCTTGTGCCAGCCATAGACCCGCCGGCCACGGCGGTCGTCAAAAATCGCCTCCTTGACCTGCACTTCGATCAGCTTGCGCTTTTCCTCGACGACGATGATCAGTTCCAGCCCTTCGGCCCATTCGTGGAAGCCGTCCATGTCCAGCGGCCAGGTCTGGCCCACCTTGTAGGTGGTGATGCCAAGCCGCGCGCATTCATCCTCATCGATCCCCAGAAGGCCCAGCGCATGGACCAGATCAAGCCAGTTCTTGCCCGCCGCGACCAGCCCGATCTTGGCGCCGGGCTTGCCCCACATGCGCCGGTCCATCCGGTTGGCGCGCGAAAACGCCTCGGCGGCAAAGCGCTTGTAGTCGATCATCCGCGCTTCCTGCGCGACCGGTGTGTCGCCCAGCCGGATATTGAGCCCACCCTCGGGCATCTGGAACTCGGGCGTGACGAACTGCATCCGGTGGGGGTCGCCATCGACAACGGCGGTGGCCTCGATCGTGTCCTTCATCGTCTTGAGACCGACCCAAAGCCCGGAAAACCGGCTCAGTGCATAGGCATAGTGCCCGTAATCCAGAATCTCCTGCACCCCGGCGGGCGACACGATCGGCATGTAGGCATCGACCATCGCCCAGTCGGACTGGTGCAGCACGGTCGAGGATTCGCCGGTATGGTCATCGCCCATGGCCATGATCACGCCGCCATGGCGCGAGGTGCCGGCCATGTTGGCGTGTTTCATCACATCGCCGGTGCGATCCACGCCCGGCCCCTTGCCATACCAGAGCGCGAAGACGCCGTCGTATTTGCCCTCGCCGCGCAACTCGGCCTGCTGCGTGCCCCAGATCGCGGTGGCGGCCAGATCCTCGTTCAGGCCTTCCTGGAACCGGACTTGCGCGGCCTCAAGATGTTTGCGCGCGCGCGCCATCTGCAGATCGACCGCCCCCAGTGGCGAGCCGCGATAGCCCGAGACATAGCCGGCGGTGTTCAGCCCCTGCGCCTTGTCGCGCGCGGCTTGCGCAAGCATCAGCCGCACCAGCGCCTGCGTGCCGTTCAACAGCACAGGCGACTTTTCCAGATCGAACCGATCGTTCAGGCTGACGCTTTGCGTTCCCATGTGCACCTCCTCTGCATATGGCTGCATATTGCGGCATTATAGGTCAAAGCCGCTGACCTTTGAAGCTGTTTTCCGGATTTCGTGGCTTTCGTGGGTGCGAATTGTCGCATAGTAAACGAAGCGATGCCCGAACCGGGCGCTGAGCGCAAAGAAGTGTCGCGATGGACTGGGACAAGCTAAGAATCTTTCATGCCGTTGCCGATGCCGGCAGCCTGACCCATGCCGGCGATGCGCTGGGGCTCAGCCAATCGGCGGTAAGCCGGCAGATTCGCGCGCTGGAAGAGGGGTTGGGCACCACCCTTTTCCACCGTCACGCGCGTGGGCTGATTCTGACCGAGCAGGGCGAACTGCTGTTCGATGCCACCCGCCGCATGAGCAAGACGCTGGAGACCGCCTCGGCACGCATCCGCGACAGCGAGGAAGAAGTCTATGGCGAGTTGCGCGTGACCACCACCACCGGGTTCGGAACCCTGTGGCTGGCGCCGCGTCTGCCGGCGCTTTATTCGCGCTATCCCGATCTCAAGATCGACCTGATGCTGGAAGAGCGCGTGCTGGACCTGCCGATGCGCGAGGCCGATCTGGCGATCCGCATGAAGGAACCCAGCCAGGCCGATCTGATCCGCAAGCGGCTGATGGGCGTCAAGATGCGCCTTTATGCCTCGCCCGAGTATCTGCGCGCCAATGGCGTGCCGGAAACGATGGCCGATCTGGTGAACTTTCGGCTGGTCTGCCAGGGGGCGGGCGTGGCGCAGGTCGCCGCTGGTGCGATCCTGACCCGCGAATTGCTGACCTATCCGATCCGCTCGACCTTTACGGTGAACAACTATTTCGGCGTCTTGCAGGCGGTGCTGGCCCATCTGGGCATCGGCCTTCTGCCCGACTACCTGACCGAGGACTTTCCGACGCTGGTGCGTGTCCTGCCCGAGGTCGAAAGCGCCGAAGTGCCGGTGTTTCTGGCCTATCCCGAAGAGTTGCGTCATTCCAAGCGGATCTCGGCCTTTCGGGATTTCGTTCTCGAAGAGGTCATCGCCTATCGTCGCAATCGCGGCGCCGCGGGCTGATCGGGCCTGCGCCGAACCGCCTTTGGAACCCCGCGCCAGCGGTCTGGAACCCGTGCCGGCGCACAACCACCGGGTGAGACATACCTGCAACGCATAGCGGGTATGATGCAGGTGCAGCGTGGATTTTCTTGCGCATGTGCAATGATTCGAAGTAAGAAGCACGGGAAGATAGATGGCAACCCCATGTATCTTTTACCTCCCTGTTGGACTTGGGCCGAGCTTCTGCTCGGCCTTTTTTTTGGTCATGTGCCGGTTTTCCGGGCATCCACCGAAACGCCGGTCGGACCGCCACCGCGCTTCGCCCTTCCCCTTGCGGGACTGTTGCCCTATGACGCCGGGAACAGCCTTTTCGCCTGGGACAATGCCATGACCGAACCCGACATCACCCCCGAGCTGATTGCCGCGCATGGTCTCAAGCCTGACGAATACGCGCGCATCCTCGAGATCATCGGGCGCGACCCCACCTTTACCGAGCTGGGCATCTTTTCAGCCATGTGGAACGAGCATTGTTCCTACAAGTCCTCCAAGAAGTGGCTACGCACCCTGCCGACCACCGGCGAACAGGTCATCTGCGGGCCGGGTGAGAATGCGGGCGTGGTCGATATCGGCGACGGTCAGGCGCTGATCTTCAAGATGGAAAGCCACAACCACCCCAGCTATATCGAACCCCATCAGGGCGCGGCCACCGGCGTCGGCGGCATCTTGCGCGACGTGTTCACCATGGGCGCCCGCCCGATCGCGGCGATGAACGCGCTGTCCTTCGGTGAACCTAGCCATCCCAAGACCGCGCATCTGGTCAAGGGCGTGGTCGAGGGGATCGGCAGCTATGGCAACTGTTTCGGCGTGCCCAATGTGGGCGGCGAGGTGCGCTTTCATCCCGCCTATAACGGCAATTGCCTGGTCAATGCCTTTGCCGCCGGGCTGGCCGATGCCGACCGCATCTTTTATTCGGCGGCCTCGGGCGTGGGGATGCCGGTGGTCTATCTGGGCGCCAAGACCGGCCGCGACGGTGTCGGCGGGGCGACCATGGCCTCGGCAGAGTTCGACGACACGATCGAGGAAAAGCGCCCCACCGTGCAGGTGGGCGATCCGTTCACCGAAAAGCGCCTGCTGGAGGCCTGTCTTGAACTGATGGCCTCGGGCGCGGTGATCTCGATCCAGGACATGGGTGCGGCGGGGCTGACCTGTTCGGCAGTCGAGATGGGCGACAAGGGCAAGCTGGGCATCCGGCTGGACCTCGATCGCGTGCCTTGCCGCGAAGATGGCATGACGGCCTATGAAATGATGCTCTCGGAATCGCAAGAGCGCATGTTGATGGTGCTCAAGCCCGAGAAAGAGGCCGAGGCCCGCGCGATCTTTGACAAATGGGATCTCGATTTCGCGCTGGTGGGCGAAACCATCGCCGAGGATCGTTTCCTGATCCTGCATGGCAATGAGACCAAGGCCGATCTGCCGCTGTCGAAACTGTCCTCCGAAGCCCCCGAATACGACCGCCCCTGGCAGGAAACCCCGCCCGCCGATCCCCTGCCCCAGGTGCCGGGCATCGACCCGATCGACGGGTTGAAGGCGTTGATTTCCAGCCCCGATCATGCCCACAAGGGCTGGGTCTGGGAACAATACGATCACATGGTGATGGGCGACACGGTGCGCGTGCCGGGGCTGGGCGCCGGCGTGGTGCGCGTGCACGGAACCGACAAGGCGATTGCCTTCACCTCGGACGTGACGCCGCGCTATGTGCGCGCCAACCCGTTCGAGGGCGGCAAGCAGGCGGTCGCCGAGGCGTATCGCAACCTTTCGGCCGTGGGGGCGCGGCCGCTGGCCTCGACCGACAATTTGAATTTCGGCAACCCCGAAAAGCCCGCGATCATGGGGCAGCTGGTCGGTGCGATCAAGGGCATCGGCGCGGCCTGTTCGGCGCTGGACATGCCGATCGTCTCGGGCAATGTCAGCCTTTACAATGAAACCGATGGCCAGCCGATCCTGCCCACCCCGACCATCGGCGCCGTGGGCCTGCTGGACAGCCTGGATGACCTGATTGCCGGCCAGCCGCATGAGGGCGATTTTGCGCTGGTGATCGGCGAGACGCGGGGCCATCTGGGGCAATCGGCTCTGCTTGCCGAGGTGTTCAACCGCGAAGAGGGCGACGCCCCGCCCGTCGATCTGGATGCCGAACGCCGCAACGGCACGTTCCTGCGCGACAACCGTGCCCTGATCAATGCCGCGACCGATCTGTCGGATGGCGGGCTGGCGCTGGCGGCGTTCGAAATGGCCGAGGCCGCCGGGATCGGCGTGACGCTCGACAGCAACGACACCCCCACCCTGTTCGGCGAGGATCAGGCGCGCTATCTGGTTGCCTGCGGGTTCGATCAGGCCGAGGCGCTGATGGTCGCGGCAGGCCGCGCCGGTGTCCCCGTGCAGACCGTGGGCCGTTTCGGCGGTGCGGCGGTACGCATGGGCGACAGCGAGGCCGCGCTTTCCGCGCTGTCGGCGCTTTATCGCGGCGCCTTCGTGCAGGCCCTGGGACTGGCGCGCGACTGAGCGCGGCGGCCCTTGATCCGCCCCTCGGGCGGGATTACCTTCAACGGCGAACGTTCAAAGGACGAAGCATGGCCATCACGGCAGAGCAACTGGAAACCCTTCTTCGCGAAAGTTTCCCGCAGGGCAAGGTCACGATCACCGATCTCGCGGGCGACGGCAACCATTACGCCGCCGAAATCATCGACGAAAGCTTTCGCGGCCTGAACCGGGTGCAGCAGCAACGCGCGGTCTATGCCGCCCTGAAGGGCAAGATGGATGGCAGCCAGGGCGAGTTGCACGCGCTTGCACTGACCACAAAGGCCCCGGACTGACATGATTTATGGCATCCTCGGCCTGATCGTACTGGCGGCGCTTGCGCTGACCATGATGCGCGCAGGCCATGATGACGATGACGACAACACGCCGGGCGGGGGCCGAAGGCTTCGCATTCCGGTGCGAACAAATGACAGAGGACCAAGATGAGCGCACAGGACCAGATCCGCGACACGATCGAAAAGAATGACGTGGTGCTTTACATGAAAGGCACCAAGACCATGCCGCAATGCGGGTTTTCCAGCCGCGTTGCCGGGGTGCTGAACTTCATGGGCGTCGATTTCGCCGACGTGAACGTCCTCGCCGACGAGGGGATTCGCCAGGGGATCAAGGATTTCTCGGACTGGCCGACCATCCCGCAGCTTTACGTCAAGGGCGAATTCGTGGGTGGCTGCGACATCATCACCGAAATGACCCTGTCGGGCGAGCTGGATCAGCTGTTTGATGCCAAGGGCATCCACTATGACAAGGACGCCGCCGACAAGATCCGCGAAGCCAACGCCTGATGCGGTGATGCCGCAGCACTGAGACGCGAAAACCCCGGCCAGAACCGGGGTTTTTCATTGGCTCGCCGTCAGCGCAGCCAACCGCCCTGCCCCGGCACGGATCAGGCGCGCTGTTCGTCCAGCTGGTCGGCCAGCGCCTCGGCGCGCGCGGCCAGTTCGGCCATGCTTTCGGCCACGTCCTGGGGGATGACCGGCACTTCGACGCGGGCGGGTTCGGCACCGCGCAGGCGCTGGATCTCGGCGCGCGCGGCCTCCAGCTCCTGTTCGAGGGCGCGCACACGATCCTCGGTTCCGGCGGTCTTGTCGGCCAGCATCAGCCCCGCCATCAGCAGCATGCGCGCCTCGGGCAGACGGCCGATCTGGTCCATCAGGGTGCGCGCCTCGCCGTCCAGCATCCGTGCGGCGGCCTGCAGGAAATGCTCTTCGCCTTCCTGGCAGGCAACCTCGAATTCCTTGCCGCCGATGGTGATGGTCTCTTCGGGCATGGCTCTCTCCTCAGCTTCTGTCCGCTGCCAGAAGCGGCTTGAGTTCGGCAAGGATCTCTTCCATCTCGGCCATTTCGGCGCGGCGTTCGGCCTGCAACGCCTCAAGCTCGGCCGAGATCGAGCGGTTGACCAGCGTGGTATCGGGGAAGGCCTGGGCCTGCGCCTCGCGCAATGCCGAGTTCGATTCCATCAGCCGGGCATTGGCCTTTTTCAGGCGCAGCATCTCCAGGCTTTGCAGATCAAGCTGTTCGGTCAGGCGCGCCAGCCGCCGTTCAAGCTGAGCAATCGTGGTTTCCTGACGTTGCTTGACCTGGTGGACCCGCTCGCTCAACTGGGCGTTGGCGGCGCGTTCCTTTTCAAGCGCCTCGCGCAGGCTGTCGATGGTGGCGCGCGTTTCCTCATCTGCACCGGCTTCGCGCTGGCTGGCCCCGCGCCCAAAGATCGACGTGCGCGGCAAGGGCGCATCCGACGGCCGCCCGCCACCATCCTCGATCCGGCGGGCGATCCGGTCCAGCGCGGCCGAGATGCGGCGCTCATAGGCGGCAATGTCGCTCATCGTCAAACCTCCCGTCTGGCGGCACGGACAAGGGCCCGGCGCGAATCACGCGCCGTGTCCCGGCCCGGTGATGAAAGCATAGATTACGGCGATTGTCGGCCCTTTCCAACCAATGGGTTGCGCCTTGCGCTTAAGCGCGCGCTTGAACTTGGGACCAAGCCTGCTATGACGCGCGCAACGCTGCCATGAGAAGGACAAAACCCTTGGACATCGCCACGCTGCGCGCGCAAGCGCCCGACCATTGGAACAAGGCCAGCGCGATCCGCGTTCTGGCCCTCGACGCTGTCGCCGCCGCCAATTCGGGCCATTCGGGGATGCCGATGGGCATGGCGGATGTGGCCACCGTTCTCTTTGAAAAGCATCTGAAATTCGACGCAGCGGCCCCCGACTGGCCCGACCGCGACCGATTCATCCTGTCGGCCGGTCACGGCTCGATGCTGCTTTACGCGCTGCTGCACCTGACCGGCTATCAGGACATGACGCTGGACCAGCTCAGGAATTTCCGGCAGTGGGGCGCGATCACGGCCGGCCACCCGGAATATGGCCACGCCAAGGGGATCGAGACCACCACCGGCCCGCTGGGTCAGGGGCTGGCCAATGCTGTGGGTTTCGCCATGGCCGAGGAATCGCTGCGCGCGCGCTGGGGCAGCAAGATCCAGGATCACCACACCTATGTCGTCGCCGGCGACGGCTGCCTGATGGAAGGCATCAGCCACGAGGCGATCGGCCTGGCCGGCAAGCACCAGCTGTCGCGGCTGATCGTGCTGTGGGACAACAACAACATCACCATCGACGGCACCGTGGACATGGCCTGCGTCACCGACCAGAAGGCGCGGTTTGCCGCCGCCGGGTGGGATGTGTTCGACTGCAATGGCCATGACCCGGCCGAGATCGACCGCGCGATCACCGCCGCCAAGGCCAGCCCGCGCCCCGCCATGGTGGCGTGCAAGACGCATATCGCGCTGGGTTCGTCGGCGCAGGATACGTCCAAGGGCCACGGCGCGCTGACCGATGCGCAACTGATCGCCGACACCCGCAAGGCCTATGGCTGGGAACACGGGCCTTTCGTCATCCCCGCCGAAATCAAGCAGGCCTGGGAGGTCATCGGCGCGCGTGGGCGCAACGCCCGCAAGGACTGGGAGGCGCGACTGGCCGCCCTGTCGCCGACCCGCAAGGCCGAATTCGAGCGCATCTTTGCGCGCGAGGTGCCGAACAAGCTGGCCACGGCGATCCGCAAGTTGAAGAAACAGGCCGTCGCGGATCAACCCAAGCTGGCCACCCGCGCCGCCAGCGAGGCAGTTCTCAAGGTGGTGAACCCGATCCTGGGCGAAACGCTGGGGGGGTCGGCCGATCTGACGGGGTCGAACAATACCAAGACCGCCGATCTGGGCACATTCGAGCCTGCCAACCGCAAGGGGCGTTATGTCTATTACGGCATCCGCGAACACGCGATGGCGGCGGCGATGAACGGCATGGCGCTGCATGGCGGCGTGCGCCCCTATGGCGGCACCTTCATGGCCTTTACCGATTACGCGCGCCCGGCGATGCGGCTGTCGGCGCTGATGGGGCTGCCGGTTGTTTATGTCATGACCCATGACAGTATCGGTCTGGGCGAGGATGGCCCGACCCACCAGCCGGTCGAACATCTGGCAATTTCACGCGCGACGCCGAACACGCTGGTGTTCCGGCCCGCCGATCAGGTCGAAACCGCCGAGGCCTGGGAAATCGCCCTCAACCAGAAGACCACGCCATCGGTCCTGTCACTCAGCCGTCAGGGGTTGTCTGCCGTGCGCAAGGCCTATGGCGCGCGCAACCTGACCGCGCAGGGCGCCTATGTGCTGGCCGAGTCCGACGGCAAGCGCCGGGTGATCCTGATTGCCACCGGTTCCGAGGTCGAGATCGCGCTCAAGGCGCGCGCGCTTTTGCAGGCCGAAGGCGTCGGAACCCGCGTCGTCTCGATGCCCTGCATGGAGCTGTTCGCGGCCCAGGACGACGCCTATCGCAAGCGCGTTCTGCCGGCCGGTCCGGTGCGTATCGGCGTCGAGGCGGCGGTGCGTGCTGGCGGCTGGGATCGCTGGCTTCTGGGCGAACGGGCCCGGAAATCCGATTTCGTCGGCATGACGGGTTTTGGCGCCTCGGCCCCGGCGGGCGAATTGTTCAAGCAGTTCGGCATTACCGCCGAGGTGGTGGCCGACAGAGCCAAGGCGCTACTCTGACGCAGATGCAAACGCCGGGTTCGCAACCCGGCGTTTGCTTGCATTCTTGGGCGCCGGGGCGCGTGATTAAAGCAAGTTGCGCGAATCCAGCGCCTTGGCGATTTCGCTACGCACCAGCTTGCGCACCTGCAAGGTGATCCGCTCGCCCAGTTGCCCGTGCAATTCCTCGCGCACGATCTGGGCAACCAGACTGCGCAGCGTCGCCTCATCGATCACCGTTTCGATCGGATCGCCGTCGTCCTCGTCGGCGGGATCGACCTCTGCCGCGTTGTCGGCAGCGGGCAACGCGGTCTGCGCGGCTTGCGTCTCGGTCGTCTGCGTGCTGATAGCCGCAGACTCAGCGGGCGGATTATGAATGAAGCTGGGCTTGGCATAAAGCGCGGTCACATTCGACGGCTCTGTCCTGCGCGCCCCCGGTCCGGCATCGCCGCAATCGGGTTCAAACACCGATCCGCTGGCCGATACCGCCGCTTCAAGCTCGGCAATCGTCGCTTCGAGCCGGCGGAAATCAGGCGGCGGCGACAAGGGCGATGCGGTGTTTGCGGCGGCGTCCTGCGCCGCGTCCTTCGGGGCCGGATCGGCGCTGTCGGTGGATGTCGTGGGCGGGGTGTCGGCCTGCACCTGATCCGCCGCAGCGGGTTGCCCGGCATCCGCCGCCGGCTCATGCGGCGGCGCGACGGCGCCTTCCTCCGCAGGCGTATCGATGCGTTGCGCCGGCGTCAGCACCAACCGTCCCGAGGGCGCTGGTGCATTCGCGCTGGCATGCCGCTGTTCCTGCGCCACCAGCCGACGAATGGATGTCAGAACATCCTCGATCTCGCTGTTGGTCATTGCCTCTGACATGCCCGATCCTCTGGTTCTGTTTTTTCCGCAAGGATAGCGCCAAGACGGTCACAAAACAACCGCCCTGTCGGTGCAAACCGGTTCTCGATACGGCAACACAGCGGTTCCGGGCCGCGTGGAAGGCGCCGGTCACGGACCCCGGTTCAGGTTGCCGGGCGCGCGGTGCATGATCCGGTCAAGGCGGTCGCCCTGTTCGGATCGCGCGCGTGTCGCCGGCTCGCCCGAGGGCGCGCGCGCATTTGAAAAGGCCGCCGAATAGGCCTCGACGTCATAGGTCGGAATCCCGAGGTTCAGCGCCTCGACCGTCAACTGGCCCATGGCTTCCAGCAGTGCATAAGCGCCCAGCTGCACCGAGGCGCTGGCAAAGATTCGGTTGGCCTGCGCGTCGCGCAATTCCTGTTCGGCGTTGAGCACGTCAAGCGTGGTACGCGATCCGAACTCGGCCTCGGCGCGCACGGATTCGTAAGCGGTGCGCGATGCCTCGATCTGGGTGTCGCTTGCGGCAAGCTGCGCGCGCGACACTTCAAGCTGTGCCCAGGCCTCGGACACGGCCTCGTGAACCTGCGCAACGGTCTGATGGAGGTCCGCGCGCGCAGCCTCCTGGCGGGCGATGGCCTGACGCTCGGCCGAGTTGATCGACCCGCCGCTGTAGATCGGGACGCCCCATGTGACCGATGCCGTCACATCGCCCACGGTGCGCCCTGTTTCGGCGATCATGCCCGCCGACAGCGAGCCCGTAACCGTGCCCATGCGTTGCCGGCCTGCGGTTTCGACCACCAGGTCGGCGGCCGCAATCTCGTGCTGCGCCTGAACGATCGAGGGATGATTGCGTCGCCCGGCGGCGAGCGCGGCTTCAAGGCTGGAGGGCAGTCGCGGCAGGCGAGGCGCATCGCGCAGGTTGCCCGGATACCGGCCGACCGCCATGTTGAAGGCCTCGCGTGCCACGTTGAAATCGCCCTCGGCGGCCGACAGGGCCGATTCCGCCGCCGCCAGACGGGCCTCGGCGATGGCGACATCGGTGCGCGTGGAATCGCCCAGTTCGAACCGTTCGCGCGCGGCCCGCACCTCCTGGCCGATCACATCGACATTGTTGCGCCGCAACTCGGTCGTGTCGCGGGCGCTGATCAGGTTCAGATAGGCTTGCACCGCTTGCAGCAGCACACCCTGTTCCACCGCGATCAGCCCGGCCCGCGCCGACAGAACCTGCTCGCGCGCGATCTGCACGCCCAGTTGCCCGCGCCCGAAATCGACCAGCGGCATCTCGGCGGAAAGCGAGAAGTTCAACTGGCGCGACGATGTCGTCGTCGCCACGGCGCCGACGCCGGGTTGCTGCATCTCGACCCGCCGGCGGTTGGCCTGCGCTCCGGTGATGAACTGGACCACCGGCAAAAGCTCGGCGCGTGCCTGCACCACGTCCTCGTCGGTGGCGCGCAGCAGCGCGCGGTTCTGTTCCAGCAGGTTCGAATTGCGATAGGCGGCAACCAGCGTATCCGCCAGGGTCTGCGCCCCTGCCCGGTCGGGCATGCCGGACGCGACCGTGACGGCCAGAGCCAGGATACCCACAGCAAGACGCATTCGCATATCAGACCTCCTAGGCGCGCCCGCGCACAATTTCAGTTTCTGCGGTTCGTGCTGCCGGGCGACAGCGCGGCGCGGCCTACAGTGCGAAGGCCTTTTCCTTGCCGAACCCCTCCAGCACCGGGGCAGCGGCGTTGAAGGCATCCATCCACCGGATTGCCCCCTGACGCTTGACGCCGACGCGCACCACGCCCAGGGCGCCGTCCATGAACACGGCCATGACGCGGCCGCCTTCCTTCAACTGATCCTCAAGGGCAGGCGGAAAGGTTTCGACCCCGCCCTGAACCACGATCGCGTCATAGGGGCCATGACGCGGCGCGCCTTCGGCCAGGGCCTGACGTTCGACGACGACATTGCTGGCACCAGCGGCTTCCAGCGCGGCCTCGGCATCTTTGGCCAGCGATTCGTCGGGTTCGACGGCGATCACGGCCTCGGCCAGACGGGCCATTACGGCGCTGGAATAGCCCAGCCCGGCACCGATATCGAGCACGAGTTCATTGCCTTGCAGGTCCAGACCATCCAGCATCTTGGCCAGGGTGCGCGGCTCCAGCAGCACGCGGCCCGGCGCGATCTCAAGCGTTTCGCCGACATAGGCGGCCTCGATCATCGCGGTGGGCACGAACAATTCGCGCGGAACGTTCAGCATCGCGTCGAGAATGGGAAATTTCGTGACATCCGAGGGGCGCACCTGCGTATCGACCATCATCATGCGGCGGGTGGCGAAATCGGTCATCCTGGGGGCTCTTGTGGCTGCATCGGTCGGCCCTGTCTTGCCACAGGTTCATCGGTGTTGGCAACTGCAACCGGCCCGATCGTGGCCCGCCGGGGCGCGAATGCGCAACATGTGAACAAACCGCTTCGCACAGGGGCAGAGCCGACCTAAGCTTTGTCGTCGCGCCGCAAGGCGATTCGTGCCGCAAATCAGAAAAGAGACAGGAATGATCAGGGAATTCAGGGATTTCATCGCCCGCGGGAATGTCATGGACATGGCCGTCGGCATCATCATCGGGGTCGCTTTCACTGCCATCGTCACATCGCTGGTCAACGATCTGATCAATCCGCTGATCGGGCTCTTTATCGGCGGGGTCGATTTCAGCGCGCTCAGTGTCGGGCTCGGCGACGCGCAGTTCATGTATGGCAACTTCATCAACGCATTGATCAATTTCCTGATCGTTGCCTGGGTCGTGTTCCTGCTGGTGCGCACCGTCAACCGTGTGAAAGAGGCCACCGCCCGCAAGGAGGCCGAGCCCGCCGCCGAAGTGCCCGCAGGCCCCACGCAGGAAGAACTGCTGGCCGAGATCCGCGATCTGCTGAAGGTGCGCCAGGGTCAATAGACGCTCCGCCCGCCGCGCCCGTCGTCCGGCCGGCAAGGCGCGGTCAGTCGGCCGGGGTTTCGGGCTCGGGCTTGCGCAGGCCGCGCGTCGGTGCCTCGGCGGTGAAACCGGCCCATTCCAGATCGTCGGCCGGCCGGGGCAGGCTTTGCGGGCGTTCGTGGAGGTGCAAATGGACCTTGGCGATGAAATGCGCGGTGATGGGCGCGGTCAGGAACAGAAACAGCGAGATCATCAATTCATGCGCCGACACGGTCCCGTCGGCGGCAAAGAAATATATCATCGATGCGATCAGCACGCTGCCGACACCCAGCGTCGTGGCCTTGGTCGGGGCGTGTAGCCGCGACATGGCATCGCCCAGCCGCACCAGCCCGAACGACCCGACGATGCCGAAAAAGCCCGCCACGACCAGCAGCGCCGAGATCACGATTTCCGCCCAGAGTTCCATCGCCCCCTCCTATTCGATGATGCCGCCGCGCAGCAGGTAACGGCAATAAGCAACCGTCGAGACGAACCCGACCATCGCAAACAGCATCGACGCCTCGAAATAGACCGCCGTGCCGCGCAGGATGCCATAAAGGATCAACAGCGCGATCACGTTGATGACCATGGTATCCAGCGCCAGGATCCGGTCGCTGGTGTTCGGCCCCACCGTCACGCGATAGAGGTTCAGCAGCAGCGCAAGCCCGAAACAGGCGAAGGCAAAGAACAGCGCATAGGTGATCATTCGAAAATCTCCTTCAGGCGGCGTTCGTACCGGTGCTTGATCTGGTCGCGCACCGCATCGGGGTCGGGCGCATGCAGGCAATGTACCAGGATGGCATGGCCATTCTCGGCCAGATCGCAGGACACGGTGCCGGGTGTCATGGTGATCGTGCCCGCCAGGACGGTGATCGCCTCGGGCGAGCGCAGCTCCAGCGGGATGGTGACCCAGTTGGGCCGCCGCGCGGCTTCCGGTTTGAAAAGGATGATCAGCGCGACCTCGACATTGGCGACGACGATATCCCACAACACCACCAGAACATATCCGGCGATGCGCAGCGGGCTGCGCAGTCGCGGCGCGTTGGGCCAGTAGGCGCGCGTCAGTTGCGGCAGCACCAGCCCCAGAATGGCGCCGAACACCACCGCGTTCAGGGTCACGGTATTGACCAGCAGGACCCAGATCACCACCAGGCTCAGCGACAGGACGGGATGCGGAAAGACCTTGTGAAACAGCGTCATGTCATCTCTCCTCGTCCGCGGCTTGCGGGTTCGGGTTCGCCGTCGGCGCCGGCCCAAGGACTGCTTCGATATAGGCTTGCCGGTCGTGCAGTTGCGCGGCGGTGGCCTCGGCCTGGCGCATCATCGGCCCGGCCAGAACCGTTAGCGCCACGATCAGGCCCAGCATCGCGCCGATGCTGGCAAGTGCCGCGCCGGGGTGCACCTGGTCCTCGATCCGGTTGACGCGCGCCTCGGCGTCGGGTGGCGGCATCGGTGTGCCCGCGTCATGCGCCATCCAGAACAGGGTCGAGCCCGCGCGCGCAAAGCCGACGACGCTGATCAGCGAGGTGATCAGGATCGTGGCCCAGATCCAGATCCAGAGCGGGTGCGCGCGCAGCGCGTCCATCACTAGAAGCTTGCCGACGAACCCCGACAGCGGCGGCATCCCGGCCATGGCAATGGCGGCGCCAAAAAACAGCGCCGCGACCAGCCCGCCACTGGCCATCGGTGGTTGCGCGACCAGCGCGCTGCTGCCCAGCCGCGCGCGGATCTGATCGACGATCAGAAACAGCGCCGCGGCGGCCAGCGTCGAATGCACTAGGTAATAGACCGCCGCCGCCGTCGCCTGCGGCGTGAAGGCACCGATGGCCAGAAACAGCGTGCCCATCGAGCCGATGGCGGCGAAGGCCACGACCCGCGCCAGGGTGCCCCCCGCCAGAACCCCGATCATGCCCACCGCCAGCGTCAGCAGCGCGGCCGGAATCAGGATGTCGGCGATCATGGTTCCGGTTGCCTCAAGCTCAGGGTGAAAGACCAGCGTATAGACCCGGATCACCGAATAGGCGCCGACCTTGGTCATGACCGCAAACAGCGCCGCCACCGGTGCCGGGGCCAGCGCATAGGTGTTGGGCAGCCAGAAATGCAGCGGCAGCACCGCCCCCTTGAGCACGAAGACCAGAAGCAGCAGCGCCGCCGCCACCCGCAACAGCCCGCTGTCACCGGGGGGCAATTCGGCGGCGCGCACCGCCATGTCGGCCATGTTCAGCGTGCCCATGACGCCATAGATCGTGCCAAGCGCGAACAGAAACAGCGTCGAGCCCGCGAGGTTGAACACCACATACTGCACCCCGCCGCGCAGCCGCATCCGCCCGCCGCCATGGATCATCAGCCCGTAGCTGGCAATCAGAAGGATCTCGAAAAAGACGAACAGGTTGAAGATGTCGCCCGTCAGCATCGCCCCGAACAGCCCCATGAGCTGGAACTGGTAGAGCGCATGAAAATGGCGTCCGCGCGCATCCCAGCCCGATGCGACGGCATAGGCCAGCACCACCAGCGCCAGCACGGCGGTCAGGGTCACCATCAGCGCGGACAGTCGGTCCAGCACCAGGACGATGCCGAAGGGCGCCGGCCAGGAACCGATCTCATAGGATTCGACCGCCCCCGTCGCGGCCGCCTGAAACAGCGCGGCGGCGATCAGCACCAGCGCCGATGTCGAGGCCAGCGAAAAGACGCGCTGCAACACCAGGTCGTGGCGCATCGCCAGCGCGATGATCGGCGCGACCAGCGCAGGCAGAACGATCGGGGCAACGATCCAGTGTAACACCAATGCTCTCCCTCAGCGGTCGGACGGGTTGCGGGGTTCGGGCTTGTCGATATCCAGCGCATCCGTGCCGGCGTTCAGATACGCCCCCAGCGCCAGGATCACCACCAGCGCCGTCATGCCGAAGGCGATGACGATGGCAGTCAGAACCAGCGCCTGCGGCAACGGGTCTGTATAGGTCTCGCCCGCACCCAGCACCGGCGGCGCGTCCAGCACCAGCCGGCCGCTGGCAAACAGAAAGGAATTCACCGCGTAAGTCAGAAGCGACAGGCCTAGAACGACCGGAAAGGTGCGCAGGCGCAACATCAGGTAGACCCCGCCCGCGGTCAGGATGCCGATTGCGGCGGCAACGAGAAATTCCATCAATGGGTCTCCCTGTCGGTGTCGGGCGCGGGGGCGTCGCGCGGGTCCACATCCATCGGCGACAGGTTCACCCCCTCGCCCGCGCGCCGCCCGATCCGGCTCAACGAGGCCAGCGCCAGCATGACCGACCCCACCACCGTCAGAAAGACGCCCAGGTCGAACGGGATCGCGCTGGTCAGATGCACCGGTGACAGCGGCCAGAGCGTCACATATTCGTTGGTCGAGGTCAGGAAGGGCGCGCCGAAAACCCACGAGGCCACGCCGGTCAGCACGGCAAACAGCACCCCGACCGAAATCAGCGCGTGGTAATCGACATGCCGGCGCGCCTGGCTCCAGGCGAAACCCGAAGCCATGTATTGCATCAACAGCGCAATCGCCACGACCAGCCCGGCGATGAAGCCGCCGCCGGGTTCGTTATGGCCGCGCAAGAAGATATAGACCCCCACCGTCAGCGCGATCGGCAGCGCCACGCGCGTGGCCACGACCATCATCAGCGGGTGGCGGTCATGGGCGACCGGCAGGTCGGGCTTGCGGTTGGCCAGAAAGCGCGAGGCCGGGCCTTGCAGCAACCCCTCGACCAGCGCAAAGATCGTCAGCGCGGCGATGCCCAGAACGATGATCTCGCCCATCGTGTCGTAGCCGCGGAAATCGACCAGGATCACGTTGACTACGTTGTTGCCGCCGCCCCCGGTATAGGAATTCTCCAGGTGATAGCCCGAAATCGACGGGATCGACAGATCGCGCACCAGAATGGCATAGGTCAGCGCGGTCGCCCCGATGCCGGCGGCCACCGCGATCACCCCGTCGCGCAGCCGCCGCAACGACGAGCTTTCGGCCGGGGTTTCGCGCGGCAGGTAATTCAGCGCCAGAAGCAACAGGATGATTGTCACCACCTCGACGGTCAACTGCGTCATCGCCAGGTCGGGCGCCGAGAAATAGATGAAACCCAGCGCGACCACGATCCCGATGATCGAGATCACGATCAGCGACAGGAACCGCTGGCGATGGATCGCCACCAGCAGCACGGTTGCCACCGCCAGCAGCACAAAGGCCACGACCGGCAGCGCAGGCACCGGCAGCAGGGCGCGCGTGCCCGCCTCGTGCGGGGCGCCGACAAAGGCCCAAAGGCCAAAGGCGACCACGGCGGCCGTGAAGATCGCCAGATAGCGCGTCATCGCCCCGTCGTGCAGCGCCAGCGTCAAGCCGCGCGCGCAGCCCGCGGCAAAGCGTTCGACGATGGCGTCAAAGATCACCTTGGCCTCGGGGCGGCGGGCATCGTCCCAGCGGCGTGCCAGCGGGGCATACGCCAGCAGCAGCCCCAGCCCCAGCCCGACCGCAACCACCGACATGAACAGCGCCGGGTTCACGCCGTGCCAGATCGCCAGCGAGTAATAGGGCAGATCCTCGCTGCCGATGACAGCCCGCGACACCGTGGCCACCAGCGGGCCCACCATCGTCTTGGGAAAGAGGCCGATCAACACGACCAGCACCGCCAGAAACGCCGGTGCCGCCCACATCCCGAAACCGGGGTCGTGCGGCCTGGCCGGATAGTCGTCGCGGGTTTTGCCCAGGAAGGTGTGCGCGATGAACCGGAACGAATACGCCACCGAGAACAGCGCGCCCACCGTCGCCAGCACCGCCACGACCATCCCGGTCTGCCACGCCTGGTCCAGCATCATTTCTTTCGACAGGAAGCCGTTGAACAGCGGGATCCCGGCCATCGACAGCCCCGCGACCGTGGCGATGGTGAAGGTGATCGGCATCAGGTGGCGCAGGCCGCCCAGACGCTTGATGTCGCGGGTATGCGCCTCGTGATCGACGATCCCGGCCGACATGAAGAGCGCGGCCTTGAACGTGGCGTGGTTGATGATGTGAAACACCGCCACCACCGCCGCAACCTGCGTGCCCATGCCCAGAAGCATCGTCACCAGCCCCAGGTGGCTGACCGTCGAAAACGCCAGAAGGGCCTTCAGATCGTCCTTGAACAGCGCGATCACCGCGCCCAGAACCATCGTGATCAGGCCCGCCCCGGTAACCAGATAGAACCACGCGTCGGTGCCCGACAGGACCGGCCAAAGCCGAGCCATCAGGAACAGCCCGGCCTTGACCATCGTGGCCGAGTGCAGATAGGCCGAAACCGGCGTCGGCGCGGCCATCGCATGCGGCAGCCAGAAATGGAACGGGAACTGCGCCGATTTCGTGAACGCGCCCAGAAGGATCAGGATCAGCGCCGGCAGGTATAGCGGCGAGGCCTGGATCGCGTCCTTTTGCGTCAGGATGACCGAGATGTCATAGCTGCCGGCGATATCGCCCAAAATCAGCATGCCGCCGATCATCGCCAGCCCGCCCATGCCGGTCACGGCCAGGGCCATGCGCGCGCCCTGCCGGCCTTCGGGCAGATGCTTCCAATAGCCGATCAGCAGGAACGACGACAGCGATGTCAGCTCCCAGAAGATCAGCAAAAGCAGGATGTTGTCGGACAGAACGATGCCCACCATCGCGCCCTGAAACAGCAGCAGATAGGTATAGAACTGCCCCATCGGGTCAGATTTCGACAGGTAGAAGCGGGCATAAAGGATGATCAGCAGGCCGATCCCCAGGATCAGGATCGCAAACAGCATCCCCAGCCCGTCGAGCATGAAATTGACGTTCAGCCCAAGGCCCGGCAGCCAGTCGAACCCTTGGGTGATCACCTCGCCGCGCAGGACCGCCGGAGCGTGCAGCAGGATGCCCAGAAGGGCCAGCGCGGTGGTGGCAAAGGTTGCGGTTGCACAACTGTTGCGCCCGGCACGGATCATCAGGCCGGGCAGCAGCGCACCCAGAAAGGGAAGGGCTGCGATCAGGGCAAGGGGCATACCGGTTGTCTTCCGTTCATCGGGCCCTAACAAAAGGCGCTGGGTCTGTCGGTCGTCGGTTCTGTCCGGCCCTCAAACGCCGGGTGCCGCGCGGCATAAATTTTGCACATGCGCCCGGAAGTCAAGGAAAACCGACCCGGAATCGCGCGAATCCCGCAGCGCGGCGGCGCGATTACCGCACCGGCGATCCTGCATCGGCACCCGGCCGATGCCGTCCGCGCAAAAGAAAAGGGCGGCCCCGAAGGCCGCCCCGATCAGGCTGTGTCAGCCGGGCGTTCGCCCGCTTACGCCAGCGCCAGGTTGGTCGCCGATTCGCGACCGTCGCGGCTGGTTTCCAGATCGAAGGTCACTTTCTGACCGTCGTCCAGGCCACGCAGGCCGGCGCGCTCAAGCGCGGTGATGTGCACGAACACGTCTTTAGATCCGCCTTCGGGCTGGATGAAACCATAACCTTTGGTGGCGTTGAACCATTTCACGGTGCCATTGGCCATCGTGTTTACTCCTGTCTGATGCTGCCCGCGAGATTGCGACAGCCCGGCGTAGTCAGTCAAAGATCGAGCGCGCGGGATGTCAGAAGACAGTTCAGCAGGGTCGATAGAGATAACGTCGCATGGCCTAAATACCGCATATGCGTGGGTCCCGCAAGAAAAATCATTTCAAGGGCAGACCCCGCCGATGCGCAGATAGCGACCAAATGCCCAGCCCGTCGGCACCGGATCCCCACGCATCGGTGCCAGGCATCGGCCCGCCATGCACCGCACCATCAGCCAGTTTCCGGACCGCTCCCAGACCGCGACTTCATCGCCCAGATACAACTCGCCGATCTGTCGAAACTCGGTGCCCGGACCCGAACGAACCGCCAGATAGCCGCGCCCTGTCGCGGGGTCATAGGCGCTGATCGGGCGCACATCGACGACATGGCCCGTGCAGTCGCCGGCCAGGGCCGACACCGGCACAAGCGCCGCAAGGATCAGTCCCGCCAAGGTCGAAAGTGAATTTCGCATCGCGCAACTCCGTGATGATGATGGCGTGATTTTACACCTTTTGTCCTGCCCGGTCCTTGATCTGGATCCCGAATTCGTTCTGGTGGTGACATTTGGTAAACCAAATGCGGGCTAGTCTGGCTTCAACAACGGAAGTCATGCCCGCGATGAAGAAATCTCGCCCTGTCCTGGCCGCGGTCGCGGCGCTTTCGCTGCTTCTTGGTGCAGCACCGGCCCCGGCCGATCCGCAACTGTGCGAACGGGCCGCACGCACGGCCGCGGCCGAAACCGGCGTGCCGGTCGATCTGCTGCATGCCATAACCCTGGCCGAAACCGGGCGTCGGCATGGGGGGATATTGCGGCCCTGGCCCTGGGCCATCAACCTCGGCGGGCGCGGGCAGTGGTTCGACACGCGCGCGGCGGCGCTGGACGCGGCGCGCCATGCCCTTGATCAGGGGCGCGGCGACTTCGATCTGGGCTGCTTTCAGATCAACTGGCACTGGCACGGCCGGCATTTCCCCTCGGTGCAGGCTTTGCTCGACCCGCTCACGGCGGCGCGGTATGCGGCGGGCTTTCTGGCGCGGTTGCGCGATGAATTCGGCACCTGGGACGCGGCCGCCGGCGCCTATCACTCGCGCACACCGGCCCTGGCCGCCCGCTATGGCGCCCGCATCGCGCATCTGCGCACGACGCGTGCGGCCAACACCCCTGCCCCGCCCCCGCCGGACAGCGCCCCCGATGCCCCGCGCGTCAATGGCTTTCCGCTTCTGGTGCGGCACGACGCGGCACCAGCGGGGGCGCTGGCATCGTTGGTGCGCCCGGCCGCGTCGCAGGGCCCGGCCATTCTGGCAGGGCTTGCCGGGGGGGCGCCATGACCCTGACCCTGACCCAGGTATTTCGGCCTACCGTGCTTTTGGCCGTGGCGCTGATGGCGGTGATCGTCATGATGATCCTGCCGGTTCCGGCCTGGATGCTCGATATCGGGCTGGCGGCCTCGTTCGCGCTGGCGATCCTGATGTTCACGGTGACCTTGTTCATCGAGCGTCCGCTCGATTTCTCGATCTTTCCGACCGTGCTGTTGGCCTCGCTGATGCTGCGCCTGTCGCTCAATGTCTCGTCGACCAAGCTCATCATCGGCGAGGGCCACACCGGCCCGCACGCCGCCGGATCGGTGATCCAGGGCTTTGCCAGCTTCATCATGGGCGGCAGCGTGTTTCTGGGGGTGGTCGTCTTTTGCGTCCTGCTGATCGTCAATTTCATCGTCATCACCAAGGGCGCCGGCCGCATGGCCGAGGTGGGCGCGCGCTTTGCCCTCGACGGGATGCCGGGCAAGCAGATGGCGATTGATGCCGACATGTCGGCCGGCGCCATCGACCACGACGAGGCGCGCAACCGGCGTGAACGGGAACAGGCCGAGACCACGTTCTTCGGCTCGCTGGACGGGGCATCGAAATTCGTCAAGGGCGATGCCGTCGCCGGGCTTCTGATCACGATCCTGAATATCGTCGTCGGCCTGATCATGGGCACGCTGATCCATGGCATGCCAATCGGCGATGCCTTTGAAACCTATGCCATCCTGACGGTGGGCGACGGGCTGGTCAGCCAGATCCCCGCGGTCATCATCTCGATTGCGGCGGCCCTTCTGCTGGCACGGGGCGGCGCCCTGGGCGCGACCGATCTGGCGCTGTTCGAACAACTGGGCCGCTATCCGCCGGCGCTGATGACGGTGGGGCTGCTGATGGCGCTCTTCGCGCTGGTGCCGGGGCTGCCCTTCGTCCCCTTCGTGCTGGGCGCGGGCGCGCTTTTCGTCGCGGCCTGGTTCGCCCGCCGGCGCGCCGGGATTCAACGGAACGCCCCGAAATCCGAGGCGGCGGCCGAACTCAAACCGATGTCGCTGGGCGACGTGCTGGACCTTGACGAGATCCATGTGCAATTCGCGCCGGACCTGGTGCCGATGGTGCTGGACCCCGGGGTCGGGCTGGATGCGCGCATCACGAACATGCGCAACCACGTCATGCGCCATTTCGGCGTGATCCTGCCCGAGATCCGCCTCACCGACGAGGCGGCGCTGCCCACCGGCGAATACGCGATCCTCATACAGGGTGTCGAACTGGCCCGCGACCGGCTCTTCCCCGACAAGCGCCTCGCGCTTCTGTCGGACCGGGCCGCCGATCTGCCCGAGGGCGTCGACGTGCGCGAGCCGGTCTATGCCGCACCCGCCCGCTGGATCGCGCCGGACGACGAGGAGCGCGCAGTGCTGACCGGGGTGACCGTCGTCAGTCCGACCGAGGTTCTGGCCACCCACCTGCTGGAAGTCCTCAAGGCCAATTTCGGCCGCCTTCTGAGCCTGCGCGGGCTGCGGCGCATGCTGGACGAGTTGTGCAACCTCTCCGATCCCAAGCGCGCCGCCGCCAATCGTCGGCTGATCGACGAGTTGATCCCCGATCGCGTCGGCATCGATCTGCTGTTGTCGGTCCTGCGCATGCTGCTGGATGAGCGCGTCTCGGTGCGCAACCTGCCGCTGATCCTGGAATCGCTGGCCGAATTGCGCATTCCCAATCTTCCGGCCGAACTGGCATGCGAACATGTCCGGCAGCGGATGGGATTTCAGCTTGTCGCCCCGCTGCGGCGCGCCGATGGCACCATCCCGCTGGTGCAACTGGCCCCGGAATGGGACGGACTTTTCAACCAGTACCAGGTCGAGGGCGAACGCGGCGGCGCCGACATCGCCCTGCCACCGGCCGATTTTGCGCGCCTGTCCAACGCCCTGGCCGAGAAATTCGGGCAGTTGTCGGACACCGGGGTCGAGGCCGCGCTGGTCTGCACCGGGCGTCGCAGACGGTTTCTGCGCACGGTGATGGCCGCGCGCGATCTGCAGGTGCCGGTGCTGTCGTTCGAGGAAATCGGCATGGAGGCGCGACCGGCGCTGGTGGGCCAGATCGCCCTGCCCGATCCATCCGCGCAGCCCGACCCGCAGCCCCTGGCCGCGCGATGACGCCGGAACTGGTTGCGGCGCTCGACGCATTGGCGATCGGCTTGCGCCAGACCGCGCTTGAGGGCTTCGTGGTTTTTGCCCGCGTCGGCGCCTTCTTTGCCCTGTTGCCGGCCTTTGGCGAACAGGTGGTCCCGGTGCGCATCCGCCTGGTGCTGGCGCTGTCGATGACCGTGATCGTGGCGCCGGCCGTCCTGCCCGCGATCGCGGCACGGCCCGACACGCCGGGCGCCATCGCGCGCCTTCTCTTTGTCGAAACCGCGATCGGTCTGGTGTTCGGGGCCAGTCTGCGGCTGATGGTTCAGGCCCTGCAAATGGCCGGCACGATGATCGCGCAGGCCACCTCGCTGGCCCAGTTCTTCGGCGGTGCCGGGGTCGATCCGCAGCCGGCGATCTCGCAGCTTCTGGTCATGGCCGGGCTTGCCCTTGCGGTCATGAGCGGGCTGGCCGAACATGCCGCGCAATTCCTGGTGCTGGGCTATACGCTGCTGCCCGCCGGGCTCTGGCCAGATGCCGGCACGATCACCGAATGGGGTGTGGGCCGGGTCGCGCACGCGTTCACGCTTGCCTTCCTGCTGGCGGCGCCCTTCGTGATCGGCGCCAGCATCTACAACCTGGCGCTGGGGGCGATCAACCGGGCGATGCCGCAACTGATGGTGGCCTTCATCGGCGCACCGGCCCTGACATTGGGCGGCCTGGTGCTGCTGATGCTGGCCGCACCGGCCATGCTGGAGGTCTGGCGCGGCGCGCTGATGGGCCTCATGGCCGATCCCGGTGCCGGAAACCCGCTGCAATGAGCGACGAGGACAGCGACGAGAAACCGCACGAGGCCACCCAGCGCAAGCTGGAGCAGGCGCGCGAACGCGGCGAACTGCCGCGCAGCGCCGATCTGACCGCGACCGCCGCCATGGCCGGGTTTGCGGCCCTGGCCCTGTTGCCCGGCGGCTGGGCCCCCGTGCGGCTGGGGGCAATCGGCGCGGCGCTGCTGGAACGCGCCGACCCACTCTCGCAACAGATGCTGCGCGGCGGCACTGGGGCGGCCGACGCGCTGTTCGGGGCGCTTGTGGTGGCGCTTGCGCCGCTCTTCGCACTGCCCGCGCTGGCCGTGGTCGCGCTGCTGGTGGCGATCCGCGGGCTGGTGTTTGCGCCAGAAAAGCTGAAACCCAAGGCGTCGCGCATCTCGCCTATCGCCAATGCTCGCAACAAGTTCGGCCCGGCCGGGCTGTTCGAATTCGCCAAGAGCACGGTCAAGCTTGGCATCTATGCGCTGGTGCTGTGGGTGTTTTTGGCCGCCCGCCTGCCCCGGCTGATCGCCGCAACCCGGCTCAATGCCGGTCAGGCGGTGGCCGAGATGATGCGCCTGATCGTGGAATTTCTGGTCGTCGTGGTCGCGATCATGGCCCTGATCGGCGCGATCGACTATGTCTGGCAGCAGTTTGATCACCGCCGCCGCCAGCGCATGAGCCATCAGGAATTGCGCGACGAACACAAGCAGGTCGAGGGCGACCCGCATATGAAACAGGCCCGCCGCCAGCGCGCCCGCGAGATCGCCACGAATTCGATGCTGGCCGATGTCGCCACGGCCAGTGTGGTGATTGTCAATCCAACGCATTACGCCATCGCCCTGCGCTGGGACCGCACAAGCCCCGGCGCACCGGTCTGCGTGGCCAAGGGCGTGGATCCGATCGCCGCGCGTATCCGCGACCGCGCCCAGGCGGCCGGTGTTCCGATCCATGCCGATGCGCCGACCGCGCGCGCGCTTCACGCCGCCACCGAGATCGGGCAGGAGGTTACGCCCGAGCATTACGCCCCCGTGGCCGCCGCCATCCGCTTTGCCGAACTGATGCGGCAAAAGGCGCGCGCGCGCGGCCAGGCCGCGCCGGGCCCCGGCAACGTGGTGGGACGATGAAAGCGCCGGACCTGGCGGCGGTGCGCCGCCTGCAGCAGATCGCGGCGATGAAACGCGACCACGAACTGGCGCGGCTGGCCACCATCGCCCAGGGTCGCGACCGTCTGCGCACCGCGCTGGCCACCCTTGACCGCAATGCCGCGAGCCTTGACGCCGCGACCGCGCCCGGCCTGCTTCAGGCGCAGATCGCCCACCAACGCTGGGTCGAGGGGCGCCGGAACCTCTTGCACCAGCGGCTTGCGCTGGTGCAGGCCGATTTCCTTGATACCTTGCCGGCCGCCCGCCGCGCCTTTGGCAAGGCAGATGTATTGGCGCGGATCATCGAACAGGAGACCACCCGCCACCGACATCGCGGTCAACGGCCCTAGACCGGACAACCCGCCCGGCCCGCCGCCCGCGCATCAAAGCGCGCGCAACCCCATGGCGAAACGACGGGCGTTCGCCTGGTACCCTTGCGCCGAACGGCGCAGCCCCGCGACCGCCTCGGCATCGAGTTCGCGCACCACCCGCCCCGGACGGCCCATCACCAGCGATCCGTCGGGGATGGTCTTGCCCTCGGTGATCAGCGCCCCCGCGCCGATCAGGCAGTTGCGGCCGATGACCGCGCCGTTAAGCACCGTTGCCCCCATGCCGATCAGGCTTTCGTCCCCGATCGTGCAGCCATGCAAGATCACGCTGTGCCCGATCGTGCAATCGCGCCCGATCGTCAGCGGGAACCCCATATCGGTGTGCAGAACACACGCCTCCTGCACGTTCGAGCCGGGACCAAGCGTGATCCATTCGTTGTCGCCACGCAACGTCGCCCCGAACCAGACCGAGGCCCCGGCCCCCAGTCGCACCCGCCCGATGACATTGGCGTCCGGGGCCACCCAGGCATCGGGTGCCAGGTCGGGGGCGATATCGTCGAGTGCATAGATCATGTCCGGTCTCCGGTCTGGCGGGCGCTGAATTCGGCGTTCAGCGCGCGCACGAAATCGTTCAGCCAGGGCTGGCGGTCGCGGCGCATCCGTTCGGCGCGGATGATGGTGATCAGCGCCTCGGCGGTGGCGTCGAGATCGTCATTGACCAGCACGTAGTCGTATTCGGCCCAGTGGCTGATCTCGTCGCGCGAGCGGGCCATGCGCCCCGCGATCACCGCGTCGCTGTCCTGCGCGCGCTTTCGCAGCCGCGCGTCGAGTTCGGCAATCGACGGTGGCAGGACGAAGATCGACACCACGTCCTTGCCCAGACTGGAATTGCGCACCTGCTGGCCGCCCTGCCAGTCGATATCGAACAGGGTGTCGCGGCCGGCCTCCATGGCGGCCTCGACCGGCGCCTTGGGCGAGCCGTAGTAATTGCCGAAGACCTCGGCATGTTCCAGCATCCCGCCGGAGTCGACCAGCGACACGAACGCTTCGCGCGTCTTGAAATGATAGTGCTGCCCGTCCACCTCGCCCGGCCGTGGCGGGCGGGTCGTGGCCGAGACCGAGAACGAGAGCGCCGGGTCCCATTCCATCAGCCGCCGCGCCAGCGTCGATTTTCCCGCACCCGAGGGCGAGGACAGGATGATCAGAAGCCCGCGCCGCTGCATGCCCTACTCCAGATTCTGAACCTGCTCGCGCATCTGGTCGATCACCGTCTTGAGGTCAAGCCCGATCCGCGTCAGGGCCGCGTGCTGGGCCTTGGAACACAGGGTGTTGGCCTCGCGGTTGAATTCCTGCATCAGGAAATCCAGCTTGCGCCCGACCGGTGCGGCCGCCTCCAGCAGCGCCCGCGCGGCGGCGCAATGCGCCTGCAGCCGGTCCAGTTCTTCGGTGATGTCGGATTTCACGGCGATCAGCGCCAGTTCCTGTTCCATCCGGCCCGGTTCGATCTGCGGCGCCGCCTCGCGCAGGCGTTCCAGCGCGGCGCGCAGGGACGCGGCCTGATCGTCGCGGCGCAATTCGGCCTCCCTGCGGGCCTCGCTTACGAAGTGTTCGATCTGTGCAAGTTGCGCGTTGAGGACGGTTTTCAGCGCCGCCCCCTCGCGCTGGCGGGTCGCGTCGAAGGCGTCGATCAGGGGGGCGACCTGGTCCAGAAGCGCCGCCACCAACGGGGCCGGATCGGCGGTTTCGGGCCCCGAGTCGATCACGCCGCGCAGTCCCAGCAGGTCGGCCGCCGTCATCGGCGCCAGGGCGAAGCCATGGGCCTCGGCGCGCGCCTCGGCCTGGGTCAGCATGTCCAGAACCGCCTCCAGCGCCGGTGTGTTGAGCCGCATCGCCGCCGCCGGATCGGCCCGTGACAGCTTCAGCGACACCGACACGTTTCCCCGCGCGATGCGCGCGGCAAACCGCTTGCGCAGCGCGGTTTCCAGCCCGTCCAGCCCGTCAGGCAGGCGCAGGCGCAGGTCCAGCCCGCGCCCGTTGACCGCGCGCATGTCCCATTGACTGACAAACGCGCCGTCCGCCGTGTCGATCGTATCGCCCAAGGTGGCGAAGCCTGTCATGGATTTAACCATTTGCCCGGAATTAGCTCCAAATTGACGCAAAAACCTGCCATCAAGCGATCAGCAAGACTCATTAAGGCGACGTTAACACCGGACCCGTCCGCACCGCCAGTGGCCATCGCCGCGGGCGAAAGGGTCCGCTTTGCCCCAGGAACCGCGCCATGACCGACACCTCGAAACCCGGCGCCGATACGCCGCGCCAACAGGCCGAAACGATCCTGCGCCGGCCCGCGATCCTGCGCAGTCCGGCCCATGACTACCCCATCGCGGCCAGTGTCCGCGATTTCTGGGACGCGTTGCGCGGCGACCGCATTGCCCCCGCGCGCACCGAGATCGATCCACGCGCGATCGCCCCGGCGCTGGAATATACCTTCATCGCCGAACTGGTCACGCCCGAGATCGCGCGCCTGCGCATCGCCGGGCGCCAGTTCGAGGCGCTTTTGGGCATGGACCCGCGCGGCATGCCGCTGAGCGTCTTTTTCGCGCTGGGGGCGCGGGCCGAGCTGGCGGCGGCACTGGCGCAGGTCGCGCGCGGCGCGCGCGCCCAGCTTCCGCTGCGCGGCGAAAGCGGGCTGGGCAAACCGGCGCTGGACGGGATGCTGCTGGCGCTGCCGCTGACCGATGATGCCGGGCAGATCAACCGCGTTCTGGGCGTGCTGGAAACGCGCGGCCCCATCGGGCGCAGCCCGCGACGGTTCAAGCTGTCGGCATCGCGCATGATGTCGAACGCCCCGATCGCCGCCAACCCGTTGCCGCCGCCTGCCGTGGATACGCCGCGCCGCGAAAGACCCGCCTGTGGGCGCCCGCGGCTGCGCGTGATCGACGGGGGCCGCGCCTAGCCGTAAAGCGCGGCAGCGCGGCGTTCGAACGCGCCGACCACGCGGCGCATGGCCTCGTCGAAGACCACGCCGATCACCTTTTGCAGCATGGCGTTGCGAAACTCGAAATCGACGAAGAAGCTGACCTCGCAACCGCCTTCGGGCCGATCGCGCACCTGCCATTGCGAATGCATGTGGCGAAACGGGCCATCCAGATAGTCGGTCTCGATCCGCCGCTCGGCCGGGAACAACGTCACGCGTGAACCGAAGCGTTCGCGAAACACCTTGAACGAAATCACCAGATCGGCCTCCATCACCTCGGCGCCATCCGATCGACCGGGCAAGGGTTCGCGCGACCGGATTCGTGCGGCGGCCGTCCAGGGCAGAAACTCGGGATAGCGCGCGACATCGGCCACCAGGTCATAGATCTGCGCGGCGGTGTAAGGCAGGTTGCGTGTTTCGGCGTGTCGGGGCATCCGGCACCTCTGGTCAGTTCGCGGGCCTTTTCGTAGACTGCGCGCCGCTTGACAAGGGCCGCCGTGCCGCAACCAGCTGCGAAGAGACAGAATGACCCAGCCCAAATACGTGATCGACCAGATGATCTCGGCCAAATCCATCGCCGCCCGAGTCGAGGCACTGGCCGCCGAGATCACCACCGCCTTTGCGGGCACCGACAAGCTGATCGTGGTCGGGCTGTTGCGCGGCTCGTTCGTCTTCATCGCCGATCTGGTGCGCGAGATCGACCTGCCGGTCGAGGTCGATTTCCTCGAAGCCTCGAGCTATGGCGATTCGATGCATTCCTCGCGCGAGGTGCGCATCCTGAAGGATCTGCGCGGCGAGATCGCCGGGCGCGATGTCCTTGTGGTCGAGGACATCGTCGACACCGGCTTTACCCTGCATCACGTCAAGACCATGCTGCTGTCGCGCGAACCCCGCCGGCTGGAGGTCTGCGCACTGCTGGACAAGCCGACCCGGCGCGAGGTCGAGATCAAGGCAACCTGGACCGGGTTCGAGATCCCCGACGAATTCGTCGTCGGCTACGGCATCGACTACGCCCAACGCAACCGCAACCTGCCCTATATCGGCAAGGTCCGCTTTGTCTGAGGGGGCTTTTCCATGACGAAACCCTGGTCGATGGCACGATCCGGATGGGACGCTGTCATCGCACTGCACCCTCGCTTGAACAGGGCTGTTGCGGTGGCGGCATGGGGCGGTCTGGCGTCCCTGCCAACGCCGTCGATCGCCGGCGGAGACTTTGTCGGCGACTGGCACCCTTACAGCGACCCGGCCGCCCGTCTGGGCGTCATGACGGTGACGCGCGAGCACGTGCGGTTCGCGGCCGGGCCATCGGCACGCCTTGAACCCGTCCGGGAAAATGGCAGCGTTTTCCGTATCCTGACATCCGACGGCGATCCCTTTGCCGCATGCGGCGGGGGCGTGCGGGACTACGTCGCCTTTCACGTTCTCGACGACGGAATGCTGGCGCAACTGTTTTTCAGCGCCGATACCCCGCCGGACGAACCGACGGGCACGAACACGATGGAGGTTTTGCAAAACGGGGCATGTTCGGTCATGTTCTATGCGCGCTGACATCGGCCCAACTGGGTGCCCGGCGCCTTTGCCGGCATCCGTGATTGTCGCGCTCTCGGCAACACCCCTGCCGCACCGTTTCGAAACCGGGTGACTTTTCCTTGTCTTTGCCACGTGCTGCGCCGTTTTCTGCCACGCTGACTTGGTGTATCCTCGATCTCGGTTTCAACCGCCGCTGCCCGCTGCCCCGCGCTGCCGCCCCTGCTATCAAGAGGAATGCATGTCCGACGACACGATCGAGTTCTTTGACGCCAGCGAAGCACAGTCCGATTCCGACTGGTTGACGGTCATGGACGAGATCGGCGAGGAGACCGGCTATTTCGAGAAGTTGGGGGCGCGGCACACGGCCTTCTTCAGCGATCAGGGGCCGGTTCTGCTGGTCACGTTCGAAACGATGGCGGGCATCCGGTCGGCCGGCGGCCCGCAGATGCCGCTGGGGTACCAGGTGGCGGCCCCGCGCGGGTGGTCCAGCCTGGCCATCGTCGCCCATGACCGGACCTGGTATCGCGATCATTCGGTCTGGGGCTACATCGACCGGCTGATCGACGATGCCTTTTTCGAGGATTTTGATCGCGTGGTCTTTTACGGCGCCGGCATGGGCGGCTATGGCGCGGCGGCGTTCTCGGTCGCGGCGCCCGGTGCGACGGTGCTGGCGCTGGCCCCGCAGGCAACGCTCGCCCCCGAAACCGCCGAATGGGACCGGCGCTTTCTGGCGGCACGGCGGTTCGATTTCACATCGCGCTTTGGCTATGCGCCCGACATGACCGAAGGCTGCGCGCAGGCGTTCATCCTCTATGATCCGGCGCAGCAGGTCGATGCGGTGCATGCGGCGCTGTTTCGCGGCCCGCATGTGGTCAAGCTGCGCGCGCGCAACATCGGCCGCGATCCGCAGGGCGAACTGGCGCGGATGGGGGCGCTGCGCCCGTTGCTGGATGCCGCCTGCACCGGCACGCTGGACGCGCACCGGTTTTACCGCCTGTGGCGCGCAAGGCGCAGCCATGCGCCCTATCTGGGGCGGCTGGCCGCGCGGGTTCAGGGGCAGAAGCGTCCGGCCCGGCTGGTGCAGACCCTGCGCGCGGCCCTGGCCCAGGTCGAGCATCCGCGCCTGCGCCAGGCCCTGACCGAGGCCGAGGCGGCGCTGGGGCGCCAGCGGCCGGATCGGGCGCGCCGCCACACGGCAGACTGACATCCGGGCTCTTCCCATGACGGCGGTGGCGCGCTAAAGGGCGCCATGACCCGCAGCCTGACCCTCACCCGCCCCGACGACTTTCACCTGCATCTGCGCGACGGTGCGATGCTGGCGGGGGTCGCACCCGAAACCGCGCGCCATTTTGCCCGCGCGATCATCATGCCCAACCTGGTGCCGCCCGTCGTCACCGGCGCGCAGGCCGACAGCTATCGCCAGCGGATCATGGCCGCGCTGCCGGGGGCCGCGTTCACGCCCCTGATGACGCTTTACCTGACCGAGGCGTCGGACCCCGCCGACATCGTCGCGGCGCATCGCGCCGGCATGATCGCGGCGGTCAAGCTGTATCCGGCCGGGGCGACGACGAATTCCGATTCGGGCGTGCGCCGCTTCGATGCCGTGCGCCCCACGCTTGAGGCGATGGCCGAGGCCGGTGTGCCGCTGTGCGTGCATGGCGAGGTGACGGACCCCGAGATCGACATCTTCGACCGCGAGGCGGTGTTCATCGACCGCGTGCTGGATCCGATCCGCCGCGCAACACCAGGGCTGCGCGTGATCATGGAACATGTCACCACCGCCGACGCCGTGGCCTATGTGCAGGCCGCGGCGTCGGATCTGGCGGCGACGATCACCACGCATCACCTGATCATCAACCGCAATCACATCCTGGCCGGGGGCATCCGCCCGCATTATTACTGCCTGCCGGTCGCCAAGCGCGAGATCCATCGCCGGGCGCTTGTGCACGCGGCGCTGTCGGGGGATGCGCGGTTCTTTCTGGGCACCGACAGCGCGCCCCATGCCGACCCGGCCAAGGAAAGCGCCTGCGGCTGCGCGGGCTGTTTCACGGCGACGAACACCATGCCGATCCTGGCCGAGCTGTTCGAGCGCGAAGGCGCGCTGGACCGGCTGGAACCCTTTGTCGCGCATCATGGGGCGGATTTCTATGGCCTGCCACGCAATCCGGGCCGGCTGACGCTGATGCGGCAGGCCGAACCGGTGCGCTTTCCCGCCCGGATCGAGACCGGCGCTGGCCCCGTCACGGTGTTCGACCCCGGTTTCGCGGTGCACTGGCGCGTGTCGGAGCCCGTCTGAACGCGCCTGAACAGCCTGCGATGCGCGGCTATTCCTCCACCGCGTCGTGATCGTCTGCCGAGACATCGACGGCGGTGCGGATCTGCGCACCAAGCGGTTCGCTGCTCTCCTGGACAGCGCGCGCGGCGCTGATCGCCAGCCCCGCGCATAGCGCGCACAGCACGACCCAGTCCACCGTGATGGCGCCTTGGTCCGCTGTCAGAAAGCTGTTGATCCTGCCGCGCATCATGGGTCCGCTTTGGGTAAGCCCTCGCAGCATGGGGACAAACCATGCCGGAAATGCGGCGCCAAGCCGCCATTTTCGTGCTGACGTCAGCGTCAATGCGCCACCTTGCACAGATCGCCGGAATCATTGAAACTCCGACTGTTTGACAAGAACAACGCAAGGGAATCCAGATGATCTTGATCGCCGGAGGCGGAATCGTCGGATTGTCGCTTGCCCTGACGGCCCATTCCCTCGGCTTTCCGGTCCGTGTGTTCGAACAGGTGGACAAGCCCGCCCCGCTTGGCGTCGGCATCAATCTTCAGCCGCAGGCGGTGCGCGAAATCCGGGAGATGGGCCTGGGTCCGGCGCTGGACGCGATCGGCTTGCGCATCCGCGAGGTTGCCTATTTCTCGAAGCGCGGCAACCCGATCTGGTCGGAACCGCGCGGCACCTGGGCCGGTTACAACTGGCCGCAGTATTCGGTCCATCGCGGCGAATTCCAGATGATGCTGTTGCGCGCGGCCCAGGCGCGCCTGCCCTCGGGTTCGGTCCTGACCGGCTGGCGCGCGACCGGCTACGACCAGGATGGCGACACCGTGCGGCTGCACCTGGAAAACCGCGACGGCGAAACCCGCGTCGAAACCGGCGACCTGCTGATCGGCTGCGACGGCATCCATTCGGCCATTCGCGCGCAGATGCACCCCGATGACGGCCCGCCGGTCTGGGGCGGCGCGGTCTTGTGGCGCGCGACCAGCTATGCCGAGCCGTTCCTGACCGGTGCCAGCATGGCGATGGCCGGACATGAGTGGCAGAAATTCGTCACCTACCCGATCAGCAAACCCGATGCCGACACCGGTCTGGCGACGGTGAACTGGATCGCCGAGCTGAAATACGAACCCACCCGGCACTGGAACAAGGAAGACTACAACCGGCCCGGCAAGCTGGATGACTTTCTGCCATCATTCGAGGATTGGGCGTTTGACTGGCTGGACATTCCGGCGCTCATCCGCAAGGCCAGAACGGTGTATGAATTCCCCATGGTCGACCGCAACCCCCTGCCCTTCTGGACCGAGGGGCGGGTCACGCTGGCGGGCGACGCGGCACATGCGATGTATCCCATCGGCTCGAACGGGGCGTCGCAAGGCATCATCGACGCCCGCCTGCTGGGGGCGCGGCTGCGTGATCACGGCCTGAGCGAGACCGCCTTGACCACCTATGAGGCCGAGCGCCGCCCGATCACCACCCGGATCGTGCTGGCCAACCGCTCGAACGGGCCCGACCAGGTGATGGAACTGGTCGAACAACGCTCGGGCGGGGTCTATGACGATGTGCGCGAGGTTCTCAGCGAGGACGAACTGAACGAAACGGCGCGGACCTACAAGCGCCTGGTCGGCCTGGATATCGACGAGTTGAACGCCCGCCCGCCGATCCTGTAGCGCGCGGTCAGGGCGCCACGAGCGGGCCCAGAACCCAGGCCGTCAAGGATACCAGTCCGACCGACAGCACGTTCATCACCACGCCCGCCCGCATCATCATGGCCACCGTCACATGGCCCGAGGCAAAGACCAGCGCATTGGGCGGTGTGGCGGCGGGCAACATGAAGGCGCAGCTTGCCGCCATGGCCACTGCCGCCGACAGCACCACCACGTCCATGCCGGTTCCGGCGGCAATGGCGGCGGTGATCGGCAGCAGCGCCGCGACGACCGCCGTGTTGCTGACCAGTTCGGTCAGCAGGATCACCGTGGCACTCAGCGCCAGCAACAGCACGATCGGCGGCACGGCACCCAGATCGGCAAATCCCGCGCCGATCCATTCCGCCAGTCCGCTGCGCTCCATCGCCGCGGCCAGCGACAATCCGCCGCCGAACAGCAAAAGCACCTGCCACGGGATCGTTTTCGCCTCGTCCCAGATCAGCAGAAAGCGCCGCTCCTGCCCCGCCGGGATCAGGAACAGCGCCAGCGCGCATCCCAGCGCGATCCCGGCATCGCTCAGCCCCTCCAGAACTGGCAGCCGGTTCAACAGCGGGCGCGCGATCCACAGCAGCGCGGCCGCGGCAAAGACCAGCGCCACCCGCCGTTCGGCCGGGCCGATGCGCCCCGGCTTCAGCGCCGCAACCGGGTCCGCCGTGCCGCCCGATGACAGCTCGGGCGCGACCGGAAACACCAGCCGCACCAGCACCCACCAGCCCAGCGGCAGGAAAACTGCCACCAGCGGCACCCCCACCGCGGCCCATAGCGCAAAGCTCAGATCGATGCCGTGGCTTTCGGCCAGATACCCGGCCAGCAGCGCATTGGGCGGCGTGCCGATCAAGGTGCCGACGCCGCCGATATTGGCGGCATAGGCCAGCCCCAGCAACAGCGCCAGCGCAAAGCGGCGCTGCGCCGGCGCATCACCGCCCTCGGTCACGGCGATGACCGACAGCGCGACCGGCAGCATCAGAAGCGCCGCGGCGGTGTTGGAAATCCACATCGACAGGAACCCGACCGCCACCATGACCCCCAGCACCAGACGGGCCGGCCGCGTGCCGACGAGGCGCAGCACCTGCCAGGCCAGGCGTCGATGCAGCCCCCAGCGCTGCACCGCCATCGCCAGCATGAAGCCCCCGAGGAACAGGAACACCAGCGGGTTGCCATAGGGCGCGGCGGCCGCGGCAATGTCGCCATTGCCCAGGATCGGCAGCACGATCATCGGCAAGAGCGCGGTGATGCCGATGGGCACGGGTTCGGTGCTCCACCAGATCGCCATGACCAGTGCCAGACCCAGCGTCTGCCAGCCCGTGACCGTCAATCCCGCCGGCGGCGGGATCACCAGCGCGGCCGAAAAGACCGCCAGCCCCGCGATCAGACCGGCCAGCGCGGACCGGGCCATCATCGGCGTGTGATCGGGCATCACGGCACCATTTTGCGCGCGGCGACCGATGTCATCGCCGCCGACAGGTCCTCGACCGCCGTTTCGATCATCGACCGGAATACCCGGATCTCGAACGCCTCGGCCCCGGTGCGCAGGATCAGCGCCGGCATCTGATTGAGCGGGGCGCGCAGCGAACGGCCGGGCGCAAACGCGCTCAGGCGCAGATCGACCGGCACCAGCCGCGCCAGAACCGCCGCGGCATCGCCCCCTTCCAGGCGCAGCCCGGCCCAGCCATCGGATTGATCGGTGATCGCCGCATCCGCCGCGACCCCGTCCGGCACGGACAGATCGAACAGAAAGGCCGTCTCGCGCCCGGCCCAGACAATGCGCGCCGGCGCGGTCTCAACAAGTTCGCCCGGCGCCGGAAACGCGAGCCCCATCGCTTTCAGCGCCGCATCGACCGCCGCCGTCCGCCCCGGAAAGGGCTGGATCGCGGTGATCCGTTCCAGCGGCAAGGGCGACAGACGGCAGTCGCCCAGCACCCGCGGCCAGTCCAGCGCCGACAAGGGCGCGCGCTCGCTCAGATCAGCCACGCAATTTCCCTCCCTCAGGATCATGGAACACCGGATGCACGACCCGGCACGCCACCTTGATCCCGCGCAACCCGTCGACCAGCCGCACGATCTCGCCATGCCGCGCGCGACCGTTCCGCAGAAATCCCAGGCCCAGCCAGCTTTGCAAGGTCGGGGAATAGCCGACCGAGGTCACGTAACCCTGATTGTGCTCGCGCGTTGCCGGGGCGTCCTTGTCGTAAAGATGCGCACCAGCGCTGATGGCGGCTTGCGGTTCGATCGGCATCAACCCGACCAGTTGTTCCCGTTCGGCCCCGGTCAGGCCGGGCCGCCGGCTTGCCGCCTTGCCGATACAGTCCTTTCGGGCACTGATCATCCCCGCCATTCCGATGTCGAAGGCGGTGACACGTCCATGGATCTCGGCATGGGTGATGAAACCCTTCTCGATGCGCAGCACGTTCAGCGCCTCCATCCCGTAGGCGCCGCCGCCCATGCCCTCGGCCTCGCGCACCAACCGGGCGAACAGGTCTGCGCCATAGCGGGCGGGAACCGCCAGTTCATAGCCCAGCTCACCCGAGAACGAGATCCGGAACAGCCGCCCCTGGACCCCCAGAATACAGGCGGGACCGCAGGCCATGAATGGAAAGTTCCGTTCATCGACAGGCGTTTGCAGAATCTTGTTCACAAGCTCCCGCGCCTTTGGCCCGGCCACGGCGAACTGAGCCCAATGTTCCGTGACCGAGGCGAAACGCACCGCCCAATTGGCGCAAAAGGCCTGTTGGACGAAATCCATATGCCGCATCACCTGGCCTGCCGCGGCGGTCGTCGTCGTGATCACGAAATGATCCTGGCCAAGCCGCGCGCAGGTGCCGTCATCCATGACATGACCATCCTCGCGCAGCATCAGCCCGTAACGGGTGCGACCGGGTTTCAGACTGGCCATGGCGTTGGTGTAAAGAAAGTCCAGAAACCGTTCTGCATCAGGTCCTTGCACGTCGATCTTGCCAAGGGTCGACACATCGCAAACCGCGACCGATGAGCGCACCATCGTCACCTCGCGATCGCAGGATTGACGCCATGTAACCTCGTTCGCGCGTGGAAAATAGCTGGGCCGATACCACAGGCCCGCCTCGATCATCGGCGCGCCCATGTCCCGGCTCTGGCCATCCGACGTGGCCAGACGGCGCGGCGCAAAGCCCATCCCGCGCCCGCCCGCGCCCATGGCCCCAATGGACACCGGCATGAACGGCGGGCGGAACGTGGTCGTCCCCGTCTGGGCGATTCCCTGCCCCGTGGCCTCGGCCAGCACCGCCAGTGCCGTCACGTTCGAGGTCTTGCCCTGATCCGGCGCCATGCCTTGCGTGGTATAGCGCTTCATGTGTTCGACCGCGGAAAACCCTTCCTGGGCCGAGAGTTGGACATCCTTGGTGGTCACGTCATTGGCAAAATCGAGCCATGCGCGCCCGCCCGCATCCACCGCCCAGAACGGCGCGATGGTATAGGGCCGATCCTCGGCGGCGGGGGCCGTGTCGGTGCCGGGCTTCAGGCCAAGGTCCGAAAGTGCCGCCTTCGCCGCCGCAAGGCCATCGGCCAGACAGGCCGCGGTCGAGAACTGCCCGCGCGCGGCCCCGGCCACCGTCATTGACGGCACCATGCCCGCACGCGGGACAAAGGCCGCCAGCCCCGCGTCCCAGTCGGGGCGCCCTCCCAGATGGCAAGCCAGGTGCAAGGTCGGGTTCCAACCTCCTGAAAGCGCAAGTGTTTCTGCCTCGATAAGACTGACGCCGCCCTTGTGGCGCACCGCCACATCGCGCAACCCCAGCCGCCCGCGCGTTCCCGTTACCGCGGCACCGGGATAGACCGGAAAGTCCTCGACCACCGCGACATCCTCGCGCGGATCGACATAACCGGCAATGCGCACGCCCTGTGCAGTCAGAACACGTGCGGCCTGCAAGGCGCTGTCATTGTTGCCAAAAACAACAACCCGGCCCGGATCGATGCCATGGCGCGCGACATAGCTTTGCACAGCCGAAACCAGCATGACGCCGGGGCGATCATTGTCAGGATGGGCAATGGGGCGTTCCAGCGCACCCGCTGCCAGAATCGCCCGACGCGCCACGATCCGCCAGAAACATTCGCGCGGCAGCGCACCCGGATCGGCCAGATGCAGCCCGACCCGTTCCAGCGCGCCCCAGGTGCCGCCGTCATAGGCCCCGGTCACGGTGGTGCGCGGCATCAGGCGCACATTGGGCATCGCCGCAAGTTCGCCCAGAACCTGGCTTGCCCAATCCGGCCCCGGCCTGTCGGCAACGGTTGGTTGATCGGCCAGAAGCCGTCCGCCCATCCGCGCATCCGCCTCCGCCAGGATCACGTCTGCCCCGGCGCGGCCCGCGCTCAGGGCCGCCATCAACCCGGCCGGCCCCGCCCCGATCACCAGCAGATCGCAAAACGCAAAGGCCTGTTCATAGCGCCCCTCGTCAGGCTGTCCCGACAGCGCGCCCAAACCCGCCGCGCGACGGATTGCCGGCTCATAGACGCGTTCCCAGAACGCGGCGGGCCACATGAAAGTCTTGTAATAGAATCCGGCCGCAAGAAACCGGGCAAAACGGTCGTTCACCGCCATCAGGTCATGGCGCAGGCTTGGCCAGCGGTTCTGGCTTTGCGCGCGCAACCCGGTGAACACTTCCTGCACCGTGGCCCGCATGTTCGGAGTTTTTTGTTCACCCTCAAACACTTCCACCAGGGCATTGGGCTCTTCCGGCCCCGCGGTCAGCACCCCGCGCGGCCGGTGATACTTGAACGAACGCGCCATCAGGCGCACCCCGTTTGCCAACAGCGCCGAGGCCAGCGTGTCGCCCGCGAACCCTTCATAGGGCCGCCCGTCGAAGCTGAACCGAACCGGGCGCGAGCGGTCGATCAGGCCCTTGCCCGGAATGCGATGCGACTGCGTCATGCCAGCGCCTCCGCCGCCAGAACGGCGTGGGTCACGGTGTCGCGCGTGACCACGATCCAGCTGCCGCAGGCATCATGATACCACAGATCGCGGGTCCGGCCGGCCGGGTTGTCACGCAGGTGCAGATAGGCATCCCACTCGGGTGCCGGCGCATCCGGATCGGGCCGATCCAGATAGGCGGCAGCACCGAGATAGGTGAACTCGCGCCGGTCGCGCGGGCCACAGCAGGGACAGGAAATGCGCATGCGAACCTCAGTGCAGATTGTGCTGAGAGCCGGTGCCCTCTTCGTCCAGCAGGTGACCGGTGGCGAACCGATCCAGCCGGAATCGCGCCGCCACCGGGTGCGGCTGGCCCGTGGCGACCAGATGCGCCAGGCACCAACCCGAGGCAGGAACGGCCTTGAACCCCCCGTAATTCCAGCCACAATTCACGAACAGACCGTCGATATGCGTGCGGTCGATGATCGGCGATCCATCGGGCGACATGTCCATGATGCCGCCCCAGGACCGCAACACCCGCGCCCGTCCGATCATCGGCATCAAGGTCATTCCGGCCTCCATCACATGTTCGGCCATCGGCAGGTTGCCGCGCGCGCCGTAGGAGGCATGAAAATCCAGATCGCCGCCAAAGACCAGTCCGCCCTTGTCCGACTGGCTGATATAGAAATGCCCCATGCCGAAACTGATCACATGATCGATGACGGGCTTGAGCCCCTCGGTCACGAAGGCCTGCAAGACATGGCTCTCGATCGGCAAGCGCATGCCCGCCATCGCCGCCACCTGGCTCGACCGGCCGGCAGCCACCAACGCCACCTGCCGCGCGCGGATCGGGCCCCGGCTCGTCTGCACGCCGGTCACGCGGCCGTTCTCCACATCGATCCCGGTGACTTCGCAATTCTCGATCAGATCCACCCCGCGCCGGTCGGCGGCGCGGGCATAACCCCAGGCGACGGCATCATGGCGCGCGGTGCCCCCGCGCGGATGGTACAACCCGCCATGGATCGGGAACCGCGCCTGCTCGAAATCCAGATAGGGCAGCATCCGGCGCACGTCCGCCCGGTTCAGAAGCACGGCATCGTCGCCTTGCGCCAGCATCGCGTTCCCGCGACGGGCAAAGGCATCGCGCTGCGCGTCGGAATGAAAGAGGTTGATCAGACCGCGGCGACTGTGCATGACGTTGTAGTTCAGCGCGCGCTCCAATCCCTCCCACAGCTTCAGGGAATGGCTGTAAAACTCGGAATTTCCAGGCAAAAAATAATTCGCCCGCACGATCGTCGTGTTGCGCCCGATATTGCCGGATCCCAGATACCCTTTCTCCAGCACCGCGACATTCGTGATCCCGTGGTTCTTCGCCAGGTACCAGGCGGTCGCCAGCCCGTGTCCGCCCCCGCCGATGATGACCACGTCATACGCGTCCCTGGGCGCCGGCTTGCGCCAGGCCGGCCGCCAGCCCCGGTTTCCCGTCAGCCCCTGCGCGAAAACCCGAAATCCCGAATACCGCATCAGCGCACCCCTAAACGGCGGACCGCGCGCGATGCCGGCCGGAACCCCTTCATTTTCTGTCTGAAAATATCCTGGGGGGTGAATGGGCCACGGGCCCAGAGGGGGGCAACGCCCCCCTTCGCCCGGCCCCGCACGCGCGCCGCGGTCATTCGGCGGCGACCCTGAACACGGGGTCCATCCCCGCCAGTTCGGCATCGTCCAGATGGCATTTGATCTGATGACCCCCTTCCAGTATCCGCATCGGTGGCACCTCGCGTTCGCACAGATCCCCCGGCACCCGGACCTTCCAGGGGCAGCGCGTCTGGAACGGGCAGCCCGATGGCGGGTTCATGGCCGAAGGGATGTCGCCTTCCAGCACGATCCGCTTCTTCTCGATCCTGGTATCGGCGATCGGCACGGCTGACAACAGGGCCTCGGTATAGGGGTGATAGGGCGGCGCAAAGACCTGGTCGGTCGTGCCCAGTTCCACCACATGACCCAGATACATGACCATCACCCGGTCGCTGAGATAGCGCACGATCGACAGATCGTGGCTGATGAACAGCAGTGTCGTCCGGTTCTTGCGCTGAATATCCATCAACAGTTCCGTCACCGCCGCCTGCACCGACACATCGAGCGCCGAAACCGGCTCGTCGGCGACCACCACCTTGGCATTGCCGGCGAAGGCCCGCGCAATCCCGACGCGCTGTTTCTGCCCGCCCGACAGCTGCCGCGGCATCCGGTCGGCGAATTCGCGTGGCAGCTTGACCAGGTCCAGCAGCTCCAGCATGCGCTGGCGACGCTCGGAATCGGATCGGCCGATGCCAAAGATTTCCAGCGCGCGAATGATCTGGCGCCCCACCGTCATCGACGGGTTGAGCGTGTCGAACGGGTTCTGGAACACCATCTGAAGCGACGACACGGTATCGGTGTTGCGATACTGGATCGGCGTCGATTGCACATTCTCGTCGAACAGCATGATCTTGCCGTCGGTCGCGGTTTCCAGCCCCATCAGGACCTTGGCAAAGGTCGACTTGCCGCAGCCGGATTCGCCGACGATGGCCAGCGTCTCGCCTTCGCGTGCATCGAAGCTGAGCGTTTCGTTGGCCTTGACGACCTTGCTGTCACCCCCCGAAAACAGGCTCGACGCCGCGACTTCGTAGTATTTGCGCACATCCTCCATGCGCAGCACCACATCGCCGATCAGCCCGTCCTCGCCGCGCGGCGTGACCGGAACCGGGGCGTTCCAGTCGATCTCGTCGAATTTCAGGCAGCGCGAGGCATGGCGCGAATCGCCCTCGACCGGGCGCATGGCGATATCGGCGGCGTCGCAGCGGCCGGCCTCGAAATAGTCGCAGCGCGGGCCGAAATTGCAGCCCGGCGGCCGTTCGTGCGGCAGCGGGAAATTGCCGGGAATGGCGCGCAGCGGCCGCGTGGTCTTGTCGGCGCCGGGCAACGGGATCGAACGAAACAGCGCCTGCGTATAGGGGTGGCGCATCCGCGCGAACACATCGGTGATATCGCCGGTCTCGACCGCCTCGCCCGAATACATGACCGTGATGCGGTTGCAGACCTCCATCACCAGGCCCAGGTTGTGGCTGATGAACAGCATCGAGGTGCCGTATTTTTCGGCCAGGGCGTTGACCAGATCGACGATCCCGGCCTCGACCGTGACGTCGAGCGCGGTTGTCGGCTCGTCCAGGATCAGAAGCGCGGGGCGCGACATCAGCGCCATGGCGATGACGATGCGCTGCTGCTGCCCGCCCGACAGCTGGTGCGGATAGGCCTGAAGGATGCGATCGGGATCGGGCAGGCGGACATCGGCGACCAGCTGACGCGCCAGCGCGCGAGCCTCGGTCTTGCCCATGCCCTGGTGGATCATCGGCACTTCCATCAACTGCCGGCCGACCTTCATCGCCGGGTTGAGCGAGGCCATCGGCTCCTGGTAGATCATCGCGATCTCGGATCCGCGCAGCTTGCGCAACTCGTCCTGGCCCATCGTCGTCAGATCGCGGCCCTTGAACTTGATCGTGCCGCTGACGATGCGCCCGTTGACGCCAAGATCGCGCATCACCGCCAGCGCCACGGTGGATTTGCCACAGCCCGATTCACCCACCAGCCCCATCGCCTCGCCAGGCATGACGGTGCAGGAAAAATCCATCACCGCCGGAATTTCGCGCAGGCGGGTGAAGAACGAGATCGAGAGGTTCTCGATCTCGAGAATCGGTTGCGAAGGATCCCAGTCGGTCATCGTCTTCTCCCGTTGGCGCGCGTCGAATGCGGGGGTTTCACACCCCCGCACCCCCGTGGCGTATTTTCGGCAAGATGAAGGGGGCGGTCATCATCAATCCCTCAGGCTTTCCTCGCGCAGGCCGTCGGCCAGCAGGTTGAGACCCAGCACCAGCGACATCAGCGACAGCGCCGGCACCAGCGCCGGATGCGGATAGACCGTCAGGAGGCGGCGCCCGGAATTGATGGTCGAGCCCCAGTCGGGGCTTTCGGGGGTCACGCCCAGTCCGAAAAAGCCAAGCGTGCCCAGAAGGATGGTGGTGTATCCGATGCGCAGGCAGAAATCGACGATCAGGGGGCCGCGCGCGTTGGGCAGGATCTCCCACAACATGATGTACCAGGGCCCTTCGCCGCGGGTCTGGGCGGCGGCGACATAGTCGCGCGTCTTGATGTCCAGCGTGATGCCGCGCACGATGCGAAACACCGTCGGCGCGTTGACGAAGACCACGGCCACGAACACGTTCAGCAGGTTGGGCGACATGCCCCAGACACCCAGCGGATCGGCACTGAACGCCAGCCCCGAATAGGCCCAGAGCCCGATCAGCAGCACCAGCCCGACATAGAGATTGCGCTTGCCCGGCTGGGTGAAGAAACGCGCGTTCAAAAGCACCGTGACAAAGATCACCGGCACCACGAACAGGATCCCCGCCATGACCCGAGGGATGGCGGTCGCCTGGATTTCGGGCGCGACCAGCAGGAAGAACAGCAAGATCACCGGGAATGCCAGGACCAGGTTGGCCAGAAAGGTCAGCCCGGTATCCAGCCGGCCGCCGAAATAGCCCGCCGGCAGCCCCAGGGTGATGCCGATCATGAACGAGATCATCGCCGCGAAGGGCGCGATGCGCAGCACCTCGCGCGCGCCGACCACCGCGCGCGAAAAGACATCGCGCGCCAGCGCATCGCCGCCCAGCAGGAAATACTCGTATCCGCCCTGCGGGTCGGGCAGCGGGCTGCCCGGCACCGCGTTGCGCATCTGGCTGACCTGGACCAGCGGATTGTGCGTGACGATCAGGTCGGCAAAGATCGCGGTGAACACCCAAAACATCACGATGGCAAAGCCGATCATTCCGACCGTGGAATCGAAAAGCTTGCCGTAAAGCCCAAGCCGCCGCTTGAAGCGCAGCGACAGCGCGAAGGTGATCACCAGCGCCACCCAGACGGGCAGCAGGTGCTGGGCAATGCGCGCGGTGATGTCAAGCCAGCCAAGCGGTTCCATGCCGTGCCCCTTCAGGAAATGCGAATGCGCGGATTGAGCAGGACATAGCCGATGTCCGAGATCAGCTGGGTCAGCAGCACCACGATCACCGCCACGACCGAGGCTGCCAGCAACAGTTCGATGTCATTGTTCACCGCCGCCTCGAACAGCGTCCAGCCGAAGCCGGGATAGCTGAACAGAACCTCGACCACGACGACCCCGTTCAGAAGCCATGGAATTTGCAGCATGATCACGGTGAAGGGCGCGATCAGCGCGTTCCTGAGCGCGTGGCGCAGGACGATCGCGGAGAAACCCACGCCCTTGAGGCGCGCGGTGCGGATATATTGCTGGGTCATGACCTCGGTCATCGAGGCGCGGGTGATCCGCGCGACATAGCCCATGCCGTATAGCGCGATGGTCATGACTGGCAGCGCGAAGTTCCAGATCGTGATGCCCTCGAGCGCCGAGCGCGCATTGCCCTGAAACAGCACCGGGCTGTCGATCACGCCCCAGCTGTTCAACAGCGGCGACAGGCCCACCGTGCTGGAGGCCAGAAGCGCGATGAACAGAACCCCCGAGACATATTCGGGCGTCGCAGTCGTCGCGATGGCGAAGGTCGACAGCGAGCGGTCGGTGCGTGTGCCTTCGCGCATCCCCGCCAGCACGCCCACCGCCAGCGCCATGGGCACCATGACAATCAGCACCCACAGCATCAGCCAGCCCGTCGCCCCCAGCCGCGCAGCGATGACATTGGACACGCTATCGCGAAACCGGGTCGATGTGCCCCAGTAGCCTTGCAGCAATCCACACCGGCTGCCCGCCGCCTCGGCGCTGTCGGCACGTTCGACGCAGCGCCCGCGAATGGTGCCGTCGGGATCCTCGATCACCCAGCCCGGCAGAACGCCCAGCCACTCGCCATAGCGGGTCAGCATCGACCCGCCATAGCCGTTGCGCGCCAGCCAGCTTTCGACCTCGGCATCGGTCATGCGCGATCCGGCCTGGGTCTTGGCCAGCGTTTCCAGCTTGGCGGGAAGGTTGGTCAGGTAAAAGACCACGAAGGTCAGGCACAGCGCCGTGACCACCATCACCGCGAAACGACGGGCGAGAAAGAGCAGCATGGCGTCTCCTGTGGCAGGGCCGGATCGTCAAGCGCCGATGCGGCGCCGGACCCGAGGCTTGAGGACCGCTCTAAGCTTGCGGGCGGGGGCCTGCGCCCCCGCCCCCTGCGGGATCAGGAGAGCCAGTAGTACTGGTAATGCACCTCGAACGTGGGGTGCATTTCGGCGTTTTCCACGTTGGGGCGCGCATGGCGATAGAGCGAGCGCCAGTAGGGCTGGATCAGCACACCCTCGTCTTGCAGGATCTGCTGCAACTGGGCCATGACCTCGCGGCGTTCATCGGCATCGGCGATGCCGTTCGCCTCGGCCAGAAGGCTGTCGAACTCCTCGTTGGAAAAGGCGGTCTCGTTCCAGGCCTCGCCCGAGCGATAGGCCAGGTTGAGAACCTGCACGCCCAGCGGACGCATTGCCCATTCGGTGGCCGAGAACGGGTATTTCGTCCAATCGTTCCAGAAGGTCGCGCCGGGCAGGATGTTGCGGGTGACGTTGATCCCGGCATCGCGGATCTGGGCGGCGACGGTGTCGCAGGTCGCCGCCTGCCAGTCGTCATCGACCGAGATCAGCTCGAATTCGTGATCTTCCAGCCCCGCCTCCTCGATCGCGGCGCGCGCGGCATCGGGGTCGACGGTCGGTGCCGGCAGTTCGGCGTATTCGGGGTGGATCGGGCAGACATGGTGGTTCTCGGCCACTTCGCCCAGGCTGTTGTAGCCCAGCTCCAGCACGACGGCGTTGTCCACCGCCATCTGCAGCGCCCGGCGCACCTCGCGGCGGTCATAGGGTTCCTGGTCCTGATTGAAGCGCACCGCGATCGTGGCCGAGGTGATGGCGTCGGTCTTCACCAGGCCGATGGCGTCGTAGATATCCACGAAATCGCCCTGGCTCTGATAGACCATATCGACCTCGCCGGCCTCGATCGCGGCGACATGGGCCGACGGGTCGGTGCCCAGATCGACGAACTCGATCCGGTCGAGCCAGGCGCCATTGCCCTCGTTCCACCAGGTGTGGTCGGGGTTGCGTTCGATCACCGCGCCGATGCCGGTCTCATGGCTGACCGGGCGGTAGGGGCCGGTGCCGATGGGATCATCAACCGGATCGTCGCCGTCAAAGGACGGATGGACCACGGCGGCCGGATAGTCGGCCATGTTGACGATGATCGCGATGTCAGGCTGCGACAGGTGCAGCTTGAGGGTGTGATCGTCCACGATCTCGACGGCGTCGTCGCGCAACTTCCCGTCTTCCGACAGCGCGCCCATCCGTCCGGCCATGGAGTTGCCCTCGACCGAGGCATCCGCCCAGCGTTCGATGTTGTGCGCGACATCGGCAGAGGTGAAATCGTCACCGTTGTTCCACTTGACGCCCTGGCGCACGTTGAGGGTGAATTCGGTGGCGTCCTCATTCGCCTCCCAGCTTTCCAGCAAAACCCCGACCAACGTGCCGTCGCGGTTGTACTGCACCATGTACTCCAGCCAGCCGCGGCAGACATTGGCCAGTTCCGACCAATCCCAGGTGCGCGGGTCACGCTGGGCGCGGATGTCCATCTGCATCCGCAAGGTGCCGCCGGCCTGCGGCGTCTGGGCGCGCGCCTCGGGGGCGGCAAGGCCCAGCAGACCATAGGCGGCGGGCGCGGCCAGGCCCAGCGCGGTCGCCCGCGTCAGGAATTCGCGCCGGCTCAGCTTGCCGGCGCTGCATTCGCGCGCATACATCCGTGCGGCCGGGTGAATGGTGCTGTGAGTCTGGATCGTGTCTTTCATCGTCCGTCTCCCTGAATGATCTTGATTTGTTGTTGTCCGGCTTTGACCCGGCCAGCGGATCCGCCATCCATTTCTTGCCTCATTGCGCCCCAGATCGGCGCAAGGTTTTGTTCTGCAAGCGACATGCACCCATCCAAACGCGACATTGCCGCGATTGCAAGCCGTTTTATGGCCCCAGCCGCGCGGCAGCGCAGCCACCCCTGCCCCGGCCTAGTCACGCGGCGCCCCGCCCGCGAAGGCGTTGCCGGTAACATAATTGCAGGGTTCTTCCTGCATTTGCAGATGCAGGGCCGAGCCGTCATAGGCATGGCTGCGCGCAAGCCCCTCGTCGAAGTCGATGCCCAGTCCGGGCGCTTGCGGGGTGCGGATGAACCCCGCGTCGACCTGGATCGCATGGCGGATCAGCGGCAGGTGGAATTCGCCGCCCGTCTGGATGCTTTCAACCATGAGCAGGTTGGGAATGTTCGCGGCCAGCTGGATGTTGGCGGCCCATTCCACCGGCCCGGCATAAAGGTGGGGCGCGATCTGGGCGCCGAATGCCTCGGCGATGGCGGCAATCTTCTTGGTCTCCAGAATCCCGCCCGAGCGCCCCAGCGCCGGTTGCAGGATCGCGGCGCCGCCGCTGCGCAAAAGCGTGGCGAATTCTGCCTTGGTGGTCAGCCGCTCGCCCGTGGCCACGGGGATGCGCACGGCCTGCGCCACCTGCGCGAAATCCAGCAGGTTGTCGGGCGGGATCGGCTCTTCGAACCAGAGCGGCAGATAGGGTTCGATCGCCTGCCCCAGCCGGATCGCGCCCGAGGGCGTGAACTGGCCATGCGTGCCGAACAGGATATCGGCGCGGTTGCCCACCGCCTCGCGGATCGCGCGCAGCATCCGCACCGACAGGTCGATATCCCACATCGCCGGCTGATGGCCGCCGCGCATCGTATAGGGGCCCGCCGGGTCCAGCTTGATCGCGGTGAAGCCCTGATCAATCGCGGCCAGTGCGGCTTCGGCGTTCATTTCGGGCGAGATCCAGAAATCGGCCTTGTCATGGTGCGGCAGCGGAAAGAGATAGGTATAGGCGCGGATCCGGTCGTTCATGCACCCGCCCAGCAGCGCATGGACCGGCCGGCCATGCGCCTTGCCCAGAATGTCCCAGCACGCCATTTCAAGGCCCGAGAACGCGCCCATCACCGTCAGGTCAGGGCGCTGCGTGAACCCCGAGGAATAGGCGCGGCGGAACATTCGTTCCACATTCTCGGGGTTTTCGCCCTGCATGTGACGTTCGAACACATCCTCGATCACCGCGCGCATCGCTTGCGGACCGACCGAGGCGGCATAGACCTCGCCGTAACCGGCGATGCCGTTGTCGGTGGTCAGCTTGACCACGATCCAGTAGCGCCCGCCCCAGCCCGGCGGCGGTGTGCCGATGACGAAAACCTCAAGATCGCGAAGCTTCACGCGCCCGGCCCCATGACGATGACATTGCGCCGCGCATGACCGGCCTTGGTGTCGGCGATCGCCTCGTTGATCTGGTCCAGCCGATAGCGGCGGGTGACCAGTTCATCCAGTTTCAGCCGCCCCTGGCGATACAGGTCCACCAGATAGGGGATGTCGCGCCTGAGAACCGTCGCGCCCATGTTCGAGCCGGTCAGCGTCTGCGAGGTGGCGGCCATGATCACGGGTTCCACGTTCATCGCCGCACCCGAGGGCGGCATGCCGACCATCACCACCGTGCCGCCCTTGGCTGCCAGCGCGGGCGCCCCCTGATAGGCCGAGATCGCGCCGACCGTGACATAGACGTAATCCGCGCCGCGCCCGCCGGTCAGACCCAGAACCGCCTTGCGCAGCCCCTTGGTATCGGCGCGCAACCCGTCGGTCGCGCCGAATTCGCGCGCGGTCGCCAGCTTGTCGTCCGACAGGTCGATGGCGATGATACGGCTGGCACCGGCCAGTGCGCAGCCCTGGATCGTGTTCAAACCCACGCCGCCTGCGCCGATCACCACCGCCGTCGCGCCCGCCGGCATCCGCGCGGTGTTGATGACCGCGCCGGTTCCGGTGATGACCCCGCAGGCCAGAAGGCAGGCCGCATCCATCGCGATATCGTCGGGCAGCGGCACCACCTGGCTTTCATGCACGACCACCGCCTCGGCAAAGGCGCCTGTCGACACGCCTTGTTCGACCACCGTGCCGTCAGGCAGGCTGAGGACGCCATCGGTCCGGTCATGGCCCGCCTCGCACATAAAGGGCCGGCCCAGGGTGCAGTTGCGGCAGCGGCCACAGGCGCGGATCAGCGTCACCAGAACCGGATCGCCGGGCGCGAACCCCGCCACGCCGTCGCCGGTCGCGACGACGCGCCCGGCGGCCTCATGCCCGTAGACGGCGGGCAGGTGGCCGCCCCAGGCCCCCTCGGCATACGAGATGTCGGAATGGCAGATCGCGCAGGCCTCGATCTGTACCTGCACCTCGCCCGGTCCGGGCGCGCGCAAGACCACCTCCTCGATCGTCAAAGGGGCGCCAAAGGCGTGGCAAACGGCCGCTTTCATAGGTTCAATCCTTCTGTATCGAGTCGTTCCCAGTGAACACGCCCCGTGCCACGGGAACAACCCCAACCCCGCGTATCCGCGCGCAGATTCCGCACCGCCCCCGATCCAAGATCACGCCCGCATCCGCGCGCCATCGGGGTCGAATGGCGGCTCAAGCGCGATCCGCGCGGGGTATCGCCGGCCCAGGATCTCGACGGCGAAGAGGTCGGCATCGTCGCGCCCGGACAGCGCCGCCGGCAGATAGCCCTGTGCCATCGAGGCCTGCACCCCATGCGCATACCCGCCCGAGGTCACCCAGCCGACCACCCGCCAGTCGCCGTCGCGTACCGGATCGGGGCGCGGAACCGGCTGTCCCCGCGCATCGAAGCGCGGCGCGCCATATCCGTGCGGGGCCCCGACCGTGCCGAAATCCTGATCGCCGACCCTGGCCCAGATCGGCTCGTCCCCCATCACATCGGCCTGGTCCGCGTCGATGATCAGCGACACCCGGCGCAGGCGCGGCCCGCCGTCACGTTCGGCAATGGCGGCCTCGCGCCCGATGAAATCGGGCTTTTGAACCTTGACGAAGCGTTCCATGCCGGCCTCGAACGGGCCATAGATCGGGCGCAGCTCGGCGAACCAGGTGGGGAAATTCTTTTCCAGCCGCATCGACAAAAGCGCGCGCATCCCGAAATCGACGAGTCCCAGATCCGCGCCGGCCTCCTTGATGGCCAGGTAGACCCGGCGCTGAAATCCGGGCTTCATCCAGATCTCATAGCCCAGATCGCCGGTATAGCTGATGCGATTGACCATGCACGGCGCGCCGCCCACATCCATCTCGCGAAAATCCATGAACCGGAACGCGGCATTCGACACATCCGTATCGACCAGCCGCGCCAGAAGATCGCGCGCCTTCGGCCCGGCGATCGACAGGCCCACAAGATCGGTATGCAGACGATGCACCACGACCGCGCCGTCATCGGGCAGATGCCGTTCGAACCAGCGCATGTGGTATTTCGATGCCGCCAGCGAGCCCCAGATCATGAACCGCCCGTGGCCGGCCTTGGCGATGGTGAAATCGCCGATCAGCTTGCCACGCTCGTTCAGCATCGGTGTCAGCACAAGCCGGCCGGTGGCGGGCATGGTGTTGGTCATCAACCGGTCCAGCCAGGCCTCGGCACCGGGGCCGGTGACGGCGTATTTGGCGAAATTGGCGATCTCGGTCACGCCGACGCCAGTGCGAACCCCGCGCACCTCGGCGCCGACATGTTCGAAGTCGTTGGAACGGTGAAAGCTGAGCTTGTCATACGCCTCGTCGGCCGAGGGCGCGAACCAGAGCGGCGTCTCCAGCCCCCAGGTGTCGCCCATCACGGCGAAGTTGTCGCGCACCATGATGTCGTAAAGCGGCGTGGTCTCGGCCGGGCGGGCGGCTGGCAATTCCTCGTTCGGGAACCGGATGGAAAAGCGGCGCGAATAGTTCTCGCGCACCTTGGCGTTGGTATAGCGCAGCGTCGCCCATTCGCCGTAGCGCGCAACGTCCATGGCAAAGATGTCATGCCCCGGATCGCCATCGACCATCCAGTTGGCCAGCGCCAGCCCGACGCCGCCGCCCTGGCTGAAGCCCGCCATGACGGCGCAGGCGCACCAGTAGTTCGTCAGCCCCTGCACCGGGCCGACCAGCGGGTTGCCGTCCGGCGCAAAGGTGAAGGGGCCGTTGATGACCTGCTTGATGCCCGCCCGCTCATAGGGCGGGAAATGGCGAAAGCCGATCTCCAGCGAGGGCGCGATCCGGTCCAGATCTGGCGCCAGCAGCTCATGCCCGAAATCCCACGGCGTCGTCACCGGCGACCAGGGTTTTGCGGCCTTCTCATAGGTGCCCAGCAAGATGCCGCGCCCCTCTTGCCGTGTATAGATCTCGCCCTTGAAGTCGATCACATGGATCAGTTCGCGCCCGGTCGCCTGATTGTATTCGATGACCTCGGGCATGTCTTCGGTCAGCAGATACATGTGTTCCATGGCCAGAACCGGCAGTTCCAGCCCGGCCATGCGCCCGACCTCGCGTGCCCACAGGCCCCCGGCATTGACCACATGTTCGGCCCGGATCGTGCCGTTGGCGGTGACCACGTTCCACATGCCATCGGCATCCTGCGTCAGGTCGGTGACCGGGTTGCGCAACTCGATTTCGGCCCCCAGCATGCGCGCGGCCCTGGCATAGGCATGGGTGGTGCCCGACGGGTCCAGATGCCCCTCGACCGGATCCCACAGTGCGCCGACGAATTTGCGCTCGTCCATCAGCGGGAACATGGCCTTGGCCTCGGCGGCGGAAATCAGTTCGGTTTCCATACCCAGCGCACGGCCGCGCGCATGGGACAGGCGCAGGAAATCCATGCGCTCGGGGCTGTCGGCCATCATCACCCCGCCGACGAGGTGCAGGCCGCACGACAGCCCTGTCAATTCCTCCAGTTCCTTGTAAAGCGAGATGGTATAGGCCTGAAGCTTGGCGACATTGGGATCGCCGTTGAGCGTGTGAAACCCGCCCGCCGCGTGCCAGGTCGAGCCCGAGGTGAGTTCGGATCGCTCGACCAGCAGCACATCGGTCCAGCCCGCGCGGGCCAGGTGATAGAGCACCGAACACCCCACGACGCCCCCGCCGATGACCACGGCCCTGTAGGTTCTGCTCATGCGAATTCCTCCTGCGGCGGATGGCAGCCCATCCCGATCAGCGTTGCTTGCAGCCCGGCGGCCAGCGCCGGATCGGTGTTCGCGCCGGTGACATAGGGCAGACCCGGCCGCGCCGCGGTCCAGCCCAGCACGACAAGCCCGGCCGCGCAAGGCTCGTGATGCTGCGCAAGCGCCCAGCTGCGGCAATCGATGGCCGCCAGATCGGCACGCCCCGCCGCCACCGCGCGGATCGAGGCCCGGTGCCCCCCGGTCAGGACCACGCTTGCCGCCCGCGTGCCCGGATCGGCGCCCAGATCGGCCGCCAGCGCAAGCCAGCCCGATAGCGAATGGCGCGCGTTCACCGCCAGCACCCGCCCCGCCAGCAGCCCTTTGGGCAGGGCGGCGGCGCGGCCCTCGGGCACCGGGCGCGCGGCCCCCGAACGCCCGATCACGGCCGAGCGGTAAAGCGGCCCCGACCCGCCCGGCACGTCCGAATAATCAGGCTGCGCCAGCACCCGCAAACCCGGCAGCAGCCCCATCCGCAGCGGCCCCCAGCAGGTTTGCGACAGCACCAGCGCCGGGTCGCGCCACAGCGCGAACAGCGCGGCCTCGCTGGCGGGGCGGGCCAGTGCGCGGGGCAGTTGGGCGTCGGTGCCCGCCCTGATTCGCGCCCAGAGCGCATCGACCGCGCCGCGCTCTTCCGGCCAGTCGTACATCGGCAGGCAGGCAAGCCCGCTCACGCCGCGCGCTTTCGGCGCGCGCGCGCCGCCTTATCATGCCGCTTGCCCGACCGGGCGGGCGGGCGCGGCACCTGCGGCGGTTGCGGATGTTCTGGAAAGACCTGCAAGGCGGGGTGCGCCACCGGCTCCTTGGCGCGCAGGGCATGGGCGCGAAACAACTGCCAGTAGTTGCGATAGACATACCCGCCGTTGAGCGCCTGCCAATGGTCGCGGCGTTCGCGATACAGGCGTGGCAGCGCATACCACGGCGCGGCCGGGATCTGGTGATGCACGATATGCAGATTGTTGTTGAGAAACAACCATGACAGCGGCGAGCGTTCGACGATGATCGTGCGGCCCTCGGGGGTTTCGTGCCAGCGGTGTTCGGCAAAGGTGCGAATGGCGATCAGCGACAGCGACGGCCAGACGACCCCCGCCAGATAGAGCCAGAACGGTATGCCGAAGGCCCAGATCGCCGCCACCATGGGCACCAGACCGGCCAGATGCAGCGCCCAGGCCAGCCGCACGCCGCGCGCGCCTTGCCACAGCAGGCGCGCCTCACTTGACAGGAACCCCGCCGCGCCCAGAAGCGGCCCCAGCACCAGACGGCCCAGCATGGTGTTGTTGGCTTGCAAAAGCATCCGCAACCCTGCGGGCATGGCGGCGAAGTGCCAGCGCGCCTTGTAATAGCTTTCGGGGTCTTCGAACGGGTCGGTCAGCCGGGCGTCGTGGTGATGCGCCAGATGCGTGGTTCGATACCGGCGATAGGGATGGACCAGCGACAGCGGCAGCGCCACAAGGCCCTCGTTCAGGCGGCGGTGGCGGGTCGGGTGGCCGTGCAGGCATTCATGCACCAGTGACGAATGCAGCGCGGCCATGACCGCCATCACCGTCAGCGCCAGCCCCGGCGCCAACGGCCAGAGCCAGGCACCTGACAGCATCCATGTTCCGTAACAGCCCCCGATCAGCGCCAGGGTCGGCCACTCAAGTCGCATAGATTCTCCTGATTGTCGGGCGGCGTCGCCCTTGGGTGGCGCCACTCTGACGCCGCCACCCATGCGGGGCAAGCCGGGTGTAATCGTCATCATCGCGCCCGATTGACGTCTTTTGTAAAATTCCGTTACTAAAGACAACAGACTTGCCGCAGGATCCGCGCCATGAACAAACGCCTTGCCGCCGAACGCTTTCGCGACCGGCTGGCGCAGTTGCAGCGCCAGTCGGGCATGACGCAGTCGGCCTTTGCCGAGGCCATCGGCATCGACCGCTCGGCGCTGTCGCAACTGATGAGCGGGGCCAACCCCCGCCTGCCGCGGGCCGAGACGCTCTTGGCGCTGGCCGCGCAGTTCCAGGTCTCGACCGACTGGCTTCTGGCCTTGAGCGAGGATCGCGGCATCGTCACGCAGACCCTGAACGCGGTCGAGGCCGAACAGGCGCTGGACGAGGAAAGCCGCACGGCGATGGAGCGGTGGCACCATGAAACCGCGGGGCAGAAGGTGCGCTATGTGCCCGCGCAACTGCCCGACCTGATGCGCACCGAGGCGGTGATCGCCTTTCAGGCCGCAGCCAACGCCCAGGAACGCCGGCGCCTTCAGGCGCAGACCGAACGTCGGCTGCATTTCTCGCGCATGCCGGAATCGGATATCGAGATGTGCATGCCGTTCCAGACGCTGGAGGTGTTCGCCGAAGGGCGCGGCGCCTGGCGCGGCCTGCCCGCGGCCGACCGGCAGGCGCAGCTTGACCATATCGCGGCCACGGTCGAGGAACTCTATCCCGCGTTCCGGATGTATCTGTTCGACGGGCGCCAGCGCTTTGCCCCGCCGATGACGGTCTTCGGCTATGCCCGCGCGGCGGTCTATGCGGGCGAGATCTATCTGCATATCCGCTCGCGCGCGCTGATCCGCGATCTGGCGCAGGGGTTCGACGGCCATATCCGCCATGCCAGCGTGCATGCCCATGAGGCGGCGGCCTTTGTGCGTGGCCTTCAGGTCGCGCCCGACTGAACCGGCGACCGGCGGATTTCACTTAACACGGCGTTGCGTGCTGTGCGCTTGCCCCGTCGCGCGGCGTGACCATAGGCTCGCCTCAGTCAGGACGGAGGGTATCATGGCCGCCACCGAAACCGCCCCGCGCCGCCGTTCGGGCGGGCGCGGTGGAAACACGCGCCGCACCACCGGTTTTCATCTGGACCAGATGCCGTGGCGGGTGCCGCGCAACCCCGACCGCCCGACCGAGCCGGTGGATGCCGAGGGGGTGGCGGCGATCCATGACGGGGCGATGCGAATCCTGTCCGAGATCGGGATCGAGTTTCTCAACGACGAGGCGCTGGCGCTGTTTCGTCAGGCCGGGTGCCGCGTCGATGGCCAGCGCGTGCGCATGGATGCCGATTTCGTCACCGAGATGGTGGCGCGCGCGCCCGGTGCCTTTGCCATCACGCCGCGCAACCCCGACCGGCGCATCGTCATCGGTGACGGGCATATGGTCTTTGTCAATGTCTCCAGCCCGCCCAACAGCTGGGATCTGGTGCGCGGCAAACAGCCCGGCGATTTCGCCACCTTCCGCGAATTCATGATGCTGACGCAGTTCTTCAACTGCATCCACATCGCCGGCGGCTATCCGGTCGAGCCCGTCGATATTCACCCGGCAGTGCGGCATCTGGACTGCCTGTTCGAAAAACTTACGCTGACCGACAAGGTCTGCCATGCCTACAGCCTGGGCCGCGAGCGGGTCGAGGACGTGATGGAAATGGTGCGCATCGCCGGCGGGCTGAGCCATGAAGCGTTCGACGCCGCGCCACACATGTATACCAACATCAACTCGACCTCGCCGCTCAAGCACGATTTCCCCATGATCGACGGCGCGCTGCGCCTGGCGCGGCGCGGCCAGCCCGTGGTGGTGACGCCCTTCACCCTGGCTGGTGCGATGGCCCCGGTGACGATGGCGGGCGCCGTGACGCTGTCGATCGCCGAGGCGCTGGCCGCGATCGCGCTTTTGGAGTACGCCGCGCCGGGCTGCCCGGTGGCGATCGGCACCTTCACCTCGAACGTGGACATGCGCACGGGCGGCCCGGCCTTCGGCACGCCCGAATACATGCGCGCGACCCAGATCACCGGGCAGATGGCGCGCCACTACGGGCTGCCACTGCGGTCCTCGGGCGTCTGCACGTCCAATGTGCCCGACGGCCAGGCGATGTGGGAGACATCCAACAGCCTGTGGGCGGCGGTGCAGTCGGGGTCGAACCTGGTCTATCACGCCGCCGGCTGGCTGGAGGGCGGGCTGATCGCCTCGCCCGAGAAATTCGTGATGGATTGCGAAGTGTTGCAGATGATCCAGCGCTATTTCGAGCCCGCGACCTTTGCCACCGGGCCCGACGACATCGCCTTTGACGCGGTGGCCGAGGTCGGGCCGGGCGGGCATTATTTCGGCTGCGCGCATACACGCGAACGCTATACCACCGCCTTTTATGCGCCGATGGTGTCGGACTGGCGCAATCACGAGGCCTGGTCGGCCGATGGTGCCGAACAGACCCCCGACCGGGCGCACCGGATCTATCGCCAGATCGTCGACAATTTCGAGCCCCCGCCAATGGACCCCGCCCGGCGCGAGGAACTGGCCGAATTCGTTGCGAAACGCAAGCACGAGGGCGGCGCGCCGACCGATTTCTGACCCCCCTTCCCCCCGTTTGCAACCGCCGGTAAGGTCGCGCGCAAACGGAGGATGGGATGCGCGATTTTCAACGGCCCGGCCGCTCGGCGGTGTATGCAACCAACGGGATGTGCGCGACATCGCATCCGCTGGCGGCGCAGGTCGCGCTGTCGATCCTTCAAGCGGGCGGCAACGCGGCCGATGCCGCCATCGGCGCGGGCGTCTTGCTGGGGTTTTGCGAGCCGCAGATGACCGGGCTTGCCGGGGATTGCTTTGTCCTGCTCAAGCCCGCGGGCGAGGACCGGGTGGTCGCCCTCAACGGATCGGGCCGTGCGCCCGCCGCGCTGGATGCCGCGGCGATGCGCGCGCGCGGGCTGGCCGCGATTCCGACCTACGGGATCGAGGCCGTGACCCTGCCGGGGGCGGTGGATGCCTTTTGCCGCCTGTCCGCCGATTGGGGCAAGCTGGAGCTGGCGCAGGTTCTGGCCCCGGCGATCCGCTATGCCGAGGACGGGGTTCCGGTCAGCCCGCGCACGGCCTTCGACTGGGCGCGCGCCACGCATCTGAGCGGCGATGCGCGCCGTCACTTCCTGATCGACGGCAAGGCGCCGGGCGTGGGTGCGGTCTTTCGCGCGCCGGGCCAGGCCGACGTGCTTCGCCGGATCGCGCGCGAAGGCCGGGCGGGGTTCTATGCCGGTGCGGTGGCCGACGACATCATCGACTCGCTTCAGGCCTTGGGCGGGTGTCACACGCATGACGATCTGGCGGCCACCGCCTGCGACTATACCGACCCGGTCGAAAGCGACTATCGCGGCGTGTCGCTGATCGAACACGCCCCCAACGGCCAGGGCGCGACGGCCAACCTGTTGCTCAACATCCTCAAGCATTTCGACCTGTCCGCGCTGGACCCGCTGGGCGCCGAACGCGCCCATATCGAGGCCGAGGCCACGCGCCTGGCCTATGACGCGCGCAACCGCTTTATCGCTGATCCCGATCACACGACGCGGCTGGCGCATATGTTGTCGGACGAGACGGCGCAACGGCTGGCCGCGCTGATCGACCCGGAACGCCCGATGGCCAAGGTCGCACCCCTGACGGAATCGGTGCACAAGGACACGGTCTATCTGACGGTGGTTGACCGCGACCGCATGGCGGTGTCGCTGATCTATTCGGTCTTTCACAGCTTTGGCGCCGGTCTGGCCTCACGGCGGTTCGGGCTGGCGTTCCAGAACCGCGGCGCGGGGTTCACCCTGGCCGAGGGCCACCCGAACGAGGCCGGCGGCGGAAAACGCCCCATGCACACGATCATCCCGGCGATGCTGCGCGAAAACGGGCGCGTCACCCTGCCCTTTGGCGTGATGGGGGGAGCCTATCAGCCCACGGGGCATGCGCGCGTGGTCTCGAACCTGGTGGATTACGGGATGGAGCTGCAAGCGGCGCTGGACGCGCCGCGCGCCTTTGCCGGGCAGGACGACGAGGGCGACGCGCTGATGCTGGAGACCGGCTATGCCGAGGCGGTGCATGAGGCACTGACACGCATGGGGCACACGACCGGCTGGCGGCAAGAGCCGTTGGGCGGTGCACAGGCGATCCGGATCGAGGCCGACGGCACGCTGGTCGGCGCCTCGGACCCGCGCAAGGATGGCTGTGCGCTGGGGTATTGATCACCGGCAGGCCCGCTGATCGCGCGGGTATCCGGCCTTGACCGGCAGCGGCGCGGATTTCAGCCGTCGATCTGGATGTCGTAGCGTTCGATCACCGTGTTGGCCAGAAGCTTCTCGCACATCGCGCGCACCGCCGCTTCGGCGCGGGTGCGGTCGGTTTCGGCCAGGTCCAGTTCGATCACCTTGCCCTGGCGCACGGCCTCGACCCCGTCGAAGCCCAGGCTGCCCAGCGCATGGCGCACCGCCTCGCCCTGCGGGTCCAGCACGCCGGTCTTCAACATCACATGCACGCGGGCTTTCATTGCAGCGATCCCTCAGTTCATCAGTTTGGGCTTGTTGATCGGGGTGGCGTTGCCCGGCATCACGCCCAGCCGCCTGGCCACCTCGGCATAGGCCTCGGACAGGTTGCCCAGATCGCGGCGAAACACATCCTTGTCCAGCTTCTGCCCGGTGCGGGCATCCCACAGGCGGCAGCTGTCGGGGCTGATCTCGTCGGCCACGATCAGGCGCTGGAAATCGCCGTCATAGATGCGCCCGATCTCGATCTTGAAATCGACCAGCTTGATGCCGACCCCCATCATGATGCCTGACAGGAAGTCGTTCACCCGCAGCGCCAGCGCCACCATGTCGTCCAGATCCTGATGCGTGGCCCAGCCAAAGGCCAGGATGTGTTCCTCGCTGACCAGGGGGTCGCCCAGCGTGTCGTTCTTGTAGTAGAATTCGACGATCGGGCGGGGCAGTGGCGTGCCCTCCTCGATGCCCAGCCGCTTGCTGATCGAACCGGCGGCGATGTTGCGCACCACCACTTCCAGCGGGATCATCTCGACCGCGCGGATCAGCTGCTCGCGCATGTTGATGCGGCGCATGAAATGCGTGGGCACGCCGATTTCGTTCAGCCCGGTCATGAAGAATTCGGACAAACGGTTGTTCAGCACGCCCTTGCCCTCGATGACATCGTGCTTTTCCGCGTTGAAGGCGGTGGCGTCATCCTTGAAATACTGCACATAGGTGCCGGGCTCGGGGCCTTCGTAAAGGATTTTCGCCTTGCCCTCGTAGATCTTGGTGCGCCGTGCCATGAAAGCCCCTTGTGACGGCCCGACCGGGGGGCGGGCGTTTGCTGTGGCCCCTATACGCCAAGCGCCGCGCCCCCGCAAGCGCGCGCCGGGAATGGTCGATAATGGTTGCGGTCGGCGCCGCTAAAGACCATATCTGGGGCGGATTCGCCGGCAACCTATCAAGAGGCCCCGCATATGAGCACTTTCAACGACCGCGAACGCGCATTCGAGAACAAGTACGCCCACGACATGGAAATGCAGTTCAAGGCCGTGGCGCGCCGCAACAAGGCCCTGGGCCTTTGGGCGGCCGACCTTCTGGGCAAGACCGGAACCGCCGCCGAGGACTACGCCATGGAGGTCATTCGCGCCGATTTCGAGGAAGAGGGACACGAAGACGTGTTCCGCAAGGTCCGCGCCGATCTGGACGGCAAGGCCGACGAGGCCCAGATTCGCGCCAAGATGGACGAGTTCCTGAAAGCCGCGAAAGAACAGCTGATCGCCGAGGGCTGATCCGGCCCCGGCCGGAAACGGCGCAGGCGGACCGATCACACCCATCGCCGCTTCGCACTGCAAACCGCCCTGCCCCAGCCCGCCGAGGTTTTCATGTCATCGACCGACGCCCAAGACCCCCTCAGCCGGCTTCTGGCCGCGCGCGGCTTCCTGCTGGCCGATGGCGCCACCGGGACCAACCTCTTCAACATGGGACTGGCCTCGGGCGAGGCGCCGGAGCTGTGGAACACCGATCAGCCCGACAACATTCGCGCGCTCTATTCGATGGCGGTCGAGGCCGGGTCCGACCTCTTTCTGACCAACACGTTCGGGGCCAATGCCAGCCGGCTGAAATTGCACCAGGCCGAAGGGCGGGTGCGTGAACTCAACCGCATCGGCGCCGAACTGGGGCGCGAGGTGGCCGACAAGGCCGGGCGCCGCGTTCTGGTCGCGGGGTCGATGGGGCCGACCGGCGAGATCATGGAACCCATGGGCACGCTGACCCATGCCCGCGCGGTCGAGATGTTTCACGAACAGGCCGAAGGGCTGAAGCAGGGGGGCGTCGATCTGCTTTGGGTCGAAACGATCTCGGCCCCCGAGGAATATCGCGCCGCCGCCGAGGCCTGCGGCCTTGCCGGCCTGCCCTGGGCCGGCACCATGAGCTTTGACACCGCCGGGCGCACGATGATGGGGCTGACCTCGGCCGACATGGTCAAGCTGGTGGACAAGCTCGCCTATCCGCCGGTCGCCTTTGGCGCCAATTGCGGGGTCGGGGCGTCGGACCTTTTGCGCACCATCCTTGGGTTCGCCGCGCTGGGGCCGGAACGGCCGATCATCGCCAAGGGCAATGCCGGCATCCCGAAATACCATGACGGCCATATCCACTATGACGGCACGCCCGAACTGATGGCCGAATACGCGGTCATGGCACGCGACGCCGGGGCACAGATCATCGGCGGCTGCTGCGGAACCATGGCCGAACACCTGCGCGCCATGCGCGCGGCCCTCGATACCCGCCCGCAGGGCGAGCGCCCCACGCTTGAGCAGATCACCGCCGCCCTGGGCCCGTTCTCGTCAGCCTCGGACGGCACCGGCGACGATGCCGGCGCGCCGGTGCGCGAACGCCGCGGACGCCGGCGCAGCTGATCCGCGACCGCCTGCCGCCGTCCCTGTGCCCGGCCCGGCTTGCCACGCCCGCGCCGGCGCACTACACCCATGCCACAAGCAACCAAAGGTGATCGATGTTCCGTCTTCCCGCTCTCAACGACCTGCGCAGCCACGACACCCGTTCGGCGGGCGGCAAGGATCTGGGCGACCTGCCCAGCTGGGATCTGACGGATCTGTACACCGCCCCCGATGCCCCGGAAATCGGGCGCGATCTCGACTGGCTGGATGATGCCTGCGCGGGCTTCGCCACCGAATACGAAGGCAAGCTGGCCGCCCTCGATGCCGCCGGGATGCGGCACTGCGTGCTGCGCTACGAAGAGATCGACATCACCGCCGGGCGGCTGATGTCCTATGCCGGGCTGCGCTACTACCAGAACACCACCGACAGCGCGCGCGCCAAGTTCATCGCCGATGTCCAGGACCGGGTCACCAACGCGACCACGCCGCTGGTATTCTTCACCCTCGAACTCAATCGCATCGACGACGCCGCGCTGGATGCGCTGTTTGCGCAGGATGCAGAGCTTGCGCGCTACAAGCCGTTGTTCGAACGCATGCGCGCGATGCGCCCGCACCAGCTGTCGGACGAGCTTGAGCGCTTCTTGCACGATCAGTCCACCGTCGGCGCCGCCGCCTGGAACCGGCTGTTCGACGAGACCATGGCGGGGCTGACCTTCGATGTCGCCGGCGAGGACGCGCCGCTGCCGCTCGAGGCCACGCTGAACCTGCTGACCGACCCCGAACGCGACCGCCGCGAGGCCGCGGCGCGGGCGCTGGCGGCGGTGTTCGAGCGCAAGACGCGCCTGTTTTCGCGCATTCACAACACCCTGGCCAAGGACAAGGAAATCACCGACCGCTGGCGCAAGATGCCGACGCCGCAGCACGGCCGGCACCTGGCCAACCATGTCGAGCCCGAGGTCGTGCAAGCCCTGCGCGACGCGGTCGTCGCGGCCTATCCACGCCTGTCGCACCGCTATTACGCGCTCAAGGCCCGCTGGATGGGGCTGGACCGCCTTCAGGTCTGGGACCGCAACGCGCCCCTGCCGATCGAGCCGCCCAAGACCATCGACTGGTCGAACGCGCGCCGCATCGTGATGGATGCCTATGCCGGGTTCGACCCGCGCATGGCCGATCTGGCCGCGCCGTTCTTCGACAAGGGCTGGATCGACGCCGCGGTGAAACCGGGCAAGGCACCGGGCGCCTTTGCCCACCCCACGGTCAGCACCGTCCATCCCTATGTCATGCTCAACTACCTGGGCAAACCGCGCGACGTGATGACGCTGGCGCATGAGCTGGGCCACGGCGTGCACCAGCGCCTGGCCGCGGGCCAGGGCGAGCTGTTGTCGGCCACGCCCCTGACGCTGGCCGAAACCGCCAGCGTGTTCGGCGAAATGCTGACCTTTCAGAAGCTTCTGGCCAATGCCGCGACCCCGGCGGAACGCAAGACCCTGCTGGCCGGCAAGGTCGAGGACATGATCAACACCGTGGTGCGCCAGATCGCGTTCTACGATTTCGAATGCAAGTTGCACGCGGCCCGGCGCGAAGGCGAGTTGACGCCCGACGACATCAACGCCCTGTGGATGAGCGTGCAGGCCGAAAGCCTGGGTCCGGTGTTCGACTTCATGGACGGGTATGAAACCTTCTGGGCCTATATCCCGCATTTCATCCACTCGCCCTTCTACGTCTATGCCTATGCCTTCGGCGACGGGCTGGTGAACGCGCTTTATGCGGTCTATCGCGATGCCCCCGAGGGCTTCGAGGACAAGTATTTCCAGATGCTGTCCGCCGGCGGGTCCAAGCATCATCGCGAATTGCTCGCGCCCTTCGGCCTCGATGCCTCGGACCCGGCTTTCTGGGACAGGGGGCTGAACATGATCGCAGGCTTCATCGACGAGCTTGAGGCGATGGAAGACTGAGCGCAGCGCGCGCGGGCTTGTAAAAAACCGGCGCCCCTTCATCTTGCCAGAAAATACGCCGGGGGTGAGCCGCGTCAGCGGCGAGGGGGCAGCGCCCCCTGCCCGGTCGCCGCCGGGCGCGGCGGCGGTCTCACGACCCCATCGGCGTCCAGGGCCAGGGCTTTTCGTCGCTCGCGGCCGACTGGTAGCGCGCGGCCTTGGCGACCCAGGCGCCGACCATGCTGCCGAAATCGCCCAGTTCCTCGTTCGGGCGGCCCTTGCTGGTCAGCATGATGATCACCTGGACCACGGCCACCACCAGCAGGATGGTCTGCGCCACGCTGATCATGAACACGATCACGGCGATCCACAGAATCCGCGGCCAGACCTCGCGCGGTAGCGCCGCGTCCTCGTCCCTGCGCCCGGTTTCGTCCTTGTCAGGTTCCATACCGATCCTTTCCGGTTGCCGGCGCAGGGTGCGACAGGACGCGGATTCGGGCAAGCCTCAACCGCCCAGCCGGTAGTTCGGGCTTTCGCGGGTGATCTGCACGTCATGGACGTGGCTTTCCTTCAGACCGGCCCCGGTGATGCGCACGAAATCGCAGTTGCGGCGCATCTCGGCCACGGTGGCGCAGCCGGTATAGCCCATCGCCGCGCGCAAGCCGCCCACCATCTGGTGGATCACGCCGCCGACCGGCCCCTTGTAGGGCACCTGCCCCTCGATCCCTTCGGGCACCAGCTTGTCCGAGGCCGCGTCCTTCTGGAAATAGCGGTCGGCCGAGCCCCGCGCCATCGCGCCCAACGATCCCATGCCGCGATAGATCTTGTAGCTGCGGCCCTGGTACAGGACCACCTCGCCCGGCGATTCGTCGGTGCCCGCGATCGCGCTGCCGACCATGGCGCAACTGGCGCCCGCCGCGATCGCCTTGGCGAAGTCGCCCGAGAACTTGATCCCGCCATCGGCGATGATCGGCACATCGCCCGCCGCCCCCGCGGCATCCATGATCGCGGTCAACTGCGGCACGCCGACGCCCGCCACGACGCGGGTCGTGCAGATCGAGCCGGGCCCGATCCCCACCTTGACGGCATCCGCGCCCGCGCCGATCAGCGCGCGCGTGGCCTCGGCGGTGGCGACGTTGCCGGCCACGACCTGCACCGCGTTCGACAAGACCTTGACCCGCTCGACCGCCTCGGCGACCAGGGCCGAATGGCCGTGCGCGGTGTCGATCACCAGCAGATCCACCCCGGCGTCGATCAGCGCGGCGGAACGTTCGAACCCGGCATCGCCGACGGTGGTGGCCGCCGCCACCCGCAGGCGCCCCAGATCATCCTTGCAGGCCATCGGGTGCAGAACGGCCTTTTCGGTATCCTTCAGCGTCAGCAGGCCGGTCAGCTTGCCCGCGGAATCGACGACCAGCAATTTCTCGATCCGGCGCGCCTGCATCAGGCTGCGGGCCTCGTCACGGTCGGCCGGTTCGCGCAGCACCGCCAGGTTTTCCGCGGTCATCATCGCATGAACCGGGGTGCGGTCGTCCGAGGCAAAGCGCATGTCGCGGTTGGTCACGATGCCGACGACGCGCCCACCCGCATCCACCACCGGAAAGCCCGTCACGTTGTAGCGTTCGGCCAGCGCCTTGGCGTCGGCCAGCGTCTGGTCGGGGGTCAGCGTGATCGGGTTGTAGACGATCCCGGATTCGAAGCGCTTGACGCGGCGCACCTCGCGCGCCTGGGCCTCGGTGTCCAGATTGCGGTGGATTACGCCCATCCCGCCCGCCTGCGCCATGGCGATGGCCATGCGCGATTCCGTCACCGTGTCCATGGCCGACGACAGCAGCGGAATGTTCATCCGGATCGCGCGCGTGGCCCAGGTGGCGGTGTCGGCCTGCGTCGGCAATACGCTGGATGCCGCCGGCACCAGAAGAACGTCATCAAAGGTGAGGGCCTCACGAATCTGCATGGTCGCGCTCCTGTGCAGGGAAGTTCGTTTGGCACGTCCCTATTTCACGATGCGTGCGGAAAGGAAAGGGGTTGGCGCGTGCTGAGGCAATTGTGACTGGATCAATGCCGCAAAGGCCGTAAACTGTCAGGCATTCGGGGTGATCGGCAAATCGGGGACGGGAATGTTGCATTCGACCATCAGGCGTCTGGCCGTGTGTGTGCTGTGCGCATTCGTGCTGGGGCCGGGTCCGGCGGCCGCCGATCGCGCCTGGGCGCTGACCGAGACGCTGTTGCTGGACCGTCCGGCCCGCGACGGCCGCATGATCGGGCAGTTGCAGAGCTGTGACGAGGTTTACGTGCGCGATCTTTATCGCGACTGGGCGCTGGTGGACAGCCGGCGCGGCGAGGGCTGGGTCAATCGCGGACACCTGTCGGATTACATGCCGGCGCGCTGCCGTCATTATCTGCGCCCGATCCATCCGATTCATCCCTATCCGCCGATCCGGCCACCGCGTCCCGGCCGCCCGCCGCGCCCGGTGCCGCCCCCGCCCGAACCGATCTGGCCCGACCAGCCACCGCGGCGCCAGCCGTTTTGGGGTCCGTGAACACGCAGTGACATCGTGCAGCGCAGCATGGAAACCCGCCAAGCGGTATGCAATCGCATACTGAGCTTCCCCTGCGCCCCGAATTGGTCTAAGAGGCGGCCAACGACTCACACCAGACTGGAGGCCGCATGACCAAGATCAAGGTAGACAACCCCGTCGTCGAACTCGACGGCGACGAGATGACCCGCATCATCTGGGATTTCATCAAGCAAAAGCTGATCCTGCCCTATCTCGACATCGATCTGAAATACTATGATCTGGGGATCGAGGAACGCGACCGCACCGACGACCAGATCACGGTCGATGCCGCGAATGCCATCAAGCAATATGGCGCCGGCGTGAAATGCGCGACCATCACCCCCGATGAACAGCGCGTCGAGGAATTCGGCCTCAAGCGGATGTATCGCTCGCCCAACGGCACGATCCGCAACATCCTGGGCGGCGTGATCTTTCGCGAGCCGATCATCTGCCGCAACGTGCCGCGTCTGGTGCCCGGCTGGACCCAGCCGATCGTGGTCGGGCGTCACGCCTTTGGCGACCAGTATCGCGCCACCGACTTCCTGTTCCCCGGCGCCGGCACGCTGACGATGAAATTCGTCGGCGAAGACGGCACCGTGATCGAGAAAGAGGTGTTCCAGGCCCCCGGCGCCGGCGTCGCCATGGGCATGTACAACCTTGACGAGTCGATCCGCGATTTCGCCCGCGCCAGCATGAATTACGGCCTGTCGCGCGGCTATCCGGTCTATCTGTCGACCAAGAACACGATCTTGAAAGCCTATGACGGGCGCTTCAAGGATCTGTTCCAGCAGGTCTATGAACAAGAATTCGAGGACCGGTTCAAGAAGGCCGGCATCACCTATGAGCACCGCCTGATCGACGACATGGTCGCCTGCGCGATGAAATGGTCTGGCGGCTATGTCTGGGCCTGCAAGAACTATGACGGCGACGTGCAGTCGGACACCGTCGCGCAGGGCTTCGGCTCGCTGGGGCTGATGACCTCGGTGCTGATGACGCCCGATGGCAAGACCGTGGAATCCGAGGCCGCGCATGGCACGGTCACGCGCCACTACCGCCAGCACCAGGCGGGCAAGGAAACCTCGACCAACTCGATCGCGTCGATCTTTGCCTGGACCGGCGGGCTGAAGCACCGCGCCAAGCTGGATGGCAACGACCAGCTGATGCGGTTTGCCGAAACGCTGGAAAAGGTCACCGTGCAATGCGTCGAGGACGGGCACATGACCAAGGATCTGGCGCTGCTGGTCGGGCCCGATCAGAAATGGCTGACCACCATGGGCTATCTGGAAAAGGTGGACGAATACCTGAACAAGGCGCTGGCCGGCTGACGGCCCGACCCGATCGGGGATGCCATGACGGGGCGGTGGGGTCTTCCTGCCGCCCCGTTTCTTTGCCCGCAGACCGGGGCCACGCGCCCCCGCCGATGGGCAGGACCGAGCGAGCGCGACCGGGCAAGGGCGGGCTCCCGCCCGTCGTCGCGCGCGGGCTTGCGCCCGCACGTTCCTCCCGTTGGGCCGGGCCGCGCGTCTGCGACGCGCGGCAAGCTTCACAGAACCCGGTCGAGGAACGCCAGCAGGCCGGACCAGCTGCCCCGGTCGGCCGCGAGGTCGTAATCGTCCGATCCCCAGACGGTGAAGGAATGGCGCGCGCCGCCGAAAACCTCGGCGCCGTGGGAAACGCCGGCCTCTTGCAGCCCGTCGAGGAGCGCGGCGAGATCACCCATCCCCGAGACCGGATCGGCCGAGCCGTGAAACAGCTGCACCGGCGCCGTGACCGATGCGTAGTCCTGCCCGTCGGGCAGATCCAGCCCGCCGTGGAAGCTGACAAAGCCCTCCATTTCGACCCCCATGCGCGCCGCCTCCAGCACCGCGGCCCCGCCAAAGCAATAGCCGATCATCACCATCGCCCCGTCGCCGCCCGGAATCTCGGCCGCCGCGTCGATCGCCGCGCGCAACCTTGCGCGGAAGAGGTCGCGATCGCCATAAAGCGCGCCGGTCGCGGCGCGATAGTCTTCACCTCCGTCCAGTGCCGTTTCGGTGCCGAACAGATCGACGGCGAAGGCGGTATAGCCCTGCGCCGCCAGCATTTCGGCGCGGGTTTCCTCATAGGCGGTGACGCCATCCCAGTCGTGCACGATCAGCACCACGCCACGGGGTTCTTCGACCGCGGGATTATGCGCGACATGGCCGCGGAACTCGGTCTCGCCGTCGCTGTATCCGAACGGGCCGCTGACGATCTGGGCGCCGGCGGTCGTTGCAAGCAGGCTCAGCATGGTGGCGGCAATCAGGGTTGGGCGTTTCATTCTCGCGCTCCTTTTTTCGGGCCAATGCCTGCCAAGAGATAGCGCGGGCGCCCGGCCCGGCCAGCGCCGCCCCCCTTGACCCGCGCTTCGCCTTGCCCGTCCCGGAAAAACCTGCCAAAGCGGAACCCAAACCGATCCATGGGGGCTGCCATGCACTGGCTCTTTCTGGGTGCCGCGATCCTGTTCGAAACCATCGGCACCACCGCGCTGCACGCCAGCCAGCAGTTCAGCCGGCTGGGGCCGTCGCTGCTGGTGGTGGTTTCCTATGCGGTGTCGTTCTACCTGCTGGCGCTGGTCTTGCGCTATATCCCGGTCGGCGTGGCCTACGCGATCTGGTCGGGCCTGGGGATCTGTTTCATCGCGCTGATCGGCTTTATTGCCTTTGGCCAGCGACTGGATCTGCCGGCAGTGGCCGGGATGACCCTGATCGTCGCCGGGATCGTGGTGATCCAGATGTTCTCGAACAATGCCACGCACTGAGCCCGACACGCCCGTTCGGCACACCGCGTTCGAGGATGCGCAGGGCCTTGTGTTCGGCACGCTGATGTGCGCCTTCGGCCTGGCGATCCTGACCTCGGCGGGGCTGGTGACGGGGCAGACCGCGGGGCTGGCGGTGCTGATCGCCTATGCGACCGGGTGGAATTTCGCGGCGGTCTTCTTTGTCGTGAATCTGCCGTTCTATGCGCTGGCATTCGCCCGGATGGGCCTGCGCTTCACGATCAAGACCTTTGTGGCGGTGGCGCTGTTGTCGGGCTTTGCCGCGCTTCTGCCCCGCTTCGTCGGCTTTTCGCTGCTGCATCCGGCGGTGGCGGCGGTTCTGTTCGGCGCGGTGACGGGGGCCGGGCTGCTGGCGATCTTTCGCCACGGGGCGAGTCTGGGCGGCGTCGGCATCGTCGCGCTGCTGGCGCAAGAGCGTCTGGGCCTTCAGGCCGGCTGGGTGCAACTGGGCTTCGACGCCGTCCTGTTCGCGCTTGCCTTGCTGATGCTGGATCCCATCCTGGTGGCCTGGTCGCTGCTGGGGGCGGCGGTCGTCAACGCCATCCTGGGCATCAACCATCGCCGCGACCGGTATATCGGCACGTGATCCGCCCGCCCGGATCGGCGCTGGAAGGCAGCGCGGGCATGCTGTATGGACGGACCGACGACGCAAACCCAGCACCAAGACGGAACCGACATGGCGCGCATCCTGATTACCTCGGCCCTGCCTTACATCAATGGCATCAAGCATCTGGGCAATCTGGTGGGCTCGCAACTGCCTGCCGACCTTTACGCCCGCTACATGCGCGCGCGCGGCCATGAGGTGATGTTCATCTGCGCGACCGACGAACACGGCACGCCGGCCGAACTGGCCGCCGCCAAGGCCGGAAAGCCGGTGGCCGCGTATTGCGCCGAAATGCACAGGGTGCAGGCGGAGCTGGCGCAAGGGTTCGGCCTGTCGTTCGATTTCTATGGCCGCTCGTCGAGTGCGCGAAACCATGCGCTGACCCAGCATCTGGCGCGACAACTGGGCGAGGCCGGTCTGATCTCGGTCATCACCGAGCGGCAGATGTATTCGCCGGCCGATGGCCGGTTCCTGCCCGACCGCTATATCGAGGGCACATGCCCCAATTGTGGCTACGAGCGCGCTCGCGGCGATCAGTGCGAGGAATGCACCAAGCAACTGGACCCGACAGACCTGATCAATCCGCGCTCGGCGATCTCGGGCTCGACCGACCTGGAACTGCGCGAGACCCGGCATCTGTTCCTGCGCCAGTCGGCCCTGCGCGAAACACTGGACAAATGGATCGACAGCCAGACGGGATGGCCGGTGCTGACCACCTCGATCGCCAAGAAATGGCTGCATGACGGCGATGGCTTGCAAGACCGCGGCATCACCCGCGACCTGGACTGGGGCGTGCCCGCGCAATTCGACGGCGCCCCGTGGGAGGGGATGGAAGGCAAGGTCTTCTATGTCTGGTTCGATGCGCCCATCGAATACATCGCCGCCACGGCCGAATGGGCCGATGCCCAGGGCCTGGACGATTCCGCCTGGCAACGCTGGTGGCGCACCGACCAGGGCGCCGACGACGTGCGCTATGTCGAGTTCATGGGCAAGGACAACGTGCCGTTCCACACCCTCAGCTTTCCCGCGACATTGATCGGATCGGGCGAGCCGTGGAAGCTGGTGGATTACATCAAGTCCTTCAACTACCTCAATTATGATGGTGGCCAGTTCTCGACCAGCCAGGGCCGGGGCGTGTTCATGGATCAGGCGCTGGATCTGCTGCCCGCCGACTACTGGCGCTGGTGGCTGCTGTCGCATGCCCCTGAAAACAGCGACAGCGAATTCACGTGGGAGAATTTTCAGGCCAGCGTGAACAAGGATCTGGCCGATGTGCTGGGCAACCTGGTCAGCCGGGTGACCAAGTTCTGCCGCGCGAAATTCGGCGCGGTCGTTCCCGCGGGGGGCGATTGCGGCCCGCTGGAGGACCGGCTGATCGCCGATCTGGAGGCGGGGTTGCGCAGCTACCAGACCGCCATGGACGCCATGATGGTGCGCCGCTCGGCGCAGGATCTGCGCGCGCTTTGGGTGCTGGGCAACGAATACCTGCAAGAGGCCGCGCCCTGGTCCACCTTCAAGTCCGATCCCGACCGGGCGGCGGCGCAGATCCGGATGGCGCTGAACCTGATCCGGGTCTATGCCGTCATCTCGCAACCCTTCATCCCCGGTGCCGCGGCGCGGATCATGGAGGCGATGGCCTGCGATGACTGGTCCTGGCCGGGCGATCTGCGCGCCGCGCTTGGCGCCCTGCCCCAGGGGCACGGCTTTGACGTGCCCGATGTGCTGTTTGCCAAGATTACGGACGATCAGCGCACGGAATGGGCAGAACGCTTCGCCGGCACGCGCAGCTAAGGCCGGCTGCGCGCCCTCACGTCCTTCGTGATCGGGGCGGGGTTGAATCTGGTCGGGTATCTGCTTGAATGGTCCGATGCGGATCGTCTTTGAACACCGCTCCCTGCTGGCACCGCTTGCGCCGGTTGCGGTCGTCGTCGCGGCATTTGCCTTTACCACCGCCCTGACGCCATCGCTGATCCCGCGCACGGGAGCGTTGCAAGGACTTCTGGCAGGCGCGGCCTTCGTCGTCGTCTATGCGTTGACCGCCGCATTGGGGTCGGCCTGGGCGTGGCTCGGCCTGCCGGTCTGGCGCCCGCGATGGATGATCATCGGCACCAAGGCCGCGGCGCTGGGGATCATGATCTACGGGCTGGCGCATGTCACGGAATGGCAGAATGTCGTCAATGCCGTCTCTGGCCTGCCGCCGGTGGAATCCGCGCGCCCGCAGATCATCACCGGCGTTGCGCTTGCCGTCATCCTGCCCATGATCGCGCTGGGGCGGCTGGTGCGCATGCTGGTCGTCTTTGCCGCGAACTGGCTGGCCTGGCTGATGCCCGCGCGCCTGGCGCTGATCGGGTCGCTGGCGCTGACGGCGATCCTGTTCTGGACGGTCGGCAGCGGCGTGCTGGGCTCGGCCATTCTGCGCACGCTGGACGAAGGCGCGCGCCAGGTCGATGCGCTGATTGATGATGGACAGCCGCGCCCGTCCGCCTCGGTCCATTCCGGCAGTCGCGACTCGCTGATCGACTGGGACAGTCTGGGCGCCTTCGGACGCTGGCGCATCGGCGATTATCCCTCCACCGCCGAGATCGCCGAGGTCGCAGGGCCCGACGGGCCCGAGGTCAAGACCCCCGCCCGCGTCTATGTCGGTCTCAACTCGGCCCGAACGCCCGAGGAAAGCGCCACGCTGGCGCTGGACGAATTGCGGCGCATCGACGCCTTCTCGCGCGAGGTGCTGGTCATCGCCACCCCGACCGGGACCGGCTGGGTTCACCCCGCCAGCGTCTCGCCGATGGAGTTCCTGTGGCGCGGCGATGTCGCCTCGGTCTCGGTGCAATACTCGTACCTGCCCAGCTGGCTGACCCTGCTGGTCGATCCCGATTACGGCGTCGCAACCGCGCGCGCGGTCTTCGCCGCGATCCGCGATCACTGGCAGAGCCTGCCGCCCGATTCGCGCCCCCGGCTGTATCTGAACGGGCTCAGTCTGGGCTCGCGCAATTCCGAACTGTCGTTCGAGGTCTGGGGCATCCTCGGCACCCCGTTCGACGGCGCGTTCTGGATCGGGCCGACCTTCACCAACCCGCTGTGGCAGGCCTTTACCGCGCGGCGCACCCCGACCAGCCCGGCCTGGCGCCCGGTGGTGGGCTCGGGCAATCTGGTGCGCTTCGCCACCCAGCAAGGCATCCCCGATCACGGCTACCATCCCTGGGGGCCGGTGCGCCTGCTGTATCTGCAACACCCGTCCGACGCAGTCACATTCTTCGACCCCGAAAGCCTGTATCGCCGCCCCGAATGGCTGAGCCCGCGCGCGCCCGATGTCTCGCCGGCCTTTCGCTGGGTGCCGATCGTGACCTTTCTTCAGCTTTTCGCCGATCTGGTGGCCGGTTTTCGCACCCCCATCGGTGTCGGCCATGCCTATGCCGCGCGCGATTTCATCGACGGCTGGCATGCCCTGACCGATCCGCCGGGCTGGAGCGAAGAGCGTCTGGACGCCTTGCGCGAATGGTATGCCGTGCGCGGACGCTGAGCGCGCGGCCCTTGCATAAATCATGCCACGGCGTAGGCTGGCGGCATGTTTACCATCGAACATGAATTCGACGCGACGGTGATCACCCTGGTCGACGAGGGCGCGACGCATCTGTGCGAGGATGTGACGATCGCGGCCTTCGAGGATTGCGTGACGCTGGAACAGTATGACCCGCAGTCCGACCGGGTGATGAAGATCACCTTCTCGATGACCCAGCTGCGCGAGCTGCGCGCCGCGCTCAACCTGCCCGAGGGGATCTATCGGTTGCGGCCCGCGCCCGATTCCGACGATGCGTCCAGCTGAAACAGCTTGTCGCGCGACCCGGCCCCGCGCACAAGCCGCAACCGCGTCGGCGCAACCCCCAAGGCTTGCGCCAGCAGTGCGCACACGGCCGCATTGGCGCGCCCCTCGGCCGGCGGATCGGTGACATGAATGCGGATCGGCATGCCTGCCTCGACCGTGTTGCGACGCGCGCGCGGCGTCGCGCGCACCGTCAGGCGGGCGCCGGGAACGGCCAGTGCCGACAGATCGGGAACGCCGCGCGCCGCCACGCGCTTACGCCGACAGCGCGCGCGCCATCATCGCGCGATCGACATTGCCGCCGGTCGCCACCGTGATCACCGCATCGCCCGGCTGCGGCAGGAACAGCGCGGCCGCCAGCGCCACCGCCCCGCCGGGCTCCAGCACGATCTTGAGCCGGTCATGCGCCAATGCCATGGCCTTGAGGGCCTGGTCCTCGCTCACGACCGCGCCCGGTCCGCACAGCCGGGCGATGATCGGCCAGGTCAGCGCCCCGGCCTGCGGCGTGACGATCGCATCGCAGATCGACCCCGACAGGCGTGCATTGCTCTGAAGCGCGCCCGCCGCCAGCGACCGGGCCACGTCATCGAACCCTTCGGGCTCGGCCGGGCGCACCCGCAGGCCGGGCGCCCGCGCCTCCAGCGCCAGCGCAATGCCCGAGGTCAGCCCCCCGCCGCCGCAACAGACCAGCACATCCGCCGCCGTGACGCCCGCCTGGGCCGCCTGCTCGGCGATCTCCAGCCCGCAGGTGCCCTGCCCGGCGATCACCTCGGCCATGTCGAAAGGCTTGATCAGGGTCAGGCCGCGCGCGCGGGCCAGCCGCGCACCGATGGCGTCGCGATCCTCGCCGGCGCGATCGTACAGCACCACCTCGGCCCCCAGCGCGCGGGTATTGTCGATCTTCACGCGCGGCGCGTCGGCGGGCATGACGATCACCGCCGGGATCCCCGTCAGCCGGGCGGCCCAGGCCACACCCTGCGCATGATTGCCCGACGAAAACGCCACCACACCCTGCGGGCGCAGCGCGGTGATCGCGTTCCAGGCGCCGCGGAACTTGAACGATCCGGTATGTTGCAGACATTCGGCCTTGACCAGAACGCGGCGCCCGGCCAGGTCGTCCAGAAGCGGTGACGACAGCATCGGCGTGCGCCGCGCATGCCCGTCCAGCCGCGCCGCCGCGGCCTCGATCATGGTGATGTCGGTCACAGCAAAAGCCCCAGGAAGCGATTGATCGCGCTCAGTGATTCGGGTTCGTCCAGAAACGGGACATGGCCGCGATCGGGCACGTCCTCGTGGATCATCGCGGGGCAGCGGCTGGCCATCTCGTCGGCGGTGGCCTGGGTCAGCAGATCGGAATTGGCACCGCGTATCAGCGCCAGCGGCTTGGTGCAGGCGGCATCGAACAGCGGCCACAGATCGGCCGTCTGACCCTGCAGACTTTCCATGAAGGCCTTGCGCAGCGCCGGGTCGTAATTGATGTCCAGCCCCTGGTCGGTGGCGATGAAATGCTTGCGCGCCTCCTCCATCCAGCGGCTGGGCGCGACATCGGCAAAGCCTTCGGCGGCATGTTCCAGGGCCACGGCCGCCGCGGCATGGCTGCGCGCGGCCGGGCGGCGGCCGATGTATTCGGCGATACGTTCAAGCCCCAAGGGGTCCAGCACCGGGCCGACATCATTGAGGATCACGCCGCGCACCCGGTCAGGCGCGGTCGCCGACAGGTAAAGCGCGACAATGCCGCCGCGCGACGTGCCCAGGATCGCCGCGCTTTCCAGCCCCAGATGATCCAGCAGCGCCAGCACGTCGGCGGCTTCCTGCGGCACGGTATAGGTTTCCGCCCCGGTCCAGTCCGACTGGCCGCGCCCGCGATAATCCATCCGGATCAGCCGCAGCGGCGGCAGATGGGGGGCCAGATAGTCGAAATCGGTGCCGTTGCGGGTCAGGCCGGCAAGGCACAAAAGGGCAATTCCATGCCCCTCGTCGGTGTAATGGATCGACGCGCCGTCGTCGGCGGTAAAATGCGGCATGGTCCGGCCTCTTTGCTGCGCAGGGGCAATAGACCATGCGCCGCGCCGCTGGGCAATGCCCGCGCGGCGCGGCAAGCGTCAGCTGCCGAAACGATCGCGAAAGACGTGATAGGCGATGCGGTCACGGGTGATGCCGCGCTTTGCCAGTTCGGCATCGCTCAGCCCGTTCAGATAGTCGATCTCGCCGGCCCGCGAGCGCGCCTCGAGATAGGCATTGAATCCCTGTCCGATCCCGGCGAATAGCCGGTCGATCTGTGCCCTGATATCCGCGCTCAGGTCGGTTCTGGAAATGTAGGCCATCGGAAAACCCCTTCGGTTCGAGCTTCCCTCCCATGCCCGGAACAATAGGTCATGGATGCTGACCCGGCCACCGCTGCCACGGCAATCCCGCCATGCGCGAAAGACATGGCGGTTCTGCGCGTTTCCGCGCCAGGTTTTGCCCGGATCGACGCGAAAACAGGCTCCGGCCGCCTTCATCTTGCCGAAAATACGCTGGGGGGTGAATGGCCGCAGGCCAGAGGGGGGCAACGCCCCCCTACCCGGCCAATGCCGTCAGCACCCGGCGGCGGCGCGGCGGCATGGTGGCGATCTCGACGCAGGTGAAGGCCACGCAGGTCCCCAGATCCCGGTCGATCACCAGATCGGCGCCCAGCCAGCCGCCCAGCGACAGGTAGCTGCGCAGCAGCGTCGGCAGTTGCGCGGGCGTCACCGTCTCGGGTCCGGCCTGTTCCGCCCAGGCGGTGAGCGGGCGATGTTCGACATCGGGCCGGGCCTGCGGGCGCCGCCCGTCCGGCCCGCGGTGATGGGCGGCCAGATGCGCCAGCACCGTTGCGTGGTCGGCCGGATCGGTTCCCGGAAACGAGCTGCATCCGATCAGCCGGGCCGCGCCCGTGCGCTCGACCATGCGCGCGACCCCGGCCCAGATCATGCGCAGCGCCAGGGGTGCCGCGGGACCGGGGCGGGTGCAAAGCCGGCCCAGCTCCAGCGCCGGGCCGGGCGCCGCGGCCAGCGGCGTGAGGTCGAAATAGCGCGCGGTATAGCCCTGCGCGACCTCGCCCGCCCGGTGCAACTGCATCCGCGCTGTGGCCAGCGGCGTGGCCGGCACGGCCCCGTCCTCGCCCACCCACAGATGCAGGCAGCGCGCATCGAAGGCATCCTCATCCGTGCCGCCGCCCCGAAACGCGCGCGCGCGCATCGCGATCAGCGCCGGCACCTCGTTTGGCGCGGCTGCACGCACCACCAACCCACGCTGCCGGAGGGGCGGGCCGAAATCCGGGGTTTCCTGACGGTCGGAAGGGCTGGACATGGGCTCGACAATCCCTAGCTTTCAGGCATGCCGCACCACAGCGCGAAAGAGAGTGACGACATGAGCGACAAGATAACCAAATCCGAGGCGGAATGGCAGGCCCAGTTGACGCCGCTTGCCTACAAGGTGACGCGCGAGCACGCGACCGAGCGCGCCTTTACCCATGACGATTTCCCCAAGGATCCCGGCGTCTTTCGCTGCGTGTGCTGCGGCGCTCCGCTGTTCGACCAGGCCCGCAAGTTCGATTCGGGGTCGGGCTGGCCCTCGTTCTGGGCCCCTCGCGAGGATGCGCCGATCGCCACGCGCACCGACAACAGCCTGTTCATGCGCCGCACCGAGGTGCATTGCGCCCGCTGCGAGGCGCATCTGGGCCATGTCTTTCCCGACGGGCCCGAGCCCACGGGCCTGCGCTATTGCATCAACGGCGTGGCCCTGGAGTTCGAGCCCGATCCGGACGCCGGCTGACGGCCGGGGGCTGACGGCCGGGCCGTTCGCGCCGCATGAAAAACGGGGGCCCGCGCCCCCGTTTGCCATTGTCGCGGCCGAGCCGGGCATCAACCGCCCGTCAGCAGCCGTGGCGAGAACTGACCCAGCACCCCGAAGATCGATTGCAGCACGGTCATGCCACGCGGCCCGGTATCGGTGACGCGGCGCGACAGCGCGACAATCTGGCCGTCTTCCAGGCCGAATCGTTCGATATTGGTAACGACATCGTTCGAATCGAAGGTGATCGCCACGACCTGGCGATCGACCTCGACCGGCGCGCGCAGGCCCGTGTGGCGCCAGTCCGACTGGACGTAATACCAGCCCGACCCCTCCATCACGCCGCCCATGCCCGGCATGCCGATCGTATCGGCAACGCTTTCGCGGTCGTCCTGGCCAACCTCGATCTCGGCAAGCTGATCATCGCTGGGGGCGTATCCGTGATAGCGCATGATCGGCGAACAGGCTGCGGCGATCAGCCCCAGCACCAGCGCCGCAACCACCGTCCGCCACAGCACCGTGACCGTTCCGACCGCATTCGATGTCATGCCCGCCTCGTTTTCCTGCATTTCGAGCTGTCGATCCGCCTGACCGAGGCCCGGTCGGCGCCAACCCGTTTCCCGTTTTGCGCCCGGGGGCTGGCCCCGCACACCCGTCATGGATTACAGAAGGACGGCCCGCTGTTCAAGAAAGGATGCGGGATCACGTGCAACCGAAGGCCGCCATGACCGACAGAAGCCCCGACACGCCCGCCACCGCCCGCACCCTGCCGTTCCGGGTCGCGGACCTGCCGACGCGGCGCGCCCAGCCCTTTCACCTGCGTCCCGACGCCGCGGCGCGCGCCGAAATCGCCCGCGATCTGGGGCTGACGGGGCTGCGCAAGCTGGATTTCCGCGGCACGATCACGGCCGAGGGGCGGCGCGACTGGCGGCTGGAGGGGCGGTTGGGCGCAACCGTGGTTCAACCCTGCGTGATTACCGCCGACCCGGTGACGACGCGCATCGACACCGATGTGCTGCGCCGCTTCCTCAAGCGGATGCCGGAACCCGAGGGCGCCGAGGTCGAGATGCCCGAGGACGACACGATCGAGCCGCTGGGCACGGCCATCGACCCCGGCGCGGTCATGATCGAGGCGCTGGCGATCGCGCTGCCCGACTATCCCCGCGCCCCTGACGCGGAACTGGGACAGGCGGACTTCCCCCCACCCGGCGCCGCAAGCGATGCCCCCGAACGCCCGAATCCGTTTGCCGTGCTTGCGAAACTGAAGCCATCCGATCCAAGCAACGGCGGCCCGACCGATCCCGACACCGACGGCACGTGCGGCGGGAACGGCTGAGAACGCCCTGCCGGGCGGGCGAACATTTCCCTTGCACCCGTGCGAAAAGTCCGTATTTTCCGCGCCTCATGCAGGTCAGGGCTTGGACACGCCGCCGAGGCGGTGTAAGGGCTCGGGTTCCTGCACCGGATTTCCACAACGACGGGTCGCCCCGCACAGCGCCCCAGACCAAGACACCAGAGGTTGACCCATGGCCGTTCAACAGAACCGCGTAACCCGCTCTCGCCGCAACATGCGCCGCGCCCATGACGCGCTGGTTGCCGCGAATCCGAACGAATGCCCCAGCTGTGGCGAACTGAAACGCCCGCATCATGTCTGCCCCGCATGTGGACATTATGACAGCCGCGAAGTTGTCGCGCAGGCAGCCGACGTCGATCTGGACGACGACGCGGCCTGACGCCCGCATCCGGCGCGGTTTCGATGGTATCCGATCAGGATCATCCCACCCACGCCGGAGGCCCCGGGGCAGGCCCCGAAGCGGGGCCGGTGCAGATTTCCGTCGATGCGATGGGGGGCGATCTCGGCCCCGCGGTGGTGATCGCCGGTTGCGCGCTGGCGCTGCGCGACAATCCCGACCTGACGATCATCCTGCATGGCGACAAGGCGGCGCTTGAACCCCTGGTGGCCCGCCAGCCCGCGCTGGCGGGGCGGCTGAGCGTCAACCATGCCGATGGCGTCGTCTCGATGTCCGACAAGCCCAGCCACGTCATGCGGCATGGCAAGGACACCTCGATGTGGGCCACGATCGACGCGCTGCGGCAGGGCACGGCCCAGGCGGCGGTGTCGTGCGGCAACACCGGCGCGCTGATGGCGGTGTCGATGCTGCAACTGCGCCGGATGGAGGGGGTGACACGCCCGGCCATCGCCTGCCTGTGGCCCTCGCGCGGGCGGCACCCGTTCAGCACCATGCTGGATGTCGGGGCCGACGTGAAGGCCGATGCACAGGATCTGCTGGCCTATGCGATCATGGGGGCCACCTATTTCCGCAACGGGTTCAACGCGGCGCGCCCGCGTGTCGGCCTGCTCAATGTCGGCACCGAAGAACACAAGGGCCGCGCCGAGATCAAGCAGGCGCACGAGCTGATCGGCCGTTCCCAGGACACCGGGCGCTATGACTATGTCGGCTTCGTCGAGGGCAGCGACATCCCCTCGGACCGGGTCGATGTGATCGTCACCGACGGTTTTACCGGCAATGTCGCCATCAAGACCGCCGAAGGCACCTCGCGGCTGATTTCCGAACTTCTGCGCGAGTCGTTGCGCGCCGGCCTCGTGTCGATGTTGGGCGCCATTCTGGCACGGGGCGCACTGACCCGGTTGCGCCTTCGCGTCGATCCGCGGCGCGTCAATGGCGGCGTGTTCCTGGGTCTGAACGGAACGGTTGTCAAGTCGCACGGATCGGCCGATGAAACCGGCGTGGCGGCGGCGATCGGGCTGGCGGCCAAGCTGGCGCAATCGGGCTATCGCGGCCGGATGGCGGAAAGGCTTGTGATTGCGGCCCGAACGGCGCAGGACTCGAAGCCGGAAGGAGATTCGGAATGACCCAGAATGCGGTGACCCGCGCCGTGGTGATCGGTACCGGCCATTATCTGCCCGCGCGCGTGGTTCCCAACGCGGAATTCGCCGCCACGCTGGATACCTCTGACGAGTGGATCGTTTCGCGCTCGGGGATCGAGCGGCGCCATTTCGCGGCCGAGGACGAGCACACCTCGCATCTTGCCACCCATGCCGCGCGCGCCGCGCTGGCCAATGCCGGCATCCCCGTCGAGTCGCTGGATGCGATCATCGTCGCCACCTCGACCCCCGATCTGACCTTTCCCTCGGTCGCCACGATGGTCCAGGCCCAGCTTGGCATGACCGGCGGTTTTGCCTTTGACGTGCAGGCCGTCTGCGCCGGTTTCGTCTATGGGCTGGCCAATGCCAATGCGCTGATCGTCGCCGGCACCGCCCGGCGGGTGATGGTGATCGGCGCCGAAACCTTCAGCCGCATCATGGACTGGACCGACCGTTCGACCTGTGTCCTCTTCGGCGACGGGGCGGGCGCGGTGATCCTTGAGGCGCAGCCCGGATCGGGCACATCGCAAGATCGCGGCATCCTGTCGATCGACCTCCATTCCGACGGGCGGCACAAGGACGTGCTGTTCGTCGACGGGGGCGTGTCGTCCACCGGAACGGCCGGGCACCTGCGGATGCTGGGCAAGGAAGTGTTCCGCCATGCCATTGAAAAGCTGGCAAAAACGGCTGACGCGGCGCTACAGAAAGCCGGGCTTGAGGCTGACGCGGTTGACTGGATCGTGCCGCATCAGGCCAATCTGCGCATCATTCGCGGCACCGCGCAAAAGCTGGGCCTGACCATGGACAAGGTGATCGTCACGGTGGCCGATCACGGCAACACCTCGGCCGCGTCGATCCCGCTGGCGTTGTCGGTCGGTGTGGCCGAGGGCAAGATCAAGCCGGGCGACATCGTCGTCACCGAAGCCATCGGTGGCGGCCTGGCCTGGGGCGCGGTGGTCCTGCGCTGGTAACGCGCGACAAACCCGGTCCGGCCACCCTGCGCGCGTTGTGCAAAGAGTGCGCCACAAGTGCCTGATATTGACTCGGAAAATTCCTTGCCGCATCCTTGCGCACTGGCGACATGCGGCAAGGGGGAACGATCATGTCCGAAAAGACCCTGACTCGAATGGATTTGAGCGAGGCCGTATTCCGCGAGGTGGGGCTGTCGCGCAACGAATCCGCCCAGTTGGTGGAATCGGTGATCCAGCACATGTCGGATGCGCTGGTGCGCGGCGAACAGGTCAAGATCTCGTCCTTCGGGACCTTCTCGGTCCGGTCCAAGGCCGCGCGCGTCGGCCGCAACCCCAAGACCGGCGAGGAAGTGCCGATCAGCCCGCGCCGCGTGCTGTCGTTTCGCCCCTCGCACATCATGAAGGAACGGGTCTCGCAGGGGAACCTGGGCGGCACCAAGAGGTAACGCATGAAAAAGGCGCCCGAAGCCTTTCGGACCATCAGCGAAGTTTCCGAGCTGCTGGAAACGCCCGCGCATGTTCTGCGATTCTGGGAAAGCAAGTTCTACCAGATCCGCCCGGTCAAGCGCGCGGGCGGGCGCCGCTATTACCGGCCCGACGACGTGGCGCTGCTGGCCGGCATCCGCATGCTGCTGCAAGATCAGGGCATGACCATTCGCGGCGTTCAGAAAGTGCTTCAGGAACAAGGTGTTCGCCATGTCGCGTCGATTGCGCCGGATGTCGTTGCCGGCGAAAGCATCGACGGCGAGGCCACGACACCCCCCGAAGACGCGCGCACGCCGGAACCGCCCCAGCCGCCGCGCCCTTCCCGCCCGAGCGAGGCGCCCGCGCCGCGCCGCGCCGACACCGATCGCCCGCCACCGCCGCTGCCCCTGCCCGGCGAGGCTCCGCCGGCGCGCCCAACGCCTGCCGATCCGGCGCCGACTGAGCCACGCGCACCCGTGGCCAAGGCGCCCGAGTCACCCGCGCCCCCGGCCGTCGAGGTGCCGGACCCTGTGTCCGGCGATACTGCGACGCCCGAAAAACCGAACGACGAGGCGGATGCGACCGCGCCATTCCCCGACGCCCAGTCGAACGAACCCGCCGTCGATGACGCTGCGCCCCCCGCAACGCCCGACGAGGATCTCAGACCCCAGGCCCCGGCCGCCCCGGCCGCACAACCTGCGACGCCTGACTTGCCCGAGGCGGAGCCGGTGCAGCCTGTGGGCGACGGGCCACCCGTTTCCGACCCATTCCCCCAGCCCGAACGCCTGGCCCAACGCCTGCGCCATGCCCCGCGCGACAGCCTGCGCGCCCATCACGACAAGGCCGCGCTGCTGGCCCGGCGCATCGACACGTTGCTGGACCGGATGTCCGACGCCTCGGGCGCGGGGCGCTGGTAAGCGTAGGTGGGTCGGCCGGTGCCACGCATTTTCCCCGAGTGCGGGCCGAATTGCCGCTTGCTCCCGCCGCGAAAACTTGTCAAAAGCCCCTCGTCGGGCTGTGGCGCAGTCTGGTTAGCGCGTCCGTCTGGGGGACGGAAGGTCGTGAGTTCGAATCTCGCCAGCCCGACCATCATCACCGGCCCGTGGCAGACCCCCTGCCGCGGGCCGTTGGCTTTTGCAAAGGAGGCGCAAGGCCATGGCGCAAGGCATTGACGATCGGTCCGAAAAAGGCGTGCTGCCGATGCAGACCCTGCGCGCGATGATCGCTGACGGCGCGATTGCCGCCGATGACGACCTGCTGGACGCGCAGTTGCAGCCCGCCAGCCTGGACCTGCGGCTGGGCACCACCGCCTGGCGCATGCGCGCGTCCTTTCTGGCGGGCAAGGGCCGCCGCGTCGCTGATCGCCTGCCCGAATTCGAGATGCATCGCATGGACCTGCGCGAAGGTGCGGTGCTGGAAAAGGGCTGTGTTTATCTGGTGCCGCTGATGGAACGCCTTGCCCTGCCCGCGCCGGTTCATGCCGTCGCCAATGCCAAAAGCTCGACCGGCCGGCTGGACCTGCTGACACGGGTGATCACCGACGAAGGCGTCGAATTCGACCGCGTCGCGCCCGGCTATACCGGCCCGCTTTATGCCGAGATCTGCCCGCGCTCGTTCTCGGTGCTGGTGCGTCCGGGCATGCGGCTCAACCAGATCCGGTTTCGCATCGGGCAATCGGTGCTGGACGATGCGGAACTGGCCGCGCTGCATGCAAGCGAAGGGCTGGTCACGGGGGATGCGCATATCTCGCAAGGCCTGGGTTTTTCGGTCGATCTGCGGCCCGAGCCCGGCGCGCTGGTCGGATACCGCGCCCGCCCGCATACCGGGGTGATCGACCTCGACCGGATCGGCGCCTATGACCCCGCCGATTTCTGGGACGAGTTGCGCAGCGGCGATGGCCGGCTGATCCTGGATCCGGGCGCGTTCTATATCCTGGTCAGCCGCGAGGCGGTGCATATCCCGCCCGCCTATGCCGCTGAAATGGCGCCCTATCTGGCCATGGTGGGCGAGTTCCGCGTGCATTACGCGGGGTTCTTCGATCCCGGTTTCGGCCATGACGCGGCGGGCGGCGCGGGGGCACGCGGGGTTCTGGAAGTGCGTTGCCACGAAGCCCCCTTTGCGCTGGAGCATGGCCAGATCGTCGGCCGGCTGGTCTATGAGCGCATGACCGAACGGCCCGAGACGCTTTACGGCGCGGGCATCGCGTCGAATTACCAGGGCCAGGGGCTGAAGCTGTCCAAACACTTCCGCGGGCGCTGACAGGCAGCACGCGCGGCACTGGTCAAGGCGCAGCCAGAACCGCCTCGGCCAGCCGCGCGGCGCCCGATCGCACCGGATCGGCGGCCGGCAGGCCGGTCTCGTCCTCGACCTGTCGCACCGCGCGTTCGGCCGCGTCGGGTGACAGACGCGCGGTGTTCAGCGCCACGGCGGCGACCTTGGCCGGGGTCAGCGCCCCGGCGGCCGCGGCCACCATCTCATTGAGCGCGATCACCTCGCGCAGGGGCGGGATGCGCACGCGCGTCAGCTCGTCCAGCGTGTCCATCCCGGCGCGGTGGCACAGCACCATATGGGTGCAGCAACTGCCCCGCATCAGGGGCAGCGTGGCGGTGCTGCCCGGATGCAGCAGCGATCCCTGCCCCTCGACCACGACGATGGAATGCGCCGCCGCGTCCAGCACCATGCGTTCCACCGCGCCGGCGGCATGATCGACGCGGATTGCATCCAGCGGGATGCCGCGCCCGGTGATCGCAATGCCGGTCTGGCCGGTGGCCAGAAACGCCGCATCGTGACCGCCCTGTTGCAGGCTTTGCGTCAGTTCCAGCCCCGCGGTCATCTTGCCGATGGCCATGTCGGTGCCGACCATCAGCACCCGACGGTTGCTGAGGTCTGCCGCGCGCGCCTTGGCAATCGGTGGCGCCTCGCCCTGTGGCACGCGCAGATCCCAGATCCACTGGCCCGGCATCAGGTCGTGGCCCAGCACGGGTTCAAGCCGGTCATGCATGCCATTGACGATCGACATGCCCCCCGCGACAGCCGCGCGCAAAACGCTCATCCATTCCGCGGGCACCCGCCCGCCCGATGGCGCGGTGCCAAGGACCAGCACCCGCGCCCCCAGCGCGCGCGCCTCGTCCAAAGTGGCGACGACCGGAATGTCGCTGGCAATGGTGCTGACATCGCGCACGCGGTTTCCCGTCTGCGTGCTGTCGATCACGGCGGCAACCGGGTTCTTGCCATAGCGCAGGATGCCCTCGGACATCTTGGCGTTCAGCGTGCCGAACGTGGCCTCGGCATAGAGGGCGATGGGCAGGGTCGGGTCAAGCATGGCGCAAGGCTCCTCCGTGGCCGGGCCGGTCGGCAGGCAGGGTCACGCCGTTGGCGAATGGCGCACCCTCGGCCGGGTCGGGATCGAGATTGAGATGGGAATCGAGATCGATGTGATCGAACAGCGCCGCAAGCGAGGCCCCGGCGGCAATGGCGATCGAGCTTTCGCCCATACAGCCGATCATGGTTTTCAGCCCGAAGGCGCGGGCCGTGGCCACGATGCGCAGGGCCTCGGTGATGCCGCCGCATTTCATCAGCTTCAGGTTCACGCCATCGACGCAATCGGCAAAGCCCGGTATGTCACTGGAAAAACGGCACGATTCATCGACGAAGATCGGCAACGGACGGTCCCTGAACAAGGCGGGCAACTGGTCCTCGGCGCCATGAACCAGCGGCTGTTCGACATATTCGACCCCACGCGCGGCCAGCCATGCCAGCATCCGGCGCGCCTGGGGCAACGACCAGCCGCCGTTGGCATCGACGCGCAGCGCCGCCCCGCTGCCCGCCGCGGCCTCGTGCACGGCGGCGAACATGGCCTGATCGGCCTCGATCCCCTCGGGGCTGCCCAGCTTGATCTTGAGGGCGCGCGCCCCGGCCGCCAGCAGCAGGGGCACACGCTCGCGCACCACCTCGGGCGGGTTGATCCCGACGGTCAGCGAGGAGGCGACACCGCGCCGGGCCAGCCCCAGCAAGCGATAGAGCGGCATGCCCGCCTGTTTGGCGCGCAGATCCCACAGCGCCATGTCCAGCGCCGCCAGCGCGCAGGCCCCGACACCGGCGGCGCGTGCCGCATCCCAGATGTCATGGATCGACCCGCCCAGCCCATTCGCGGCGAAACCCTGCAACTGGGCCTCGCCCTCTTCGACGGTTGCCGCGCCTTCCGAGGCGCCGGGCGCCATTTCGCCCCAGCCCGTCAGATCGTCCTCGGTCACGGCAACAAACAGGTTGTCGCCGCCCGTGATCTCGCCGCGCGAGATCCGCAGGGGAAAGCGTTTCTTCAGATACAGGCTGCGCGTGTCGAGTTTCATGGCCGTTCCGTGGTGCTGGGCAACGTTGGCGATGGCGCAAGGTCCGGTCGCGCGCGGCATTGCCGCCACGCGCGGTGCCTGCGGCGCAGGCTCTCGGGTCTTGCATGGCGACCGGTCACACGATCATCCGGGCAGCGCAGCGCAATCATGCGGGTGGATCGACAGATGAACCTGCGCGCCCTGGTCGAAGGGGCGCCCCTCGATCATGTTGATCGCCTGAAGCGCGGTATCGCCCGCGCGCAAGAAATAGCGCGCCGACTGGCCCTGGTAATCCACCGCCTCGACCGTGGCCGGCACGGTAATCGCGCCATCCTGCGGGGGGGTGTCGCGCAGGAATAGCTTTTCCGCCCGGATCACCAGCTTGGCCGGCCCCTGCCCTTGCAGATGCGGGGCCTTTGCAGCGGGAACGGCGATCTTGCCGAAGACCGGCACCTCCAACGTGGCCCCGTCGGCGCCATGCGCCACGCATTGGCCCCCCAGGATGTTTGACGCCCCCAGGAACCGTGCCACGAATTCGCTGGCCGGGGTGTTGTAGACATCTTGCGGCGCGCCCACCTGTTCGACACGGCCATCGCTCATCACCACGATCTGGTCGGACATGGCCAGCGCCTCGGACTGGTCATGCGTGACGAAGACGGTGGTCACGCCGATCCGGGCCTGAATGCGCTTGAGTTCGACGCGCATATCCTCGCGCAGATTGGCGTCAAGCGCCGACAGGGGCTCGTCCAGCAACAACACGTCCGGTTCGATGACGATCGCCCGCGCCAGCGCGATCCGCTGCTGTTGGCCGCCCGACAGTGCTTTGGGATAGCGCGCGCCGACATCGGGCAATTGCACCAGATCCAGCGCATCCTGCACCCGGCGGGTGATGTCGGCTTTCGGCACGTTGCGATAGCGCAGGCCGAATGCCACGTTCTCGGCCACGGTCTTGTGGGGAAACAACGCATAGTTCTGAAACACCAGACCCAGGTTGCGCTTGTGGATGGGCAGGTCATTCACCCGGCGCCCGCCGATGATGATGTCGCCCTCGGTCGGGTCCAGAAGCCCGGCGATCATCCGCAAAGTCGTCGTCTTGCCGCAGCCGGACGGCCCCAGAAGGGTGACGAACGCGCCCTCGGGAATGCTCAGCGATGTCTTTTCGACTGCCGTGAACGCGCCGAAGCGCTTGACGATATTGTCCAGTTGAACGGAACTCACGGGCACTGCCCCCTTGTCACATGGTTCTTGCCCCCCGCGCCCGCAAAGGGCGCGGGGAACCGGGTCTCAGAACCCGCGCTGCACGCGCGAGAAGGTCTCGGACCATTCGGCCTCGTTGCCGTTCCAGTATTCGGGATCGGCAAAGGTCAACGCCTCCAGCGTGCCCGACGGGTCATAGGCCGGCAGGGTCGGGATCTTGTCACCCAGATCGACCTTGGTGCCATCAAGCGCGGGCGGGTAGTTCTGCCCTTCGGCCACCGCGATCGAGGTCTCGGGCTCGAGCATGAAGTTCAAGAGTTCCTCGCAGGCTTCGACCGGCGAGCCCTTGATCACGAACAGGCATTCCTGCCAGCCAAAGCTGTTGGGCGGGTCGTAATAGCCGATGTCGTGCCCCTGCTCTTGCAGCGCGGCGATGCGCCCCGACCAGCCTTCGGTGACATAGATTTCCTCTTCCGCCAGCAGGCTCATCAATTCGGCGCCCGACCCCCAGTATTTCAGCGCCAGATCGCGGTGGCTGCGAATGGCGTCCCATGCGGCATCCATATCCTGGATGTCGTTCGGGCTCTGATCGGTTTGCAGCGCGGCATACCACAGGCGCGTGCGCCAGTCGCTCCAGCCGCCGATCTTGCCCTCATAGGCCGGGTCGATCAGGATCGACGCGCCCTTTTCACGGATTTCCTCGTCCGAGATATGCGCGCGGTTATAGGCCAGACCGGTGGTCCCGTAGTTATAGGGCACCGCCGACAGGTGATCGGGCGTGATCGAGCGGAAGGCGTTGGTCAGCGCATCCATCACCAGCGACATGTTGGGGATGTTGTCGATGTTGAGTTCGACATCCAGTTCGAAGTTCACATAGCGGGCATAGTCGAACACGCCCGACAGATGGGCGATATTGTATTCGCCTTCCTGGCTGGACCGGACCTGCGCCAGATACTCGTCGCCGCCGGAAAAGGTGCCGTCGACCACGGTGATGCCGGTCTCCTCGGTATAGGGGTCGAAGGCGTAGCGGCGAAACGCCTCGGACACGACGCCGCCCCAGCCGTCAAAGCGCACCTGCTGCACCTCCTGGGCCAGGGCCATGCGCGCGAACGGGGTCTGCACACCATAGGCAAGCCCGGCCGCGCCCAGCAGGCCCAGAAAGCGGCGGCGGTCCAGATCGCCGTTGCGATAGCGTTCGAGCAGGCGTTCATAGCGTTTGGTATTGTCCATCGGTATCGTCTCCTTGCTGGTTTTCGGTGGTTGGTTGGATCGCGGTTCTCAGGCGCCGCGTTTGAGGGCCATGCTGCGGGCGATTGCGGCCCCCAGAAGCGGCAGGCCTACGGTCATGACGATCATGACCGTGCCCAGTGCATTGATCTCGGGGCTGATCGAGTTGCGCAGCATCGAAAAGATCTGCGTCGGCACGGTTTCGACCCCGCCCGGCTTCCAGAAGAGCGTGCCGGTGATGTCGTCGAAGGAAATGGTAAAGGCAAACAGACCGCCCGCCGCCACGGCCGGCATCAACAGGGGCAGCGTGATCGAAAAGAAGGTCTGCACCGGCGAGGCCCCGAGGCTGAGCGCGGCCTCCTCGACATCGCGGCGGATGCCAACCAGACGCGCCTGCACCACCAGGATCACGAAGGGCAGCGTGAAGATCACGTGCCCGGCCAGAAGCAGCGCAAAGCTCTTGCCGATGCCCAGCCAGTTCAGAAACAGCAGTAGCGCCACCGCCAGCACCACCTCGGGCACCAGGATCGGTGCGATCAGGATGGTCGTGATCAGGTTCTTGCCCGGCACGCTGTATCGCACCAGCGCCAGGCTCGCCAGAACGCCCAGCGTGGTCGAGATCAGCGCCGTCAGCAGCCCCAGCACGACCGAGGTGCGAAAGGCGCGCATGACCGCCTCGTTGTTCCAGAGCGCCTCGAACCAACGCAGCGAAAGGCCGGTCATCGGAAAGCTGCCGAACTGGTTTTGGTTGAACGACAGCAGCACCACGACCGCCACCGGCAGGAACATGAACAGATACACCAGGATCGTATATGTCCGGATCGCCGCCCAGCCCATCAGCCCAGCCCCTTTGTCAGTTGCGACATGCCCAGAAAGCGGTTGTAGATCGCCACCAGCGACCCCAGCACCAGCAACAGCGCCATCGACAGCGCCGAGCCCAGCGGCCAGTTGAGCTGGGTAATGATCGCCTCGAACACCAGATTGGCGAACATCGCATCCTGCGGCCCGCCCAGCACCAGCGGCGTGATATAGGTGCCCGCCCCCAGCACGAAACACAGCAAGCCCCCCGCCGCCAGGCCTGGCAGCGACAATGGCAGCGTGACCTGAAGGAACGACTGCCAGCGCGTCGCCCCCAGCGAGGTGGCGGCATCCTCCAGATTGGTGTCGATCCCGTCGAGGCTGACATAGATATTCAGCACCATGAACGGCAGCAGGAAGTGAACCAGGCCCAGGATCACGGTCACTTCGTTGTACAGCATCTGGATCGGCGACGAGATCAGGCCGATCGACATCAGAAACGTGTTCACCGCGCCGGAGCTGCCCAGAATGTTGATCCAACTCATCGTGCGGATGATGTAGCTGATCCAGAACGGCAGCATCAAAAGCAGCAGCAACAGCATCTTGTTGCCGCTGGAACGGGTGATGAAATAGGCCGCCGGATACCCCAGAAGCGCACAGATCACCGTCGTGATCGCCGCGATCTTCAACGTGTTGAACAGGATGAAGCGATAGAACGGGTCGGTCAGCGTGCTTTCCCAGTTGTCGAGGTGAAACCCGACGACATCCGGCCCCGTGGCCGAGCGCAGCCAGAACGAATAGACGACGATGAAGATCAGCGGGACCAGCAGCAGCATGGTCACCGCCCCCAATGCGGGCGACAACAGGATCCAGGGTTGCCGCTTTTCGCGGGCTTCAACAGACATCGGCACCGTTCCGTCAGGCAAGGGCGTGGCAAACAGGTTGTCAAAACCATGCAAAGCTGGCAGGCATAAAACAAATAGATAATCGGAATTCCCACTATAGGCACCATCAATGGCCGAACCCGACAGCGCCGACCGGCTGACCCGCGACCTTGACTGGAACCTGTTGCGCAGCTTCGTGGTCATCGCGCAGTCGCGATCGATCAGCGATGCCGCACGGCGTCTGCACCTGACGCAGCCGTCGGTTTCGACGGCGCTGAAACGGCTGGAAGACCAGATCGGCAAGCGCCTGATCGACCGCGCGCCCGGACGGTTCGAACTGACGCCGGCGGGGATGTTGCTCTATCGCGAGGCGCTAGAGATCCATGGCGCGGTCTATCGCGTGTCCACGCTCATGCGCGACATGACCGACGAGGTGACCGGTCATGTCAGGGTCGCGCTGGCCAGCCACGTGGTCTGCCCGGTCTTCGACCAGGTTCTGGCCGGGTTTCACGCCCAGCATCCGCGCGCCACCCTGTCGATCTCAGTTCTGGGCTCGGCCGAGGCGCTGGCCAGCGTCGCCGCGCGCACCGCGTCCTTTGCGATTTGCCTGGTGCATCGGCGCGATCCGAAGCTGGAATACATGCGCCTCTATCGCGAATTCTTCGGCCTCTTCTGCGGCCCGCCGCATCCACTTTTCGGTCGGCCGGATCTGCAACAGACGGACCTGGCGGGCCATGATGCCGTCAGTTTCGAAACCGACCGCCTGCAGGACGCGCTGCGCTCGGTCACGCTTTTGCGCGCCGAACTGGAACTGAGCGACAAGATCATCGGTACATCCAGCCACCTGGAAGAGGTGCGCCGCATGGTGATCGCCGGGCTGGGGATCGGGCCATTGCCGATCCATGTCGTGGCCCGCGACGTGCAGGACGGGCTGCTTTGGCGGCTGCCGCCCTATGACGCCCCGCCGGCGATCGATGTTCATCTGGTCTCGAACCCGAAAGCGGTTCTGAACCGGGCCGAAACCTCGTTCCTGGAACGGCTCAAGGCCGCCATCGCGGCCACGCCGATCAGTCAGCGCACCTATGCCATCGAACCCGACGCATCGCACCCGGCCCCCTGACCTGCCCCGGACGGCAAGCGCAGGTCGCGGCCATTATGTCGGCAAGACCAATTTTCTTTGCGGAGCCGGTTTACATCTTATTGGTGTATCGGAGACCATACATTCGCAATAGACGATTCTCACGCAGCGCTCTCGATTGCGTGAGAATCGTGCGCGCTGCACATGACGGGCGGCATAATTCGGTCATATTTTTCGATAAGGATCGCCGCATGTCTCGCCTATCTCGCCGCCAGCTTCTCAAACAGACCGCCGCTTTGGGCGCCGGCGCCATGTCCGTCGGCATTGGCTGGAACCTGCTGGGCGCACAGGCGGCCGAAAGCCGCGCGCCTGCCTCTCCGCTGGGGATGGCGGACGATCTGCCCAACCCGGCCGAACTTCATTCGGTGGACGGCCGGCTGCACGCCGATCTCTACATGGCCGTCACCGAAAAAAGGCTTCCCGGCGGCCCTGCCCCCCTGCGCATCTTCAATGCCAGCCTGCCGGGGCCCACGCTGCGGCTGCAACCGGGCGATACGCTGGAAGTCGCCTTTGAAAATCGTATGCCGCCGAACCCCGACGATGACGACCTGACCGTCAACGTGCCGAACCGGTTCAACACGACGAACATGCATTACCATGGCTTTCACGTCAGCCCGCGCGGCAACAGTGACAACGTCTATCTTGAGATCGAGCCGGGCCAACGGTTCAACTATGTCGTTCGCCTGCCCCAGGATCATCCATCGGGCAACTACTGGTATCATCCCCATCGCCACGGGTCGGTGTCGGCGCAGGTCGCATCGGGCGCGGCGGGCATGGCGATCATCGGCGGTGCGCTTGACGCGGTGCCGGAAATCGCCGCGATGGTCGAACGGGTGCTGGTGTTGCAAGCCCCCGTGCCCGGTGTCGACGGCCTGCTGATGGATGAAGAGCCGATCTGGCCGCTGACGGCCGAGCGCGACTTTCTGATCAACGGCCAGTATCGCCCGCGCATTCACATCCGCGAGGGCGAGGTGCAGCACTGGCGACTGCTGCATGCGGGCGATGCGCAGTTCCTGCCGTTGCGCGCCGATGGGCTGGAGCTGCACGAGATCGGGCGCGACGGCAATCCGCTGCCCGCCGCGCGGCAGACCGATCACATCGACCTTGCACCGGGCAACCGCAGCAATCTGCTGATCAAGGGGCTTGAGGCAGGGCATTATACCTTGCGCCGGCCCGCCTTCGACCAGGGCATTCAGGCGCTGCCCGAGATCATCCTGGCGGATATCTTCGTCATCGCCGAGGACGACTCGCGTGTCGCGCCCGACGCCCCGTTCGGCCGCGACATTCCGCAAGGGGCGTTGCCCGACAACGACATCCTGGTCGATATCACCGATGACGAGATCACGGGTCATCGCCAGTTCGTGCTCGGCGTGACCGAGGTCAAGGGCTATTTTCACGACACCGTCTTCACGATCAACGACGAGCCTTTCGATCCGGGCCGCGACGACGTGGTCACGCGCCTTGGCGAGGTCGAGGAATGGACGCTGGTCAACACCACCCCGTTTCCCCATCCGATCCATATTCACGTCAACCCGTTCCAGTTGATCGAGGTGAACGGCGAACCCGTGCCGGACAAGCCCTGGATGGACACGGTTCCCGTACCGGCGGCGGGTTCGGTCAAGTTCAGGACGCGTTTTCTGGATTTCGCGGGCCGCTATGTCATGCATTGCCACATCCTGCCCCATGAAGACACGGGCATGATGATCAACATCAACATTCAGGAGTGAGCGATGCGCGATTGCGTCCGACTGGCCATTCTTATCGGCGCGCTGGCCATGGCCGCGCCCGCCGTGCAGGCCCAGCAACCGCCCGACGACAACGACCGGTCCGATGAGGACGCGATGCCCGCGATCGCCTCGATCTGCCTGTCCTGCCACGGCACCGGCGGACGCCCCGCGCTTGAGGACGTTCCGATCATCGCCGGTCAGCAGCCGCGCTATCTGCGCAGCGCGCTTTTGGCCTACAGCACCGGCCGGCGCACCGGCGGGCAGGCGCTGGTGATGCAGGAAATCGTGAAAACCCTGAGCGAGGACGACATCGACGCCCTTGCCGACTGGTTCGGAGGACAATGACCATGCTGCGATCCATCCTGGCAGGGCTGACCTGCCTGACGCTGAGCCTTGCGCCCGCGCAAGCCGATGAGCTGATCTACCTGACCGACGAGCCGGGCGAGGCCCTCTTCTTCGAATCCGAGGAACGCAGCGACTATTTCGCGCTGGCCAGCTATCTGGAGACCGAGCAGATCCTGACATTTTGCGGCCCGGCGACCATTGCCACCGTGCTCAACAGCCTCGAGGTCGAGCGTCCCGCCCCGCGCGAACTCTACCCATGGCGGCTGTGGACCCAGGACATGGTCTTCACCCCCGAAAACCAGGAGGTGAAACCCTATGCCATGGTCGAGCACGAGGGCCTCGTGCTTGAGGACCTGGCCACGTTCTTTCGCAATCTCGGTGTGTCGGCCGAATATCGCCATGCCGACACGTTTGACACCGACGAATTGCGCCAGATCGTCGTGGATACATTGGCCGCGCCCGATCAGCGCCTTGTCGTCAACTACTCGCGCCAGCCGATCAACCAGTCAGGCGGCGGGCATATCTCGCCGGTGGCCGCCTATGACGCGGACAGCGACCGCGTCCTGATTCTGGATGTCGCGCGCTACAAGTATCCGCCGGTCTGGTTGACGCTTGACGATCTGCTGACGGCCATGCGCGATGTCGACCCCGATTCCGATGAGGCCCGCGGGCTGGTGGTGGTCAGCGAATGACCCTGGACCGGCGCAGTTTTCTGGGTGGCCTTGCCATCCCGTTCCTACCCGGTGCGGTGCTTGCGCAGGGCCTGGCCGATCAGGGCACCGGCTTTGCCGCCTTGCTGCAGCAGATCGGCGGCCTGCCCGGCATTGCGCCGCAATTGATCGCCGCCGCGCAGCATGAGTTCGAAACCGTCTATGGTGCGCGCGCCGCCAATGCGCTGGTGCGCACGCTGGGCCAGGCGCCGCTGGAGACCGGGCTTGCCCAGGCCGATGACGACACCCGCGCGCAGGTGCGCTTTCTGGCGCGGCTGCTATACACCGGCGAGGTCACGCGCGACGGCCAGACACGTGCGCTGTATTACCCGTGGTGCCTGGCCTGGCGCGCGGTGAGCTTTGCCACCGCACCCGGCCTGTGCGAAGGCCCGGCCTTCGGACATTGGGCATCCGCGCCCGCCGGTGCGACAACCGCCGAGGGGGCACCGACATGAGGGCCGATATCGTCATCGTCGGTTCGGGCGTGGCCGGCGCCCATCTGGCCCGCAGCCTGGCGGAACGCGGCCACGACGTGCTGGTGCTGGAGGCCGGGCCGCGCCGCAGCCGCGCCGATAACCTTGCCACCTTTTACGCCAACCCGGTCAAGGGGCCGCAGGCGCCCTATCCCAGCATGGACTATGCCCCCCATCCCGAGGATGGCGGCTATGACGATTTCTATGTCCAGGCCGGGTCGGACCCGTTCATCGGCGCCTATCTGCGGCTGTTCGGCGGCACCACCTGGCACTGGACCGGCTTTGCCGACCGTCTGCGCCCGGCCGACTTTCGCATGAAATCCGCCTACGGCGTGGGCGAGGATTGGCCGATCGACTATGACCTGTTGCTGCCCTATTACGAAGAGGCCGAAAGACGCTGGGGCGTGGCCGGTGAAGACGACCACGTCTGGGGCGCGCCGCGCGGCGGCGTGCCGTACCAGATGCCACCGATCCCGCGCAGCTACATGGACATGCAGGTCACCGCGGCGCTGGAGCGCATGGGCCTGCACTCGGCCCCGTTCTCGCACGCGCGCAACTCGGTGATCCATGACGCGCGCCCGGCCTGTTGCGGCAACAATACCTGCGTGCCGATCTGCCCGATCGGCGCGAAATACGACGCCTCGGTCGATGCCATGAAGGCCGAGGACGCCGACGCGCGCTTTGTCACCGAAGCCCTTGTCACCTTTATCGAAATCGGTGACGACGGCCTGGTGAACCGCGTGCGGCTGCGCCGCCCCGACGGCAGCACCGAATGGGTCGAGGGGTCCATCTTTGCGCTCTGCTGTCACGCCATCGAGAACCCGCGCCTGTTGCTGAACTCGGCGCAGGAGGGGGCGCCCGACGGGGTTGCCAACGGCTCGGATGCCGTGGGCCGATACCTGCTGACACAGGCCAACCAGGACAGTTGGGGGCTGCTGCCCGACCCCGTGTTTCCCTATCGCGGCCCACAACAGACCGCCGGCCTTGTCGAGATGCGCGATGGTGCGTTTCGCGCGGAACGCGCGGCCATCGGCACCTCGTTCATGAACAGCGGCTGGTCGGGCAATTCCGATGCCACAAGCCTCGCCAAGGACCTGATCGACCAGGGAATTGTCGGACAGGCGCTGGCGCAGGCGATCAATGATCGCGTGTCGCGGCATCTGCGCCTCAACTCCTCGGCCGAGGTGTTGGCCCGGCCTGAAAACCGCGTCGAACTGGCCGATGAAACCGATAGCGCCGGCATTCCCAAGCCCAAGGTGACGTTCAGCATGGATGATTACACCCGTTCCGGTCTGGCCGAGGGATTGGCGATCAATCGCCGGATCTTTGAAGAGCTGGGCGTTGACGACATGCAAAGCAACGATCCCTATCTGTCGAACGCGATCATCGGCGGCACCGCGCGGATGGGCACGGACCCGCGCCATTCGGTCGTCGATACCGACCTCGTCGCGCATCAACACCGCAATCTCTATATCCTGGGCACCAGCGCGCATGTATCGGCCCCGGTCAACGCCCCGTCGCTGACCGTCGCGGCCCTGGCCATCCGGGCGGCGGGACATATCGAAACCGCGCTGCGGAGCGCGCGCCCATGAAGCGGCTGCTGGCAATCGAGTTCGTTATCCTGGCGGTCTTCGTGTTGCTGGGCAACGGGATCCGCTCGATCGGGATGAGCACGGTGCTGGTCTCGCAAGGCGAGTTCGCGAGCTTCCTCAACATCTCGGCCGAGCGCACGGACATGCTGATCGAATCGATCATGGGCGGGTCGCTGCTGGCGCTGGCGCTGGCGCCGTTTCTGATCACCCCGCATGGCGCCATGCGTCTTGCGCGCAACGCCGCGATCCTTGCGGTCCTGTGTTATGGCGCCGTCGGCATCACGATGCATGTCAATCCGTCGCTGATCACGCGCGAGGTGGTGGTGATCGCGGCCTTTGCCTTTGGCGGGTTCGCGGTGGCCTTTTTCGCGCCGCTGGCGCAACTGGCCATCGGTCAGGAACCCGATGCCCGCGCCCAAAGCGCGCTGACCACGGTCTGGACAGCGGCACAGCCCATCGCGCTGCTGGCAACCCCGCAGCTGGTGAAATACGTTGCCTTCGATATCGGTGTTGGCAATTTCTTTTTTGTTCTTGCGGCCTTGCCAGTCGTCTTTCTGCTGTTCGTTCCGGTCGTCTTTGCCAAGCCCGCCGACCAGCCACAGCCCCGGCAGGTCGAGGTTCCGTGGCGGCAATTGGCCGTGTTCGTGCTGCTGATCCTGTTGTTCCAGGCCTCGACGATCTCGGTCTCGCTGGCGGGGATCGATCATCTGGCCACCCATGCCCTGATGGCGCTGGTGCTGGTCGCGGGCGCGGCGATGGTGGTTTTTCGCCAGCGCCTGACGAATGGCCCCGTCGATCTGCCCGCCGGGGTCGGCACATTGATGGCCGTGCTGTTTCTGTTGCAGATTTCGTCCACCGGCCTTTATGACACCGCCTATCTCGTGCGGCACCTGTGTTCCGTCGGCTTTATCGCCGACCGCGCAACCTATGGCGCGATGGCGCAGATTGCGGGTGTCTTTGGCGCCGGGGCGATCCTGCTGCGCTGGCCGCAATCGCAAAACCCGCTTTTGTGGCTGGCCCTGACGCTGGGGTTCATCGGCAGCGCGTTGATGCTGACCTATCCCGGCCGCACGACCGATGCGCTTTTGCTCATCACCTCCAAGGCCATTCTCAGCGGTGGCGTCGGCATCGGCACCGCCGTTCTGGTGCGCGCGATTCTGGCGGCGGCGGGAACGAACGCCGTGATCGTCATGGCGCCGGCCTTCCTGATCCTGCTGGGCACCGAAGTGGGGATGGAGAGCCTGCAGATCGTGTTCCAGACCACGACCCTGGCTGGGTTCGACGAGAATGTCGCCTATGAGAACGTCTTCATGGTGCAGGCCGTGTCGATCGTGGTGGCGATCGCCGTCTTGCTGTTCGGCAGGGCGCCGCAGTTCGTGGCCGCCGCGCAACGGGCCGAAACGGCCCGTCGATAGCCGACGCTCAGCCCACGGACATCCGGCGCGGTTGCGCCCGCATCGCCCCGATCCCTGCGCGGCGGCGCGCGTTCAGCTGCGGCGGCGGCGCGCCTGTTTCAGGGTCTGCGACGGCGTTTCACCGAAAGCTGTGGCATAGTCGGCGGAAAAACGCCCCAGATGCTGGAACCCCCATTGCAGGGCGGCGGCGCTGACGCTTTGCACCGAGGCGTCGTCCATCAACATCCGGCGCACCCGCAACAGGCGCTGCTGGCGCACGAACTGCATCGGCGCCAGACCGCGAAAGCGGCGAAACCCCTCGAACAGCGCCCGCGGCGATCCGCCGGCCGCCGCGACCAGATCGCCGATCGTGATCGGCTGATCGAGGTTGGCGCAGATGTATTCCTCGGCCCGGCGCACGTTGCGCGGGCAGGCGGTGGACAGCCGGCCATCGGCCAGCGCCGCCGACAGGTCCGAATACTGCCGAAACAGCAGCGCGTTCAGCAGCGTCTCCTCGGCCGGGGCGGCGATCTGGGCGTGGCCCGTGGCCATCGGCGACTCGGCCAGGCTGGCCAACACGCCGACGGCATGGCGCAGCGGGGCCATCTGGGGGGCCGACCATTCCAGTTGCATGTGAAAATCGGGCGCGGCCGCACAATCGCTGTCCAGATGCCGCGCCAGGTGACGGGTCATCTTGCGCCGGTCGATCCGCAGGATCAACTGGCGCGCATCAGACGACCAGCGCGTGCGAAACCGTCGCAACGCGGGCAGGATCGTGGCCTGCCCCACACCGATGCCGATCTCGGTATCGCCGGACTGCACGCTGATACGGCCGACAACCGGCACCACCATCAGATAAAAATCGTTCAACTGGTCGGGCGAGATCAACACTTCGCGGCCATAATCGAAATAGCACAGCGACACGGCATCAAAGCCACAATGGCTGACCGTCACCGGGCGCGGCTGCCGGTCGGCCGGGGCCGATAGCCGATGTTCGACGAAGATGCGCGAGACACGCTCGCGCGCCTCGTCCAGATCGCCGCCATCCACCAGCACATTGCGTGACACCAGCCCGCTTTGCCGGGTCAGTTGCAGGGGGTCGAGCTGGGCATCGAGGGTCATTCCCGTCCCCTTTGTCGGATCATGCGCGTCCACCGGACGCCGCACCGTTGCCTGCGCGCAAACGATACACGAGCGATGCGGTATTTCAAGAACGAAACATCTGGCCCCACTGCCAGGCACCCGTCACACTGTCCAAAAACTGCGCCGCGCTGTCCGCGCATTGCACGAATGCGGCCCGCCCCTGCGGCGCGCGCTATACGCCGCGCGCCAGGATCGGCAGACTGCGGGGCGAACCAACAACAGGAGGGAGAGAGATGGCACAGTTTTCCGGCAAGGTCGCCATTGTCACCGGCGCTTCGACGCTGATCGGCGAAGGGGTGGTCCGCGCATTCGCCAAGGCCGGGGCCAAGGTGGTCATGGCCGACATCAACGAGACCGATGGCAAGCGCATCGCCGACGATCTGGGCGACGGCGTGGTGTTCCTGCGCACCGATGTGACGGTCGATGCCGATATCGACGCCTGCATCGCCCATGCCACGCAAACCTTCGGCGGGGTCGATTACCTGGTCAACCTGGCCTGCACCTATCTGGATAACGGTATCCAGACCGGGCGCGACGACTGGTTGACCGCGCTCAACGTCAATCTGGTGGGGGCCATGGTGTTTTGCGACAAGATCGCGCCGGCCATCGGCAAGCGCGGCGGCGGGGCGATCGTCAATTTCGGCTCGATCGCGGGCAAGGTCGCGCAGCCGGGTCGCATGACCTATTCGGCGTCCAAGGCGGCGATGTTGCAGGCCACCAAGAACGCCGCCATGCAGCTGCGCCCCCACAACATCCGCGTCAACAGCGTCTCGCCGGGCTGGACATGGTCGAACATCATGGTTCAACTAACTGACAACAAACGCGAAAAGGCCGATGCCGTGGCGCGCCCCTTCCATATCATGGAGCGCACGGGCAACCCCGAAGAGGTGGCCGAGGCGGTGCTGTTTCTGTGCTCGGACGCGGCAAGCTTCATCACCGGCACCGATATCGCCGTGGACGGCGGCTATACGGCCATCGGCCCCGAGGGGATGGTGGACGCCGTCAGCAAGCTGGCCGAATAAGCGAGAACGCCGCCACGCGCAATGAAACGGCCCGGATCACCGGGCCGTTTCTGCTTCTGGGGTGAGGGGTGGCGGCGGCGCTTCCCATTCGCCACCGCCGCGTTACGCGGACATCCGCGCAAGGGGGTGATCGCTGCGCGGCATGCCCAGCACCTGCCGGACCTGGCCCTTGGCAATCTTGAGCTTGTTGCGCAGATCCACCGACCGCGCCGCGCCGCCGCTGAGGGCGTTGACATAGCGCAAGGCGTCCTCTTCGTGCAGCAGTTGCGGGGTCAGCGAATTGGGGTCGTCGAAATTGTCGCAAAACGCGTTGGCGATCTTTTGTTGCAACGTCCGCGCCTGTTCGGCCCCGTCGCTGCCGTATTGCGCGATCAGCAGCCGTTGCGCGGCCGGGGTGATCTTTTCCAGCAGCAAGTTGTTGAAATCGTTCGTCGCCTTGCCGATCCCGTCGAAATAGGCATCAAAGGTCGCATTCATCCAGTCGGCGCTGAAATCGCCCTCGGTATTGGCCTCGACCGCCTTGAGCAGATAGCGAAGCTGGCGATAGCAGTTGTTCGCCCCCTGCCCGCCGATCGGGTCCAGTGTGTTGGCGGTGTCGCCAAGCGCCATGACCTTGGCGCCCGAAGGCAGCGTGCCGACCGGCTTCTTGACGACCGGGCGCACCTTGCCGCGCAACCAGCCCTTGGGGTCGGCCAGTTCGGCGGTCTTGATCCAGTCGTAATCCCACGGGATGTATTGCTTGAACAGTTCCTTGACGCGGGCCAGCACCTTTTCGCCGGTGTCGCAGTCGTCAAACTTGTCAAAGGCGCGGCCGGGCCGGGCCTCGAACAGGGCGTTCCAGCATTGAAAGCCGTCCTTGTGCCAGTAGGGGATCGAGAATTGCTCGCCCTCGGTGGCAAAGAAATTGAACTTGATCGCATGGACGAAGGGAATTCCGTCCTTGCTCCGGTCCATCGCGACATTGCGAAAGACGAACATCGCCAGGTTGCGCTGCGGCGCGTCATAGACCGAGCGTTCGGTATCCACCTCGAACAACTGCCCGATCTCGGCCTTGCCGGCGGCCACCAGCGTCAGATCGGCGCCGGCGGCGATCTCCTCAAGCTTGGGAATATCGACAGTGCCGATCACCACCTTGCCGCCAAGGGCTTCGAAATCATGGGTCCAGCGGTGCGATTGAACGCGCACGTCGATGGCCAGCGACTTGCGCTCGAACCGTCCGCTGAGATCGATCAACTGGCGACCCAGCTTGGGGCAGAAGGTCAGGTGAATGCCGTTGATCGGCGTCGTGTCTTCCCAGTGGTTGACGCCCAGCTCGCGCTCAAGATCCAGCGAACTGGCAAAACGGCAGGCGGTGCCGGTCGGCGGCACCTTGGTCATCCAGTCATCGGCGCCAAGCGCGGAATAGATCGTCACGTCGTGACCCTGCTGGCGCAGCCCGATCCCGGCCAGCAATCCGGTGATGCCCGATCCGATGATCGCGATCTTGTGCATGGTGGACCCTCCCTCTGGTCGCAATGCGGCTTTCCGCCGCTTGTGCCCAAAGGTGTCGCATCCGCGCCGACCCGCCTCTAGCCGGATCGTTCCCGCGCTGTCCGCATTCTGCCGAAAGCAGCGCGGCGAAACGGGTTGGGGCCGCGGTCCGCGGTCTGCGCTGGATGTCCCGGAAAGGTCGGGCCCATGCGCGCTCAGGCCGCGTCGCGGTCTGGCGGGGCAAGCGCGATGTCGGCCAGCGTCGAGCGGTCGAGATGCGCGAGAAAGGCGCGCTCGGCCCCGCGCAGACGCGCCTTGAGCCCGCAGCATCCGTCGATCGTGCATGACGATGCGCCCGGCGCGAAACATTCGACCAGCGCCTGCCCCTCTTCCAGCAGGCGCACCACGTCCCCCAACCCGATCTCGGACGGCTCACGGGCCAGGATGGCGCCACCGCCCCCGCCGCGACGGGTGGTCACGATGCCGGCGCGGGCCAGTCGCTGCATGATCTTGGTCAGATGGTTGCGCGACAGGCCGAATTCCTGCGCCAGTTCCGCCGTCGAGAACGCCTGATCGGGCTTTGACGCCATGCGCATCAGCATGCGCAAGCCGTAATCGGTGAAACGTGTCAAACGCATGCGCGCTCCCTCAGATTGCTTGCGGCGCCATTAAAACAGTATTTGCAATACCACTTCAAGCGCTATAGCCTTGGCAAGCGCCCCGATGGCGCAACAGGAGCCATGCCATGACCCACGATCACCCCCAGCCGGGCTTGCTGGACGAAATCCGCGGCTATTGGGCCGGTCACGGCCCCTTGTGGAAGCTCTATTGGGTGTATGGCGTCGGCCTCAGCACGCTGGGCGGCGCGTTCATCCTGGCCACTGTCTTGCAACGCGCCCTGCCCGTCAGTGTGCTGGTGGCGCTTTTGGGTGTGGCGCTGCTCTATACCGGGTTCATCCTGGTCAGCATCTGGCGCAGCGCCTTCAACATCGCCAGCGACCCGCTGGGCATCGACCGCGAGGCCTGGGGCTGGATCGCGCGTGTGCTGACCTTTGGCTGGGCGCTCAATGCCGGGGGCGGCGCGCTGATGCTGCTGCAATACACGCTGAATTACTGATCGACACAATGACACCCGAACCCAGCCTGCGCGCGACCCATTCGCGACGCCCCGATCAGACCGCCCGCATCATGGCCGACACCGGCCTGGACGAGGCGACCCTGCACCGGCTGGTGCACCGATTCTATGAGCGTGTGCGCGCGGATGCGCGGTTGGGTCCGATCTTTGCGGCCCGGATCACCAACTGGGCACCGCATCTTGACCGGATGGTCGCGTTCTGGTCCTCGGTCGCGCTGATGACCGGTCGCTATCACGGCGCGCCGGTGCCCGCCCATGCCGGGCTGCCGGTCGGGCGGGACGATTTCGACCGCTGGCTGGCGCTGTTTCGCGCCACCGCAGACGAGGTCTGCACGCCCGCCGGCGCCCGGCATGTCATCGAACGGGCCGAGCGGATCGCGCAGTCGCTGCACCAGGCGGTGCAGGATCATCAGCGCATACCGGCAATGCCACCCAGCCTGCGCTAAGGCAAGCCCGATGCTCAGGCCGGGCGCGCACCCTGCGCGGTGTCGCGGCTGCCCCACCAGTTGAGCGCCAGCAACACAACCAGAAGCGCCGTTCCCGCCGCCTCAATCGCCAGATTGGGCCAGAACACCGCGACAACGCCGGGCACGATCAGCACGCGTTGCCACAGCGGCATACTCCGCCACAGGAACCCTTCGAGCGCGGCGGCAAAGGCCACCAGCGCGACGATGGCGATGGCGCCGTTCCACAGCACCAGCGGCAGCGGACCGCCCAGAATGATCACGTCGTTGAACACCATGAACAGCGGGATCAGATACAACCCTTTGGCGTATTTCCACGCCTGCACGCTGGTTTCCATCGGCTTGGCCCCGGCGATGGCCGCGCCGGCGAACCCGGCCAGTGCCACCGGCGGGGTGACGTTGGAATCCTGCGAATACCAGAACACCACCAGATGCGCGATCAGGATCGGCAGGCCGAATTCCTCGGTCAGGGCGGGGCCGACAAGGATGATCAGCACGATATAGGCCGCCGTCACCGGCAGCCCCATGCCCAGGATCAGGCTGGCGATGACCACCAGGAGCAGCGCAAGGACAAGGTTCCCGCCCGAAAAGGCGATCATCATGGCCGAGAATTTCAGCCCCAGCCCGGTCAGGCCGACCACGCCGACGATGATCCCGGCCACCGCGCAGGCCACCGAAACCGCCACCGCGTTGCGCGCGCCCAGTTCCAACGCCTCAAGCGTCAGCAGGATGCCGCGTTTGCCCAGGGCGATCAGGCCTGCAAGGCTTGTGCCGCCGCGCAACGCGGACCACAGCGCGCGCGCCGCAGCCGCCGCCACGACCGCGACGATGGCGTAAAAGCCCACCCGCATGGGCGAAAACCCCATCACCAGCAGCACAACCAGCGCCACCAGCGGCAGCAGAAAATGCCAGCCGTCGGCCAGAACGCCGCGCACACTGGGCAGTTCGTCGGACGTCATGCCGGTCATGCCCTGCTTCACCGCCGCGATATGCACCAGCAGATACACCGAACCGAAATACAGCACGGCCGGAAAGATCGAGACCAGAACGATCTCGATATAGGGCACGCGCGTAAACTCGCTCATCAGAAAGGCGCCGGCGCCCATCAGGGGCGGCATGATCTGCCCCCCGGTCGAGGCCGCGGCCTCGATCCCGCCGGCCTGCGCCGGGCGATAGCCCAGCCGCTTCATCAGCGGGATGGTGAACGCCCCGGTCGTGACCACATTGGCAATCGCCGAGCCCGAGATCGAGCCCATTCCCGCCGAGGCGATCACCGCCGCCTTGGCCGGGCCGCCGCGCTGGCGCCCGGTTGCGGCATAGGCCAGGTCGATAAAGAACTTGCCCGCGCCGGTCACTTCAAGAAAGGCGCCGAACAGCACGAAGATAAAGATGAAAGTCGCCGCAACCCCCAGCGGGATGCCAAAGATCCCCTCGGCGCCCAGGATCATCTGGCTGGCGACACGATCCAGCGAATAACCGCGATGGTTCAGGATGCCGGGCATCCAGTCGGCCAGGAACGGCAATTCGCCCCGGTTTCCAGCGAAGGCATAGGCCAGAAACACCGCCCCGATGATGGTCATGCCCAGCCCCACCGCGCGGCGCGCGGCCTCAAGCACGACAAGAACGGTGACGATGCCGACCATGACATCGACCTGACGCGGAAAGATCTGGTTGGCGATCGTGTCGATGTTGACGGGCAGCCAGGCCCCGACCAGCACGGCACACCCGATCAGCGCGATATCGATGATCCAGCCCAGAACGCCCCGCGGCCGCGACCGGCCCCAGACCGGATAGATCAAAAAGCACAGAACCAGGATGAACCCCAGATGGATCGGGCGCTGAAAGAACAGGCCCAGGGGCTGAACGCCCGCGGCGTAAAGTTGAAACAGCGACAGCGCGATGCCGATCACGGCAATCGCCCGCAGTGCGATCCAGTGTTGCGGCGCGGGTTCGGGAAGCCCGTCGGGGGTCATGGCCATCAGTCGTCGTTCCCTGTCAATTCGATCCGAACACGGTCGCGCGGCGCATGTGCCGACAGCGATATTGTTGTCGCGCCCACCTGCAAGCGGTGATCGACCGGGCCGCGCCCGGGTCTGAGCACATAGGCATTGCCCGCGACCGGCTCGTCAATATCCAGAATCCAGTATCCGCCCTGCCCGTCCGAAACCTGCCGCCCGCGACCGGGCACATGGTCCAGCCCGGCGGCGAAATCGGGCAGATGCGCGCGCACAAGGACCATCTGGCCATCGCGGTTCTCATAACAGTCGGCAACCTCGAATCCCTGAACCGAATGGTTCCACAGCACACACCAGCCCGCCCCCTCGGGGACGGGCAGGCGCGCGATCTCTGTGCCGTCGGCACGGGTGGCGACAAGCTCGCCCGCGGCAACCGGCGCGGCCAGCAGGAGAAGGGCGCAAAGCCCCCCTCGCCATGCCGGTCTCACGGGCGCAGCGCGTCCGGGATTTCGGCGCCGGTCTCTTCGTAATAGCGGATCGCGCCGGGATGCAGCGGGATCGGCGTGGCCGACAGCGTGAAGTCGACCGTGGTCTGGTTGGCGGCCGGGTGAACCGCTTGCAGATCCTCGATATTTTCGAACATCGCGCGCGTGAGCTCATAGGCCAGATCGTCCGACATCTGGGACGAGGCGACCAGCACGTTCGGCACACCCAGAACGGTGGTGTCATCGACGCCGTCATAGATGCCGCTGTCCAGCGTGGTCTCGGCAAAGATCGGGTCGGCTTCGCGCGCGGCGGCGATCTCGTCGTCGCTGAGTTCGATCATCACGATCGACTGGGTCGTCGCCAGGTTCATGATCGACGAGGTCGGCGCACCGACCGACCAGAAGCCCACGTCGATATCGCCGTTGGCCAGCGCGTCGGCGGTTTCGTTGAAGTTCAGGCGCTGTTCCTCGATGTCGTCATAGGTGATGCCGTTGGCATTCAGGATCGCCTGGGCATTGACCTCGGTGCCCGAGCCGGGCGCGCCGACCGAGACGCGCTTGCCGACCAGATCGTCAAGCGATTCGATGCCCGACCCGTCAAGCGTGACGATCTGCACCATGTTCGCATAAAGCGATGCGATACCGCGGACCATGTCCAGTTGCTGATCCTCGAACCGGCCGGTGCCGGAATGCGCCTGCTGCACCGTATCGGCCAGGGCGATTGCCAAGTCGGCGTCACCGGTGGCGACCAGGCCCATGTTCTCGACCGAGGCGCCGGTCACTTCGGCGGTCGCGGAATAGCCTTCGACATTGTTGTTGATGACCTCGGCCAGACCGCCGCCCATCGGATAATAGACCCCGCCGGTTCCGCCGGTCGCGATCGACAGTTGCGTCTGCGCCAGCGCCGGGGCGCCCGCGATAACCAGGGTGCTGGCCGCAAGGGCCTTGAAGAGCTTCATGGTGATCCTCCCTAGATCTGTTTCTTGAGTCACGACCGTAATCTATATCACGTCCATCGCCAAACCAATGTTGCAACCGGCAAAAACCCGCCGGAACGCCATCTGTGCCCGGTTTTTCAGCAGATGCCGGGGCGGTGCTGACACGCGCCGGAAGGCCGGTTAGCCTGACGCTCGCGCATCGAGACAGGAGGGGCCGCAATGAAACACCGCAAGATCGAGTTCGAGGGCCATTCGGGCGCGACCCTTGCCGCCCGGCTGGATCTGCCCGAGGGGCCGGTGCGGGCGGCGGCGCTGTTTGCCCATTGCTTTACCTGCACCAAGGATCTGGCCGCCGCCCGCCGGATCGCGGGGCGGCTGGCCGCGCGCGGCATCGCGGTGTTGCGGTTCGATTTCACCGGCCTGGGCCATTCCGACGGGGAATTCGCCAACACCGGTTTCGTGTCGAATGTCGAGGACATTCGCGCCGCCGCCGAGTGGATGCAGTCCCAGGACATGGCACCGCAACTGCTGATCGGGCATTCGCTGGGCGGGGCCGCGGTGCTGGCCGCGGCATCCGAGATCAAGGGCGTGCGCGCGGTCGTCACGATCGGCGCCCCCGCCGACCCGGCGCATGTGCTGCGCCATTTTTCCGACGCGCTCGGTTCCATTCGCGACAAGGGCAAGGCCACGGTCGAACTGGCCGGGCGCGCGTTCGAGATCGGCCGCCAGCTTGTCGACGAGGTCGAACAATCGCGCCTGACCCGGCATATCGGCGCGATGCGTGCGGCGCTTCTGATCCTGCATTCCCCGCGCGACGAAACCGTGGGCATCGACAACGCCGCGACGATCTTCAAGGCCGCGCGCCATCCGAAAAGCTTTGTCACGCTGGATGACGCCGATCACCTGCTGACGCGCGCAGCCGATGCCGAATACGCCGCCGAACTGATCGCGGCCTGGGCGGCGCGCTATCTGGTGATGGCCGACGAACCCGCGCGCGCCGACGCGCCCGAGGGCGTGGTGCGCGTGGCCGAGGCCGAGGCCAGCGGTTTTCGCCAGGATGTGGTCATCGACGGCAAGCACCAGCTGGTCGCCGACGAGCCCGAGGCGATGGGCGGCACCGATCTGGGCCCCTCGCCCTATCAGCTGCTGGCCGCAGGGCTGGGCGCCTGCACCACGATGACTTTGCGCATGTATGCGCGCCACAAGAAGATCCCGCTGGAGCACGTGGCCTGCGACGTCTCGCACGAGCGCCGCCACCGCGACGATTCCGAAAAGGCGGACGAGGGTGGAAAGAAGGTGGATGTGTTCAACCGCGTGATCCGGCTCGAGGGCGATCTGACCAAAGACCAGCGCGACTCGCTGCTGGCGATTGCCGACAAGTGCCCGGTGCACCGGACCCTGCATTCAAGCGCCGAGATCCGCACGCGCCTGGCCTGAGCGGCAGACGACGCGGGCACATGAAAACGGGGTGCGCGGCGATCCCGCGCACCCCGTCCGTTTGCTGACATCGCGCCGGGCGCGGGGTGCGCGCGCGCGCCCCGCGCAGATCCGGTTATTGCAAAAGCTCGGTCCAGATCTGGGTGTGGATGTCGTTGACCTCCTGCGGGCAGGCCTGGCCGAAACGCCCGGCCTCGACCAGCTCGTCGGGCACGACGATTTCGGGCGCGTCGCGCATCTCTTCGTCCATGAATTCTTCCGACCCGCTGATGCCATTGGCATAGCGCGCGAAATTCGAGATCAGCGCGGCATTCTCGGGCTGGATGATGAAGTTGATGAAGCGCATCGCGTTCTCGGGGTTTTCGGCATCGGCCAGAACGGCGGCGTTGTCCATCCAGATCGGATAGCCGGTCTGCGGATAGCCATAGGCGAAGTCGTCATTTTGCAGGCGCACCCGCATCGACGCGCCGTTCCAGTAGATCCCGGCGGCAAAGTCGCCCGCCGCGTAGCTGTCGACCGCGCCGTAATCCAGCGCCAGCCAGTCGGGCTTGGCCTCCATCAGCGTGTCGCGCACCTGACGCAAGAGGTCCATGTCATCGGTGCAGCGTTCGCCGCCGTGGTAGTAGATGGCGAGGGCCATGACATCCGACATCTCGGGGATGACATTGATCCGTCCGGCCAGTTCCGACGGCGGGTCAAGGATGACTTCGGCGGTGTTGATGTCGCCGGAATAGACCGAGGTGTCGACGATGACGCCGGTGGTGCCCCAGGCCCAGGGCACGGTGTATTCGCGGCCCGGATCGAAATCGACATCGCGCCACTGCGGCGCGATGTTGTCGCGGTCGGTCACGATCTCGGGGTCGAGCGGCTGGAACAGCTCCTCCTCGATCCAGGTCTGGATATAGCTGTCCGAGGGCACGACGATGTCGAAGCCGTGCCCGCCCTGCCGGATGCGCGCAAGCGCGGTGTCGTTGCTGTCGAAATCGGTCACCGTCACCTCGATGCCGGTTTCCTCGGTAAAGCGTTCCAGCAATTCGGGGCTGGTGTAGTTGCCCCAGTTATAGAGGTTCAGCACCTCTTGGGCCGAGGCCAGCGAGGTCGAGGCCAGAAGCGCGGCCGCACCCAGTGCAATGGTTCTTTTCATGGTCGTTCTCCCTGTTGGTTGTTGGATCATGTCCCGCGTTTGCGGGTGATCACGAAGAAGGCTGTCACAATGCACAGCGACAGCGCAAGAAACAGCGTGGCAATGGCGTTCATCTCGGGGGTGATGGTGCGCCGCAACTGGCCCAGCATATAGGTCGGCAAGGTATCCTGCCCGGCCGATTTCACGAATTCGGTGATCACGACCGTATCCAGCGAGATCACGAAACCCAGCATGAACCCGGCCAGAATCCCCGGCACCAGAAGCGGCAGCGTGATGTAACGAAACGCCTGCCAGTGATCGGCGTAAAGGTCCGCTGCGGCCTTTTCCAGCGTGATGTCCATGGTTTCCAGCCGGGCCCGGATCGGCAGATAGGCAAAGGGGATGCAAAAGGCGGTGTGCGCGGCCACCAGATAGCCCATGCCGGTATAGCCGGTCTGAACCTTGAGGAACGCCACCAGGATCAGCAGCGCCACGCCGGTGACGATCTCGGGCACCATGAGCGGCTGGTTGATCAGCGCATAGATCATGGTCTGCCCCGGAAACCGGCCGACCCGCGTCGTCCCCAGCGCGGCCAGCGTGGACAGGACGGTGGCAAAGCCCGATGCCGCCAGCGCCAGCCAGAGCGAGCGGATGGACACGTCGCGCACCTGATCGTTCTGGAACGCGGCCTGATACCATTGCAGCGAAAAGCCTTCCCACTGCGCCTGCGACACGCCCGCGTTGAACGAAAAGGTCACAAGGATGATGATCGGCAGATACAGCATCACGAAGGTGAACACCGCCACCGCCCCGAAGCCCGGCAGCCGGCTGACCGAGAAGTTGCGGTTAAACATTGCGCGCCTCCTCGCGGTTGGCCCAGCGCAGATAGAAGATCAGCGCGCCCACGACGATGATCAGCATCAGCATCGCAAGCGCCGCGCCCAGCGGCCAGTTGCGCCCCTGCCCGAATTGCAGCGCGATCAGGTTGCCCAGCATCATCGTGCGCCCCCCGCCCAGAACCCGCGGCGTGACATAGGCTCCGATCGACGGAATGAAGACCAGGATCGAGCCGGCAATGAAACCGGGTTTGACCAGCGGCAGGATCACATGCCACAGCACCTGAACCCGGCTGGCGTACAGGTCGTAGCCCGCCTCGACCAGGCGGAAATCCAGCTTGTCCATCGCCGCGTAAAGCGGCAGCACCATCAGCGGCAGGAACACATAGGCCATGCCCAGCAGGATGGCGAAATCGGTATACATCATCTGCAACGGCGAATCGATCACCCCCAGCCCGGTCAGAACCGCGTTGATCGTGCCGTTGTTGCGGATCACCTCCTGGATCGCGAAGGTGCGGATCAGCAGGTTCGTCCAGAACGGAATGGTGATCAGGAACAGCCACAGCGTGCGGCTTGAGGGCGGGCGCGTGGCGATGAACCACGCGGTCGGAAAGCCCAGCACCGCGCACAGAAGCGTCGTTTGCAGCGACAACAGGACCGAGCGCCCGAAAACCCCCAGATGCGCCTGGTTCAGGGTGATCGCGTCAGGGTCGAAGATGTCGCGGCGAAAGAAGACCCGAAACCACGCCTCGAGCGTGAAATCCCATTCCACGCCGCCCATGTTGCCCGGCGTCAGGAACGAATAGGCCACGACGATCATCAGCGGGCCCGACGCGGCGGCCACCAGCACGATCAGCGCCGGTGTGCACAAGAGCCATTTCCAGCCGTGGCGTTCGCGTGCCTCTGCCATCGCCCTATCCTTTCAGCACGCGCAGCGCGCCGGGGCTCAAGGTCAGGCCCAAGCGGGTGCCCGGCGCGGGTTCGCGGGCCTCGGCGATGTTCTGGCGGCGCAGGATGAAAGGCTGGCCATCGTCCAGACGCAGATGGACATGGGTGTCGGTGCCGAAAAAGACCGCGTTCTCGACCACGCCGTCCATGTCGCCCTGCCCCGGCGCGACGGTCTGCGCCTGTTCGGGGCGGATCACGGTGGTGACGGTTTCGCCCAGAACCGGCAGATAGCCCTGGGGCAGGCGCGCTGCGGTCTCCTTGCCGCCGGGCAAGGTGACCGTGGCCTGACTGCCGTCGACCGAGGCCACGGGCAGATCCAGGAAATTGGTATCGCCGATGAAATCGGCCACGAAGCGTTCCGAGGGGGCATGATAGATCTCATGCGGGCTGCCCAGTTGCAGGATGCGACCCGCCGACATCACCGCGATGCGGTCGGACATGGTCAGCGCCTCTTCCTGGTCATGCGTGACAAAGATGAAGGTGATCCCGGTTTCGGTCTGCAAGCGTTTGAGTTCGCCCTGCATTTCCTTGCGAAGCTTGAGGTCGAGCGCGCTCAGCGGCTCATCCAGCAGCAGAACGCGCGGGCGCGGCGCCAGGGCGCGCGCCAGCGCCACGCGCTGCTGCTGCCCGCCCGAGATTTCCGAAGGCTTGCGTTCGGCCATGGCCTCCATCTTGACCAGGCGCAACATCTCGTCCGTCGTGGCCTCGACCTCGGACCGGGGGCGGCCCTGCATCTTGAGGCCGAAGCCGATATTCTGCGCCACCGTCATATGGGGAAACAGCGCGTAGTTCTGGAACACGGTGTTGACCGGGCGCGCGTTCGGACCCAGCCCGGCCACCTCCTTGCCATTGATGCCAAGCGAGCCGGTGCTGGGCTGTTCGAACCCCGCGATCACCCGCAAAAGCGTGGTCTTGCCGCAGCCCGAAGGCCCCAGCAGGGTAAAGAATTCGCCGGTGCGGATTTCCAGGTCGATATCGCTGAGTGCATGAAACGCCGCCGCGCCCTGGCCAAAGATCTTGCTCAGGTCGCGGATCACGATTTCGACCGTTCCTGTCTCTGTCGGTTCGCTCACACCCGCCCCCGTGCTGCCCATGTCTCGTTTCCAGTCACGCCCAAGCGCCCCTTCGAATCAAGTCTTTTCATCCTCACGCCCCGGCCATCGCGTCCCAGACCACGCGGCCGCCGCAAATGGTCGCGGCCACCGACATGGCGCCGATCTCGGGCACTGCCGTCGCCTCGATGTCGCCGTCCAGCACCACCAGATCCGCCAGAAAGCCCGCGCGCAGCATCCCCTTGCGGTCCTCGGTGTGTTCGGCCCAGGCGCCGCCCGTGGTATAGGCGGCCAGAACCTCGTGCAGGCCCAGCCGTTCATCCTGCGCGCCGTCATAGACCGGGCGCTCAAGTGCGGCCTGAATGCCGCGCAACGGGTTCACGTCGGCCACCGGCCAATCCGAGGCAAAAGCCAGCTTGACCCCGGCGTCCTTGAGGCTGCGGCACAGATAGGCGTCGTTCCAGCGCGCGCGCCCGATCTTGTCCATCGTCGGTTGCAGCGGGAAATCCATCGCGCCCGGCGCATGCACCGGCTGGATCGAGGCGATGATGCCCATCTCGGCCATGCGGGGGATGTCGTCGCGGTTGATCAGTTCGATATGTTCGATCCGGTGCCGCGAATCGCGGGGGCCATTGGCCTTGCGTGCGGCCTCATAGCCGTCGATCACCCGGCGCACCGCACCATCGCCGATGGCATGGACGGCGATCTGCAAGCCGCGCCTGTCGGCCTCGGTCGCGACGGCGGCGAACTCCTCGGCGCTCAGCAGGGGATCGCCCTTCCAGCCGGGGGTGTCCGGGTAATCGTCCAGCATCACGGCGGTGCCACTGTCGATCACGCCATCCATGAAAACCTTGACGAACCCTGACGACAGCCAGTCGTCGTCATAATCGGCGGCCATGGCGCTGGCGATTTCCAACTCGGCGGGCCGGCGCCAGTTGCGATAGTGAAACGGCACCCGCACCCGCGCCGTCAGCCCGCCCTGCCGGCGCAGGTCATCCAGGATCTCCAGCGTGTAGCGGTTGCCATCCATGTTCACCAGCGAGGTGAAGCCGTGACGCGCGCAATGCGCCAGACCGCGCTTCATCGCCACGCTGTCGGCCTGGCGTTCGGCCTCGGTGGGGCGCGGTTGGGGCTCGTCGCCGGTGGCGATCCCGGCATTGATGCGCTGGGCCCCTGACAGGGCCATCACCGGTGCCTTGGCCTCGAATTCGCGCAGCTCGCCCGTCGCCAGACCATCCGCGCCCATGACGATCTCGTTGCCGGGCCCCAGTTCGCGCCCGCCCAAAATGCCGGCGGCCTCCAGTGCGGCGGTATTGGCCCAGCCGGTGTGGTGATCGGCCGCGATCAGCAGGATCGGGCGGTCGGGCAGGATCGCGTCCAGATCGTGCCGCGTCAGCGCCCGGTCGAGAATGGCATAGTCGCAACCCTGCCCCATGATCAGCGGCAGATCGGGGTTGGCGCGGGCATAGGCATGGATCGCGCGTTCCAGCGCCTCCGCCCCGTGCACCCCCAGAAGTTGCAGATGCGCCAGCTCGGCCCCGCCCATGAACAGGTGCAGATGGCTTTCAATGAAACCGGGCAAAACGGTCGCGCCGCCGGCGTCGATGATCCGGCAACCGCGCGCGGCCAGCGATTCGACGGCATCGCGCGCGCCGACGGCCAGGATGCGCTCGCCCGCCAGTGCCACCGCCTCGGCCCGCGGGTTGGCCGGGTCCATGGTCAGGACCTTGGCATTGGTGACAATCACGTCGGCCTGCTGTGCCATCTGGTTCCCCCTGCCGATCCGGCGACGATCCTGCGCCGAATCGTGCGGCGCGAATTATTTGATCAAAAGGCTAGCGGCTTGAGACTGGCAGGTCCAATTCTTTCTTTGATCAAATTTCGGGCTGCGCCGGGCACCAGTTTGCACCCTCACGCGCACCCCGAACACCGGTTTGGTAGCCGTGTTTCAGCGCGGCCTTTTTGTGCGCGCTGCTTGGGACACCCGCATGAGACGACAGCAGAAAAACAGGTCTCGTGTCACAGGCATGACATTGACGGCACGGTATAAAGACCGAAGATGACTGGCGCTCGCGCAGTTGCGGAAGTTTTGTTGCGGATGTCGCCCGCAAACATGTATGATTCTTGCGACATGGCAAAAACGCATTGAATTCATGGCCCGCACAGGGTTATTGATTCGTCAGTCAAGAAAACAGCCGCCTTCTTTGGCTTGGAAAGATCCCGTCCAGGGACCACACAAGGGGAGACGACCATGAACGACGAATTCCGCTATCATCTGGCCCGCGCCGCACGGGGCCGGCTTGGACGCCGCGCCTTTCTGGGCCGTGCCGCCGCGCTGGGTGTGTCGGGTGCGATGGCCAACACGCTGCTGGCGTCCGCCGTGCGGGCGCAGGGACCGCAACGCGGCGGGGATCTTGTGATGGGTCTTCAGGGCGGTGAAAGCACCAACAGCCTTGACCCGGCACTGGCCCTCAGCCAGGTGCCGTTCTGCTATCTGCGCACCACCGGCGACACACTGGTCAACATCACCCCCGACGGGCAGATCGAGCCGCGCCTGGCCGAAGAGATCGAAGCCTCGGACGATGCCAAGACCTGGCGCTTCAAGATCCGCTCGGGCGTCGAGTTCCATAACGGCAAGACCCTGACCGCCGAGGATTGCGCCCAGACCCTGCGGCGCCATTCCGACGAAGATTCGCAATCGGGCGCGCTGGGCATCATGCGCGACATTTCAGACATTCGCGTCGACGGCGACACGCTGGTTCTGGAAACCGAAACGGCCAATGCCGACCTGCCCTATCTTCTGGCCGATTATCACCTGGTGATCCAGCCCGATGGCGGCTTCGACGATCCCACCTCGGGGATCTTCACCGGCCCGTACAAATGGGTCGAGGACGAGCCGGGCGTGCGCCATGTCATGGAAAAGTTCGAAAACCACTGGGACGATTCGGTGGGTCATTTCAATTCGGTCGAGATGCTGGTCATCAACGACGCCACCGCGCGCAACTCGGCGCTGCAATCGGGCCAGGTGCAGATGATCAACCGCGTCGAGCCGCGCGTTGCCGACCTGCTGAGCCGCGCGCCCGGTGTCACGATCCAGTCCACCGCGGGCCGCGGGCATTACGTGTTCATCATGCATTGCAACACCGCGCCCTTTGACAACGCCGACCTGCGCATGGCGCTCAAGCTGGCCATCGACCGCGAGGATATGCTGGACAAGATCCTGCGCGGCTATGGGTCGCTGGGCAACGACATGCCCATCAACGAGGCCTATCCGCTGTTCGACGAAAGTATCGAGCAGCGCCGCTATGACCCCGACGAGGCGCGCTTTTACTACGAGCGTTCGGGCCATGACGAGCCGATCGTCCTGCGCACGTCAGACGTGGCCTTCCCCGGCGCGGTCGATGCCGCGCAGCTGTTCCAGGAAAGCGCCTCGCGCGCGGGGATCCCCATCGAGATCGTGCGCGAACCCGGTGACGGCTACTGGTCCGAGGTGTGGAACGTCGAGCCCTTCTCGGCCTCGTACTGGTCTGGGCGTCCGGTGCAGGACCAGATGTATTCGACCGCCTATACCTCGAATGCGGACTGGAACGACACGCGCTTCTTCAACGATCAGTTCGACGATCTGATCACCGAAGCGCGCGGCGAGCTGGACATGGATCGCCGCAAGACCCTCTATCGTGAGGCGGGGCTCATGGTGCGCGACGAGGGCGGCCTGATCTGCCCGATGTTCAACGACTTCATCGACGCCCATAACGACCAGGTTGCCGGCTGGGAATCCAACCCCAACGGCGACATGATGAACGGTTTCGCCGCCGTTCACATGTGGTCAACGGCGTAAGGGTCGATGCATCCTGTCCTGACACTGGTGATCCAGCGCCTTGCGCTGGGTCTCCTTCTTCTCTTCGCCGCGTCGATCCTGATCTTCGTCGGCACCGAGATCTTGCCAGGGGACGTGGCACAAGCCGTCCTGGGCCAGACCGCGACCGAGCAGGCGCTGGCCAACATGCGCGCCCAGATGGGTCTCGATCAGCCCGCGGTCGTGCGCTATTTCCAATGGCTTGGCGGCGCGCTTCAGGGTGACTTCGGCGTCGCTTTATCGAACGGCCGCGACATCGCCGACTCGATCTCGCGCCGGTTGGGCAACACGATGTTCCTCGCCTCGGTCGCCGCGGTCGTCGCCGTGCCGCTGGCCATCTTTCTGGGGTTGCTGGCCGTGCGCTACCGCGACCGCTGGCCGGACCGGCTGATCTCGGGGATCACGCTGACCTCGATTTCCCTGCCCGAGTTCCTGCTGGGCTATATCATCATGTTCGTCTTCTCGGTGCAGCTGGGCTGGTTTCCGTCGGTGTCGAACATCAACGCCGGAATGAGCCTTGGCCAGAAGCTGAACGCGGTCGCCCTGCCGGCGATGGTGCTGACCCTGGTCGTGCTTGCGCACATGATGCGCATGACCCGCGCAGCAATCCTGAACGTGATGCAGTCGGCCTATATCGAAACCGCCGAGTTGAAGGGGTTGCGGCGTTTCAACGTCATCGCCCGGCATGCCATGCCGAATTCGATCGCGCCGATCGTCAACGTGGTCATGCTGAACCTGGCCTATCTGGTGGTCGGCGTCGTCGTGATCGAGGTGGTGTTCGTCTATCCGGGCATGGGCCAATACCTGGTCGATCACGTCACCAAGCGCGATGTGCCTGTGGTGCAGGCCTGCGGGCTGATCTTTGCCTCGGTCTATATCGGGCTGAACCTGGTGGCTGATATCGTCTCGATCCTGTCCAACCCGCGTCTGAGGCATCCGAAATGAAGGGCATTCCACTGACCGCCCTTCTGGGCATGGCCATCACCGCGCTGTTCTTTCTGGCGGCGCTGCTCGCGCCGATCATCGCCCCCTACGGCATGTCCGAGATCGTGGGCGATGTGTGGGAACCCGCCTCGGCCGACTACTGGCTGGGCACCGACAACCTGGGCCGCGACCTTCTGACCCGCATGATCTATGGCGGGCGCACCACCATTTTCGTGGCTTCGGCGGCAACGATGGTTGCCTTTACCCTGGGGGCCGTGCTGGGTTTCACTGCGGCGGTCTATGGGGGCTGGGTCGATCAGGTCATGTCGCGCACCAACGATCTGGTGATGTCGATCCCGACCCTGATCTTTGCGCTGGTCGTCCTGTCGGTGATGCCGGTCACGCTGCCGATCCTGATCATGGTGATGGGCCTGCTGGATTCGACCCGTGTCTTTCGCCTGTCGCGGGCCGTTGCGGTCGATATCAACGTGATGGACTTTGTCGAGGCCGCGCGCCTGCGCGGCGAGGGGCAGCGCTGGGTGATCTTCCGCGAGATCCTGCCCAACGCGCTGTCGCCCCTGGTCGCCGAGCTGGGCTTGCGCTTCATCTTCGCGATCCTGTTCATCTCGACCCTGTCGTTTCTGGGCCTTGGCGTGCAACCGCCGATGGCCGACTGGGGCGGTATCGTCAAGGAAAACCGCGAAGGCATCGTCTATGGCATCCCGGCGGCGCTGATCCCGGCGGTGGCGATCGTCACGCTGTCGATTTCCGTCAACCTGGTGGCGGACTGGGCGCTGAACCGCACCACCAGCCTGAAAGGAGGCCGCGGTGTCTGACTCCGACCCGCTTCTGGACATTCGCAACCTGCGCATCGAGGCCACGGTCTATGCTCCGGGCGAAGTTCCGCGAAATGCGGTGATCGTGGACGATGTCTCGCTCAGGCTTGAGCGCGGCAAGGTCATGGGGCTGATCGGGGAATCGGGCGCCGGCAAATCGACCATCGGGCTGGCGGCGCTGGCCTATGGGCGCGGCGGTATCCGTCTGACCGGCGGCGATATCTATCTCAACGGGCGCGAGATTCGCACCGCGTCGCCCCGCCAGCTTCGCCGTTTGCGCGGGCGCGAGGTGACCTATGTCGCGCAATCGGCCGCCGCCGCGTTCAACCCGGCGCGACGGCTGATGGACCAGGTCATCGAGGCGACGCTGCGCCATGAATTGTGCAGCAAGGCCGAGGCCGAGAAACGCGCCGTGGAGTTGTTTCGCACCCTCAGCCTGCCCGACCCCGAGAATTTCGGCAAACGCTATCCGCATCAGGTCTCGGGCGGGCAGCTGCAACGGGCCATGACGGCGATGGCGCTGTGCCCGAGACCCGATCTGGTGATCTTTGACGAGCCGACGACGGCGCTGGACGTGACCACCCAGATCGACGTTCTGGGCGCGATCAAGACCGCGATCCGCGAAACCGGGGTGGCCGCGCTTTACATCACGCACGATCTGGCGGTGGTGGCGCAGGTGTCTGATGAAATCATGGTGCTGCGCCACGGCAAGATGGTCGAACACGGCACCGTCCAGCAGATCATCGAGGCCCCGCGCGAAGACTATACCCGCGCGCTGATCTCGGTGCGCGCGATCGAGCACGAGGAAAAGAAACCCACGCAAGAGCCCCTGTTGCGCGCCGAAGGGATCACCGCGCGGTATGGCGCCATGGCGGACGATGTGCTGAGCAATGTCTCGGTCGATCTGTATGCCGGGCAGACGCTGGCGCTGGTGGGCGAGTCGGGATCGGGCAAATCGACCATGGCGCGGGTGATTACCGGGCTCTTGCCGCCGCGCGCGGGCACGATCACCTTTGACGGCAAGCCGCTGCCACCCGCGCTCAAGGCACGCTCGCGCGAGGAATTGCGCCAGTTGCAGATGATCTACCAGATGGCCGATGTGGCGATGAACCCGCGCCAGACGGTGCGCACCATCATCGGCCGGCCGCTGGAATTCTATTTCAACCTGCGCGGGCGCAAGCGCGATGCGCGCGTGCAGGAACTGCTGGACGCGATCGAGCTGGGCGAGGGTTTTGCCGACCGTTATCCGGCCGAACTGTCGGGCGGGCAGAAACAGCGCGTCTGCATTGCCCGCGCGCTGGCCGCCGACCCCAAGCTGATCATCTGCGACGAGGTGACATCGGCGCTGGACCCGCTGGTCGCCGACGGCATCCTTAAGCTGCTTTTGAACCTTCAGGCCCGCGAACAGGTGGCCTATCTGTTCATCACCCATGACATCGCCACGGTGCGCGCCATCGCCGATTCCATCGCCGTGATGTATCAGGGCCGGGTGCAGCGGTATGGCACCAAGACCGAGGTTCTCAACCCGCCGTTCGACGATTATACCGATCTTCTGCTGTCATCGGTGCCCGAGATGAAGCTGGGCTGGCTGGAAAACGTGCTGGCAACGCGCAAGATGGAAAGCGCGGGCAACTGAGCTTGCGCCGGCGCCACGCCCCGGACGCGGCCATTGCATGCGCGCCCGCGGGCGGCTAAATGGTCGCGCGCCAGCAAGGATTTCGCCATGACCGCAGCCGACGACCGCCCGCAGCTTTACCTTGTGACGCCCCCGGCCTTTGCACCGGAAGGCTATGGCGACACGCTGGCGCGGGTGCTTGACGCCGTGCCGGTTGCCTGCCTGCGGCTGGCGATGGCCAGCACCGACGAGGATGCGATCAGCCGGGCCGCGGACATCCTGCGCGACATCGCCCATGCGCGCGACATCGCCATCGTCATCGAACGCCATGTGATCCTGGCCGAGCGGCTGGGGCTGGACGGCGTGCACCTGCCGCGCGGGCAACACGGGATTCGCAAGCTGCGCGATCAGTTGGGGCCGGATGCGATCATCGGCGCGGCCTGTGGCGCGGCGCGCCATGACGGCATGAACGCCGCCGAGGCGGGTGCCGATTACGTCGCCTTTGGCCCGGTCGGCGCCAGCCCGCTGGACGACGGGGCCCAGGCCGGGCGCGATCTTTTTGCCTGGTGGTCCGAGATGATCGAGGTGCCGGTCGTGGCCGAGGGCGCCCTGACCCCCGCCCTGATCGAGGATCTGGCCCCGGTTACAGACTTCTTCGCCATCGGCGACGAGATCTGGAACGACGCTGACCCCCTGGCGGCGATGCGCAGCCTGGTCGCGCCCCTGGGACTATAGGGGGCGCGCGTCAATCCGGCGGGTCGATGCCGTGACGACGCAGGAAGTGCAGCGCCAGCGGCGTTTCGATCGCGACAAAGGTCACCAGCGCGAAAATGAACCAGTTCACATCGAACACCAGCAGGTCAAAGCCCTGCCCGCTGTCCCAAAACAGCGCCCCGGCGGTGAACAGCGCCACGACCGACACCGCCAGATCGTTCAGCGCCAGCGCCCGCGGCGTCTTGCGCGCCAGACCCGGCAAGATGAAGCCATAGGCCACGCCCAGGCAGACGGCGTTGATGGCCAGGATCTGAAGCTCCGGTATCATCACACCCCGTACAATGCGCGAAACTTGTCGTCGAGATAGTCCAGCAGCGGCCCCTCGTGCGGGGTGAAGCCGCAGGCGCGCGCGATGGTATCGGCAGGGGTCATCAGCCCGCCATGCACCTGCACCGCATCGCGCAGCCAGCCGGTTGCCCCGCTCAGATCGCCCGCCGCCAGTTCATCGTCCAGCGCCGGACGATCGCGGCGCAGCGCCTGCATCAGGCAACCGGCATAGACATTGCCCAGACTGTAGGTCGGGAAATAGCCGAACAGGCCGATCGACCAATGCACATCTTGCAGCAGGCCCTGCGACGGGCGCGGCACCGCGACGCCGAAATCGGCCATGAAACGATCGTTCCACGCGGCCTCAAGATCGGCGACCGCCAGATCCCCCGCGATCAGCGCCCGTTCGAGGTCGAAGCGCAGCATGATATGCAGGTTGTATTGCACCTCGTCGGCCTCGGTGCGGATGAAACCGGGGCTGACGCGGTTCACCGTGGCGAAAAAGGCGTCCGGCCCGTCAAGGCCCATATCGCCGAATTCGGTTTGCAGCCGCGCGAACAGCCAGCCGGTAAAGGCACGGCTGCGGCCGAGCTGGTTCTCGAATATCCGGCTCTGGCTTTCGTGCACGCCCATCGACACGCCCTCGCCCAGCGGGGTCAGCGCATGGGCGGGGTCGATATTCTGTTCATAGGCGGCGTGCCCGACCTCGTGGATCGTCGAATAAAGGCAGTTGAACGGATCGCTTTCGTCGATGCGGGTCGTGATACGCACATCCGCCCCCGACCCCGACGAAAACGGATGCACCGCCAGGTCCAGCCGCCCGCGCGTGAAATCATAGCCAAAGGTTTCGGCCAGAAGCCGCGCCAGCCGCAGCTGCGCCTCGCGCGGGAATTCGCCTTTCAGCCGGGCGGGCGGGTTCGGCGCGGCCAACAGCGCGGCGCGCAGATCGACCAGGCGCGGGCGCATCCGGTCGAACATGGCGCCGATCGTGGCCGCGGTGGCGCCGGGTTCGTAATCGTCCAGAAGCGCGTCATAGAGATCGCCGCCGGCGGCCAGTGCCGATGCCTCTTCGCGCCTGAGCCTGACCACCCGTTCCAGCCAGGGCAGAAAATGGGCGGTGTCGTCGCGCGCGCGCGCCTCGGCCCAGATGCCCTGCGCGGTCGAGGTGACGCGGGCAAGTTCCTCGGCCAGTGCGGCGGGCACGCGGGTATGACGGGCATAGGACCGGCGGATATGACGCAAGGTCGCGCGCCCGCCCGCATCCGGGGGTTCGGCCGCCGACAGCCAGTCGCCGATGCGCGGATCGGTGCGGCGGGCGTGCAGGACGCCTTCCAGCGCGCCCATCTCCTCGGCGCGTTGCCCGGCCGCGCCGCGCGGCATCATCGTCTCCTGGTCCCATCCCAGCCGGCCCATCACCTGCGCCAGCGCCTGGGTCTGGCGCTCATGCGCCAGCAATTCCGTATATGCGCTCATGCCCGCCCCCGACCGATTGTTGCGCCCAGCGGATACTGCGCCAGAAACCGCGCGCGAATGATCGCCACGAACAGCGCGACCGCCAGAACCTGATGCGTGATCGCCAGTGGCCAGGGCGCGCCATGCATCACCGTGACGATCCCGAGACTGATTTGCGCGGCCAACAGGGCCAGCATGGTATGAAAGGCCCCGCGTGTCGCGCGATAGGATGCGCGCCGCCCGCGCAGCCAGACGACGATGCCGAAGGCGGCCAGCAGATAGCCCGCCGTGCGGTGGATGAATTGCACAAGCCCGTCGTTTTCAAAGAAGTTGCGCCAGACCGGTTCCAGCTCGAACGCGGCGGGCGGGATCACCTGCCCCGCCATCAGCGGCCAGTCGGTATATCCGCGCCCGGCGTCGATGCCTGCGACCAGTGCGCCAAGGATGATCTGCAGGAAGGCGAAATGCATCAATCCGGTCGAAAGCGAGAACAGTTTCGCCTCACGCCCGCGGCGCGCCTGCAACAGTGCCGCCTGCGAGCGCCCCAGCAGCAGCATGAACCACGCGATCAGCCCCAGAATGACAAAGGCCAGCCCCAGATGCACCGCCAGCCGGTACGAGGCCACGGCAACCATGCCCTCGGTCAGGCCGGATGCGACCATCCACCAGCCGATCGCCCCCTGCGCGCCCCCCAGCGCGCCCAGCAGCAGCAGGCGTCCGGTCCATCCCGGCGGGATCTGGCCGCGCAGCCAGAACCACACGAACCCCAGCCCCCAGACCAGGCCGATCACGCGGCCCAGCTGGCGATGCCCCCATTCCCACCAATAGATGAACTGGAACTCGCCCAGCGTCATGCCCTGATTGACCAGCCGATATTGGTCGATCTGGCGATAGGCGTCGAATTCGCGCGCCCAGTCTTCGGCCGTCATCGGCGGGATCGCCCCGCTGAGCGGGCGCCAGTCGGTGATCGACAGGCCCGATCCGGTCAACCGCGTCAGCCCGCCCACCGCGATCATCGCCATGACCAGCACGAACAGGACCCCCAGCCAGGCCCGGATCGCGCGCCGCGCGCCCGAGGGGCGTTCGATCTGCACGCGCACCGGCGCGGCCTGGGCCGTGCCCTCGGCAACCTCTTCGAAGATGGGACGTTTCGCCATCGCTTGCTCCTTTGCCCGCGCCAAGCTAGAGCGCGCTCACCGGGCCTTCAAGGGTTCATCGCGGCCCGCGCACAAGCTGGCGCAGGATGCCGTGCAGGGTCTGCACCTCGGCCCGTGTCAGGCCCCAGCGGGTCAGCATGTTGCGCAGGTTCAGCTTCATGCCGGGGGCCTTTTGCGTGGGAAAGAAGAAACCGGCGGCATCGAGCCTGTCCTCAAGGTGATCGCCCAGTTTCTCGACCTCTTCGGCCGAGGCGAAATCGGTCCCGGCCAGCCCGTCCTGGCGCAGGGGCGTGTCGCCGGTCCGGCGTATCCACTCATAGGCCAGAAGCAACACGCCCTGCGCCAGATTCAGCGAATAGAAGGCGGGGTTGACCGGGATGGTGACAATGGCATTGGCGCGCGCCACGTCCTCGTTTTCCAGCCCGGCACGTTCGGGGCCGAACAGGACCGCCACGCGCTTGCCCGCGCCGATCAGCGCGCGCGCCTCGTCCATCGCGGCCTCGGGCGTCAGCACCGGCTTGACCAGACCGCGCGCGCGCGCGGTGGTGGCATAGACATAATCGCAATCGGCCAGCGCGCCCGGCAGATCGGCAAAGACCCCGGCATGATCCAGCACCGGCCCCGCGCCCGAAGCCATGGCGACAGCCGCCGGGTTCGGCCAGCCGTCGCGCGGGCCGACAAGGCGCATGTGCTCAAGCCCGAAGTTCAGCATCGCGCGCGCCGCCGCGCCGATGTTCTCGCCCATCTGCGGGCGCACCAGAACCATGATCGGCGCCGATCCCGCTTCGCTCGTCAATGGCCGCATTTCCTGCCCTCGCCCGACTTTTCCGTCGGCGCCTGCAATGCCGGGCGGCGCAGGAAAGATCAATCCCCGGCCGGGCTATTCGCGCATCGCTCCCGGCGGCAGCGCATCGCGCAGGCCCGCGCGCACGCTATCTTCGCAATGGCGTGCCAGGTCCTTGCGGCCGGCGAAATCGGCAACCCGCACCGGCGGGTGGAAGCTGACCACCACCCGCCCGCGCCGCGCCGTCGCCAGGATCGCCAACAAATGCGGCGCAAAGCCCAGTTCGCCCCACCAGGCGTAAAAGCGCGGATCGCGCGATCTTGGCGCGACATAGGCCACGGTGGCGGGCTGGATATGCAGGATATCGGCCAGACCATGGGTGAAGAAGGCCGCAAACAGCGTCGGCTTGAAGCTGATCACGCGGGCGCCGTCGGTGCTGGTGCCCTCGGGGAAAAAGCACAGGTGATGGCCGGCGCGCAAGCGGGCCTCAAAGATGTCCTTCTGCAGGCGGGCATCGCGGGCGTTTCGGTTGATGAAGACCGTGCCGGTCGCGCGGGCCAGCCAGCCGATGCCGGGCCAGCCCGCCACCTCGGATTTCGAGACGAAATACACCCGTTGCACCGCATTGATGGAAAAGATGTCCAGCCATGAGGCATGGTTGGCCACCACCGCGCCCCGCCTGCGCATGGGCCTGCCACGACGCTCCAGTCGCAGGCCCAGGATCGCCAGGCTGGCCAGGCACACCGCCTGCGTGACGAACGGGGTGAGCGGACGGCGAAGACCGCACAGCGGTCGCTCCAGCAGGCGCAGCGCCAGATGCACGGCCAGCCCGCCAAAGACCACCACCGACAGCAGCGGCAGGCGCAGGGCCACCAGCACCCAGCCCAGCGGCGTGATGGTAACAGGCGGCGCCTCGCCCTCGGGCGAGACCCACGAGGGCCCGGTGTCGCGGCGCGCGGGCGCGTCAGGCTCTGAGGGCTTTGCGGGTGTAGTAGTCAAAATGACGATCCGACATGGCCGATGTGTCCATGATCAGGCAGACATCGGTGGTGTTGAACTCGTGGTCGATATAGGCCCCCTCGCCGACGAATCCGCCCAGCCGCAGATAGGCCCGGATCAGCGGCGGGATCGCGGCCAGCGCCGCCTGCGGGTCGATCTTGTCGGGCGCGATCTGGTTCATCGCGTGGAAATGGCCGTCCAGCGCGCGCACCCGCATCGGCGCGGGCGCCAGATGGGCATGGTGCAGATAGCTCAGCGCCATGGCGTGGCGCGCGGCATCGGCCCCGTGAAACGAGGCCACGCCGAACATCACCTCGATCCCGCGGCCAAGGACGTAATCGGCCAGCCCCTTCCACAACAGCAGCATCGCCGCGCCGCGCCGGTGCTCGGGCTCGACGCAGGAACGGCCCAGTTCCACCAGCTTGCGGCCAAGGCCGCGCAGCGGCGCCAGATCGTATTCGCTGTCGCAATAGAACCGGCCAAGTGCGCGCGCGCGCTCGTCGGTCAGCAGCCGGTAGGCGCCAACGACATGATCGCCGGCCTCCATGTCGCGGCGTCGGTCCACCAGCAGCAGGTGATCGCAATACGGGTCCAGCGCGTCGCGCTCAAGCCGGCGCTGATGATCCACAGTCGGCCCGCCCGGCGCGCCCAGTTCCTCGATGAACACGCGATAGCGCAGGCGTTGCGCGGCCTCCAGATCCGCCATGCCGCGCGCAAGGCGCACTTCCAGCGCGCCAGGCTCGGGAACAGGTTTGGTCTTGGTGGTGATCATGGCCCGCCTTGTCCGCTGCATCCCGCTTAGGTCAAGCGCCCCATCATTGCAATAATAAGACAGAATGTCTTGTGTGAACCGGTATTCACTCCAGGCATCGGTTTCGTGCAAGCCTGTGCAAATGCATGCAGTTCGATTGACTCGCCTTTAAGTCGAACATTAACCTATTTGCATCAGGATCAATGCGGGGGGTCGATCACCCATTCCAGATGAACGACACGGGAATCCACGACGATCTTGCCAACCTCCTCGAAATTCACGGTCACGCGCGAACCGATGACCGACTGAACCTGACCCAGGCCCCAATCGGGTTGCCCCGGATGTCGCACCACCATGCCCGGTTCCAGACGCTCAGACATCGCACCCTCGTTCACAAGCTTCGACACCAGACATGAACAAGCCCCTTCCAGATCTCAGTGCCCTGATCGGCTCGCGTATCTGCCATGACCTGGTCAGCCCGCTGGGCGCCATCGGCAACGGCGTCGAACTGTTGGGCATGAACCAGCCGCCCTCGGCCGAGCTTGATCTCATCCATGCCAGCGTGGCGCATGCGCTGGCACGCATCCGCATGTTCCGCCTGGCCTTCGGCGCGGTGCGCGGCGAACAGCGCATCAGCGGGCGCGAGGTCGCCTCGATCCTGGAAGGGCTGGGCAGGGGCGGGCGCATCCGGTTCGAATGGTCGCTGCCGACCGATCTGCCCCGCCAGGACGCCAAGCTGCTGCTGCTTCTGGTGCAATGCTGCGAAAGCGCGATGGCCTGGGGTGGCGCGCTGACCATTGCCCATGAGGACGCGCAGATCCGCATCGCCGCGCAGGCGCCGCGCCTGCGGATCGATGACGCGCTCTGGACCGCGCTCAACGCCGCCCGGCCCCCCGCCGACCCTGGCCCGGCCGAGGTCCATTTCGCGCTGGTTCCCGGCATGCTGGCCACCACCGGCCGCAGGCTCGCGCTGCGCACCGGCCCGGAAACGATCGAACTTTCGCTGTAGCGGGGCCGCGCGGTCAACTGCGCACCGTACCGTCGCCCGTGACCTGATATTTGAAACTGGTCAGTTGCTCGGCCCCGACGGGGCCGCGCGCATGCAGTTTTCCGGTCGCGATGCCGATTTCGGCCCCCATGCCGAACTCGCCGCCGTCCGCGAACTGGGTCGAGGCATTGTGCATCACGATCGCGCTGTCGACGCGGTCCAGAAACCGCTGCGCGGTGGCCGCATCCTCGGTCAGGATGCTTTCGGTATGACTGGATCCGAAGCGCCCGATATGCGCGATCGCGCCGTCGACATCCTCGACCACGGCGGCGGCGATTATCATGTCCAGGAACTCGCGCCCGAAATCCTCGGGTGCGGCGCGCACCACGCCGGGCAGATGATCCAGCCCCGCGCCCGCGCGCACCTCGACCCCGGCGGCGATCAGATCGGCGACGACCTGCGCCCCCAACCCCGCGACCAGATCCTTGTGGATCAGCAGGCATTCGGCGGCCCCGCAGATGCCGGTGCGCCGGGTCTTGGCATTGAGAACCACGCGCCGCGCCTTGTCGGGGTCGGCGGCACGGTCCAGGTAGATGTGGCAGATCCCCTCCAGATGCGCGAAGACCGGCACCCGCGCCTCGGCCTGAACCAGCCCGACCAGCCCCTTGCCGCCGCGCGGCACGATCACGTCGATATGCGCGACCATGCGCAACATCTCGGACACCGCGCCGCGATCGCGGGTGGGCACCAGCTGGATGGCCTCGGGGGGCAGACCGGCGGCCTCCAGACCCTGCACCAGGGCGGCATGAATCGCGCGCGAGGACTGAAAGCTTTCCGATCCGCCCCGCAAGATCACCGCGTTGCCCGATTTCAGGCACAGCGCCCCGGCATCGGCGGTGACGTTCGGACGGCTTTCATAGATTACCCCGATCACGCCCAGCGGCGTGCGCACCCGCCGGATCGTCAGGCCCGAGGGGCGTTGCCACTCGGCCATGACCGCGCCGACCGGATCGTCCTGCGCGGCCACGGCTTCAAGCCCCGACGCGATCGCCGCGATCCGGCCGCGGTCCAGCATCAGCCGGTCCAACATCGCACCACTCAGCCCCTTGTCGTGGCCCTGCTCCAGATCTCGCGCATTCGCCTCCAGAATCGCCGCGTCAGACTCACGCACGGCGCGCGCCGCCGCCTCCAGCGCGGTGCGGCGCTGCTCGGCGGGGGCAATGGCCAGCTCGGCCGCCGCCGCGCGCGCGCGCGCGCCGATCCCGGCCATCAGCGTTGCGATATCCTCCGTGCCCATCGGCCCCTCCTTCATCTTGCCTCAAATACGCTGGGGGTGAATTGGCCGTCAGGCCAAGAGGGGGCAACGCCCCCTGCCCCGTCACGTCACCATGTCATCGCGATGGATCAGCGCGGCGCGGCCCGGATAGCCCAGCACCGCCGCGATCTCGGATGACTGCCGTCCCTGAATCGCGCGGGCCTCGCGCGCGGTATAGCGTGTCAGCCCCAGACCCAGAACCGCGCCATCCGGCCCGGCCAGCGCCACCGGCTCGCCGCGCCCGAAACTGCCCTCGACCCCGATCACCCCGGCGGGCAGCAACGACTTGCCGCCGCGCAGCGCCGCCGCCGCACCGGCATCGACGCGCAACGTGCCGCGCGGCTTCATCGCCGCGATCCAGCGTTTGCGCGCGGCCTGCGGGTCGCCCTGGGGCGCGAACCAGGTGCAGGGCGCCCCCGCCTCGATGGCGGAAAGCGGGCGCATCGCGCTGCCCTGCGCGATCACCATGGCGCAGCCGCCGGCGGTGGCGGTGCGCGCGGCCATGATCTTGGTGCGCATGCCGCCCTTGGACAGGCCCGAGACCGGATCGCCGGCCATCGCCTCGATTTCGGGTGTCACCTGCGCCACGAACGCCAGCCTGCGCGCGGACGGATCGTTAAACGGATTGGCGGTGTAAAGCCCGTCCACATCCGACAGAAGCGCCAGCTGATCGGCGCCGATCGTGATCGCCACCTGCGCGCCCAGCCGGTCGTTGTCGCCATAGCGGATCTCGTCGGTGGCGACGGTGTCGTTTTCGTTGACGATCGGCACGACGCCCAGCCCCAGCAGGGTTTCCAGCGTTGCGCGAATGTTCAGATAGCGCCGGCGGTCGGCGGTATCTTCCAGCGTCACAAGCACCTGCGCGGTGGTGATGCCATGCGGTGCCAGCGCCTCTTGATAGGCGCGCGCCAGCTGGCTTTGCCCGACCGCGGCCGCCGCCTGGCTCTGTTCCAGCGCCAGCGCGCCGGTGGGCAGGCTCAGAACCCGGCGTCCCAGCGCGATCGCCCCCGACGAGACCAGCACCACATCGCTGCCGCGCGCCCTGGCGGCGGCGATGTCCTCGGCCAGCGCCGCCAGCCAGTCCGCGCGCAACTGCCCGGTGTCGCTGTCCACCAAGAGCGCCGAGCCGATCTTGACCACCAGCCTGCGCGCCTGGGCCAGCGACAGCGCGCCGGTTTGCTGGGGGCTCAGGGCCGCCACGACGCCGAATCCTCGGGTTCGTCGGCCTGCCGCCGGGCGTCGATCTCGCTCATCAGCGCGCGCAGCACGGCAACCACACCGTCGCCGGTTGCCGCCGACAACGCATAGACCCGCCGCCCCGCCGCCTCTTCCAGCGATGCGCGCCGTTCGGCCAGGGTTTCAGCGTCCAGAGCGTCGATCTTGTTCAGCCCGACGATGCGCGGCTTGTCGTGGACCGTCGGCGAATAGAGCGCCAACTCGCGGTCGATCACCGCGAAATCCTGCGCCACGTCCTCGGAGGTGCCATCGACCAGATGCAGCAGCACCGCGCAGCGCTCGATATGGCCCAGGAACTGGTCGCCCAGTCCGCGCCCTTCGCTGGCGCCTTCAATCAGGCCGGGAATATCGGCCAGAACGAACTCGCGCCCATCGACGCCGACCACGCCCAGATTGGGGTGCAGCGTGGTGAAGGGGTAATCGGCGATCTTGGGCCGGGCATTCGAGGTCGCGGCCAGAAAGGTCGATTTGCCTGCGTTGGGCAGCCCCGCAAGCCCGGCATCGGCGATCAGCTTCAGCCGCAGCCACAGAACCCGCTCGACCCCGTCCTGGCCGGGATTGGCGCGCCGCGGCGCCTGGTTCGTCGCGGTCTTGAACCGTGCGTTGCCCCAGCCGCCGTTGCCGCCCTTGGCCAGAAGTACGCGCTGGCCGACCTCGGTCAGGTCGGCAACCACGGTTTCCTGATCCTCTTCCAGGATCTCGGTGCCTGCCGGCACCTTGAGCACGACATCCTCGCCATCCTTGCCGGTGCGCTGGCGGCCCATGCCGGGGCGTCCGTTCTGGGCCAGGAAATGTTGCCGATAGCGAAAGTCGATCAGCGTGTTCAGCGCCGGCACGCATTCGGCCCAGACATCACCGCCCCGGCCACCGTCGCCGCCATCGGGCCCGCCGAATTCGATGAATTTCTCGCGCCGGAAACTGACGCAACCGTCGCCCCCGCTGCCCGAGCGGATCTGGATCTTGGCAAGGTCGAGGAATTTCATCGTTGCAGCTTTCGGTTATACGCTTCAGGCGATAGTCGCGGATGCGCCACAGATCAAGAGGGCGCGCGCCACGGGCGCACGCCGCTGCTGGCAACCCGCGCGGTCTGCGCGTCAGTCCATCCGGCGCAGATAGGTCCAGGTCGGCACCGCCTGCCCGCGCGCCAGCGACATGGCCTCGGCATCGCCGATGTATTCGAACCCGGCATTGGTCAGGATGCGGGCCGACACCGGGTTGTCCTGAAACACCTCGGCGAACAGGGTGCGGCTGGCATGGGGATTGGCCTCGATCAGGGCGCGCACGGCCTCCGAGGCGAGGCCGGTATTCCAGAACGCCGGCGCCACCCAATAGCCGATCTGGCTTTGCCCCCGGTCCAGCGCCTTGAGCGAGATCACCCCCATCAACGTGGCCGAGCCGCGCAATGAGCCATCGAGCGCCCAGACATCTTCCTCGCGGTCCGGGGCGCGCGCGGCCTCGATGAAGGATGCGGCGGCATCGGCAGGCAGCGGATGCGGGATCGAGCGCGTCCCCTCGGCCAGGCGGCGATCGCTGGTGAACAGCTGCAACTGGTCGCGATCCTGCCGGCGCAGCGGCCGCAGGGTCAGGCGCGGGGCGTGAATGACCGGCTGCTCCCGGTTGCCAGCGGTCATGGCGGCCGGAACGGCCTGGGCGGCAGAAAAGGAAAGATTCATGGGAAAGGCTCGTCCTGGTCAATGGCGCCCGGCGCAGGGCGGGGCGGGGTCGGTTGGTTTTCCGGTTCGGGGCGGTGGCGCGGCAACCGCCGAAACGAACCGGGGCCGGTCTGCTGACCGGCCCCTCCGAACTAGCGCAAGACTGTAAATCTTTTGCTTTATTCGGCGGCCTCGGTCTGGGGAATAATCGATACGAAGCTGCGGCCCTTGAGGCCCTTGGTAAAGGTCACGCGGCCATCGGTCAGCGCGAACAGCGTGTGATCGCGCCCCATGCCCACGCCTTCGCCTGGCCAGTGCTTGGTGCCGCGCTGGCGCACGATGATGTTGCCCGCGTTGACGGCCTGGCCACCATAGATCTTCACGCCGAGGCGACGGCCGGCCGAATCGCGTCCGTTGCGCGAGGAACCGCCTGCTTTCTTGTGTGCCATGAGTGTCTCTCCTTGTCCTTAGGACAGCGTTTTGGCCTGTTCGACCCACTCGGGCTTCACCTTGGCGCCCTCGAAGGTCTCAGGATCGACGGCAGCAAGCTGCGCAAAGGTGGTGATCCCGGCTTCGTTCAGTTTCTTGGCGGCGGCGGGGCCGACACCGGTGATGGCGGTCAGATCGTCAGCGCCTGCCGAAGCAGCAGCCGCCGGGGCGGCAGCAGCCGAAGCAGCGCCAGCGCCGTTGACCTTCGGGGCCGCGCCCGAGCCGATCGCCGCCTTGACGCCGGTCGCATCGCCGCCCGAGGCCAGAATGTCGGTCACGCGCACGAGCGTCAGCTTCTGGCGGTGGCCCTTGGTGCGCTGCGAGCTGTGCTTGCGGCGGCGCTTGACGTAGTGGATGACCTTCTCGCCCTTGATCTGGTCGATCACCTCGGCCTGAACGGCGGCACCCGCGACCAGCGGCGCACCGACGACCGGGGCATCACCACCCAGCATCAGAATATCGTTGAACTGGACCTTGTCGCCAGCTTCGGCAGCAAGACGTTCCACGCGCAGCACGTCACCCGACTGCACCCGGTATTGCTTGCCACCGGTCTTGAGGACCGCAAACATCGGCCTGTTTCCTTCTTCGTTGCCGCGCCCTGTGGCCCCCTTGCGGGTGTTGCCGGATCGCTCCGCCTTCGGGCTGCGCACCCCGATCAGACGGGGTGATGGATGAAAAACACAAACCCCGCGCCGAACCGGACAGGGCCTGAAGGCCGCTCTATGGAAAATCGCCGCCCGAAAGTCAAGCGCAACCGCACCGCGCCGCCCAACATCCGTGCCCGGCGATAAGGATAGACCGTCGGGCGCGTTTCGTCTAACCCTTGGGCACGGGCGGCAAGCCGTCTTGGCGCGTGTCCACAGGAGCAGCAGATGCAGGCGCAAACCATGAGTGCCGGTGAGGGCGCGGTGCAGGTGGGAATCGTGATCCGCACCCGCGACCGGCCCCTGTTCGTGCGCCGCGCGCTCGCCAGCGTTCTGGCCCAGTCGTGGCCGCACTGGCGCATCGCCCTGATCAACGATGGCGGCGCGCGCGACACGCTGGAGGCCGCGATCGCGGATGTCGCATCGGTGCGCGCCTTTCCGGACGGGGCGCTGGTCGTCGAACACCTGGCGCAGTCGATCGGGCGCTCGGCCGCGTTCAACCTGGGGATGGAGCGGCTGGATACCGAATTCGTCACCTGCCTGGACGACGACGACACCTGGAGCCCGGATTTCCTGCGCGATCTGGTGGCCTTTCACGCGCGCACCGCGCCCCTTGTCCCCGATCTGGGCGGGGTCATGTGCGGGCTGACCGCGATTCGCGAGGATGTCATCGAGCTGAACGGCAAACCCACCATCGTCACGCTGGGCGAGGACGGGCTGCCCAATTCCTTCAAGCGCGACGACTTCTTTCTGAACCCCATCGCCTATGCCTGCTATCGGCAGGATGTCTATCCGGTGCAATGGATGCTGCGACGCGAGGCCGCGCGCGCGGTGGGCGGCTTCCCCGAGGATTTCAACGTCATGGAGGATCGCGCCTTCATGACCCGGTTCTTGCAGCACTGGCGCGTTGCCATGCTGGACCGGCCGCTGGCGTTTCATCACCGGCGCGTGTCGCGGCGCGACGATCGCGCCCGGCGGGTCGAGATGAACACCATCGACAACCCGTCCTACGACTGGCGCCTGTTTTCCGACCTGGCGCGCGTTCCGGTGCATTCACCGCCGGGCACCGATGCCGACCGGACCGCGCACGACACCCGCCTGCGCGCCATCGCCACCACCGTCCTGCGCGAGGTCAACGATGAGACCAGCGCGCTGTGGCACAAGCTTGACGGCGAGGCCGGGCGCCTGCATCAGCGGCTGGACCGGCTGGAGGGGCGGCTGGCCCATGCCGCGCCGGAAACCGCCGCGCTGGACGCCGATCCCGAAACCTGCCTGTGGTCGCTGTGGGACCGGATGGGCGAACAGGACATCGCCCACCCGGTCGCGCCCGGCCATCCGTTTGCCGAACGGCTGGAACTGTCACAGCCCTTTGACCTGCCGGGGCGGCTGTTGCATGTCTCAAAGGCCGCGCGGCGCCTGATCGTGCAACTGCCCCAGACCCGCGACTGGAGCGCGCTGGAAATCGCGCTCGACGGGCTGGCCGGGCCGGGCCACGGCCTGCGCTGCCAGTTCGAGATCGAGGCCGACACCGGCTATCTGTTCGAAACCGCGCTGTCGATCATCGAGCGCGAAGGCCTTGGCCGGCGCCAGCACAAGTTTCTGGACACGCATGTCCATTCCTGCCAGGCGCATGCGCCGCTGCGGGTGACGCGCGACCTCACCCCCGCGATGCTGAGCCGCGGCGAAAGCCCCAAACTGTCCATCATCCTGCCGCGTCAGGCGCTCAATTTCCGGTTCTGCTGCCGCGACCTTGTCATCAGCCGATTGTAGAGGGTGGCGCCATGTTCGAAAACGATCCGACCGAGCTTGCCCTTGCCGGCGACCGCGGGATCGATCTTTTCCGCCGCATCGAGGACACGGGCCAGCGACGGGTGCAGTTCGAATGCATCGCAACCGTCCATGACGCGCCGGGCGGCGACCGCCGGCTTGAGGTGTTCCTGCCCAAGGCCTGCCCCGATCCTGAACGGCTGTGGCAGGCCGTCGCCCGGTTCGAACAGACGCCCGCCCTGCACCACGATTTTCGGTTCGCGCGGCCCGGCGACTATCCGTCGATGCGTGACCCGGCCAGCCGTCTCTTGCTGTTCCAGTGCCTTGAATTCTGCCGCGTCCGCATGGTCGCCGACCTGACCATCGCCAGCTATGAGGAACGCTTGGCCGAGGATGCCGAGCGCGCGGTGCGCCACTATGGCGACACGACCGGGGCGCTGAAGCTGCTGCTGGACTACAACATGCTGGCCCGCGCCCGCAGCCTTTGCGAAACGCTGGCGCCGCGCGTGATCGCGCGCGTGGACACCCCCGGTTTCAGCGAAGACAACGACGAGGCCACGGGGTTTGCCCTGCGGCTGCTGGGCGATCTGTTTCTGCGCGATCAGGCGCCCGACCGCGCGCTGGCCTGTTTCGAGGCCGCGATCCGGGCCGGCGACAACCCGTTTCGCCGACGCAAGGCGATCGCGGCGGCACAGGCCGCGGGCGAAACCGGCGTGGCGCTTGCGCATATCGACGCCTTTGCCGCGCGCGGGTCCATCCCCGCCGATCTGGATGCGCTGCGCCAGTCGCTGGCCGGGTCCGGCCCCGCATGAGGCGCGAGAATTACGCCGACATCCTGTGCATCGGCGCGCAGCGTGCGATGACCAGTTGGCTGCACCAGGTGATCAGCCACCATCCGCAAACCTGGGCATTCCCCGATTTCGACCCGGTCACATCGACCCGAAAAGAGGCGCATTTCTGGGACTGGAACCACCATCGCGGGCGCGACTGGTATCGCGTCCTGATGACACCACCCGACGACCCCGGCCTGAAATCGCTGGATTTCACGCCCGATTATGCCCTTCTGAACGATGACCAGATCGCCGAATGCAAGGCGCTGAACCCCGGCGCTTGCGTGATCTACATCTTGCGCGAACCGCTGGCGCGGGCGGTCTCGGCCATCCGCATGCATACGATGTGGGCATCGAACGGCGCCCCGGCAGACGCCCTGCGGATCGGCTTTGGCCGGGAATTCCTGGATCGCGTGCAGGCCGCGCGCATCCAGCGCCACGGCGATTATGCCGGGAACCTGCGGCGCTGGCGGCGCCATTACCCCGATCTGCTGGTGCTGGAATTCGCGCAACTCGCCGCCGACCCCCCCGCCGGGCTGGCGCGCGTGCTGGACGCCTGCAACCTGCCCGCCGCGCCGCTGGTGGTCCAGCCCGATCACGCCGCGCGCCTGCATCGCACCGTCTGGCACGCGCCCGACTATGCGCTGGACGCCGATTGCCTGCACTTTCTGGACGGGATGCTGTGGCGCGAGCGCGAAGAGATTGCGGCCGAAACCGGCCTGCGGTTCGAACGCCCCGATCCCGCACAATTCGTCGCGCCCGCCGAACCCACCGACGCATGAGACAGCCGCCCATGACCCAGCGCACCAATATCACCGACATCCTGTGCATCGGCTGTCAGAAAGGTTCGACCAGCTGGCTGCATTCGGTGCTGGCCTGCCACCCCGACACCTATTCCTTTCCCAATTCCGCGCCCGTCACCTCGACCGACAAGGAGGCACATTTCTGGGACTGGAACCACCATCGCGGCATCGACTGGTATCGCAACCTCATGGCACCGCCCCAGCCCGAACGCCGCGCGATGGATTTCACGCCCGAATACGCCTTTCTGCCCGACCACAAGATCGCCGAGTGCAAGGCGCTGAACCCCACCGCCAAGGTCATCTATATCCTGCGCGATCCGCTGGCACGGGCGGTGTCGGCGCTGAAGATGCACATGCTGTGGCGTTTCGGGCGCGAACACGATCAGCCCTTGCGGCTGGACGACACCTTTTTCGAGCTGATCAAGAAGGCCCGCCTGGACCCCCATGGCGGTTTCGTGCGCAACTGGACGAACTGGAACCGGCATTACGACGACATCCTGGTTCTGAACTACGAGGATTTTCACAATGACCGCGCGGCCAGCGTCGCGCGCGTCATGGCCTATCTGGAGCTCGATCCGGCGCGGATGGACGCGAACCAGCGCGCGCGGCTCGACGGGCTGATGCAGCGCCGCGTCTGGGAAAGCGCACCCTTCGCCATCGACCGATCGGTGCTGCTGTTTTTGCATGGCTATACCTGGCGCACACGCGATGCGGTCGCGGATGCCTTTGGAATGACGTTTTCCGAAGGCGCTGAACTGCTTGAGGGTTAGGATGGATCTGCTGGCGGGGCTGCAAAAGACATTGTGGCAGGCCCCGCTGGCCGACCCCGCCGACCCGGCGCGGACCCTGGCCGCGCGGTTGCCTGAACAAGGTTACGAGCCGGTCCTGACGGCGCTGCGGCTGCTGGCGCGCTGCGGCCTGCCGATTGAGCCGGCGCTCGCCCCCGCGCTGGCGCGATGGCCCTGGTCGATCGACCTGGCGCTGGTCGCGGCCGAGGCCGACCCGACCGACGAGGCGCTGGCGCGGCTGCGCGCGCGCTGCGCCGCGCAAAACCGCCGACGTGCCGCCGCCGCCTGGGCCTATTGGCGCGCGGGCCGCGCAAGCGCGGCGCGCGACGCGCTGGCCGAGATCGACATGCGCACGCCAACCGCCGCCGCCGATCTGGCCTGCCGGGCCGAGCTGGCGCTTCTGGACGGCGACACGGGCGCGGCCGAGGCCGATCTTGCCCGGCTGCGCCAATGGCCCGGCCTGCACCGGCGCCTGACCCTTCAGGCCGTGCATGCGCGCGACGGGGCCGCGGGGCTGGCCGCCCATGTCGATGCCGCGCCGCTGGCACTGACCGAGCTGTGGCACCGCGCCTTCGACCTGCTGTTGCAAGAGCGCGATTTCGCCCGCGCGCGCGCCCTGCTGGACCAGGCACGCACCCATCACGGCCCGGACGCGACGCGCGATGCCGCGATCCGGCTGGCGCTGGCCTGCGACGACCCCGACACCGCGCTGTCGCTGCTGTCCCCCGGCCTGACGGCCGATCCCTGGCACTGGGACGCGCGCGACCACGCCCATTGGCTGCGAATCCTGCTGGGACAGGCGCGCCTTGCGACCGACCCCGACAGCCTGCACCGCAAGGCCCGCGCCCATGCCGACGCCGCGCTTCGGCTGCATGCGCGCGCGGAGGCGTTGCGCGGGTTATGGCTGACCTGCCGCAGCCTGTGCGACGACTGGTCGGCGCTTGCGCGCGCACTGCCCGGCCTGCCGGGCGCGGCCCCCGCCCTGAACCGGCTGGGACTGCATGACGCGGCGGCCGCGCAACTGGAAGCCGAGCTCCAGCGCACCGAGGGCGCCAACCCCCGCGCGCGCCGCCTGCTGGCACTGGCCGACTGCCAGTTGCTGCAAGGCGCGCCGGATCGGGCCGGGGCCGCGCTGGACGCGGCCGAGGCCCTGACACCGCCCGCGCCCACCCGCGTGGATCTGGCGCTCCTCCGGGCCGAGATCGCGCTGTGGCGCTTTGACCCGGATGCGGCAGACCGCGCGTTGGAAAGCGTGCAACGGCTGGCGCCGCAGCGGATGGGGCTGTGGCTGGCGCTGGCGCGCGCGGCGTTCCTGCGCGGCGATTTCGACCGGGCCGAGGACGCGCTGGCCACATTTGGCAGGCTCAAGACCGACCAGACCGGGACACCCCCGCCCGACGATCTGCGCGACCGACTGGTGCGCGACGCCGCGCGGACCACCCACGGCTGGCCGCCGGGGTTCGCCCGCCAGCCGGTGGACGTGATCGTGGCCCGTATGGGGGCCGCGCGGATCGCCGACTCGCCGGGCTTGTCGGCCTGCCTGCTGGCGCGCGATCCCCCCGCCTTCGTGCCGGTTTCGGATGCCGCCATCCCCCGCCGGATCGCGCTTTACTGGGACGGCCCGGCCTCAGGCGCGGTCAACCGCAGCGTCGCGGCCTGGCGGCGCCTGATGCCCGGCCATGCGCTGCAACTGTTCGATGCCGATACGGCGCGGGCCTGGCTGGCGCGTCACCATCCGGGGCTGGTGGATCTGTTCGCGCGCCAGACCCTGCCCGCAACCCGCGCCGATCTGTTCCGCATCGCGTGGATCGTGACCGAGGGCGGGATCTATGCGGATGTCGACGAATACCCCCGCGCAGCGATCGACGACTGGCTGGAGGGCGCGCGCGCCGTTCTGTGCCTGGAATGCGGGCATGGCACGGTGGCCAACAACTTTCTGGCGGCCGAACCCGGATACCCGGTTCTTGCCAATGCGCTGGATCGGATCGCGGCGCGGCTGCGCGCGTGCGACGCGCCCTATCCCTGGTGGGACAGCGGGCCGGCCCAACTGACCGGCGCGGTGTTCGCCGTCACCCGCGGCGGGGCCGCGCCGGGTGCCGATACCGGCCTGCGGCTGCTGGACCAGGCCGGCTATTGTCGGCGCATCAGCACCAACCTGGCCTTTCCGCACAAGCGCGGGCCGCTGCACTGGCGCTGAAATCAGGCGCAGATCCCGCGCCGCCGGGCCTGCGGCCAGGGCAGGCGAATGTCGTCGGGCAGGGACAGGGCCGGTTTTGGCATGACCTGCGCCAGAAGTGCGCGCAGGCGCGCGGTGCGCGCGCCTTGCGGGTCGAGCGCCTGGCAACAGACATATTCCTCGACCAGGCTGGCCTGTTGTTCATAGCCGAATTCCAGAAAGGCGCGGTCATCGGCAGCCGGGTCGAACAGATAGGGATCGCCCCCGCCCAGATGCTCGCCGCCGCCGCGCAGCGGCGAATAGCGCGTCAGGGCGCGGTTCTGCCATTGCCAGACATGCGTCAACTCATGCGCCAGGAACATCGCCGCGCCCAGGTCCATCGTCCCGTCGACGGCGCGCGCGTAATCGGGCTGCATCAGGTCGGGACGGATGTGAATATGGCTCCACAAGACGATCCCGGCCGCGCGCGTGGTGAAGGTTTCGGCCTTGGACGGCGGCAGGATGCGTTCGCGGCAGGTGGTGCGCGGGCGGGCGGGGTATTCGCGGGTGACAAGGCCGATCAACCCGTTCTCGACCAGGCGCACGGGCGCCGGGTCGAGGCTGTCGCCATAAAGCCCCTGCGCCAGCGCGCGCTCGTTCTCGGCCAGCGGGCGGCCGCAGGCGGACAACAGCATCAGGGTCAAAAGCAACGCGCGCATGCCGCGAGCCTAGTGGATGTCTCGGCAAAGAAAAGAGGAAACGGGGGGCGCGGGCCTCGCCCCCATCGAGGGGGCTCGGCCCGCTCGGGGGCTGCCTGCCCCCGCCGGCCTGCGGCCGCCCCCGGGCGTATTTCCGGCAAGCTGAAGCATCGGTCGGGAACCGATTGCAACGGGTCGGGGACTTGCGGGGGGCTGGACGGCGTGATTTGTCTGTGCGGCACAATCGAGAGCGGCCGACACGATGCCCCTGATCCTGACCCAGTTCGCCGCCTCGCGCGGGCCGATGGCCGCATTCGTCGCCATCGGCGCGGTCTGGGGCGCGTTCATGGCCACCATGCCCGACATCAAGGCCGCGCTGGATGTCGATGACGGACGGCTGGGGCAGTTGTTGCTTTTTGGCTCGGTCATGGCGATCGCGATGATGGCGCTGGCACCCTATCTGGGCGGTTGGCTGGGGCGCGGCGCGGTGCCGCTGGGCACGGCGGCGATGGCGCTGGGCGTGGCCCTGCCCGCCCAGGCCGCCACGCCGCTTCTGTTCATCGGGGCGATGCTGATCATGGGCGGCGCCAGCGGCGCGGTCGATGTGTGGATGAACGCGCGGCTGAGCACGATCGAGGCCGAGCGCAGCGTGTCGCTGATGAACCTCAATCACGCGATCTATTCCTTTGCCTATGCCGGGGCCGCGGCCCTGACCGGTGTGGCCCGTGCCGCCGGGCTGTCGGCGGCGGCGATCCTGGGCATGGTTGCGCTGGTGGTCTTTCTGCTGGCACTGGCCAGCATCGAGCGCGATGGCCGGATCGACGGGTTCGGCCGCGGCAAGGCAGCGCACGGGCCGATCCGGCTGGGCGCGGCCCCCTGGCTTGCGGGCTGCCTGATCCTGGTGGGGTTCCTGACCGAGAATGCCGCCGAGGCCTGGTCGGCGCTTTATATCGAGCGCGATCTGGGCGGGGGTACCGGCGCGGGTTCGGCCGGACCCGCGCTTTTGGGGCTGACCATGGGAATCGGCCGGCTGGCCGGGCAACTGGTGGCCGCCCGCGTCAGCGATCAGGCGCTGATGCGGGGCGGCCTGATCGTGGCGGGGCTGGGCGCGGCTCTGGTCGTGGCCGCGAATGGCGTCATCATGGCCTATGCCGGTTTCATGGTGCTGGGGTTCGGCGCCTCGGTCGTGGTGCCGACGGCGCTGGCCGTGGCCGGGCGCCTGGCGCCGCCGGGATTGCGCAGCCACGCCATCGCGCGAGCCACGATGCTGGGCTATCTGGGCTTTTTCCTGGGCCCGCCGGTTCTGGGCCTGACCGCGCAGCTGGCCGGGCTGCGCATGGCCTATGGGCTGGTGGCGCTGGCCCTGCTGGTGGGGCTGGTCCTGCGCGCCCAGCTTGCCCGCCACGAGCCGCGCCAACCCTGAGCACCGCGCAGGCTTGCACCGGCGCCGCGTGAATGGTCTATTGCCGGACCGACCCCCGACATACGAGACACGCATGGCCAACGACCTTCTTTCCGGCAGCCCAGAAACCTATGACGCCTCAAGCATCGAGGTGCTGGAGGGGCTGGAGCCGGTGCGCAAGCGACCGGGCATGTATATCGGCGGCACCGACGAGCGCGCGCTGCACCATCTGGTCGCCGAGGTTCTGGACAACGCCATGGACGAGGCCGTGGCCGGCCATGCGACGCGAATCGAGATCGAACTGCACGCCGATCACGCCGTCACCATCCGCGACAACGGGCGCGGCATCCCGATCGACCCGCATCCGAAATTCCCCGACAAGTCCGCGCTCGAGGTCATCTTGTGCACCCTGCATTCGGGGGGGAAGTTCTCGGGCAAGGCCTATCAGACCTCGGGCGGGCTGCACGGGGTCGGCGCCTCGGTCGTGAACGCGCTCGCGGATCACATGCGTGTCGAGGTGGCGCGCAACCGCGAGCTTTATGCCCAGGAATTCTCGCGCGGGGTGCCGCAGGGCCCGGTGCAAAAGGTCGGCCCCGCCCCCAACCGCCGCGGCACCTCGGTCACCTTCCATGCCGACGCCGAGATCTTTGGCCACCACCGGTTCCGCCCGGCGCGGCTGCTCAAGATGGCGCGATCGAAAGCCTATCTGTTCTCGGGCGTCGAGATCCGCTGGAAATCCGCGATCGCGGATGACGACACGCCGATGGAGGCCGTGTTCCACTTTCCCGGCGGGCTGGCCGACTACCTGGGCGAGCAACTGGGCCGGGATGCGACCTATGCCGATCGCCCCTTTGCCGGCAAGGTCGGCTTTCAGGAGAAATTCGGCGTGCCCGGCTCGGTCGAATGGGCGATCAACTGGACCCCCGCGCGCGACGGATTCGTGCAAAGCTATTGCAACACCGTCCCCACCCCCGAGGGCGGCACCCACGAGGCCGGGTTCTGGGCCGCGATCTTGAAGGGCATTCGCGCCTATGGCGAACTGGCCGGCAACCGCAAGGCGCAGCAGATCACCCGCGAGGACATGGTGGCCGGCGGCTGCGCGCTGGTGTCGTGCTTCATCCGCGACCCGGAATTCGTGGGCCAGACCAAGGACCGGCTGGCCACGACCGAGGCCGCGCGCCTGGTCGAGGGCGCGGTGCGCGACCATTTCGACAACTGGCTGGCGGCCGACACGAAATCGGCGGGCGCCATCCTGGACTACCTGGTGCTGCGCTCGGAAGAGCGTCTTCGCCGGCGCCAGGAAAAGGAAACCGCGCGCAAGTCGGCCACCAAGAAGCTGCGCCTGCCGGGAAAGCTGGTCGATTGTACCGCCAGCAGCCGCGAAGGGACCGAGCTGTTCATCGTCGAGGGCGATTCGGCCGGCGGATCGGCCAAGATGGCGCGCGACCGCAAGACCCAGGCGCTGCTGCCCCTGCGCGGCAAGATCCTGAACGTCCTGGGCGCGGCCTCGGGCAAGCTGGGTCAGAACGCCGAGATCCACGACCTGTGCCAGGCGCTCGGCGTGGGCATGGGCACCAGGTTCCGCCTCGACGATCTGCGCTATGACAAGATCATCATCATGACCGATGCCGATGTCGACGGCGCCCATATCGCCGCGCTTCTGATGACCTTTTTCTACACCCAGATGCGCCCCCTGATCGACACGGGCCACCTTTATCTGGCCTGTCCGCCGCTTTTTCGCCTCACGCAGGGCGCGCATCGCCACTATGCGCTGAGCGAGATCGAAAAGGACGAATGGCTGCAAAAGGGTCTTGGCGGGCGCGGCAAGATCGATGTCTCGCGGTTCAAGGGGCTGGGCGAGATGGATGCCAAGGACCTCAAGGACACCACGATGAACCCGGCCACGCGCAAGCTGATCCGGGTCTCGATCGACGACGACATCCCCGGCGAGACCGGCGATCTGGTCGAACGGCTGATGGGCAAGAAGCCCGAGCTGCGCTTTCAGTACATCCAGGAGAACGCGCGCTTTGTCGAGGATGTGGATGTCTGACCCGCTGATCAAGGGTCCGGCACCCGCCCTTCATCTTGCCCGAAATACGCCGGGGTGAATTGGCCGCAGGCCAAGAGGGGCAGCGCCCCTTTGCGTCGCTTGCCCCTTTTCAACCGCGCCAAACTGCTCTATTGGCCCCGGCATGCGTGCATCCACCCTTGGAGGGGCACGCGTCACTTTGGAAAACTGGAGTATCCGATATGGCTGGTGAGATCCCTGATCTGATCGCCGAGGTACGCACGGGGACAGGCAAGGGGGCCGCCCGTCTCGCCCGTCGCAACGGCAAGGTACCTGGCGTGGTTTATGGTGGCGGTGTGGAACCGCTGGCACTGAACTTCAACTACAACGAACTGCTCAAGAAACTGAAAGAGGGCCGCTTCCTGTCGAGGCTGTGGAACCTCAAGGTCGAGGGGCAAGACGACGTGCGCGTGATCTGCCGCGGCGTCCAGCGCGACGTGGTCCGCGACCTGCCCACGCATGTCGACCTGATGCGCCTGCGCCGCACCTCGCGCATCAACCTGTTCATTCATGTCGAATTCATCAACCACGCCGCGGCCCCCGGCCTCAAGCGTGGCGGCACGCTGACGGTGGTGCGCCCCGAGGTCGAGTTGAACGTGGTCGCCGGCGACATCCCCGAAAAGGTCACCGTGGATCTGAGCGGGCTTGAGATCGGCGATGTGGTCCATATCAGCGACATTGCCCTGCCCGCCGGCGCCAAGCCGACGGTGACGCGCAACTTCGTGGTGGCCAATCTCGCGGCCCCGTCGGGTCTGCGCGCCTCGGAAGCCGAAGAGGGCGAGGACGAGGACGAAGTCGAGGAACAGACCGGGGAGGAGTGAGCGGACGCGCCCTTGCGGCGCATCCGCCCCCTTGCGGGACTGCCGATTCGGGCGCGCGGGCCGACCGCGCGCCCGTTTTCATGCGCTCAGCCGCCGATCGACTGAAGCGAATCAAAGGTCTCCAGCTCGGGCGGGCCCAGGTAGATATCCGCCGCACCCCCGGCGCCGCGATGGGCGGCGCGAAATGCCTCGGACGTTGTCCAGGCCTTGAAGGCGTCCTCGCTTTCCCACATCGTGTGCGAGGCATAGAGGCGATAATCCGCGCGCTCGGGCCCCTTCATCAGGTGAAACGAGACGAAGCCGGGCACCTGCGGCAGATGGCTGTCGCGGCCCAGCCAGATGGCCTCGAATTCGGCCTCATGGCCGGGTTTGACCTTGAACCGGTTCATGGTCAGAAACATGCTGAATATCCTTTGTTGGGATCGGTGGGGCGTGTGGATGGCTGGGCGCGGGCCGGGCGATCTGGCGCGGGGCGCAGAATTGCGGCATGAAGGGGCCGGGTCAAGACGAAAGGAGGCAGGATGCGGCTTTGGGTGGGCCTGGGCAATCCAGGTGCGAAATACGCCATGAACCGGCACAACATCGGGTTCATGGCACTGGAGCGCATTGCCGACGATCACGGCTTTGGCCCCTGGAAGGCCCGGTTTCAGGCGCTTGTGACCGAGGGCCGGTTGGGCGGCGAAAAGATCTTGCTGCTCAAGCCGCAGACCTTCATGAACCTGTCGGGCCAGGCGGTGGGCGAGGCGATGCGCTATCACAAGCTTGCCGTCAGCGACATCACGGTCTTTCACGACGAGCTGGACCTTGCCCCCGGCAAGTGCCGCGTCAAGCAGGGTGGCGGTCACGCCGGGCATAACGGCCTGCGCTCGATCATCGCGCATGCCGGCGCCGATTTCGCCCGCGTGCGGCTGGGGATCGGCCATCCGGGGCGCAAGGAACTGGTGTCGGCCTATGTGCTGCACGATTTCGCCAAAAGCGATGGCGACTGGCTGGACGACCTGATGCGCGGCATCAGCGACGGCGCGGCGGCGCTGGCCCAGGGCGACAGCGCCAGGTTCCTCAATGCCGTTGCCAACCGCACGGCACCGGCGCGCAACGCCGGTCCGCAAGGCGGGGCAAAGACCGCGCGAGCCGCCGAACCTGCGACGGAACCCAAACCGTCCGCCGACCCGCCGGAACCGCCCCCCGCACCCGACGGCCGCAGCGCACTGCAAAAGCTGGTGGATCGCTTTCGTTGACCCAAGACCCTGACAATCCGGAAGATCTGATGACCGAGACCGATTTCGACGACCGCAAGACCCGCGCCGCCGACTGGTTCCGCACCCTGCGCGACCGCATCGTCACCGCGTTCGAGGCGCTGGAGATCAGCCATGACGCCGGCCCGCTGTCCGACAGCCCGCCGGGCCGTTTTGCCGTCACGCCCACCCAGCGCGACGAGGGGCGCGGCGGTGGCGGCGTGATGAGCGTCATGCGCGGCGGGCGCGTGTTCGAAAAGGTGGGGGTGAACATTTCTGCCGTGCACGGCACGCTGGGCGAGCGCGCGCAGCAGGCGATGGCCGCGCGCGGCGTGCCCGGCATGGCCGAGGATCCGCGCTTCTGGGCCTCAGGCATCAGCCTGGTCGCGCATATGCAGAACCCGCATTGCCCGGCGGTGCACATGAACACCCGTCTGTTCTGGACGCCGGGCGCGTGGTGGTTTGGCGGCGGGGCCGATCTGAACCCCTGTATCGAATATGCCGCCGACACCGATCATTTCCACGCCGCGTTGCGGGCCGCCTGCGACGCCCATGACGCCGGGTACTACAATCGCTTCAAGGCCTGGGCGGACGACTATTTCTTCATCCCCCATCGCGGCCGGGCGCGTGGCGTCGGCGGAATCTTTTTCGACGATCTGAACACCGGCGACTGGGAGGCCGATTTCGCCTTCACCCGCGCGGTGGGCGAGGCGTTTCTGCCGGCCTTCGAACCCCTGGTCGAACGCCGCCGCGCCCAATCCTGGACCGATGAGGACAAGGATCGCCAGCTTGTCCATCGCGGGCTCTACGCCGAATACAACCTCGTCTATGACCGCGGCACCCGGTTCGGGCTGGAAACCGGGCATGACGCCAATGCCGTCTTGATGAGCCTGCCGCCGCTGGCGAAATGGGTGTGAGCGCGCTTAAAGCGCGGTCCAGCCGCCATCGACGCTGATCGTGGTGCCGGTGATCTGCTCGGCCGCGTCCGAACACAGAAACAGCGCCGTGCCCCCCACCTGCGCCGTGGTGGCGAACGCGCCCGAGGGCTGGCGCGCCAGCATGATCTGCTTGATCACCGTTTCACGGTCCATGTTGTGGGTTTTCATCTGGTCGGGGATCTGGCTTTCCACGATCGGGGTCAGCACGTAACCGGGGCAGATGGCGTTGCAGGTGATGCCCTTGCCCGCCGCCTCAAGCGCGGTGGTCTTGCTGAGCCCGATGACGCCGTGCTTGGCCGCCACATAGGCCGCCTTGTAGGGCGAGGCCGTCAGCCCGTGGGCCGAGGCGATGTTGATCACCCGGCCCCAGCCCGCCGCATACATCGCAGGCAGCGCCGCGGCGGTGGTATGAAAGGCGGAACTGAGGTTGATCGCGATGATCGCGTCCCAGCGGTCGGGCGGAAATTCCTCGATCCGGGCGACGTGCTGGATGCCGGCATTGTTGACAAGGATATCGCAGCCCGGCGCCTGTTCGATCAGCGCGCGGCACTGGTCGGGGCTGGACATGTCGGCCTGGAAATATCGCACGCCCACGCCATGCTTTTCGCTGAGGCTGGCGGCCAGCGCGTGATCCTCGGCCGAATCGGTGAACGAGTTGATCGTCACCTCGGCCCCGGCCCCGGCCAGCGCCTCGGCGATGCCCAGGCCGATGCCGGAATTGGACCCGGTGACGATGGCGTGCTTGCCGCGCAGAAACTGACCGTTCATGGTGCCCTCATTGCTGGAATGTCGCGGCGCAGCATAAACCGTGCGCCGCCAAAGGCCAGCCCGCGCCAAAGTAAAAAAAAACGCCCGCACAAGGCGGGCGTCAGTCGTTGAGGCAGGTTTCATACAGGCAAGAAACCTATCGAGCAGTGCCTACTTTATATCCAATCCTTCTCAACGTTCCAAGCTAAAAGTTTGAAAAACCTCCATTGAAGCGATAGCACCAAGGGACCGCGACCACCCGTTCCAGGAGAGCCGAAATGCGCCTTGCCGATCCTCTGTTCCGCATTGTCGCCGTCGCGGTTCTGGGCCTTTGCTGCGTGTCGGCACCGGCCTTTGGGCAGAGGATGCATGGCATAGCTATGTATGGCGAGCCCGCGCTTCCACCAGATTTCGTGGCCCTGCCCAATGCCGACCCGCAGGCGCCGCAGGGGGGGCGAATCACTTTTGCCGAGGTCGGCAGTTTCGATTCGCTCAATCCCTATATCCGGCTTGGCACCGCGCCTTGGGGGGTCAACCTGCTGACGGTCGAAAGCCTGATGGGGCGCAGCTATGACGAACCCTTCACCCTTTATGGTGTTCTGGCCGAGTCGGTCGAGACCGATGATTCGCGTTCCTTCGTGGAATTCACCCTGCGCGACGAGGCGCGCTTTTCCGACGGATCACCCGTCACGGTCGACGATGTGCTGTGGTCGATGCGCACCCTGGGCACCGAGGGCCACGCCCGTTACCGCAACGCCTGGAGCAAGATCGACTCGGCCGAGGCCACGGGGCCGCGCAGCGTCCGCTTTACCTTTACCGAGCCCGATCGCGAACTGCCCCTGATCCTGGGCCTGCGCCCGATCCTGCAACGCGCGCAGTTCGACACCGACGCGGGCGGGCGTCCGTTCGACCAAAGCTCGCTTGAGCCGGTGATCGGCTCTGGCCCCTATGTCGTGGACCGGTTCGAACCCGGTCGCTTCATCCGCTTCCGGCGCAATCCCGACTGGTGGGCGCGCGACCTGCCCTTTTATGCCGGTCAGCACAATTTCGAAGAGATCCGCTACGACTATTTCGGCGACAACGCGGTCGCGTTCGAGGCCTTCAAGGCCGGCGACGTGTCGGTCTGGCGCGAATCCAATGCCGCCCGCTGGGCCGACGCCTATGATTTTCCCGCCGTGCGCGACGGTCGTATCCGTCTTGAGGAAATTCCCCATCGCCGACCATCGGGGATGAACGGCTTCGTGTTCAACACCCGTCGTGCGCTGTTTGCCGACTGGCGCGTGCGCGAGGCGCTGATCCTGGCGTTCGATTTCGAACGGATCAATGCGCTGATCAATGGCGGGCATGAGCCGCGCATCGAATCCTATTTCGGCAATTCGCGGCTGGGCATGCGGCCTGGCGCGGCCGAAGGCCATGTGCGCCGGCTGCTGGAACCCTTCGCCGACGACCTGCCGCCCGGCGCGCTGGACGGCTACGCGCTGCCGGTCAGCGACGGGCGCAGCAACCGGCGCAACCTGCGCCAGGCGCTGCGCCTGCTGCGCGAGGCCGGCTGGGAGCCCGACGACGCGGGCGTGCTGCGCGATGACAGCGGCGCGGCCTTTGCCTTCGACATCCTGTTGCGCCAGGGCTCGGGCGAGGTTCTGGCCATCGCCAGCAGCTATGTCAGCGCGCTTGAGGCGCTGGGTATTCGCGCCCGGATCAACGTGATCGACCCGGCGCAATATGTCGAACGCACCAATGCGTATGATTTCGACATGACGCATTTCGTGCGGCTGATGTCACTCAGCCCCGGCAACGAACAGATGCTCTATTGGGGGTCCGACGGGGTGACGCAACCGGGATCGCGCAATCTGGCCGGGGTGGATTCCGACGCGGCCGAGGCGATGATCGATACATTGCTGGAAACCGACGATCCCGACATCTTTACCGCCGCCGCACGCGCACTGGACCGCGTCCTCATGGCCGGGCGCTACGCGGTGCCGTTCTGGTATGCGCCACAATCCCGGCTGGCGGTGTGGGAAGGCTTGCATTTTCCGGACCAATTGCCAATATATGGTGACTGGACGGGCTTCTTGCCCGAGGTATGGTGGTATCAGGAATGAAACGCCTTGTGTGGATTGCCATGATCGGGGCCGTCTTGGCATTGGCGGGCTGCAACACGGTCGAAGGCGTCGGCATGGACATCGCCGACAGCGCCAGCGCGGTGCGCGGCTGGATCGGGTATTGATCCGGCAAGGACCGGGGCACCCGACCGACCGTTTCACCGATCACGCCAGCGACGTCACCCAAAGAATGGTGGCATCCTCGGGCGACAGGCTGATCACATTGTGCCCCATCGAGGCATCGTAATAGGCACTGTCGCCGCGCTTCATGTCGATGGGGGCATAGAATTCGGTGTAAAGCCGGACCACGCCGGTCAGCACATACAGGAATTCCTCGCCGTCGTGGCGCACCCATCCGTCGAACTCTTCGAACCGGCGGGCGCGGATGCGCGCGCGGTAGGGCAGCATCGCCTTGCGCGTCAGTCCGCCGGCCAACAGCTCGTGCTCATAGGTGGTTGTCACCTGCGCCTCGCCGTCGCCCGCACGCGTCGTCGTCAGCCGCCCCGCCGGGGCGCCGTTCTTGGGCGGGGTGAACAACTGCGGCACCGAGATGTTCAGACCCACCGCCAGCTTTTTCAGCGCGTCATAGGTCGGCGACATCTGCCCGTTCTCGATCTTGGACAGGGTCGAGCGCGCCATGCCCGCCGCCTGCGCCGCCTGTTCCAGCGTCCAGCCGCGTTCCTTGCGCAGCGCGCGCACGCGCTCGGCCAGGTCGATAGGGTCGGCCAGGGCGTCCTCGCCGCTGGCGCGGGCGATACGGATGATGCTGGCGTTGGTCAGGTCGCTCATGGTCGGGGCCGCCGATGCGCTGCAAGAGGATCGTGCTTCGCTACTGCCTTCGTCGGGAGATGTCGAGATCCGGCGCGCCCGGTCTTGCCTCTGCCCGCGCCAGGGCGTAGCTGAACGCCATGCTGTCGATCACCGAACCCCAGGCAAGCGCCCCCTGCCCCCAGCCGTTCAACATGGCCGCCTATGTTCTGGCGGCCGGGCGCGAACAGCCCGACAAGATCGCATTGCAGGTGCTGCGCCTGACGGGGGCGGAACGCTGGTCCTATGCCGCGCTGACACGGGCCGTGCGCGGGATCGGCACGGGCTTTCTGGAGGCCGGTTTCCGCCCCGGCGACCGCGTGCTGATGCGCCTGGGCAATACCGTGGACTTCCCGCTTGCCTTTCTGGGGGCCATCGCGGCCGGCCTGGTGCCGGTGCCGACCTCGGCGCAGCTGACCGAATCCGAAATCTCAAGCATGGCCGAGGGGCTGGAGCCCGCGCTGATCGTCGCCGAACCCGGCATCGCACTGCCGCGCCATCCGGCCCCGGTCATCGCGGCCGATACGCTGCGCGGCTGGCACGCGCTGGAGCCCTGCGACTGGGATTTGGGCAGCCCCGACCGGCTGGCCTATATGATTTTCACCTCGGGCACCTCGGGGCGGCCGCGCGCGGTGATGCATGCCCACCGCGCGGTCTGGGCGCGGCGGATGATGTGGGACGGCTGGTATGGGCTGACGCCGCAGGACCGGCTGTTGCACGCCGGCGCCTTCAACTGGACCTATACGCTGGGCACCGGGCTGATGGACCCCTGGGCCATCGGCGCCACCGCACTGATCCCCGATGCCGGGATCGAGGCGGTGCAACTGCCCCTTCTGCTCAAACGGTTCGATGCGACGATTTTTGCCGCGGCGCCAGGTGTTTACCGGCAGATGTTGAAAGTGCCCGTGCCGCCGCTGCCACGTCTGCGTCATGGCTTGTCGGCGGGTGAAAAGCTGGCCGATCCGGTTCGTACAGCATGGGAAGAGGCCACCGGCACCGCGATATTCGAGGCCCTGGGCATGTCCGAGGTCTCGACCTTCGTCTCGGCCTGCCCCGAGCGCTCGGCTCCCGCGGGCACCGCGGGCTTTGCCCAGCCGGGCCGCAGGATCGCGGTTCTGGGCGATGACGGGCACCCGGTGCCGCGCGGCCAGCCCGGCGAGCTGGCGGTGGATGCCCGCGATCCGGGCCTTTTTCTGGGCTACTGGCGCGCCGAGGCCGACACCGCCGCGCGGCTGCGCGACGGCTGGTTTCACACCGGCGATACGGTCTTGATGGAGGAGGCGGGCGCGATCCGCTATCTGGGGCGTGACGATGACATGCTCAATGCCGGGGGCTTCCGGGTGTCGCCGCTTGAGATCGAGCGCGTATTCGACGCCCATCCGGGCATACAGGAAAGCGCCGCCGTCGAATTGCCTGTGCGCGAGGGTGTCAGCGTGATCGGGCTGTTCTATATCCCCAGCCAGACACCGCCGGACGAGGATGCGTTGAACGCCCATGCGCGCACGCATCTGGCCCGCTACAAGCAGCCCCGCCTGTTCGTCGCCGAAACCGCGTTGCCGCGCGGGGCAAACAACAAGCTCAACCGCCGCGCCCTGCGCGAGGGTTGGAGGACGCGCCATGATCACGCTTGACATCTTTTCCGATCCCATCTGCCCCTGGTGTTACATCGGCAAGGCGCGCCTTGATGCCGCGCTTGAGATCCGGCCCGACCATCCGTTCGAGATCAACTGGAACCCGTTCATGCTGAACCCGGACATGCCGCCCGGCGGCATGGACCGCCGCGCGTATCTGGAATTGAAATTCGGCGGCCAGCAAAAAGCGGTCGCGGCCTATCTGCCGATGCAACGGGCCGCCGAAGAGGTCAGCCTGCCGCTGGACCTGGCCCGGATCACGCGCACACCCGCTACCCGCAATGCCCACCGGCTGATCCACTGGGCCGATCAGGAGGGGCGGCAATCGGCCATGGTGAGCGCACTCTTTCGCGCCTATTTCGTCGAAGGGGCCGATATCGGCAAGCCCGAGGTGTTGACCGAGCTTGCCCAAAAGGCGGGTCTGGACGGCGCGATGATGGCGCGACTGCTGGCCACCGACGCCGATCTTGACGAGATCCGCAGCCGTGACCGCGAAATCCGCGCGCGCGGGCTTGAGGGTGTTCCGGCCTTTGTCATCGCCGGGCAGCATGTGGTGACCGGTGCGCAGACCACGCCGTTCTGGCTCAACGTCATCGACGAGCTGGCGGGCCGCGCATGAGCGTCGCCGCCAGCCCGCCCCCCGCCCGGCGGATGCCGTTTGGCGAGTTCATCGCGCTTCTGGCCCTGTTGCTGGCCACGGTGGCGTTTTCCATCGACGCGATGTTGCCCCTGTTGTCGCAGATGGGCGCCGAGCTTGCCCCCGCCTCGCCCGCCGACGCGCAGATGGTGATCACCGTCTTTGTCGGCGGTCTGGGCCTGGGCACGTTCTTTGCCGGGCCGCTGTCGGACCGGTTCGGGCGCAGGCCGGTGATCGTGGTCGGAATCGCGCTTTACATGACCGCCGCCTGCATTGCCGCGCTGGCCAACAGCCTGCCGATGCTGCTGTTCGCGCGGTTCCTGCAGGGGCTGGGCGCGGCCGGGCCGCGTGTGGTGTCGCAGGCGTTGGTGCGCGATCTCTATGGCGGGCGCAGCATGGCGCGCGTGATGTCCTTTGCCATGACGATCTTTGTTCTGGTGCCGGCGGTGGCGCCGCTTCTGGGCGCGCAGATCGGCGGGCTGTTCGGCTGGCGCGCGATCTTCTGGAGCTTTCTGATCTTCGGCACGGTTTCGGCCCTGTGGCTGCTGATCCGCCAGCCCGAGACCTTGGCGCCCGAAGCCCGGCGCCCGTTAAGCATCGTCGCCCTGCGCGGCGCGCTGGCCGAGGTCTTTGGCCATCGTCTGGTGATGCTCTATCTGGCCGCGCTGTGTTTTTGCTTTGCGCCAATGTTCGTCTGGTTGTCGAGCGTCTCGCTGATCTTTGAGCAGACCTATGCGCGCGGAACCGAATTTCCCTACTGGTTCGCGCTGGTCGCGATCCTGTCGGCGCCCGCAAGCCTGCTGAACGCGCGGCTGGTGATGCGCCTTGGCATGCGGCGCATGGTCATGAGTGCCCTGCTGGCGCAGATTTCCATGGCGGTGCTGATGCTGTTCATCTTTTCAGCCGGGCTGTCCGCGACGGTCGAGTTCCCGGCCTTCATCGCCTTCATGGTGATCCAGTTCTTTTGCGTGGGTCTGTTGTTCGGAAACCTGAACGCGCTGGCGCTGGAACCCATGGGCCATGTCGCGGGGATGGCGGCATCGGTCATGGGCGGGGTGTCGGCGATCGCGGCGGCGATCATCGCAACGCCCGTTGCACGCGCCTTCGACGGCACGCCCGTGCCGCTGACGATCGGTGCGCTGATCTGCGCCCTGACGGCGATGGGCTTCATGCTGGCCGCACGGCGGCTGTCGGCGCGCGACGCCTGAAACCGCGCTCAACCGGGGGCGTGTTCGCGGCGTAACGCATCGCGGTGCCGCGCCAACCAGAAGGCCGACAGCAAAAGCGGGCCGTTCTGCACCTCGCCGCTGTCCACCACTGCCATCAGGCGGTCAAAGGGGATGACATGGGTGCGAATATCCTCGGCCTCGCTCTCCAGCCCGCCAAGGCCGCCCTGCCCCGCTTCCAGATCGGCCAGCCCGACATAGGAATACAGGAATTCCGACACCGCGGCGGGCGATGGATAATACCCCGCGATCGGGAGAAGGGCACCCAGTTCGATGCCCGCTTCCTCGCGGGTTTCGCGCCGCAGGGCCTGTTCCGGGGTCTCGTGCGGGTCGATGCGCCCGGCGATGGGTTCCAGCGACCAGCAATTCGGCGCACCCCGCGTCATCGGGCCAAAGCGGAACTGTTCGATCACCAAGACGGTGTCGCGCACCGGGTCATAGGGCAGAACCGTCACCGCGTCCGACATCACGAACGCCGCGCGCTTGACCGAGGCGCTCATCGTCCCGTCGAAGCGGCGAAAGCGCAGATCGGCCTCATCAACGCCGAAAAAACGCACATAGGGCGCATCTCGCGCCGCGATCGTCACATCGCCGGGCGACGGTTGGCGGCGCAGCGTCGTCGGCGCCGGGTCGGCCTGCGCGCGCCAGCGGCTTGACACCCGCATCTCCAGCATCCGGTAGCGCGCGCGCACGGCCTCGGGCGGCGTGTGCGGCAACAGTGCCATCACCTCGCCCGCCGTTTCCACCGTCAGCGCGCCATGGGTCTTGACCCAGTCCGCCAGCGACCATTTCGGCCCCGGCCGCCACAGCGCGGCCTGCGGCAGATAGATCGCGGCCTCGACCGGGCCATCCGCGGTCTGCACCGTGATGCTGCTGGTGTCATAGCCAAAGGCCCGCTCATAGGCATCCAGCCGCGCCCGCGCCGCCGCATCAGGCCGGATCAAGAGGCCCAGCGCCTGCGCGCCGGGGCGTTCGGCAAACAAGGGAAAGCTTTGCACCACCCCGTCGGTGCCGACGGCATGGGCGATCGTGTGGTCAGCCAGCGTCGCGGCCACGCCAGACAGCGCATCGCTGCCCGAAACAGCGGCCAGAAGCGGCGGATGGCGCAGCGTGCCATAGAGAAAGAGGGGCGGCATATCGGACCTATTCGTGTTCGTCAGCGCGTTGTCCGGCGCCGTTCCAGCAACCAGAACAGAACGTGCAGCGCAATGCCGATCAGGACGGCCCCCGCACCCAGCAGCATCAGGAAATCGCGCTCAAGGCCAATGCGCAGGAAATCGACGAAATGGGCGAACATGTCGGCCACGGCCTCCATCGGTTCGCGATAGCGCATCCGGTAGCCCAGAACGAAGCCCTGTCGCACCGCAAAGAACGCGCTGGTCGCCACTGAGGCCACGACCACCGCCTGGATGCTGGCATAGATCGAATACCACAGCGCCCGTCCGATCTGCCCGCCCAGAAACACCCAGCCCGAAACGGCCGCGATTCCGGCGGTCAAGAACGTAAAGGTCGCGGTATCGGGCACCATCTCGTTGAGCAGGCGATAGGCGTCGGCGGCGATCCAGCCCAGAAGGCCAAGCGCTAGCGCGGCAAGCGGTCGGATCAGGGTGAACATCGCGCCTCCTTGAACCTGACGCCGGCCGCGCGGTCAGGCCGGGCGGCGCAGGGTGATCTGGGTCACGTCACAGATACCCGTGCGAAAACAGGCGGCGCAAGAGGTCAGATAGAATTCCCACATCCGCCGGAAGCGCGCATCATAGCCCAAGGCCTGCACCCGGTCCCATTGCGCCAGAAAGGTCTCGTGCCAGCGGCGCAGCGTCTGGCTGTAGCTGTCACCGAACTCGATCGAGCCTTGCGTATCCAGCCCGACCTGCGCGGCCTCCTGGCGAAATCGCGTGGGCGAGATCAGCATGCCGCCCGGAAAGATGTATTTCTGTATGAAATCCACGTTCGTTCGATACGTATCAAACCGCGATTCCGGCACCGTGATGACCTGGATCGTTGCCTGCCGCCCCGGTTTGAGCCGGGCGCGCACGGTGTTGAAATAGGAGGGCCAGTATTTCTCGCCCACGGCTTCGAACATCTCGATCGAGGCGATGCCGTCATATTCCCCGCGCTCGTCGCGGTAATCCTGCATCTTGATCTCAACGCGGTCCGACAGGCCCGCGCGGCGCATCCGCGCGACCGCGTAATCATGCTGCGCCTGGCTGATCGTCAGCCCGGTGACGCGCAGGCCGCGTTGCCCGGCCGCATATTCGGCAAACCCGCCCCATCCGCAGCCGATTTCCAGCACGTGATCGCCCGGCTTGACCCCCAGCGCATCGACAAGGGCTGCGTATTTCTGCTCTTGCGCGCGTTCAAGACTTTCCTGGCCCGTGCGAAACAGCGCCGAGGAATAGGTCATGCTGTCATCCAGCCACAGGCTGTAGAAATCGTTTCCCAGATCGTAATGATACGAGATGTTCTTGCGCGCCTGCCGCCGGGTGTTCGAATTCAGCCAATGGCGGATACGCTCGTATAGACGCACCAGCGCCATGCCGCCGAAACCGTCGTAAACCTCGGGGTTGTCCTGGGTCACGACATCCATGAAGGTTTGCAGATCGGGCGTTGACCACCAGCCTTCCAGATACGCGTCCGAAAAGCCCAGATCGCCCTCGCGGATCAGGCGGGCAAAGGCATCGGGGTTGTGGATATGCACCTCGGCCACCGGGCCGGGCTTTGCCCCCTCGGCGCGAAAGCGCCGGCCATCGGGCAGGACAAAGTCCATCCGCCCGTAATTCATCTTGCGGATCTGGGCAAAGACCTGTCGGAAATAGCGCGGCAGGGCGGTTTCGCCCTCGGTGCTGGTCAAGAAATGCATCGCTCCCCCGGTGGATGACTTCTGGTTCTTGTTTTGAAACGCGAGACTACCGGCGCCGGGTGCATTCGTAAAACGAAAAGCGCCGGCTTTCCAGCGCATTGGCGGCGACAAGCGCAGCAACGCTCAGGGCTTGTTGGCATGATAGGCCTCAAGCACGCGTGCGCGCCCGGCTTTCAGATCGACCAGCGGCGCCGGATAAGGTTGCGCGGGGTCCAGCCCCCATGCGCGCGGGACGCAGTCGAAATAGGACAGCGCGTCCGTGCCCGGCTTCGACGCCAGCTCGGCGATGAAGCGATGGCGGTATCGGGATTGCGGGTCGAATTTCTCGGCCTGGGTCGCGGGGTTGAAAATACGAAAATAGGGCGCGGCATCAGGGCCGGACCCGGCAACCCATTGCCAGCCCATCGCGTTCGACGCCGGATCCCAGTCGATCAGGCAGTCGGCGAACCAGTCCAGCCCCACTTTCCAGTGCGTCATCAGATGCTTGGTCAGGTAACTTGCGACGATCATCCGGGCGCGGTTGTGCATCGTGCCGGTCACATACATCTCGCGCAGACCGGCATCCACGAAGGGTTCGCCGGTCATCCCGCGCCGCCAGCGTTCGGCATCCGTATTGTCGTCGCGCCAGGGAAAATCTTCCCAGCCCTCGCGCCAGTTGTCCTTCAGGATCTGCGGCCAGTGGAACATCAGGTGATAGGCGAATTCGCGCCAGACCAGTTCCTTGCAGAAATGCTCGGCCCCCTTGTTGCCCGGTTCGGCCGACAAAAGCGCCTGCGCCGCCGACCACACCCGGCGCGGGCCGATCTCGCCATAGGTCAGGTTCTCGGACAGGCCTGATGTGGCCTCGCGCGCCGGCAGATCGCGCGCCGTGCGGTAGTCGGCGACCGCCGCCGACAGGAACCGCTCAAGCCGATCCTGGGCGGCCGCCTCGCCGATGCGGGCATGGCGGGCAAGAACCGGGGCGGCGCGCACCAGCCCGGCCGCCAGCGCCCAGTCGTCCAGCGCCTCTGAGCGGGGCCAGTGCGGCGGTGTCGCCAGCCGATCCGGTTCCGGGCAGGGTGTCGGCATGTCGCGGGCGCTGACGGCCTTCCAGAACGGCGTATAGACGCGATAGGGACCGCCCTGCCCGGTTTCCACCTGCCAGGGCTCGACCAGCAGGTGGCCGGGAAAGCTGCGCGCCTCGATCCCGTCCGCGCGCAGGGCCGATTTGACATCGCCGTCACGCGCGCGGGCCTGCGGGTCATAAAGCCGCGTCCACCAGACCGCGCCCGCGCCGGTTTCACGGACCAGTTCGCGCAGGACCGGCAGCGCCGGCCCGCGCCGCAAGATCAGCCGCGCCCCGTGCGATTGCAGCCGTTGCGAAAAACTGGAAAGGGCCTCGCCATAGCGCCAGCGCGCCGCCGCGCCGATGCCGAAAATCGCATCGTCGCCCACGAAAACCGGGATCATGGGCCGCCCGGTCCGGGCGGCCGCGTGCAGCATCGGGTTGTCATCCAGCCGCAGGTCGCGGCGAAACCAGAGGAGGATGGGCGTCATGGCGACCTGCAGGTTTGGAATGCGCCGCGAGCGGCGCCTACAGAACCCGATCTAGTGCGCCGATCACCTGGTCAAGCTCATCGGGGCTGGTGTAATGAACGAAACTCAGCCGCAAGACACCATGCACCGGGTCCGCCCCCTGCGCCGTGAGCGCGCGATCGGCATAGAAACTGCCGCCCCCCGCCATGATCCCCTGCGCGGCCAGCGCCTGCGCGATCTCAAGCCCCGGTCGGTCCGTCTGGATGGCCACGGTGGGTGCGCGGGTCTTTGCGTCGCGCGGCCCCAGGACGCGCAGTTCGTTGCGGTTGCCCAGATAGTCCAGCAGGGTTTGAAGCAAGCGGGTCTCATGCCCGCGCATCAAATCGTGCGCCAGGCCCGCGCGCCCGCGCGCATCCAGCGCCGCCCCGCCATGATGGGCGGCCAGCGCGTCGATGTAATCGGCCATCCCGGCCGAGGCCGCGATCTGCGCATGATCGGGCCCCGCCGGCGTGAAGCGTTTGTAAAGCGTGTCGGCGTTGAAATAATGCGCCTGGTTGGGCAGCGCGAACCCCAGCTCGCGCCGGATCACCATCAGACCCTGGTGCGGGCCATAGGTCTTGTAGGCCGAGAACAGATAGATGTCGGTGCCCAGTGCGCCGACATCGGGCAGCCCGTGCGGCGCATAGCTGACACCATCGACACAGGTGACCGCCCCAACGCCATGCGCCATGGCCACGATCTCGGCCACCGGGTTGAGTTCGGCCACGACGTTGGAACAATGCGGAAAGCAGACCAGCTTGACGCGCTCATCCAGAAGCGCCTGCAACCGATCGAGCGGCAGGTGCCCCGTGGACGGGTCGATCTTCCATTCGCGCAACTCGATCCCGCTATCAGCCAGCCGCCGCCAGGGGCCGGTATTGGCCTCATGGTCCTGGTCGGTGACGATGATCGCATCGCCCGGCTTCAGGTGCTGGCGAAAGGCCTGCGCCAAAACATAGGTGTTGGCCGTGGTCGAGGGGCCGAACGACAATTCATCGGTCTCGACGCCCATCATCGCGGCCAGGCGCGTGCGCGCCTCGTCCATCTCGTCGCCGGCCAGTTGCGAGGCGGCATACGGCCCGTAGGGCTGGACCTTTCGGCTGTGGTAATACCGTGTCAGCCGGTCGATCACCGGACGGCAGGTATAGCTGCCGCCCGCATTCTCGAAAAACGCCTGCCCTTGCAGCGACGGCTCGTCGAAGGCCGGAAACTGCGCGCGCACGAAATCAATGTCGAGTTGCATTCGAATCTCCCTTTTCGGGCGAGACGATACGCCGGGCGGGCGCGGCCTGAAAGAGTGGCCGGCGATTGACAGGGCGATCGCTGTCTGACATCCTAATGACAGACAAATGAAATGACGCATAATCAGGTCTTTGCATCCATGGGCGACAATTCATCCACAGGCCGGCCATCGGGGGCGCCGCACAGGCCGGACCGCGCGCGGTATATTGCCGACGTTCTGGAACACAACATCCTGACCGGGCATTACGGACCCGGCGACCGCCTGCCCTCCGAGGCCGATCTCTGCCGCCATTTCGAGGTCTCGCGCCCGACCCTGCGCGAAGCCCTGGGCCGGTTGTCGGCATTGGGGTTGCTGCACTCGCGGCGCGGGGCCGGTGGCGGCGCCTTCGTGACCCGGCCGAACGCGCGCGACCTGACGACGCGGATCGCCACGCAGATCGCGCTGGGCACGACCGGGGCCGACAGCGGCGCCGGGATGATCGAGGCGCGGTTGCAGATCTTGGCGGGTTGCGCCCGGCTGGCCGCGCTGCGCCGCGCGCCGATCGACGACCTGCGCGCCGAGATCGACCGCCAGTCGGATTTCGCCATCGACGATGCCGCCTTTCGCGCCGCGTGCCGGCGGTTCTATCACGCGGTCGCGCAAGGGGCCGACAACACCGTCATGACCGTGCTGGCCCAGGCGGTGATCGAGGCCGAGGCCGCGCAAGCAGGCGATACACCGCGCCCGACCCGGATGCGCGCGCGGATGCTGTCGTTCCATGTGCGCCTGGCCAATGCCATCGCGGCCGGGCGCCCGGCCGATGCCGACGCGGCGCTGGGCGAGCTTCTGGACTATGAGCTGCAATGCCTGGACGCGCCGCAGGGCGCGCCAGCCGGCGGCGCCGAGCCCACCTTCGAACGTCCGCCGCGCATGCGCGACCTGCGCCCGCCGCCGGTGCAACGGTTGACGCCCGAGAACGGCGCCAAGCCGTGACGGCGCGCGATCGCGCTTCAAGCCCTTGAGAACGCCCTGATACATCCCTATATTGGCTCTGTTCCCGGAAACGGGGACTATGGACATAAACGCGCCCGTAATACGCGGATCGGACCCGGGGGCGGTACCCGGCGGCTCCACCAAAAACCCCTCATTGGGGGAGATCGGGGCCGAAACAGGATCGACGAACGTCTAAAGGGGTTTGCTTTGTCCCGGTGAGCGACCACCGTTATCGGTGCATAAAGTACAGTTGCCAATGACAACCGTGCTCCGGTGGCCGTTGCTGCGTAAGCGGTAACCTACACCGAAACTCAAGCCCTGGCGCTTAGCCGCGTCAGGCGGGGTTCGCAGGCACCTGGCAACAGAAGCCTGCACTTTCCCCTCTCTTTCGACATGGACCGCCGGTGGCAACAGGGGCGGAAATTTCTTTCGGATTTCTTTCCGGCACTCCGCGCTCGTCTCTTTTCATCGCTGACGAAAAGCCTATGCTGGATGCGCAAGGACAGGGGAAAGGTGCCGATGGAGCGTGGAATCGACTATGGAAACCTGATGCACCAGGCCATGCGCAGCCTGATCCGCGAGGTGATGGCCAAAGTCGCCGAATCGGGGCTGCCGGGTGAGCATCACTTCTTCATCACACTCAATACCCACCATCCCGGCGTCGAGATGGCCGACTGGCTGCGCGCCCGCTATCCCGAGGAAATCACCATCGTCGTCCAGCACTGGTTCGACAACCTGGAGGTTGGCGAGGCCGGCTTCGCGATCACGCTGAATTTCGGCAACCAGCCCGAGCCGCTGTATGTGCCGTTTGACGCGATCACCACCTTTGTCGACCCGTCCGTCGAATTCGGGCTGAAGTTCGAAACCCATTCCGACGATGAGGACGACGACGAAGAGGCGCCGATGGAAGAGGCCGAGCCGGACCCGCCCAAGGCGGGCGAGGTCGTCAGCCTGGACAAGTTCCGCAAATAGGGTGCCGGGGTCAGGGGGCGTTGCCCCCTCTGGCCTGCGGCCATTCACCCCCAGCGTATTTTCGGCAAGATGAAACGGCCGACCACGATTGGCGGCCGCGACGGGAGGACAGGATGAGCAAGAGCGTGGCACGGGTGGCCCAGGCCTTGCAGGAGGCTGGACTGGCGGCCGAGATCGTCGAACCCGGCCCCAGCCGCACCGCCGAAGAGGCTGCGGCCGCCTGTGGCTGCGCCCTTGACCAGATCGTCAAATCGCTGATCTTTCAAGGCGCGAGCGGGCGGATCTATCTGTTCCTGACGGCGGGCGGAAACCGGCTGGACATGGCCCGCGCGGCCAGGGCCGCGGGCGAGGCGCTGATGCGCGCGGATGCCGAAACGGTGCGGCGCGAGACCGGGTTCGCCATCGGCGGCGTGGCGCCGCTGGGCCATCGGCAGAAGCCCGAGATCCTGGCCGACCCGAGATTGCTGGATTTCGAACGTGTCTGGGCCGCCGCCGGCACGCCGCGCCATGTCTTTGCTGCCGAACCCCGCGCGCTGCTGGCCGCCTGCGGCGCCCGCATGGCCGACTTCACGGCATGAGCCTGCCCGACCCCGCCCATGCGCCCGATCTGTACCGGGATCTGATCCTCAAGCGGTTCATCGCCTGGTGCGTGGACCTGGTGGTGACGCTGGTGCTGGTGGCCGCGATCGTGCTGCTGACGGCCTTCGTCGGGCTGTTCTTTCTGCCGATCCTGTGGATCGCGGTCTCGGTGACCTATCGCGCGGTGATGCTGGCCAATCATTCGGCCACGCTGGGCATGATGCTGGCCGCGATCCGGCTGCGCCATCTGAACGGGCACCGCCCCGATCCGATGACCTGCCTGTGGCATGCCGTCATCTTTTTGGCCAGCATGGCCAGCGTCGTCGGCCAGATCGCCTCGGTCGGGCTGATGCTGATCACACCCTACCGGCAGGGGCTGAACGATGTCGTCTTGGGAACGACGATGATCAACCGCTACCTCGAAGACCGTTAGTCACGAAAGCGTCAAACCGGACCCTTGGCAGCGCCGCGCGCCCTTGCTAGCGTGCGTGCCGATACCATGTTCAGACGGAATGCCCGTGCCGGGCCGCGTTTCAACACTGACAGGGGCTTTTCACCGTCATGCGCCATACGCTTCCGATCGCGCCGCAGTTCTATGTCACGGCGCCACAACCCTGCCCCTACCTGCCCGGTCAGAGCGAGCGCAAGCTGTTCACCTCGCTGGCAGGGGACGGGGCGCGCGCGTTGAATGACACGTTGTCGAAACAGGGGTTTCGCCGCTCGCAGAACGTCCTCTATCGGCCCGCCTGTTCAGATTGCGCGGCCTGTCTGTCGGCGCGCATCCGGGTGGCCGATCACGCGCCCTCGCGCAGTCAGCGCAAGGTGATCCGGCGCAATGCCGGCCTCAAGCGCGAGGCCACGAGCCCCTGGGCCACCGAGGAACAGTACGACCTGTTTCGCCGCTACCTGGATGCCCGGCACGCCGATGGCGGAATGGCCGATATGGACATCTTCGAATTCGCCGCGATGATCGAGGAAACGCCGATCCGGTCACGCGTGATCGAATACAGCGAAAGCCTCGCACCCGAGGAAGACGGCACCGGACGCGGGGCGCGCCGGCTGGTCGCGGTCTGCCTGACCGATGTCCTGGATGACGGCTTGAGCCTGGTCTATTCCTTCTTCGAGCCGGGGCGCACGGGCGACAGCCTGGGTACCTACATGATCCTTGATCACGTCGAGCTGGCGCGCGAGGTCGGTTTGCCCTATGTCTATCTGGGCTATTGGGTGCCGGGCAGCGACAAGATGGCCTACAAGGCCCGTTTTGGCGCGCTGGAGGTCTTTCAGGATGGCGTTTGGCGCGAGCTGGGCGATGCCGCAAGCTATGGCGAGGCGCCCCATCCGCTGGCGGTGCGCCCGATCACCGAACAGGTCGCGGCGATCACCCTGCCCGCGGCCAAACCGGCCCCCGGAAAGCCGGGATGATTTGCACTTGCTGCGCCAGCTTGTCGCATCACGCAATTTTATGTCTTATTTTGCCGGTGATCGCGCAAAAACCGGCCGCTTGCCCGTTGACGCTCTGACATGCAGGGCCTAGTGTCGCCGCGAGACAAGGAGTAAGGACGCATGAGCTTGGTAATCGTAGGCGTGGGGGTCGGACACCGGATGGCATGAGCCAGCGACCGGACGACCCCCTGACACCCCCCGCGCGGGGGTTTTTTGTTGCCCGCCCGCCGCACATGCGGCAAAGGCTGGCCACGGCACAGTGAAGGCGAGAGACTCGGAGAAGATCATGTCCCAGCAGATGACCGGCGCAAAGATGGTTGTTCAGGCCCTCAAGGAACAGGGCGTCGAAGTCGTGTTCGGCTATCCCGGCGGGGCCGTGCTGCCGATCTATGACGAGATTTTTCAGCAAAACGAGATCCGCCATATCCTCGTGCGCCACGAACAGGGCGCGGCCCATGCCGCCGAGGGCTATGCCCGCGCGACCGGCAAGCCGGGTGTGGTGCTGGTGACATCGGGACCAGGCGCGACCAACGCCGTCACCGGCATCACCGATGCGTTGATGGATTCGATCCCGCTGGTCGTTTTGTCGGGCCAGGTGCCGACCTTCCTGATCGGCAACGACGCGTTTCAGGAGGCCGATACCGTCGGCATCACCCGCCCCTGCACCAAGCACAACTGGCTGGTCAAGGACCCCAACAAGCTGGCCGAGACCATCCACCAGGCGTTCCATGTCGCCACCTCGGGGCGGCCGGGGCCGGTGCTGGTGGATATCCCCAAGGATGTGCAGTTCGCCACCGGCACCTATCTGCCGCCGAAAAAGGCGCGCACCGATCATTATGCCCCGCGCGTGAAAGGCGATATCGAGGCGATCACCGCGCTGGTCGAGATGATGGAAACCGCCGAGCGGCCGGTGCTGTATACCGGTGGCGGGGTGATCAATTCGGGCCCCGGCGCCAGCCAGTTGCTGTGCGAACTGGCCGAGGCCACGGGTTTTCCCGTCACCTCGACCCTGATGGGGCTGGGCGCCTATCCGGCCAGCGGCAGGAACTGGATCGGCATGCTGGGGATGCACGGCACCTATGAGGCCAACATGACCATGCACGATTGCGATCTGATGATCGCCGTCGGCGCGCGGTTCGACGACCGCATCACGGGGCGGGTGAATGCGTTTTCACCGAACTCGCGCAAGGCGCATATCGACATCGACCCCTCGTCGATCAACAAGGTGATCCGGGTGGATGTGCCCATCGTCGGCGATGTCGGCCATGTGCTTGAAGATCTTCTCAAGATCTGGAAATCGCGCGGCCGCAAGTCCAACCGCGAAGGGATCGAAAGCTGGTGGAAACGGATCGCCGAATGGCGCGCGATCGACTGCCTTTCCTTCAAGCCCTCCAAGGATACGATCAAGCCGCAGCACGCCTTGCAACGGCTTGAGGCGCTGACCCGCGACATGGATCGCTATATCACCACCGAGGTTGGCCAGCACCAGATGTGGGCCGCGCAATTTCTGGGGTTCGATGCGCCCAACCGCTGGATGACATCGGGCGGGCTGGGCACGATGGGATACGGCCTGCCGGCCAGTATCGGCGTGCAGATCGCCCATCCCGACGCGCTGGTGATCAACGTCGCCGGCGAGGCGTCGTGGCTGATGAACATGCAGGAGATGGGCACGGCGGTGCAATACCGCGCGCCGGTCAAGCAATTCATCCTCAACAACGAGCGTCTGGGCATGGTGCGCCAGTGGCAGGAACTGCTGCACGGCGAGCGGTATTCGCATTCCTGGTCCGAGGCGCTGCCCGATTTCGTCAAGCTCGCCGAGGCCTTTGGCTGCAAGGGGATCAAATGCGACCACCCCGACGACCTGGACGAGGCGATCAGGGAAATGCTGGCCTATGACGGCCCCGTGATCTTTGACTGCCTGGTAGAAAAGCATGAAAACTGCTTTCCGATGATCCCGTCGGGCAATGCGCACAACCAGATGATTCTGGGTGAGGCCGAAACGCAGGGCGTAATCGGCCAGTCCGGCGCGGTGCTGGTATAAGGAGCGAGAATCATGTCCCCCCTCAAGATCCAGCAAGGCTCGTCCAAACATTCGGCCTATGACCTGCGCGACCCCTATTCCGAAGTTCTGGAAACCCATACCCTGGCCGTCCTGGTCGATAACGAGCCGGGCGTTCTGGCGCGGGTGATCGGCCTTTTCTCGGGCCGGGGCTACAATATCGACAGCCTGACCGTGGCCGAAACCGACCATCAGGGGCATCGCTCGCGCATCACCGTGGTCACGACCGGCACGCCGCAGGTGATCGACCAGATCAAGGCGCAACTGGGCCGGATCGTTCCGGTGCACACCGTCAACGACCTGACGGTCGAGGGGCCGTCGGTCCAGCGCGAACTGGCGCTGCTGAAGGTCACGGGCAAGGGCGATGCCCGGATCGAGGCGCTGCGCCTGGCCGAGATCTTTCGCGCCAATGTCGTCGATTCCACGCTGGAAAGCTTTGTCTTCGAGATGACGGGCGCGCCGGACAAGATCGACGCCTTTGCCGATCTCATGCGCCCGCTGGGGCTGATCGAGATCGCGCGCACCGGCGTTGCCGCGCTGGCGCGCGGGGTCTGAACAAAGCGCCCGTCCGGATTGCGCGGCGGTCTGAAAGGCGCTATGCCCGCCGCGCCAGATCCGCGCAAGGAGCCTTCGATGATCCCCGCCAGCTATCCCGACCGCGCCACCGTCGCCCGCCTGACCGCGCGGATGCTACTGGATATCGAGGCCGTTCATTTCAACGCGACCGAGCCCTTCACCTTTGCCTCGGGGCTCAAGGCGCCGACCTATATCGACTGCCGAAAGCTGATCAGCTATCCCCGTATCCGCGCCACGCTGATGGATTTCCTGACCTGTCGCGTGTTCGAGGATGCCGGGTTCGAGGCCTTCGACAATGTCGCCGGTGGCGAGACCGCGGGCATCCCCTTTGCCGCGCTGGTCGCCGAGCGCATGGCCCTGCCCATGAGCTATGTGCGCAAGAAGCCCAAGGGCTATGGCCGCAACGCCCGGATCGAGGGGGCGATGACCCCCGGCCAGCGCGTCCTGCTGGTCGAGGATCTGACGACCGATGGCGGCTCCAAGCTCAGTTTCGTGGAGGCGATCCGCGACACCGGCGCGACCTGCGCGCATACCGCCGTGATCTTCTATTACGGCATCTTCCCCGAGACCGAGCCGCGCCTGGCCGAACACGGCGTCGCGCTGCATTATCTGTGCACCTGGTGGGACGTTCTGGCCGAGGCAAGGCGCGGCGGCGATTTCGACGGGGCGACGCTGGATTCGGTCGAAGGCTTCCTGCGGGCGCCACACGACTGGCAGGCACCGGCGTAAATTTGTAAGACATATTTTTCGGCAAGGTGACATTGTCATCGCGCCAGATATGGGAAGATTTTTTCGCCCGTCCGCGATATATTGACAGGATAGGGTTATCCGCAGGTTATCCCCAAGGTTACCCAGATTGCGCCACCGGCGTGGATTTGGCATTACCGAGTCGACACTGGGGCGCCCGGCAGACCGCGCCCGCTGCGCCAGACGTGGTGCCGGATAATGCCTGACATTCAAGCCGCCCGCACGGCCAACCGAACCGACCAGAGGATCGACGTGTAAATGACGGAAATCGCTGCACTTCGAACCAACACCCCCGCCCAGGCCGAGCCCGAGGCCCTGCCCCATAACGTCGAGGCCGAGCAGCAGTTGCTGGGCGCGATCCTGACCAATAACGACATCTATGATCGCGTCTCGTCACTGGTCCGCGCCGAGCATTTCTTCGATCCGGTGCATCAGCGAATCTTCGAGATCGCCGCCGCCCGCATCCAGAAGAACGCGCTGGCCTCGCCGGTCACCCTCAAGGCATTCATGGAAGACGATGCCGGGCTCAAGGAACTTGGTGGCCCGGCCTATCTGGCGCGGCTGGCGGGCGCGGCCATCTCATCCTATGCCGCACGCGATTATGCGCAGATGATCTATGATCTGGCGGTCCGGCGCGACCTGATCCAGCTTGGCCGCGACATTGCCGCGCGCGCCGGGCAGGTCGATGTCGACAGCGAGCCGCGCGAACAGATCACCGAGGCCGAACAACGCCTGTACCAGCTTGGCGAACAGGGTGTCGCCGAGCGCGGCTTCCAATCGTTCCTCAAGGCCGTGACCGAGGCCGTGAATGTCGCCAACGCCGCCTATCAGCGCGATGGGGGGCTGGCCGGTATCTCGACCGGGCTGATCGATCTGGACAAGAAGCTGGGCGGGCTGCACCCGTCCGACCTGATCATCCTTGCCGGGCGACCGTCGATGGGCAAGACCTCGCTGGCCACCAACATTGCCTTCAACATCGCCAAGGCCCACAAGCGCGGCATCCGTCACGACGGCACCGAAGGATCGGTCAACGGCGGGGTGGTCGGGTTCTATTCGCTGGAAATGTCGGCCGAACAGCTGGCCGCGCGCATCCTGTCCGAAGCCTCGGAAGTGCCGTCCGAACAGATCCGGCGCGGCGACATGACCGAGGCCGAGTTCCGCCGCTTTGTCGAGGCCGCAAAGGCGCTGGAATCCTGCTCGCTCTATATCGACGACACACCTGCCCTGCCGATCAGCCAGGTCGCTGCCCGTGCCCGCAGGCTCAAGCGCACGCACGGGCTGGACGTGCTGATGGTGGACTATCTTCAGCTTCTGAAGGGGTCGAGCCGGGAAAACCGCGTGCAGGAGGTCAGCGAGATCACCCAGGGCCTGAAGGCCATCGCCAAGGAGCTGAACATCCCGGTGATCGCGCTGTCGCAGCTGTCGCGCCAGGTCGAATCGCGCGACGACAAGCGCCCGCAACTGTCGGATCTGCGCGAGTCGGGCTCGATCGAGCAGGATGCCGATGTGGTGATGTTCGTCTATCGCGACGAATACTACCGCGAGCGTGAAAAACCGGGCGACCATGACCTTGAGGCCATGGCGAAATGGCAGGACATCATGGAAAAGGTCCATGGCAAGGCCGAAGTCATCATCGGCAAGCAGCGCCATGGCCCGATCGGCACGATCGAGCTCAGCTTCGAAGGGCGCTTTACCCGGTTCGGAAACCTTGTCCAGCCGTGGCAACAGGGCGGCGAGGGGCTTTGACCCGCTTCGCGGAATGCAGGGGCCGTCGCGCCCCTGCCCCGGCTCACTGCATGCGCAACGCGCCGTCAAGGCGCACGCATTCAGCGTTCAGATAAGCCGATTCGACCATGAACCGCGCAAGACGGGCATATTCCTCGGGCCGGCCCAGTCGCTTGGGAAAGGGGACATCGGCGGCCAGTTGTTCGCGCGCCTCGTCGGGCAGGCCCATCAGCATCGGCGTCAGAAACAGGCCCGGCGCGATCGTGTTCACGCGAATGCCCATTGGCGCCAGATCGCGCGCGACCGGCAGCGCCATGCCGACGACCCCGGCCTTGGACGAACCATAGGCCGCCTGCCCCTTTTGCCCGTCAAAGCCCGCGATGGACGCGGTGTTGACGATCACGCCGCGCTCGCCCTCGTCGTTGGGCACGTTCTGCGCCATCACCTCGGACACCAGCCGTATGCAGTTGAACGTGCCCACAAGGTTCACGTCGATCACCTTGCGATAGACATCCAGCGGATGGGCGCCATCGCGGCCCAGGGTCTTGATCGCCACCGCGACGCCCGCGCAGTTGACCAGCGCGTTGATCTTGCCCATTGCGTCATGCGCGGCGGCGATCCCGGCCTTGACCGAGGCTTCGTCGCTGACATCGACCTCGGCGAACACGCCGCCCAGTTCTTCGGCCAACGCCGCGCCCGCCTTGGCCTCGCGATCAAAGATGGCGACGGTCGCGCCGGCCGCGGCAAAGGCGCGCGCGGTCGCCGCACCCAGCCCCGATGCCCCGCCGGTGATGATCGCTGCGGTTTCCTGCATGTTCATCAGATTGTCCTCCCTTAGGTTCGTCGGCCTGAGCCGGAATTGAACACATGTTCATTCCTTGCCCAGAACCTCGTTCCAAGTCCAGCGTCCAACGGCCGTGACGCTGGGGCACAATCTTTTGACGAAGGGCTGGAGCGGGTAGCGGGAATCGAACCCGCACCATCAGCTTGGAAGGCTGAGGCGCTACCATTACACCATACCCGCCCAGTGCCCCTGAGATAGCGATTCGACCGCCCGAGGGCAAGAGGGCCAGGCCACGCCGGGTCAGGTTTCCAGCATTGCCCAGGGCTGATCGGGGTCCGGCAACGGGATCGAATCGAGCAGTTCGCGCGTGTATGCGGCCTGCGGTGCGTCGAACAGCGCCTGCGTCGGGCGGTGTTCGACGATACGGCCCTGATGCAGCACCATGACCTGCGAGCACAGCCGGCGGATCACGCTCAGATCGTGGCTGATGAAGGCCAGCGTCAGGCCCAACTCGCGCACCAGGTCGTCCAGCAGTTTCAGCACCTGTGCCTGGCTCGACACATCCAGCCCCGAGACGATTTCATCGGCCAGGATGAACTCGGGCTCCATGGCAATCGCGCGGGCGATGCCCACGCGCTGGCGCTGCCCGCCCGACAGCTCATGCGGGTAACGGCCGCGAAAGGCGCGCGGCAGGCCGACATGATCCAGCGCCCGATCGACACGCCGCGACGTGTCATCGAACCCTTGCAGTTTCAGCGGCGCGGCGATGATCGCGGCCACGGTGCGGCGCGGATTGAGCGAGGACATCGGATCCTGAAAGATCATCTGAAAGCGCCGGCGCAGCGGGCGCAGCGCGGCCTCGTCCAGATGGGTGATGTCCTGCCCGTCGAACAGCACCTGCCCGCGCGTGGGCTCCAGCAGGCGGACCAGCACGCGACCCAGCGTCGATTTTCCCGAGCCCGAACCGCCGACGATCCCCAGCACCTCGCCCGAGGCGATGGTGAAATTCAGCCCGTGCAAAATGTCGATGCGCGGGGCCGATCCAAGCAACGGCTTGTGCACCATATCGGGCAGCGACAGGTGCAGATCGGTGACGGTATACAGGTCAGCCATGGCGCCACCCCCTGTCGGCTTGTGCGACCTCCTCGGTCACGGCGGCGATCACCGATTCGGGCACCGGGTTCAGCCCGGCCATGGGGTCGGTGTATTGCGGCGTCGCCGCCAGAAGCGCGCGCGAATAGGGATGCTGCGGCGCGCGGAAGAAATCGCGTACGCCGGTCTGTTCCAGCACCAGCCCGCCATAGAGAACCGACAGGCTGGAACAGACCTTGGACACCACCCCCAGGTCATGCGTGACGAACAAGAGCGCCGTTCCATGGCGGGCCTGCATCTGCGCGATCAGGCGCAGGATCTGTTTTTGCACCGTCACATCCAGCGCGGTCGTGGGCTCATCAGCTACGATCAGCCGTGGCTCGGCGGCAAAGGCGGAGGCGATGAGAACCCGCTGGCGCATGCCCCCGGACAATTCATGCGGATAGCTGTGCATCACGCGCGCTGGGTCCGGGATATGGACCTCGCCCAGCAGTTCCAGCGCGCGCGACTCGGCATCGGCGCGGGTCCATCCCAGTATGTCCACCAGCCGATCCGTGATCTGGCGTCCAATTCGGCGCGACGGATTCAACGCCGTCAGCGGGTCTTGCGGGATCAGCGCGGCCGTGGCGCCGACCTTGCGGCGGCGTTCGGCGGGTTTCAGGCGCAGGAGGTCCACGCCATCGAGCCAGATCTCACCGGCGACCACCTCGACCGAGTGGGGCAGGATACCCAGCACCGCCTTGCCGATCATCGACTTGCCGGCGCCGGATTCGCCCACCAGCCCGCGGACCTCGCCAACCGCGACATCCAGCGAGACCGCGCGCAGCAGCCGTGGCCCGCCTTTCAGCGCAACCGACAGGTTCCGAATGGACAAGAACGCGCTCATCGCAGCACCGGATCGAAGCGGTCCTTGAGCCCCTCGCCCAACTGGCTGAAGGACAGGACGGTCAGAAACAAGGTGATCAGCGGAAAGACCAGCACCCACCAGGCGCGATGGACCGATGCGCGCCCTTCGGCGATCATGCCGCCCCAGGTCGGCGAATCGGTCGAGACCGACAGGTTCACGAAACCCAGAATTGCCTCGACGATCACGGCGATCCCCATTTCAAGTGTCAGCAATGCCACGATCGTGGGCAGGACATTGGGCAGGATCTCGGTCAGCATGGTGCCCAGCCGCCGTTGCCCGGCCACCTGCGCCGAGGCGACATAGTCCATCGCGCCCTGGCTCATGGCCTCGGCGCGCACGACACGCGCAAACCGCGTCCAGTCGATGACGATGATCGCCACCACGACCGAGGTCAGGCCGGTGCCCATCACCGCGATCAGCAGGATCGCGAACAGAACCGGCGGAAACGCCATCCAGATATCGACCATGCGCGAGATGACCAGATCGGCCCAGCCGCGAAAATAGCCCGCGATCAGCCCCAGCGTGGCCCCGATCAGGGCCGTGGCGGTGCCCGCGATCAGTGCCACGATCAGCGCCACGCGCGCGCCGTGCATGATTCGGCTCAGCACGTCCCGCCCCAAGCTGTCGGTGCCCAGCCAGTAGCCGGGCTCGGCCCCGTCCATCCAGAACGGTGGCAGCCGGCTGGTGAACAGATCCTGCATCAACGGATCGTGCGGCGCGATCCATGGCGCCAGAATCGCCGCCAGGGCCAGCAGCAGCAACCAGCCGCCCGACAGCCACAGCCGCAGACCCAGGCGGCGCTTGATCATTCCGCGTGCATCAAGCATGGCGAAGCCTCGGGTTCAGCACGGCATAGAGCATGTCGACCAGCAGGTTCACCACGGTGAACAGCAACGCGAACAGGATCACGATGCCCTGGATCAGGGGCAGGTCGCGGTTGATCACCGCGTCGATGGCCATGTTGCCCAGCCCCTCGTAGGAAAAAAGCCGTTCGATGATGACGGTGCCGCCGATCAGAAAGGTGAACTGCACCCCGATCAGCGTCAGCGTGGGCAGCACCGCGTTCGGCAACGCCTCGCGGATGATGACATGGTTCTCGCCATAGCCCTTGGTGCGCGACAGCGTGACGTAATCCAGATGCATGGTTTCCTTGAGACTTTGTTTCAGCAACTGGCCGATGATCGCCGCCAGCGGAATCGCCAGCGCCAATGCGGGCATGAACATGTGGCTGACCAGATCCAGCCACAGGTCGAAGCGCAGCCGGAACACGCTTTCGAACAGGTAGAACGAGGTGCTGAACTCGGATGTCAGGTTCGGCGAAATCCGGCCCGAGATGTGAAAGACCGGCCACAAGACGCCAAACAGCAGGATCAGCACCAGCCCCCACAGAAAATCGGGCACCGACAGGGCCATGCCGTTGGTGACGTCGATCGCGCCCTCGGTCCGGGTGCCGCGCAGCCGGGTGCCGGTCAGGGCCAGAAATCCGCCGATGACCATAGCGATCACCAACGCCATGATCGACAGTTCCAGGGTCGCGGGCAGGCGGCGCAGCACAAGGTTCAGCACCGGCTGCCGGGTCTGGATCGAGGTGCCGAAATCGCCCTGCACCACCCCTGACAGCCAGATGAAATACTGCTCGGCAATCGAACGGTCCAACCCGTAGATCCTGCGCAGACGGTCGATATCGTCATCGGTTGCGCCGGGGGGCAGCATCATGGCGATGGGGTCGCCGGGCACCACGCGGATGGTCACGAACACGATCACCGAGACACCCAGAAGTGTCACCAACGTGGTCAGAAGGCGCAAAAGAACTCGTCGCAGGATCATGGGCTCATTTCCGCCCCGGCCATGGCAGGCACGGCCGGGGCCAGGCGCGTCAGGCGCGGGTCATCAGATGCGGCAACAGCGCGCCCGAGGCATGGGGCGTCACCTTCACGCCCGAGGCATGAACGATGGGCTGCACATACTGGAAAAGCGGCAGCACATAGGCATTCTCGGCGATATAGCGATCCACCTCTTTCCAGCCCTCGATGCGGGCTTCCTCGTCGGACTCGGCCCACAGCGGCGCGATCTTCTCGACCAGGTCTTCGCTGTCCCAGACCGAATGCGGCGATGGACCGAACATTGCGAAGCCGGTCGAGGTCGTCGGATCGCCGACCGAGTTGCCCCAGTTGTAGAACGCCGCCGGCGCCAGGTCGTCAGCCGCGCGCAGCTCGAAATGGCGCGCCACTTCGTAGACCTCGATCTCGGCCTCGATCCCGACCCGGCGCCACATGCCGACGATGGCCTGGATCATCTCATAGTCCTTGGGCTTGAAGCCGCGCGTGGTCTGGATGGTGAACCGCACCGGCTCGTCGGTCGAATAGCCCGACTCGGCCAGCAGCTCGCGCGCGAGATCGGGGTCATATTCGACCTCGATCGACGGATCATAGGCCAGATATTCGGGCGTCTGCATGGTGTGGATCGGCACGCCGTAGCCTTCCAGCAGGCGGTCGATGATCAATTGCTTGTCGATGGCGTGGACGGCGGCCTTGCGCACGTTGTCGTCCAGCATCACATCGATGTCGTTGAAGAAGATCATCGCGATATCCGACACCGGCGCATGCGTGCCCGACAGACCGTCGCGCGCACGCAGGCGGTCGTACTCTTCGTAGGGCACTTCCAGCGTGACATGGCTGCCGCCCGATTCGACCTCGGCCACGCGGCTGGTTGCATCGGTCACGAAACGGATGGTGACGGTCTCGAACTCGGGGACGCCGTTCCAGTAATCGGGGTTCGCCTTGAGCTGGACAAAGGCGTTGCGCTCGTATTGTTCGACCATGTAGGGGCCGGTGCCGATCGGCGCCTCTTCGAACCCGTCGGCGCCGACGCGCTCATAGTAATCCTTTGGCAGGACATAGCCGGTCAGGAAATACATCCACTTGAAGATCGTCGGATCGAACTGCGCGACATCGGCGATCACGCGGTTGCCCTCGACCCGGTGGTTGGTCAGGGTGCCCCAGACGAACTGGATGGGATTGCCGGTTTCCTCGCGCGCGGCGCGTTCCAGCGACCAGCGCACGTCCTCGGCCGTGAAGTCCGATCCGTCATGCCATTTCACGCCTTCGCGGACATCCATCCAGACCTGCGTGCGATCCTCGTTCCAGCCCCAGTCGGTCAGCAGGCCCGGCGCGGGCGACAGGTCGGGTTTTTGCAGGATGAACTGGTCGAACACCGACTGATAGAGCCCCTGAATGGTCGGGTTCACCGCCGAGGGGCCCACCGTGGGATCCCAGCTGGGCAGGTTGACGTTATAGGCGATCACCAGCTCGTCGATGGACTGGGCCAGCACCGGCTTGACAAAAGTCAGCGCGACCGAGGCCGCGGACATCTGCAAAAGGCTTCTGCGTGACAGTTTCATGGTCGTCTCCCGGTTGGTTGGTCGTTTTTTTTCAGTTGCCCGCCAGCTTGCGCGCCAGCAGATAGCCCGGCCCCGCCCCCGTGCCGCCGCCCGGCCAGACGGCGGCGCCGCTCAGGTGCAGCCGGTCGATCGGCGTGCGGCCATCGGCATGCCCGCGCGCGGGGCGAAACAGGAAATGCTGCGCCAGATGATGACTGCCGCAGACCTGGTCGCCACCGACAAGATTGGGGTTCTGGGCCTCAAGGTCCGTGGGGGCGACGATGCGCTGCCCAAGAATCCTGGCCCGCGTGCCGGGGGCATAGCGGTCCAGAATATCCAGCGCGCGGTCAGCCATGGGCTGTGCCGCTTCACCCCAGTCGGTCGCCGCGATCGTGCCCGCGGCATCGCCGCGGATGGTGCCGGGCACCATGCGGACCTGCATCCACAGCACATGCTTGCCCTCGGGGGCGCGCGACGGGTCGAAAACGGTGGGCTGGCCCACCACCACCACGGGCTCATCGGGCAAAAGCCCGGCGCGGGCCTGCTGATAAGTGCGCGCCATCTGGTCCAGCGACGGGGCCAGATGCACATAGGCAAAGGTCTTCAGCGCATCGCCCGCCGCCCAGTCGGGCAATCCGTCAAGCGCGAGATGGATCATCATCGTGCCCGGCGCGTGTTCGAACGTGTTCATCGCGCGGTCGAACCCGCAATCGCCGGTGCCGCCGGTCAGCCGCACCAGCGCCGAAGGGGCGACATTGGCGATGACCGCCTTGCGCGCCATGATCTGCCGGCCATCGGCCAGTTCCACCCCCTGCGCCTTGCCGCCGTCATGCAGGATGCGCGAAACCGGCGCGTTGCATGTCACCGTCCCGCCGCGTGCGGTCAGTTCGGCCTGCATGGCGCGGATGATCGTGTCGGCCCCGCCCTTGCCGATCACCATGCCGAAGGATTGGCCCGCCATCGCCTCAAGATACGGAAACAGCGCGCCGCCGGCCACGTCGGGGGCAAAATCCAGATGCATTCCCCATGCCCCCAGCATCGCCTTCAGGTGCGGCGATTCGAAGGTCTGGTCCAGCCAGGCGCGCGGCGACTGCACCAGAAACCGGCCCAGATCCAGGGCGCCACCGATGCCGCGCTTGCGCCACAGACGAAAAAGGAAACCGGCCAATGCATGATTACGCATGGGATTGCCGAGGAGTGCGAAAATCTGCTCGGCCTGCGCGGGAAAATCGGCCAGCAGCCGTCCCCAGGTCTCGGCATCCGCGTCGGAAAAGGCGCGAATGCGGTCGGACGTGACAGCGGCGTCGCTGCTGACACCCAGCCAGCGGCCATCAGGAAAGGCGCTGGCAAAGGGCTTGTCCACCGGCACGAACTCCAGCCCGCGCCCGGTCAGTGATTTGCCATATTGCTTGAAAAACGCGGAACCGGCGAAAAGCGACAGGTTCATCGCGGCCCAGTCATGCCGGAATCCCGGCTGCGTATATTCACCCGCGCGCACCGCGCCGCCGGCCTCTTCGGCCTGTTCGACCACCGATACGGACCAGCCCTTTGCCGCCAGATGAATCGCACAGGCGAGGCTGTTGTGCCCCGCGCCCACGAACACCGCATCGACGACTTGTGTCATTCTTCGCGTCTCCCTGTTGAAAAAATTACTTGCATATACATTCAATTATGTCCAGCATAATTTCAGGCTCAAAATGTTTCTTCGGGCGACGCCCGTGAAACCGGCTCACGCAACAAAGGGAGACTTGCGATGACTTCAGCCCAGACCCTTCAGTCGCTTGGCGCGGCGCTTCTGTCCGGCGAGATCGAGGTGGTGGATTGCTCCGGCACCCTCGGCCCGGATACGCCGATCCTGCAACTTCCGCCCGACTTTGCCAAGAACTCGCCGAAGGTCGAGATTCACAAGATTTCGGAATACGACGAGGATGGCCCGTTCTTTGCCTGGAACTGGATGGTCCTGGGCGAGCACAGCGGCACCCATTTCGACGCCCCGCACCACTGGGTGACCGGCAAGGATTATCCCGACGGCTATACCGACACGCTCAAGATCCAGCGCATCGTCGCCCCGGTCAACGTGATCGACTGCTCGAAAGAGGCCGAAAAGGACCACGATTTCCTGCTTACGCCCGAGCATATCAAGGCCTGGGAGGCCGAGCACGGCGAGATCGGCAAGGGCGAATGGGTCGTCATGCGCACCGACTGGGACAAGCGCGCCCATGACGAGGCGCTGTTCCTGAACACCGACGAGAACGGCCCACATTCGCCCGGACCGACGCCCGAGGCGGTGGAATACCTGCTGTCCAAGGGGATCGTCGGCTGGGGCACGCAGTGCATCGGCACCGATGCGGGCGCCGCCGGCGGCATGAACCCGCCTTTCCCGGCGCATAACTTCCTGCATCGCGACAACTGCTTTGGCCTGGCCTCGCTGGCCAATCTGGACAAGCTGCCCGCCAAGGGCGCGATCCTGATCGCGGCGCCGCTGAAGATCGTGAACGGAACCGGCTCGCCGATTCGCGCGCTGGCCCTGGTCCCGAAGGGCTGAACCGATGGCGGCGGTCGATCACATCATCATCGGGTCGGGCATCAACGCGCTGGTCGCGGCGGCGATGCTGTCGCGCAAGGGCAAGCGGGTGCTGGTCCTGGAACGCGAATCGGTCCCCGGCGGCTGCATGCGGACCGAGGAATGCACCCTGCCCGGTTTCCGCCACGATGTGATGGCCGCCACTTTCGTCCTGTTCTTGACGTCTCCGGCCCATGCCGAACTGGCCGAAGACCTGGGCCGGCACGGGTTTGAACTGTGCCACACCGCCCATCCGACGGCGGTGTTGCGCCCTGACGGGTCGGCGCTGGTTCTGGCCACCGATCGCGCGGCGAATGTCGCGCGGTTCAATGCGCTGACGGCGGGCGACGGCGATCGCCATGCCGCCGATGTCGGCACGATCGAAGCCGACGCACCGTTCCTGTTTGGTCTTCTGGGCGGCAAGCTGTGGTCGTGGCCAACCCTGAAAATGATCATCGGCCAGGCCCGAAAGCGCGGTTTGCAGGGGCTGGCCGCGTGGTTCGGCACCGCCCTGACCCCGGCGCGCGGCTGGCTGGAGACCACCTATCAATCGCCGCTGGTGCAGGCCCTTTGGGCGCCGTGGGTGTTGCATACGGGCCTGACGCCCGAATCCACCTATTCCGGCCAGATGGGCAAGGTCATCGCCTTTGCCCTCGAAGCTGCCGGTGCCCCGGTGGTCAAGGGCGGCGCGGGCGCGGCCGTCGATGCCTTTGTCGGCCTGATCCGCGAAAAGGGCGGCGTCGTGCGTACCGGCGCCGATGTCGAGCGCATCCTGGCGCGCAACGGCACGGTGACGGGCGTGCGCCTGACGACGGGCGAGGAAATCGCGGCCCGGTCGGTTCTGGCCTCGGTCGCGCCCGGCCAGCTGTATGGGCGCCTGCTGCAAGACCTGCACCTGCCCGAGGACAAGGCGGCGGCGCAATCCTTCCGCCACGGCCGTGGCAACTTCCAGCTTCATTTCGCGCTCGATCGCGCCCCCGAATGGCACACCGAGGGGCTGGACGATGTCGCGCTGATCCATCTGGCCGACGGCATCGACAGCGTGTCGAAATCCGCCAACGAAGCCGAGCGCGGCCTGTTCCCCGAAACCCCCACGATCTGCGTGGGCCAGCCCCACCGGCTGGATCCGACGCGCGCGCCTGATGGCAAGGCGGTGCTGTGGTTGCAGATCCCCGACGCACCGCGCGCGATCAAGGGCGATGCCGCCGGCCAGATCGAGGGCCGCGACTGGGACGAGGCCACGCGCGAGGCGTTCGCCGACCGGATCGAGGCGATCCTGGCGCGCCACATCAAGGATTTCGACGCGATCAAGCTGGCGCGGCGGGCCTATTCGCCCGCCGATCTGGAAGCGATGAACCTGAACCTCGTGGGCGGCGACCCCTATGGCGGGGCCTGTTCGATCGACCAGTTCTTCATCTGGCGCCCCTTCGCGCATTCGGGCAATGGTGACCTGAAGCTGCGCGGGCTCACGCATATCGGCGCCTCCACCCACCCCGGCCCCGGTCTGGCCGGCGGATCGGGCTTTCTGGCGGCAAAGGGGCTGGGCGCATGAACGATCTGGCCAGCACCCCGACCACCGAAGCGCCCCCGCGTCTGGGCGAAATCGGGCTGAACAACTTTGCCCCCTATCTGATGAACCGGATCATGGGGCGCTACAACCTGTCGCTGAGGGCCGAAATGGCCGCGCTGGGGCTGACCACGCCCAAGATGCGCGCGCTGGCGGTGCTGGCGGTGATCGACGGCATCCAGATCCGGCAACTGGCGGTCTATGCGGTCACCGAACAATCGACGCTCAGCCGCGCGCTGGACGCGCTGGCCGGCGAAGGGCTGGTGCGCCGCGAACCCGACCCCAACGACAGCCGCGCCACGCGCATTCACATCACCAACGCGGGCCGCGCGGCGTTCGACCGGCTCTGGCCGCACATGGCGCAGACCTATGCGCAGATGTTCAACGGTATCGACGACGAGGAAAAGCGAGCCTTCGTGCGCACGCTGCAAAAGATCCTCGGCAATATCCGCAAACACGACTTCTGAGATACGGGAAAAGCAATGGCCGAAAGATCCTTCAAGAAGGAAGTGGAACACTTGAAGCTTGGCGATGGCCAGACCTTCACCGGCGAAGGCATCCTGGCGATCACCAAGGCGCTTCTGGAATGCGGCGTGGGCTATGTCGGCGGCTATCAGGGTGCCCCGATCAGCCACCTGATGGACGTTCTGGCCGACGCCGAGGAAATCCTGGGCGAGCTGGGCGTGCGCTTCGAGGCCAACGCCTCCGAGGCGGCGGCGGCGGCAATGCTGGCCGCCAGCGTGCACTATCCGATCCGCGGCGCGGTGACGTTCAAGGGCTCGGTCGGGGTCAACGTGGCCTCGGACGCGCTGGCCAACCTCGCGTCTTCGGGCGTGACCGGGGGCGCGCTGGTGATCGTGGGCGAGGATTACGGCGAAGGCTCGTCGATCATGCAAGAACGCAGCCACGCCTTTGCGATGAAATCGCAGTTCTGGCTTCTGGACCCGCGCCCCAACCTTCCCTCGATCGTCAAGGCCGTGGAACAGGGGTTCGAACTGTCCGAGGCCTCGAACACGCCGGTCATGCTGATGGTGCGCATCCGCTCGTGCCATGTCACCGGGCAATTCGACACCCGCGACAACAAGCGCCCGCCGCTGAATGTGCGCGACGCGCTGTCGAACCCGCGCCGCGATGTCTCGCGCATCGTGCTGCCGCCGATGAGCTATGCGCAGGAACAAGACAAGGTCAATAACCGCTGGCCCGCCGCGCAGGACTACATCCGCAAGCACGGGTTGAACGAGATTTTCGGGCCAGAACAGGCACCCGTCGGCATCGTCTGCCAGGGCGGCATGTACAATGGCGTGATCCGCGCGCTGCAACGGCTGGGCCTGGCCGACATCCACGGCCAGACCGAGGTGCCGCTTTACTGCCTGAACGTGACCTATCCCATCGTCACCGAGGAATTCGACGCCTTCTGCGAGGGCAAGGAGGCCGTTCTCGTGGTCGAGGAAGGCCAGCCCGAGTTCATCGAACAGCAACTGGGCAGCCTGATGTATCGCGCCGGGTCCCGCGTCAAGCTGCACGGCAAGGATGTCTTTCCGATGGCCGGCGAATATACCGGCCAGATCATGCTCGACGGGATCGAGGGCTTTTTGCGCAAGGCCGCGCCGCAATACCTGCCGCCGCAGGTGCGCGCGCCCAACGCCCCGGCGCCGGCCATTCCCGACCTGTCCAAGACCGTGCCGATCCGGCCACCCGGATTCTGCACCGGCTGCCCCGAACGGCCCATCTTCGCGGCCATGAAGCTGGTGCAGGAGGAACTGGGCGAGCACCAGATTTCGGCCGATATCGGCTGCCACCTCTTTGCCTCGCTGCCCCCGTTCAACATCGGCGGCGCGACCATGGGCTATGGCCTTGGGCCGGCCTCGAACGGCGCGTTCGACGGCGGCGGCGAACGCCGGCCGATCTCGGTCATCGGCGACGGCGGGTTCTGGCACAACGGGCTGTCCAGCTCGATCGGCAACATGGTGTTCAACAAGTCCGACGGGGTCGTGGTCATCGTCGACAACTACTATTCGGCGGCCACCGGCGGGCAGGACATCCTGTCCTCGCGCGCCCAGAACCCGACCAAGGCCACGGGCAACCCCATCGAAAAGGCGCTCAGGGGCGTGGGCGTGGAATGGGTGCGCCAGATCGATCGCACCTATGACGTAAAGAAGATGCGCGACACGTTTCATGAGGCCCTGACCACCGATTTCAAGGGGCCCAAGGTGATCGTGGCCTCGTCGGAATGCATGCTCAACCGCCAGCGCCGCGAAAAGCCCCAGGTCGCGCAGGCCATCAAGGAGGGGCAGCGCGTCGAGAAGCCGCGCTTTGGCGTCGATGAGGACATCTGCACCGGCGATCACGCCTGCATCCGCCTCTCGGGCTGCCCCTCGCTCAGCCTCAAGACGCTCGACGATCCGCTGCGCGACGATCCGATCGCCTCGATCGACCAGACCTGCGTCGGCTGCGGCAACTGCGGCGAGGTCGCCGATGCGGCGGTGCTGTGCCCCTCGTTCTACGAGGCGCGCGTGGTCCACAACCCCACCGGCTGGGAACACCGGCTCAACCGCTGGCGGCAATCGGTCATCCGCTGGCTCCAGTCCCGCCGCGACCGCAAGCGGCTGTCGTTCGACGCAATGCAGGGGGTAGCGGCAGAATGAACCAGCATGTCCAGGGTCTTGCGCCGCGCAAACGCGATGCGCGCATGGAGACGATCATCAAGCTGGCGGTCATGGCCGTCGGCGGCCAGGGCGGCGGCGTGCTGTCGGGCTGGATCGAGGCGGTCGCCCGCGCCAACGGCTATGCCGCGCAGGCCACGTCGGTCGCGGGCGTCGCGCAGCGCACCGGGGCCACGATCTATTACATCGAAATGGCGCCGATGGACGGCGGCACGCCCGTCTTCTCGCTGGCGCCGGCGGCGGGCGATGTCGACATCCTGATCGCCGCCGAGATGATGGAGGCCGGGCGCGCCATCATGCGCGGCTTCGTCACGCCCGATCGCACGACACTCATCGCCTCGACCCATCGCGCGCTGGCGGTCAGCGAAAAGATGGTGCCCGGCGACGGGATCGCCAATGCCGACGAGGTCGCGCGCGCCGCCGAGGTCGCGGCGCAACAGCTGATCATGTTCGACATGGAGGCCATGGCGGTCGGCGCGGGTTCGGTGATCTCGGCCTCGCTCTTCGGGGCGCTGGCGGGCTCGGGCGCGCTGCCGTTCCCGCGCGACACCTTCGAAGAGGCGATCCGCGCCTCGGGCCGCGGGGTCGAGGCCTCGCTCAGGGCCTTCGCGCGCGCCCATGACGCGGCCAAGGCGCCTCCCCCGGCCGGTACGGCCGAAGAAGCTACGCCGGCGCCTGCCCCCTCTGCCGTCGTGCCGCAGGGTCCGTCGCGGCTGGCTCGTGACTTCGCCGAACTCGAAGCACGCATCGACGCCCTGCCCGAAGGCGCGCGCGAGATGGCGCTGGCCGGGTTGCGCAAGGTCGTCGATTTCCAGGACATCGCCTATGGCCGGGCCTATCTCGACCGGCTCGGCCGGGTGGCGGCGCTCGACAGCCCCGACAGGGGCCATGAACTCACCCGCGAGGGCGCGAAATACATCGCCAACGCGATGGCCTATGACGACATGATCCGCGTCGCCGACCGCAAGACCCGCGCCGCGCGCCTGTCGCGCATCCGCTCCGAGATGGGGGTGGACGACAGCCGCATCTTGCACCTGACCGAATTCACCCATCCGCGCGCGCAAGAGGTGGTCTCGCTGATGCCCGCGCGCCTCGGCCGCTGGGTCGAGGCCCGGCCACGCCTGATGGGCTGGATCGACCGCCGCGTGAACAAGGGCCGGCGCCTGCGCACCGACAGTCTGCGCCATTTTCTCCAGCTCTACATCCTCGGCGGGCTCAAGGGCTGGCGGCTGCGCTCGTTGCGCCACGCCGTCGAGATGGCGCATCTCGAACGCTGGCTCGATACCGCGCTCGACCAGGCGCGCACCGATTACGCCCATGGCGTCGAGATCCTGCGCCTGCGCCGGCTGGTGAAGGGCTATTCCGACACCCATGCCCGCGGCCTGTCCAAGTTCGACCGCGCGATGGCGGCCGCCGCCCTTCTGGCCGGGCGCGAGGACGCGGCCGACTGGACGCGACGCCTGCGCGAGGCCGCGCTCCAAGACGAAGAGGGCAAGGCGCTGGACGGCGCGATCCAGACGATCCGTTCGTTCCTCTGACACCATGCGCAGTGGCCCGCATCGTCAATGCCGGCCGCTGCTCATTTTCTGTCTGAAAATATCCTGGGGGTGAATTGGCCGCAGGCCAAGAGGGGGCAACGCCCCCTCACCAGGGCCGCCCCACGACTGCCTCAGTCATCAAGGACGAAGGTCACCTTCATCGTCACCTTGTAAGACGCGATCTTGCCGTTTTCGACCACGACCTCCTGATCCTTGACCCAGGCTGTCCGGATGTTGCGCAGCGTCTTGCTGGCACGCTCAAGGCCCGAGGCAACGGCGTCCTCGAAACTCGCATTCGACGTGGCAGTGATCTCGGAAATGTTTGCAATGGTCATGTCGACCTCCTTGTCATTGCCTTCCACCCGGATCAACCGACAGGCAGCGCCAAGGTTCCGAAATTGCCGAAATCGACTGCCGCGATGGGCATCCGCGATGGTGTCGATGGCGTCCACAGGGGCTTGCGGCGCGGATCCGTGTCAACGCCCCGTCAGACCACCACCCCTCGGCTATAACGCCGTTCCAGCAGCCGGAAAACCAGCGCGATCACCCCGGCGATCACCATGTAGATCACCGCCAGCAGCAACAACGGCTCGTAGATGATGAACAGGTCCTGCCGCACCCGGCTGGCCACCGCATAGATGTCGATCACCGTGATCGTGGCGACCAGCGGGGTCGCCTTGAGTTGCAGGACCGTCTCGCCGCCCAGCGTGGGCAGGGCGCGCTGCAATGCCTGTGGCAACCAGATCCGGCGCAGGATCGCGAACCGGCCCATGCCCATCGACCGCGCGGCCTCCAGCTGCCCGGCGGGCACCGAGCGGAACGCCCCGCGCATCACCTCGCCCTCGTAGCCGGCAAAGCTCAGGCTCAGCGACAGCAGCGCATAGGGCCAGGCTTCGCGCAGATAGGGCCAAAGCTCGCTTTCGCGAATCCATGGAAACTGCGGAAACAGGCTGCCGAGCCCGAAATAGATCAGCCAAAGTTGCAGCAACAGCGGCGTGCCGCGAATGGTCGTGCAAAAGGCCCGCGCGGGCACCGCCAGGACGCGCGGACCCGACGCCTGCGCCAGCCCCAGTCCGATCGCCATGACAAACCCGATCGCGCAGCTCAGCCCCAGCAGCCAGAAGGTCCGCCACAACCCCAAAAGCGCCAGTTCGCCATAGCGCGGGATCCAGTGCCAGCGCATCGACAGCGCCGCCCAGACCGCGATCGCCAGCGCGACCGCGATCATGGCCAGCCGGTGCGGCACCAGGATTTCCTCGGCGATGCGGTTCAACCGGGTCGTCATCGCGCGGCCTCGCCGCGCCGGTAGCGGGCTTCGATCCAGCCGAAGATCCGGCCCGACAGCAGCGTCACCACAAGATACAGGGCCCCCGCCGCCAGGAAGAAGGTGAAATAGGCGCGCGTGGCGCCGGCCGCCTGCCGGGTTTCCAGCGTGAGTTCGGAAAACCCGACGATGGCCAGAAGCGCGGTATCCTTGGTGGCGATCAGCCACAGGTTCGACAGCCCCGGCAGCGCCAGCGGCAGCATCGCCGGAAAGACCACGCGGCGAAAGGTCAGCACCGCGCCCATGCCGAAGGCGCGCGCGGCCTCGGTCTGGCCGCGCGGCACCGACTGGATGGCGCCGCGCAACACCTCGGTCGCATAGGCGCCCTGCACCACGCCCAGAACCGCGATCCCCGCCGCCACGCCCGAGATCTCGACCGGGCGCTGGCCCATCGCGCGCAGCGCCTGGTTCAGCAGGTCGGTGCCCGCGTAATACAGAATCAGGATCAGGATCAGCTCCGGCACCGCGCGCACGACGGTCGTATAGACCGCCAGCAGATCGCGCATCACCGGCCCGCCATGCAGCTTTCCCAGCGCGCCGAAGGTGCCGATCACCAGCCCCATGCCGAACGCCCCGGCGGCGATCTGAAGGCTGGCCCAGGCCCCGCGCAAAAGGTTGCCCCCCCAGCCCGGCGGCTGGAGGGACAGAAGGTTGACCGAAGCCTCAAGCCCCGGCCAGAGGGCAAACAACCAGTCGAACACCCGGTCAGCCGGCCTCAGTTGCCATAGATCGACGTGTCGAAGTAACGCGCGGTGATCTCGTCATAGGTGCCATCTTCCAGGATGGTGGCAAGACCGCGGTTGATGGCTTCGCGCAACTCGTCGTCATCCTTGCGCACGCCCGCACCGACGCCTGCGCCCAGGATGCTTTCGTCATGTTCGACCGCGCCCTTGAGTTCGCAGCATTGCCCGGCGTCGCTGTTGAGGAAGTCATCCATCGCCAGGCTGTCGGCCTGGGTCGCGTCGATCCGTCCCGCTGCCAGGTCCTGGTTGGCCTCGTCCTGGGTCTGATAGGTGCGGATCTGGGTTTCGTCCTCGAAATAGGTCTGGGCATAGGTCTGGTGGATGGTCGAGACCTGCACGCCCAGCACCAGCCCTGCCATCCCTTCGGGCGTCGGCTCGATATCCATGTCGCGCTGCCCGACGATCACGGTGGGCGTGTTGTAATACGGATCCGAGAAGTCGATGGTTTGCAGGCGATCCTCGGTGATCGACATCGAATTCATGATCGCGTCGATCCGGCCGGAAACCAGCGCCGGGATGATCCCGTCCCAGGCGGTCGGCGTGATCACGCAGTCAAGCTCGGAGGCGTCGCAGATCGCGTCGATGATCTCGATCTCCCAGCCGACCCAGTTGCCCTCGGAATCGGGCGAGGAGAACGGCGGATAGGGTTCGGCCGCGATCCCGATGCGCACCTCGTCGGCCTGCGCCATGCCGGCTGCGGCAAGGAAGGCCGTGGTGGCCAGAAGGGCAAGTCTTTTCATCGTCATCTCCTGTTGTTGATCATCCGGGCGCACGACCGGCGCCTCTTGCTCGTGTTGCATGCCGGTCCCGGCATCATGACAGATTTGCCATTGTATGTGGTCAAAGAATTGGCAATTATGCAAGCGTATAATTTATGCAGTCCGGAATCCCCATGTCCTATGGCGCCGAAGACCGTTCGAAACCGCTGGCCCGCGTGATCATGCGCGCGCCCGGCCCGGCCATGGCCGCAGCCGACCCCAAGACCTGGCATTACGGCGCCGGGTTCGACCCTGCCCGCGCCGAGATCCAGCATGCCGCGCTGGCGCGGATCGTCGCCGACAGCGGCGCGCAGATCCATTGGCTTGCGTCCAACGATGACGGGCTGTCGGACGCGGTCTTCGTGCAGGATCCGTCCTTCGTGACCCGGCACGGCGCGGTCGTGCTGAACATGGGCAAACCCCTGCGCCGGGCCGAGCCCGATCTGCATGCCGCCTTCTATGAAACGATCGGCGTGCCGGTGATCGGCCGACTGTCCGGCGCGGCCACGGTCGAATCGGGTGATTGCTTCTGGCTCGACACTCAGACCCTTGCCGTGGGACGGGGCGCGCGCACCAACCAGGCCGGGATCGAGGCCCTTGGCGCGATCCTGGCCCCCTATGGCATCGCGGTTCAGGCCTATGACCTGCCTTGGTGGACCGGGCCCGAGGCCTGTCTGCACCTGATGTCGCTGGTCTCGCCCCTGGGCCCCGACATCGCGCTGATCCATGCGCCGCTGGTGCCCTATGCGCTGTGGCTGGCAATGAAGGATCGCGGCTGGGACCTGCTTCATGCCCCCGAGGATGAATTCATGGCCTCGAACGGGCTCAGCCTGAATGTGCTGGCGCTGGCGCCGCGCGACGTGGTGATGGTCGACGGCTTTGCCCGCACGCGCGCAGTGATGGAACAGGCGGGTTGCCGCGTTCAGACATTCGCGGGCGATGCGCTCTGCATTGCGTGCGAGGGTGGCCCCACCTGCCTGACCCGCCCGGTGCTGCGGGCATGAACGCGCGCCGCCCCTATCGCCGCGAGGGCGAGGAGGCGCGGCGCGCGGCGCTGATTCAGGCGACGCTCGACTGCATCGCCGAGGGTGGACCGCAGGCCGCGACCGTGCGCGCGATCGCGCTCAGGGCCGGGGTGACGCAAGGGCTGATCCGGCACTATTTCGCCACCAAGGAAGAGCTGATCGCCGCCGCCCACGAATCGCTGATGTCCCGGCTGACCGAGGCCAGCGCGGCGCGGCTGGACGAACTGCCCGCCGACCCGCTGGCGCGGCTGTCGGGGTTCATCGCCAATGCGGTGACGCCGCCCGTGGTCGATCCGCGGTCGATGGCGCTTTGGGCCGCATCGATGCAGCTTGTGCCGCGCGACCCGGCCATGCGCGCGGTGCACGAAGGCACCTATCTGGCCTTTCGCGACCGGCTGGAGGCGATGATCGCCGAGGCGCTTCAGGCGGCGGGCAGACAACCGCCCCCCGGCGGAACCCGCGCCCTGGCGATTGCCGGGAACGCGCTGCTGGACGGGCTCTGGATCGAAGGGTCGCTGCTGCCCGAACACTTTGCCAAGAATGAAATGAAATCCATTGCGATCAAGGCGTTCGAGCGCCTTCTTGATCTCGAACTTCCGGAGTGATCGATGCAATACGCCGCTGTGACCACCCGCCTCGCAGGGCTGGGTTCGGATAAATGGTTGCTCAGCAATGCCGCCATCGCCCGCGCCCGCGCCGGGCTCGAGGTGATCAACCTGACCATCGGCGAACCCGATGTGCCCACCCCCGGCAGCCTGATCGACGCCGCCGCGCGCGCGATGGCGGCAGGCCGCACCGGCTATTCCAACGGCCGGGGCGAACCCGCGCTCTTGCGCGCGCTTTCGGATCGGTATTCGCGGATGACCGGCCGCGCGATCGGGCAGGATCGATTCTTGTGCCTGCCGGGCACCCAGACCGCGCTGTATCTGGTGTTCCAGACCCTGTGCGACCCCGGCAGCGCGGTGATCCTGGGCGATCCGATGTATGCCACCTACGAAGGGCTGATCCGCGCCTCGGGCGCTGATCCGGTACCGGTCACGCTGCGGCCCGAATACAGCTTCCGGATACAAGCATCTGATATTGAAGAAAAGATAACGCAAGCTACTCGCGCGATCTTCCTCAACACCCCGCACAACCCGACCGGCGCGGTCCTGCGCCCTGACGATCTGGACGCGATCTGCGCGCTGGCCGAGGCGCACGACCTCTGGGTCATCTCGGACGAGGTCTATGGCGATCTGACCCATGGCGCGGCGGTCTTTACCTCGGCACTGGCCAATCCCGCCTATGAAAACCGGGTGATCGCCACCGCCTCGATCTCGAAATCGCATGCCGCGCCGGGCTTTCGTTCGGGCTGGCTGTGCGGCCCGGCCGGGTTCTGCGTTCGTGCCCTGCCCCTGTCGGAAACCATGCTTTTCGGCTCGCAGCCCTTCATCGCCGACATGACGGCCGAGGCCATCGCCAGTCCGCCAAGCCTGGCCCACGCCATGGCCGGGCGCATGGCCGAACGCGCCGCCATCATTCACGACGCGCTTGACGGGGTGGCGGGCATGCGCGTGCACCGGCCCGAGGCCGGCATGTTCGCCCTGCTCGACATCCGCGCGATCAGCGGCGATTCGCAGCAATTCGCGCTCGATCTGCTGCACGCGACCGGGGTCGCGGTCATGCCCGGCGCCTCGTTCGGGGTGGCGCTCGAAGGGTGGTTGCGCCTCGCGCTCAATGCCGACGACGCCACCACGGCCGAGGCCTGCCGCCGCATCGCCCGTTTCGCCGGCGCGGAGGCCGCATGAAGACCGTCGCGCAAACCCTTGTCGAATGGCTGAAATCCATGGGTGTCGAGGTCATCTTCGGCATCCCCGGCGTGCATACGATCGAACTTTACCGCGCCCTGCCGGCCTCTGGCATCCGCCATGTCACCCCGCGCACCGAGGCCGGCGCGGGTTTCATGGCTGACGGCTATGCCCGTGTGTCGGGGCGATTTGGTGTCGCGCTGGTGATCACCGGGCCGGGGCTGACCAACATCCTGACCCCGATGGCACAGGCGCGCGCCGATTCCGTGCCGATGCTGGTGATTTCGGGCGTGAACCCACGCGCAACCCTGGGCAAGGGGCTGGGGCATCTGCACGAACTGCCCGATCAGGCGGCCCTCAGCGGCGCCCTCGGCGCCGCGCATCACCTCGACCGGCCCGATGCGCTGGCAACGATCCTGGACCGGATCGGCACGGCCCTGACCCATGGGCGCGGCGGCCCGGTGCATCTGCAAATCCCGCTCGACCTGATGGATGCGCCCGTGCCCGAAGGGGCGCGCCCGGTGCCCGCGCGCCCCGGCCAGCATGACAGGAACGATGCGCAAGATATTGATAAAGCTAACGCAATCCTGGGCGCAGGTCAGGCCCCGGTCATCCTGGCAGGCGGCGGGTGCCGACACAGTGGCCCGGCGCTGCGCGCCCTGGCCGAACGGCTGGGCGCCCCGGTCATCCTGACCACCAACGCCCGCGGGCTCCTGCACCACCATCCGCTCGCCGTGCCGGCCTCGCCCAGCCTCGACCCCGTGCGCGCGCTGATCCGCGACGCCGACCCGCTTCTGGTCGCGGGCTCCGAACTCGGCCCGACCGATTGCGACATGTATGGCGATGGCGCCTTTCCCGATACCGCCGCAATGATCCGTATCGATATCGACGCAGATCAGCTTGCCCGCCACCCCGCCGCGCTGACCCTGCGCGGCGATGTCGCGGCGATCCTGCCGCGGCTGACGCGCGCCGCACCGGCCCCCGCCGGCCCCGCGCGCGCGGCACTGGCGCGCGAGGGGGCACGTGCCGCCTTGCCACCGGGCTATGGCGACGAGGTCGCGCTTCTCGATGCGCTGCGCGCGGCCTGCCCTGGTGCGATCATGGTGGGCGATTCGACCCAGATCGTCTATGCGGGCAACCTGTTTCATGACCATGACCGCCCCGGCGGCTGGTTCAACGCCGCAACCGGCTTTGGCGCGCTGGGCTATGCCCCCGGCGCCGCAGTCGGTGCCGCGCTCGCGGCCCCCGACACGCCGGTCCTGTGCCTGATCGGCGACGGTGGGTTGATGTTCTCGCCGGGCGAGGTTCTCACCGCCGCGCAGGAAGGGCTCGACATCACCGTCATCGCCTTCAACAATCGCGGCTTTGGCGAGATCGCCCAGGCGATGCGCGATGCCCGAACCGAGGTGCTCGGCTGCACCCCGGAACCGCCCGACATGGCGGATTTCGCCCGTGCCTGCCGCCTGCCCTTCACCCGGTCGACGCCTGCAACCCTGGCGCAAACCCTTGCCAAAGGCGCGAAAGGCCCCCGCTTCATCGAGGTCGTTCTACCTCCGGTGATGTGACCGCGCGCCCCTTCATCTTGCCGAAAATACGCTGGGGGGTGAATTCGGCGCAGCCGAAGAGGGGGGCAACGCCCCCCTGGCCACGCAAAACAACGCCCCGCCCGGATCGTCCGGGCGGGGCATGCGTGCAAACAGTCTTTGACGCGGCGTTTACCCGGCCGAGGTCGCGGCTTCGCGCTTGCTGTCGGAATAGATCATCAGCGGGCGCGCCTCGGCGCTTACGGCCTCTTCGTTGACCACGACTTCGGCGACATCGTTCATCCCCGGCAGTTCGAACATGGTATCCAGCAGGATATCCTCCATGATCGAGCGCAGGCCGCGCGCACCGGTCTTGCGGGAGATGGCGCGCTTGGCGATGGCGCGCAGCGCATCGTCGGTAAAGGTCAGTTCCACGCCTTCGATCTCGAACAGGCGCTGGTATTGCTTGACCAGCGCGTTCTTGGGTTCGGACAGGATCGTCACCAGCGCATCCTCGTCCAGGTCGGTCAGGGTCGCGATCACCGGCAGGCGGCCGACGAACTCGGGGATCAGGCCGAATTTCAACAGATCCTCGGGTTCCAGCTGTTTCAGAGTCTCGCCGATCTGGCGCTTGCTCTCATCCTTGACATCGGCCCCGAACCCGATCGCCGAGCCCTTTTGACGCTGGGCGATGATCCGGTCCAGACCGGCAAAGGCCCCGCCGCAGATGAACAGGATATTGGTGGTATCGACCTGCAGGAACTCCTGCTGCGGATGCTTGCGCCCGCCCTGCGGCGGCACGCTGGCAACGGTGCCCTCCATCAGCTTCAGAAGCGCTTGCTGCACCCCTTCGCCCGAGACATCGCGCGTGATTGACGGGTTGTCCGATTTGCGCGTGATCTTGTCGACCTCGTCGATATAGACGATGCCGCGCTGCGCGCGTTCGACATTGTATTCGCTGGCCTGCAACAGCTTCAGGATGATGTTCTCGACATCCTCGCCGACATAACCGGCCTCGGTGAGGGTGGTTGCATCGGCCATGGTGAAGGGCACATCGAGGATGCGCGCCAGCGTCTGCGCCAGCAGCGTCTTGCCGCAACCGGTGGGGCCGATCAGCAGGATGTTGGATTTCGACAGCTCGACCTCGCCGGACTTGCCGGAATGATCGAGCCGCTTGTAATGGTTGTGCACGGCGACCGAGAGCACGCGCTTGGCATGCTCCTGTCCGATCACATAGTCGTCCAGAACCTTCGAGATCTCGCGCGGTGTCGGCACGCCATCGGCCGATTTCAGGCCCGAGCCCTTGGTCTCTTCGCGGATGATGTCCATGCACAATTCGACGCATTCATCGCAGATGAACACGGTCGGGCCCGCAATCAGCTTGCGCACCTCGTGCTGGCTTTTGCCGCAGAAAGAGCAATACAGCGTGTTCTTGCTGTCACTGCCGGAGGAATGAGCCATTCGACACCTCGTGCTCGTGTTCGGTTCTGGCCTTCTCGCGGGCCTTGTCAGTCAAGGTTAGGCCAGTGTGGCGGCGGGAACAATGCAAAATGTGCCGATTTCCCGCCATCGTCAGGTGGCCTCCGGTTCGGACTTGCCGCGATTCTCGACGATATCGTCGATCAGGCCCCAGTCCTTGGCCATTTCCGGCGTCATGAAATTGTCGCGCTCGAGCGCCGCCTCGACCTTTTTCAGCGTCTGGCCGGTGTGCCGGACATAGATCTGGTTGAGCCGCTCTTTCAGTTCGAGGATCTCGCGCGCATGGATCGAGATATCGGTGGCCTGTCCCTGGAACCCGCCCGAGGGCTGGTGCACCATGATCCGCGAATTGGGCAGCGAAAAGCGCATTCCCTTTTCGCCCGCCGCCAGCAGCAGCGACCCCATCGACGCCGCCTGGCCGACGACCAGGGTGCTGATCTTGGGGCGGATATATTGCATCGTATCATAGATCGACAGCCCCGATGTCACCACGCCACCGGGCGAGTTGATGTACATCGAGATTTCCTTCGACGGGTTGTCGGCCTCAAGGTGCAGAAGCTGCGCCACCACCAGGCTTGCCATCCCGTCATGGACCGGCCCGGTGACAAAGATGATCCGCTCCTTCAGCAGGCGCGAGAAGATGTCATAGGCGCGTTCGCCCCGGCTGGTCTGTTCGACCACCATCGGAACGAGGTTCATGTAGGTTTCGATCGGATCTCGCATGTTCTCGGGCTTTCGTATGTCTGGATGGTTCAAGCCTAGGTGCCAAACCTTGCGCAAGACTTAGCCCGCCGGCCCACCCCCCGCAAGGGGCGCGAGCCGTCTCATTTTCGCGGTGCCAGCGCTGTGAACGCGGCAGCCGGTGCGCCGGCGCGGCCAGACAAGACATGCCGAAATGTGCATGGACAAACGGGCCCAACGCGTGTTGGATGCCCGAAAGTCCCGCAAAGGGCCGCCGCGAAGGGAGCCATATGCCACGCCAGCCCGCGCTCGATCTGTCGCCAGCGGTGTCCGACGAGATCCGCAAGACGACCTGCTACATGTGCGCCTGTCGTTGCGGCATCAATGTCCATCTGAAGGACGGCAAGGTCGCCTATATCGAGGGCAATCGCGACCACCCGATCAATCGCGGCGTGCTGTGCGCCAAGGGGTCGGCCGGGATCATGCAGCACCTGTCGCCCGCACGCCTTCGCGCGCCGCTCAAGCGTGTCGGGCCGCGCGGCGCGGGCCAGTTCGAGGAAATAGGCTGGGACGAGGCGCTGGATCTGGCCGTGTCCTGGCTCGCACCGATCCGCGCGAAGGCGCCGGAAAAGCTGGCCTTTTTCACCGGGCGCGATCAGTCGCAAAGCTTCACCGGCTGGTGGGCGCAGGCCTATGGAACCCCCAACTATGCCGCGCACGGCGGGTTTTGCAGCGTCAACATGGCGGCCGCGGGCATCTATACCATGGGCGGCGCGTTCTGGGAATTCGGCCAGCCCGACTGGGATCGCACCAGGCTGTTCATGATCTTCGGCGTGGCCGAGGACCACGATTCCAACCCGATCAAGATGGGCCTGGGAACGCTCAAGGCGCGCGGCGCACGGGTGATTGCCGTCAACCCGGTGCGCACCGGCTATAACGCGATCGCCGATGACTGGCTGGCGATCACGCCGGGCACCGATGGCCTGCTGATCCTTGCCCTGGTGCACGAGCTGTTTCGTCTCGGCCGGATCGACCTGGATTACCTGATCCGCTATACCAACGCGCCGTTTCTGGTGAACGCGGCCGAGGGTGACGCCAAGGGCCTGTTCCTGCGCGATGACGACGGCAAACCACTGGTGATCGACCGCCGCACCGGCGCGCCCGCCGCCTGGGATGCGCCGGGCGTGCAGCCCGACCCCGGCGCCCAATGGCTGGGGCATCGCACCGTGCTGCACCTGATGGCCGAACGCTACCTTTCGCCCGACAACGCCCCCGAGGCCGTGGCCGACCGCTGCGGCATTCCGGCTGCGCGGATACGGGCGGTGGCGGCCGAACTGGCCCGCGTCGCGTTCGAGGAAGAGATCACGCTGAACCAGCCCTGGACCGATTTTCGCGGCCATCGGCACGAAACCATGATCGGCCGCCCCGTCAGCTTTCACGCGATGCGCGGGATCAGCGCGCATTCCAACGGCTTTCAGACCGCCCGCGCGCTGCACATGTTGCAGATCCTGCTGGGCTCGGTCGAGGTTCCGGGCGGCTTTCGGTTCAAGCCCCCCTACCCCAAACCGCCCGAGGCCCACCCTCGGCCCCATGCCCGCGCCACCCCCGGTGCGCCGCTCGATGGCCCGCATCTGGGCTATCCGCTGGGGCCGGAAGACCTGCTGGTGGGGGATGACGGGCAAGCCCTGCGCATCGACAAGGCGTTTACCTGGGACAACCCGATGTCGGCGCATGGGCTGATGCATATGGTGATTTCCAACGCCCATGCCGGCGACCCCTACAAGATCGACACCTTGTTTCTCTACATGGCGAACATGGCGTGGAATTCGTCGATGAATACCTCGGCGGTGATGCGGATGCTGACCGACACGGACGAGGCCGGCGAGTACGTGATCCCGCGCATCATCTATTCCGACGCCTATTCCTCGGAAATGGTGGCCTATGCCGATCTGGTGCTGCCCGACACCACCTTTCTTGAGCGCCACGACTGCATCAGCCTGCTTGACCGCCCGATCTGCGAAGCCGAGGCCATGGCCGATTCCATTCGCTGGCCGGTGGTCGAACCCGATCGCCCCGGACACGCCGGCGTGCGTGGCTTCCAGTCGGTGCTGCTGGACCTTGGGGCGCGGCTGGGTCTGCCGGGCATGGTCAATGATGCGGGCAAGGCGCGATACCGCGACTATGCCGATTACATCGTCAACCACGAACGGCGCCCCGGCGTCGGGCCGCTGGCGGGCTGGCGCGGCGATGGCACCGGGTCGGGGCGCGGCGCGCCCAACCCCGACCAGTTGCAACGCTATATCGACAACGGCGGGTTCTTCCTCGACCCGATCCCCGAAGAGGCGCAGTTCTTCAAGCCCTGGAACGCCGCCTACCAGGACTGGGCGGTGGCGCGCGGGCTGTTCGACGCACCCGCGCCCTATCTGTTCAACCTCTATTGCGAACCGTTGCGCAAGTTCCAGCTTGCCGCCGAAGGCCACGGCCATCGCCAGCCCCCCGATCACCTGCGCGCGCGCATCCGCGAAACGCTCGACCCGCTGCCGCTGTGGTATCCCCCGTTCGAGGACGAGCGCGTCGATATCGGCCAGTTCCCCCTGCACGCGCTGACCCAGCGCCCGGCGGCGATGTATCATTCCTGGGGCGGCCAGAATGCCTGGCTGCGCCAGATCCACGGGATGAACCCGCTCTATGTCTCGCGCCGGGTCTGGCAAGAGCACGGCTTTGCCGAGGGCGACTGGGCCTGGCTCACCTCGGCGCATGGGCGCATCAAGGTTCCGGTGGCGCGCATGGACGCCCTCAACGACCACACGGTCTGGACCTGGAACGCGATCGGCAAGCGCCGCGGCGCCTGGGCCCTGTCGCCTGACGCGCCCGAGGCCGAAAAGGGCTTCCTGCTCAATCACCTGATCCACGAACTTCTGCCGCCGAGGGGCGACGGGTTGCGCTGGGCCAACAGCGATCCGGTCACCGGGCAGGCCGCCTGGTACGATCTGCGCGTTGGCATCGAAAAGGCCCCGCCGGGCGGGCCCTCGCACCCCCTGCACCCGGCCCAGGCCTCGCCCGTGGGCCACGGCCCCGAAACCGTCACGCTGAAAACGGGGCGCTGATTCATGTTTCATCTTGCAAAAAATACGCATGCGACACCCACCCCGCGCACCGACGCCGGGCACGGGGTGCGGCCATGACAGCCCTGCCCGCCGACACCGCGCGCAAGCTGGGGCTGGTGATCGATCTCGACACCTGCGTCGGCTGTCATGCCTGCGTGATCGCCTGCAAGGGCTGGAACACAGAAAACTACGGCGCGCCGCTGGCCGATACCGATGCCTATGGCCCCGCGCCCGAGGGCACGTTTCTCAACCGCGTGCACAGCTACGAGATGACGCCCGAGGACGGCGCGGTGCCGATGGTGGTGCATTTCCCCAAGTCCTGCCTGCACTGCGAGAATGCCCCCTGCGTCACCGTCTGCCCCACGGGCGCCAGCTACAAGCGCGTCGAGGATGGCATCGTTCTGGTCAACGAGGAGGATTGCATCGGTTGCGGTCTCTGTGCCTGGGCCTGCCCCTATGGCGCGCGCGAGATGGACGCGGTCGCGGGCGTGATGAAGAAATGCACGCTCTGCGTCGATCGCATCCACAACCAGAACCTGCCCGAGGAAGACCGTGAACCGGCCTGCGTGCGCACCTGCCCAGCCGGGGCGCGCCATTTCGGCGATCTGGCCGATCCCGACAGCGCAGTGTCGCGCCTGGTGGCCGATCGCGGCGGCATGGACCTGATGCCCGAGCAGGACACGCGCCCGGTGAACAAGTACCTGCCCCCCCGTCCCCGCGACCAACTGCGCGAACCACCCGAACAGCTTGCCGCGCTCTGCGAGCCCACAACCGACGGGTTGAGCGGCTTTCTGGGCTGGATCGACCGGACACTGGGAAAGATCTGATGCATCCAGCCCCGTCGATCATCCTGTTCACGGTCCTGTCAGGCCTGGGCCTGGGATTGCTGTGTCTTCTCGGGCTCGGCCTGGTCATGCCAACCGGCTGGGCCGCGTTCTGGTGGTTCGGGCTGGGCTACGGGCTGACGCTGGCCGGGCTCGGGCTCTCGGCGTTTCACCTGGGCCATCCCGAACGCGCGCTCAAGGCTTTCACGCAGTGGCGCACCAGCTGGCTCTCGCGTGAGGCCGTGCTGGCCACCGCGGCCCTTCTGTTCATGGCGCCGCATGCCGCGGGCCTGGTATTCTGGGCGACGCCGCTGCGCGGCTTCGGCCTCGTGGGGGCGTTTTTGAGCCTGCAAACGGTGCTGGCCACGGCCATGATCTATGCCCAGCTCAGGACCGTGCCGCGCTGGAACCAGTGGACCACGCCGGTCCTGTTTCTGAGCGCGGCGCTGGCGGGCGGGGCGATCGTGATCGGCGCCGCACGGCTTGCGGCCCTTCTGCTGGTGATCCTGGGGCTGGCGCTGCTGGCGCACTGGTGGATCGGCGATCGCCGCTTTGGCGCCGCCGGTTCGAACCTTGGCACGGCGACCGGGCTGGGCGCGCGCGGCCGGGTCCGTCAACTGGAGGGGCCGCATACCGGCACCAACTACCTGCTGCGCGAGATGGTCCATGTCGTCGCACGCAAGCATGCGCTGAAACTGCGGATCATCGCGCTGGCCTGCGCGGCGGCGCTGCCCGCGCTGATCCTGTCGGCCGCGCCGGGCAGCCTTGTCGCGCTGTGCATTGCCGTTGTGCTGCACGTCGCGGGGATGCTGGCCAGCCGCTGGCTGTTCTTTGCCGAGGCCGAACACGTGGTGGGCCTCTACTACGGCCACCACGGCCGCTAGGCGCGCGTCACAGCGGCCAGACGATCAGCAGCAGCGGCACCGAGACTGCGACCACCAGCACCTCAAGCGGCAGGCCCAGCCGCCAGTAATCGCCGAACCGAAAGCCCCCCGGCCCCAGGATCAGCGTGTTGTTCTGATGCCCGATCGGCGTCAGGAACGCGCAGGAGGCCCCGATCGCCACAGCCATCAGAAAGCTGTCGGGGTTCACATCGAGCGCCATGGCGATGCCAAGTGCGATCGGGGCCAGCGTGGCGGCGGTGGCGGCGTTGTTCATCACGCTCGACAGCAGGATCGTCGTCACCATGATCGCCACCAGCGCCGCCACAGGATGTCCCTGGGCGACGACTTCGACGGTGAATCGCGACACCAGATCGGCAGCGCCGGTTTCCTGCATCGCGCCGGCCACCGGGATCAGCGCGGCCAGCAGCACCACCACCGGCCAGTCGATCGCCGTATAGACCTTGCGCGGGGGCACCGTTCGAAACAGCATCGACGCCAGCACCCCCAGCGCAAAGGCCGCGGCCGCGGGCAACAGGCCCAGCGTCACCACCAGCACCGACGCGGCCATGATCGCCGTCGCGATCAACGCCATGCGCTTGTCCGGCAGGCGCAGCTCGCGCTCGCCCAGCGGCACGCAGCCGGTTTCATTGGCGAATTCGGTCAGCACATCGCCCGGCCCCTGCATCAACAGCAGATCGCCCGATTTCAGCTTGAGCGTGCGCAGCCGTGCCTGAGGGCGCCGCCCCTCGCGCGAGACGGCCAGCAGGTTCAGCCCGAAACGCGAACGCAGGTGAATATCGCTGGCCGACCGCCCCACGATGCTGGACCCGGGCAGAACCGCCAGTTCGCGCAGTTCGATCTCGTCGTCGCTGGCGGCGGGGTCGGGCCTGGTCTTGCCGCCGGCGTCATCGCCATCCCCGTCTTGTTTTGCCGCAGTGTCGTCGTCATCCGCAACCGGGGCGTCGGCGTCCTTGCCGGCATCCTTGCCAGCGTCCTTGGTCTTGTTCGATTCCTGTTCCTCCAGCTTGATGTCGAACGCGCCCAGGGCCTCGGCCAGGCCTTCGACATCGGCTTCCAGCAGCAGCACGTCATCGGCCCGCACCCGGCGGGCGCCATGGGGGGCGTTCATGCGCACCTCGTTGCGCACCAGCCCGACGACCTGGGTGTTCGCGCCCTCGATGCCCGTCTCGAACTGGCGCAAGGTCATGCCCACCGCCTTGCTTTTCTCGGGCACGCGCACCTCGGTCAGATAGGTGCCCGTATCGAAACCCTCGCGCGCAATGGACTTGCGCTTGGGAACCAGCCGCCAGCCCAGAAACGCCACGAACACGATTCCGACGGCGGCCACCGCCAGACCCACCGGCGTGAAATCGAAAATGCCGAAATGCCCGATGCCCGCATCGTTGCGAAAGCCTGACACGATCAGGTTCGGCGGTGTGCCGACCAGTGTCGTCATGCCCCCCAGGATGGTGCCGAACGACAACGGCATCAGCACCTGCCCAGGTGTGATATCCAGCCGCCCCGAAAGCTGGATCGCCACCGGCATCAACAGCGCCATCGCCCCGACATTGTTCATGAACCCTGACAGGAACGCCCCCAGCCCCATCAGCGCCGCCACCGAGGTCAGTTGCCCGGCCTGTTTGGGAAGGATGCTCCGCGACAGAACATCCACCGCCCCCGAGGCCTGCAACCCCGCGCTGAGCACCAGAACGCAGGCCACCGTGATCACCGCCGGATGGCCGAAGCCGGCGAATGCCTCGTCGGCGGGCACCAGCCCGGCCAGAACGCAGGCCAGGAGCGCGGCCAGCGCGACCACGTCATGGCGCAGGCGCCCCCACATGAACAGGGCTAGCGTCAACACCAGGATGGACAGGATCAGGATCTGCGCGAGCGTCATCGGCCAGCCTCTTGCGGTTTGTCGTCGCCCGCCGCCTTGCGGGTCTGATCACACAAGCGCATGAATCGGCGCGGGGTTCCAGCCCCCAGCCATGCCTTTTGCCCGGCGGCGCGGGCGGTTCTCACCGCCGGCGAATCGCGCTATAGCGCCCCGACCGCTTTGACAAAGGCAAAAGCCCCATGCAGGCCGATCCGACGCCCACGACCGCCGCGCAGGACGCGCCCGCCGCCGCCCCCAACCGCGACCATGACCGCATGCTGGCCCGCTGGCTGTGGCAAGGCTATGTGCGCCGGTATCTGCCGCTTCTGGTGCTGGCCACGGTTCTGATGGCCGTGGACGGCTCGATGATGGGGGCGCTGAGCCTGCTGGTGCAGCCCATGTTCGACGATGTCATCGTCGCGGGGCAAGCCGACGCGCTGACCTGGGTCGCGCTGGCCGTGGCCGGGGTGTTCGTGATCCGCGGCGCGACATCGCTCGTGCACAAGCCGCTGATGACCTATCTGGCCGAAAGCGTGGTCGGGCGGATGCAAGAGCGCCTTCTGGCGCATCTGATGGGCCTTGACCAGGCGTTCTTTCACGGTCATCCGCCCGGCGTCCTGATCGACCGGGTACGGGGCGACAGTCAGGGACTGGGCGTCATCTTTACCGAGATCCTGCCAGCCCTTGCGCGCGATTTCATCTCGATCGTTGCGCTGCTGGCGGTGGCATTATGGATCGACTGGCAATGGACCCTGATCGCGGCGATCGGCACGCCGCTGATCGTGCTGCCGATCCTGGCGCTGCAACGGCTGGTGCGCCGGGTCGGAACCCGTGCGCGCGAAGCCTCGGCCGAGGCGTCGAACCGGCTGGACGAGATCTTTCACGGCGTCCACACGATCCAGCGCAGCGGGCTTGAGGCGCGCGAAAGCCAGCGGTTCGAGGGCTCGGTGGCACGGTTCATCGCCGCCAGCGTCCGCACGCGCATCGGTCAGGCCGGGATGAACGCGCTGGCCGATTCGGTGGCGGCGCTCGGTTTCGCGCTGGTCCTGATCTATGGCGGCGGCCAGATCATCGACGGCACCCGCACCGCGGGCGAATTCATGAGCTTTTTCACCGCCTTCGCGCTGATGTTCGAACCGCTGCGCCGTGTCAGTGCCCTGACCGGCACCTGGCAGGCGGCGCTGGCCAGCCTGGACCGGGTTCATGCGCTGTTGCAGATCCGGCCCAGCGTGACCCAGCCCGCGCCGCCGCTGGCGCCATTGCCGCAGCCGGGGCAACGCACGATCCGGTTCGAGGCCGTGCGCTTTGCCTATGAGCACGAACCCGTGCTGCAAGACTTCGCGTTCACCGCCGACGAGGGGCGAACCACGGCGCTGGTCGGGCCGTCGGGCGCGGGCAAGAGCACGGTCTTTACCCTGCTGACCCGGTTGGCCGATCCGCAATCGGGGCAGATCACGATTGGCGGGCATGACATCCGCCGGATGGACCTTGCCGGGCTGCGCGGGCTGTTCTCGGTCGTCGCACAGGACAGCGCGCTTTTCGACGAGACCCTGCGCGACAATATCCTGCTGGACGCGCAAGGGGTCAGCGATGCCCGGCTGAAATCCGCGCTGGAAGCCGCGCATGTCGATGAATTCCTGCCGCAACTGCCCAACGGCCTGGACACGCGCGTCGGCCCGCGCGGATCGGCGCTGTCCGGGGGCCAGCGCCAGCGGGTCGCCATTGCCCGCGCGCTGTTGCGCGATGCACCGATCCTGCTTTTGGACGAGGCGACCTCGGCGCTGGATGCACGATCCGAGGCGCTGGTGCAGGCAGCGCTGGACCGGCTGGGCACCGGGCGCACGACCCTGGTGATCGCGCACCGGCTGTCAACCGTGCGCCGGGCCGACAAGATCGTGGTCATGGACAAGGGCCGGCTGGTCGAAGAGGGCAATCACGATGCGCTGATCGCGCGCGGCGGGGTCTATGCGCATCTGCACGAATTGCAGTTTCATGCACGATCCGTTGCCGACACGCCGCCCTGAGGCGCGCATTCCGGTCATGACATCGCGCGGGTATCCACGCCTTGGTCCGATTGTCGCCGCCCCATCCGGCGTGCGCCCTGTGGCCGGGCGCCGCCCGCGGTGCGCGACGCCTCTTTCGTGCCCGGAAACTCGGCCGGGAAACTGACGCGAAACGCCGCCCCGCCCTGTCCGGGCACATAGGCGATGTCGCCGCCAAGGTTGTGCATGATCTCGCGGCAGATCGCCAGCCCCAGCCCCGCCCCGCCGGCCTGATGGGTATCGGTCAGCCGGGCGAATTTCTCAAAGATCAGGGCCTGGCTTTTCTTGGGGATGCCTGCGCCGTTGTCGACGAAATCGACCACCACGCGACCACCGCGCCTGCGCACCGAAATGCGGATGACCGGATCGGCGGCATCGCAATACTTGCGCGCATTCGACAGCACGTTGATGAACACCTGCGTCAGGCGCCCGGTGTCGGTCTTGAGCGCGATCTGCTCATCCGCCACCTGCCGCAAGATGGTGAACCGGCGCTCGGGCTGCACCGAGGTCGAGGCCATCAGCGCGCGGTCCAGCAGATGCGACAGGGTGGCGGATTGAATGTCCAGGTTGACCTGCCCGTTTTCCAGCACGCTCAGATCCAGCAGATCGTCCAGCAACCGGGTCAGGCGAATGCTTTCGTCATGGATGATGCCGGCATACTTGATCCGCGCATCGGCATCGACACCCTCTTCGTCCATCAGGATTTCCGAAAACGCCCGGATAGATGTCATCGGCGTGCGCAGCTCATGGCTGATCTGGCTCAGAAAGCTGTCTTTCTGCACGCTCAGCTTTTGCAGCATGGCATTGGCCTCGCGCAGCTGGCGCGCGGTGCGCGCGAGTTCCTCGGACTTGGCTTCAAGCTGGGCGGAATGCTCCATGATCTGCGCGGCCTCCGAGGCGACCGCCATCAGATCCTCGACCGAGACATGGCTGGACCCCGAGATCTGCACGATCATCGCATGCGCCGTCGCGGTCCCGACCGAACCGGCCAGTGTGCGCTCCAGCCGGTCCAGAAACTCGGGCGTGGCATCGGGCAGATAGCCCTCCTTGCCCTGCGCGCGCGCCTCGGACTGGAAAAAGCCCTGCGCCTCGGTATCGCCCATCAGCCGTTGCGCGGTGATCAGCAGATCCTCGACCTCGGTTTCGGAATCGCCGCCGCCGCGCACCCAGCCCGGTGTCATGACCCCATCGCCGCGCCGCCCCTGATCCAGCACATTGACGAACTGCGCCGCCTGAACCCGCTCGACCGCGCCGGGATAGCTGAACAGCGAGACCAGCACGAAGGCCCCGGCGTTGATGGTCAGCGACCAGAACAGCGCATGCAGCAGCGGGTCCATCCCCGCGACCCCGAACAGCGTATAGGGCCTGAGCCAGCCGATGCCGAACGGCCCGTCCGACATCAGCGCCGCGCTCAGGACCACGTCAGGGCCAAAGGACGGCAGGAACAGTGCATAGAGCCAGATGAACGCCCCCAGGATCAGGCCGGTGGCCGCCCCGGTGCGGCTGGCCCCCTGCCAGTACAGCGCGCCGATCAGTGCCGGCAGAACCTGCGCCATGCCGACAAAGGCGATCAGCCCGATCGCCGCCAGCGCGCGCGATCCGCCGCTGACCGAGAAATACAGATACCCCAGCCCAAGGATGATGCCGATCGACAGCCGCCGCGCGTTCAGCACCAGCGCCCGCATGTCGCCCTGTCCCTGCCCGCGCCCGGCACGCGAGGTCAGCCACAGCGGCACCACGATATGGTTCGAGATCATCGTGGCCAGCGCGATCGAGGCGATGATGACCATGGATGTCGCCGCCGAGAACCCGCCCAGAAACGCCAGCATCGCCAGCCCTTCCTGCCCCAGCGCCTTGGGCAGGGTCAGCACGAACAGGTCGGGGTTCATACCCTCGGGCAGGCGGTCCAGCCCGACCACCGCGATCGGCATGACAAAGAGGCTCATCAGCATCAGATACAGCGGAAACGCCCAGGATGCGGCGGCCAGATGCGATTCGTCCGCGTTTTCGACCACCAGCACCTGGAACATGCGCGGCAAGGTCACGATGGCGATGGCCGACAAGAGCGTCAGGCCGACCCAGCGGCTTGGCTGGATCTCCCATTCCGGGCGCGCGGCGGACTGGATGCGCGCGATCACATCGGCCGGCCCGTCCGACAGCCCCCAGACGACGAAACACCCAACCGCGACCAGCGCGACCAGTTTCACCACGGCCTCGACCGCGATCGCGGTCACCACGCCGGGATGTTGTTCGTTGGCATCCAGATTGCGCGTGCCGAACAGGATCGTGAACACCGCCAGCCCGGCGGCAACGTAAAGCGCCAGTTGGCGCGGCGCGACCGGCTGATCCTCGGTAAAGGCGTTGAACGACAGCGAAATCGACTGCAATTGCAGCGCGATATAGGGCGTTGCGGCGGCCACAGCCAGCAAGGTGACGATCACCCCGACCGCATTCGACTTGCCATAGCGCGAGGCGATCAGGTCGGCGATCGAGGTCACGCGCTGCGCCTTGCCCGCGCGCACCAGCTTGCGCAAGAGCCACCACCAGCCGACAAAGACCAGCGTCGGCCCCAGGTAGATCGTCATGAACTCCAGGCCCGAGCGCGCGGCATAGCCCACCGCCCCGTAAAAGGTCCAGGCCGTGCAATAGACCGACAGCGACAGCGTATAGACCAGCGGCGAACGCAGCAGGCGCGGTGCGCGCCCGGCCTTGCGCAGCGCCTCGGCCCGGCGCTCGGCAAAAAAGGCAATGGAAAACAGAAAGATCACATAGGCGAGCGAGGCGCCGATGAGCAGGTTGAACATCATCGCGGCGGCTCCGGCCGGTCGGGGGCGGTCTCGGCATCGCCGCCTTTCGCCGCGCCGTCCTGTCCCGTGGTCCGAAAGGGTGGTGCGTCGAGCGGGTACCCGCCCGGCCCCTCGCGCCCCAGCCCGGCGCGCAAGGGCCGCGACAAGATCGCGGCGGCGGCGATCAGCACGCACCAGAGCCCGAACAGATACACGGCCTCGGCCGCGACATTGTCGCCGCTGTCATCCGACCACAGCACCGGCAACAGGATCAGCACGAATCCCGCGACGGGCAGCATCCGCGCACCATCCATGATCCGCCGCCGCCGATACGCGCCGCGCTCAAGCCGCGAGGGGGTGCGCCGCGGGTTCATGCGTCAACGAGTTGGCGCACCGCCGCCAGCAATTCGGCGTTGGAAAAGGGCTTGGCCATGAACCGCGAGGCCCCCGCGCGCATCGCCATGTCACGATCCGCCGCCTGGCCCTTGGCGGTCAGCATCAGCACCGGCACGGCACGCAGCCCGGAATGATCGCGCATCACCTGCAAGATGTCGAAGCCGCTGCGGCCGGGCAACATGACATCCAGGATCACCAGCGCAGGATGGCAGCTTTCGACCCGTTCCAGCGCGTCGCGCCCGTCAGCATGGGTCAGAACCGTCCAGCCATCGCGGTGCAGGATAAAGCGGATCGCCTCGGATATGTTGGGCTCGTCCTCGATCACCAGGATGGTTCGCCCGCCGCCGGGCTGATGGGTCGGCCGCGCATGTGAGTGCGTGGCATTACCGTTCGCGGGGCGCGTGACGGCGCCCGGCGCACCTGCGCTTTCGTGATCCATGCGACCGCCCTCCCCCGGCGAAACTCGCGATGATCGCTGTCAGGTGACTATCGCGGGAATTCAGGGCGCTGTCAAAGGCGCGCGGCCCGGTTCAACTGGCCAGGATCGACGGCTCGCGCCGGGCCGCACAATCGCTGCGAAAGCAGACCCGGCAGCTCGAACCTACCGGCAGCGGCATCGGCGCCGCTGCGTCGGCACCCAGCGGCGGCATGACCTGCGGGATCGCCGGGGTCAGCAGCATGCTGGATTCCCAGGCGAACGGCGGGACGAAGCGTTCGGGGCCACGAGGCTCAGCCGCCGCGAAGGCCAGGAAGCGATGCGCCGGGCGGCTGGCGGTCTCGACCAGGGCCCGAACCGGACGGCCCGGCTGCAACAGCGCCTGATAGAGCGGCCAGACCGGGCAGGCCCCGCCAAAGCGCGGCAGCGCGAACCCTTCGACCGGGCGACGATAGGTCAGCGTGCCCGACCCGTCGCAAACGACCAGGCCAAAGCGCGGCACCCCGGCCAGCGGCGGCAGGCTGGCCAGCCGGCGAAACAGGCGCGACAGCGAGACGCCGAAGTCCTGCGCAAGCTGGTCGGGACAAAGCCCCCCGCCCGCGCCCAGCATCGCGGTCAGGGCCGGTTCCAGCCGCGACAGCGGCAGTGCCAGGGCATCGGCACGCGCGCGTTTCAGCCAGTCACGCGCCAGTGCCCGCGATGCCTGCGACGCCAGTTCGGGCGGCTCGTCGCGCAGCGCGGCCAGGGCATCGCTTTTCGCGTCCTCGACCTGGGGCAGGTGAAACCCGTGCCGCGCCAGCCAGCTTTCCAGCTCTTCCTGCGGGGCGGCGAGGCCGGTTTCCTCGGACGCGGCATCGAGATAGGCGACCAGCGCCTCGGCGGCCGTGGCCAGGCGGCGCGAGTCGGCATGGATATTGTGGTGAAACCGCGCCAGCCATTCGCCGTCCAGATCATCGGTTTCGGCCAGGATCGCGGCGGTGGACTGCACCGAGGTCACCGCCGACACGATCTCGTGCAGGGCCGCCGAAAGGTTGGGATCGTGCGTCATCCGGTCGCTCAGGCGCTCGATGATGCGATCCTGCGCTTCGCTGCGGCCCTGAAGGGCGGCCAGATGCGCCGCCCATCCCGGAAACCGGCCTGCGAATTCCTCGATCCGGTCCAGTTCGGGCGGCGGGTCGGCGCCGGTCATCGCCGCTGCCGTGCTCAAGGCTTCCAGCAAGGCGTCGCCAGCATCGTCGGTCAGGCTTTCGGGCGCGATGTCAAGGGCCTGCGCCACCGCCGACAACAGGGTTTCCGGTGCCCGGCGGCGATTGTGCTCGATTAGGTTCAGATACGAGGGCGAGACCCCGGCCAGCCGCGCCAGTTCGGCCTGCGACATGCCGCGCGCAAGCCGCATCGCCCGGATCCGGGTTCCCGAAAGCGTGGTTCTGGGCATGCCATCCTCCCTGCCCATGATTTACAGCACGCGGCGCCTTGCCCGGCAAGGGTGCCCGCGCCGGGCCGGAATTGCGCCTTTTCACACGCAGCATGCTGACGTATAACCCCCCGAACAAAAACGGGCGCGCCAGACGCGACCCAATCCAATCGAGGACGGCAATGACCAAAGATCACGCGTCGGACGATGTGGCCTTCATCAAGGCCCTGGCCGAACTTCTCAATGCCAACGACCTGACCGAAATCAAGGTCGAACGCGAATACGCCGAGAATGACACGCTCAGCGTGCGGGTGACCAAGCAGCGCCAGACAGCGGCCAACGTGCAATACGCGACCCCCGCCGCAGCGCCTGCGCCCTCGGCCGCCGCGTCCGCCCCGACTCAATCGGCCCCGGCATCGGCCGATCCCGCCGATCATCCCGGTGCCGTGGCCTCGCCAATGGTCGGTACGGCCTATCTGTCGCCCGAACCGGGCGCCGACGCCTTTGTCAGCGTCGGATCGCAGGTCAGCGCCGGGCAGACCCTGCTGATCATCGAGGCGATGAAGACCATGAACCACATCCCCGCGCCGCATTCGGGCGTGGTCAAGCGCATCCTGGTGGCCGACGGGTCCGCCGTGGAATACGGCGCACCGCTGATGATCGTCGAGTAGGGTCGAACGCATGTTCAACAAGATCCTTATCGCCAACCGGGGCGAAATCGCCCTGCGCGTGATCCGCGCCTGCCGCGAGATGGACATCGCCTCGGTCGCGGTCCATTCCACCGCCGACAGCGACGCGATGCATGTGCGCATGGCCGACGAGGCGATCTGCATCGGCCCCGCCCCATCCAGCGAAAGCTATCTGAGCGTGCCGGCCATCATTTCCGCCTGCGAGATTTCGGGCGCCGAGGCGATCCATCCCGGCTATGGCTTCCTGTCCGAAAACGCCAGCTTCGTGCAGATCGTCGAAGATCACGACCTGACCTTCATCGGTCCCTCGGCCGCGCATATCCGCATGATGGGCGACAAGATCACCGCCAAGGAAACCGCCAAGAAACTGGGCATTCCGGTGGTGCCGGGCTCGGAAGGCGGGGTGCCCGATCTGGACACCGCCAGATCCGTGGCCGCCGGCATGGGCTATCCGGTGATCATCAAGGCCACCGCCGGCGGCGGCGGGCGCGGCATGAAGGTCGCGACATCCGAGACCGAGCTTGAAGCCGCGTTCCGCACCGCCCGGACCGAGGCCAAGGCCGCGTTTGGCAATGACGAAGTCTATATCGAGAAATACCTGCAAAGGCCGCGTCATATCGAAATTCAGGTCTTTGGCGACGGCAAGGGCAACGCCGTGCATCTGGGCGAGCGCGACTGCTCGTTGCAGCGCCGCCACCAGAAGGTCCTCGAAGAGGCACCCGGCCCCTCGATCAGCCAGCGGGAACGCGACCATATCGGCGGGATCTGCGCGCGCGCGGTGGCCGAGATGGGCTATTCCGGGGCCGGGACGATCGAGTTTCTTTATGAGGACGGGAATTTCTATTTCATCGAGATGAACACCCGCCTGCAAGTCGAACACCCGGTGACCGAGGCCATCTTCGGCGTCGATCTGGTGCGCGAACAGATCCGCGTCGCGGCGGGCCATCCACTGTCGTTCACGCAAGACGACTTGCAGATCAACGGCCATGCCATCGAAGTGCGCATCAACGCCGAAAAGTTGCCGAACTTTGCGCCCTGCCCCGGTCAGGTCAAGACGTTCCATGCCCCCGGCGGGCTGGGCGTGCGGATGGATTCGGCCCTTTACGGCGGCTATCGGATCCCGCCCTATTACGACAGCCTCGTGGCCAAGCTGATCGTGCATGGGCGCGACCGGCCCGAGGCACTGGCGCGTCTGCGCCGCGCGCTGGGCGAGTTGATCATCGACGGGATCGACACCACCGTGCCGCTGTTCTTTGCGCTGTTGGAACAGGAAGCCGTGCGCGGGGGCGACTACAACATCCACTGGCTGGAAAAATTCCTGGCGGAAGCCCTGGAATGAGCGGTGCGCCCGGCCCCGGCCGGGACGGGGGGTGGGCATGGAGCTGACCCCCGATCTGATTCTGCGCGCCTATGCCGCGGGCATATTCCCCATGGCCGAGACCGCCGACAGCGACGTGCTGCACTGGTTTCGCCCGGCCCGGCGCGGCGTCCTGCCGCTGGACGGGTTCCACGCCGCGCGCTCGCTCAGGCGCAGCTGGCGCCGGGGCGGTTGGCGGTTCAGTTGCGACACCGCCTTCGACGCGGTTCTGGCCGGCTGCGCTGACCGCCCGGAAACCTGGATCAACGCGGAAATCGCGGGCGCCTTTGGCGAGTTGCACGCCCTGGGCCTTGCGCATTCGGTCGAGGTCTGGGCGCCCGACGACACGCTGGCGGGCGGGGTCTACGGGCTGGCCTTGCAAGGGGCTTTCTTTGCCGAGAGCATGTTCTCACGCCGCACCGATGCATCGAAACTGGCGGTGGCGGAACTGGTGGCGCGGCTGCGACGGGGCGGGTTCGTGCTGATGGATACCCAGTATCCGAACCCGCATCTGGCGCGCCTCGGCGGGATCGCGATCAGCCGCGCCAGCTATGAGCGGCGCCTGCAGGCCGCGCTGTCGGTCGAGGCCGATCATGGGCGCGCCTTTGCCAGGTCCAACCCACACGCCGCGAACGGCGCCTATTGGCAGCCGATCACCCAGACATCGTAGCGCGCATGGTCCAGCGCGTTGAGCGCGGGGCTCGATGCGATCATCCAGCCGCGAAACAACTGCTCGCCCCGGCGGGCATCGGTGATGTCCAGAAAGGCAAAGGCATCGGCCGAGGGGTCGTCGGCCGGGAACCGGCACGCGATCAGCGAAATCTCCAGCCGCGCGAATTCGACGCTTTCCCCGACACTGACTTCCAGATCCGTCGTCTCGCCCGAAATCTTGTCCAGCCCGCGCAGGATGACCCCGTCGCTTGACGCCATGGTGCCCTGCGCCGCCGCCGGTGCGACCGGGGCAAGCGCGACCAGCGCGGCCAGATATGCCGCGCGCAGGGTCATTCGTCCTCGGATCCGGTGACAAAGCGCAGCATCATCTGCACCAGGCTGACCGCGCTTTGGGTATCTTGGAACATGGCGCCGGGCTCAAGGTTATAGGGCGAACCGCCGGGAAGGATCTCGACGAAGGTGCCGCCCAGCAAACCCTCGGTCGCGACCTGGATGGTGCTGTCTTCGGGCAGAACGATGCGATCCTCGATCAGGACGGTGACGGCGGCACGAAAGCTGTCGGGGTCCAGCGACATGTCACTGACGGTGCCGACCGGCACGCCGCCGATGCGCACCTCGGTCCCGGTGCGCACCCCCTCGGCCGAGCGGAACGATGCCGTCAGTTCATAGCCGCTGTGCGCGCCCAGCCTTGTGCCGGTGGTTTGCACGGCAAAGGCCGCGAAAGCCACGGCCACGATCAGCACCACCGCCCCCAGCGCGACTTCCCAGTTGCGATAGGCCATGGTTCAGCACCTCGGGTGGTTGGAACGGACGTGGGCGCAGGTCATTCGGGCTGCCATGCCTCATAGTCGCGGCGTTCGGCCGGCTGGGGCTGGCGCAGCGATCCGGGCGGGGCATAGGCCAGCGCCGTGCCCGTCAGGTTCTCATGGTGCGGTTTTTCCCAGCTGCGATGCGGCAGCGGCTTTTCGCTGGGCGGCTCATCCCAGGTATGGTGCATCCAGCCGTGCCAGTCGGGACTGATGCGGCTGGCCTCGGCCTCACCGTTGTAGATCACCCAGCGGCGCTTGCCGTCGTGGGTCTGGTAGAACACGTTGCCCTGTTCGTCCTCGCCGACGCGGATACCCTTGCGCCATGTGAACAACTGGGTGCCCAGCGTCTGGCTGTTCCACCAGGTCAGAAGGCGAAGAAGGAAGTTCATGGCCAGTGTCCCTTGTTGCGGATTGGCACCCGTATGGCCCAGATCGGGGCGGAAATAAAGCCCCGTCGGGCAGCCCCGGCGGGGCCGGGGCCGCCCATGTTCAGCGGATCACACGCACGCGTTCCATGCGGTCGGGCGCATCGGTCACGGCGCCATTGGGGCCGGGTCCGCGCTTGATCGCGTCCAGCACGTCCAGCCCGTCCGTGATCTGGCCCAGCACGGTGTATTGCCCGTTCAGATGCGTGGCGGGTTCGAACATCAGAAAGAACTGGCTGTTGGCGCTGTTCGGGTTCTGCGCGCGCGCCATGCCCATCACCCCGCGCTCGAACGGGGCGTCGGAAAACTCGGCCTCAAGGTCGGGCAACTCGGACCCGCCGGTGCCGGCACGCGCAAGCGTCTCTTCACGGCCGTACTGCACGTCGCCCGTCTGCGCCATGAAGCCATCGATCACCCGGTGAAACACGACACCGTCATAGGCGCCGTCTTCGGCCAGGGTGATCACCCGCTCGACGTGATCGGGCGCCAGATCGGGGCGCAGGGCGATGCGAATCACGCCCTCGGCCTGACCGGCGACGGTGATTTCCAGCACCGGCGCATCCTCGGGCGCGTCGGATTGGGCGGCGGCAGACAGCGCAACCATCACGCTCAGCGGCAGGGCCAGGCTTGCGGCAAGAAAGGAACGCTTAAGCATCGGCGGCCACCTTGACCGACAGCATCCGGTCAGGCTCGGCGGGCGGCTCGCCGCGCGTGATGGCATCGACATGTTCCATCCCCGAAATGACGCGGCCATAGACGGTATATTGCCGGTTCAGGAAATGATTGTCGGAAAAGTTGATGAAGAACTGGCTGTTGGCCGAATTCGGGTTTTGCGAGCGTGCGGCGCCCAGCGTGCCGCGATCATGCGGCACCCCCGAGAATTCGGCGGGAAGATCGGGCAGGTCCGAGCCGCCGGTGCCAGCGCGGCGCAGGTTGAAATCCTTTGCGGCATTGCCGTGGGCCACGTCGCCCGTCTGCGCCATGAACCCGTCGATGACGCGATGAAACACCACGTTGTCATAGGCCCCCGCGCGCGCCAGCTCTTTCATGCGCGCGCAATGGTGCGGGGCGACATCGGGCAGAAGCTCGATCATCACGGTGCCGCCTTTCAGGTCCATCAGGATGGTGTTTTCAGGGTCTTTGATCTCGGCCATGCCGCACTCCTCGGTTCGTCGTTCGGGCGCGACCGTAACGGGGTTGACCGGCAAGGAAAAGACCCGCCGGCGCCCCGTCGCGCCAAGTTGACCGCGCCGGGCACGACTGCCGGGTGTTGACGCCTGCGCGCCGGGCGGGCATCACCGGAACCAACGATACGCAACAGGAGCCGCAGATGGGCTGGAAGCCGCTGGACGCAATGGATTTCGCGGGCAAGACCGCGCTGGTGCGGGTGGATATCAACGTGCCCATCGAGAACGGGCGCGTCAGCGATGCCACGCGCATCGAGGCCATCTTGCCGACGATCCGCCATATCGCCGACGCGGGTGGCAAGGTCGTTCTGCTGGCCCATTTCGGCCGGCCCAAGGGCAAGGTCGTCCCCGAGATGTCGCTGGCCCAGGTGCGCCCGGCACTTGAGGCGGCACTCGGTCAGCCCGTGGCCTTTGCCGAGGATTGCATCGGCCTGCCCGCCAAGCGCGCGGTTCTGGCCATGTCGGCTGGCGATGTGCTGCTGCTGGAGAACACGCGCTTTCATCCGGGCGAGGAACAGAACGACGCCGAACTGGCCGCGGCGATGGCCGCGCTGGGCGAGGTCTATGTCAATGACGCCTTTTCCGCCGCCCATCGCGCCCATGCCTCCACCGAGGCGATTGCCCGGCTCTTGCCGGCCTGTGCCGGGCGGCAGATGGCGGCCGAACTCAAGGCGCTGGAGGCCGCGCTGGCCCATCCCGAACGCCCGGTGGCGGCGGTCGTGGGCGGGGCAAAGGTCTCGACCAAGCTGGATCTGCTGGGCAACCTCGTCGCCAAGGTCGATCACCTGATCATCGGCGGCGGGATGGCGAACACCTTTCTGGCGGCCCAGGATCAGCCGGTCGGCAGGTCGCTGTGCGAGCATGACATGGCCGACACCGTGCGCGAGATCCTGTCGCGCGCGCAGGAAACCGGCTGCCAGATCCATTTGCCGCGTGATCTGGTGATCGCCCGCGCGCTGCAAGAAAACGCCCCGCATGAGGTGGTCGCCGAATGCCCCGAGGATGCGATGATCCTCGATGCCGGGCCCGACAGCATCGCGGCGTTCAAAGCGGTTCTGGACACGGCGCGCACCCTGATCTGGAACGGCCCGCTCGGCGCGTTCGAGGTCAGTCCCTTTGACGCGGCCACCAACGCGGTGGCGCGCCACGCCGCCGAACGCAGCCGCGCGGGCGCGCTGGTGTCGGTGGCCGGCGGCGGCGACACGGTGGCCGCGCTCAACCGTGCGGGCGCGGCATCGGATTTCACCTATATCTCGACCGCCGGCGGGGCCTTTCTGGAATGGATGGAGGGCAAGACCCTGCCCGGCGTCGCCGCGCTGGAAGGATAGCACGCCATGCCGTCCGCCGCCCCGCACGACCCCGATGACCCCAAGGGCCTGATCCGCGAAAGCTACCGGATCGAGGGGATCGGCGATGGCGAATGCCGCTCGATCCTGATCGACTGGGCGCTGAGCATCGAGGCCTCGCGCGATCAGGCCGAGGCCCTGGCCCGGCTGCATGCCCGCTATGGCCCGCAGGCCCCCGATCACCCGATGACCCGGCTGATGGCACAAACCGCCGGGGCACCCACCGCGCCCGCTGGCCGGCGGGGCGGGCGTGCCGGGCGGCTGGGCCGCACGTGACCGGTGCTGGACAGCCGCGCGCCCCGGCCTACCTTGGGCGCTGCCGCCACGGAGTGATGCCTTGCCCGCCGGACTGATCCCCTCGCCCCTGACCGTGATCCTGGGCCTGACTGCGGCCCTTGTCCTGCTGGCCGGCTGCGCCGCGGTCATCGACGCGCAGGCCACGCGGCGCGAGGCGCGCTGGGAGGCCGCGAACCCGCCCGCCGGCCGGTTCGTGACGGTCGAGGGGCACCAGATCCACCTGCGCGAGATGGGTCAACCGGCCGGCAGCGCCCCGGATCTGGTGCTGATCCACGGCGCCAACGGAAACTTGCGCGATTTCACGTTCGATCTGACCGACCGGTTGAAGGATGACTATCGCATCATCGCCCTTGACCGGCCGGGTCTGGGCTGGTCGGACAGTTGGGGCACCGCCGACGGCGACCCGCGTGTGCAGGCCCGGATCTTGCGCCGTGCGGTTGCCGGGCTGGGCGTGAGGCAACCGATCGTGCTGGGCCATTCCTATGGGGGGGCGGTGGCCATGGCCTGGGCGCTGGAAGCCCCGCAAGACACCGCCGCGCTGGTGATCGTCTCGGGCGCCACCTATCCTTGGGAGGGGGCGCTGGGTCTGTGGTATCGCATCAACGCCGGTCCGTTGGGCAGCGCCGCCCGTCACCTGCTGAGCGCACTGGTCCCCGAAACGGCGGCGCGCATCACGTTCCGGTCGGTCTTTGACCCGCATCCGCTGCCCGACGGCTATGTCGATCATTTCGGCGCCGGCCTGTCGATGCGCCGATCCTCGCAGGCCAACAACACCCGGCAAGTCAACGCCCTCAACGGGTTCCTGCGCCAGATGCAACCGGGATATGCGGACCTGTCGCTGCCGATCGAACTGGTTCACGGCGAACAGGACACCATCGTCGGGCTGGATATCCACAGCGCGCGCCTGGAAAGCGAGGTCGCCTCGGCCCGGCTGGAACGGCTGCCGGACGCCGGCCATATGCCGCATCACAGCCATCCCGACACCGTGGTCGCGGCGGTCGCGCGCGCGCGCGACCGCGCCGGGCTACGGTAACGGCTCAGGATCGGTCAACCGCCGCCCGCCGCGCCAGACCCCGGCCAGCGCCAAGGCGTCGTCCAGATGCACGAAATCGGCCGGCCGGCCAGACATCAGCCGCCCGGCCCGCGCGCCGATCACATCGGCGGGCACCGCGGTCGCCATGGCCAGCGCCCGCTCTAACCCGCACCCCGCCACCACAAGATGCGCCACCGCTTGCGGCAGGGTGATGTCGGCCCCCGCCAGCGTGCCATCGGCCAGCGTCAGACGCCCCGCGCGGCGCAGGATTCGCCGGCCGCCCAGCGTGAAGGCGTCGAGATCGGTGCCCGCGACGGCCATCGCATCGCTGACCAGGAACAACATGTGCGAAGGCTTTGCCCGCAAGGCGATGCGCAACACCGGATCGCGCACATGGAGACCATCGGCGATCACGCCCGCGGCCACCGGCGCATCCAGCGCCGCCCCGGCCAGACCCGGCGCGCGATGGCCCAGCGGGCTCATCGCGTTGAACAGATGCGTGACGCAGCGCGCGCCCGCCTCGATGGCCGCGCGGGCCTCGGTCTCGGTGCAATCGCTGTGACCCAGGCTGACGATCACCCCTGCCGCCACCAGTTCGGCGATCTGCGCGGGGCTCGCGGCCTCGGGGGCAAGCGTGATCATCAGCGCGCCAAGGTCCGACACGGCCTTGCGATAAAGCTTCAGATCCGCCGCCGTCATGGGCCGGATCAGCGCCGGATCATGCGCGCCGTGGCGGCGCGGATCCAGGTGCGGCCCCTCCAGATGCAGACCGGCAAGGCCCGCGACACCGGCGCGGCGCGCCCCGATCGCGGCGTAGATCACTGCCGCGGTGGCATCGGGCGTATCGGTGATCAGGGTCGGCAGGATCGCGGTCGCACCCAGCCGGGCATGGGTGTCGCAGATCCGCGCGATCACCCCGTCCGCACCCGACAGCATGACCCCGCCGCCGCCGTTGACCTGCACATCCACCATCCCCGGCGCGATCCCGCCCGCGCCCAGGTCGTGCAACCGCGCATCGGGCGGCAACGGCTGCCCGGCCTGCAGGACATCCGCCACCCGCCCCGCGCGCACCAGCAGGGCCGCGCCCCGGTACAACGCGTCGCCATCATGAAGCCATTCGGCCCGGTATACCTCTGCCCGCATGCGCACCCCCTTGCCCTGCCATACCCCAAGCCGCGCGCGGCGCAAAGCGGTGGCATTCATCGGGCGCAGGCGCTATCGCTTGGGCCAGGGGGTGGCGCGATGGCGTTTGTGGGCATCGACATGGGCGGAACCGCGACGCGCTGGGTGCTGCTGGACGGCACCGGCGCACCGATGGCGCGCGGCACGGCGCCGGGCGCCACGGCGCTGGATGCCGTTGGCGCCAACGGCCCGTCCTTTGTCGCCGCGCTGGACGCGGTGCGCGCGGCCGTGCCCGTTGTTGCGCGGCGCGCCCATCTGGGCCTGACCGGCGCGGGGCTGGGCGGTGACGCCACCATCGCTGCGATCTGCGGGCGGGCGCTGGGGCTGCCGGCGGATGCGATCAGCCTTGAGACCGACATCGAACTGGCCTGGCGCGCCGCCTTTGGCCGGGGGCCGGGGCATCTGGTGCTGGCGGGAACCGGTTCGGTCGGCATGACGCGCAATGTAGACGGCGCGGCATTGGTGATCGGCGGGCACGGCGCGCTGATCGACGATGCCGGCTCGGCCGCGTGGATCGCGCTGCGGGCGCTGCGTTGCGTGCTGCGCCGCCTTGACGAGACCGGGCGCGCCGAAACGCCCCTGGCGCAGGCGCTGTTCGCCGCCATCGGCGGCCACGGCTGGGACGCGGTTCGCCGCCATGTCTATGGCGGGGATCGCGGGCGGATCGGCCTGCTGGCACGCGCGGTTGCCACCGCCGCCGATGACGATGCCGAGGCGCGGGCGATCCTGGAACGCGCCGCGGATGAACTGGCGCGGCTTGCGCGTATCCTGCGCGACCGCGGCGCCATGGGTGCCGACGCGGCCGGGCCGCTGGTTTTCGCGGGCGGCGTTCTGGCCCTTCATCCGGCGATCGCCGAACGTCTGTCGGCCCTGTTGCCGGATGCAAGCCCCGCCTTCAAGACGCTGGATGCGGCCCTTGCCGCCGCCCATTTCGCCAGGGAGAGCGCATGAACACCACCGAATCCGCCGCCACCCGTTATGCCGGGGTCGAGACCTGGCCGACCGAGGACATGGTCACCACGATGATCGAGGGGCAACTGGCCGCCGTTGCCGCCCTGCAAGGCGCTGCGGGCGCACTGGCCACGGCCATCGACGCCGTGGCGGCGCGGCTGCGCACGGGCGGGCGGCTGATCTATCTGGGGGCGGGCACATCGGGGCGGATCGCGGTGCAGGACGCGGCCGAACTGCTGCCCACCTTTGGCTGGCCGCAGGATCGGGCGCTGGCGCTGATGGCCGGGGGCGAGAGCGCGCTTTTGCGCGCGGTCGAAGGCGCCGAGGATGACGAACCCGCCGCGATCGCCGCGCTGGACGCGGCCGGGATGGGCGCGCAGGACGCGGTGATCGGCGTCGCGGCATCGGGGCGCACGCCGTTCGTTGTGGCGGGGCTCAGGCATGCCGGCGCCAAGGGCGCGCTGACGGTCGGGCTGTTCAACAACCCCGGCGCCACGCTGGAAAGCGTCTGCACCCATCCGGTCCTGTTGCCGACCGGCGCCGAGATCGTCGCCGGATCGACGCGGATGAAGGCCGGGACCGCGCAGAAGGCCGCGCTGAACATCCTGTCGACCGGCGTCTTCCTGCGGCTTGGCCATGTCTGGCGCGGGCGCATGGTCGAGATGGAACCGACCAACGACAAGCTGCGCGCCCGCGCGGTCGAGATGGTGGCCGAGCTGGCCGATGCCCCGCCCGAGGCCGCGCGCCGCGCGCTGGCCGAGGGTGGCACGATCAAACACGCCATCGTCATGCTGGCGCGCGGGCTCGACCGTACCGGGGCCGACAGGCTGCTGGCCGAAGCGGGCGGGCGGCTTCACCTGGCACTCGCCGCCCCCGCCTGAGCCGGGGCCTGCCGTCAGCGGGTATCGGGCGGCAGGGCGCGCCGCCGGTCATGCGCGCGCATCAGCATCCCCGCACGGGCCGCGCCCGCCTCGGTCAGCGAAAACAGCGCCCCGTCGCGCCGGATCAGCCCGCGATCCAGCCCCGACAGGATCACGGCGCGCGCATCGTCGCGCGTCCAGTGCAGATGTTCGACAAAGGCGGCCTCGGTGCATTCCTCGGCGCGGTCGGGCGTATCGCTGTGGCTGGCCAGATGGATCAGAAGGGTATTGAGCCGTTCCTCGTCGCGCAGCAGGCGCCGGCGGATCAGCGCGGCCACCAGCCCGCTGCGCGGGGCGGCCACCAGCGCGACCACCAGTCCCGCGCCGGTGGCAACCGCCATCATGCCGCCGATCGACACATCCCAGCGGATCGCCAGCGCATATCCCGCCCCGACCGAGAACAGCCCCGAGCCGACGGCGATCGCCAGCATCGCCCACAGCCTGCGGCTGAGCAACAGCCCCGTGACGGGCGGCACGATCAGGAACGCCATGAACAGCACCACGCCCACCGCGTCGAACGCCGCCACCGCCGTGGCCGAGGTCAGGGCCAGCAGCACGGCCCCGATGAGGCCGGGACGAAACCCGAAGGCACTGGCCAGGCCCGGATCAAAGGACGCCAGTTTCAGCTCTTTCCAAAACAGGGTGATGAAGCCTGCGTTCAGCATCGCCACCACGCCCAGCGTGACCGCCGCGGCGGGCAGTTCCAGCCCCAGCAGCGTTTTCGTTTCCAGCCAGACGAACCCGATCTCGCCCAGCAGAACGGTGTCGATATCCAGATGCAGGTTGCGCGCATTCAGGTTGATCAGCAGCACCCCCAGCGCGAACATCGCCGGAAACACCAGCCCCAGCGCGGCATCCTGCGCCATCAGGCGGGTGCGCGCCAGCGCCTGGGCGCCCAGCACGCTGGCAAGCCCGGCCAGCGCCGCGCCGCCCACCGCCAGCGGCCCGGACCGCGCGCCGGTGACGAACCAGGCCAGCACGATGCCCAGCACGATCGCATGCGAGATCGCGTCGCTGGCCATGGACTGCCCGCGCAGCACCAGAAACGTGCCCAGCAGCGCGCCCGACAGCGCCACCAGCGCGCCGGTCATCAGGATCATGGCCGGAACCGATTGCAAGAGCGCGCTCATTCGCGGCCCTCGGCGGCTTGCTGCCCGCGCGCGGTCAGCGCCCAATGCGGGCGCCGGTCCGGGCCATGCACGTCACGGCGGATGAGCCCCTCGCCCTCAAGGCGTTCCAGGACCGGGCGGGCCGACGCGCCCAGATAGGTGTCGATCATCGCCTCTTCGCTGCGGTGGCCCGGATTGCCGTGTTCGACGGACAGCCCGCGCAGCGCGTCCAGCACCTGCCGCCGTTGCAGGCGGCGGCGCGCCGTAACCCGTGCAAGGGCCTGGGCCAGCGCCCCGCGGCCCGGCGCGAGCACAAGTGACAACGCAACGACGACGGTTGCGGCCAGCACCATCACCGGGCCTGTGGCGACCCCATCACCCATTGCCGAAAGGGCGGCGCCGACGACGCCCGATCCGGCGCCGAAGAGCGCTGCCAGAATCACCATCGGTGCCAGCCGGTCGACCCATTGCCGGGCCGCCACGGCCGGCGCGATCAGCATGGCCACCATCAGGACCACACCCGCCAGCGCGAGCCCCAGCACGATGGCGATGGCAACCAGAACGCTGAGCGCCGTTTCCAGCGCATCCACCGGCAACCCGGCCGCGCGCGCACCCTGCGGATCGAAGCTGACGAACTGGAACTCCTTCCACAGGGCCGCGATCACGGCCAGCACGGCAAGGGCAACTCCGGCCATCAGCGGCAGGTCGGTTCGCAGCACTGAAGCCGCCTGACCATAGAGGAACACCTCGACCCCGGCCGCACCGGGCCGCGCCTGCGCCAGGCTGTAAAGCACCACGCCCGCGGCAAAGAACAGGCTCAGAACCACGCCCAGGGCCGCATCGGGCTTGACCCCGGCCACGCGGCGCAAACCCTGAACCGACAGGCCCGCCAGCGCCCCGGCCGCCAGCGCGCCAAGCAAGATCGCGGCAAAACTGCGCCCCCCGGCAATAAGGAACCCGCCGACCACGCCGGGCAGCGCGGCATGCGAGATGACATCGCCCAGCAGGCTTTGTCCGCGCAGGACCAGAAAACTGCCCAAAACCCCGGCCAAGGCCCCGATCAGCGCGGCCGCCATGGCGACGGTGACAAGGGTATGGCTGATGTCGAAGCTCATGGCGCGCGGTCCGTCGGTGCCGGCTTGCCGGTTTCAAACGATCCGTCCAGCGCGCCGATCAGTGCCAGTTGCCCGCCATAGGCGGCGCGCAAATTCTCGGCCGTATAGACCTGCGCAACCGGGCCTTGTGCGACGATGCGCTGGTTCAGCATCACCAGCCAGTCGAAATACCGCGCAACGGTCTGCAAGTCGTGATGCACCACGATCACGGTCTTGCCCGCATCGCGCTGCGCCTTCAACAGCGCGACGATCGCGGCTTCGGTCACGGCATCGACCCCGGCCATCGGCTCGTCGAGGAAATAGAGATCGGCCTCCTGCACCAGGGCGCGGGCGATGAAGACGCGCTGCTGCTGGCCGCCCGAAAGCTGGCTGATCTGGCGCCGGGCATAGTCGCTCAGGCCGACCTGTTCCAGCGCCGCCATGGCGCGCGCGCGCGCTTGGCGGCCGGGGCGGCGCAGCCAGCCCAGCTGGCCGTACAGGCCCATCAACACCACCTCCAGCACCGTGGCCGGGAAATCCCAGTCCACCGACTGGCGCTGGGGCACATAGGCCACCCGGCGGCGCGCGGCGCGGATCGGCTGGCCAAAGATGCGCACATGGCCCGCCACCGGCTTCACCAAACCCAGCACGGCCTTGATCAGCGTGGATTTTCCCGCGCCGTTGGGGCCCACGATCGCCGCCATGACCCCCGGCGGAATATCGAGGTCGATATCCCATAGCACCGGCCGTTCCTGGTAGCTGACGGTCAGATCCTCGATATGGCAGGCGATATGCGGCTCGTGCAGCGCGTCCATGGGGCCCCCGGCAAAGTGCGACTCGCGGTCGCCAGCGTTGACGCTATTGCGATTCGTTCGCAAGTAAAAGCCCGCGCGCGCTTATTCCTTGGGGTGGCGCGCCTCGCAGGTCCAGCGGCCGCTGGCGCGGCTCCAGTATTCGGCCGCGATCCCGGCATGGGTCAGGGCGCGCCACTGCCCGCGCGCCGCCTCGACCGCCTGGGCATCCAGCCCGTCGAACACGATGCACAGCCGGTCCAGCGCGCGGGCCTCGTCGGGGCTGACGGGGCTGGCATCCAGCGCGATCAGGCAGCCGGGGCGGTTGGGCAGGTCAGGCGCGGCGCGATCGTCCCAGCACAAGAGCGCGGGCTGATCGGCGTCATGCGGCCCGCCCGCCAGCCCGTGCGGCAAGAACCCCTCGCCGCGCCAGAGCTGGCGGTCCAGCGCCTCCATCCGTGTCCCGTCGGTGCCGCGCAGCGCAACGCGCAAGCCCGCCTCGAACGCCTTGCCGATCAGGATCGGCAACAGCCCTTCGAGCGGGTCTTGCGTCAGGTGATAGAACCGCGCGACGGCCATCGGCCCCTAGCCGCCGAAGCGGGTTCTGACCAGCGTATCCAGCGCCCGCACGCCCCAGCCGGTCGCCCCCTTGGGGGCGAAGGCGGTTTCCTTGTCGATCAGCGTCACCCCGGCGATATCGAGGTGGATCCAGGGCACGTCGGGCTTGACGAAGCGTTGCAGGAACTGCGCGGCAGTGATCGAGCCCGCCGGGCGCCCGCCGACATTCTTCATGTCGGCGATGCGCGACTTCAGTTGCGCGTCATAGGCCGGGTCCAGCGGCAGCCGCCAGGCCCCCTCGCCGGTGTCCTCGGCCGCTTTCAGGAAATCGGCGCACAACCCGTCGTCATTGCCAAAGACACCCGCCTTTTCATGGCCCAGCCCGATGATCACCGCCCCCGTCAGCGTCGCCAGATCGACCATCGCGGCAGGCTTGAAGCGGTCTTGCGCGTACCACATCACATCGGCCAGGACCAAGCGCCCCTCGGCGTCGGTGTTGATCACCTCGATCGTGTCGCCCTTCATCGACGTAACCACGTCGCCCGGACGCTGCGCCCGCCCGTCGGGCATGTTCTCGACCAGGCCTACCAGGCCCACGACATTGGCCTTGGCCTTGCGCGCGGCCAGGGCGCGCATGACCCCGGCGACGACGCCCGCGCCGCCCATGTCCATCGTCATGTCTTCCATCCCGGCCGCCGGCTTGATCGAGATGCCGCCGGTATCGAACACAACGCCCTTGCCGACCAGCGCCAGCGGCGCGGCATCGCCGCCGCCCTTCCATTGCATGACGACGACCTGCGACGGGGACTCGGACCCCTGCCCCACCGCCAGCAGCGCCTGCATCCCCAGCTTGTGCAGATCGGCCTCGTCCAGCACCTCGACCTCGAGGCCGAGATCGCGCATCGCCTCAAGCCGTTTCGCAAACTCGACGGTGGTCAGGATGTTGGCCGGCTCGTTGACCAGATCGCGGCTGAAATGAACCGCATCGGCGCGCGCCAGAAGCGGCGCGGCGGCGGTGCGGGCGGCCTCGGCGGCCTTGCAGGCCAGCGTGACATCACCCAGAGCCTTGGGCGCCTCGGCCTTGCGGGCAAAGGCATAGGCGCGCAGCGCGATCCCCTCGGCCAGATGTTCGATCTTGCGCACCGAAGCCGCCGCGACCAGCGCCCCGGCGGTGTCCAGCGCGCGGCCGATTGTGGCCCCGGCCTTGCGCAGATCGGCCGGCTTGGCGTTGCGGGGCAACCGGATCAGGTGCACGGCCCGCGCCGCCATGCCGGCCGGAAAGGCAAGCTCCAACCCTTCGCCGGGCTTGAGGTCGGACCACGCCTCGCTGTCCATCGCGCGCTTGAGCGCGCCGCGCGTCAGCCGGTCGATCCGCCGCGCCCACGGGTCCAGGCTTTCGTCGGCGAACGCCACGACCCGCCCGGTGTGGCGGGCAAGGGCGTCGGCTTCGGCGCTGGCAAAATCGATGTGAACAAGGGTCATCGCGGTCTCCGTGCTGTCTGATCGGGCGCCCGCAAGGGCGCGGTTGTGCGCAAGGTAGCCCCGCGCCGCCGGTTTGACCAGTGCCCGGCAAGGCCCTGTATTCACGGTTTTCCTGCCCGGAAAAACCTTCTAGTGTGCGCGCCGGGGATGTCTGTGGGAAGGAATGTCGCGTGGCGCGGCTGGATCGTTATATTCTGTCGCAACTGCTGCGTGTCTTTGCCTTTTTCGCGCTGGTCCTGATCTCGGTCTATTGGGTGAACCGGGCCGCGCGGCTGTTCGACCAGTTGATCAGCGATGGCCAGCCGCTGCTGGTGTTTTTGGAACTTACCGCGCTCAGCCTACCGATGCTGATCCGCACGGTCCTGCCGGTCGCGGCCTTCGTTGCGACGGTCTATGTCACGCATGGGCTGTTACGCAGCAACGAGATGGCGGTGATGCAGGCGGCGGGATTGTCGCCTTACCGGCTGGCGTGGCCGATCGCGGTCTTCGGCCTGATCGTCGCCGGATTTCTGCTGGTCCTGATGCATTTGCTGATCCCCTCGGCCTATGGCCAGCTGTCCGAACGCCATAACGAGATCGCTCAGAACGTCAGTGCCGGCCTGTTGCAGGAAGGCGTGTTCCAGCATCCCGGCGGCGGCATCACCTTTTTCATCGCCGAGATCACGCAGGACGGCGCATTGAACGGTATCTATCTTTCGGACACCCGCTCGATGGAACGGCGAATCGACTATACCGCCAGCTCGGCGCTGATCGTGCCCGAGGCCAGCGGTCCGAAACTGGTGATGATCGACGGCTTCGCGCAGATCTACGACAACCGCACCGGGCGGCTGGCGACCACCACTTTCAGCGATTTCACCTATGACCTGGGTGCCCTGATCGGCCCGGCCGGTGGCGGGCGTTCGGTGCAGGAACTGTCGACGGGCGAGTTGTTCCGCCCCGGCCCCGCGCTGATCGCGGAAACCGGCGCGACGGCGGCGCAACTGCGTTTCGAACTGGTGTCGCGCTTTGTCGATGCCTTCGCCGCCGTTGCCACGGCGCTGGTCGGCTATGCCGCACTGATCGCCGGTGGGTTCAGCCGGCTGGGATTCTGGCGCGAGGTGCTTCTGGCCGTGGCCCTGCTGGTGGTTCTGCAGACGCTGGCCAATTTCCTGGCGGGCGAGGCCATGCGCTCGGTCGCGCTGTCGTGGCTGGGGCTGGTGCCGCTGGGGCTGTCGTTTGCCGTGGCCTTCGCCCTGATGCGCCACGCCGCGCGGCGGCGACGGCCCGGTGCGCCGGCCGCAACGGACGGGGCGGCGCCATGACCATGGGGCTTTATGTCGTGCGGCGGCTGGCTGGCACCTTCGCGATGATCGCGGCGGTGTTTTTCGGCATGTTGTCCCTGTTCGAGGTGTTCGAGGTGGTGCGCCGCTTCGGCGACGAGGCCGATCTGGCGACGCTCTTGATCCTGTCGCTGCTGCGTGTGCCCAGCACGTTCTACCAGATCATGCCGCTGTTGATGATCCTGTCGTCCATGGCGCTGTTTCTGTCGCTGGCGCGATCGTCGGAACTGGTGGTGATGCGCAGTGCCGGACGCTCGGCCAAGCGCATTCTTGTCGAGCCGATCCTGGCGGTTGTGCTGTTCGGCTGCGTCATTGTTGCCCTGCTCAACCCCTTGGCGACCGCCTCGACCCGGCTTTACCAGCAAAGGCTGGAGGCGCTTCAAAACCCCGAGATGGTCGCGCAGATCTCGCTCAGCGATTCGGCACTGTGGCTGCGCCAGGGCGATTCGCTGGGACAGACCGTCATCCGCGCCGAATCGGTGGGCCCTGACGGGCTGACGTTTTCGCCCATCACCTTTCTGGTGTTCGACCGCGACACCAACGCCCCCCTGATGCGCATCGAGGCCGAACGCGGAACGCTGGAGCCGGGGCGCTGGCGGCTGAGCACGGCCAAGCAATGGACCCTGTCGGATCCCAACCCCGAGGTCACGGCGCAACGTTACGACGAGGTCGCGCTGGAAACCGACCTGACACCGGATCGCATCCGCGACAGCCTGGCCGAGTCGGGCACGATCTCGGTCTGGGCGATGCCCGAGTTCATCCGCGCGATGGAGCGAGCCGGGCTGTCCACGCGCGATCACCGCGCGCAGTTTCAGGCCGAGCTGGCGCTGCCCTTGCTGATGGCGGCAATGATGCTGATCGGCGCGGTGTTATGCTTGCAACACACGCGCGCCGGCTCGGCCTCCAGAAGGGTGCTGATCACGGTTCTGGCTGGATTCGCGCTGTTCTTTTTGCGTAACTTCGCGCAGGTTCTGGGAGAGAACGGGCAGATTCCCGTCGCCTTGGCAATCTGGACCCCGCCTGTCGCTTCCATGCTGCTGGCACTTGGGGTATTGCTACATCTGGAGGATGGCTGAGTGCGTTTGCGCAAGATGGTGACTCAGTGGACACGGGGCGCGGCATCGGCCGCGTGCCTTGCGCTGTGCATCACGCTTGCACCCGCCGCCCCGGCACAGGCCCAGACCCGCGCCACGCTTATGGCAGACCAGGTCTATGTCGATGCCGCGCAACGGCTGGTTGCCAGCGGCTCGGTCGAGGTCTGGCACGGTTCGGTGCGGATGACGGCCGAACGCGTGATCTATGACCGCGCTGGCGACCGGCTGGTCATCGAAGGGCCGATCGTACTGAACGACGGGCCCGACCGGATGTTCCTGGCCGATTCGGCGGAACTGTCGGACGGGTTGCGCAACGGGTTGATCCGGTCGGCGCGCGTCGTGCTGGACCGGCAGCTTCAGATCGCCGCCGCCTCGGTCGAGCGCGAGGATGAGCGCCTGACCCGTATGAACGCGGTCGTGGCGTCAAGCTGCCCGGTCTGCGCCAGCAACCCGACGCCGCTGTGGGAAATCCGCGCTGCGCGCGTCACCCACGACCAGCAGGAACGGCAACTCTATTTCGACCATGCGCAGTTCCGGGTTGCTGGAACGCCGGTCTTTTATCTGCCCCATCTGCGCCTGCCCGATCCGACGCTGCGGCGCTCGCGCGGGTTTCTGACGCCGCGCCTGTCGGTGCGCAGCGGGCTGGGCTTTGGCGTGGTCGCGCCCTATTTCGTGCCCATCGGCGCCGACCGCGACCTGACCCTCTCGCCCACGCTTTATTCCTCCGGCTCGATCGTGCTGGCGCTGCGCTACCGTCAGGCATTCGCCAACGGCGCGCTTGAGATCGGCGGACAGGTCTCGCGCGATCGCCTTCTGCCCGACCGCGCGCGCGGCTATGCCTATCTGCGGGGGCTGTTTCATTTGCGCAACGACTTCCGGCTTGAGGCCGATCTGATGGCGCCAAGCGACCGGCGCTATCTCGACACCTACGGGATCACCTCGGACACGCGCATCCGCAGCCATGTCACGCTGGAACGGTATCGCCGCGATCAGGCGATCCGGGCGCGGGCAGTGCATTTCTACACGCTCGACCGCGGCGTCGACAACACCACCCAGCCGAACCGGCTGGTCCAGGCCGAATGGGAACAGCGGATCGGGCTGGGCCGTGCGGGCGGCGACCTGCGTCTGCGCTTTGCGGGCCAGGCGTTCCAGCGGGTATCGCGCAGCAATGGGCCGGCCGGACGCGACGTGGGCCAGTTCAGCGTCGAGGCGCAATGGCGCCGCCAGATGATCCTGCCGGGCGGGCTGCTGGCGGCCGGCGCGGTGCAGGGACGGCTGGATCATGTGCGCGTCGGCAACGACCGCGCCTATTCGCGTCCGGTCAATCGCGGGGCCATCGAAGGCATGGTCGAACTGCGCTGGCCCTGGGCGGCCAGTGGCGATGCGGGTGCCTCCTATGTGGTTGAGCCGATCGCGCAGGTGATCGGCAGCCACCGCAACCGGGTCCGGCTGCCTAATGAGGACCATGTCATGCCCGAGCTTGATCCGGGGAACCTGTTCTCGTTCCGCCGGTTCACGGGCTTCGATGCGCCCGACATCGGCAGCCGCGCCAATCTGGGGCTACGCTGGGCCCGGATCGACCCGCGGGGGCTGTCGTTCGAGGCGATGGCGGGGCGGATCTGGCGGCGGGGGGGCTATGACGTTTTCGCCCGGCGTAACCCGCAGCCCCTGGGGCAGACCCGATCGAACTGGCTGCTGGCGGGCCGGATGTGGAACGATCGCGGCCTGTCGATGGGCTTGCGGGTGTTGCTGGATGACGCCAGAGACCCCAGCCGCGGCGAGGCCAGCGTGACCTGGAACGGGCGCGCAACCGGCCTGTCGACGGTCTATGTCTATCTGCCGGCCAACCGGTTCGAGGGGCGCAACACCAACAGCGCGGAATGGTATCTCAATGTCTCGCACCAGTTCGCCAACGGCGTCACCGCCCGTGTCGGCTGGGAATACGACGTAACCCGCAGCGAGTTCCGCACCGCCCGGACCGGGCTGGAATACCGCGCCGATTGCGTATCGGTCGATCTTTCCCTCTCGCATCGCTTTGCGACCTCTACTAATGTGAACCGGTCAACCTCGTTCGGCCTGCAGGTCGAACTGCTGGGGATTGGCGGGGCGCGCGCCACCCCGAGTGGGCGCGCCTGCCAGACTTGACGAAGCACCGCGCGCGGATGCACCGTCGCCCGGTCTACGCGCCGAATCGAAGAAAGATGAACGGATTGCCCCGAATGCTGCCGAACCCTGACCGCCCCGCCGTCCGAATGATCCGCCACCGCCCGCAGCGGCCGGGAACGCGGCGTTGGGCCGTGACCGCCCTGGCGATCCTGGGTCTGGCAACGGGTGCCGCGCTGGCGCAGCCGGCGGCGGCGCAATCGCCCTTCAGTGCCGCGTTCTATGTCAACGAACAGGCCGTCACAAATTATGAAATCGACCAGTATGCCCGGTTCCTGGAATTCCTGGGTGTCGGCGCCAGCGACCCGAACGCCGAGGCCCGCGAACGCCTGATCGAGGACCGCATCCGCCTGCAGGAGGCCCGGCGCCTTGGCGTGCGCGTCTCCGAAGAGGACGTTATGGATGGCATGTCCGAATTCGCGTCCCGCGCCGAACTGTCGCGCGACGAGATGATCGAGCGGTTGGCAGAACAGGGTATCGAACGCGACACGTTCGAAACCTTCGTGCGGGCCGGTGTGTTGTGGCGCGAACTTGTCAACCAACGCCACGGCCCCGGCGTCCGCGTGACCGATGCGGAGATCGAGCAGGCGCTGGCCGTCGAATCGGTGCGCCCCGTGACCGAGGTGATGCTGTCGGAGATCTTTCTGCCCGCCGATCCGCAATATGAAGAGGCCGTGGAAGAACTGATCCCGCAGATCGAGGCGATCACCTCGATGGAGGAATTCGCCAATGCCGCGCGCCAGGTCTCGGCCGCGCCGACCGCCCCGCAAGGCGGGCGGATCGATCGCTGGATCGAGCTGGAGACCCTGCCCGAACCCGTTGCCGCCGCCGCCGCGGATGTCGCCCCCGGCACGATCATCGGCCCGGTGGAAGTGCCCGGCGCCTATGCCTTCTTCATGCTGCGCGACCGGCGCAACACCCGCGACGTGCCGGCCGGCGACGTCGAGGTCGAATACCGCCGCCTTGACCTGCCGGGCGGGCGCAGCGAACAGAACCTTGAACGGCTGGCCGAGATCGAAAGCCTGGTCGACGATTGCGACGGGCTGGGCCGGGTGGTGGGCCGGGTCGCGCCGGATCTGCCCGAGGGCGCGGTCTCGACCCATTCGCGGCGCCAGACCGAGCTTCCCACCGGCATCGCCACCGAACTGGGTCGGCTCAACCCCGGCCAGTTGAGCGCGAACATGACCGAGGATGGCGACATGGTCGTGCTGATGCTGTGCCATCGCAACGTTGTCCCCGACCCGGCGCCCTCGGAATCGCAGATCGAGGAATCGCTGTTCAACCGCAAGCTTGAAGGGATTTCCGAGGTCTACATGCAATCGCTGCGCGCCGAAGCGGAGATCCGCGCACCGTGATGCGCGCGGCGCACGACTGCGACGGGTGCCGGGCATGACCACGATGCCCGGCACGCGCCTGCCGTTGGCCGTTACCTGCGGCGATCCCGCGGGGATCGGCCCCGAAACCGTTGCCGCGCTGCTGGGGCAGTCTCTGCCGCCGTTCGTCTGGCTGGGCGATCCGCGGCATCTGCCCGCCGGAACCGACTGGGCCGAAGTGGCCGCGCCGCGTGATGCCGCGGACCTGCCGCCGACTGTGCTGCCGGTGATCGCTGTCCCGTTTGCCGCCCCGGCCCGGCCCGGCCTGCCGGACCCGGCCAATGCCGCAGGCACCATTGCCGCGATCGAACAGGCGGTGAGGCTGGTGCAATCGCGGCAGGCATCGGCCCTTGTCACCTGCCCGATCAACAAGAAGGCTTTGCGCGACGGCGCGGGTTTCGCCTTTCCGGGTCATACCGAGTTTCTGGCGCATCTGGCAGGCGATTGCGAGGTCGTGATGATGCTGGCCTGCCCCGGTCTTCGCGTCGTCCCGGCCACCATCCACATTCCGCTGTCCGAGGTGCCGAAGACCCTGACGCCCGATCTGCTGCGCCGGACCATCGAGATCACCCATGCCGGGCTGATCCGCGATTTCGCCATTCCCGATCCGCGCATCGCCGTGGCCGGGCTGAACCCCCATGCCGGCGAGGGGGGCGCGATGGGCCGCGAAGAGCTGGATTTCATCGCCCCCATCGTGCGCGACTGCAAGGACCGCGCCATGCATGTCTTCGGCCCCCTGCCCGCCGACACGATGTTCCACCCCGCCGCGCGCGCGGGCTACGACGCGGCGATCTGCATGTATCACGACCAGGCACTGATCCCGATCAAGACCATCGACTTTGCCGGCGGCGTCAACGTCACGCTGGGTCTTCCGTTCATACGGACCTCGCCCGATCACGGCACCGCCTATGACATTGCCGGCCAGGGGCGGGCCGACCCGTCCAGCCTGCGCGCCGCGCTGGTCATGGCCGCCAATCTGGCCGAACGGCGGCACCGCCCGTGATCGACGATCTGCCACCCCTGCGCGCCGTCATCGCGCGTCATGATCTGCGCGCGAAAAAGGCCCTTGGGCAGAACTTCCTGCTGGATCTGAACCTGACCGCGCGCATCGCCCGCGCGGCCGGCGATCTGCGCGGCGCGGACGTGCTGGAGGTGGGGCCGGGCCCCGGCGGGCTGACCCGCGGGCTTCTGGCCGAGGGCGCGCGCCGGGTGCTGGCGATCGAAAAGGATCCGCGCTGCCTGCCCGCCCTGGCCGAGATCGCCGCCGCCTATCCGGGCCGGCTGAGCGTGATCGAGGGCGATGCGCTGGCCATCGACCCGCTGGCGCATCTGACACCGCCGATCAAGGTCGTGTCGAACCTGCCCTATAACGTGGGCACCGAACTTCTGGTGCGCTGGCTGACGCCGCGCGACTGGCCGCCATTCTGGGACAGCCTGACGCTGATGTTCCAGCGCGAGGTCGCCGAACGGATCGTCGCGAAACCCGGCAGCAAGGCCTATGGCCGCCTGGCGCTGCTGGCGCAATGGCGCTGCGAGGCGCGCATCGTGCTGACCCTGCCGCCCGAGGCCTTTACCCCGCCGCCAAAGGTCAGCTCGGCCGTGGTTCAGCTGACCCGCCTTGCCGAGCCGCGCTTTCCCGCCCCCGCCGCCATGCTGGAACGGGTGGTGGCCACCGCCTTCAACCAGCGGCGCAAGATGCTGCGGTCGAGCCTGCGCACCCTCGATCCGGGGATCGAGGCGCGGCTGACCCGGCTGGGCATTGCCCCCACCGCCCGCGCCGAAGAGATCGGGCTTGAGGCATTTTGCGCGCTGGCCCGCGACCTGGACGCGGGCTGACCCCTGACAGTTCGGCGAAAGTACGCCGCACGCTCAGAACGCCAGGCCCGGCAGCCAGGTGGCGATGCTGGGCACAAGCCAGATGATCGCGATCGCCACAACCTGAAGCACGATATAGGGCGCAACGCCTTGATAGATCATGCCGGTCGTGACCTCGGGCGGGGCCGCGCCGCGCAGGTAGAACAGCGAGAACCCGAACGGCGGCGTCAGGAAACTGGTTTGCAGGTTCACCGCGATCAGAACCGCCAGCCAGATCGGATCATGCCCCATCAGGATCAGGGGCGGGATCAGAAGCGGCAGCAGGATGACCGAGATCTCGACGAAATCGAGAAAGAAGCCCAGGATGAAGACAAAGACCATCGCGAAGATCAGCGCCCCCGTCGCCCCGCCCGGAAGCGATTCCAGAATCGCCGCAACCCGGTGTTCGCCGCCCAGACCGACAAAGACCAGGCTGAAGAACGAGGCCATGAGGATCGTCGCAAAGATCATCGACGTAACGATCAGGGTCTGGGCAAGCGCGGGTGTCACCAGCCGCTGACGCCCCAGCGCGCGCAGGGCGCTGGCAATCGCGGCCAGTCCGACCAGCGCCAGCCCCGAATAGACGGCCGCCATCAGGTATTGCAGCAAACCGGTGTCCGAACGTTGCAGCCGCACCGGCGCCAGACCCGCCACGACCGCCAGAATCAACAGCGCCGCTGCGCCTGCCAGGATCAATCCGCGCGGGGCGCCCCGCCGATACCCGGCCAGCAGGATCGCGCCGACCGCGCCGACGCTGGCGGCCTCATTCGGAGAGGCGACACCGCCCAGGATCGCCCCCAGAACCGCGACGATCAGAAGGACCGGCGGAACGATGGCGCCCGTGATCTCGGCGCGCGATACAGTCGTCGTGCGTTCGCGCAGCGCCGGGGCATCGCCAGGGATCAGCCAGGCCCGGCCCAGGATATACAGGATATAGATGACAACCAGCACCAGGCCGGGCACCAGCGCCGCGGCGAATGTCTGGCCCACGGAAATGGTTTCGATGCTGAACCGGCCCTGTTCGTATTGCGCCTGCTGAAAGGCCGAGGACATGACCTCGGCCAGGATGATCAGCAGGGTCGAGGGCGGAATGATCTGCCCCAGCGTGCCGGCCGTGCAGACCGTGCCGGCCGCCAGCCGGGGGTTGTAGCCATTGCGCAGCATCGCCGGCAGCGCGATCATGCCCATCGCCACCACGGTCGCCCCGACGATCCCGGTCGAGGCCGCCAGAAGCGCGCCCACGACCATCACCGAAACCCCCAGCCCGCCGCGCATCGCGCCGAAGAGCCGCCCCATGGTCTCAAGCAATTCCTCGGCGATGCGCGACTTTTCCAGCACGACACCCATCAGCACGAACAGCGGGATCGCGGTCAGCACCGGGTTGGTCATCACCGCGAAAAACCGCTGCCCCAGCGCGCCCATGAGGTTGATCGAGAACACATCCAGCGCCCAGCCCAGTAGCGCGAAAATCGTCGCCACGCCGGCGATCGTGAACGCCACCGGATACCCGATCAGGATAAAGACGATCAGGGCTGCGAACATCCACAGATCAAGCGCCATCGCGGGTCTCCTGCAGGCGAATGACATCGCGGATCAGGGCCGAAACCCCCTGCACCAGAAGCAGAAGGCAGAAGGCCGGAACCAGCGACTTCAACAGAAACGAGGCCGGGATACCCCCGACCGAGATCGGCCCTTCGAGGATCGCCCACGAGCGGTGGACCATCGGCCAGGACCAGTAGAGCAGCATCAGAACCGACGGCACCAGCAGGAACAGATGGCCGAGAAGATCGACCAGCGCCTTGCGATGGGCCGGGAACCGGGCATAGAAGATATCGACCCGGACATGCCCCTGCGCCCAGAGCGTGTAACCCGCGCCCAGCATGAAGATCGTGGCATGCAGGTAAAGCACGGATTCGTTGAGAAAGATCGACGAGAACCCGAAGACATAGCGCAGCAGGACAACCCCGAATTGGAGCAGCACCATGATCAGCGCAAGCCACATCACGACCGCGCCCACCGCACGGTTGATCGTGTCGCAAGCATCGGCGAGGCGGGTCATCCGGTGTCCTCCTTGCAGGCAGGACCGGGCGGCAAGATGCCGCCCGGCCGAAACGCGATCAATCAGCGCGCGTAGGTGAAGTCAAGGCTGCGCGCGGCCAGTTGCGCGGCCTCGGCATGCGGCTGATAGTCGGCCATCAGGTCGCGATAGGCGATGAAGCTTTCGGTGATGCGCGCGACCAGTTCGTCATCGTCCTCGCGCATTTCCTCAAGGATCTCGCCCATGGCGTTGCCCTGCGCGATGATGATCTCTTCGGGCCACTGGCGCACCTTGGTGCCGCCCTCGATCAGCTCGCGCAGCGCCATCGCGTGCTTGGTGTTGTACTCGGTATGCACGACGTTATAGAGGCTTTCCGCAGCCATCTGCACCGCGCCCTTGAGATCGTCCTCAAGCTCGTTCCAGGCGTCGAGATTGACCGCGCATTCCTCGGCCGACGAGGGCTCGCCCACGCCGTTGTCGTAATAGTAGTCCGCAACCTGTTGCAGACCCAGCGCCGAATCCGACCACGGACCGATGAACTCGCCCGCATCCAGCGCACCCGATTGCAGTGCCTGGAACATGGCCGGGCCGGACATCGCCTCGACCGCGACGCCAAGCTTCGACATCACTTCCGAGTTCAGGCCGGTGGTGCGGTATTTCAACCCGCGGATGTCATCGAGCGAATTGATCTCGTTGCGGAACCAGCCACCCCATTGCGGACCGGAATTGCCGCACAGGAAGGGCTTGAGATTGAAGCGGGCATACATCTCGTCATAGAGGTCCTGGCCGCCGCCGTGCAGCATCCAGCCGTGCTGTTCATTGGCCGTCAGGCCCAGCGGCTGCGACCCGAACAACAGGATGCCCTTGGACTTCGAGCCCCAATAGGCGGGAACGGCGTGATAGATCTCGGCCGTGCCCTCGCCCACGGCATCAAAGACGCCGGGTCCGGGGACGATCTCGCCCGCGGCGAACAATTCGACTTCAAGCCGGCCACCCGACAGGGTCGTGATGCGATCGGCCAGCATCTGCGCGGCGACACCCGGTCCGGGCAGGTTGCGCGGCCAGGCCGAAACCAGCCGCCACTGGCGGGTGTTTTGCGACAGCGCCGGCGTGGCCAGCGAGGCCGCGGCCGCACCGACGGTGGCGGTAGTCAGAAAGGCACGTCTTTTCATGGGAGTCTCCCTTGGTTGGTGGTGGGTCGTTGTCCCGCCGGTGGGGTGAGGTTGCGGTTGCGGAAGCCTCCGGCGGGGATATTTTCAGACAGAAAATGCACGCTATCCTTTCAGGATACCCGGCAGATTGAGCCCGTGTTCGCGCGCGCAATCAATGGCAATGTCATAGCCTGCGTCGGCATGGCGCATCACCCCGGTCGCGGGATCGTTCCACAGCACATTGGCGATGCGCCGGTCGGCATCTTCGCTGCCGTCGCAGCAGATGACCATGCCCGAATGCTGCGAAAAGCCCATGCCGACCCCGCCGCCGTGGTGAAGGCTGACCCAGGTGGCGCCAGATGCACAATTGAGCAGCGCATTGAGAAGCGGCCAGTCCGAAACGGCATCCGATCCGTCCTTCATCGCCTCGGTCTCGCGGTTGGGCGAGGCGACCGAGCCCGAATCAAGATGGTCGCGGCCGATCACCACCGGAGCCTTCAGTTCGCCGTTGCGCACCATCTCGTTGATGGCCAGCCCCGCCTTGTGGCGCTCACCGAGCCCGATCCACATGATCCGCGCGGGCAGGCCCTGAAAGGCGATGCGCTCGCGCGCCATGTCGAGCCAGTTGTGCAGATGGGTGTTGTCGGGGAACAGCTCCTTCATCCTGGCGTCGGTCTTGTAGATATCCTCGGGGTCACCCGACAGCGCCGCCCAGCGAAACGGCCCGACCCCGCGGCAAAAGAGCGGGCGGATATAGGCAGGCACGAAGCCGGGAAAGGCGAAGGCGTTTTCCAGCCCCTCCTCGCGCGCGACCTGGCGGATGTTGTTGCCGTAATCCAGCGTCGGCACACCCGCGTTCCAGAAATCGACCATCGCCGCGACATGGGTCTTCATGCTGGCGCGCGCGGCCTTTTCGACAGCCTTGGGCTCGGTCTCTTGGCGGGCGCGCCATTCGGCCACCGACCAGCCGAGCGGCAGATAGCCATGCACGGGATCATGCGCCGAGGTCTGGTCGGTGACCATGTCGGGGCGCGGGCCGCCTGCGTTCATGCGCTTGACCAGTTCGGGAAAGACCTCGGCCGCGTTGCCGATCAGCGCGACCGATTTCGCCTGACCCGCCTTGGTCCAGCGGTCGATCATGGCCAGCGCCTCGTCCAGCGAATGGGTCTTTTCGTCGCAATAGCGGGTGCGGATGCGGAAATCGGCGCGGGTTTCGTCGCATTCCACCGCCAGACAGCAGGCCCCGGCCATCACCGCCGCCAGTGGCTGCGCGCCGCCCATGCCGCCCAGGCCGGCGGTCAGGATCCATTTGCCGGTCAGATCGCCGTCGTAGTGCTGGCGCCCGGCCTCGGCGAAGGTTTCATAGGTGCCCTGCACGATGCCTTGCGTGCCGATGTAGATCCACGAACCGGCGGTCATCTGGCCGTACATCGCCAGACCCTTCTTATCCAGTTCGCTGAAATGGTCCCAGGTGGCCCAATGCGGCACCAGGTTGGAATTGGCGATCAGCACGCGCGGCGCGTCCTTGTGGGTGCGAAACACCCCCACCGGCTTGCCCGACTGGACCAGCAGCGTCTGGTCATCCTCAAGCTCTTTCAACGCCGCCACGATGCGGTCGAAATCGTCCCAGGTGCGCGCGGCGCGGCCGATACCGCCATAGACCACCAGTTCATGCGGATTTTCGGCGACATCGGGATGCAGGTTGTTCATCAGCATCCGCAACGGCGCCTCGGTCAGCCAGCTTTTCGCGTTCAGCTCGGTCCCGGTCGGGGGAAAGATGTCACGGGCATTGTGTCGCGGGTTGGTCATGCATGCCTCCTCAGGCGGCCAGAAGGTGGCCGGCGATGATGTTGCGTTGAATTTCGGACGAGCCTTCGTAGATGCGCATCATGCGCACGTCGCGGGCATGGCGTTCGAGCGGGAAATCGCGGGTGAAACCGTAACCGCCGTGGATCTGGATCGCCTTGTCGGTAACACGGTGGGCCATTTCGCTGGCATGCAGCTTGGCCATGCTGGCCGCCTCGGAAAAGCGCGCGCCATCCTGACGCAGGCGCGCGGCCTCAAGCGCCAGCAACTCGGATGCGCGCAGATCCAGCGCCATGTCGGCCAGCATCCAGCGGATGCCCTGTTTCGCGGCGAGGGGCTCACCGCTGATGATCCGGGTTTTCGCCCAGTCGGTGGCGGCCGTCAGCGCGGCGCGCGCGATGCCGATGCACATGGCGGCCACTTCCAGCCGCCCGTTGTCCAGCACCGTCATGGCGGTGCGAAAGCCCGTGCCCTCGGCGCCCAGCCGCTGGCTTTCGGGCAGCCAGAGGTCCAGATCCAGCTCCCAGACATGGCCGCCACGCAGGCCCATCGTGTTCTCGGCCCGCCCCGGCGTGAAGCCCGATGTGCCCTTGTCAACGACGAAGGCCGAGATGCCGCGATGCCGCGCGGCAGGATCGGTGACGGCGTAGATGACCACGAAATCGGCCACACCGCCGTTCGAGATGAAGCACTTGCGCCCCTTGACCCGCCAGCCGTCGCCCTCGCGCGTGGCGCGGGTCTTGATGTCGGCGGGGTCCGATCCGGCGGTGGGTTCGGTCAGACCAAAGGCGCCCAGTTTCGCACCGGTCGCCGCATCGGGCAGGTAGCGGGCGCGCAGATCGTCGTCGCCGCCGATCAGGATGGAATCGCTTGCCAGGTAATGCGCCGTCAGCGCCTGCGCCGAGATGTCGGCGCCGCCCCATTTTTCCGGCAGGTTGGCGCCCATCATGCCGGTCTCGGCCAGGCCGTCGAGCTGCGCATGGACGAACGCGCCGCTCTCATCGGTCGCAGCGGCTTTCGGCGCCAGTTTCTCGGCCGCGAAGCGTTCCAGCATGGTGATGAAGCTGGCCTCGGCCTCATCGAGCATGTGATAGAGATCAGCCATGCGCGGCCTCCTTGATGATGCCGGCATCGATCAGACCGGCGATCTGGGCCTCGGTCAGACCAAGCGCGGTCAGGGTGTTGCGGGTGCCCGACCCCAGTGCGGGTGCGCCGGTTTCGGCAAGCGGTTTCATGCCATCGAACCGTACCGGCTGCCCGACCACCGGCGCCTGCCCCAACCCGTCATGCGGTAGTGCCGCGACGAGATCGCGCTGGCGGGCATGGTCGGTGGCGGCGGCCTGGGCGAAGGTCAGGATCGGCGCTGCCGGAATATGGGCCGCGCGCAGCGCCGCGATCACGGCGTCGGTGGGACGACTGGCGGTATAGTCCTCGATCAGCGCACGAACCGCCGGTTCATGGCGGGTGCGGGCCTCGTCGTTGACAAAGCGCGCATCCTGCGCGGCCTCGGGCTGACCCACGACGGCGCAAAGGGCCGCGAACTGGCGCGCGCCCAGAGCGGCAATGATGACATGCCCGTCGCGGGTGCGATAGGCGCCGAAGGGTGTGGACAACGGATGCCGGTTTCCGGTGCGGGCGATGGGCTGGTCGGCATAAAGATGCAGCGCATGGCTGGTGGGCAAGAGCGCAAAGAGCGCGTCGAACATGGCGACATCAAGGGTGCTGCCCTGACCCTGCCGCGCACGCCCGACCAGCGCCGCGCAGATCGCCCAGGCGGCATAGAGCCCGGCGATCAGATCGCCCACCGCCTCACCCACCTTCAGCGGGGCGCCGCCCTCGTCGCCGGTTGCGTCCATCAGGCCCGACATCGCCTGCACGATGATGTCATAGGCCGGAAGTGCGGCGAACGGGCCGGACTGGCCGAAACCCGAGATCGAGCAATAGACCAGCCCCGGATTGTCGGCGCGCAGACGCGCGGCGCCCAGGCCCAGCTTGTCGGCGACGCCGGGGCGAAAATTCTCGACCACGACATCGCAGTCTTGCGCAAGACGCCTTGCAAGCGCTTGGCCTTCTTGGGTTTTCAGGTCAACCGCCAGCGATTGCTTGCCCCGGTTGGTCAGGGCGAACAGCGCGCTTTCGCCCTGCACGAACGGGCCGATATGGCGATAGTCGTCGCCCTGCGGCGGCTCCAGCTTGATCACCTCGGCCCCCAGATCGGCCATGAGCGCGGTGCAGAATGGCCCGGCCAGAACTCGTGTCAGATCAAGAATTCTTATTCCATCCAATGGCTTCATGGACGAAGCTCCAGCACCGTTTCGGCCAGGCGCTGCAAGAGGCCGGCCAGAACCGGACGCAGGCGTGCGGCCTTGTCCGCGCTATAGGCAAAGGGCGGGCTTTCGGTTTCAAGATGGGTGGATTGCGCCAGTTCCATCTGGATCGCATGATAGCCGGCGCGGGGGCGCCCGTAATGGCGCGTGGTCCAGCCACCCTTGAATCGACCGTTCAGGATACTGGTGTAACGCTTTGCCTTTCCGGCCATTTCCATCGCCGCGTCCTGAATTCGTGGGTCACAGCTCAACCCGCCGACCGTGCCGATGTTGAGATCGGGCAGCGTCCCGTCGAACAGGTAGGGAATATGCGATCGGATCGAATGGCAATCATAGAGCAGCGCCACCCCGTGTCGGGCATGCACGCGCTTGAGTTCGGCAAGAAGCGCCGCATGGTAGGGCGCGTGATAGGCGCGCCGCCGGGCCTCGATCTCGGCGGCATCGGGTGCCTGCGTCCAGATGGGTTCGCCGTCGAAATCGGTCGCGGGCACCAGTCCGGTCGTGTTCTGCCCCGGATAGAGGCTCTGGTCGTCGGGCGGGCGGTTGGCGTCGATGACATAACGGTGAAAGGTCGCGCGCACCGTGGTCGCGCCAGGCAGGAGACCGTCATAGAGGCGGTGCACGTGCCAATCGGTATCGGCCAGAACCTGGCCCTGCGCATTCAGCCGGGCCATGATCTCGGGCGGGACATGGGTGCCGGTATGGGGCAGGCCCAGAACGACGGGGCCGTCGCCGCGCGCAATCTCGACCGGGGTCATGGGTGGCCCCCGTCGATCAGGGGGCGCTGCCCCCGCCGCCGCTGCGCGGCGTCCCCCCCGGCGTATTTGAGGCAAGATGAAGGGGTCATGGCTGAAGCTCCAGTCCGGCGGCGCGCAAGAGGCTGCCGTCGCGGATCAGGCCGGCGGCGGCCTCGATCTCGGGGGCGAGATAGCGATCGGTGTCCAGCGCGGGGGCGCGTTCGCGCAGCGCCGCGATCGCGGCCTGCAAGCGTGGCGCGGTTTGCAGCGGCGCACGAAACGCGATCCCCTGCGCGGCGCACAGCGCCTCGACCCCCAGGATCACGGAAAGATTGGCATTCATCCGACCCAGCCGCCGCGCACCATGGGCGGCCATGGACACATGATCCTCCTGGTTGGCCGAGGTCGGCGTGGAATCGGTGGCGCAGGGCGTGGCAAGGTGCTTGTTCTCGCTCATCAGCGCGGCGGTCGTGACCTCGGCGATCATGTAGCCCGAGTTGAGGCCCGGATCGGGGGTCAGGAACGGCGGCAGATCGTGGCTGAGCGTGGGATCGACCATCAGCGCGACACGTCGCTGCGCGATCGCGCCAATCTCGGCCAGCGCCAGCGCGATGATATCGGCGGCGAACGCGACGGGTTCGGCGTGGAAATTCCCGCCCGAGATGATCCCGGCGCCGACCACCAGCGGGTTGTCGGTGACGGCGTTGGCTTCGGTCTCCAGCGTGGTGGCGGCAAAGCGCAGCAGGTCCATCGCCGCGCCCGCCACCTGCGGCTGGCAGCGGATGCAATAGGGGTCCTGCACCCGCGCGTCATCGGTGCGATGGCTTTCGCGGATCGCCGATCCGGCCATCAGATCGCGCATGGTCTGCGCAACCTCGATCTGGCCGCGATGCCCGCGCAGCGCGTGGATCTCGGCCTCAAGCGGCGCGGTCGAACCCATGATCGCATCGGTCGACAGGCACGAGGTCACGAGCGCGTTCTGCAGGTTGCGCCAGCCGTCGAACAGACCGACCAGGGCCAGCGCGGTGGAAAACTGCGTGCCGTTGATCAGGCCAAGCCCTTCCTTGGGGCCAAGGGTGACGGGCGACAGCCCCGCCGCGGCCAGGGCCCGGTCGCCAGGCATGCGCTGGCCGTCGAACACCGCCTCGCCCGCGCCGATCATCGCCGCCGTCATATGCGCCAGCGGTGCCAGATCGCCCGACGCCCCCACCGAGCCCTGCGCGGGAACGACCGGGGTCACGCCGCGCGCCAGCATCGACTCGATCAGGGCGATCACGTCCCAGCGCACACCGGATGCCCCGCGCCCGAGGCTGAGCAGCTTGAGCGCCATCATCAGCCGCGTGGTCGCCGCATCGAGCGGCTCGCCCACGCCGCAGCAATGGCTGAGGATCAGGTTGCGCTGAAGCGTGGCGGTATCGCCCGGCGCGATCTTGACCGAGGCCAGCTTGCCAAAGCCGGTGTTCACGCCGTAGACCGCCTCATTGCCGACAGCCGCGCGGCGCACGGCCTCGGCGGCGGCCTCGACCGGGCCGCGCGCGGACGGATCGAGCCGCGCGGGATCGCCAAAGCGCCAGAGCCGTTCGAGTTGTTCGAGCGAGGTCGCACCCGGCGTCAGGGTCAGCATGGACGACCTCCGAAGATCCGGGCGTGGAGCGGGTTGAACCCGATGCGATAGGCCAGCTCGGCCGGGGTTTCGACATCCCAGACCGCCAGATCGGCGCGTTTGCCCGCCGCGATCGTGCCGCAATCGTCGAGCCCCAGCGCGCGCGCGGCATTGGCGGTGATCCCGCGCAAGGCCTCGGCCGGGGTGAGGCGGAAGAAGGTGCAGGCCATGTTCATCGTCAGCAGGAGCGAGGTCAGCGGCGACGAACCGGGGTTACAATCGGTGGCCAGCGCCATCGGGACGCCATGAGCGCGAAATGCCGCCACCGGGGGCAGTTGGGTCTCGCGGATGAAATAGAACGCGCCGGGCAGAAGCACCGCCACCGTGCCGGCGGCGGCCAGTGCGCGCGCGTCGTCGTCATCGGCGTATTCGACATGATCGACCGACAGCGCCCCGTAACGCGCGGCCAGCGCCGTGCCGCCCTGATGCGACAGTTGTTCGGCATGGAGCTTGACCGGCAGGCCCAGCGCGCGCGCGGCATCGAACACGCGGGCGATCTGCGGGGCCGAAAAGGCGATGCCTTCGCAAAAGCCGTCGACGGCATCGACCAGCCCCTCGGCATGGGCCGCACGCAGCGCGGGCAGGCAGATCTGGTCGATATAGGCATCGGCCTCGTGCCCCTTGGGGACGGCATGCGCGCCCAGAAAGGTGGTGCGCACGCGCACCGGGCGCAGATCGGCCAGCCTGCGGGCGGTGCGCAGCATGGCCAGTTCGGTGTCGATATCCAGCCCGTAGCCCGACTTGATCTCGACCGTGGACACGCCTTCGGCCAAAAGCGCGTCCAGCCGTGGCAGGGCCGAGACCAGCAGATCATCCTCGGAGGCCGCGCGCGTGGCCGCAACGGTCGAGACGATGCCGCCACCGGCGCGCGCGATCTCTTCGTAGGACGCACCTTCGAGCCGCATCTCGAACTCGCGCGCGCGGTTGCCGCCGTGCACGAGATGGGTGTGACAATCGATCGGCGCGGGGGTGATCAGCCGCCCTTCCATGTCGCGGCGTTCGGCGCGGGCGTGTTCGGCGGGCAGATCGGCCTCGGCCCCAGCCCATAGGATGCGATCGCCGGCGATCACCACCGCGCCGCGACCGGAAACCGGCGCCGCCATGGTGGCAAGGCGCGCGTTGGCCAGAACCATGGGTTGCGGTGATTCCATCTTGATTCCCCCATCGACTTGCCGCATTATGTCTATACTTATTTTTCGAGTCAACGGGGAATGCCATGACCACGATCTGGGCCGAGCGCGCGCTGCTGGAGGGGGGCTGGACCCCCTCGCTGCGCCTGACGATCGCGGACGGGCGCATCGCCACGCTTGAACCGGGCTGCGACGCGCGCGCAGGCGACATCCGGGTCGGGGCGCTGCTGCCCGCGCCCACCAATCTGCATTCACATGCCTTCCAGCGGGCGATGGCCGGGCTGAGCGAACGCCGCGGCCCTGATCCGCGCGATACCTTCTGGACCTGGCGGCAGTTGATGTTTCGCTTTCTGGACCAGCTGACGCCCGACGACGTTCAGGCGATCACGGCCTTCGTGCAGATGCAGATGCTGGAAGCCGGCTATGCCGCGGTGGCCGAGTTTCACTACCTTCACCATGCGCCGGGGGGCGTGCCCTATGCCGCGCTCGCCGAAATGGCGCAGCGGGTCGTCGCGGCCGCCGGAGAAACCGGCATCGGGCTGACATTGCTGCCGGTGCTCTATCAGCATGGCGGCTGCGACGGGCGTGCACTGGGGCCGGGCCAGATCCGGTTCGGCAACGACCCCGATCGCTTTGCCCGGCTGGTGGACGCGGCCGAGGCGGCGCTGGCCGCCCTGCCCGGCGATGCCCGCCTTGGCATTGCCCCGCACAGCCTGCGCGCGGTCTCGCCCGAGGGGCTGGTCGCCGCCGCCGCGCTGCGCCCGCAAGCGCCCTTGCACATGCATCTGGCCGAACAGCGCGCCGAGGTCGACGAGGTCAAGGCCGCCTGGGGCGCGCGGCCGGTGGAATGGCTTTTGGCCAATGCCCAGGTCGATGCGCGCTGGTGCCTGATCCATTGCACGCAGATGGAGCGCCACGAGACGCTGGCACTGGCGGCAAGCGGTGCGGTCGCGGGCTTGTGCCCGATCACCGAATCCAGCCTGGGCGACGGCATTTTCGACGGGGTCGCCTGGGCCGATGCAGGTGGCAAGTGGGGTGTCGGATCGGACAGCAATATCCGCATCAGCCTGTCCGAGGAATTACGCACGCTGGACTATTCGCAACGCCTGCGCGACCAGTCACGCGCGGCGCTGGCCACGCCGGAAAAATCCACCGGCCGGGTTCTGTTCGAAACGGCGGCCCAGGGCGGTGCCCAGGCGGCCGGGCGCGACGCCGGGGCGATCGCGCCGGGCAGGCTGGCGGATCTGATGGCGCTGGATACCGGCCATATCGACCTGCATGGCCGCGACGGCGATACGATCCTGGATTCCTATGTCTTTGCCGCCGACGACCGCGCGGTCAGCGATGTCTGGGCGGCGGGGCGGCACGTGGTGGCCGGTGGCCAGCACCGCAACCGCGCGGCGATCACCGCCGCTTATCGCGCGGTCGTCGGGCGGCTGGCAACGTCGTGATGGATGGCCCCGTCACCTGGCAATCGGTGCGCGCCGAGGCCCTGCGCCGCATCCACACACGCGAATGGCCACCGGGCGGGCAGATCCCGAACGAGGCCGATCTGGCCGCCGAATTCGGCTGCGCCCGCGCCACGGTCAACCGGGCGCTGCGCGATCTGGCGACCTCGGGCTATCTGGAGCGCCGGCGCAAGGGCGGCACGCGCGTGCCGCTGACCCCGGTGCGCAAGGCGACGTTCGAGATCGCGATCATCCGCCAGGATGTCGAGGGGCGCGGACAACACTATGACTACAGGCTTCTGGCCGACCGGCTGGCGCCGCCGCCTTTGGCGGTGCGCGATGCGCTGCGTCTTCCCGGTGCCACGCCCCTGCGGATGGTGCGCGCCCTGCATCTGGCCGACGACGCCCCCTTTTGCCTGGAAGAACGCTGGATCAACCCCACCTTCGCCGGGCCCGAGGTGCGCTTTGACACGATCAGTGCCAATGAGTGGCTGGTGCGCAATCTGGCGTTTTCAGGCGGCGGTTTCGCCTTTTACGCAACCCCGGCCGACGCATCCCTGGCCGAAGTGCTGATGTGCGACCGGGGGGCGGCCCTTTTCGCCATCGACCGGACGACCTTTTCCGATGCCGAGCCGATCACGGCGGTCACGCTGACCTATGCGCCGGGCTACCGGATGGTCACGCGGATCTGAGCGCCGCCGCAGCGGGCCTCAGCCCATGGCATACCCCGCGCCGCGCACGGTCCGGATCGGATCGTCGCCGCCCGCCGCGCACAGAACCTTGCGCAAGCGCCCGATATGCACGTCAACCGTGCGGGTATCGACATAGATGTCGCGCCCCCAGACCCGGTCGAGCAGGGCTTCACGGCTCCAGACCCGGCCCTGACGCTCCATCAGGGCGGCCAGAAGCCGAAACTCGGTCGGACCCAGATGCAATTCGCTTCCGGCGCGATAGACGCGATGCGCCTCGGGATCCAGGCGCAGATCGCCCAGTTCCAGAACCTGACCGCTTTGTGTCGGACGCACGCGGCGCAGGTTGGCGCGCACGCGTGCCAGCAGTTCGTTGATCGAATACGGCTTGACGATATAGTCGTCGGCGCCGGTTTCCAGACCGCGGATACGATCGCCCTCTTCGCTGCGCGCCGAGACCATGATCACCGCCGTTTCGCGCGCTTCGGGCCGGGCCTTGATCTGGCGGCAGACCTCAAGCCCCGAGACATGCGGCAGCATCCAGTCCAGCAAGATGACATCGGGCGCTTCCTCGGCGATCTTGAGCAGGGCTTCCTCGCCATCCTCGGCCAGTTCGACCCGGTATCCCGCCGCTTCGAGGTTGTAGCTCAGAAGCGCGCGTTGCGCCGGTTCGTCATCCACCACCAGAACCAGCGGCTTGTCGGTCTTGCGCATGGGTCAGTCCTCGCCCCCCAGCGGCACGTCCAGCGTCGCGGTCGATTCCCCCTTGACCCGTTCGCCCGGCTTGCGCCCGGTCGCCAGATAGACGACCTGTTCGGCCGCCCCGGTGATCAGATCGCCCATCCGTTCGACGTTCTTGGCGATGAATGTGTAATGCAGGCAGGCCGTGATCTGGCGCGGATCTTCCATCATGTGGGTGATGAATTCCCGAAACAGCGCGTTGGTCATGTGATCGATCTCGGCATCGCGGGCGATCACGTCCTCTGCCAGCGGCACATCCTGCCGGGCGAAGGCATCCAGCATGTCCTTGAGCATCTGGTTGACCTGGCGCGCCTGGCGCCGGATCGCCCCGCCCGCGCCCTCGATCTGCGGGCCGGCGGCCAGCACCGGTACGCGCTTGGCCATGTTCTTGGCATAGTCGCCCAGCCGTTCCAGGTCGGCGGCCATCTTCATCACCGCGATGACCGCGCGCAGATCCTGTGCCTTGGGCTGGCGCAGCGCCAGCAGCAGCACGACCTTGTGGTCGATTTCCTCTTCCATGGCGTCGATGGCCTTGTCGGCGCGGACCACTTCGGCAGCAAGTTCCTCGTCGCGGGTTTCCAGCGCGCGCGACGCCAGCGTGATCGCTTCCTCGACGCGCCCGCCCATCGCCAGGATCAGTTCCCTGATCCGGCCCAGATCCTCGTCGAAGGCCGAAAGGATATGCGGTTTGCTCATGACTCTGCCTTTCGTTCTTTATGGTCAAACCTTAGCCACGCGTTGTGACAAACTCGTGACGGCCTGTTCCTGTGGGCAGATACACGGTGAACGTGCTGCCCTCACCCCGCGTCGAATGGATCGACAGCTTGCCCCGGTGGCGCCCGATGATGTGTTTGACGATCGCCAGCCCCAGCCCGGTTCCCCCCATCGCCCGCGAGCGGTGGCCATCGACGCGGTAGAACCGCTCGGTCAGGCGCGGCAGGTGGATCGCGTCGATCCCGTCGCCGAAATCGCGCACGCTGACGCGCAGCGCCGGCCCGACGATACCCGGCACCTCGGGCGCGCGCGCCATCTCGATCTCCAGGCGTCCGCCGGCGCGGCCGTATTTCACCGCGTTCTCGACGAGATTGTGAAACACCTGCACCAACTGGTCCCGATCGCCGGGGATCGGTCCGACGTCCGGCAGATCGACAAACGCGACGTCGATGCGCGAATCCTCGATCAACGGGCGCAGCGCCGCCAGCGTGGCATGGATGACCTCGGACAGCGACACCTGCGAGCGCGGTCGCATGCGCTCGCTGCTTTCGACCTTGGACAACGACAAGAGATCGCTGACCAACCGGGCCATGCGCTGTGCCTCGCGCTCCATGATCGACAGGAATGTCTCGCGCGCGGCCGCGTCGTCGCGCGCCGATCCGCGCAGGGTCTCGATGAACCCGGCCAGCGCCGTCAGGGGCGAGCGCATCTCATGGCTGACATTGGCCACGAAATCCCGCCGCTGCTGCTCGGCCTCCTCGATATGGCTGATATCGTGAAAAAAGACCAGAAGCCCCGAAAAGCCGGCGTCGGGCGACAGCGGCGTCACCGTCATGCGATAGATGGTTTCGGAATTGGGGCGCGAGAGGATCTTGCGCGCCTCGAACGGGCCCGGCGCGGCCTCGGGCGCGGCCAGCCGGGCGAATCCGGCCTCCAGCGCGGAAACCGGGTCGGGCTGGCGGATATGAGCCAGAACCTGCGCCCCCTCAAGTCCAGGGCCCAGCAACTCGACGGCGGCGGCATTGGCCAGCTCGATCCGGCGTTCTGCGCCGATCAGCAAGACCGGCTCGGGCGTGGCGTCGAGGATCGCGCGAAACCGCACCCTGTCGGGCGGCGTCGGCGCGGGGGGCAGGCCGCCCGGATTTTGTGTCACGTTCTGATCCATACCCGTGCCGTTTCCTCGATCCGCCACCCGGTCCCGCACGATCACGATAGCGGGCGGCAACGGCAGCGTCGATGGCCGCATTGCCACGCGCGCGTAACAGATTGATGACAGGGATCGCGCGCGCGTAGCCGTCACAGGCCCAGAAAATCAACCACAAGCAGCGCATGGTCGCTGGCATGCGGCCGATGCGTGCCGACATCCCCCAGCCGCGGCCCCGGATGGCGCGCCGCCTCGTGGCCCAGGCCCTGGCGGAGGGCACGCGGGCGCGCCTGGGCAAAGCGTGCGGCCAGCGCGGGCGAGGCCAGCATGGCATCGGGGCGGGTATAGTGCGTTCCGTCCGGCGCGGCCCAGGTCCAGCGTTCGCCCGGTTCCATCCGCGCGACCAGATCGACCGAATTCTCGCCCAGCAGGGGCGCGATGGCCGAGGCCGCGTCGTCGTCGCTGAACGGCTCGTTCAGATCGCCCAGCACCAGCCACAGCGCCTCGGGCTCGGGGCAGTGTCGCGCGATCAGCGCGCGCACCGCCAGCGCCTCCAGCTGGCGCTGGTGAAAGGCCGGCTCGGGCCAGGGCGCCTTGAAATGGCTCAGAAACAGCGTCAGCGCCCCGATCCGCACCACCAGGCAATCGCGACAAAAGACCGGGCGCCCGGGCCGCGCGCCGGGGTGATGGTCCAGGCCCAGATCAGCCGGCATCAGCCCGGCATGGCTTGCCACCGCGTCCAGCGGCCGCCGGCTCATCAGCGCCAGATCGCGCCCGGCGCCATCATTGCCGGGCAGGCACACCCGGTGCGGATAGGGCGCGCATCCGGCCTGGCGCAGCAGGTAGTCATGGAAATGATCCAGCGTCGCGCGGTCGAACACCTCCTGCAGGCCGATGACATCGGCATCGGCGCGGGCAATCACCGCCGCCGTCAGCCGCCGGTCCGCCAGATCCAGCGCGGCCGCCCCGGCATCGCTGTCGGCGGGCATGTCCTGATCGCGCGCCCCGTCATAGCGGGGTCCGCGTGGCCCGGTGCGCAGGCGCAGGTTCTGCACATTGAACGTCGCAATCCGCATGACGCCATCAGCGGCCAGAGCGGTGCCGAGGTCAAGCCCGGAACGACGCCGCCAGCGCCTTCATCGCCCGGCCATAGACCAGCACATCCACCCCCACCGCGACAAAGACCGCCCCCTGCGCCAGGCAGGCGCGGGCATGCGCCTCGTCTGGCGCCAAGAGGCCCGGCGCGCGGCCGGCGGCGCGAATGCGCGCGATCGCATCGGCGCTCGCGGCGCGTACCGGCGGGGCATCGCTGTTTGCGCCATACCCCATGTCGGCGGCCAGATCGGCCGGGCCGATGAACACGCCATCCACCCCCTCGACCGCCAGGATGTCGTCGAGCGCGGCCAGACCCGCCCTGCTTTCCACCTGCACCAGCAGGCAGAGGCCGTCATCGGCACCGGCCATGTAATCGCCCAGCCCCGAGAACCGCGACGCCCGCGCCAGCGCCGCCCCGACCCCGCGCCGCCCGGCGGGCGGGTAACGCATGGCGCGCACCAGCGCGGCGGCCTGCGCCCCGCTCTCCACCATCGGCACCAGGATCGTGCGCGCGCCGATATCCAGAACCTGCTTGATCATCCAGTCCTCGCCCGCCACAACCCGCACCACCGGATGCGACCGCGATCCACCCAGCGCCTGCAACTGCGCCAGAATGCTGCGCAGATCGTTGGGCGCATGTTCGCCATCGATCACCAGCCAGTCGAACCCGCACTCCCCCGCGATCTCGGCCACATAGGCGTCAGCCATGCCCAGCCAGCAGCCGATCTGCACCCGCCCCTGCGCCAGCGCCTCCTTGAACCCGTTTGCCATCTCGTGCATCGCGCCGCTCCTTCATCTTGCCGGAAAATACGCTGGGGGGTGAATTCGGCGCAGCCGAAGAGGGGGGCAACGCCCCCCTGCCCGGCCCTCACCAGAGCCCGGCATCGTCCGGCAGGCCAAGCCGCGCCATGAGCGCGGATGCCGCCGCGCGCACCGGCGCCCAGTCGGCCGAGCGCGCGGCAAACAGCGTCGCCTGCGAGCGCAGCACCGGCGGGGCATTCAGGATCTTCAGGTGGTTCGCGCGCAGCGTCGCACCGGTCGAGGTAATATCCGCCACCGCCTCGGCGGTCAGGTTGCGGATCGTGCCCTCGGTCGCGCCCTGGCTGTCGACCAGCTGATAATCGGCCACGCCATGGGCGCGCAGATAGTCGCGCACCAGCCGGTGATACTTGGTGGCGATGCGCAGGCGAAAGCCATGCGCGGCACGAAACGCGGCGGCGGCAGCGTCCAGATCGTCCAGCGTCTCGACATCGACCCAGGCCTCGGGCACGGCGATGATCAGGTCGGCATGGCCGAACCCCATTTCGGCCAGTTCCAGCACCGCGGCACGCCAGTCCGCCAGTGTCTCGCGCACCAGGTCGGTGCCGGTCACGCCCAGATGAATCCGCCCCGCCGCCAGTTCGCGCGGGATCTCGCCTGCCGACAGCAGCACCATCGCCGCCCCCTCGACCCCGTCGATCGCACCGGAATACTCGCGCTCGTTTCCGGTGCGGCGCATGACCACGCCGCGCGCCCCGAACCAGTCGAAGCATTGTTCCATCAGCCGGCCCTTGGACGGCACACCGATCTTGAGACCCATCACGCGCCCCTTTGCAAGGCTGCCACCAGCGCCGGCCGGATCACGCCGCCCACCGCCGGAATCGAACGCCCCTGCCCCAGGACGGCGGTCAGCGCGTCATAGCGCCCGCCGGTGGCGACGGGCGGCAGGTCGGGGCGGCGTTCGGCATAAAGGCCGAACACGAAGCCGTCGTAGTATTCCAGCGTCGTGCGGCCATAGCTGCCTTCGTAATCCAGCGCCTCAACGTCGATCCCGCGCGCCGACAACGCTTCCAGCCTGCGCGCGAACCCCTCGACCGAGGCCGCGATCCAGGGCATCGCGCGCGCGGCCTCGCGCAGGGCCGTCAGGGCGGCGGGCGATTTGGCGGAAATGGCCGTGACCGCCTCAAGCCCGTCGACCAGCGCCCCGGCCAGCGGCGGGGTCTCGGCGTCCTCGGCCAGCGTCTTCAGCCGCGCCGCGATCTCGGCCGGGCTGCGCAGCCCGATATGCGGCGCGTCCGATTGCACCGCCTCGCCGCGTGCCAGCCGCGCCAGCAAGGCCGCGCGCGCGGGCGGCACCGCGCTGCGCCCGGCATAGCGATCCAGAAGCGCCCGAAACCGGCGCGGGCGCCACAGGTGGCGCATCAGCGCCGCCTTGCGCGGGGCCGATGTCGGCAAGCCCGTCACGGCCGCGCGCAGGATGCCGATGTCGCCGGTCGCCGCGCGCAGGCCCAAGGGCGCCAACAGCCGCGAGAACAGCGCGAAGACCTCGGCATCCGCATCCAGCGGGCGGTCGCGGTCGAAGACCTCGTAGCCGGCCTGAAGGTATTCCGACAGACGCATGGCGCCGGGGCTTTCCTGCTTGCGAAAGACCTCGCCCAGGTAGCAATAGCGCGCGGGTTCGGCCCCGTCGCGCATATGCGCCTGCACCACCGGCACCGTGAAGTCCGGGCGCAACATCATCTCGCCTTCCAGCGGATCGGTGGTGACATAGGCGCGCGCGCGAATATCCTCGCCGTAAAGATCCAGCAGCGTTTCGGCCGGTTGCAGGATCGCGGCCTCGACCGGTTGCGCACCTTCGGCCTGGAAGGCGGCGAAAAGCTCTGCGCCGACGGCGCGCGCGCCCGCCGGATCGAGGCCGGGAATGCTCATGTCGGCCCGTCCAGGATCCGCTGCACCGCCCCGACCAGATCTTCGCGCGCGACCTCTTGCTGGGCCGGGCGGGCCTTCCATTCCTCCAGCGTCGCGTTTTCGGCGATCTTTGCGCCCAGGACCAGATCCTTGATCTGGACGACGCCGCGCGCCGCCTCGTCCTCGCCCTGGATGATGGCGACCGGCGCGCCGCGTTTGTCGGCGTATTTCAACTGGTTGCCGAAGTTCTTGGGGTTGCCCAGATAGACCTCGGCGCGGATACCGGCACGGCGCAGGTCGCTGGCCATGGCTTGATAGTCGGCCATGCGGGTGCGGTCCATGACGGTGACGACCACCGGGCCCTGCGCGGCCTCTTGCGCCTGTCCCCTGGCCGCCAGCGCCGCCAGCAACCGGTCCACCCCGATGCTGACACCGGTCGCCGGCACCGCCTGCCCGGTGAAACGCTTGACCAGATCGTCATAGCGCCCGCCCCCGGCGACCGAGCCGAACTGCCGTTTGCGGCCCTTGTCGTCGAGGATTTCAAAGGTCAGCTCGGCCTCATAGACCGGGCCGGTGTAATAGCCGAGGCCCCGCACGACCGAAGGGTCGATGATGATGCGGTCGGGGCCATAGCCTTGGGCGTCGAGCAAGGCGGCGATTTCTTCAAGTTCGTCAACGCCGTCCATACCGATCTTCGAGCCGCCGACCAGTCCGCGCAAAACCCGCGCGGTTTCGGCGCCCGTGTCGCGCCGCGCCGCGACGAAGGCCAACACGACCTCGGCCCGTGTCTCGCTCAGCCCCGCCCCCTTGGTGAAATCCCCGCTCTCGTCCCTGCGTCCCTCGCCCAGCAAGGCGCGCACCCCGTCCGCGCCCAGCCGGTCCAGCTTGTCGATGGCGCGCAAGACGATCCCGCGCTCATGGGCGAACTTCTCGGGGTTGGAAGGGTCCAGAATGCCCGCGACCTCCATCACCCCGTTCAGCACCTTGCGGTTGTTGATCCGCACAACATAGTCGCCTGCCAGCCCCAACGCCTCGAACACATCCGCCAGCATCGCGCAGATCTCGGCGTCCGCCGCAACCGACCCGCTGCCCACCGTATCCGCATCGCATTGATAAAACTGCCGAAACCGCCCCGGCCCCGGCTTTTCATTGCGCCAGACCGGACCCATCGCATAGCGCCGGTAAGGGCTGGGCAGGTCGTTGCGATACTGCGCGGCGACGCGCGCCAGCGGCGCGGTCAGGTCATAGCGCAGCGCCAGCCAGTCGCCGCGCCCGTCCTCCTCGCCCTCTTGCCAGGCGAACACCCCGGCGTTGGGGCGATCGACATCGGGCAGGAACTTGCCCAGGGCCTCGACGGTCTCGACCGCGCTGGTCTCCAGCGGGTCGAAGCCATAGCGATGATAGACCCGCGCGATCGTGTCCAGCATCGCCTTGCGCGCCGTGACCTCGGCACCGAAATAGTCACGAAAGCCCTTTGGCGTCTCGGCCCTGGGGCGGCGGGGGGCTTTGGTCTTGGCCATGCAGCGTGGGTCCACTCGTGTCGTTGGTTGGCGGTGGTCTAGCCCAAGGGTGGGCGCGGGGCAAGCCGGAGGGTGGGCGCGGCCAGTCAAGGCCCCCGATGGCGGTTGACGCCCCCCCGTTTGGGCGCCGATATGGGTCAGGAAAAGGAGCGCCCATGGATCAAGACGCCGTCAACCGCATCGAAGAGCAGATCGCCCATCTGGCCCGCGCCATCGACGACATGAGCGATATCCTGCATGCCCAGGACGCCGAGATCGCGCGGCTCAAACGGCTTCTGGGCCAGTTGGCCGAGCGCGAGGCCGAGCGCATGGTGCAAGACGGCGCGCAGGTTCCGCTGGCCGATCAGAAACCCCCGCACTGGTAGGCGGGGCGGCGCGCCCGAAGGGTGCGCAGACCCGGGCCGGGGCCGCCGGGGCTGAAGGCCCCGGCGGCCCCGGCCACCCCACCGAAACGCGGAAGCACCGGCGCAAAGGAAAGGGGCGGCCCAAAGGCCGCCCCCGGTTCTCGTCAGGCCAGATGGCCGGGATTACATCATCCCGCCCATGCCGCCCATGTCGGGCATGCCGCCGCCGGCACCGCCCTGGCCCTTCGGCTCGGGCTTGTCGGCGATCATCGCCTCGGTGGTGATCAGCAGACCGGCGACCGACGCGGCGTCTTCCAGCGCGGTGCGCACGACCTTGGCCGGGTCGATCACCCCGAACTTGAACATGTCGCCATATTCCTCGGTCTGAGCGTTGAAGCCGAAGTTCTTGTCGCTCGACTCACGGATCTTGCCGGCCACGACGGCGCCATCGACCCCGGCGTTGTCCGCGATCTGGCGCAGCGGGGCTTCCAGCGCGCGGCGCACGATGGCGATCCCGGCGTTCTGGTCGCTGTTCACGCCGGTCATGCCTTCCAGCTTCTTGCCAGCCTGCACCAGCGAGACGCCGCCACCGACAACGATGCCTTCCTGAACGGCCGCGCGGGTTGCGTTCAGCGCGTCGTCGACACGGTCCTTGCGCTCTTTCACTTCGACTTCCGACATGCCGCCGACGCGGATGACGGCCACGCCCCCGGCCAGCTTGGCCAGACGCTCCTGCAGCTTCTCGCGGTCGTAGTCCGAGGTGGTTTCCTCGATCTGCTGGCGGATCTGGGCGACGCGGGCCTCGATCTCGGACTTCTCACCCACACCGTCGACGATGGTGGTGTTGTCCTTGTTGATCGTCACCTTCTTGGCAACGCCCAGCATGTCCATCCCGACGTTTTCCAGCTTCATGCCCAGGTCTTCGCTGATCACCTGACCGCCGGTCAGGATGGCGATGTCCTGCAGCATGGCCTTGCGGCGATCGCCGAAGCCCGGCGCCTTGACGGCCGCGATCTTCAGGCCGCCGCGCAGCTTGTTCACGACCAGCGTGGCCAGGGCCTCGCCCTCGACATCCTCGGCGATGATCAGCAGCGGCTTTTGCGACTGGATCACCTGCTCCAGCAGGGGCACCATCGGCTGCAGCGACGAGAGCTTCTTCTCGTGCAGCAGGATGTAGCAGTCTTCCAGTTCGGCGACCATCTTGTCGGGGTTGGTCACGAAATAGGGCGACAGGTAGCCACGGTCGAACTGCATGCCTTCGACCACTTCGACCTCGGTCTCCATGCCCTTGTTCTCTTCGACGGTGATCACACCCTCGTTGCCGACCTTCTGCATCGCATCGGCAATCTGGCGGCCGATCGAGGCTTCGCCATTGGCCGAGATGGTGCCGACCTGGGCGACTTCGTCGCTGTCCTTGACCGGGCGCGACGCCGATTTGATTTCATCGACGACCTTGGCCACGGCCAGATCGATCCCACGCTTGAGATCCATCGGGTTCATGCCCGCGGCCACGGCCTTCAGACCTTCCTTGACGATGGCCTGGGCCAGAACGGTGGCGGTGGTGGTGCCGTCGCCCGCTTCGTCATTGGTGCGGTTGGCGACTTCCTTCACCATCTGCGCGCCCATGTTCTCGAACTTGTCGGTCAGTTCGATTTCCTTGGCGACGGTGACGCCGTCCTTGGTGATGCGCGGCGAGCCGAACGACTTTTCGATGACGACGTTGCGGCCCTTGGGACCCAGCGTGACCTTGACCGCATCGGCGAGGGTGTTCACACCCTTGAGCATGCGGTCACGGGCATCGGTGTCAAACTTGACTTCTTTGGCAGCCATGAGGGTTGCTCCTGATTTTATCGGTTGATTGTCAGTGTGTTGCGATCAGATCGCGACTCTCAGGCGATGATGCCGAGGATGTCGCTTTCCTTCATGATCAGCAGCTCTTCACCGTCGATCGTCACTTCTGTGCCCGACCATTTGCCGAACAGCACACGGTCGCCGGCCTTGACCGACGGCGCGATCAGCTCGCCCGAGTCCTTGCGCGCGCCTTCGCCGACCGAGATGATCTCGCCCTCGGCGGGCTTTTCCTTGGCGGAATCGGGGATGATCAGGCCGCCCTTGGTCTTGTCGTCGCTTTCGACGCGACGCACCAGCACACGGTCATGGAGGGGTTTGAATGCCATCTGAGAACGCTCCCTAGGTTCCAGGTTTGAAAGTTTTAGCACTCGCAGGACGTGAGTGCTAACGACTGCTATCTAGGAAACCGCCGAGAGCGTGTCAACACCCGCTCGATGCGAAAATTTTGCCCGCGCGACAGGTTGTTGCACGGAACCGCGCGCGCCCGGCTATCGCGCCAGTTCGTCCAGCACCGTATAGGCCATCTCGACATCCGCCGCGGTGGTCGCCATCGCCCCGGCCTGGAACCGGATTGCCAGCGCCCCGTCGATGCGCGTCTGGGTCAGATAGATCCGGCCGTCGTCGTTGATGCGCGCCAGCAGTGCCAGTTGCGCGGCCTCATCGCCGCCGCGCCGCCGAAAGGTAAAGAGCGACAGCACCGGATCGGTCACGATCTCGAAGCGGGGATCGTCGCGCAGCCGCGCGCACAGGGCCTGCGACCAGCGCACATGATTGCGGATCATGGCGCGCAACCCCTCAAGCCCGTAGTGCCGCAGCACGAACCACAGCTTGAGCGCGCGAAACCGCCGGCCCAGCGGGATCGACCATTCGGAATAGTTGACGAATCCGTCGGCGCCATGGGTGCGCAGGTATTCGGGCTGGATCGCCAGCGTGCGGACCAGCGGTTCGGGGTCGCGCAGGTAGTGCGCGGTGCAGTCGAACTGCGCGCCCAGCCATTTGTGCGGGTTCACCACGACCGAATCTGCGCCCTCGACCCCGTGCCAAAGGGCGCGCATCTCGGGGCAGATCATGGCGGCACCGGCCCAGGCGGCATCGACATGGCTGTAAAGGCCGGCTGCGCGCGCCACCTCCAGCACCGCGCGCAGATCGTCGCTGGCGCCGGTGCCAGTTGCGCCGGTGCAGGCGATCACGCCGGCCGGCAGGTGGCCCGCGGCGCGGTCGGCGGCGATGGCGGCGCGCAGGGCGTCCGGGTCCATGCCGCGGTTGGGGCCGCTCACGGGGATGCGCACGAGGTTGCGCGCGCCGATCCCCGCGATCCAGACCGCCCGCTCGATCGAGCTGTGCACCTCGGGCGAGGCATAGATACGCACCTGCCCCTGCCCCGCCAGCCCGTCACGGTTGCCGGCCCAGTCCAGCGCGCGTTCGCGCATGACCAAGACCGCCGCCAGCGTCGCCGACGAGGCGCTATCCTGGATCACGCCGGAAAACCCCTCGGGCAGGGCCAGCGCCTGGCGCAGCCAGTCCAGCACCAGGCTTTCCAGCTCGGTCGCGGCGGGCGAGGTCTGCCACAGCATGCATTGCGGGGCCAGAATCGCGGTGACGAATTCCGCCAGCATCGAGGGCGGCGCGGCATTGGCGGGGAAATAGGCGAAAAAGCGCGGGTGCTGCCAATGCGTCAGGCCGAGCAGGATATGGGCATCCAGATCGGACAGGATCGCGCCCATCTCCTGCCCGGTTTCGGGCGGGGCGGCGGGCAGCGCGGCGCGGGTTGCGCCGGGGGTCAGCGGCGCGCGCACCGGGCGTTCGCGCAGCGTGCGATGATACTCGGCGCCCCAATCGGCGATCCGGCGGCCCCAGCGGGCGAACTCGTCCCAGTCCATGCCGGGGGTCTGGTCGGGGGTGTCACTCATGGGGCCTCGCACATCAGGGGCAGAGCGCCAGAAAAGCAGCAACGCCAGCCGGTTGCAAGGCGGTGTTCAGCCCGCCTGCCCGGCGCGGGCCATCACGCGCAGGCGCGCCTCGGCGCTTTCGCGGTCGTCGAGGCCCAGCAGCGGGGCCAGATGGCGCAGCAGCGCATCCTCATGCGGGTCGCGGTGGTGATCGACCAGAACCACCTGCCACAAGGCCTCGATCAGGGCGATGCGCTGATCGTGGCTGAGGGCCTTGACCACGCGGGTAAAGCGCACGAGGTCGGCGGCCTGTGCCTGCGCGGCCTCGGCGCGCTGGCGCAGCGGCGCCGGGTCGGGCAGGTCGAACATGTCCGACAGCAGGGCATCGACGGCGTGGCGTTCGTCGTCGTCAAAGGTGCCATCGGCGCAGGCGGCCTCGACCAAGAGGGTGGCCACGGCCAGATCGGGTTCGATCTCGCGGTCGGTGGCGGCGGGACGGGGGGCAAAGAGGGTCTTGAGCGCGTCGATCATGGCAGCGTTATGGCGGATTGTGGGAGGGGAGGCAATTCGCGTGTTGGTGAGGGGTGGGACCGGAAGTGCCCCTGCCCGTCGTCAGATGGCGCGCGGGCGGTGCTGTCTGGACCAGAGGGCAGCGCCCGGCCCGAGCGGTGGGCGAGAAGCGGCCGCCCCTCGGGCCGGAGGCACGCCTGCGGCGTGACGGTGCGGGTCAGGCGCTGCCCGGGCCAAGAGGCCAACGAGCATATCAACGAACAATAGTAAATGAGTTCTTGTCAACTTGCAGACGCGACAGTCTCTTTGATCAACTCTGCTGATCTGGAAACAATTGCAGGACTTAAACGATAGGCTGCATTATTCAAGGCAGCAACTTGCGCATCATTAATAATGTATATGCTGTTATCCGAAACGTTTCCAGAAAATAGTATCCCAAGACTCGGAGCTAAAGGTAAAAAGTACTCTGTTCGGTTTTTTGTTGGTCCTTCAGGGTGTTGATTTCCTTGTCTCTTTGTTAGAAAGTTTCTAATAACTGGATTCGCCCCCAAAATGAAATCTCGACTACCTTCATCTGGATACAAAAAGTAAATTCCGTGCCTCGATAGATAATGCGCGTGGATATCGTGGGCAGACCCTATTATTTCTTGTATAAATGTAGATTTTGAAGCGCTACGTCGTCGCGACGCTTTCGCCCGCCCAAGGCGAACAACTTCGGACAAATGATTTATTTTTAGAGCAATTCTCGCTAAGGGCATGCGGAAAAGGTATTCGTGTGTTTCGGGCGGCCGAATAATAAGATTAATTAGTAAGCGCTGGAAAAAGAGACGCTCTTCCTTCGTAATCGATCGATCGATATTATTTGCAGCCGGCGACAACCTGCGGGAAACAAACTTGTATATATCGTTATCTATCTCCCGCCCGAATCGCCTTTCTATTTCAGGGTGCTTGCGTCCATGTTCATCTACACGCGAGAAGAGATGTTTACCATAGAAAATTGACTGCGGATTCCGCGTCTCAATTATTCCTTTATCCCTCTCGAAGAAAAATACTTGCGTTTCGTTAAAACGAAAGAAGTTGATAAGTGCCTTAGGAACATAATGGTGTTTTCTAGGAGAATTTCTTGCCACCGCCTCACCCAATCACCCCCATAAACTCCCGCCATTCCCCCTTGCTCATGCCCGAGGTTTCCTGCGTCACTTCCTCACCCTTCAACATCCGCCGCAGGCAATCAAGCGCCTTGGCCGACAGGGTGGCGCCGCCCATGCGGTAATCCTCGAACGCCGCATAGGCCAGCGGCACCCAGTCGGCGACCATCGCCGCGATCGTCTCGGCATAGACGCGGATTTCGTATTGCGCATGGGCATCCGCGCGCAGCCGCAGGAAATGGAACAGGTTGTGCAGGTCGGTCTTCCAGTACCACTGGGTATAGATGTTCATCGGCAGGTTCATCCGCGCCAGTTCGCGCGCCAGGCCCTGCTGGCCGTCTTGCGACAGCATCGCCTCGTAATGGTCATACATCTGCGCGGCGTCGGATTTCAGCATGTGCAGCACGCGCACGGCCTCGTCGCCCTCCAGCACCGCGCCGCGGCCCTGGTTATTGAGCGTCGATTGCGCGGCCAACTGTTCGGGCGCGGGTATATAGAATTCACGATCCAGGATCGAATAGCGGGCGGAATACTCGTTCACGTTGGCGGTGCGGTGGCGGATCCACTGGCGGGCCACGAACACCGGCAGTTTCACATGCAGCTTGATCTCGCACATCTCGAACGGGGTCGAATGCCAGTGCCGCATCAGATAGCGGATCAGCCCCTCATCGTTTTGCACATGCTTGGTGCCCGCGCCGTAGCTGACGCGCGCGGCCTGCACGATGGCGCTGTCATCGCCCATGTAGTCGATGGCGCGCACGAAGCCGTGGTCCAGCACCGGGTGGGCGCGGTAAAGGTGCTGTTCCATCCCCTCGGACACCGCGCGCAGCGTCGGGCGCGCGCGCGTGCGCAGGTGGTCGATTTCGGCTTGCTGTTCGGGGGTTACGGGCATGGTCGGTCCTTGATCTGGCAACGGGTTGCGAGGCGCGGTTTAAGTCCTATCTTGGGGTCTGAAACAAGGGAGACGCAAGATGCGATATCTGCACACGATGGTCCGGGTAAAGGATCTGGACCTGTCCATGGCCTTTTACCGCCTTCTGGGTCTTGAGGAAACACGCCGCCATGACAGCGACGAAGGGCGTTTCAGCCTGATCTTCATGGCCCCGCCGGGCCAGCCCGAATGCCCGATCGAGCTGACGTATAACTGGGACGGCGACGATGGCCTGCCCTCGGACAGCCGCCATTTCGGGCATCTGGCCTATGAGGTCGAGGACATCTATGCCAAGTGCCAGCATCTGATGGACAACGGCGTCACCATCAACCGCCCGCCGCGCGACGGGCGCATGGCCTTTGTGCGCTCGCCCGACAACATCTCGATCGAGCTGTTGCAAAAGGGCGAGGCCAAGGCCCCGGCCGAGCCCTGGGCCTCGATGCCCAATACCGGGCACTGGTAACGGCCGGGCTCAGCCCGCCACGGGCGCGGCGTCAAAGCCGATGCGATCCAGCGCCGCGACGACCGGCGCGGGGTCGGCGGCGGGCATGGTGACATGCCGGGCGTCCATGTCGAAGCGCGGCGCCAGCCCCAGCGGCGCCAGCGCCTTTTCGATGCTGGCGCGGCAATGGCCGCAGGTCATGTCGGGCACATGCAGGGTGACGGTCTGGTCGGTCATGGTCTGACATCCTGATCGCGGGGGTTGCGGCCTGCGGATGCCGCGCCTTGGCGCGCCTGTCAAGCGCCGCCATCGGCGGTTTGCCGCGCATCCCTGGCGTGGTAAGGTTGCCCTTCATTGTCCGTCAACGGTTTCGGGGGTATCGGACAGGCATGACTCGTCCGATCCTGTTTCGCTCGTGCCGGCGTGGCACGCTGGATGCCCCTGCCCCGCCCCTGGGCCGCGGGGCGACGGCCGTGTTGCTGACGGGCGCCGCGGTGCTGGCGGTTTCGGCCATTGCCGGGCGCCTTTTCTGGGCCGATCCGACAAGCGAGGGCGCGCAACCGGCGCTGGCCGGCGACACGCCGCCGCGCATTGAGCCCTTCGTGCCGCAGGGCGGCGAGGCGCGCGGTCTCGCCGCGCTGAGTGGCGCGGAGGATTTGCCGCTGGCCGCGCTGCGCAGCCAGCCCGCCCCGCAACCGGCCGAACCCGCCGCCCCGGACGCCGTCTCCATCGCCCTGCTTGGCGATGAGGTTCCGCTGCCGCGCCCGGCCCGCGCGGCCCTGCAACGCCCGGCCGCCGAGCCTGACACCGGCCCGGCCGCGCCCGTTCGGCCAGAGCCGTCAGCGCCGCTGGCGGTGGCCGTGATCGCAGGGCTGCCCCCCGTGGCCCCGCCGCCGCGCCCGGCCACGCCCGAGGCGCGCGGCACGTCCGACGACCCCGCCCCGATCGAGCTGGCCGCGCTCAGCCTGCCGGACGCCACGCCGGACCGCGCGGGCGGCCTTGCGCGCTCGCTGCTGCCGCGCGCGCGCCCGGCCGCCATCGCCCGGCTGGCCAGCGCCGACACCGCAACCGCAACGCGCGCCAGCGCCGATATCGGCGCCACCGCCCAGACCCCGACCCGGCCCTTTGCCGTGCCCGCCGTGTCCGGCGACGACACCTGCCCGACCAATCTTGCCCGCGCGATCCCGCGCCGCCCTTCGGGCGCAAACGGGGGCGCCCGCGCGGTCGCGCGGCTGGCGTCGGCCTCGGGCGGCGGGCGCGACGGGGCGATCGCGCAGGCGGTCATCGCCGGAAACCTGCCAGACTTTCAGCGCCGGCTGGTCCCCGTCACCCTGGAGGGCGACGGCGCCGACGGCCGCCCGGCCCGGATCACGCTGTGCGTGATGCCCGATTACCTGGCACTGGGCAGCGACGACGATTTCGTGCGCGTCCCGCTGGGCCTGAACGCGGCCACGCGCATCGCCGAGCGGTTCGACATGGTGCTGCCCACCACCCGGATGGTCGATGCGATCCACGCGCAGGCGGGTATCCGGCTGCGCCCGCAGCCGATGCCCCCCGGCGCGCAAATGGCATCCACCGACTATTTCCTGCGCCACAACGCCACGCTTGAGGGGCAGCGCCGCAACGCCGGCGCGCCGCTGGGGGCGCTGATCTCGGGCCACAAGAAGGATCTGGTGCTGACCAACCGGCTGGCGCGCAATCCCGGTCGCGTGGCGATCTATGGCTGGCATCAGGCCAATGGCCAGCCGATCCAGCCGCTGAGCACGGTTCATGGCGCGGGCTATGCCGATTACAGCCACGGCATTCGCCTGGTCAGCCGCACGGCTTTTGTGAACGGGCGGGCGGCGGATCTGCGCGACCTCTTGGACGATCGCCGCTATGCCGGATTGCTGAGCGACGAAGGCCCGATCGCGGCGCAAGTGATGTTGGCCGCGCTGCGCTGATCGCAACGCGATCGGCGCCGTCGCCGTCCGGGCGATGATGGTACGGGCCAAGGCCGCCGAGACACCGCCCGGCGATGCGCCAGCCGGGCGGACCCGTCAGCGCGCCTTGTCCTGCGTAACCGCCTCAGCCGACCCGCCTATCACAGCATCGTCACGCACTTCGGCGTGCCGCCCCCCGGATGAACCGCCGGTCAGCCGATATCGCGGAAACAGCGGAACCCCAGATGATAATTGTGATGGCTGGCGCGATCCATCACGCGGCTGCCATGCCAGAACGGCGCGCGCCAGCGCGCCCAATGTTCATGCGCGCGGATCTGGTCCCAGACGAACCAGCTGCCCTTCATTTCGGTCACGCCCAGCGTGGTCGATCCCCGGCTGGCCATCTGGTCCTCGCTCAGGGGCAGGTTCATGTGCTCGGCGGCATTGCCGTCGATGTCGTAAACGCCCAGCGGGCTGCGGCATTGCGCAAACGAGCCGGCGGGATAGGTGTTCGACCCGCAGCGCCCGAAATTGCCGCCATCGCATCCGGGCGACTTGGCGCTGCCGGTGGCGCAGACCCCGCGCCGCCATTCGCCGATCGAATACTGGTTGCGCGTGGCCGCGTAGTGCTGGTTGTGCCAGGCGCGCATCGCGTTCACCGCCGCCGACATGCCCATGCCGCGAACCCGGTCGAACGGGTAGTCGGGCGGCAACAACTGGCCAGCCGCCGCCCCCTCCCATTCGTGGGCATCGCCGATGCGCGCGCCCTCGGCCGCACACAGCTGCGCGGCCTCGTTCGCGCGCACCCAGACCACCGGATAGGCCAGCGGCACGTTGGGATATTCGAACATATGCGCGCAGACCGTCGCATCCTCGGGCCGTTGGGTCTGCGGATCATAGAGCGGCACCTCATAGGGGCGTCCGCAGATGCGCTCAAACCGGGCGTTGCGATAGCCGCGGCGCACGCTGTCCACCGACCCGCCCAGCCGCGCCGCGGCCTCTTCGGGGGTCAGCGGGTGGCGGGTGACCGCGGGGTTGCCCTGCCCCATCCAGCTTGTCCCGGCGAAGATCTCGCGCACCCTGTTCATCGTGGCGCCGGACAGACCGCGCCATTCCTGCATTTCGCGAAACATGCGTTCGTTGTTCTCGGCCAATGTCTGCGCCGTGGCCGGCGCCCCCAAACCCAGCGTCAGTGCCAGAATCGCCGTGGCAATCCGTTTCATCGCTCTCTCCCTTGACGACGCAGCAGGTAAATGAAGTCGCGGTTGTCGGAATATTCGACAAACCGGGCCAGCCGGCTGCCGTCGCGCGCGCGCGCATCGGACTCGGCCATGCGGCGATCCAGATGATAGGTCTCGAACCCGTCTTCGCCCGGCTGGCGCGTGTAGATCGCGGCATAGGTCAGATCCAGCGAGTTCATGTCCAGCAGCATGGCATAGTCGCAACCATAGGCCTGAAAGGTGCGGGTCATCCCCGAAGGCGTTGCCGACGAAAACACGGCGTAGATCAGGAACTGCCGGCCCTGCGAACGGCGTATGCAGGCGCCCGACCGCAGCGTGCGCAATTGCGCCTCGGCCGAGCCCGACCAGTTGCCCAGCATCCAGCTGCGCACATGCTGGCCGCCGACCGGCTCGCCGGTTTCGGGATCGGGCTCGATCAGCGCGACGCCGTTTTGCCGGGCAAAGCGCAGGCGCGGCAACAGCGTCGCCGTATCCTCGTCGCGCCAGGTCCGCATGTGAATCGAGCCATCGTCCAGCGTGAATATCGTGGCCAGACCGGGGTGTAGACGGCTCAGCACCACGCCATGCGTCACGAAGCCGTAATGATGGCCACTGTTGGTCTGCGACATCGGCCCCGACCGAAAGGCGCCATGCTCGCGCTTGAACCCGCCCGCGATGATCGCCGCGACACGGTCGGTCAGCGCCGGGCTGAGCATTCCGGTGCGGGCCAGCGGCCGCAGGGTGTTGAACCCGTCAGGCCCCGGCAGGCCGGTGCGGCCGGGGCCACTGGGTCTGGGCGACCAGGTCATGGACGGATGATCGGTGCCCGGCTCGTATCCCAGTTCGAACTGGCTCAGGTCATAGGCGAAAAGATGCACGTCGGCGTTGTTCTCGACCCCGTCCAGCCAGTTGGTTTCGCCACTGCGGTTCAGGATGTCGGGATGGACCATGCCGGGCTGCATCACGCTGGCATAGATGCCGGGCGCATCCTGCACCGCATACCAGCTGCCAGCTTCCATCCGCCCGTCCTCGGTCCCCGCCAGATCGACTTGCAGGTTCGAGCGCATCACCGGATGGCTGCGCAGATGCGCCCGGCCCAGCGCGGCGGCCACCTCGCCGGCATCGGCACCGTCCATTGCCTCGGAGGTTTGCAAAAAGGCATCCTCGTAAAGCGTGTTCTTCAGAAAACTGATGAGTCCTTCGCCAAATGGCACATAGTCGCGCAGGAATTCGGCCATCGCCTCGCGCGTGGTGCGCGAGCCCGAACCCTGATTGCGCAGGTAGAGCCGGCCATCGCAGATCGGCGCATAGGGCAGGCCCGAATTCGCGGCCTCTTGCAGCGCACCCTCCCACGGGCGGCAAAGCTCGCGCCCGGCCTCGGAGGTGATTTCGATCGCCGGCGAGTCGCCGCCGGCCAGCGCGACAGAGAAAACCTGGGGCGCGGCGTTCTCAAGGTGCCACTGACGCAGGGCGTTGCCGCGCCCGGTCTCCAGCAGGAACCACGCATTCATCCGGGGATTGAGGGCAATCAGCCGAACCGGCTCACCGCCCGGCAGGGTTGCCCCGATCTCGGCGCGAAAGGGCTGGAACGCCACCACATCGCGCCGCTCGTTGTGCCGGAAATCGGCGAACTGCGCGGCGCGCACGGCTGCCGGGGCATACCAGGGATCGGGTGCGGCGGCATCGGACTGGGCGGCGCCGGGCGCCGGACCCGCCGGCGCCAGCGCAAGCGCCATGAGCCCGGCCTTGAAACCGCTTGAAACACTGACAAAACGCAAGAACTGTCTCCGGAATTGACTGAAACGGCCAGGCACCGCCCCGGCTGTCCCCAAGCCTGCCCCAAAAGGATGATTCAGGCAACGCCATACCGGGGCGCCATGGTGCGGTATACACACGCATACAGATTGATTTCCGCCCGCCCGGTGGCTAGAGAAGGCCCAAACAGTCAGGAGAAGACCCATGACCGCCACGCGCACCGAAACCGACAGCTTCGGCCCCCTGGACGTTCCGGCAGACAAGTATTGGGGCGCGCAGACCCAGCGTTCGATCATGAATTTCCCCATCGGATGGGAACGCCAGCCGGTTCCGATCATCCGCGCGCTTGGCGTCATCAAGAAGGCCTGCGCCCTGGTCAACCGCGAACAGGGCGATCTGGCCGCAGAGCTGGCGGACGCGATCGCCACCGCCGCGACCGAGGTGATCGAGGGCAAGTTCGATGACAACTTCCCGCTGGTGGTGTGGCAGACCGGCTCGGGCACCCAATCGAACATGAACGCCAACGAGGTTATCTCGAACCGCGCGATCGAGATCCTGGGCGGCGAGAAGGGCTCAAAGAAGCCCGTTCACCCCAACGATCACTGCAACATGGGGCAATCCTCGAACGACACGTTCCCCACGGCGATGCATGTCGCCATCGGCATGCATGCCCGCGACGTGCTGCTGCCGGGCCTGCGCAAGCTGCATGGCGCGCTGGCCGCCAAGTCCGAGGAATTCAAGGACATCATCAAGATCGGCCGCACCCATACGCAGGATGCGACACCGCTGACGCTGGGCCAGGAATTCGGCGGCTATGCCCATCAGGTCGCCAAGGGGATCGAACGGATCGAGGCCTGCCTGCCCGACATCTACGAACTGGCCCAGGGCGGCACCGCGGTCGGCACCGGGCTGAACACGCGCAAGGGTTTCGCCGAAAAGGTCGCGGCACAGATCGCCGACATCACCGGCCTGCCCTTCGTCACCGCCCCCAACAAGTTCGAGGCGCTGGCCGCCCATGACGCCATGGTGATGTTCTCGGGCGCGCTGAAGACCGTGGCGGGCAGCCTGTTCAAGATCGCCAACGACATGCGCCTGCTGGGCTCTGGCCCACGCTCGGGGCTGGGAGAGCTGATCTTGCCGGAAAACGAACCCGGCTCGTCGATCATGCCCGGCAAGGTCAACCCGACCCAGGCCGAGGCCCTGACCATGGTCTGCGCCCATGTCATGGGCAATGACGCGGCCGTCGGTTTCGCCGGCTCGCAGGGGCATTTCGAGCTCAATGTCTATAACCCGATGATGTCCTATAACGTGCTGCAAAGCATGCAGCTTCTGGGGGATGCGGCCTCCAGCTTCACCGACAACATGGTCGTGGGCACCCAGGCCAACACCGACCGGATCGAAAAGCTGATGAAGGAATCGCTGATGCTGGTTACGGCACTGGCCCCGACGATCGGGTATGACAACGCCACCAAGGTCGCCAAGACGGCCCACAAGAACGGCACGACGCTGAAGGAAGAGGCCATTCGCCTGGGACTGGTCGATGCCGAGACCTTCGACCGCGTGGTCCGCCCCGAGGACATGATCGGGCCAAAGGGCTGATCGCGCCCATGGCCGAGATCGTCAACCTGCGGCAGAAACGCAAGCAGGCGGCCCGCGCGGCCGCCCGCAAGAGCGCCGATGAAAATGCCGCGCGCTTCGGGCAGACCAAGGCCGAACGGACCTTGCGCAAGGCGCAGGACGACCAGTCGCAACGGCGGCTGGACGGCCACCGCCGCGACAGCGCGCCCGACGACCAGGCCTGATCGCGCCCCGCCCGCCGGGTTGCGCCTATGCGCGCAACCCGCGATAGGCGCCGTGCCAGTAGATCAGCCCGTCCTGCGGCTGTGCCGCGCGGATCGCCTGCACCCGGCCGATGACGATGGAATGGGTGGCGCGGTCGATCATCTCTTCGACCGTGCAGTCCAGCGCGACCGGCGCATCGGCCAGTAGTTGCGCGCCGGTCGTCGCCGTCACCCACGCGGCGCCGTCGTAGCGCGCCGCACCCTTGGCGCCGCCAAAGCCGGAAAACCGCTCGGCCACCGGCTGATGATGCGCCGCCAGCGCGTTCACCCCGAAGACGCCATGGCGTTCCAGCAGCGGCCAGCTGGACGAGTTGCGATTGACGCAGACCAGCACCAGCGGCGGATCGGCCGAAAGCGAAATGGCCGATGTCACCACCAGCCCGGACAATTCGTCACCCTGCCCCACCGTGATCACGCTGACCGAACCCACGAAATGGCGCATCGCACCCAGAAAGGCGGGTTTGTCCGGCCCCGCCTGGGGCCGAACATTCACCGAATCGTCGCTCATTCCGCCGCAGCCCGCGCAACACGCGGCGTGCGGATGCCGGCCTGTTCCAACAGCGGCAGCACGTTGTCGCGGAAATAGGGAAACTCTTCGGCATAGTCGATGAACGACAGCGTCGTCCCGGCAAAGCCTGCCTTGTGCAGCGACAGGATCCCCTCGGCCACCTGTTCCGGCGTGCCGATCAGCGGGAAGCCGCCATGACCCGCCGCGAAGCGGTCGCGGATCAGCTTCATCAGGTCATGCGGGAAGCTGTGGGCATGGGCGAATTGCAGACGGATCAGGTTGTCCACGGCCTCCCAGTCGGCATTGTCGTCGGCGGTGTGCTTGAGATAGTCGCGCGCCTCTTTCTCGGTCGGGCGGCAGATCACGTGGCTGAAGGTCAGCACATCGACCTCGCGGCCCTTGCCGCGCGCCTGATCCTTCAGCTCCTTGATTTCATCGACCGAACGATCCAGGTCGATGGCCGGGGTGAACAGGAAATGCGCGTTGTCGGTGGCGAATTCGCGACCCTGCGGCGACCCGGCGGCATTGATGATCGGCACCGCATCGCGCACCGGGCGCGGGTCGCCCTTGACATGCTTGAGGGTGAAATGCTTGCCGTTCCAGTCGAAATACTCGGTCGAGGACCAGAGCTTGCGGATCACGTCGAACCATTCCTGCGCATAGTCATAGCGGCTTTCGTGATCATCGGGCAGTTGCAGGCCCAGCGCCTCGTATTCCGGCTTGTTCCAGCCCGCCACGATGTTGAGCCCCGCGCGCCCCTTGCCGATCTGGTCGATGGTGGCGATCTGCTTGGCCACGACGACCGGGTGGTTGGCGGTGGTGTGGATCGTGGCGAAAACGGCGATGTCTTGCGTCGAGGCCAGCAGCGCCGAGGCCCAGGTCATCGTTTCCAGCACACCCCCGTGAAAATCGGTCTCGCCGCCATAGCCGATCCAGCGCGCGATCGGCAGCATGAAATCGATCCCGGCCTCATCCAGCATCTTGGCCAGGCGCAGGTTGTTGTCCCAGGAATTGACCCAGCGTTCGGGCACCTTGGTCACCGACAGGCCGGACGAACAGTTGGACGAAAACGTACCGAGTTTGAAGGCATTGCCTTCCAGCATCGGATTGTTGGTCATGGAGCGCTCCCTTTTTGTTGGATTTTATGATAGACTTTCTATCAAATAATAATGTTGTTTTCAATTGCATTTTTTGGCAACTATGCTGCGCGGCAGGAGGTGACGATGAGCGAACGGAAAACCCAGCCCGATCAATCGGATAAACCCCGCCCCGAATTCGACCAGCGCTGGCACCTGGCGCAGGAACCGGGCGAGATCGAATTCACCGAACTGGAATTCGCGCTGATGCGCACCTACGAGGGATTCGCGCGCTGGCAATCGGAATGCCTGGCCAGCGTGATGGACCTGGCCGCCTCGGGCGCCGAGAACGCGATGCTGCACATCATCCGGATGAACGACCGGCCCAAGACCATCAAGGACCTGGCCCGGCTGACCAACCGCGACGACGTGCCCAATATCCAGTACAGCCTGCGCAAGCTGATCGCGGCGAAACTGGTCATGCGCAAGGGCTCGGGGCGTGCGGGCGTGACCTATGAAGTCACCGAGGAGGGGCGGCGCGTGACCGACGATTACGCCGCGCTGCGTCAGCGCCTGCTGATCGAGGCGATCGATTCGGTGCCCAACATCCATGAGCGCCTGCGCGAGGCGACACGCACGCTGAACCTGCTGTGCGGCATCTATGAAGAGGTGGCGCGGGTCGCGGCGACGCATCGGCGCAGCTGAGGGCACGCGGCCCTGTCGGGCGGAGGGGGCGTTGCCCCCTCTTGGCCTGCGGCCAATTCACCCCCAGGATATTTTCAGACAGAAAATGGGCAGGCGGGCGCCATGGGACGGCGCGGTCAGAGGGGTTGCAGCCGGTGGAAGCGCGATTGCTCGAAGACCAGGGCCTCGCCCTCGCCATGATGAATGTCGACGATGCGGCCGATCAGCACGTGATGGCTGCCGGCGCGTACCGCATCGCTGAGTTCGCAGGAAAAGGCGACGCGGGCATTGGCAAGGATCGGCAGGCCCTGCCCGTCCGCGCGCCAGTCGCCCTGGGCGAACTTGTCCTCGCCGGTGATCCCGCCGGCGCCGGCAAAGCGCATCGCCAGATCGTGCGACGGATCGGGCAGGAGGTTCACCGCGAACCGCCCCGTTTGCAGGATACCCTGACAGGTGCCGGTCTTTTCATTCACGCAGACCAGCAGGCTGGGCGGTTCGGCCGTGACCGAGCAGACGGCGGTGGCGGTGATCCCGCGCCGCTCTTCGGGGACGCGGGTGGTGATGATCGTGACCGCCCCCGGAAAGCGGGCCATGGCGGCGCGGAAATCGGCGGGATCGACGGCCATGCCCATGCCCTCAGGCCGCCGTTCTCAGGTCGTCGAGATAGACCTGGGCGGCTTGCGGATCGGCGAACCACGGGAAGAAATCGCGCGGATCGTCGAACGCATTGGCGATGCGATGCGCCAGCCGCGGTTCGGTGCAGGCGGCGCCCATGATTTCAAGCACATGCGGCGGCGGCGGCGCCAGCATCGCGTTGGTCCAGCCCACGACCCATTGCGCATAGTCCCAGTAGGCGTCGAAGGTGCCTTGCATCCATTCGGCGTCAAACGCCCGGTCGCCGTGATCGAGGATGCGTTGCAGATAGACGCGCGCCGCCTTGGCGGCATTGTTCGACCCCTGCCCGGTGATCGGATCGTTCAGGCAGACCGCATCGCCCAGACCCAGGACCCGTGCGCCCGAGGGCAGCGTGGCGACCGGCTTGCGCACCGTCGGCGGGAAGCGCCCGGACAGGATGCCGTTGTCGTCGCTCAGTTCGATGTCGCGGCAGCGCTCGGCCTCCCAGGGCAGGAAGGTTGCGAGGATCTCTTTCGATTTCGCCAGGTGCTGTTCGGGCGACTTGATGTCGGCCCAGCAATCCATCGGTCCGCCGGGAACCCCCTCGAACACCATCATGTGGCAGGGGCCGGTGGTGGTCAGGCCCGGAAAGACGAAATATTCGCCCACGCCGGGGATCAGGTTGAAATTGACCGCCGAATGTTCGGGGCGCGGCACCATGCCGGTGACATAGGTCAGCGCCAGGGCGCGCTGGGGCTTGTCATAGGGCGACTTCTCGGCGTCGCGTTCGAACATGCGCCCGATCTCGCCCTTGCCCGAGGCAACGATCACCAGATCGTCCTCGCGGGCATACATCTCCAGGTCGTTGATGCCGGCCTCCTTAATGACCAGCCGCCCGCCCAGACGTTCGAATTCGGCCAGCCAGCCGGGGAATTTCACCCGCTGGTCGACGGCATAGGCGTTGCGCTCCAGCCGACCGGCCCAGTCGATCACCCGCTCGCCGGGCCGTTCGGGATGCGGCACGGTGAAGGCGATGCCCTCGACCGGCGGGCAGAGCTCGGTCCAGAAGTCGATGCCGAGGTCGCGCTCGGCCTGGATGGAATCGCCGAACATGCACTGGCTGGACATGATCTTGCCATTGGCGATGTCATCGGCGGTGCGGTTTTGCACCACGCGCACCTGATAGCCCTTTTTCAGCAGTCCCAGCGCCACCATGAGCCCTGACTGGCCGCCACCGATGATGGTGATCTTACGCATTGTGATGTCCTCCCAGACGTTTATTCCATGAGTTTCGGTATGGCCGGCACGTTCTGTTCGGGGCCCATGGCGGTATAGCCGCCATCGACGCGAATATCGGTGCCGGTGATGAAGCTGGCCTCGTCCGAGCACAGGAACAGAACCGCGCTGGCCACCTCTTCGGGGTTGCCGGTCCGGCCCAGCAGGTGGAACGGCGCGGCCACGGCATCGGTTTTCGCGCGATCGCCGCCGGTCAGTTCGTCCATGATGTTGGACCAGGTCCAGCCGGGGCTGACCGCGTTCACGCGAATGCCCTCGGGCGCAAGGTCCATCGCCTGGTTGCGCGTCAGTTGCAGGATCGCGGCCTTGGACACCGGGTAGAGCCAGCGCCCGGTCTGCGCCACCCGGCCCGAGATCGAACCGAAATTGACGATGGCGCCCTTGTTGGCGGCCAGGTCGGCGCGCGCGGCCTGCATCAGCATGACCGAGCCCACGACATTCACGTCAAGCGCCTCAAGCCATTCGGCGCGCGGCGAGTCGGCCCCGTTATCGAGATAGGAACAGGCGACATTGACCAGAAAGTCGATCCGGCCAAACCTGTCCCTGGTGGCCTTGACCAGCGCTTCGATGTCGTCATCCTTGCGCAGGTCGCAGGCGGTGAAGGCGACGCCATCACGCGTCAGCGCCGCGCCGGCCTCGGCGTTGATATCGGCGATCATCACGCGTGTGCCGGCCTGCGCGAAGGCATCGACGACGGCCTGCCCGATCTTGGTGGCGCCGCCCAGAATGATGGCTACCTTGCCGTCCAGTCCCCGCATTGTTCACTCCCTGATCTTTCTTTTCCTCGACCCGAACTTTGCGCGCCGCACGACATCCGGCTATCCGCGTGGCACCACGACTATCCGAAAAACGAAAAAAACTGCCGGAATCGCCGAAATCCGTGCATTCGCAACGATCCTTTGCTAAGTTCGCCCATCATCCGGCAGAGGAGGCTGGAATGGACCCGATCGATACCCGGCAGGACAGCGGCGCGGCACCGCTGGCCGCCTATGCGCTGTTTCAGACGCGCGAACTGGACGAGGCGCGCGAGCGCGTCGCCTCGGTCTTTTGCCCGCACCGGCTGGACCGGATCGGCAAGGGCCGGTTCGATGCGCGCCATCATCACCTGGCCGGCGAGCGGCTTTCGCTGAACTATATCGATTACGGCACCAAGACCCTGATCAGCCCCGGCCATCTGCGCGATTTCTACCTGTTCCAGATGCCGCTTTCGGGGGCGGCGGCGATCAGCAACGGCGGCGAGCAGTATTGCTCGGATCCGGAGCGCGCGGCGATGCTGAACCCGCATCGGCCGACCACCATGATCTGGGACGACGACTGCCGCCAGGTTCTGTTGCGCATCGACCGGGCGGCCCTTTCGGCACATCTTGGCCAGATGCTGGGCATGCGCGCGGACCGGCCGCTGACCTTTGCCGGCCCCTGCGATCTGACGGCACGGGGCGGGGCGGCCCTGCGTGCGCTGATCCTGCATCTGGTCGCCGAGGCCGATGCCGGGCGCTGCGTGCTGGGACCGGGAAGCCTGCTGGGCCGGCAGATCGAATCCGCGCTGATGACCGGCCTGCTGGAGGCGCATTGCCATAACTATGCCGACGCGCTGGACGGCCGGCGCGGCGCCGACCTGGCGCCGCGCGTGGTGCGCCGGGCCGAGGATTACATGATGGCCCATATCGACCGGCCGCTGGCGCTGGACGATGTCGCAGCCGCCGTGGGGGTGAGCGCGCGCGCGCTGCAATATGCCTTCCGCCGCTTTCGCGACACGACACCAATGGCGTTTTTGCGCAATGCCCGGCTCGAACGCGCCCATCACGACCTGCAGGCCGCGCGGCCGGGCGACACGGTGACCGAGATCGCCACCCGCTGGGGATTTTCGCATTTCGGCCGTTTTGCCGATACCTACCGCGCGCGGTTCGGGCGCAGCCCCCGCCAGACGCTACAGGATGCAAGACTCGATACTTTCGTGTCCTGAACCTTGCCGCGGCCGGTGCCGGACCCTAGCTTTGCGCGGCAGGAGGGCCCATGCAGCATTATTCGCTACTCGATCTCGCACCCGTCCCCGAAGGCAAGACCCCGGCCGATGCGCTGGCCAACACGGCCGATCTGGCCCGCCATGCCGAGACGCTGGGATACCATCGCTACTGGCTGGCCGAGCACCACAACATGCCCGGCATCGCCAGCGCCGCGACGGCGGTGGTGATCGGCCATGTCGCGGCGGCCACGCGGCGCATTCGCGTGGGCGCGGGCGGGATCATGCTGCCCAACCATGCGCCGCTGGTGGTGGCCGAACAGTTCGGCACGCTGGCCACGCTTTTCCCCGGCCGCATCGACCTGGGGCTGGGGCGGGCGCCGGGAACAGACCCGGTCACGGCGCGCGCGCTGCGCCGGCACATGGCGCCCGAGGACAGCTTTCCGCAAGACGTGCTGGAACTGCTGGCCTATCTGGACGATGCCCCCGACGACGCGCCGGTGCGCGCGGTTCCGGGCACCGGCACGCAGGTGCCGGTCTGGATCCTGGGCTCCAGCCTGTTCGGCGCGCAACTGGCCGCCTGGGCCGGTCTGCCCTATGCCTTCGCCTCGCATTTTGCCCCGGCGGCGCTGGAACAGGCGCTGGCGACCTATCGCGCGCAGTTTCGCCCGTCGAAATACCTGGCACGGCCCTATGCGATGATGGCCGCCGGCGTCTTTGCCGCCGAAACCGACGCGGCGGCGCAGCTTTTGCGGTCGTCGCAACTGCTGGCCTTTGCCCGGCTGCGCACCGGCCGGCCCGGCCCGCTGCCGCGCCCGCGCGACACCCTGCGCGACGAGGTGCCGCCCGCAGTGCTGGCACAGGCCGAGGCGGCACTGTCGGTCTCGGCCACGGGCACCGCCCGGACGATCGAGCGCGACCTCGCGGCGATGATCCGGCGTTACCAGCCTGACGAGTTGATGATCACCGCCGCGATCCACGATCATGAGGCGCGCAAGCGATCCTTTGCCATCGCGGCCGAGGTGCTGAAATCGCTGGTCGGCCCCGCCGCGGCCGCCTGAAGCGCCGCGGAGGCCACCGCGCCTGACCGCGCGCGGGATTCCAACGGGTGACCAGATTGCCTGCTGCGCAGACGCCTTTTGCGCCGCTGGCGCGGCCGGTCAGGGGGCGCTGCCCCCTCTGGACCTGCGGTCCATTCACCCCCGGCGTATTGACCGGCAAGATGAAGCGATCAGCCCTGGACCATCAGCCGCGACAGCCCGCGGAAATGATAGCTGTCGGCATAAACCGGCGGTTCGGCCAGGCGCAGGCCGGGGCGGCGTTCGAACAGGATCGGCAGGGCCACCGCCAGTTCCAGCCGCGCCAGGGGCGCCCCGAGACAGAAATGCACCCCCGCGCCAAAGGCAAGATGCGGCTTGGCCGGGCGCGCCGGGTCGAAACGATGGGGCCGGTAGCAAAGAGCCGGGTCGCGCCCGGCCGCCGCCAGCATCAGCCCGACCGTCTCGCCCGGTGCGAAGGTATGGTCCATCACCTCGACCGGTTCGTAGACATGGCGGGTGAACATATGCAGCGGCGGATCGAAGCGCAGGATTTCCTCGACCGTGGCCTCGCGGCGGGCGGGTGTCAGCCACGCGCCGGGTCCGCCGGCTTCGAGGAGCGCCTTCACACCGTTGCCGATGGCGTGGACCGTGGCTTCGTGCCCGGCGTTGAGCAGCAGGATGCAGGTGGCGATCAGATCGTCGATGTTCAGCCCGTCGTCGGCGGATTCGGCCGCGATCAACTGTGTGATGAGATCGTCGCCGGGGCGGTTGCGCCGCTCGGCGATATGCGCGCGCATGAAATCCGCGAAGGCGGCCGCGGCGCGGCCCGCGCGCTCTTCGGTCTGGCGGTCGCGCCCGGCCTGGTACATGGCGACCATCGCATGCGACCAGGCGAGGAGCTGGTCCTTCATCGTCTCGGGGACACCCAGCAGGCGGCAGATCACGACCACCGGGATCGTCCGGGCAAAGCGTTCCAGCAGATCGAAGAGCGCATCGCGGGGACAGTCGTCGATCAGGCGGTGGGCCAGCGCCGCGATCTCGGGGGCGAGGCCCGCGATCCGGCGCGAGGTGAAGGCGCGCAGCACCTGCCGGCGCAGCACGGTATGGCGCGGCGGCTCGAGTTCGAGCATGGAATGGTCCTCGATCGCGTAGAACGAGGCGAGGTGATCGGGCACCGGTTCGCGCTGGTCGGCCGGGATGGCACGGCCGAAGCGGCGATCGCGCAGGATCGCGCTGACCGCGGCATGCCCGAAGACGCAGGGCATGGCGTAATCGTCCCAGAAGACCACCCGCCCCAAGGCCCGCGCCCGGTCATAGAACGGATAGGGGTTCTGGACGAACGCCGGATCGGTCGGCGACTGGCGAATGTGCTGCATCGGGTTGTCCCTGTCCGGTCCGCTGCCGCCCGTGCGGCAAGGCGATGCGGGGCCGGTCAGCCCCTGGCGAGCGCGGCAAGGATTCGCGCCCAGGATCTGATCCCCTTGTGAAAGCTTTCGAGGTCGTATTTTTCGTTCGGGGAATGGATCTGGTCATCGTCGCGGCCAAAGCCGATCAGTATCGAATCGAGCCCCAGGATCGACTGGAAATAGCCCGCGATCGGGATCGAGCCGCCCGAGCCGATGAACGCCGCCGGGCGCGGCCATTCGTCGCTCAGCGCCTGGCGCGCGGCCTCGAAGGCGGGGTTGTCGATCGGCATGACCGAGGCGGGCGCGCCGCTGGCGTCCACGATGGCGGCCGTGCAATCGGCCGGAAGGCGCGCCTCGACATGGGCGCGGAAGGCATCGAGCACCTGCTGCGGATCCTGCGTGCCGACCAGGCGAAAGCTGACCTTGGCCATGGCCTGCGCCGGCAGCACGGTCTTGAACCCCGCCCCGGTATAGCCCGAGATCATGCCGTTGATTTCGCAGGTCGGGCGCGACCAGATCATTTCCAGCGCGCTGCGCCCCTTTTCGCCCGCCGGCACGCTGAGCCCGACCGCGCCCAGAAAGGCCTCGGCGTCAAAACCCAGCGCGTCCCATTGGGCGCGCTGTTCGTCGCCGGGTTCGGGCACGCCGTCATAAAAGCCCTCAAGCGTGACCGCGCCGTCAGCGTCATGGAGATCGGCCAGGATCCGGCTGAGAACCCGCGCCGGGTTCGCCGCCGCGCCGCCGAACATGCCCGAGTGCAGATCCTTGTTCGGCCCGGTGATCACCAGTTCCAGCTTGGCCAGCCCGCGCAGCATGGTGGTGATCGCCGGGGTTTGCGGGTCGAACATGCCGGTGTCGCAGATCAGCGCAAGATCGGCCTTCAGCGCCGGCGCCTGTTCGGTCAGATAGGGCACCAGCGACGGCGAGCCCGATTCCTCTTCGCCCTCGAACAGCATCGACACCCGCACCGGCAACGCGCCATGCACCGCGATCCAGGCGCGACAGGCCTCGACAAAGGTCATCAGTTGCCCCTTGTCGTCCGAGGCCCCGCGCCCGCGGATCACCCGGCCCTGCGCGCCCTGTTCGATCGCGGGATCGAACGGATCGCGGTGCCACAGCTCCAGCGGATCGACCGGCTGCACATCATAATGGCCGTAGAACAGCACATGCGGCCCGCCCTGCGCCGGGCCATGCGCCACCACCATCGGATGCCCCGGCGTCGCATCGGTGCGTGCCTCAAGCCCCAGCCCGGCCAGTTGATCGCGCAACCACTCCGCCGCCTGTCGGCAATCGGCCTTGTAGGCGGGATCGGTCGAGATCGACGGCAGGCGCAGGAACGCCAAAAGCCGGTCGAGCGATTCGTCGAGATGCGAATCGACATGATCCAGAACGGCGGGAAGGGTGGATTGCGGCGACGGCATGGGGCCTCCTGAGATACGTTCGGGGCGAGCCTAGACGCGCCCCGAAGGCAAGTCCAGTGGCCGGGCGCGCGCATTTGCGGCGCCCTGCCGGGCAGGCGGTTCACACGGCGCGCCGGTCTTGGTAAAGAGCCCCAAAGACCCATGCAGGAGCCCGTCCGACCGATGAAACCCAGTCTTGCCGCAATCCTGGCCGCCCCGCTTCTTTCGCTCGCCCTGCCGGCGCCGGCCGATACCGTCACCGGCGAAGCGGCGCGCGCGCAGCTTTTCGACCCCGAGCAGGTCGAGGTCGTTCGCTATGACGCCCAGGGGCTGAGCGAGCAGGAGGTGCAGGTTCTGGCCTCGGTCGCGCAGGGCCAGAAATACTATGCCGCCGTGGCCTTTGCCCCCGAGGACGGGCTGATGTCGGAGGCCACGGTGATGGCGGCCAACCACCACCGCGTCGAAGCCGCGCGCGAGGCCGCGCTGGCCGAATGCGACGCCCGGCGCGGGCCCGACGGCCCCTGCGTCATCGTGATGGAGGTGCGCCCCGCCGGGTGGGAGGCCCGCGCGCTGCAACTGAGCGCCGATGCCACCGCAGCCTTCGGCACCGACTATCCGGGCACGGGTGGCGCCCTGGCGGTGTCGCCCGCGACCGGGCTTTGGGGACTGGGCCAGGGAAGCGGGGCCGACGAACAGGCGCTGGCCGCCTGCGCCGAGGGCGGCGCGGCCGAGGATTGCGCGGTGGTCATCGCGGACTGATCTTGTTATATCTGCCCGGGCGGGGTGCGACATTGTTTGGAATTGATCCAGGTCATGTTTGTGCGCGATAGGCGGCGTTAGGGAATTTGTGTAACCTTTTCATCCGCCGCGCCGGACAACGTGCCACAAACCGCGCACAGAAAGACCGACCCAGCGTTACGCGAGGGAGACTGCCTTGAACTTTGATGCCGCACTCGACGCCGCCCTGCAACGCCTGCACGACGAGGGTCGCTATCGGACCTTTATCGATATCGAACGGCGCAAGGGTCACTTCCCGCAAGCCGTCTGGCGCCGGCCCGACGGCGGCGAGCAGGACATCACGGTCTGGTGCGGCAACGATTACCTGGGCATGGGCCAACATCCTGCCGTTCTGGCCGCGATGCATGCCGCGCTTGAGGCCACGGGTGCGGGGTCGGGCGGCACGCGCAACATCTCTGGCACCACCATCTGGCACAAGCAGCTGGAAGCCGAGATCGCCGATCTGCACCAAAAAGAGGCGGCGCTGGTCTTTACCTCGGCCTATATCGCGAATGACGCCACGCTTTCTACTTTGCCGCGCCTGTTTCCCGGCCTGATCATCTATTCGGACGAACTCAACCACGCCTCGATGATCGAGGGTATTCGCCGCAATGGCGGCGCCAAGCGGGTGTTTCGCCACAACGATGTCGCCCATCTGCGCCAGCTCCTTGAGGCGGACGACCCCGCCGCGCCCAAGCTGATCGCCTTCGAATCGATCTATTCGATGGATGGCGATTTCGGCGCGCTGGCCGAGATCTGCGATCTGGCCGACGAATTCGGCGCGCTGACCTATATCGACGAGGTGCACGCGGTGGGCATGTATGGCCCGCGTGGTGCCGGGGTCGCCGAACGCGAAGGGCTGATGCATCGCTTCGACATTATCAACGGCACCATGGCCAAGGCCTATGGCGTGATGGGCGGCTATATCGCGGCCAGCGCCAAGATGGTCGATGCCATCCGATCCTATGCGCCGGGTTTCATCTTCACCACCTCGCTGCCGCCGGCGGTGGCGGCCGGCTGCGCGGCCTCGATCGCCTTTCTCAAGACCGCCGAGGGGCAGAAGCTGCGCGATGCCCAGCAATTGCACGCCCGTATCCTGAAGATGCGGCTGAAAGGGCTGGGATTGCCGATCATCGACCATGGCAGCCATATCGTGCCGGTCCATGTCGGCGATCCGGTGCACTGCAAGATCATCTCGGACATGCTGCTGGAACGCTATGGCGTCTATGTCCAGCCGATCAACTTTCCCACCGTGCCGCGTGGCACCGAACGGCTGCGCTTTACCCCCTCGCCCGTGCACGATCCCAAGGAAATCGACCGCGTTGTCGCCGCGATGGATGCCCTGTGGGCGCATTGTGCGCTGAATCGCGCCGAACTGACCGCGTGAGTGCACGCCGCAGCTTCAAAACGTTGTTGTGATCTGCTAAGAAATCAACAAGAGGTAGCGGCAGCGCGACTCGGTCATCCACAACACGTGGTGGGGCGGTGCTGCCAGCAAACCCTGCGGGCAGGCGGTAAACAGGGACAGAGCGGATGATCTGGCGGAAGGACCAACCTCCGGCACAAGATGAGACCAGACAGCGCGGCTTCGACGATTACGAGCTTCGCCTGGGTGATCTTTTGCGCGGCGAACGGGCCACGCTGGGAAAATCGCTGCTCGACGTGCAGCGCGAATTGCACATCCGTGCTGCTCATATCGCCGCGATCGAAAACGGCGATCTGAGCGCTTTCGAGGCGCCCAGCTTCGTCGCCGGGTTCGTGCGGTCCTATGCGCGGTATCTGGGCATGGACCCCGAATGGGTTTATGAGCGGTTCTGCCTCGAACACGATTTCTCGGTCGCCCATGGCATGGCCGCGATGGCGCCCGCGACGCGACAACAGCGCGAAATCCCGGCCTCCGAGCCGCGCAGTGGCGCCCTCAAGGGGGTGGGTCTGCTGCCCGACCCCGAGCCCTTCTGGCGACGGATCGAGCCCGGCGCCCTGGGTTCGGTGACGGTGCTGGCCGCGCTGATCCTGGGACTGGGCTTTGCCGGCTGGACCGTCTTGCAGGAGGTGCAGCGCGTCCAGGTCGCGCCGGCCGATATCGTCCCCGATGTGGCCAGCGACTTCGATCCGGTGCCCGAGACCCCGACATCGGCCATGGCAAGCGATTCGTCCGAACCGTCACGCGAGGGGCGCGCCGATGACGATGACGCCACGCCGACACAGATCGCGCGGGCCGAGGGGCGCGTGCGCCTGTCGCGCCCCGAGGCGCTGGATGTGCCGGTGCTGACGCCGCGCGACGGCCCGATCGCCGCCATCGACACCCGCACCGGGGGCAACGAGGATCGCCCCGAGTTGTTCACCACCGACAACGCCGTCGCCGAGGCGCTGGCCGGTGCGCTGGACCAGTCGAGCACCGAGGACGAACCCACCGAAACAGCCGAGGACGGCGCACCGCGCGTGCTGGACAGCGGCCCGCCGCAGGTCGAGATCCTGGCGGTGCGCCCGGCTTGGATGCGGGTGCGCGGCGCCGATGGCACGGTGGTGTTCGAACGCATCCTAGACACCGGCGAACGCTACACCCTGCCCCAGACCGAATCCCCGCCCAGCCTGCATGCCGGAAACTCGGGCTCGGTCTATTTCCTGATCGACGGCGAGGCCTATGGCCCGGCCGCATCCGGCGCCAACGTGGTGCGGGATATCGCGCTGTCGGTCGATGACCTGCGCGAGCGCTTCGAACTGGCCGATCTCAGCCGCGACGAGGATCTGGCCGTGCATGTCGCGCGCCTGCGCGACGAGTAGAGCCATGCTCGGGAATGTCTCGGCGCTGCGATACGTGCATGTCGCGCGCCTGCGCGACGAGTAGAACCCAACCTGTCAGTCAGACCCCTGGCGCGCGGACCTGTGCGCGAGCTTGAATCGGGGCGCCGCGACGCAAAAGAAATCCGCCCGCGGCCGTGCGCCTGCATTGCCTCATGCATGGCTTGCGCCTATGTCATGGGCGCAGGCGAAACAGCAGGGACCAGGCCGCATGTCGCACAATCCGATCCGTCCGTGGCGCAACATCGACCGCCGCAAGTCGCGCCAGATCATGGTCGGCCCGGTGCCCGTCGGGGGCGATGCACCGATCACGGTACAGACCATGACCAACACCGACACCACCGACGTGCGCGCAACCGTCGCCCAGATTCAGGCCGCGCACGATGTCGGGGCCGATATCGTGCGCGTCTCCACCCCCGATGCCGACTCGACCCGCGCCCTGCGTGAGATCGTCCGTGAAAGCCCGGTGCCGATCGTTGCGGACATCCATTTCCACTACAAGCGCGCGATTGAGGCGGCCGAGGCGGGCGCGGCCTGCCTGCGCATCAACCCCGGCAATATCGGCTCGGCCGAACGGGTGCGCGAGGTGGTCAAGGCCGCCAAGGATCACGGCTGTTCCATCCGTATCGGCGTGAACGCCGGCAGTCTGGAACGCCATCTCCTGGAAAAATACGGCGAGCCCTGCCCCGACGCCATGGTCGAATCCGGCCTCGATCATATCAAGCTTTTGCAGGACAACGATTTTCACGAGTTCAAGATCAGCTGCAAGGCCTCGGACGTGTTCCTGGCCGCCACCGCCTATCAGATGCTGGCCGAGGCGACGGATGCCCCGATCCATCTGGGTATCACCGAGGCCGGCGGCCTGATGTCAGGCACCGTGAAATCGGCCGTGGGTCTGGGAAATCTGCTGTGGATGGGAATTGGCGACACGATTCGCGTGTCGCTGTCGGCCGACCCGGTCGAGGAAGTGCGCGTCGGATATGAGATCCTGAAATCGCTGGGCCTGCGCACCCGCGGTGTGCAGATCATCTCTTGCCCCAGTTGCGCGCGCCAGGGATTTGACGTGATCAAGACGGTGGAAGCCCTGGAAAAGCGGCTTGATCACATCAAGACCCCGATGAGCCTGTCGATCATCGGCTGCGTGGTCAATGGCCCGGGCGAGGCCTTGCTGACCGATATCGGGTTTACCGGCGGCGGCGCCGGCAACGGCATGGTTTATATGGCCGGCAAGCAATCGCACCGCATGTCGAACGACCAGATGATCGACCATATCGTCGAGCTGGTCGAAAAGCGCGCCGCCGAGATTGAGGCCGAAACCGAAGCGCAGGCGTGAAAAAAAGAGCCGCGAGAGAAACCTCTCGCGGCGCAAAGATAACCGGACACAGGGAGGTGCGCCCGGAGAACGGGAGATGAAGATCAGGCGTATGGTTCCGCCCCGACTTCGCCTGTGATTTGTGCATATCATCGCCGGGCGTGCCTTGACATGGATCAAGCTGGCAAGTGGTTGCGCCAGTTAGCGGGGCCTTAACATTTTCGGGCAAGGATGATCGCGCAATCGCTCGGAACCGATCATGCCCGATGACCCGCTGATGCCGGCCCTGCCCATGGCCGATCTCCTGACTGCGCCCGATGGTGGCCTGCCCCCGCTTGGCGACATGGCCGTGCCGGCGCCGGGCCGCAGGGCCATACCGTCCGTGCCGCCGCATGCGACCAGCCCCAACGGCCGCACTATTCGGCGTCTGAACGGCCGGCAGAAGGCGGCGGTGCTGGTACAACTGCTGCTGTCGGATGGCACGGAACTGAAGCTCGCCAACCTGCCCGAGGCGATGCAGAACGCGCTGAGCGAGGAGATGTGCACCATGCGCCTGGTGGACCGCGACACGCTGGTCGCGGTGGTCACGGAATTCGTGGAAACACTGGAACAGGTGGGGCTCAGCTTTCACGGTGGGGTCGGCGGCGCGCTCAAGGCGCTGGATGGCAGACTCAGTCCGACCGCCGCCACCCGGCTGCGCCAGATCGCGCGGGCGCGGGGCGTGGTCGATCCCTGGGAACGCCTGGCCGATGCCGATTGCGAAACCCTCGTCACCCTGCTGGAACGCGAAAGCGCCGAGGTCGCGGCGGTTGTCGTGTCCAAGCTGGCCGTCAAGAAGGCGGCCGAATTGCTGGGCCTGATGCCGGGCGAACGCGCGCGCCGCGTGGCCCATGCGGTCGCGCGCACCCAGGCGATCAACCCCCGCCTTGTGGCGCGGATCGGCAATGCCCTGGCGACCCAGCTTGATGAACGCCCGCCCCCCGCCTTTGCCGCACCGCCGGCCCGCCGGGTGGGTGACATCCTGACCAACGCGCCGACCCGGATGCGCGAAGACCTGCTCTCGGGGCTGGATCGGGACGATCGCGCCTTTGCCGATGGCGTGCGCAAGGCGATCTTCACCTTTGCCAATATCCACGAACGGCTGAAACCGCGCGATGTCGGCAAGGTCTTGCGCGATGTGGCCCAGACCGACCTGATCACGGCCTTCGCCTATGCCGGCTTGCAACCCGACACCGACGCGGCGCGATCGGTCGCGTTCCTGCTGGACAACATGTCGCAACGCATGGCCGCGACCCTGCGCGACGAGGTCGACATTCGCGGCAAGGTGCGCAGCCGCGACGGCGAAGAGGCCATGACCGCGGTCGTCACCAGCGTGCGCAACCTGATGGAACTGGGCGAAATCGAACTGCGCAGCGACGAGGACGAGGGATGACGATCACGTCTCGCAAGCGATGGTGCCGCGGACCCTAGTCGTCCGCCCCCTGCCCGTCCGCCGCATCCGGCGCCAGAAGGCTCTCAAACCGGCGGCGCTGCCGGGCGGTCCAGTTCACGCGGATCGTCGACCCCGTATCCCCCGGCTCTTCGTCCAAGACCACCCCCTCCGAAAAAAGCCAGGCACGCGCGCGCCCCTGATCGTAGGCCAGATCAAGCACGGTTTCGTGGCGCTCGTCATCCAGGGCCGCCGTGATGGCCGCAAAGACCGTCTCAAGCCCCGCGCCAGTCAGGGCCGATGCCGGATAAACCGTGTCGCGGCGCGCGGCCACCGTCAGCAGGGGGTCGTCGGCGGGCAACAGGTCGATCTTGTTCCAGACCTCGATCCGGGGCACCGATTGCGCCACGCCCAGATCGGCCAGGATCGATTCGACATCGGCGGCCTGCGCCTCGGTCTCGGGATGGGCGATGTCGCGCACATGCACGATCAGATCGGCCTCCAGCACCTCTTCCAGCGTCGCGCGGAACGCGGCCACAAGTTGCGTCGGCAGATCCGATATGAATCCGACTGTGTCCGACAAGATCACCTCAAGCCCGCCGGGCAGTACCACCGCCCGCATCGTAGGGTCCAGCGTGGCGAACAGCATGTCCTTGGCCATCACCGCCGCGCCGGTCATCCGGTTGAAAAGCGTGGACTTTCCCGCGTTGGTATAGCCCACCAGCGCAACCACCGGATACGGCACCCTGCGCCGCGCGGCACGATGCAGCTCACGGGTCTTCGCCACCTTTTCCAGTTGCCGGCGCAGGCGCACCATCTGCGTGTCGATCGCGCGGCGGTCGGCCTCGATCTGGGTTTCGCCCGGTCCGCCGACAAAGCCCAACCCGCCGCGCTGGCGTTCCAAGTGCGTCCAGGCCCGCACCAGCCGGGTGCGCTGATAGCTGAGCGCGGCCAATTCGACCTGCAACACGCCCTCGCGGGTGCGCGCGCGATCGGCAAAAATCTCAAGGATCAGCCCCGTGCGATCCAGCAGCTTGACCGACCATTCGCGTTCCAGGTTGCGTTGCTGCACGGGCGATACCGGGCCATCGACCAGAACCAGCTCGATCTCGTCGGCCTCGATCCGGGCCTTCAGCTCGGCCACCTTGCCCGATCCGAACAAATGCCCCGGATGCGGCCGCGGCAGGCGCACGACCTGCCCGTCGATCAGCGCGATCCCCGGCAGGGCCCGCGCCAGGGCCATGGCCTCGGCCAGTGCGCCCTCGGGATCACGAGCGGTGTCGGTGCCGCGGATATCGGGATGCAGAACCAGCGCGCGCGTCGGCGCCCTGCCCGTCGCCGTGGTGGTATCGCCGTCTTGCGCGCTCACGCGGCCCCGCTCAGATGGCGATCACTCGTCGCCATTGTAAAGATTGATGGGCTGGCCCGGCATGATCGTCGAAATCGCATGCTTGTAGACCAGCTGGCTTTGCCCTTCACGACGCAGAAGAACGCAGAAATTGTCGAACCAGGTGATGACGCCCAGCAACTTCACGCCGTTGATCAGGAAGATCGTCACCGGCACCTTGTTCTTGCGAACGTGGTTGAGAAAGGCATCCTGCAAGTTTTGCTTGTCTGTGGCCATGTTATTCTTAACCTTTTTTGCGGCCTGCACCTGTCATTTCGGCACAGCACCCCCCTGCGGGGGGCAGTATGAAGCGCGAAAACGCCGATTTCCAGTCCAATTCAGCGCATTAGACCGGATTTTGTCCGGCGGCAAGGGTCGAATGGCCCAGCCATGGCGTCAGTCGCGGGCAAATCGCGTCATCAAAAGCGCCAGCAACGCCAGGATTTCCAGCCGGCCCAGAATCATCCCCAGCGCCAGCGCGGCCTTGGCCGGGTCGGACAGAAGCCACCAGTGCAGCGGCAGATCCCCCGCGACCTGCACCAGTTGCCCGGTCGTGGTGAGCGCGGCGAAGGTAAAGATCAGGCCGGTCTCGAAACTCATGCCGAACAGCATCAGCAGCGCCAGCAGGACCGCCGCCGTCAGGGCAAAGACCATCGCGAACAGCCATGCGGCATGGGCGCCATGCGTCATCAGGAAGCGTTGGCGCGCGCCGCCGCCCATCACCATCGACGGATAGATCATGCGCTGCAACTCCAGCCCGCCCATCCGCGCCAGCGCGTAGACGCGCAACAGCTTGACCCCGCCTGCGGTCGTCGCCACGCCCCCACCGATGATGGCAAGCCCCATCAGCACCAGCCCCGGCGGGGTCAGCCCCGACCACAGGCGCATCGCCGCCCAGTCATGGCTGACGAATCCGGTCGTTGTCAGGAACGACAGGCTGGTAAACAGCGTGCCCCAGATCGCGCGCCCCAGCGCGGGCAGGTTCTCTCCCTCGGCAACCTCGAAGGCGCCCAGCCAGTGGCGCGCCGCCACGACCAGCGTCACCAGCCCCACGATCACCGCAGCCAGCGGCAGTTCCGGCCCCGGATCGACGGCGCGGCGCGCCCGCCCGCCCGGACTGGGCAAGAACCCCCGGCTGAGCGCAAGGATCAGGAACACGAAGATCGCGGCCTCGGCCCAGAAGCCGATCCCGCCCAATGTCTGGCGCAACACGATCCCCGAGGTGGACAGCGTCGACATTGCCTGTACCAGCGCCGACAGACCCGGAACGCCGGCCAGCACCAGCAGGAACCACAGCGCCGCGGTCAGCCCGGCATACCACGGCAGGATCACCGCGCCATGCACCTTCAACCGCTGGCCATGGCCCTGCGTGGCATCGGGGCGAGACACCCCGCTGGGGGCGGTGCGCAGGCGGATCAGTTCGACCCCGCCCAGCCCCAGCGGCGCCAGCAGGGCGGTGGCGGCGACCAGAACGAACAGCCCGCCGAACCAGCCCGCCATCGCCCGCCACAGATGCACCGCGTCGGGCACCTGGCGCGGTGCGTCGATCAGCGAGGCGCCGGTGGTGGTGAAGCTGGAAATCATCTCGAACCAGGCATCGAAGAAGCGCAGGTTCAGAACCTCGGTCATCGGCAGGGCCATCAGGGCCGGCAACACCAGGTAAATTGCGGCCAGAAGCGGGAACAACCCCCGCCCCGACGACCGCCGCGACGGCCGGCTGGTGGCGATCGCCAGCAGGGCCGACAGCAACAGGCACACCAGCGCCGAATAGAGAAAGGCGCGCCCGACCGGCGATTCGCTGAAGGCAAAGGCATGGCCAGACGGCACCAGCATCGCCAGGCCGGTGGCACCGATCATCAGCACCAGAACCGGAACCTGTGCCAGCCGCGCCAGCATCAGAAATACTCCACCGCCACCTGCAACAGGCGTTCGACCTCGGGGACATCCTTTTTCAGCGCAAAGATCACCAGCAGATCGCCGGTCTCCAGCCGGGTCGAGCCCGTGGGCTTGATCAGCCTGTCGCCCTTGCGCACCGCGCCGACCAGCGCGCCCTCGGGGAAGTCGGCCTCGCCGATGGTCTTGCCCGCCAGCGACGAGGTCGACAGAACCTGCGCCTCGATCACCTCGGCCTCGGAATCGCCGATCGAATAGATCGAACGCACGCGGCCATGGCGGACATGGCGCAGGATCGACGACACCGTGGTCGCACGCGGATTGATATGCGCGTCGATTCCAAGGCTTTCCATCAGGGGCGACAGGCTGGGGTCGTTGACCAGCGCGATGGCATATTTGCACCCCATCGCCTTGGCCCGGACCGCGACCAGCAGATTGACCTTGTCATCGTCGGTCACGGCCAGAACCGCATCGGCCTTGTCGATGCCGGCCTCGGCCAGGATGTCGCTGTCCATCCCGTCGCCATGCAGGACGATCGTACGCTCAAGCGCGTCGGCGGCGACCTCGGCACGGTCGCGCGCGCGCTCGATCACCCGCACGCGCACCCGCTCGCGCTGGGCCTCCAGCGTGCGCGCGACCGTCAGGCCGACATTGCCCGCGCCGATGATGACCACGCGTTCCTGCCGGGCCAGCGGCTTGCCGAAGATCTCAAGCGTGCGCGGCAGATCGCTGCTTTCGGCGATGACATAGATCTGGTCGCCCGCGAACAACTGGTCCTCGGGCTCGGGGGCGAACAGGCTGGACCCGCGCCGCACGCCGACCACGATCGCGCGCAGGGTCGAGAACAGCTCGGTCAACTGGCGCAGCGCGGTGTTGAGAACCGGGCAATCCTCGTCCAGCGAAATGCCGGCCAGGCGCACGCGGCCATCCAGAAAATCCTGCACGTCAAAGGTGGTCGGCGCGGCGATCCGGCGCAGCGCCGCCTGGCTGACCTCATGCTCGGGGTTGATGACCACGTCGATGGGCATGTGATCGCGCTGGAACAGGTCGGAATACTGCGGCTCCAGATAGGTCTGGGCACGCAGGCGGGCGATCTTGCGGGTCACGTTGAACACCGAATGCGCCACCTGGCAGGTGACCATGTTCACCTCGTCCGAATGGGTGGCGGCGATGATCATGTCGGCCTCGCGCGCGCCGGCCGTTTCCAGAACATACGGATGCGAGGCAAAGCCGATCACGCCCTGCACCTCCAGCGTGTCGGTGGCGCGCCGCACAAGGACCGGGTTGTTGTCGACCACCGCGACATCGTTGGCCTCGCCCGAAAGCTGCCGGGCGATCTGCCAGCCGACCTGGCCCGCACCACAGATGATGATCTTCATCGCCGCCCCTTTTCGCTCATTCGTCGTCGCGCCCGCGCGACTGCGCCAGTGAGGCCGTGTTTACACCGAGCGATTTCAACTTTCGATGCAGGGCGGAACGCTCCATGCCGACAAAGGTCGCGGTGCGCGAGATATTGCCGCCAAAGCGGTTGATCTGGGTCAGCAGGTATTCGCGTTCGAACAGCTCGCGCGCCTCGCGCAGGGGCAGCGTCGCCAGTCCGCCCGACAGCACGACCCGCCCCTCGGCGTCGCCGCCATTCGCCTCGCCCTGCAATTCGCGCGCCTCGATCGGGCCGGACCCGTCACCGAGGATCAGCGCGCGCTCGATGACATTGCGCAACTGCCGGATGTTGCCGGGCCAGCCCATGGCCTGAAGCAGCGCCTCGGCCTCGTCGGAAAGCTCGCGCCTTGGCAGTCCCTGGGTCTGGTGGAACAGGTCGATGAAATAGGCCGCGAGCGCGGGAATATCCTCGCGCCGGTCCTCCAGCGACGGCACCTGGATCGGCACCACGTTCAGCCGGTCATAAAGCTCCTGGCGGAACTGGCCGGCCGTGATCGCCGCGCGCAGATCGCGCGTGGTCGATGAGATCACGCGCAGATCGACCTTGACCTTTTCGCTGCCGCCGACACGGGCAAAGGTCTGATCGACCAGCACCCGCAGGATCTTGGATTGTGTGCCGGGCGGCATGTCGGCCACTTCGTCGAGGTAAAGGATACCGCCATGGGCCTGTTCCAGCAGGCCCGGAATCACCCCGTGCGCCGGGCTTTCCTGGCCGAACAGAACCGCCTCCATCTTGTCGGGCTCGATCGCTGCGCAGGACACGGTGACGAAGGGGCCGCCCGCGCGGTTGGAATTGACATGGATGAACCGCGCCGCGACCTCCTTGCCGCTGCCGGACGGCCCGGTCAGCATCACGCGCCCATTCGATCGCGTGACCTTGTTCAACTGCGTTTTCAAGACCTTGAGCGCCTGGCTTGCCCCAATCATATCGGATTGACCCGAGTCGCGCTTGCGCAGCTTGACGTTCTCCTGACGCAGGCGCGCGGTCTCCATCGCGCGGCCGATCACGACCAGCAACTGGTCGATGTTGAACGGCTTTTCGATAAAGTCATAGGCGCCCTTCTTGATCGCGGCCACCGCGATCTCGATATTGCCGTGCCCCGAAATGATCACCACCGGAATTTCCGGGCGTTCGCGCTTGACCGCCATCAGGATGCCGATGCCGTCCATGTGGCTGTCCTTGAGCCACAGGTCCAGGACCATCAGCGCCGGCGGGCTGGTGTTGACGGCCTCCATGGCCTCGTCGGAATTCGCGGCCAGGCGGGTTTCATAGCCCTCATCGTTCAGGATCTCGGAAACCAGTTCGCGAATGTCGCGCTCGTCGTCAACAATCAGGATATCGCTCATGTTTGTCTCTCCTGCTCTGCCCGTCCCGGCCGGTCGCTGCCCAGCAGGGGCAGGCGGATCTCGGCCATCGCGCCGGCATGGCTGCAGCCTTCGAATTTCGGTGCGTCGCGCAAGGTCAACGTGCCCCCGTGTTCCTCGATGATCTTCTTCACGATCGACAGTCCCAGCCCGGTCCCCTTGGCGCGCGTCGTCACATAGGGTTCGAACAGGCGGGCGCGATCCTCGGGCAGGCCGATACCATTGTCGGCAATGGTGATCGACACGCTTTGGTCTCCAACCGTCATCGCCACATCGATCCGGGGTTGGAAATCGGCGGGCGCATTCCCGCTTTCTTCCAGACTTTCAATTGCTTCGCCAGCGTTCTTGATAAGATTTGTCAAGGCCTGGGCGATCATCGTCGAATCGATTTCCAGCTCCAGCGGGGTCTCGGGCAGACCGGCACTCAGCGCGACATGCTCCATCCCTGCTTCCTGCAAGGTGACCGCATCGCGCACAAGCTGCACCAGGTCATGCGGCCGGCGATCCGGCTCGGGCATCCGCGCAAACCGCGAAAATTCATCAACAATGCGCCGCAAGTCATTGGTTTGGCGCACAATAACGTCGGTCAACTGCTCCAGTGCGGCGGCGTCCTCATCGCTGAGATGGCGGCGGAACTTGCGCTTGATCCGGTCGGCCGAAAGCTGGATCGGGGTCAGCGGGTTCTTGATCTCATGGGCGATGCGGCGCGCCACGTCGCCCCAGGCGGCCATCCGCTGCGCCGACACCAGATCGGTGACATCGTCAAAGGCAACGACATAGCCCTCCAGCGCGCCATCGGCATTGCGCCGCTCCGCCAGCCGGACCAGCAGGCTTTCCAGCCGGCCGGCCCGGCTGATGCGCACCTCGTCCTGCACCCGGCCGGGCGCGCGCGCCTCGCTGCGGGTCAGGCGGCTCAGCAACGGGGCGAATTCGGGGACCACCTCGGACAGCGGCGCGCGTCCGGTCTGGGTGCTGTCGATCGCGGTCAGCAACTCGGCCGCGCGGTTGACGAACTCCACCCGCCCATCGGCATCCAGCCCGATCACCCCCGCCGTGACCGACCCCAGGACCGAATCGAACAGGCGGCGGCGTTCCTCGATCTGGCGGGTGTTGGCCAACAGGGCCTCGCGCTGGGCCTTGAGCTGGCGTGTCATCTGGTTGAACACGCGCCCCATGGTGGCGATCTCGTCGTCGCCGTTCTCTTCGGGCACCTGAACGTCCAGATCGCCCTCGCCCACCGAACCCGCCGCTGCCGCCAGCCGTCCGACCGGGCGCGACAGGCGTTCGGCGAACCACATGCCCAGCCAGATCGCCGACAGGATCAGGATGATCGCGAAAGCCAGGTAAAGCAGCGCGAAATTGAACAGAACCCGGCCGCGTTCCTGTTCAAGCTGGTTGTAAAGCTGGATCGTGGCCTGCGTGTCGTCCAGCAGGCTCAGCAACTCGCCATCGACGCCGCGCGCGATATACAACAGCCGCCCGACATGCTCTTGCAACGGCACCAGCGCGCGGAACTCGGAGTTTTCCCAGTCGCGGATCAGGACCAGTTCGCCCTCGCCGGCGCGTTCCAGATCCTCGGCGTCGGGGCGGATGAAATCGAACAGATACGACCGCTCACCGCGCAAAAGCAGCGTCCCGTCGGTGTCGATGATGAACGCCACCCTGAGCCCGCGCTGGATCGCGGTCTGCGCTTCGCTCAGGATCTGGCGCAATTCGCCATCCGACAGGAACGGGTTGTTCTCGGCCCACATGTCCAGGAACCGGCCGACGGCGCGACCGTCCTCGACCAGGTTGCGTTCCTGTTCGTCCTGATAGGCCTCGGCTGCGGCCAGCGAGCTGCCCACGACGTTGCGCACCCGGTCCGAAAACCAGCCTTCAAGCCCCAGGTTGATCGTGATGACCGAAAACACCGCCACCGTGATTGCCGGGATCAGCGCGATCACGGCAAACAGGGCCGACAACCGCAGGTGTAGCCGCGATCCGGCCGAGCGCGACCGCCGCGCCGCCAGCATCCGCGCGATCCGCGCCATCACCAGGGTTGCGACCACCAGGATATAAACCAGATCCGCCAGCAGCACGAGGCGCAGCGACGGCAGGTTCGGCGACACCGTGAACGGGCCCACCACCAGAACCGAGACCATCACCAGAAGCGGGGCCATCGCCACCAGAACGACGGTGCCAATGGTCTGAAGCCGCCGCCGCAGCGGGCTGCGCCGGGTCAGGAAACCTGCCGAATCGCGGCCTTCGCCGGGCCGAGCCGCCGCAGAACCGGTCATCACAAGCCTTGTTTGAAATACGACATGATTAAACAGCCCCCCGCGCGCCCGCGCCACAGACAATACCTGCGACAAATGCGCCACGCGCCTGTGGCCTGTTTACATCAACTTCCGCCGCCGTGTCACGCGAATATCAAGATCGTTGATCTTCTTGCGCAGGGTATTGCGGTTGATCCCCAGAAGATCGGCGCACCGTGCCTGATTGCCGCCGGTATATTCCAGCGAAATCTCGATCAGCGGCGCCTCCATCTCATGCAGGATGCGGGCATAGACGCCGGGGGGCGGCAGTTCATCGCCGTGAAGTTCGAAATAGCGCCGCACATGCCGGGCCACTGCCTCGGACAGGGTTTCGCCGTGGCGCCCCTCGCCGGCGGCGCTGGCGGCGGGATGGTTGTTGAGCGCCGCCTCGATCTCGGCGCGGCCGATCTCGGCCTCCTGCCCGGTGATGACCAGCCGCCGGATGGTGTTTTCCAACTGCCGCACATTGCCGGGCCAGCCGTATTGGCGAATGACCTCCAGCGCCTGCGAGGACAGGCGCCGGCTGGTGCCGGTTTCGCGCGCGGCTCGGGCCAGAAAATGCTCGGCCAGCAGGGGAATATCCTCGATCCGTTCGCGCAGGGGCGGTACATGCAGGGTCACGCCCCCCAGCCGATAGTAAAGATCGCGCCGGAAGCCGCCCGATTCCAGCGCCTGTGTCAGCCCTTCGTCGGCCACGGCGATGATGCGCGGCCCATCCTCGGGCAACGCATCCAGCATCCGCACCAGCCGCGCCTGCGCCTGCGCCCCCAGATCGGCCAGCCCGTCGATCACCAGCGAGCCCGAACGCGCCCGCGCCACCAGCGCCTGCGGATCGCCCGCCTCCAGATCTTGGGCCGAGGCCAGAACGAAAGGCTGGTTGCGCCGGTCGGAAAAGTCATGCAGCGCCCGCGCGATCAGCGATTTCCCGGTGCCGGATTCGCCGGTGATCAGGGCCGGCAATTCGGCGTTCATCACCCGCGCAACCAACCGATACAGCGCCTGCATCGCCGGGGTCCGGCCAACCAGCGGCAGATCGGACTCGCTCGCCGGTTCGATCACCTCGCCCGCCGGCGGGCGCGCGGGTTCGCGCCGCACCGTGCGCCGCCCGCTGTCCAGCGCGCGCCCGGCCCGTTGCAACAGGTCCGGCAGGTCGAACGGCTTGGGCAGGTAATCCCAGGCATCGGCCTCGGTCGCCTGGATCGCGGTCATGATGGTGTTCTGCGCGGAAATGATGATGACCGGCAATCCGGGCCTGAGGGCCGCGATCCTTGGCAGCATCTCGATCCCGTTGCCATCGGGCATGATCACGTCGGAAATCACCAGATCGCCCTTGCCCTCCTCGACCCAGCGCAGCAGCGTCGTCAGGCTGGAGGTGGCATGAACCCGGCATCCCGCGCGCGTCAGGGCCTGGGTCAGCACCGTTCGGATCGTGCGGTCGTCATCGGCAACGAGGATGGTGCCATCCATCAGCGGGTCTCCTTTGGGGTTCGGGGCGGTTTCGAACGCGTGCCGGGGGCCGGCGCCATCGGCAGCGACACGCGAAACACGGTCTGGCCGGGGCGCTGATCAACCTCGATCCAGCCGTCATGGGCGGCGATGATCTTGGATACCAGCGCCAGGCCCAGCCCGGTGCCGTTCTCGCGGCCCGATACGAAGGGTTCGAAAATGTTCTCGGCGATCTCGGCCGGAAGGCCGGGACCATCGTCGATGATCTCGACATGCAGGGGCAGCGCCAGGCGCCGCCCCTCGCGCCCGCGCAATTGCAGCCCGCGCTCGAAATAGGTGCGGATACGGATGGTGCCGCCTGCCGGCTGGGCCTCGGACGCGTTCTTGAGCAGGTTCAGAAATACCTGCAACAACTGGTCGGCATCGGCCCAGGTTGGCGGCAACGAAGGGTCATAGCTGTCATGGATACGCATATGCGCGCCGAACCCCACGATGGCCGAGCGCCGCGCGCGTTCCAGCACGTCATGGATATTGGTTTCGGCCAGATCGGGCGGGCGCTGGTCGCCGAATTGTTCAACCTGTTCCAGCAGCTTCACGATACGCCGCGATTCGGCCACGATCAGATCGGTCAGTTCGCGGTCCTGCATCGGCAGGTTCATCGACAAAAGCTGCGCCGCCCCGGTGATCCCGGCCAGCGGGTTCTTGATCTCATGCGCCAGCATTGCCGCCATGCCGATGGCCGACTTGGCGGCGGCCTTGACCGCCTGCGTGCGCCCCAGCCGGCCCGCGATCTCGCGCGGGGCGATCAGCATCAGCAGAGTCTGGCCGGTATCGTTCATCGGCGCCAGTTGCAGGTTGCACAGGACCGGCGGGCGATCACCGGTGCACACATCGGCATCGTTGATGAAGATCGGCGCGCGGTTGGCGCGCGCGCGCTCGACCGCCTCTTCGATCGGGGCGTCGATCGACAGCCGGTCAAACGCGGGTTCGCCCGAAAGCTGCGCCGACGAGGTGGCCATGAACAATTCGGCCGCCGGGTTGCATTCCAGGATCATTTCGTGCCCGTCGCGCCAGGCGATCAGGAATGCCGGCACCGGCAGTGCCGCCCAGATCGCACCGGTCACGGGCGTGTCGCTCATGCCGCCGCCTCGCGCGGGGCCAGCGCATCCGGCACCAGTGCCAGTACCCGCGCCGGATCGCGCTCACGCATCAGGCGCGCACGCAGATCCGCCGCACCGCCCGCCGCGTCGATATACCACCCCAGGTGCTTGCGCGCGATCCGCACGCCCAGGTCGCGGCCATAAAAGCCCAGCATCGCGTCATAATGCGTGGCGACAAGATCGGCCAGCGCCGCACCCGTTGGCACCCGTGGCGCGGGCGCGCCGGACAGCGCGGCAGCGATTTCCGCCAGAACCCAGGGCCGCCCCTGCGCGCCGCGTCCGATCATCACCCCGTCCGCGCCCGACAGCGCCAGCGCGCGGCGGGCATCGGCGGCGTTCAGAATGTCGCCATTGGCGATCACCGGCACGCGAACAGCCGCGCGCACCGCGCGGATCGCCGCCCAGTCGGCAGTGCCGGTATAGAACTGCGCGCGGGTGCGCCCGTGGATGGTGATCATGGACACGCCCGCGGCCTCGGCGCGGGCGGCCAGATCGGGCGCGTTCAGGCAATCGCCGTCCCATCCCAGACGGGTCTTGAGCGAGACCGGAACGTCAACCGCCCCCACGACCGCGTCGATCAGGCGCAGCGCGAGGTCCAGATCGCGCATCAGCGCCGAGCCCGACAGACCGCCCACCACCTTCTTGGCCGGGCAGCCCATGTTGATGTCGATCATCGGTGCGCCTTCGCCCGCGGCGATGCGCGCGGCCTCGGCCATCGCCGCCGGATCGCGCCCGGCAAGTTGCACCGCCGTGGGCGTGCCCGCCCCGATCCGCGCGCGCGCCCGTGTCGCGGCGCGGGGCGAGCGGCGATGCGTCACCATCTCGCCCGCGGCGATCATCTCCGACACCAGAAGCCCCGCGCCGAACCGCGCCACCACCTGCCGAAACGGCAGATCGGTGATCCCCGACATCGGCGCAAGAAACACCGGCTGGGCAACGGGAATGGGAAAGCGGGGGGTTGTCATGGGACACATTTCATCGGGCTTTGGCCTATCTAACCGGCACAGTCGCGATAGGCAAAGGATGCGGCGCGGTAAATTGCGCGGTTTTTCATCATTTGCACATTTTCCGAACACCCGGATGCGGCAATCGCCCATCCTTTATGCGTTCGGCACATCATCGCACCTGGCCGACGGTGGATTTGCGCTTCCATTGCACGAAACGGCGGACTAAGCCACGACCCATGGACACCAAGGACCATATCGCCGTCATCCTGGTCGCCGCCGGGCGCGGCACGCGGATGGGCGGCGCCCTGCCCAAGCAGTGGCAGCCGCTGGGCGGGCGGGCGGTGCTGGCGCAAACCGTTGCCGCCTTTCGCGCCGCCGGGCTGTCGCGGCTGATCCTGGTGATCCATCCCGACGATGCGGGCCACGCCGCGCCGCTGGGACTGCCCTGCGTGCATGGCGGCGCGACGCGGGCGGGGTCGGTGCGCGCGGCCCTCGATGCACTGTCAGCCGATCCGCCGGCGCTGGTGTTGATCCATGACGGCGCGCGGCCACTGGTCACGCCCGCGCTGATCGACCGCGTCGTGGGCGCGCTGGCGCAGGGCGCGGCTGCCGCCCCGGCACTGCCGGTGACCGATGCGCTGTGGCGCGGCACCGGCGGCCGTGTCACCGGCACCGCGCCGCGCGAGGGCCTCTTTCGGGCGCAGACGCCGCAAGGCTTTCACTTCGATGCGATCCTTGCGGCGCATCGCGCCCAGCGTGCCGACGCCGCTGACGATGTCGAGATCGCGCGCGCCGCGGGGCTTGACGTGACCATTGTCGAGGGCGAAGAGGAGAACCTGAAACTCACCCATCCCGCCGATTTCGCCCGCGCCGAGGCGATCCTGGCGCGCCGACAGGAGCAGGGCATGGACATTCGCACCGGGAACGGCTTTGACGTGCACCGCTTCGGCCCCGAGGCAGCCGATGGCACCGCCTGCCAGTTGTGCGGCGTCGCCGTGCCGCACGACCGGCCCTTGGACGGCCACTCGGACGCCGATGTCGGGATGCATGCCCTGACCGACGCGCTGTATGGCGCGCTGGCAGAGGGCGACATCGGCCAGCATTTCCCGCCCACCGATCCGCAATGGAAAGGCGCCGAAAGCGCGATCTTCCTGCGCCACGCGGTCGGGCTGGCCCGCAGGCGCGGCTTTCGCATCGCGCATGCCGATGTCACGCTGATCTGCGAACGGCCACGGATCGGCCCGCATACCATCGCCATGCGCACCGCGCTGGCCGAGATCATGGGGCTGGAAACCGGGCGCGTCTCGGTCAAGGCCACGACATCCGAGCGGCTGGGCTTTACCGGGCGCGAGGAAGGGATTGCCGCACTGGCCACCGCAACGCTGGTCAAGGCATGACCCCGACCCGGCTGATGGCCACCTGGTTCGGCGTGGGCCTGTTGCGCCCGGCACCCGGCACCTGGGGCAGCCTGGCCGCCCTGCCCTTTGCCTGGGCGCTGCACCTGGCGGGCGGCTTTGCGGCGCTGGCGCTGGCGACGGTCGCGGTCTTTGCGCTGGGCTGGTGGGTCTCGGTGCGCGAAACCCTGGCACGCGGCGATCCCGACCCGTCCGAGATCGTCATCGACGAGGTCGCAGGCATGTGGCTGACGCTCTGGCCGGTGTCATACGGCGCGCAGATGATGGGGGTCGAGGTCACGCGGCTGTGGCCGGGCTGGATCGCGGCCTTCGTCGCGTTTCGCCTGTTCGACATCTGGAAACCCGGTCCCGTCCGCTGGGCCGACCGGATGCACACGCCGTTGGGCCTGATGCTGGACGACATCGTTGCCGGGCTCTTTGCGGCGATCACGGTCATCGCGCTGGCGGCACTCTCGCACGGGGTTCTGATGTGACGCGGCTGGCGCGCAGGATACTGGCGCGCGGGCGCGCTGCCGGGGCGATGCTGGCCACGGCCGAAAGCTGCACCGGCGGCATGATCGCGGCGGCGCTGACGGCGGCGCCCGGATCGTCCGACATCTTCGCGGGCGGCTTCGTCACCTATTCCAACGCCATGAAAACCACGGCCCTTGGCGTGCCGGCGGCCCTGATCGCGGCGCATGGCGCGGTGTCCGAACCCGTGGCGCGCGCCATGGCCGAGGGCGCGCTGGCACAAAGCGGGGCCACGCTGGCCGTCTCTGTGACCGGGATCGCCGGGCCCGGCGGGTCCGAGTTCAAGCCCGAAGGGCGGGTCTGTTTCGGCCTTGCCAGCGCGGCGGGCTGCACGACCGAAACGATTGACTTCGGCGCGCTGGGCCGGGACCGGGTGCGCCGGGCCGCGCGCGATCATGCGCTGACCCTGCTGCTGAACGCGCTGGGCTGACGCCGCGCGCCGGTGCGATCAGGCGCCCAGGATCGGCGGCGGGCGGCGGCCGGGCCAGTTGGTCGCGCGGTGCCAGGCCTCGGCCAGTTGCAACAGGCCCAGATCATCGCCATGCCGCCCGATCAGTTGCATCCCCATCGGCAATCCCGCCGTGCTGAACCCCGCCGGCACCGACATCGCCGGCAGGCCGATCAGGCTGGCGGGCACGACCACCTCCATCCAGCGGTGATAGGTGTCCATGGGCGTGTCGCCGATCACGGTCGGATGGTCTTGCGCCAGCGGGAAGGGCCAGACCTGCGCGCTGGGCAAAACCAGCGCATCGAACTGGGTCAGCAGGTCTGCCGCGCAGGCATACCAGCGTGACCGGATCAGACTGGCCGCGCGCACCGCGTCCAGATCCAGCGCGCGGCCGCGTTCGACCTCCCACCGGGCGGCGGGTTTGAGCTGCGCGCGGCTGGCCGGATCGTCGTAGAGCGCGCCCAGCCGGTCGGCATTGGCGAATGCGCGCAGATCCAGCCACGCGCGCCACAGATCGCCTGCGGCAAAGGGCGGTGGAACCGCCTCGACCGCGATTCCAAGCGGCGCGAAGTCCTCAAGCGCCTCTTCGCACAGGGCCAGGATGCCCGGCTCCATCGCATAGGCCCCGCCCCAGTCGGCCAGCCAGCCGATCCGGCGGCCCGCCACGTCGGCGTCGATCCGGTTCAGAAACGTCTCGAGTGGCAAGCCGAAGGGGCGGCGCGGTTCGGGGCCGGACTGCACCTCAAGCAAGGCCGCCAGATCGCGCGGGCTGCGCGCCATCGGCCCGGCGGTGGACAGCGGGTGCAGAAAGGTCTCGCCCTCGGCATCGTCGGGCACCCGCCCCCAGCTGGGCCGGAACCCGTAGACATTGTTCCACCCGGCCGGATTGCGCAGGCTGCCCATCATGTCCGAGCCATCGGCCACGGGCAGCATATGGCAGGCCAGCGCCACCGCCGCGCCCCCGGAACTGCCCCCGGCGCTGAGCGCGGGATCATAGGCATTGCCGGTGGCGCCGTGCACGGGGTTGAACGTGTGGCTGCCCAGCCCGAATTCGGGCGTGTTGGTCTTGCCGATGACGATCGCGCCCGCCGCGCGCATCCGCGCCACCATCAGATCGTCATGCGCCGCCACCTGCCCCGCGAACAGCGGCGAACCCATCGAGGTGGGAAACCCCGCCGCATTGGCCAGATCCTTCACCGCGATCGGCAGCCCGTGCATCCATCCCATGCGCTCTGCGTCGTCGGCGGCGCGGGCCTGGGCCAGCAATGCCTCGTCGTCGCGCAGGCTGACGATGGCATTCACCCGCCCGTTCAGCCGCGCGATCTGCGCCAAGGCCGCCTGCATCAGGTCGAATGCCGAGATGTCGCGCTTTTGCAGCAGCGCGGCCTGTTCAAGGGCATCGAGGCTCAGAACGTCGTCCATGCCGATCCTTTCGCTGTTCCGCCCGGCGCGGCGGGTTCCGCCACCGTTGTCGCGCGGTTTCGGGGCGCGGTGCAAGCCCCCGCCCCGGACCGACAGTCCGGCGAAAAAAGGACAGCGTTCGCCCTCGCCCGCGATGGCCCGACCAAACAGCCCCTGACGGCACGTGGATAGACACCGTCGTCACAAAACGGCACCATGGGCCGGAACACCGCCCAAGGGCGCGTCGGCGGGTTTCGACCGATCCTGCTTGCCCGTATTCAGACGGGCGCCTAGATCGACAGGGTAAGGACGAAGCGCGGCGCGGCGCAGTACCGCCGCCCGCCCTGGCAAGAGGATATGACATGGCACTTCGCATCAACGACATCGCCCCCGATTTCGAAGCCGAGACCACCGAAGGCCCGATCCGGTTCCATGACTGGATCGGTGACGGCTATGCCGTCCTGTTCAGCCACCCCAAGAACTTCACCCCGGTCTGCACCACCGAACTGGGCCTGATGGCCGGGCTCGCCCCCGAATTCGCCAAGCGCAACGCCAAGATCATCGGCATTTCGGTCGATCCGGTGGACAGCCATCACAAGTGGAAATCCGACATCCAGGTGGCCACGGGCCATGACGTGACCTATCCCATGATCGGTGATCCCGACCTCAAGGTGGCCAAGCTTTATGACATGCTGCCCGCCGAGGCCGAGGGCACCTCGGAGGGTCGCACGCCCGCCGACAACCAGACCGTGCGCACCGTGTTCATCATCGGCCCCGACAAGCGCATCAAGCTCAGCCTGACCTATCCGATGACCACCGGCCGCAACTTCGACGAGATCTTGCGCGCGCTGGACTCGATCCAGTTGACCCAGCGCCACCAGGTCGCCACGCCCGCCAACTGGAAACAGGGCGAGGACGTGATCGTCACCGCCGCAGTGTCGGACGAGGATGCGACCACGCGGTTCGGCAGCTTCGACCGGGTTCTGCCCTATCTGCGCAAGACCCGCCAGCCGGGCTGACGGCTTGCAAGCCGCGACCGGCCCCGATCAGGCGGGCCGGTCCATCACCTCGACCGACAGGATGGTCGGCAGGTGGCGCGCGATCTCGTGCCAGTTGTCGCCCTCGTTGAAACTGGCAAAGACCGAGCCGCTGTTGGTGCCGAAATAGACACCCGCCGGGTCGCGGCGATCGACCGCCATGGCCTGGCGCAGAACGGTGAAATAGCACCCCTCTTGCGGCAGCCCGACCCGCTGGGCCTGCCAGCTTTGGCCGCCATCGCGCGAGCGCCACACCGCCGCCGCCGCATCGGGCGGAAAGCGGCCGGCCATGTCCCCGTTCAGCGGCAGGGTCCAGATGGTGTCGGGATCGCGCGGGTGCACCGCGATCGGAAACCCAAAGGTCGATGGCAGCCCTTGGGTCACGTCGTCCCAACTGCGCCCGCCATCGGCCGAGCGCCAGACGCCGTGGTGGTTTTGCTGATACAGCACATCCGTTTCCCCCGGCGCGCGCACCATGTTGTGCACGCAATGCCCGGTTTCCCCCTCGCGCGGGGCGGCCGGATGATCATGCCCGGCGCAGCGTTCGGCATTCGACAGCCGGTTGCGGCGTTCCCAGCTTGTGCCGCCGTCATCGGTGGCAAAGACGCCGGCGGCCGATATGCCCAGCCACAGCCGCGCCGCGTCCTGCGGGTGGCTGACGATGGTGTGCAGCACCAGCCCCGCCGCGCCGGGTTGCCAGCTGTCTGACGAGGGATGATCGCTCAGGCCATCGACCGCCTGCCAGCTGTCGCCCTGATCGGTGCTCTTGATCAGGGTCGCGGGCTTGGTGCCGGCGTAAAGCGTGCCATGCGCATGGTGCAGCGACCAGATTTGCGAGAACCGGTCGCCAAAGGGCAAGGGCGCCTCGGACCAGCCGATCATCGCGGCAAAGTCGGCGTCACTGGCGGCCCAGTCGTCCATCATGCCCTTGCTCAGGCGTGTCAGCTGCCAGCTGTTGCCACCATCGGGCGAGCGCCAGACACCGGCCCCGTGAAAATCGCTACCGCCCCCGGCCCACAGCGTCCCGGTCCCGGCATCGGCGATCACATGGTTGATCGGCCAGCCGTCGCAATGCGGGCCGTCGGTCTGCCAGCGCCCGGTTTCATCGTCGCGCCCGATCAGGAACACACCCTTGGTCGTGCCCACCAGCACACGAAACCCGTTGTCGGCCATGGTCTGCCCCCCGTCATATTCGGGGGCGAAAATATCATGATCCGCGTTTTCGGTAAATCACGCAGGCACCGCATATGGGCGAGGCCCGCAAACGCCTGCGCGGGGCCACCGCATTGCGCCGATCGCGCCGTCAGCCCGCCATCGTCAGGCCGCCCGAAACCGAGATCGTCTGCCCGGTGATGAAGCCCGCATCCTCGCTTGCCAGGAAACAGATGATGCCCGGATAGTCCTCTGGCTGGCCCAGCCGGCGCATCGGGATCGCGCGCTTGAGCCCCTCGACGATCTTGTCGCCATCTTCGCCCTTGGCGAAATCGGCGAACAGGGCGGTGTCGGTCGGCCCCGGACAGACGGTGTTCACCTGCACGTTCTTGCGCGCCAATTCGCGCGCAACGGTCTTGGAAAAGCTGATGATGCCGCCCTTGCACGCGGCATAGACCGCCTCGCCGGACGATCCGACCCGCCCGGCATCCGAGGCGATGTTGACGATCCGTCCGCCGCCGTTCTTGACCATGCCCGGCAGCACGGCGTGATGCATGTGCAGCGGGCCATAGAGGTTGATCTGGATCACCTTGTCCCACAGCGCGATGTCGGTCGCCAGAAACGGGCGCGCCTCGTCCCAGCCGGCGTTGTTGACCAGCACGTCCACCGGGCCGCCCGCCTCGATCGCCGCGACCGCGGCATCGACGGCGGAGCGGTCGGTGATGTCCACGGCATGGGCCGCGGCCACGCCGCCCGACGCGCGGATCTGGCGCACGGTTTCCTGCGCGGCCTCGGCGTTGAGGTCCAGCACCGCGACCTCGGCCCCCTCGTCGGCAAAGCGCAGGCAGGTCGCGCGCCCGATCCCGCCGCCACCGCCCGTCACGATCACCCGCTTTCCGTTCAATCCGCGCATTCTGACCCCCCTTGCCACGGTCGCGGGCAAGATTACGCTTTGCCCCGCGCCATTTCTAACATATGTTAGAATTACGACACTTGCCGTTTGTCTGTCCATAGGCAATTTTTTTGACGATGCATCCTGATCGCCCCAGCCCGGTTCTGGACACAGCCGACGCCACCAAGGCCGAGCGCACGCGCGGGCAGGTTCTGGCAGCCTCGGCGCGGCTGTTTCGCAATGAGGGGTATTACCCCGCGACCCTGCGCAAGATCGCCCGCGCCGCCGGGGTCGAGGCCGGCAGCATCTATTACCACTTCAGTTCCAAGGACGAGATCCTGGACCAGGTTCTGGACCTGGGCGTGCGCCAGCTCTTTCGCGCGGTCGAGGCCGAACATGACGCCCACACCGCGCGCGGTGCGCCATTTCGGGATACGTTCGCGGCGATGGTGGGGGCGCATCTGACCTGGCTTCTGGCGGCCAGCGACTTCACCTCGGCCAATATCCGCAACTTTTCGATGCTGCCGGAAGAGGCGCGCGCGCGCCACCGCCCCTTGCGCCGCCAGTATGCCGACCTGTGGGACGATTTCCTGCGCCGCGCGCGCGATTGCGGCGATATTCGCGGCGACATCCGCGTGGTGCCGCTGCGCCAGTTCATTCTCGGCGCGCTGAACTGGACGGTGGAATGGTATGACACCAGCCGCTATTCGATCGAGGCCATCGCCGACCGGCTGGCGAAATTCCTGCTGGACGGGCTCTCGACCGAACGCGGCAAACCCTTTCGCACGCTACCCATCGCCGCAACCCCCGCAACCCGGCCGGACGGAGTGGACGAACCCAACAAGGTGGACCGCACGCGCGAACAGCTGCTGGTCGCGGCGGCCGAACTGATGCGCCAGCGCGGCTTCAAGGCCGCCACCATGCGCGCCATCGCCGAGGCCGCGGGGATCGAGGCGGGCAGCATCTATTACCACTTCCGCTCCAAGGACGAGATCCTGGACGAGGTGCTGGACCGAGGATTGCGCGACATCGACCATGGCGTCAGGACCGCCTTTGAACAGGCCGTGGTGCTGGACGATCATCGCGGACGCATCGCCACCGGGGTGCGTGCGCATCTGCTGTATCTGCTGTCGCTGAGTGTCTTTACCTCGGCCAACATCCGCATCTATGGGCAATTGACGAACAAGGCGCGCGAAAACCACCGCCCGATCCGCAAGGCATTCGGCGCCGTCTGGGACGAGGTCTTGCGCGACGCGCAGCGCGACGGCGCGATGCGGTCGGATTTCAAGACCGTGCCGATGCGCCAGGTGCTGCTGGGCGCGCTGAACTGGACGGTGGAATGGTTCAACCCGACCAAGGGCGAGCTGGACGGGTTCTACACGCTGGACGAGATGATCGACATGGTCCAGAAATTGACCCTGGACGGGATCGCCCCCATCACTGCGAACATTACCAGCACGAGCAGGGAAAACCAAGATGTTCCAGGGGCTTGAAAGAGATTCCGGGGATGTCGCACGCCGTCGGCCGGCACCTCCGAGAATTTCGTTGACAGATTTCTAACACGTGTTAGTTTTCATCGAGGGGAAGAAATAAAAATACCCCTGGGGAGGAAATCGTGAACACTTCGGACCGGACCTTCGGGTTTTCGGACACTCGGTTGTGCGACACGCCCACAGTCTATGCAGACGGCCTTTTCGCCGGCAAGACCGTCATCGTGACCGGTGCGGGCAGCGGGCTGGGCAAGGCGATCGCCACGTTGTTCGCGCGGTTGGGCGCCGATCTGGCCGTGGCGGGACGTGACAGCGACAAGCTGGAAGCGGCGGCATCATTTCTGCGCCGCTTCGGCACCAGGGTCGAGGCCTACCCCCTGAACATCCGCGACCCTGACGCGGTCGAAACCTTCTTTGCCAAGGTCAGCGCGGACCTGGGCATACCCGATATCGTGGTCAACAATGCCGGCGGGCAATTCCCGCAAGCGGCGATCGACTTCAGCCGCAAGGGCTGGAACGCGGTGATCGACACCAACCTGAACGGCACCTGGTGGATGATGCAAAGCGCGGCGCAGCATTGGGTCAAGGCCGGGCATCCGGGTTCGATCATCAACATCGTCGCCGATATCTGGCGCGGCCTGCCCGGCATCGCGCATTCCTGCGCGGCGCGCGCGGGTGTTGTGTACCTGTCGAAAACGGTGGCGGTCGAATGGGCGCCGCATGCGATCCGGGTCAACTGCGTGGCGCCCGGCTGCGTCGAGACCACGGGGTTCGGCGTCTATCCGCCCGAAGGCGCGCAATCCTACTGGGAGGCGAACCCGTTTCGCCGCCCCGGCGACGAATGGGACATTGCCGAAAGCGTCGCCTATCTGGCCGCGCCCTCGGGCAAGTTCATCACCGGCGAGGTGCTGACCGTGGATGGCGGACAGCAGATGTGGGGCGACCCCTGGCCCACCGGGCGCCCCGCGGCATTCGAAATCGGCGGGGGCAGCCGCTGACGCACGAACACGACAAGCAAGGAGCGACCGGCATGATGCAAGGCAAGGGCAAGGCGGCATGAGCGCGACATCGGCGACGACAGCCAGTCCTGCGCAGGAAACGGTCCTGGAATGCCGCGGCATCGAACGCCGCTTTGGCGGGCTTGTGGCCGTCAGCGGCGTGGACATGACCATCGACCGGGGCGAGATTTTCGGGCTGGTCGGCCCCAACGGCAGCGGTAAGACCACGCTGACCAATGCCATTACCGGCTTCTACCCGCCCAACAAGGGCACGATCGTCTTTGAGGGTGTCGATATCACCGGCCGCCGCCCGCACCGGATCGCCGCCCTTGGCGTGGCGCGCACCTTCCAGAACCTGGCGCTTTTCAACGGCTTGACGGTGCTTGAGAACATCATGCTGGGCCGTCACATCCACATGCGCCCCGGCGTGATCCGCACCGCGCTTTACTGGTGGCTGGCCCGCCCCGAAGAGGTTGCCAACCGTGCCTTTTGCGAAGAGATCATCGAGTTTCTTCAGCTTGAAAGCATTCGCCACGAACTGGTGGACGGGCTGCCCATCGGGTTGAAGAAGCGCGTCGAACTGGCACGCGCGCTGGCGGCCGAGCCGCGCCTGCTGATCTTGGACGAACCGATGGCCGGCATGAACCAGGAAGAAAAGGAATATATGGCGCGCTTCATCCTGGATGCACGCGCCGAGCGCGGGGTCAGCGTGCTGTTGATCGAGCACCACATGGACGTAATCATCGGCATTTGCGACCGGATGCTGGCCCTCAACTATGGCGAGATGATCGGCACCGGCATCCCGCGCGACGTGATCCGCGACCCGCGTGTCGTCCAGGCCTATATCGGAGACACCCATGCCCACTGACCGGCACACAGCAAGCGGGCGCACCCTGATTTCCTGCCTGACCGACCACGCCGCCCATCGCCCGACCGCCATCGCGATGCGCGAGAAAGAGCGCGGCATCTGGAAAGAAAAGACCTGGAAGGACTACGCCGACGAGGTGACGGCCTTTGCCGCCGCGCTGGACGACATGGGCATCGGCGAGGGCCAGGCGCTGATGGTGCTGGGTGACAACCGCCTGCGCCTTTACGCCGGGATGTTGTCGATCGCGATGCTGCGCGGCTATGCCATGCCGACCTATCCCGGCGCCACGCTGGATGAATTGCGCCATTTCGCCGGCGAGGTGCCGATCGCCGTGGCGCTGGCCGAAGACCAGGAGCAGGTGGACAAGGCGCTTGAGCTGCGCGCTGAGGGGTCCAAGATCGACCATATCGTCTATGACGACGGGCGCGGATTGAAGGACTACGCCGCCGAGAACCTGCATTCCTGGGACAGCCTGATCGAACGCGGAAAGGCCCGGCTGGCGGCCGACCCGGCCCTGGGCGAGCGCCTTCAGCGCATGGCCGGGCCCGAAGATCCGGCGGTGTTTCTGCATTCCTCGGGCACGACCGGCAAGCCCAAGGGCATCGTGCTGAGCCATCGCAACGTCATCTCGGCTGCCGTCGGCTCGCGCAAGGCGGGCGTTTTCAGTGACAACGACGAGATCCTGGCCTATCTGCCCATGGCTTGGGTCGGCGATACCGCCGTGACCGTTGCCGCCGCGCTGACCTTCGGCTTCACCGTCAACATTCCCGAAAAGCAGGAAACCGTTCTGCGCGACATGCGCGAGATCGCGCCCACCTTCTATCTGGCCGCGCCGCGCAGCTGGGACAACATGTTGACCACGATTCAGGTCGGGATCGAGAACTCGACCTGGCTGAAGAAGAAGATCTATCACTTCTTCATGGATCGCGCCATCGAGGCCGAACGCCGGCGCATGCGCGGCAAGGCCGACGGCGGGCTGGACTGGCTGGGGCGCTGGCTGGGCGAATGGCTGGTCTTCGGCCCGATCAAGGACAATTTCGGCCTTGGCCGCGTGCGCCACGCCTATACCGGCGGCGAGGCGATCGGCGAGGATACGTTTGTCTTTTACCGCGCCCTGGGCGTGAAGCTGTGCCAGCTTTATGGCCAGACCGAGGTCAGCGGGTTTTCGGCCGCGCATGTCCCCGATACGGTCAAGCTGCATACCGTCGGCGCCCCCTCGCCCGGTTTCGAGGTGCGCCTGACCGACGAGGGCGAAATCCTGATCCGTTCGGACAGCGTCTTTTCCGGCTATTTCGCCAACCCCGACGCCACGGCCGAGGCGCTGGTCGATGGCTGGTTGCGCACCGGCGATGCCGGCTATCTGGAAGAGGACGGCCAACTGGTGGTCCTGGGCCGCGTGTCCGAGGTGGTCTACACCAGGGGTGGCGAACGATACGTGCCCAACTACATCGAGAACCGGCTGAAATTCAGCCCCTATATCAAGGATGCGGCGGTGATCGGCGCGGGCCGCGACACGCTGACCGCCATGGTCTGCATCGATGCCGACGCGACCGGCCACTGGGCCGAGGTCAACGCCGTGCCCTATGTCTCGTATGCCGACCTGTCGCAGCGCCCCGAGGTTGCCGAATTGCTGGCCGGGGCCTTCAAGCGCGTCAACGAGGCCCTGCCCGAACCCCTGCGCCTGCACCGTTTCGTCAGCCTGCACAAGGAGTTCGACCCCGACGACGGCGAGATCACCCGGACCCGCAAGCTGCGCCGCAAGGTCGTCGAGGAACGCTATGCCCCGGTGATTGAAGCGCTCTATGACGGCTCGAAGGATGTGCATGTCAAGGCGACGGTCACCTATGAGAACGGCGAGACCGGCGTGGTCGAGCGCACCCTGATGATCAGAGAGGTTTGAGCGATGGATTTCTGGTATCTGGCCGAACTGACCGTCAATGGCGCGCTGACCGGGCTTCTCTATGCGCTGTTCGCGATGGGCCTCGTGCTGATCTACAAATCCTCGTCGGTGCCCAATCTGGCGCAGGGCGCGCTGACCATGGTCGGGGCCTATGCGGTGCTGGAGATGGGGCGCCTGCTGGGCGCGCCGCTATGGCTGGCGATCCCGCTGGCGGCGGTGGCGATGTTCTTTCTGGGCCTCGGCATCGAGCGTGTCGCACTGCGCCCGCTGGCGGGGCGTCCGATCATCATGATCCTGATGATGACGCTGGGCCTGGACATCTTTCTGCGCGGGACCACGATGGCGATCTTTGGCGGCTCGTCACGGCCGATGGGGCTGGGCGTCACCTATGACCCGCTCTTCGTGGGCCCGATGCTGATCAGCCGCATTCACCTGATCGGCGCGCTGGTGTCGCTGGCGGTTTTCGTGGTGATCGTGTTCTTTTTCCGTACCCGGACCGGTGTGCGCCTGCGCGCCATTTCGGATGACTACATGGCCTCGTGGTCGGTCGGCATCTCGGTCGAGCGCGGGGTCGGCCTGAGCTGGGCGCTGGCCTCGGTCTCGGCGGTGGCCGCCAGCGTCATCTGGGGCGAGATCCAGGGCGTCGATCAGTCGCTGTCGCTGCTCTTGCTCAAGGGGTTGACGGTGGCGGTTCTCGGCGGGCTGGACAGCGTGCTGGGCGCGGTGGTGGCTGGCATCATCCTGGGCATTCTGGAAAGCGTCGGGTCCAACTTCCTGGACCCGCTGGTCGGCGGCGGCAGCCGCGACCTGATCGTCGCGGCGGTGCTGGTGCTGACGGTGCTGTTGCGACCCCATGGCCTGTTCGGCCGGCACGACATCGAAAGGATCTGAACGATGTTCTATCGCCAGTCCGGCATTCGCCATACCGACTATGTTTCCGACAGCAAGCTGTTCCCGATCCCGGCGGACCGCAACCTGCTGCTGCTGATACTGCTGATCGCGCTGGCCGCGCCATTCATCCTCGCGCCGTTCTACGTCAACAGCTATATCCTGCCCTGGCTGATCTGGACCGCGGCCGCGCTGGGGCTGAACCTGGTGATCGGCTGGGCGGGGCAGTTGCACCTGGGCTATGCCGCACTGATGGCCGTGGGCGCCTATACCTCGGTCCATGCCGCGCGCTTTGGCATCCCGTGGGAGGGGGCGCTGCTGATCGGCGGCGCGCTGTCGGCGGTGATCGGCAGTCTGTTCGCCTTTGCCGCGCTGCGCGTCAAAGGGCTATACCTGGCACTGACCACGCTGGCGCTGCAGTTCGTGATGGACTGGGTGCTGTCGCATTCGCCGACCATCACCGGCGGCTCGCATGCCTCGTTGCAGGCGCCCACGTTCCGGCTTTTGGGGCAGGCGATCACCTCGGACGCCGGGCGCTATTACGTCGCGCTGGGCTGGTGCGTGCTGGTGACGATCTTCCTGTTGAACCTGCGCCGCACCGGGCTGGGCCGGGCGCTGGTCGCGGTGCGCGAAAAGGATTACGCGGCCGCCATCCTTGGGGTGAACAGCTTTCTTTACAAGATCATCGCCTTCGCCACCTCGGCCTTCATCGCCGGGATCAGCGGCGGCATCCTGGTGGTGTGCTATTACTTCCTGGTAACGCCCGAACAGTTCACGGTGGCGGTGTCGATCCAGCTTCTGGCGATGGTGATCGTGGGCGGGCTGGCCTCGATCATCGGCACCTATCTGGGGGTCGGGCTGATCCTGCTGGCACCGGGCGTGGTCAACCGGCTGTTCGGCGCCCTTGCGGGCTATTTCGATCTGCGGTTCAGCCCCGAGACCTTTGCCCATATTCCCAATGCCGTCTATGGCGCGCTGATCATCGTCTTCCTGATCATCGAGCCGATGGGCCTGGGCAAGATCTATCGCAATATCCGCGATTACCTGCTGGTCTGGCCCTTCGACCAGCTCAAGAAATAAGGCCGTGATGATGATGGACGCATCCGCGAAAACCGATCCGATCCTGTCGCTGAACTCCGTCGAGGTTCTGTATGACCAGGTGATCCTCGCGATCCGCGGTATCTCGCTGGAGGTGCCGCGCGGCGGGATGGTGGCGCTTCTGGGGTCGAACGGGGCGGGCAAGTCAACGACGCTCAAGGCGATCTCGGGCCTTTTGAAGCCCGAACGCGGCAAGGTCAGCCGCGGCCAGATCACCTTTGACGGGCAGGTGATTGGCGAGAACCCGCCACAGGCGCGCGTGTCCATGGGGATCTGCCATGTGATCGAGGGGCGACGCGTTTTTGAACACCTGACCCCGGACGAGAACCTTGAGGCCGCCGCGCCCCCGTCGATGACGCGCGCGCAGCTCAACGCCGAGAAAGAACGCATCTACGAATACTTCCCCCGTCTGGCCGAACGCAAATCAGCCGAGTCGGGCTATCTTTCGGGCGGTGAACAGCAGATGCTGGCCATCGGCCGGGGGCTGATGACCCAGCCGCGCCTGCTGATGCTGGACGAGCCCAGCCTGGGCCTGGCCCCGTTCCTGGTGGGCGAGATCTTCGGCATCATCCAGCGCATCAACCGCGAACAGGGGCTATCGGTCCTGCTGGTCGAACAGAACGCGCTGGCCGCGCTCGATGTGGTCAGCCACGGCTACCTGATCGAGAATGGACGCATCGTCATGCATGACACCGCCGAGACCATGAAAGCCAATTCCGACATCCAGGAATTCTATCTCGGTGGCGGCGAGGGGCGGAATTTCCACGACATCAAGCACTATCGACGGCGCAAACGCTGGCTTTCCTGATACCTTCAGGGCCAGATTGCTTGAAAACAGAGGAGGAGGAAGTCAATGAAACTTGTCAGAATGCTCAAGGGCGCGCTGGGGGGCGCGGCGCTTGGCGCCGCGGCTGTCACCGGCGCGGCAGCACAAGAGGATGAGGCGTTCCGCATGGGGGTCTGCTATGACCTCAGCCGCGCCTATACCTTCATCACGCCGCAGATCGTTCAGGCCGGGCGCGACCTGGCCGATCTGATCAATGCCGACGGCGGTATCGGCGGGCACCCGATCGAACTGACCGTTCAGGATCACGGCAACGAACCCCAGCGCGGCATCGAATGCTATGAGCGCCTGCGCCGCGACGGCGTGTTCGTCTTCGACTTCCTGTCGACGCCGGTGTCGCTGGCCGTGGTGCCGCGCGCCATGCGCGACGAGGTCGTGATGATGCAATCGCTGGTCGGTCGCGGCGACGCGATCAACGGCGAGGTGTTCGAATGGGTCTTCCCGGTCGGGCCCACCTATTGGGGGCAGGCGGCCAACGACATCGCCTTCATCAAGGAACAGAACGGCGGGTCGCTGGAAGACATGACCATCGGGTTCGTCTATCTGGACTATCCCTTCGGGCAGGAACCGATCCGGATTCTGGAAACCCTGGCCGAGCGTGAGGGCTTCGAGCTTCAGCTTTATCCCGTGCCCCTGCCCGGCAACGACCAGTCCGCGACCTGGACCCAGGTGCGCCGCAACCAGCCCGACTACATGATCAGCTGGCTTCTGGCGAATGGCCATGTCGTCGCCTCGCGCGAGATGCAGCGCAACGGCTATCCGATCAGCCAGTATATCGCTGTGAACTGGCTCAACGAAGTCGATATCGAGAATATCGGCAACGAGGCGGCAACCGGCATCCTGCGCGGCACCAATGTCGTGGGCGGTCAGGACATTCCGATCATCCAGGAAATCATCGCCGAACTCTATGAGGAAGGCGAGGGCAACGGCCCGCGCGAGATGATCAACGACGTGTATTACAACACCGGCGTTGCCATGTATTCGGTGGTGTTCGAGGCCGCGCGCCTGGCCTATGAGGCCGATGGCTGGCCGATCACGCCCGAATCCATGCGTCGGGGTCTGCGCAGCCTGGAAGAGTACGATGCCAATGGCCTGTTCGCCCCGGTCACGGTGACCGAGTCCGATCATGGCGGTGGTGGCCGCACCCGCGTCGAGATGTGGGACGGCGAGACCTGGGTGCCCCAGAACGACTGGACCGCGGCCTATCAGGACGTGATCTGGGACGTGGTGGATCAGTATTCGTCGGAATTCACCCTCGAAGAGGATTGATCCGGCCGACATGACACGCAAGGCGGCGGGGCCCTGCCCCGCCGCCTTCTTGCATGAAACCTTGTTGCGGGGGTCAACCGCGCGGCGCGCGATACCGCGACAGCCCGCCCGAATGCATGACCCGGCCCATCAGCGGCACGCCCAGAATGGCCTCGGCCTTGCGCGCGGCGGCGATCATCGTGTCCAGATCGATCCCGGTTTCGATGCCCAGTTCATGGCACAGGAACACCGCATCCTCGGTGCAGACATTGCCTGCCGCGCGCGCATCGCCATGGGCGGCAAAGGGGCAGCCCCCCAGCCCGGCAACCGAGCTTTCGAACAGGTCCACCCCCATCGACAGCGCCGCGTGCAGATTGGCGATCCCCAGCCCGCGCGTGTCATGGATATGCAGGCATAACCGCACCCCCGGTGCCAGATCGCGCAACGCGCCGATCATGCGCTTGACCGACTCGGGGTTGGCCCAGCCCATCGTGTCGGCCAGCGCCAGATTGGGCAGCGGCACCTCTTCTTCCGCGCACAGCCGCTGGATGAACCGGATGTCGTCCAGAACCTTTTCCTGCGCGATCTCGCCCTCATAATTGCAGCCAAAGGCGGCCATGACATAGGCGGTGTCGGGCACCAGCCCCTCGGCCTTGTAAAGGCGCACCCAGTCGCGCTGGCGTTCACGCATCGCGTCAGCCGTGCAGTTGTTGTTCTTGAGCGAGAAGGTATTCGAAGCATAGAACAACAGCTTGGGGTCCATATCGACGCGATGCGCCGTCTGCGCCTTGCGAAAGCCCTTTTCGTTCAGCCAGAGCGCCGTGTATTTCACCCCCGGCTTGCGCCTGATCCGTTCGAACAGGGTGCCGGTATCGGCCATCTGCGGCACATGCCGCGGGCTGACGAAGGAACCGACCTGGATCCGTTTCAACCCGGTTTCCGACAACAGATCGATCAGCGCGACACGGTCCTCGATCGGGTGCAGCGTCTTTTCGATCTGGAACCCCTCGCGCGGGCCCTCCTCGCGGAACTCGACGAATTTCGGATAATCGAACATCGATCACTCCTCGGGCTGGATTTCGGCGACGGGCTGACCCCGGTCGATCATGGCCCCCTCGGCGATGGTCAGGCTGGCCAGGCGCCCGGCATGCTGGGCGCGCAGCGGGATTTCCATCTTCATCGATTCCAGAATGGCGATGGTCTCGCCCTGCGCCACCGTCGCGCCCTCGACCGCCAGAACCTGGACGATCAGGCCGGTCAGGGGCGAGGTCAGCACCGTTTCGGCCGCCCCCGCACCCACGGCATGGTCAACCGGCGGCGCGGCATGAAACAGATGCCTGCCCTGCGGGCCGTCGATCTCGATCAGACCGTCGCGGGCGCGCACATGCAGCATCGACACCGTATCCTGCTGCGTCAACTGCCAGACCCCGCGCGCGATCTCATGCAGCGCCAGCCGGATCGTGGTGCCATCGGGGGCGCGCAGGCACAGCCAACCATCCGCACCGATGGGGCCGATGCGATATTCTTCGGCCGCCGCGCCGGGTCGCGACAGGGACACGCTTTGCCACGGCGCATCCTCGTCCGTGCCCAGTCCCAGCCGCCAGCCGGTGAACATGTCACGCCGCCGCCACGGATCGGGGCAGCCCTCGACCCGGCCCATCTGCACGAACAGCGCCGCCGCGACCGCCGCCCAGACCGGCGCGGGATCGGCGGCGGCAAGCGTTTCGATATGGGCGTCGATCCAGCGCGTATGGACCGCCAATGCCCCGAAATCCGCGTGCCGCGCCAGCGCCAGAAGAAAGCCCCGATTGGTGGTGACACCTTCGACCGCCGTATGCCCAAGCGCGTGCGCCAAGGCTGTCAGCGCGGTCTCGCGCGTTTCGGCATGGGTGATGATCTTGGCGATCATCGGGTCGTAATGCGGGGTGACGCTGTCGCCCTCATCGACACCAGAGTCGATGCGCGCACCCCCTGGAAGGGACAGCGAAACGATGCGCCCGGTCGAGGGGGCAAAGCCCTGCGCAGGGTCTTCGGCGTAAAGGCGGGCCTCGAACGCATGGCCGTGCAGCGTAATGTCGGATTGCGCCGGCAAGGGCGCGCCTTGAGCGATGCGCAGTTGCAATTCGACAAGGTCCAGCCCGGTCACGGCCTCGGTCACCGGGTGTTCGACCTGAAGGCGCGGATTGACCTCAAGAAAATAATGGGCGCCATCAGCGACCAGGAATTCGACCGTGCCCAGCCCGCGATAGGCCACGCTCTCGCCCAGTCGCACGGCATCGGCGCGCATGGCCGCCAGCAGCGCATCGGGCAGGCCGGTGGCAGGCGCTTCCTCGATCACCTTCTGGTGGCGGCGCTGCAAGGTGCAGTCGCGTTCATAAAGATGGACCACCCGCCCCTGCCCGTCGCCCGCGATCTGGATCTCGACATGACGCGCCTCTGGCAGGAAGCGTTCCAGCAGCAAACCTTCTGAACCGAAGGTCGAACGCGCCTCGCGCAGCGCGGCCGCTATATCGGCGGCCAGCGTGGCGTGGTCATTCACCAGCCTTTGTCCGCGCCCGCCGCCACCGCCCACCGCCTTGAGCAGGATGGGCAGGCCCATTTCCTGCACACGCGCGGCGATCGCGTCGCGGTCCGTCAGCGCGTCGCCCGCGCCTGCGATCACCGGCACACCGGCCGCGATGGCCGCAGCCTTGGCACGCGCCTTGTCGCCGAAGGCCTCAAGCGTTTCGGGCGTGGGGCCGATGAACATGATCCCGGCGGCCTGACAGGCGCGGGCGAAATCGGGGTTCTCTGACAGGAAACCATAACCGGGATGGACCGCGTCCGCCCCCGCGCGGCGCGCGGCCTCGATCACCGCGTCGATCCTGAGATAGCTGTCGCGCGCCGCGCCACCGCCGATCAGCAGGCTGTGGCCGATCTCGCGCACGTGGCGGGCATTGGCGTCGGCGCTGGAATGCACGCCCACCGGAACGATCCCCATGGCCCGCGCGCTGCGCGCGATGCGGCAGGCAATCTCGCCCCGGTTGGCGATCAGCAATGTCCGGATGTCCATCCTCAGCCCCCTTCAGAACCGGAAAACGCCAAAGCGGGTTTCCGCCTTGTCGCGCCGCGCCGCCAGATCCAGCATCAGCGCCATGACCTCGCGCGTTTCCTCGGGCGCGATCACGCCGTCAACCCAAAGATTGGCGGCGAAATTCTCGGGCGTCTGGAAATCCTCGTAGATCTTGCGCACCGGGGCCGTGAAGGCCTCTTCCTCGTCGGCGGTCATGGTCTTGCCCTCGCGCGCAAGCGCCTGAACGCGCACCTGCGCCAGAACGCTTGACGCCTGGTCCGGCCCCATGATCGCCGCGCGCCCCGAGGGCCACATGAACATCGCATCGGGCTGAAAGGGCCGGCCCAGCATCGCCAGATACCCCGCCCCATACGAGCCCCCGGTGATGACCGTGAACTTGGGCACCCGCGCCGAGGACATCGCCGTGATCATCTTGGCCCCGGCCTTGGCGATGCCGGTCTGTTCGGCATCGCGCCCGACCATGAAGCCGGTCACATCGACCAGAAACAAAAGCGGGATGTCGCGCTGCACGCACAGGCTGATGAAATGCGCCGCCTTGTGCGCGGATTCGACGAACAACACCCCGGTGTTGGCGATGATGCCGACCTCGTGGCCATGGATGCGGGCCCAGCCGGTCATCAGCGTATCGCCGTATAGCGGCTTGAACTCGTGAAATTCGCCCGCGTCGATCAGCCGTGCCACCACCGCGCGGTTGTCGGTGGGAACGCGCGGGTCGCGGCTGACGATGCCGTGGATTTCCGCGACCGGCCAGGCGGGCGGGCGCGGTTCGGCGGCGGTCTTGCGGGGCTTGCGCGCCTCGCCCAGATGGCCGACCAGCCGGCGCGTGATGGCCAGGGCATGGGCGTCATCCTCGGCCAGGTGATCGGTTACGCCCGAGATCGAGGAATGCATCTTGCCGCCGCCCAGGGTTTCGGCATCGACCTTTTCGCCGGTCGCGGCAAAGGTCAGCTCGGGCCCGCCCAGATACATGAAGCCCTGCCCGCGAACGATCACCACCTCGTCGCACAGCGCCGGAATATAGGCGCCGCCCGCCGTGCAAGGCCCCATGATCACCGCGATCTGCGGAATACCGTCGCCCGACATGCCGACCTGGTTGTGAAAGATCGACCCGAACTGCCCCTCATCAGGAAAGATGTTGGCCATGTCGGGCAGGAACCCGCCGCCGCTGTCGACCAGCGTGATGACCGGCAACCGGTTTGCCCAGGCGATGCGCTGCGCGCGCACATGCTTGCGGCAGGTCATGCCGAAATAGGTGCCGCCCTTGACCGTCGAGTCGTTGGCGATGATCATGCAGTGCCGCCCGGCGATCACCCCGATCCCGGTGATGATGCCCGCCCCCGGCGGCACCCCGTCATAGAGGTTCAGCCCGGCCAGTTCGGCCAATTCCAGAAAGGGTGTGCCGGGGTCGATCAGCCGTTCGACCCGCTCGCGCGGCAACAGGCGGCCGCGTTCGATATGCAGGCGCCGCGCCTTTTCGGACCCGCCGGAGCGCTGTTGGCGCCGCAACGCGTAAAGGGCATCGAGCTTTTCACGAAAGGCCGCCTGATTGGCGCGAAAGCTGTCCGAGGTCGGGTCGATGGTCGAGGTCAGCATGGTCATGGAAAATTCCGGATGCTCAGCGCCACCTTGGCAACGCCGGGTTTGTCGAACGTGTCAGGATCGGTCAGGCGGACATCGGCGCGAAACACCAGCGCGTCGCGCAAATGCCGCTCGATCCGGGCCTTGAGCGCCGGGTCGTCGGCGGGGTCGGCATCCGGCCCGCGTTCGACAATCACCTTGAGCGGCGCCTGGGTCGCGTGACCGTCGAAATCGCGCAGGACGCGCATGACGCCGTTGGTTTGCGGCACCATGTCGGCAATCACGCTTTGAATCGCCGACGGAAAGACATTGACGCCGCGCACGATCAGCATGTCGTCGGTGCGCCCGACACAGCGGATGCGCGGCCCGCTGCGCCCGCAGGGACAATCGGTGCCCAGCACCTCGACATGATCGCCCGAGCGAAAGCGCACCAGCGCCGAAGCCTCGCGCCCGATCGCGGTATAGACCAGCTCACCCGTGGCGCCGGTTTCGAACGCGATGACGGTGCCGGTGTCGGGGTCCAGCAGTTCGGTGATGATGTGGTCCTCGCAGACCATGTGCATCCCGGACTGGTGGTCGCATTCGGCCCAGTAGGCCACGCCCAGATCGGTCCCGCCCAGCAATTCGCAGCAGCGCGCGCCCCAGGCCCGTTCCAGTTGCGCCCGGATCGCGGGAATGCCGCCGCCGGGCTCCCCGCCGACCACCAGCCGCCGAACGCCCAGCGCATGCGCGGGTTGGCCGACGATGGCAGGCGCCTGTTCGGCCAGGTGCAGAAGAAAGTTCGGTGTGCCGATGATCGCCCGCGGGCGCAGATCGGCACAGGCGCGCAACAGGCGATCGACGCCGCCATCGGCCCCGACCGGAATGTCGATCGCACCCATGTATTGCAAGGCCTGAAACATCGGCACCCCGCCGACAAAGCCCTTGGCCATTGAGAACGCATGCAACACCAGATCGCCGGGGCGGATACCGCAGGCAAAGAGCGTGCGCGCCGTCATCTCGGCCCATGCCGAAACATCCGACTCGGTCAGCGCGACATAGGACGGGCTGCCGGTGGTGCCCGACGACGCCTGCATCTGCACCACCGCCGCAATCGGCACGCCGAGATGCCGGCCAAAGGGCGGCGCGGCGTGCAGGCTCTCGCGCAGTTCGGTCTTCACGGTGAAGGGCAGACGTGGCAAGTCGCCGATCCCGCGAATTGCGCCCAGGTCGATCCCGGCGAACTTGTCCTGATAAAAGGGCGAATCCTGCGCCAGCCGACCCAATTGCCGTCTCAGTGCCCGATCTTGCAGCCTGCGCAGCGCGGTGCGCGCCAGCCCCTCGTTGGTGTTCCACATCGCGGCGTCGGCCCGGTCACGGGCCGCGGCATGGCGATAGCGCGTTTGTGCGTCCATCCCCGTCTCCTGTTCAGGGTCGTGACGGCGCGGCCCGGCGGGCGCGCCGCGGTCAGTAAGAGCGCGGCAATCCCATGACCTTTTCGCCGATATAGCTCAGGCACAGTTCGCGGTTGATCGGCGCGGTGCGCAGAATACGCATCAAGGGATACATCTCGTAGATGCCCGTATCCTCGGTAAAGCCAGAGCCGCCATGCGCCTGCAAGGCCGCATCGACGGCCTCGATCCCGGCTTCGGCCCCGGCATAGCGCGCCATGTTCGACGACGCGCCCGCCGCAAGGCCCTGATCGAATTCCCACGCGGCGCGACGGGTCATCAGGCTGGCATTCTCGACCGCGACATGTGCCTTGGCCAAGGGGTGCTGCACGCCTTGATGCGCGCCGATGGGCTGGCCAAAGACATTGCGTTCGGACGCGTATTCCACCGCCTGGCCCAGCGCCCAGCGCCCGACGCCGCAGCACATCGCGCCCACCACGATCCGTTCTGGGTTGAGCGTGTCAAAGAGGATCGAGAACCCCTCATCGACCTCGCCGACCACATCCTCGGGGCCCAGATCGACCTCGTCGAAGAAAAGTGTCCACTGTTCCTCGGGCAGCGGCGCGGCGATGCGCACGCGCTGCATGTCGATGCCCGGTTTCTTCAGATCGACGGCAAACAGGGTGAACCCGTCGGTCTTGCGCGCAACCTCCGTGTGCTTTTGCGTGCGCGCCACGACCAGGCAATAATCCGACACATCGGCCCCGGTGATGAAGGTCTTGGAGCCGTTGAGCGCAAAGCGGTTGCCCTTGCGCCGCGCCATCGTCTCCATGCGGATCGCGTTCGACCCCGCGCCCGGCTCGGTGATAGCAAAACAGAACTGGATCTCGCCACGACAGGCGCGCGGCAACAGCTCGGACTTGTGAAACTCGGTCCCGTGGGCGGCCAGATGCGACAGCGACATGCACGGCCCCACCACCATCGAGAAAAGCGGGATGCCGTGGTTCCCCGTCCCCTCCATGAACAGCGCCATCTCAAGCATGCCCAGACCCGAGCCGCCATATTCCTCGGGCACCATCATGCCCAGAAAGCCGTCGGCGGCGATCTGCTCGAACATCGCGCGCGGATAGGCATGGCGGCGGGCATGGTCGCGCCAATAGGCATTGTCGAAGCTTTGCGCCAGCCGCCCGCCGTAGTCATAGATCTGGCGTTGTTCGTCGTTGAGGCTGAAATCCATGGCGTTCCTACTCCCTGAAATCCGGTGTCCGGCGGGCGCGAAAGGCCGCCAGCCCCTCGGCCACGTCGGGCCCGCGCAGATGTTGCACCGCTGCGTCGCGTTCCAGCCGCATGGCTTGTGTCAGCGACAGATCGAGCCCCTCGCGCGCCAGCCGTTTCATCCGGGCAAGCCCGGTGCGCGAGCGCGTCGCAAGCGTGTCGCAGTAGTCCAGCGCGCGCGCATGAAGCGCGTCATCGGGCACGACATGGTTGACCAGCCCCGCCGCGTGCGCGGCCTCGGCACCCAGCCATTGCGCCGAGAACATCAGATCCAGCGCCGGCCGCAGGCCCATGACGCGGGTCAGCCGCTGGCTGCCGCCCCAGCCGGGGATCAGGCCGAACTGGGCATGCTGATCGCCGAACTGCGCCGATTGCGCGGCAAAGGCCACATCGGCGGCCAGCATCAGCTCGATCCCGCCGGCAAGGCACAGGCCCTGCACCGCGACGACGACCGGCAAGGGGCTGGACTCAAGCCCTTGCAGCACTTCCATACCATGCGCCAGAAAGTGATCCAGCGCGGCCGGGTCGGCAATGGTGCGTGTAACCTCGTCAAGATCGGCGCCGGTGCAGAAATGCTTGCCCTGCGCACGGATCAGGATGGATCGCACCGCGCGATCCTGTTCAAAACCGGCGCGGGCGGCGTCAATGGCGGTGAAGGCCGCCCCCGACAGGCAGTTGAACTTGTCGGGCCGTGCCAGCTCGATGATGCCGGTGGCGCCGCGTGTCGTGGCGATCACCGGGCCAGGGTCGTCGGTCATGTCGTCCCCCCTCCCCTCGGGTCGTCGCGATGCCGCTTAAAGCGGGCAATCCTTGCGGAAATTGGGCGCGCGCTTTTCACGGTGCGAGGCCAGCCCCTCGCGCACGTCGTCGCCCATGAAGCCCAGCATTTCCAGTGCGGTCGATGTGTCGAATGTCGGCCCGGCCTGGCGCAACCAGTTGTTCAGCGAGTATTTGGTCCAGCGGATCGCGCTTTGTGCGCCGTTGGCCAGATCGACAGCCGTTTCCAGCGCGATGCGCTGCAAGTCGTCATCCTCGACACAGAGCGAGACCAGGCCGATGCGCTCGGCCTCTTCGCCGGTCATCGGCTTGCAGGTCAGCAGATAATACTTGGCCTTGGCCATCCCGCACAGAAGCGGCCAGATGATCGCCGCGACATCGCCCGCCGCCACCCCCAGGCGCGGATGCCCGTCGACGATACGCGCGCGTTTGCCGGCAATCGAGATGTCGGCCAGGATACCCACGACCAGCCCCGCGCCCGCCGCCGGGCCGTTGATGGCCGAAATGATCGGCTTGTTGCAGTTGATGATGTTGTAGACGAGGTCTTTCGCCTCTTTCCAGGTGCGCATGACCGTGTCGAAATCGCCGGTCAGGTTCTCGATCAGGGTGAAATCGCCGCCCGCCGAGAACGCCTTGCCCGCGCCGGTGACCAGAACCGCGTTGATGTCGGGGTCGCGGTCGATGTCGATCCACATGTCGGTCATCTGCGTGTGGGTCGCGGCATCGACGGAATTGTAGCTTTCGGGCTTGTCGAAGGTGATCCGCAAGACCCGCTCGGCGGGATAGTCGAACTTGAGGCGGTCATACTTGGCGTAACGGTCGGACATGGATGGCTCTCCTGGAAACGGTGGCGCGGGCGCGATCAGGGCGCGGGGCGGCGTCGGATCATGACGGCGCAATCGGTGCAAAACACCTCTTCGCCGGCCGGGTTGCGGGCGCTGATCCGATAGCCCAGAACACCGCGGTCGGGCTTTGAGCGCGACGGCGTGACGGCGGTGATTTCCATGCTCAGATCCAGCACTTCATCGGGGCGCACCGGGCGCCGCCAGCGCAGGTTGTCCAGCCCCAGCCCGCCGATATTCTCCATCTGCGAAAAGACATCGTGCATGAAGGGCTGAAACGCGTGCAGCATCGTCTGAAAGCCCGATGCGATCAGGCTTCCGTGCATCGCGGTGGCGAAGTCGGCATCCAGATGCAGGCGCTGCGGATCCCATTCGCGGGCGAAGTCCATGATGCCTTCGGCGCTCATCGGCCGGCTTTGGCGGTGGAACACTTGCCCGGTGTGATAGTCTTCGAGGTATTTCACGCCCCGGCACCCCCGGCGGCGAACCCGGCATCCACCCCGTCCGCGCCCTGTTCCAGTAGCTTGTTGCGGTTGTATTCTTCAAGTTTGGGATAGGTCTTGCGAAAGGTCGCCAGGAATTCCTCGGCCGGCAGGTCGACGAACAGGCCACGGTCGTTGATATAGTCCATATGCTGGCGCCCCCCCTGATCGTATTCGTGAAACAGCGCATCGGCGGTCCCGTCGAACACCAGCGGCTTGACACCGAAACGCGCGCACAATTCCATGTTGAAGGCGGGCGTGACCTTCCAGGTCTTGCCATCGGCCCAAAGCTGGACATAGCCGTGATAGATGAACACGTCGGTGCCCATCAGCTCGGACAATTTGGGCGTGTTCAGATGGTTGCGCACATCGGCAAAGCCCAGCGCGGCCGGAATTCCCGCCGCGCGCAGGCAGGCGGCAAGCAAGATTGCCTTGGGCACGCAAAACCCCGACTGCTGACGCACGATCCGGCTGGCGCGATAATCCTCGGCATCGAGAGCGAATGAGTAGGGATCATAGCGCAGGCCATCGCGCACCGCTTCGAACAGCCGGATCGCCTTGTCGGTATCGCTGGCCGTGTCTGGCAGCCCCGACAACGCCTCGGCGACATAGCGCCGAATCTCGGGCGCGTCATGGTCCACATAGGTCGTAACGGCCAGATATTGCGCGATTTCCTGCGGCAGCTTTTGCGGGGTTTTCCTGTGCTCGGGCATATGCGTTCCTCCTCCGGCGGGATTGTTTCTAACAGTTGTTAGAATATCTGTCAATCCGGCACGGGCCGGCGCGAAACGATGGGCTCTTGTATTCCGGCCACCGCCATGGCCAACATGGCGCCATGACAAAAGCAGATCTGAATGGCGCCTACGCGCTCTCTGGCCCCGAGGCCTGCCTGCAACTCTATGCCGGCTGGGCCGACAGTTACGATTCCGACTTCGCGGCGGGCATGGACTACCTGCTGCCCGCCCATGTCGCCGCGGCCTGGATGGAAGGGGGCGGCACCGGCCCGGTTCTCGACATCGGCGCGGGCACCGGGCTGCTGGCCGCGGCTTTGCGCGGGCTGGGCTTTGACGGCCCGATCGATGCCGTCGATCTGTCGGGCGAGATGCTGGAGCGCGCGCGCGACAAGGGCCTTTACCGCGCGCTCTACCAGGCCGACATCACCCAGCCGCTGGATCTTCAGCCGGGCTACGGCGGGCTGGTCAGTTCCGGCACCTTCACCCACGGCCATGTCGGCCCCGAAGGCCTGACACCGCTGCTGCACGTGGCCGCCCCCGGCGCGCTTTTCGCGCTGTCGGTCAATGCCGCGGTCTGGGACAACCGCGGCTTTGGCCCGGCGCTGGATGCGATGGCCGACGCCATTTCCGGGCTGGAGGTGCGCGAGGTGCCGATCTATGGCGAAGCCGCGCGGACGCGCGATCCCGACCATGCCGGGGACCGCGCGCTGATCGTCCGGTTCCGAAAGGCCTGAGCACCGCGATGACGCCAGATTTCCTGTGCATCGGTTCCGTCCTATGGGACATGATCGGACGGACCGAAAGCAGGATGACACCGGGCGCGGATGTGGCGGGCACGATCCAGCGCCTGCCGGGGGGCGTGGTGATGAACATCGCCGTAACGCTTGCGCGCCTGAACCAGCGTCCTGCCCTGCTGACCGCCATCGGCCGCGACCCCGAAGGGGACGAACTGATGGACCGCGCCCGCGCGATGGGTCTGGTGATGCACTATGTCTGGCGCAGCGCCACCCTGTCCACCGACCGCTACATGGCGATCGAGGATGACAGCGGCCTGATCGCGGCCATCGCCGATGCCCATTCGCTTGAGGCCGCGGGCGATGCCATCCTGCGGCCGCTGGCCGATGGCCGGCTGGGGTCCGCGCAGGCGCCCTTTGCCGGGCGGATCGTGCTGGACGGCAATCTGACCGTCGATCTGTTGGCCGAGATCGCCCGGTCGCCGCTTTTTTCAGCTGCCGATCTGTATGTCGTCCCGGCAAGCCCGGGCAAGGCCGACCGGCTGCGCCCGCTGATGCGCCATCCGCGCGCGACGCTCTATGTCAATCTGGAAGAGGCCTGCATCCTGGGCGGTGCGCGCTTTTCGGACAGCCGCAGCGCCGCAATCGCGCTGGTCGCGGCGGGGGCGACGCGGGTGCTGGTCACCGACGGGGCGCGCGACGCCACCGACCTGCACGCCGGCGGCGAACCGCTGACCCGCGCCGCGCGGGCGGTCAGGGCGGTGCGCGTGACCGGCGCGGGTGATACGTTCCTGGCCGCGCATATGGTGGCCGAATCGCGCGGCGAATCCCCGGCCGAGGCACTTGCCCGCGCCCAGGACGCCGCCGCCGACCATGTCGCCGGTGAAACCACATGAAGACCGGACCCTGCCAATGACCCATCCGCCGCTTGTCTTTTCGCCCGAGGTCGCGCAGGCGCGCGACACCGGCCGCGCCATCGTCGCGCTGGAATCGACCATCATCACCCACGGCATGCCCTGGCCGCAGAACCTGGACACCGCCACCACGGTCGAGGACGAGGTGCGCGCCGCCGGCGCGGTGCCCGCGACCATTGCGGTGATGGCCGGCGCGATCCATATCGGGCTGGAGCCGGCTCAACTGCGCGCGCTGGCGCAATCGACGGATGCGATGAAACTGTCGCGCGCCGATCTGGCCGCCTGCCTGGCCCAGGGCCGCACCGGCGCGACGACGGTCGCCGCCACCATGATCTGCGCCGCGCTGGCCTCGATCGATGTATTTGCCACCGGGGGCATCGGCGGCGTTCATCGGGGCGCCGAAGCCAGCTTTGACATCTCGGCCGATCTGCACGAACTGGCGCGAACGCCCGTGACGGTGGTCGCGGCGGGGGCCAAGGCAATCCTCGATCTGCCAAAAACGCTGGAGGTTCTGGAAACGCTGGGCGTTCCGGTCATCGCCTTCGGGCAAGACGCCCTGCCCGCCTTCTGGTCGCGCGATTCAGGGCTCAAGGCGCCGTTGCGGATGGACAGCGCCGCCCAGATCGCCCAGTCGCACCGGATGCGCGCGGTTCTGGGGCTTGGCGGCGGGCAACTGGTGGCCAACCCGATCCCGCTGGGCGACGAGATCGCGCGCACCACGCTGGAGCCGCTGATCGCGCGCGCAACCGACGAGGCACGCGCGCAGGGCATCGCGGCCAAGGACGTGACGCCATTTCTGCTGGACCGCATCGTCACGCTGACCGAGGGGCGCTCGCTCAAGGCCAATATCGCATTGGTGCGCAACAACGCGCGACTGGCCGGGGCCGTCGCCCGCGAACTGGCGGCGATGCGGTAAGCCAGACCAGACCCTTGCGCGGCGGGCACGGCGCTTTTACATGGGTGTGACTGTCCCCGCCCCATAGCCGGAAGCATCCCATGTCCAGCCCGATCCGCCCGCACAAACGCGGGCTTCTTGCCAGTTTGCGCAATTCGTTCCTGACCGGGCTTGTGGTGGTCGCGCCCGCCGTGCTGACAGTCTGGCTGATCGTGTCGGTTGTCGAATTCATCGACAGCAAGGTGGTGCCCCTGATCCCGCGCCGGTTGCTGCCCGATGTCTTGCTGGACATCAGCTTTCCCGGCCTCGGGGTGCTGGTCTTCATCCTGTTCACGCTGGTCGTGGGGGCGCTGGCCAAGGGGTTGATCGGGCGCAGCCTGATCGAGTGGAGCGAGGTGATCGTCGCCCGGATGCCGGTGGTGCGCACGATCTATAATGCGATCAAGCAGATCGCCGAAACCGTTTTGGCGCAATCCTCGACCAGCTTCAATCGCTCGTGTCTTGTACAGTATCCGCGCCCCGGACTATGGGCAATCGCCTTCGTATCGACCGACGCCAAGGGCGAGATCGCGGCCAGCATGGGTGCCGAAAAGCATCTCTCGGTCTTTCTGCCGACCACGCCCAACCCGACCTCGGGCTTTCTGCTGTTCGTGCCGGAATCCGAGGTCGTCTTGCTGGACATGACGGTCGAGGACGCGGCGAAGCTGGTGATTTCGGCCGGGCTGGTCGTGCCCGACCCCGAACGCCCGCGCGGCCGGGGTGCCCGATGACACGGTAGCGGGGCCGGAAAGGCCGGCGCGTCGGTTCCCCAAACGACAACGGGGCGGGTCCGGCCCGCCCCCGTCATCGCCGCCCGGCGCGTTTCAGCGGCGCGTCACTCGGCCGCAAGCCGGTCGATCAGATCGCGGAACTGGCCGGTCTGATAGCCGTATTGCGCCCCCGCCGCGATCAGGCTGTCGGTCGGCTGGCGCCCGGCATTGGCCAGTGCCCAGACGATCGACGAGCGGTTGCCCGAGGCGCAATAAGCCAGCACCTTGTTGCCGTCGCGTTCGGCGCTGTCGATGGCCTCGCGCTGGAGCGTGACATTGTCCATCGTCAGCCCGCCCGGCACCACCGGATTGACGACAAAGTCCAGTCCCTCGGCCTCGGCCGCGGCCTTGAGCGCGGCAACCTTGTGGTCGGGGCCGACCTCGCCATCGGGGCGATTGCAAATCACCACCGAGAACCCCGCCTGCGCAATGGCAGGCATGTCCTGTGCCGAGATCTGCGGCGAGACGGCGTAGCTGTCGTTAAGCGGACGAATTTCCATGGTTTCTTGCCTCATGCTCCAAGTTGCGGGTTCTGACCGCCGAGCGCGGCTGCGGCGCGATCGAGCCTGCGACGCAGGCCAGGTGCGGCCAGCATACCGGCGATCATCGCCAGCAGAAAGACCAGACCACCGACGCCGCCCCAACCGATCGACGCGACCGCCGGTCCGGGGCAAAGCCCGGCCATGCCCCAACCGGCGCCGAACATCAGCGAGCCGATCACCAGGTTGCGGTCGATCTGCGTCGACGACCTGCCCGGCATCTCGCCGCCCAATACCGGGCGGGCCCGGCGCGCGGCGATGTTCCAGGCGACCGCCATCGGCAGGATCGCGCCGCCCAAGACGAAGGCCAGGGTCGGATCCCAGTCACCGAAGATGTCAAGCCAGCCCTGAACCTTCTCGGTGTTGGTCATCCCCGAGACCAGAAGCCCGGCACCGAACAATCCACCGGCCAGAAATGCGAAAACATTGCGAAACATCAGATCACCCCCAGCAGATGCTTGAACAGAACCACCGACAGGCCGCCGGCCAGAAGATAGAAGATCGTCGCGCCCATTCCGCGCAGCGAAAAGCGCGAGATCCCGCACACCCCGTGGCCCGAGGTGCAGCCATTGGCCAGCCGCGTGCCGACGCCCACCAGAAGGCCCGCACCGATCACCACCCACAGGTTCGAGGTGATATTCGTGCTGACCTCGACCGCATAGAGCGGCAGCAGCAGCACCGGCACCAGCGCCAGCCCGGCCACAAAGGCCAGCCGTTCGGCCCAGGTGCCCCAGCCCGAGCGGTCCACCAGACCGCCGATGATACCCGACGCCCCCATGATCCGGCCATTGACCAGAAGGTAGAGCGCCGCGGCAGAACCGATCATCAGGCCCCCGACGAGGCCCCATATCCAATCCACTTGCATGTTCATCTTCCCGTTTTGTTGTCGTCGCCCCTTCCGGGGTCGTCAGATCGTCAGGTCTTGCCCGCGTTGCCGCGCCCCCTCTCCCGAGGCGCGGCGCAAGGCGGGTTCGCGGTGATCAAAGGCCGTTGACCGGCACCTTGAGATAGCTCACGCCGTTGTCTTCGGCCTTGGGCATCTGGCCGGCCCGCATGTTGACCTGCAGCGACGGAATGATCAGCCGTGGCATTGCCAGTTGCCCGTCGCGTTCGTTGCGGGCGCGGACGAAATCGTCCTTGGACTTGCCCTCGCCGACATGCTTGTTCATCGCCTTCTGCGCGCCGACCGTGGTTTCCCATGCATATTGGTCGCGCCCCTCGGCCTTGTAGTCATGCCCGACAAAGATGCGTGTCTCATCCGGCAGCGCCAGGATCTTCTGGATCGAATCCCACATCACCTCGGCCGAGCCACCGGGAAAGTCACACCGCGCGGTGCCGAAATCGGGCATGAACAGCGTATCGCCGACAAAGGCCGCATCTCCGATGACATAGCTCAGGCAGGCCGGGGTATGCCCCGGTGTGTGCAGCACGTCGCCGCGCAACTGGCCGATGTGGAAACTGTCGCCTTCCTTGAGCAGCGCATCGAATTGCGACCCGTCGCGCTGGAATTCGGTGCCCTCGTTGAAGACCTTGCCGAACGTGTCCTGAACGACGCGAATATTCTCGCCGATGGCGATCTTGCCGCCCAGCTGTTGCTGGATATAGGGCGCGGCCGACAGGTGATCGGCATGGACATGCGTTTCCAGCAGCCATTCCACCTCCAGGCCCTTGTCCTTGACGAACGCGATGACGGCATCGGCCGAACGCGTGTCGGTCCGCCCCGAGGCATAGTCGAAATCGAGAACCGAATCGACCACCGCCACCTTGGATGACGACGGATCGCGCACGACATAGGTTACGGTAAAGGTATCTTCGTCGAAGAAGGCATGGATTTCAGGTGTCATCTGGCAGGCTCCACTTGGTTGCTGGGGTCAATATAGACAAGCGCAATCATATTGCAAGTTGTGAATGTGTGTTTTTGACCTGTATCATCGCATTCCCCGCCCCCGACACCTAGATATGACACCACACCACGCAGGAGGACGACATGACCACCCTACCCCAGGACGAACTCGACCGGCGCAAGGCCCAGCTTCTGGCCCGTCTCGACGAACTCGACACCCGCATCCACGACATCGAGGCCGAACTGCGCTCGCACGACAGCAAGGACTGGGAAGAGATGGCAACCGAGCGCGAGAACGACGAGGTGCTGTCGTCGATGGAAAGCGGCGGCCTGAACGAGGCGCGGATGATCCAGGCCGCGCTTGAACGCATCGAGTCGGGCGAATACGGCTTTTGCACCCGCTGCGGCGCCGAGATCGCCCCCGAACGGCTGGATCTGTTACCCGAAACACCGTTTTGCGCCGACTGCGCGCGCTAACCCGCACGGGCGCTTGCCAAACCCGGTCAGGATGCGTCTAATGCCCCCACCAGGCAAGGGAGGAGGCATTGCGCGAGGAAACCGGCGCACCGGCAGCGCCGTCCCAAGGCAACCCGGCCACCCTGCGCGGGGCGGGCGCGGCGGATGACTATGTCCAGCGGCGCACCCAGGACGGCATCGCGATCCTTACCTTGGCCGGGCCGGGTGGGAATCGCTTTTCCCCGGACCTGGTGCATGCGCTGGACCGCGCCCTGACCACGGCGCTGGACGACCCTGGCGTGCGCGCGCTGGTCCTGACAGCGCGCGGCCCCGATTTCTGCGCCGGTCCCTATGCCGACCTGCCCCCGCCCGGCCCCGACCCGGCGGCGGCGCCGGGGGTGATGGCGTCCCTGGACCGGCTTTGCCACAAGATCGCCGACAGCCCGCGCCCGGTGGTTTGCGCCCTGCATGGCCGGGTGACCTCGGCGGGGCTGGCGCTGGCATTGGCCGCGCGGATGCGTCTGGGCGATCCTCGGGCGGTGCTGCAATTCCCCGAAACCCGGCTGGCGCGGCTGCCACCCGGAAACGGCGCGGTGCGGCTGGCTTGGCGCCTCGGCGCCGAGGCGGCGCTGGGCTTTCTTGCACGCGAGGGGCCGTTGCCGGCCACGGCCGCGGCTGGGCTGATCGACCGAATCGAACCCGAGGCGCTGGTGCCCGCCGCGATCGCGCAAGCCCGCGCGCTGGCGGTGACACCCGCGACCGATCCCGCCCCCGGCCTGGCCGATCCGGCCGCCTATCGCGCGGCCATCGCGGCGGCGCGGGCGGCGCTGCCCGCGACCTTGCCGCCGCATCGCCGCCATGAATCCCTTCGCATCGACAGCGTCGAATCGGCCCAGCTGCTGCCGCCCGGTCAGGCCCTCGAACTCGACAGCGTCCTGGCCGAGGATTGCGCCACCGATCCCACGGCCCGGGCGCTGGCGCATCTGGCACGGGCCGCGCGGCGCGTCCTAGATACGCCCGAGGCCCGCACCGCCGATTCCGCTGCCGCCGCACCGGCCGAAACAGGCCCGATCGCGGCCGCGCTCGACGGCGCCGAAGCCGCGCTTCTGGTGCCGCCGCTGCTGCGCAGCGGCGCGCGGGTCGTTCTGGTCCTGCCCGACACCGCCCGGCTCAGTGCCGCGCTCGAAACCGTGGCCGAGGCGCAGCTGGCCGCCGTCGCCGACGGGCGCCTGACCCAGGCCCAGGCCGATGCCGACTGGGACCGAGTGTCGGGCGCGCGCGATCTCGGGTCCGAAACCGGGGTTCGTGCCGCCCTGTGCTCGGCCGCGCTTGCGCCGGGGCTCGAGGCGGAGATCGACGGCGATGCCCCACTTCTGGTCTGGAACGCCGCGCTACCGCCACTGGCGCAGCCGCAGCGGGCGCTGTCGCTGGTCCCGGCGCCGGTGCGCGGGGCGGGGGGCATGCCCCGGCTGGTCGAGATCGCGGTGCATGACCTGGCCACGGCCGCGACCGTCAACCAAGCCTCGGATCTTCTTCTCTCACTGCATCTGACGCCGCTGCGCGCGGCCGGCGCGGCGCTGCTGCCCCTGATGCTGCACGCCGCGCGCCAGGCCGCCGAGCGCCTCGTGGCCCTGGGTGTCCCGGCGGCGGCCCTGCGCGATTGCGGCATCCTGCCCGGCGCCGCCCTCCTGCCACGCGACCTGCCCTCGGACCCGGCCGCACCGGCACCGGCACTGCCGCTGGATCCTGACCGGATGATCCTTCTCGCGCTGGTCAATGCCGGGGCGCGCCTGCTGCAGGAGGGCCGCGCGCTGCGTCCCTCGGATCTCGATATCGCCGCCGTCCTGGGCGCGGGCTATCCCAACTGGCGCGGCGGCCCGATGGCCGAGGCCGACATGCTGGGCCCGCTGGTCCTGCGCCGGATGATGGACCAGGCCGCCCCCCTCGACCCCGACCTCTGGGCCCCCGCGCCCCTGATCGCCGAACTGATCCGGCAGGGATGGCGGTTCGAGGATCTCAACACCGACTGAGTCCCCACCCGCCGCCTGTCCATTTTCTGTCTGAAAATATCCTGGGGGTGAATTGGCCGCAGGCCAAGAGGGGGCAACGCCCCCTGCCCGGCTCAGCCGCCGCGCCGGTTCAGACGATCAAGGCGCGCGCGCACACTCAGGCCATGGGCCTCAAGGCTCTCGGATTTCGCCAGCCGTTCGGCCGACGGGCCAATCGCCTGCAAGGCCTGCGGCGTCATCCGGGCCAGGGTGGTGCGCTTCATGAAATCCAGCACCGACAGGCCTGACGAGAACCGCGCCGAACGCGCGGTCGGCAGCACATGGTTCGGCCCGCCGACATAGTCGCCGATCGCTTCGGGCGTCCAATGCCCCAGGAAAACCGCCCCGGCATGGCGGATACGCGGCAACAGGGCCTCGGGGTCGTCCAGGCTGAGTTCCAGGTGCTCGGGGGCAAAGCGGTTCGACAGATCCGCGGCCTCGTCCAGATCGCGCACGGTGATGATGGCGCCATGCTCGCGCCAGCTGGCACCGGCGATGGCGCGTCGCGCCAGCGTCTTCAGCCGGGCCTCCACCGCCGCCGCAACGGCGCGGGCCTCGTCGGCCGAGGTCGTGATCAGCACCGCCTGCGCGCTTTCGTCATGCTCGGCCTGGCTCAACAGGTCCAGCGCGATCCAGTCGGGATCGCCGGTGCCATCGCCGATCACCAGGATCTCGGACGGCCCGGCGATCATGTCGATCCCGACCCGCCCGAAGACCCGGCGCTTGGCCGCGGCGACATAGGCATTGCCCGGCCCGGTAATCTTGTCGACCGGCGCGATGGTCTCGGTCCCCCAGGCCAGCGCCGCGATCGCCTGCGCCCCGCCGATGCGATAGACCGTGTCCACCCCCGCGATCCGCGCGGCCAGCAGCACCAGCGGATTGACCGCGCCGTCCGGTGTCGGCACGCAGATCGCCAACCGCTCGACCCCGGCCACCTGCGCCGGGATCGCGTTCATCAGCACCGACGACGGATAGCTGGCCAGCCCCCCCGGCACATACAGCCCCGCCGCCGCCACCGGCGACCAGCGCCAGCCCAGCCCGGCCCCGTCGGGGTCGGTCCAGCGGGCGTCCTGCGGGCGCTGGCGGACGTGATAGGCGCGGATGCGCTCGGCGGCGAGTTCCAGCGCATCGCGGTCCTCGGGCGAAACCCTGGCGCATTCCGCCGCGATCTCGTCCGCGCCGAAGGCCAGCGTGTCGGGCGTCAGGCGCAGCCTGTCGAAGCGTTCGGTCAATTCGATCACCGCCGCGTCGCCACGCCGGCGCACGTCATCGATGATCGCCGCGACGGCGTCGTCGACATCCTGCGCCTCTTCGCGCTTGGCGCCCAGAAGGGCGGCCACCGCCGTGTCGAAACCGTCGTCACGGCTGTCAAGAAAAACGGGCATTCCGGGGTCCTGTCAGTCGGCGCCGTGCTCGGGGGCGCGGCGCGAAGGGGCAATATAGGGCCGGGTGACATCGGCCAGGGTGACATCCAGGCAATCCACGTCGAGCGCGATCGCCCCGTCCCCGGCGAATGTCAGCACGACGCGGCCCGGACTGGCCGGATCGTCGGGCGTTGCGGGCGTGAAGGCCAGCGCCAGCAACGACAGGACGGTGTCGCGGTCGCGCCGCTCCAGTCCCTGGTGGGCGACGCGCGTGACATCGCCGAAATCCAGCACCGAGCGCACGCGCTCGAACGCGCGCCCCGCGGTGCGTGCCGCGTCGCGATCTTCCCAGCGGAACCGGTTGATGAGCAGCGAAAACCGCCGCTTGCGGCGGTCATGGCGCAGATCGCCCCCGCCTAGGATCGAATCCTGCACCAGCGCCGAGATCACCTTGAGGTCCTCGCCATCGCGGGCGATCAGCCGCAAGGGGCGCTCCTGCCCCTCTTCGAACCGGGCATCAGTCATGATCCGCCCCTCCTTTCGTGCGGCCTTCGGCGGGCTGCGCGCGCGCCCGCGCCTGCGCCTTGCGCCGCGCCAGATTGGCCTTGAGCGCGGCCTTGAGCCGGTCGTCCCGACCCGCACCGGCGGTATCGGGCACGCGGTCGGCGGGGCGGTCGGATCGGGTTCGGGATGTCTTTGGCGCTTTCATGTCCTCGTCTTAGCGCATGGTTGAAAAACCGTCCAGATAACCCTTGCGCGGCACCTGTTTTGCGTCTATCCAGCCGCCCGAAGCGATTGCTGCGGTAGCTCAGTGGTAGAGCACTCCCTTGGTAAGGGAGAGGTCGAGAGTTCAATCCTCTCTCGCAGCACCATTTTTCCTGACATGGCTGTCCGATACCGGCAACTCCTTGAAAGGGCGCGTGGTTTCTGGTCTTCGACGATCGCGGCGCGCAGGTGCCCCGGGCGCCGTATCACGTCTCGTTGGACGTCGGCACGGGATCAGGATGGGTTCGCGGCAAGGGATGAGCCGTGCAGGAACCGGCCCACGCGCGGCGGCACTCTGATCATTCCGGTGCAAGATGGTGGGCGATGACGGATTTGAACCGCCGACATCTTCGATGTGAACGAAGCGCTCTACCGCTGAGCTAATCGCCCCACGCGCTGTCCTTTAGCGCCGCCGGCGCTGCGGTGCAAGGGGGCATACAACGGAAATCGCTCCGGGGGCCGGGCGTGGGCCGGAGGCGGCTGTGACGGCGGTGCGCGACCTGCATGAAAAAATGAACAATGCAGGAAAAACCTATTCGCCGATCCAGACGTCAGGCTTATGATCACGCGCCCGTGATCGCGGGCGGAACGCGGGAGGAGATAAATGGCAATACCCTATTCGCGCGCCTATCTGGTCATAGGCTCGCTTTATCTGCTGATCGGCATCGTGTTCGGCATGTATATGGGCGGGACCAGCAATTACACGCTGGCGCCGGTGCATGCACATATCAACCTGCTGGGCTTCACGCTGATGGCCATATTCGGACTGGTCTATCGGCAGATCCCGGACATGGGCCGGACCCTGACAGGAAAGCTGCATTTCTGGCTGTTCCAGATCGGGGCGCTGCTGTTGCTGATCGTGCTGTATCTGATCGTTTCCGAGACCGTATCGCCGGCCACCTTCGGCCCGGTGATCATGCTCTCCGAACTGATCGTGCTGGCCAGCCTGATCGCCTTTGCGATCAACCTTTTTCGCCACGCCTGAGCCATGAAAACGCGGAAGACCCGCCGTGGCGGGCGGGTCTTTCGGTCGTGACATGGCGCCCCGGCGTCAGTGCGCGGTCCGGGCGGCGATGCCGTCGCGCCGGGCGATCTGGGCGGCTTGCGCGGCCTCTTCCTCGGCGGCGGCGTCCCAGTCGATCGGTTCGGGCATGCGCACCAGCGCGTGCTTCAACACCTCGCGGACATTGGCGACGGGCACGATTTCGAGCCCCTCTTTCACGTTGTCGGGGATCTCGGGCAGATCCTTGGCGTTCTCTTCGGGGATCAGCACCTTGGTGATGCCACCGCGCATCGCGGCCAGAAGCTTTTCCTTCAACCCGCCGATCGCCAGGACATTGCCGCGCAAGGTGACCTCGCCGGTCATGGCGACATCCTTGCGCACCGGAACGCCCGTCACCACCGACACGATCGACGTGACCATCGCGATCCCGGCGCTGGGCCCGTCCTTGGGCGTGGCGCCCTCGGGGACGTGGACGTGGATGTCCATCAAGTCGAAGCGCGGCGGCTTGACGCCGATCTCGGGCGCGACCGAGCGCACGAAACTGGCCGCAGCCTCGATCGATTCCTTCATCACGTCGCCCAGCTTGCCGGTGGTCTTCATGCGGCCCTTGCCGGGCAGCTTCAACGCCTCGATCTGCAACAGGTCGCCGCCCACCTGGGTCCAGGCCAGCCCGGTCACGACACCGATCTGATCCTCTTTCTCGGCCAGGCCGAAGCGATAGCGCGGCACACCCAGGAAATCGCCGATATTGTCGGCATTGATCGAAACGCTCTTGGCCTCGCCCTTGATGATCTTGGTCACCGCCTTGCGCGACAGCTTGTTCAACTCGCGTTCGAAATTGCGCACCCCGGCCTCGCGGGTATAGAGGCGCACGATCGCGGTCAGCGCATCATCCGACAGCGTCAGTTCACCCTTGCGCAGGCCGTGGTTCTTGATCGCCTTGGGCAAAAGGTGCCGGCGCGCGATCTCGGCCTTTTCATCCTCGGTATAGCCCGACAGCGGGATGATCTCCATCCGGTCCAGAAGCGGGCTGGGCATGTTGTAGCTGTTGGCCGTGGTGATGAACATCACGTTGGACAGATCGTATTCGACCTCAAGATAGTGGTCGGCAAAGGTGGCGTTCTGTTCGGGGTCCAGCACCTCCAGCATGGCCGCAGCCGGATCGCCCCTGAAATCCTGGCCCATCTTGTCGATTTCGTCCAGCAGGATCAACGGGTTGGTCGTCTTGGCCTTTTTCATCGCCTGGATGATCTTGCCCGGCATCGAGCCGATATAGGTGCGCCGGTGGCCGCGGATTTCCGATTCGTCGCGCACGCCGCCCAGGCTGATGCGGATGAACTCGCGCCCGGTTGCGCGCGCGACCGAACGGCCCAGGCTGGTCTTGCCCACGCCCGGCGGGCCGACCAGACACAGGATCGGGCCGCGCAGCTTGGACGAGCGCGCCTGCACCGCCAGGTATTCGACGATGCGTTCCTTGACCTTTTCCAGGCTGTAGTGATCGGCATCCAGAACGTCCTGGGCGCGGCCCAAGTCCTTCTTGACGCGGCTTTTCTTGCCCCAGGGCAACGACAGCAGCCAATCCAGGTAGTTGCGCACCACCGTGGCCTCGGCCGACATCGGCGACATGGATTTCAGCTTCTTCAGCTCGGCATTGGCCTTTTCGCGCGCTTCCTTGGTGAACTTGGTCGCGGCGATCCGCGCCTCCAGCTCGCCGATCTCGTTCTGGCCGTCCTCGCCGTCGCCCAGCTCCTTCTGAATGGCCTTCATCTGCTCATTCAGATAGTATTCGCGCTGGGTGCGCTCCATCTGGTTCTTGACGCGGCTCTTGATCTTGCGTTCGACCTGCAGGACCGAAATCTCGCCCTGCATCAGGGAATAGACCTTTTCCAGACGCTGATCGACGCGCAGGGTTTCCAGCAGATCCTGCTTGTGCCCGACCTCGATGCCCAGGTGCCCGGACGCCAGATCGGCCAGCTTGCCGGGGTCGGCGGCATCGGCGATGGCGGCCAGCGCCTCATCGGGGACATTGCGCCGGATCTTTGCATAGCGCTCGAAATCGTCCGAGACCGAGCGCACCAGCGCGGTCACCGCCGCCTCGTCGCCCAGGTCTTGCGTCAGTTCGCGCGCCTCGGCCTCGAAATGCTGGTCGTTGTCGACAAAGCGTTCCAGCGAGACGCGGGTCTTGCCCTCGACCAGAACCTTGACGGTGCCGTCGGGCAGCTTCAGAAGTTGCAGCACACTCGCCAGCACCCCGACCCGATACATGCCTTCGGGACCCGGATCCTCGGCGGCGTGATCGATCTGGGTGACAAGCAGGATCTGCCCGTCCTCGCGCATCACGGTCTCCAGCGCGCGCACGGATTTGTCGCGCCCTACGAATAGCGGCACGATCATGTGCGGGAACACCACCATGTCGCGCAGCGGCAAGACCGGATACCTGTTTGTTTCGACTGCCATGAACCTACCTCAAATCTTCCACACGGGGCGCATTGCGTGGCACGCGCACCGGACAAGCCCATATCTGGGGTGGATCGGCCCAGAAATCAACTCGCCATGCGCATGGGTATGTTTCCGTTATGTGGCAAATCTTTGACCCAAGGGGGTGATTTTCCCGGCAGAACGCATGGCTGGTTACCGTTTCGTCAACAAATCCATCAGCATATCGGAACGGCGCCAATGATGCATCAGATCCGCCCCGCATCGCTGCATTCCGACCAGTTCGAACGGATGCGGGCCGATTCCGGTGATCCCCAGCGCGCCCAGCGCGGCGGTGCCGTCGGCACCAAAGACATGCCCGGCGCTGAACACCACCAGATCGTCGATTAGCCCCGCACCCATCAGGCTTGCCGCCAGGCCGCCGCCGCCTTCGCAAAACAGCCGCGTCAGGCCGCGCGCGCCCAGTTGCCGCAAGGCATCGGCCATGTCCAGCCGCCCCATTCCGTCCAGCGCGCAGGGCACCAGTTCGGCACCCGCGCAATGCCAGTCGCCCCGCGCCGAGGCCGGGGCCTGCGGGCCGTGCAGCATCCAGACCGGGCTTTCATGCGCCGACCGCGCCAGCCGGCTTGTCGCGCTGACACCCAGCCGGCTGTCGGCCACCAGGCGCAGCGGCTGGTGCGCCACGCCCAGTTCGCGCACGCGCAAATCGGGATCGTCGGCGCGCGCCGTTCCGGCCCCCACCATCACCGCGTCATGTGCCGCCCGCATCAGGTGCACGCGCCGTCGCGCCTGGGGTCCGGTAATCCAGCGGCTCGCCCCCGAGGCGGTGGCGATTCGCCCGTCCAGCGTCTGCGCAAGCTTCAGCGTGACAAAGGGCCGGCCGTGGCGGACCCTCATCAGGAACCCGGCGTTTGCCTGCGCCGCCGCCGCGCGCTCGACCCCTTCGACAACGTCGATGCCGGCCGCGCGCAGCATCATGTGACCTTTCCCGGTCACACGCGGATCGGGATCGGTCAGCGCGGTGACGACCCGCGCCACCCCCGACGCGGCCAGCGCGCCGGCACAGGGCGGCGTCTTGCCGGTATGGGCGCAGGGCTCCAGACTGACATAGGCCGTCGCGCCCCGCGCGGCCGGTCCCGCCTGCGCCAGCGCGACCACCTCTGCATGGGGCCGGCCGCCCGGTTGCGTCCATCCGCGCCCGACGATGACACCGTCGCGCACGATCACGCAACCCACCGCCGGGTTGGGCCAGACCCGGCCCAGACCGCGTTGCCCCAGCGCGATCGCAAGGCGCATGAACCGGCTGTCGGCTTCGCTGCTCATCGCGGCCTCGCCCCCCCCTCGCCCCCTGTGCGTTCCCCGAAGGCCCGACGCGACGGGCCATGCGCCGCCCCGGCTCAGTCTTCCGCGACACCCTGTGGGCGCAGCTCGGACACGAACTTGTCGAAATCGTCGGCCGCCTGGAAGTTCTTGTAAACGCTGGCAAAGCGCACATAGGCGACGGTGTCGATCCGAGCCAGGGTCTCCATCACGATCTCGCCGATCGTGCGCGAGGGGATGTCGGTCTCACCCATCGATTCCAGCCGCCGCACGATGCCCGACAGCATCTGGTCGATGCGTTCGGGCTCGATCGGGCGCTTTTGCATCGCAATCCGGACCGAGCGTTCCAGCTTGTCGCGGTCGAACGGCTCGCGCCGGCCCGAGGACTTCACCACCACCAGATCACGCAGTTGCACGCGCTCATAGGTCGTGAACCGGCCGCCACAGGCGGGGCAGAAACGGCGGCGGCGAATGGCGACATGATCCTCGGCCGGGCGCGAGTCCTTGACCTGGGTATCGACATTTCCGCAAAACGGACAGCGCATGACCTCTCCCTCGGGGTGGCAACCGGGTTTTCCACAGGGACTATAGGGTTACCGCCACAGATTGGGTAGGGAAAAAAGCCACCCCCCAGATCGTCCCTCCGCCCTGTTGCGCACCGGACTCACCCGATCACGGCACCACGACGACGCGCATGTTCCCGGCGCCCTCCTCGGCGACCATGCCGAACAACCGGCGCGCATTGTCGGGATGCAGGCGCACGCAACCGGCACTGGCGGGCTGGCCCAGGCGGCCGATCTGGTCGGTCCCGTGAATGGCATAATGGCCGTTGAAAAAGATCGAGAACGGCATGGGTGCGTTGTTGTAGCGGCTGGAACGATGGTTGCGCGACAGCCATTGCGCCGTCCAGGCGCCTGTCGGGGTGATCCAGCCGGGCCGCGCGGTCGAAACCGGCCATTCGTGCAGCAAGACGCCATCGCGATAGACATGCATGCGCTGATCGGTGATCGACACGCGCGCCACGATCCGGTCGGCAAAGGCCGCGGCCGGCGTCAGCAGCAGCCCGGCCACCACCACCAGCCATGGCAGACGCCCCATCATCGACAGCCCCCCGATCAAGCCTTTGGCATCCGCGCAAGAGTGCGCAACCGCCACGTCAGGCGTCAAGCCAAATCCGGCCCACCAATGATCCGGTCATTGACGTCGCGTCAATCCCACGCGATCATTCCGCGATGCAGGCGCCGCCTGCGCTGTGGCGCCATCGCCGGTCGATTCCGGCGATCAGCCACGGGGGAGGCACGCGCATGCGGTGCATCACGGTTCTGGGGCCTTCGCAATCAGGCAAATCGACACTGGTGCGGCAGCTGGCCGCGCTCGACGGGGATGCGGTCGCCACCGAGACCCTTGATCCCGTCACCCTGACCACCTTCGGCTATCTGGGCGAGCGATGGTGCGCGCTCGATCTGCCCGGCGGCGCCGAAGGCGCGGTTCTGGGGCAAGGCGCGCTGATGGCCTCGGACGCGGCGGTGCTGGTGGTGCCGCCCGACCCGGCGGCGGCGATGCTCTGCGCGCCGTATCTGCGCGCGATCGAGGCCTCGGGCACGCCGTGTTTGCTGTTCGTCAACCGCATGGACACCGCCGAGGCCCGCGTGCGCGACATCGTGTCCGAGCTTCAGGCCTATTCCAACCACACCATCGTGCTGCGCCAGATCCCGATACGCGAGGGCGAACAGGTGATCGGCGCGGTCGATCTGATCTCGGAACGCGCCTGGCGCTACCGCGACGGGCAGCAATCGGCGCTCGTCGAATTGCCCTCGGGCCCCGTCGCCGAGCGCGAGGCCGAGGCGCGCGCCGCGCTGCTCGAACACATGTCGGACTATGACGATGCGCTGCTCGAACAGCTGATCGAGGATCGCGCGCCCGCCACCGGCGCGCTCTTTGCCATCGCCAGCCGCGAAACCCACGACAACGTGCTGATCCCGGCCTTCCTGGGCGCCGCCGAACGCGCCAACGGCCTCACCCGCCTGATGAAGGCGCTGCGCCACGAAACCCCCGACTGCGGCGCGCTGCGCGCCCGTCTGGCCGATGCCGGCGGCACCGCGCCGCTGGCGGTGGCGTTTCAGGCCACGGTGCGCAGGCATCTGGGCAAGGTCGTGGCGATTCGCGCGCTGGCGCCCGGTATCGCCGCCGGCCAGCCGCTGGGCGGGTCCGGGCTCGGCGCGCTGCAAGCCATCGGCGGCGGCGCGCTGGGCAGCACCGCGCTGGCGCCCGGCGCGGTGGCGCTGGCGGTCAAGTCCGATCAGCTGCGCGCGGGGCATCCGGCCGATGCCGCCGCGCTCTTGCCCACGCCCGACTGGGCGGTGCGCCAGCCGCCAATGCTGGCGCGGGTGCTGATCCCCGGATCCGAACGCGACGAGGTGCGCCTGTCCGCCGCCCTGGCACGTCTGTCCGAGACCGACCCCTTCCTGGCCCTCACCACCGAGGAAGAGACCGGACAGCCGGTGTTGCAGGTCCAGGGTCCGCAGCATCTGCGCCGGGTGCTTGCCATGCTCGACGCCGACTTCGGCCTGGTCGTGGACACGCGCGCGCCCCGCGTCGGCTGGCGCGAGACCATCGCCGGACAGGCCACCATCCGCTATCGCCACCGCAAGCAGTCGGGCGGCGCCGGGCAATTCGCCGATGTCGCGCTGAGCGTGGCGCCGCTGCCGCGCGGGACCGGCTTTCGCTTCGATGAGACGGTCAAGGGCGGCGCGGTGCCGCGCAATTATATTCCCGCCGTCGAAGAGGGCGCGCGCGACGCCATGGAACGCGGCCCGATGGGGTTTCGCGTCGTCGATATCGCCGTGACCCTGACCGACGGCAAGCACCATCCGGTCGACAGCTCCGACCACGCCTTTCGCACCGCCGGGCGGATGGGCACGCGCGACGCGCTTGCCGCGGCCGGGCCCTTGCTGCTGCAGGCCATCGACCGGGTGGATATCCATGTGCCCTCGGTCGTGTCGGGCGCGCTGGTCGGGCTGGTCTCGGGCCTCAAGGGTCAGATCCTGGGGTTCGACCGCGACCCCGGCTTTCGGGGTTGGGACCTGTTTCGCGCCACCCTGCCCGCCGCCGCGCGCGACGATCTTCTGTCGGCCCTGGCCAGCGCCACCCAGGGCACGGCCTGGGTCGAGGCCGGGTTCGACCATTACGAAGAGGTCTATGGCAAGGAAGCCGACGCCATCAGCAAGACCCGCCTCGCCGCCGGGGTCTGACCCGGCCCTTCATCTTGCCGAAAATACGCTCGGGGGGTGAATTCGGCGCAGCCGAAGAGGGGGGCAGACAGCCCCCCTGCCCCGTCGCCCCCGCGCAACCGCTTGCCCCGGCGCGCGCTTGTCCTTACACAGGCTCGAAACCGACCAGCCAGAGAGGGGCCTATGGCCAGGAAGAAAAGCGCGCAAAACATTCTCGTCTGGGTGCTGATGGCGCTCCTGGTCGTGGGGCTGGCCGGGTTCGGCATCGACGGTTTCCTGACCCAGACGGTGCGCTCGATCGGGCAGGTCGGCGATCGCGAGATCTCGACCGACGATTATGCCCGCGCCCTGCAACAGGAAATCCGCGCCATCGAAGAGGAACTGGGCGAGTCGGTTCCGTTCCGCGAGCTTCAGGCGATGGGGCTTGATTCGCAGGTCCGCGCGCAACTGGTCACCCGCGCCGCGCTGGAACACGAGGCCGGGCGCATCGGCGTTTCGGCGGGCGATGCCAGCGTGCAGCGCACCATCACCGGCATTTCCGCCTTTCAGGGCCCCGGCGGCAGTTTCGACGCCGAGACCTATCGCTTCGCGCTGGAGAATGCCGGCCAGACCCCGTCCGAGTTCGAGGCCCAGGTGCGGCGCGATTCCGCCCGCGGCATCCTGCAATCGGCCACCGTGGGCGGGGTCGAAACCCCCGAACCGATGCGCCAGGCGCTGCTCGACTACTACGCCAGCCGCCACGATTTCGCGCTCTTTACCCTGAGCGAGGAGGATCTGGACACCGCCGTCGCCGAGCCCGACGCCGAGGCGGTCGACGCATATTATGACGACAATCAGGATCGTTTTACCGCCCCCGAAACCCGGTCCATCACCTATGCCTGGCTCACCCCCGAGATGGTTCTGGACACGATCGAGATCGACCAGGAGGCGTTGCGCCAACTCTATGACAGCCGCCGCGCCGACTATGTCCAGCCCGAGCGGCGTCTGGTCGAACGGCTGGTGTTCCCCGACACCGAGGCCGCCAGCGCGGCGATGACCCGGCTTGAAGCGGGCGAGGTCTCGTTCGAGGATCTGGTCGAGGAACGCGGCCTGTCGCTGGATGACACCGACATGGGCGATGTCACCCGCGAGCGTCTGGACGAGGCCGGCGATGCCGTCTTTGATCTGGACGAACCCGGCGCGGTGACCGGTCCGCATCCCAGCCCGGTCGGCCCGGCGCTGTTTCGGATGAACGCGATCCTGAGCGCGCAGGAGACCCCGCTGGAAGAGGTCGAGGACGAATTGCGCACCGAACTGGCCGCCGATCGCGCCCGCCGCCAGATCGCCGATGCCCATGACACGTTCGAGGATCTACTGGCCGGGGGCGCCACGCTTGAGGATCTGGCGGACGAAACCGATATGGAGCTGGGCCAGATCGAGTGGTCCGAGGGATCAAGCGACGGCATCGCCGCCTATGAGGAATTCCGCGAGGCCGCCGCCCGTGTCGACGAGGACGACTATCCCGAGATCCGCCCCCTGGCCGATGGCGGCGTCTTCGCCCTGCGCCTTGACGAGGTGACCCCGCCCGCGCCGCGCCCGCTGGACGAGGTGCGAGCCGAGGCCGAGGCCGGCGCCCGCGCCGAGGCGGTCAACGAGGCCCTGCGCGCGCGTGCCGACTCCCTCAGCGGCGATCTGGCCGAACAGGGGGTCGATGCCTTCGCCGACGAAACCGGGTTGCCCGTCGACGGGTTCGAACAGGTCACGCGCAACGACTCGCTTCCCGATCTGCCCGGCACGCTTCTGGATGCCGTGTTCGACGCCGAACCCGGCGATCCGGTTGTGCATGTCTCGGAAGAGCGCGCCTACCTGGCGGTCGTCACCGACCGCCGGGCGCCCGACCCCGAGGACGAACAGACCCGGCGCCTGGTCCAGGCCATCGACGAACAGATCGGCGGTGCCGTGGCGCAGGACGTCTATGAATACTTCGCCCGCGCGGTCGAGCAAGAGGCCGGGATTTCCTTCAACCAGGCCGCGATCGACGCGGTTCATACCAATTTCCCCTGACCTGAAGGCCGGTTTGAACGTGTCCGACGCCGCGTCGCTTTCACCCGATTTTGCCACGTTCGAGGCCCGCTGGGCACGGGGGGAAAACGGTCTGGTCCATGCCCGTCTGGCCGCCGATCTGGACACGCCGGTCTCGCTGATGCTGAAACTGGCCGGCAACCGGCGCGACAGTTTCATGCTGGAATCAGTGACCGGCGGCGAGGTGCGCGGGCGCTATTCGGTCGTCGGCATGAAACCCGATCTGATCTGGCAATGCCGCGCCGGCACAAGCCGGATCAACCGGCAGGCCCGCTTCGATTCCGAGGCCTTCCAACCCCTGCCCGGTCACCCGCTGGAAACCCTGCGCGCGCTGCTGGCCGAAAGCCGCATCGACATGCCCGCCGATCTGCCACCGATTGCGGCCGGGCTTTTCGGCTATCTGGGCTATGACATGATCCGGCTGGTCGAAAACCTGCCCGACACCCGCCCCGACCCGCTGGACCTGCCCGATGCCGTGCTCATGCGGCCCTCGGTGGTCGCGGTGCTGGACGGCGTCAAGGGCGAGGTGACGGTGGTCGCCCCGGCCTGGCACGACCCCGATCTGTCGGCGCGCGCGGCCTATGCGCAGGCGGCCGAACGGGTCATGGACGCGTTGCGCGACCTTGAGCGCGAGGCACCGGGCATGGGCCGCGCGCTGGGGCGCAGCGCTCAGGTCGGCGCGGCGCATTCGAACATCGCCAAGGCCGATTATCTGGCCGCCGTCGAAAAGGCGAAAGACTACATCCGCGCGGGCGACATCTTTCAGGTGGTGCCCAGCCAGCGCTGGGCACAGGAATTTCCGCTGCCGCCCTTCGCGCTCTACCGCTCGCTCAGGCGCACCAACCCCTCGCCCTTCCTGTTCTATTTCGACATGGGCGGGTTTCACATCGTCGGGGCCTCGCCCGAGATCCTTGTGCGGCTGCGCGACGGCGAGGTGACCATTCGCCCCATCGCCGGCACCCGCCCCCGCGGCGCGACGCCCGAAGAGGACAAGGCGCTGGAGGCCGATCTGCTGGCCGACGAAAAGGAACGCGCCGAGCATCTGATGCTGCTGGATCTGGGCCGCAATGACGTGGGCCGCGTGGCCCGCATCGGCACCGTGCGCCCGACCGAGGAATTCATCATCGAACGCTACAGCCACGTGATGCATATCGTCTCGAACGTGGTCGGCGAACTGGCCGAGGGCGAGGATGCGCTGTCGGCGCTGCTGGCCGGGCTGCCCGCCGGCACGGTCTCGGGCGCGCCCAAGGTCCGGGCGATGCAGATCATCGACGAGCTGGAACCCGAAAAGCGCGGCGTCTATGGCGGCGGGATCGGCTATTTCTCGGCCAATGGCGAGATGGACATGTGCATCGCCCTGCGCACCGCTGTGATCAAGGATCAGGTGCTGTATATTCAGGCCGGGGGCGGCGTGGTCTTTGACAGCGACCCCGAGGCCGAATGGCAGGAAACCGTCAACAAGTCGCGCGCCCTGCGCCGCGCGGCCGAAGACGCCGGGCTTTTCGTGCGCGGCAACGGCTGAGCCGCGAACGGGCCGCGCCAAGGGGGAAAGAATGCGCATCGCCACATTCAACATCAACGGGATCAAGGCGCGCGGCGACGTGCTGGCGCGCTGGCTGGACGAAAGCAAACCCGATGTCGCGGTGTTGCAGGAAATCAAGTCGATCGACGCCAACGTGCCCCGCGCACTGATCGAGGATCGCGGCTATCACCTTGAAACGCATGGGCAAAAGGGGTTCAACGGCGTGGCGATCCTGTCGCGCACCCCGTTGACCGATGTGCGCCGCGGCCTGCCCGGCGACGATGGCGACGAACAGGCGCGCTGGATCGAGGCGACGGTGGGCGATGCCGGCGGGCTCAGGGTCTGCGGCCTCTATCTGCCCAACGGCAACCCCGCGCCGGGGCCGAAATTCGACTACAAGCTGGCCTGGATGGCGCGGATGCAGGCCCATGCAAAGACCCTTCTGACGCAAGAGGTGCCGCTGGTCCTGGCCGGCGATTACAACGTCATTCCGCAACCCGACGATGCCGCCCGCCCCGAAGCCTGGGCAAAGGATGCGCTGTTCCTGCCCGAAAGCCGCGCGGCCTTTCGCCGGCTGCTGGCGCTGGGCTTTTACGACGCGGTGCGCCTGCGCCACCCCGAAAGCGGGATCTACAGCTTCTGGGATTACCAGGCTGGCGCCTGGTCGCGCAATGACGGCATCCGCATCGACCATCTGCTGCTGTCGCCGCAAGCCGCCGACCGGCTGCGCGACGCCTGGGTCGAAACCGGCCCGCGCGGCTGGGACAAACCGTCCGACCACACACCGGTCTGGGCCGATCTCGACCTGTGAACGCGAAGGGGCGCGCGGCCAACCGGCCCCGCGCCCGTTTTGGTCGTGATGAGCTGCCTCAGAAGAACGCCTGCAACCCGGTCTGGGCACGGCCCAGGATCAGGGCGTGCACGTCATGCGTGCCCTCATAGGTGTTCACCGTTTCCAGGTTCAGCATGTGCCGGATCACCTGATATTCCTCGGAGATGCCGTTGCCGCCGTGCATGTCACGGGCCTGGCGGGCAATGTCCAGCGCCTTGCCGCAGTTGTTGCGCTTGATCAGGCTGATCATCTCGGGCGCGGCCTGGGCCTCGTCCATCAACCGGCCCACCTGCAACGCGGCGTGCAGGCCCAGCGTGATCTCGGTCTGCATGTCGGCCAGCTTCTTCTGGAACAACTGGGTCTGCGCCAGCGGTTTGTCGAACTGCTTGCGGTCAAGGCCATACTGGCGCGCGGCGTGCCAGCAGAACTCGGCCGCACCCATCGCGCCCCAGGCGATGCCATAGCGCGCGCGATTGAGGCAGCCGAACGGCCCCTTGAGCCCTTCGACATGCGGCAAGAGCGCGTCCTCGCCCACCTCGACGCCATCCATCACGATCTCGCCGGTGGTCGAGGCGCGCAGCGACAGCTTGCCCTCGATCTTGGGCGCCGACAGCCCCTTCATACCCTTGTCCAGCACGAAGCCGCGAATTCGTCCGCCATGCGAATCCGACTTGGCCCAGACCACAAAGACATCGGCAAACGGGCTGTTCGAGATCCACATCTTGGACCCCGTCAACCGGTAGCCATTGGCGGTCTTTTCGGCACGGGTCTTCATGCCGGCCGGGTCAGACCCCGCATCCGGTTCGGTCAGTCCGAAACAGCCGATCAATTCGCCCGAGGCCAGGCCCGGCAGATATTTCTGGCGCTGCTCTTCGCTGCCATAGGCATAGATCGGATACATCACCAGCGAGCTCTGCACCGACATCATCGACCGGTAGCCCGAATCGACGCGCTCGATCTCGCGCGCGACCAGCCCATAGGTGACATAACCCGCGCCCAGACCGCCGTATTCCTCGGGGATGGTGGTGCCCAGAAGCCCCGCCTCGCCCATCAGGCGAAACACCTCCGGGTCGCTTTTCTCTTCGCGATAGGCGGCGATCACGCGCGGCTGAAGCGTCGATTGCGCGAATTCATGCGCGGCATTGCGCAGCATCCGCTCGTCCTCGCTCAACTGGCCTTCGAGGCGCAGCGCGTCGTCCCACTGGAACGTGCTCAGATTGGGGGCGTCCTTGGCCTTGAGGGTGGGGCGTTCGCTCATGGTGGCAACCTTTCGCTGGTTGTTTCAAATTCAAACTGTGGCGCGGCAATAGCATGAGACATTGGCGCAAAAAACCGATAAATCAGCATGGGTCCATTACCAAAGGGAATAGCCATGCAACGCCGGCTCTTGCCATCCACCTCGGCGCTTCTGGCCTTCGACGCGGTCGCGCGCACCGGGTCGTTCACCGCCGCCGCGCGCGATCTGTCGCTGACGCAAGGCGCGATCTCGCGCCAGGTTGCCACCCTCGAAGGGCAACTGGGTGCCACCCTGATCGACCGCGATGCCCCCCGCACCACCCTGACCGAGGCCGGGCGCGCCTATGCCCGGCGCGCCCGCGCGGCGCTGGAGCTGCTGAGCCAGGGCGCGCTTGAGGCCCTGGGCCAGACCCCGGAAAAGGGCCTCAAGCTGGCGATCCTGCCAACCTTCGGCACGCGCTGGCTGATGCCGCGCATTCCCGCCTTCGTGCGCCGGCACCCGGAAATCACGCTGCAATTCGCCACCCGAATCGGCCAGTTCGACCTGGCCGCCGAGGGGATGGATGCCGCCATCCATTCCGGCCGGGGCGACTGGCCCGGCGCACGGATCACGCAACTGATGCTGGAACGGGTGATGCCGGTCGCGGCACCGTCGCTGGCCGCGCAGGCCGCGCGTGGGCGCGGGCTGGCGGATCTGCCGGTTCTGGCGCTGGCCTCGCGCCCGCAGGCCTGGTCGGACTGGCGCGCGCGCCAAGGCTTGGCCGGCAGTGCCCAGGCCCCGCTGATGCGGTTCGAACAGGTCGCCACGCTGGCCCAGGCGGCGGCGGCGGGCATGGGCGTGGCGCTGTTGCCCGCGTTCCTGATCCAGCCCGAGCTGGACAGCGGCGCGCTGGTTCCCCTGGCCGAGGATCAGCCCAGCGGCTTTGGCTATTACTTCGTCGAACCCGAACCCGCACCCGGCCAGACGCCCAAGCGCGCGGTGACGCAGTTCCGCGACTGGCTGGTGACCGAGGTCGCGCGCGACACCGTGGTCTGAGCCTTGCCTTTCGCCGCCGCTGCCCGCACCATCGACGCCCGACTTCCAAACCGAAAGCCGTCGAATGCCGATGACCCCTGCCCTGCAAAGCCATGCCATGCTGGCGCTGTGCCGCCGCGCGCCGGTGATCCCGGTTCTGGTGATCGACGACCCCCGCCATGCCGCGCCGCTGGCGCAAGCGCTGGTCGCGGGCGGCTTGCCGGTGCTGGAGGTGACTTTGCGCACCCCCGCCGCGCTGGAGGCCATCGCCGCGATTGCCGATGTGCCCGGCGCGATCGTCGGTGCGGGCACGGTGCTGGGGGGCCATGACGCGGCCCGCGCGCAGGCGGCGGGCGCGGCCTTCGCGGTGTCGCCCGGCGCGACGCCCGCGCTGGTTGCGGCCTGCGTGGCGCGCGGGCTTCCGCTCTTGCCCGGCGCGGCGACCGCCAGCGAGGTGATGGCGCTGCTGGATGACGGCTATCGAATGCTGAAATTCTTTCCGGCACAGGCTGCGGGCGGAACGGCGCTGTTGCGGGCGTGGCATTCGCCCTTGCCGCGCGTGCGGTTTTGCCCCACCGGCGGGATCGGCCCGGCGAATGCGTCGGACTATCTGGCGCTGCCGAACGTCGCCTGCGTGGGCGGCAGTTGGGTGGCGCCGGAAAAAATGGTCAAGGACGGCGACTGGGACGGCATCACCCGCCTGGCCCGCGAGACCGCGGCGCTGTCGCGCGTGAACGGCGCGGCAGGCTGACCTCAGTCCAGCGGCATGGAATAGCCCAGATAGGCCGTGTTCAGCCCCGGATTGGTGTTGTAGATCCCGGCATTCGAACGATGCGCGACGCCAAGTGCCACCTCGCCACCGCTGCGCAGCCGCAGTCCGACCTCAAGGCTGGATCGGAATTCGATGGCCCCGCCCAGGTTGCGCCCGTTGCCCTGCCGGTAAAGTCCGGGCATGACCGCGACGCGCAAGAATCCCGGCTGCTGCGCGGCGCGCCAGGTATAGGCCAGCCCGGCGCCGACCCAGCCTTCGCCCCGATTGCTGAGCGAGGCGCCCACCGTGGGCTGAAACCCGTGCCAGACCGGCGCCCCGCGCCATCCGGCGAACCCCTCGAACGAGCCCGAGCTGTTGGCGCCAAGCGCGAAGGTCAGGGCCGGCGCCTCCTGCGCGGCGGTTGGGGCGGCACCTATCGACGCGGCCAGGATCGCGGCCAACACACTCGTCCTCACCATCACGCGCACTCCCTGCTTGTCGGCAAACCTACAGTCCCAGTTTCGCGCTGACCAGCGCATTGACGGCGGCCGGATTGGCCTTGCCGCCCGTTGCCTTCATCACCTGCCCCACGAACCAGCCGGCCAGCTTGGGGTTCTGCTTGGCCTTTTCCACCTGTGCCGGGTTGGCGGCGATGATCTCGTCCACGGCCGCTTCGATGGCACCGGTGTCGGTAACCTGCTTCATGCCGCGTTCTTCGACGATCTTGGCCGGATCGCCGCCCTCGGTCCAGAGGATTTCGAACAGATCCTTGGCGATCTTGCCCGAAATCGTCTGATCGGCCAGCAGGTCCAGCACCCCGCCCAGCTGCCCGGCAGAAACCGGGCTGTCGGCAATTGCCAGCCCCTCCTTGTTGAGGCGGCCGAACAATTCGTTGATGACCCAGTTCGCGGCGGTCTTGCCGTCGCGGCCCCGTGCCACGGCCTCGAAAAACTCGGCGTTTTCCTTTTCCGAGGTCAGGACCGAGGCGTCGTAATCCGTCAGCCCGAAATCGGCCATGTAGCGGGCCTTGCGGGCATCGGGCAGCTCGGGCATCGCGGCGGCGATATCGTCCACCCAACCCTGCTCGATCTCCAGCGGCAACAGGTCGGGGCACGGGAAATAGCGATAATCATGCGCCTCTTCCTTGGAGCGCATCGACCGCGTCTCGCCCTTGTCGGGGTCGTAAAGGCGGGTCTCCTGATCGACGCGGCCGCCATCCTCCAGGATCGCGATCTGGCGCCGGGCCTCGTGGTCGATCGCTTGCTGGATGAACCGCATCGAGTTCATGTTCTTGATCTCGCAGCGCGTGCCCAGATGGCCGAAATCGCCGGTTTCCTGCCATTTCTCGTATTGGCCCGGCCGACAGACCGACACGTTCACATCCGCGCGCAGGTTGCCGTTTTGCATGTTGCCATCGCAGGTGCCCAGATACCGCAGGATCTGGCGCAGCTTGACCACATAGGCCGCGGCCTCTTCGGGGCCGCGGATGTCGGGGCGGCTGACGATCTCCATCAGCGCGACGCCGGTGCGGTTCAGGTCGACAAAGGACATGGTCGGGTCCATGTCATGGATCGACTTGCCCGCATCCTGTTCGACATGAATACGCTCGATACGCACGCGCCGCGCCACGCCCGGCCCCATCTCGACCAGAACCTCGCCCTCGCCGACAAGCGGATGATAAAGCTGGCTGATCTGGTAGCCCTGCGGCAGATCGGGATAGAAATAATTCTTGCGGTCAAAGGCGGACACCAGGTTGATCCGTGCCTTCAGCCCAAGCCCCGTGCGCACGGCCTGCTCGATGCAGAATTCGTTGACCACCGGCAACATCCCCGGCATCGCCGCATCGACGAACGACACATTGGAATTGGGCTCGGCCCCGAACGCGGTCGAGGCGCCGGAAAACAGTTTTGCCAGGCTCGACACCTGGGCATGGATCTCCATCCCGATGACCAGCTCCCAGTCGCCGGTGGCACCGGCAATGGTCTTGGGGCGAGGCGATTCGAAACTGAGATCGAGCATGGGTTCGCGGCTCCTTCAATCTGCGGCTGCGGTTCTAATGCGCCTTTGCGCCAGAGGAAAGCGTTTTTCCCCCGCCCGACCGGCGGGCAACCGCCGACCGCGCCGCCTTGCGTTGGCCAATCGCGAATCCAATCTTGCCAGCAATCGGGAACCGGGCCATGGCACCAACACACAACCGATACCGGAAGCCGCCATGCGCCACATCCTGTTCCTCGTCTTGCTGCTTTCCGCCTGCCAGCCGTCGACGGCCCAGCCGCCAATCGAAATCGCCGCGCGCTGGGACCACCGCCAGGAATCGGAAAGCTGGAATACGGCGATGATGCAGGCGCTGCTGCGCGATGGCGCCCGGATGCTGGCCATCACACCCGTCGATGCCGATACATTCTGCCCCGGCTATGCCGACGCGGATACCGAGGGGCGCGCGGCATTCTGGATCGCACTCTTTTCGGGGCTGGCCCGGTATGAAAGCACCTGGAACCCGCGCGCGGCGGGCGCTGGCGGGCGGTATCAGGGGCTGTTGCAGATTTCGCCCGCAACCGCCCGCCACCACGACTGCGACCTGTCCGATCCGGACGGGCTTTACGACGGGGCGACCAACCTGCGCTGCGCGACGCGGATCGCGGCGGCGGCCGTGACCCGCGACGGGGTCGTCGCCAGCGGACGCGGCGGCGTGGCCGCCGATTGGCCACCCCTGCGCGACCCGTCCAAACGCGAGGACGTGGCCGCCTTTACCCGCAGCCTGCCGGTCTGCCAGGGCTGACCGCGCAGCCGCGGGGTCAACCCGCTTACAGCGCGCGGATGGCGGGGCGTCGCCACCGCGCGGCGGGTTCGATGATCGCGGCATGCAACGCCCAGACCAGAGCATCGACCCGGTCGGGGCTGCCCATCCCGCGAAACCCCTGCGCGGTCATCTGCGCCATCTCTTCCTCAAGCGCGCCCAGCCCCGGCAGGTGCCTGACCCGCCCCTGTTCATACAGCGCGGCAACCGGCTCGGCGCGCGCCACCTTGCCGCGCGCCGCGCGCACCGCCTTGACCGGCACCAGCGGATCGATCTGGCGCAGCACGCTGGCGACCAGGTCCCCGCCCTGGTTGACCTCGGCGATCAGTTGGTCGGCCCCGTGGCGGGCCATCGCATCGAGCGCGGCGCGGGCCCAGTCCGTGGGGCTGGGCGCGCGGATCGAGGCATCCTCCAGCACCCAGGCGCCCCAATCCCGCACCGGGCCGTCGGTCACGACACCGACGACGATGCCGCAAAGGTCCGAGCCCGCATGCCCCGTCACCGCCGGATCCAGCCCGACAACCACGCGGCTGAAGGCCGGCGCAGACGCTGTGCGGACCGAGTCGATCAGCCGTTCGGGAAACAGGGTTCCCTCGGCATCCTCCAGCAATTGTCCGTCCAGCTCCTGCCGGCCGAGCCGGGTGCCCGCATAGCGGTTTTCGACCTCCTCCAGAAACGATTGTGCCAGCCAGGCCCGGTTCGCGCGCGTCGGCGCCTGTGTCAGAACCGTGCTGTCGCGCGCCAGGATGGACTTGAGGGTCGCCTGCGCGCGCGGCGTCGTCGTCACGATCTGCTGCGGATGCGGGCCAAGGCGCAGCGCGAATTGCAGCATGTCCCAGACCGCATCGGCCTTTTTCCATTTCGCCAGTTCATCGGCCCAGGCCAGGTCGAATTGCGGGCCGCGCAGCGCCTCGGGCTCATGGGCCGAAATCGCATGGGCGACGGCGCCGTTGGGCCAGACCAGGCGGCGGCGCGTCGCTTCCCAGCGCGGGCGGCGGTCGGGCGGGGTGCAGGCCATGATCCCGCTGTCGCCAAAGATCATCACCTCGCGGACCTGGTCATGGGTTTCCCCCACCAGCGCCACGCGCCGCGCGCGCCCCGCATCGGCTGGCCTGTCTCCTTCGACCATGGCGCGCACCCATTCCGCGCCGGCACGGGTCTTGCCCGCGCCGCGCCCGCCCATGCAGACCCATGTTCTCCAATCCTTTCTTGGCCTTACCGGCGGAAGTTGATGTGGCATTGCCCAGAATTCGAACAACCACGGCAAGGCCAGCAACGCCGCGTCACTCAGGCTTTCCAGGAACCTCTCCTGGGTTGCCACTGGCGCGCAGGCGATCCATTCGGCGTCGGATTTCCGCCCGCGCCGCGCCAAGATCCATGGCCGTGGCATCGCCACCGTTTGCTGTGCCGATCCGTTCAAGTTTTGCCCGCTCACTGAAAACCGCCTCCAATGCCTTGCGCAGGGCGCTGATGGTGCTGCCCAGCTCTTTCACCGTGCCGAACCGGCCGGCCTCGATATCCGTGATTGCCACGCGCAGCGCCCGGGATGTCTCGCCCAGATGCCATTCCGCCACCGCAACGATGTCCGGTGCGCCTGCCTCCCCCTGGCGGGGATTGTCATTTGTCATGTAGTCAGCCTGTTGCCCTGCCGCCCCGCACGAGCGAAAAGGAAAAGCGGCGCGGGGTTGACCCCGTGCCGCTTGCCCAATTCTTCCAGCTTGCCCAAATGGCTACATCAGAACGTGCGCAAAGTCAACCCAATCGCGCGCCGGTTGTGCCGCGGAAATCCTTCAAATGCCATGTTCCGCGTGAACAACAGGCCGCAATCTATTGATCTCGCTCTTGTTCTAACTCGGCCTCGATCGCCCGCCAACGCGCGACATTGCGGTTGTGGTCGGCCAGGTTGGTGGCAAAGGCATGCCCGCCCGTGCCATCGGCCACGAAATACAGATACTCGGTCTCATCAGGGTTCAGCGCCGCCTCGATGCTGGCCCGGCCGGGATTGGCGATCGGCGTCGGCGGCAGCCCCTCGATCCGGTAGGTGTTGTAGGGCGTTTCGGCATCAAGTTCCGAACGCCGCAGACCGCGCCCCAGGCTTCGCTCGCCGCGCGTGATGCCATAGATCACGGTCGGGTCCGTCTGCAACCGCATGGGCAGGCGCAGGCGGTTGATGAACACGCTGGCGACCTGCCGGCGTTCTTCAGGCTGGCCGGTTTCCTTTTCGACGATGGACGCCAGGATCAGCGCCTCGTCGGGGCTGTCCAGCGGCAGATCCGGCGCGCGGTTTTCCCAGGCATCGGCCAGGATCGCCGCTTGCCGTTCCTGCATCTCCTCGACCAGGGCCGATCGCTCGGCGCCGCGGCTGAGCTCATAGCTTTCGGTTGCCAGCGTCCCCTCGTCCGGCACGTCGGGCAGATCGCCGCTCAGGAATTCCGCCTGGGTCAGCGCGTTCCAGACCTGCCAGCTGGTTGCGCCCTCGGCGATGGTGATGCGAAAGCGCGTGTCGGCCCTTTCGGCAACCTCGTCATAGGCTTCGGGAAAATCCTCGTCGTCCAGCGGATGCGTCAGAACCTCCTCGAACCGGTCGGTCTGCGGATCGAGCTCGCGCACCCGGTATTCGGCCTCGGTCACGCCGATGCGCAGGACAACCTCGGTCCCGCAGGTCGAGGCGCCGCCACTGGTGATGATGTCCAGAATCTCATCCATCGACGCGCCCGGCCCCACCAGATACGAGCCGAATCGCAACTGGTTGTCGCGCTCGGTATATTGGGCGCCGATCCGAAAGATCATGGCGTTGCGAATCGCGCCCTCGTCCTCAAGCGTGCGCGTCACGCCGCGCAAGGTCGCGCCGGGTTCGACCCGCAGGCAGATCGCCTGCTCCAAAGGTCCCTCCGACTGAAAGACGCGCTGGCCCATCGTCATGATCGCGGCCAGCAGCAAAAGGCCCACGATCAGCAGGGTCATCCCGTTGGCGGCGACATGGCGAAACATCAATCGCGGACCTTGCCCAGGACCAGGCTGGCATTGGTGCCGCCAAAGCCGAACGAGTTCGACAGCGCGACGTCGATTTTGCGGGCGCGCGCGGCATTGGCGGCCAGGTCCAGGGTGGAGGTGACGGCCGGATTGTCCAGGTTGATCGTCGGTGGCGCGATCTGGTCACGGATCGCCAGCATGCAAAAGATCGCCTCGACCGCGCCGGCCGCACCCAGAAGATGGCCGATCGACGACTTGGTCGACGACATCGTGGCCTGCGCCGCGGCATCGCCCATCAGCCGCTCGACCGCGCCCAGTTCGATCGTGTCGGCCATGGTCGATGTGCCGTGCGCGTTGATGTAATCCACATCCGCCGGTGTCAGCTTTGCGCGTTTCAGAGCGGCCGCCATCGAACGATACCCGCCATCGCCATCCTCGGACGGGGCGGTGATGTGATAGGCGTCGCCCGAAAGCCCGTATCCCAGCACTTCGGCATAGATGGTCGCGCCGCGCGCGCGGGCATGTTCGTATTCTTCCAGCACGACGACGCCCGCGCCCTCGCCCATGACAAAGCCGTCGCGGTCGGCGTCATAGGGGCGGCTGGCCCTGGCCGGATCGTCGCCGCGCTTGGTCGAAAGCGCCTTGCAGGCGTTGAACCCGGCAATGCCGATTTCGCTGATCGGGCTTTCGGCACCGCCGGCCACCATGACATCGGCATCGTCCAGCGCGATCAGCCGCGCGGCGTCGCCGATGGCATGCGCGCCGGTGGAACAGGCCGTCACCACCGCATGATTCGGCCCCTTGAAGCCGTAGCGGATGCTGACCTGGCCGGAAATCAGGTTGATCAGCGCACCGGGGATGAAGAAGGGCGAAACCCGCTTGGGCCCGCGCTCGCGGATCAGCACCGCCGTTTCCGCGATCGACGACAGCCCGCCGATTCCCGAACCGATCATCACGCCGGTGCGCTGTCGGCTTTCCTCGTCCGCCGGGCGCCATGCCGCGTCCTCGATGGCTTGCTGCGCGGCGGCCATGCCATAGAGGATGAACTCATCCACCTTGCGGCGCTCCTTGGGTTCCATCCAGTCATCGGGGTTGAAGGTTCCCTCGCTGCCATCGCCCAGCGGGATCTCGCAGGCATAGGTCGTCGCCAGATGCGAGGCGTCAAAGCGTTTGATCGTCCCGGCGCCCGACTGCCCCGCCAGCAGCCGCGTCCAGGTCGCCTCGACCCCGCAGGCCAAAGGCGTGACCATCCCCAGTCCCGTCACCACAACACGGCGCATCGCTTGTCCTCCGAATTTCGTCTCTGCCGCCTGATACACAAGCTTGCGCGATGGGGAAAGAGCGCGCTTGTCGCTGCGGCGGCCCACCGCGCGCCAGCCTATCCCAGGATCACGATCTGGACATCGGCCACGTTGGTCCCGGTCCCGCCCGTGATCAGCAGATCCCCGGCCAGTGACAGCGCCCGGTTCGAATCGTTGTTTGCCAGCAGCGCCGCCACGTCGCCGCCTGCCGCGGCGATGCGCTCCAGCGTGCCGCCATCGACGAGACCGCCCGCAGCCTCGGTCGGGCCGTCGCGGCCATCGGTGCCCCCTGACAGAACGACCCAAGGCCGCGCGACGCCTTCCATGTGCCGCGCCACGCGCAGGGCCAGTTCCTGATTGCGCCCGCCGCGGCCCTTGCCGCGCAACGTCACCGTCGTTTCGCCGCCGCAAAGGGCCACGACCCGCCCCGGCGCGGCGGCGCGCATCCGCGCGGCCACCGCCGCGGCGGCCGTCTCGACATCGCCGCACAGCGACGCATCCCAGATCGCCCCGCCCGAATCCCGCGCCATGGCCTGCAACGATACCGCATTCGATCCGATCAGCCGGTTCTCGGCCTCGGGCAAGGGCTGCGCGGGTTCGGCCCGCTCAAGCGCGGCACGCACCGGTTTGGGCATCCGGTCCCACAGCTCCCGGTCTTGCAACATCCGGCGCACGGCCGCGCGCGAAGCGATCGGCGCCGCCGTCTGGCCCGAGGCGATCACCCGCAGGTCGTCGCCGATCACGTCCGACAGGATCAGCGCCACCACCCGCGCCGGTGCGGCGGCGCGCAACAGCCCGCCGCCCTTCAGCCGCGACAAATGCTGACGCACGCTGTTCATCGCCGTGATGTCCAGCCCCGCGCCCAGCATCAGGCGGCTGGCTTCGGCCTTGTCCTCCAGGCTCACGCCCGCGACCGGCGCCGGCAGCAGCGCCGACCCGCCGCCCGAGACCAGCGCCAGCACCAGATCCTGCGCGCCCGCCTCGGCCAGCATCGCCTCGACCGCCTCGGCCGCGCGCAACCCGCCCGTATCCGGCACCGGATGGCCCGCCACATGCACTGCCATGCCGTCCTGACTGGCCGCATTCTCGGCATTCGTGATCACCAGATACTCTGCCGCCGCGCCCTGGCGCGACAACACGTCGCGCGCCGCCCCGGCCATGGCGCCGGCGGCCTTGCCCACCGCCACCACCCGGATGTACCCGCCGGGGCCGGGCGCCGCCACCGGCGACCCGCTCAGTGACCGGCGGACCGCCGCACCCGGATCGGCGGCTTCCACCGCCACCTGAAACAGCGCCCGCGCCTCGTCCCGCATCGCCTCGATCATCGCATCCCCCGTCGCACCCTGACTCACCCTCTCTCTGGCACAAAGCCCGCGCCGCTGCTAGAACGCGCCGGACGATGCGCCCGCGCGGCCCTTCATCTTGCCGAAAATACGCGGCGGGGGTGAATGGCCGCAGGCCAGAGGGGGGCGCCAGCCCCCCTGCCCGGCCGGCCACGGGGTGCAACACGGCCAGCAACGCCCGGCTCGGGCGCCATGACAGAAAGGATGACAGACCATGTTCGATCTGACCGGCAAATGCGCGCTGATCACCGGCGCTTCGGGCGGGATCGGCGCGTCGATCGCGCACGCCCTGCACGGCGCGGGGGCCAGCGTCGGGCTTTCGGGCACGCGCGAGGCGCCGCTGCACGAACTCGCCCGCGCATTGGGCGCGCGGGCGCATGTCCTGCCCTGCAACCTTTCGGATCCGCAGGCCGTCGACGCCTTGCCCAAGGCCGCCGGCGAGGCAATGGGCGCGGTGGACATTCTGGTGAACAATGCCGGCATCACCCGCGACAACATCTTCATGCGCATGTCCGACGACGAATGGCAGTCGGTGATCGATGTCAACCTGACCGCCGCCATGCGCCTGTGCCGCGGCGTCTTGCGGCCGATGATGAAGGCGCGCTGGGGCCGGATCGTGAATATCTCCTCGATCGTCGGCGCCACCGGCAATCCGGGCCAGGTGAACTATGCCGCCTCCAAGGCCGGGCTGATCGGGCTGACCAAGTCGCTCGCCGCCGAGGTGGCCTCGCGCAACATCACCGCGAATGCGGTCGCGCCGGGCTTCATCGCCACCGCCATGACCGACACGCTGAGCGACGAGCAAAAGGCCCGGATCAACGCGCAGATTCCCATGCAGCGCATGGGAACCCCCGAAGAGATCGCGGCGGCGGTGTTGTATCTGGCCTCGCCCGAGGCCGCTTATGTCACCGGCGCGACCTTGCATGTGAACGGCGGAATGGCCATGATCTGAGCCGGGCAGCCGGGTTCGAAAGCGTTTGCCATGGCGCATGACTGTGCTATAGGCGGCGCTGATTGAGCCGGGACCTGCCCGCGCAGATCAGGCCGGGCGCCCCGTGGTGCGCGGCCATCACCGCTTGCGAAAGCGACCACGATCATTTGGGCGGGCACCGCCGAAGATAAACGAGGGAAGACCATGAGCGACATCGCAGATCGCGTGAAGAAGATTGTCGTCGAGCATCTCGGCGTCGAAGAGGACAAGATCACCGAGAACGCCTCGTTCATCGACGATCTGGGGGCCGACAGCCTGGACACGGTGGAGCTGGTCATGGCGTTCGAGGAAGAGTTCGGCATCGAAATCCCCGATGACGCCGCCGAGAACATCCAGACCTTCGGCGACGCGGTGAAGTTCATCACCGAAGCCGCCTGACCGACGCGGCGGTCCGCGCCGCCCGGCCCCGTGGCGGGTCGGCGCCGGCGCGGCGCCTGTCGCCGGAATGACGCCACCGCGTCATTCACGACGGGCGCAGCCGGATCGGCGGATCCTGCATCCCCGTTTGGCTGCGCTGTCCCCCGTGACCCCAGCATGACCCCCCCAGACACCCCCTCATCCGACCGACCGCCGCAGCCGCGCGGCACGGGCACCGATGCGGGGCCGCGCGGCTTGCGCGAACGCGCCACCCTGGCCGGGTTGCACGCGCTGACGGCCCTGCCCTATCGGTGGCGTCTGGGCCTGGCGGCCTGGGCCGGGCGGCGGGTTCTGGCCCGGCGCGGACGGCTGCGACGGCGTATCCGGGCCGGCGTCCTGCACCTGTTCCCGCACCTGCCGGATGACGAAGTGGCGCGGATCTGCGACACGGTTCCCGAGAATATCGCCCGTTCCACGATCGAGATCATCTCGGGCCCGGATTTCTATGCCCATGCCGCGCAATCGCCGATCGCGGGCCCCGGCTGGCCCGCCCTGCAAGAGGCCCGCAAAGCGGGCCGTCCGGTCCTGCTGCTGACCGCGCATTTCGGCAATTCCGCCGCCGTCGGCGCCGCGCTCAGGGCGCAGGGCTTCGATGTCGGCACCTTTTACACGCCGATGCCCGGTGCCGCCGTCAACCGCTTTTACGCCAAGGCGGTCGAGGCCGTCACCAGCCCGCTTTTCCCCGCCGGGCGTCAGGGCGTGCTGTCGATGGTGCGGCACCTGCGCCGCGGCGGCATGCTGGCGATCAGCGTCGATCTGGACCGCCCGCATGGCGTGATGCTGGACTTTTTGGGCAAGCCCGCGCGCACGGTTCTGTCGATCGCCGAGATGGGCCTGAAGCACGATGCGCTGATGGTGCCGGTCTACGGCATCCGTCGCCCCGACGGGGTCCATTTCGACGCGTTCATCGACGACCCCATCGCGCATTCCGAACCCGTCGCGATGACGCAGGCGATCAATGACGGGCTTGGCCGCATGGTTGCCCGCCACAAGGATCAGTGGCTGTGGTGGCACAAGCGCTGGAAAGACGACCACCCCGCCGATGCCCCGTCGCCGCAGGAACCCGCGCCATGACGGCCCAGGCCGCACCGACCCTGCGCGACCGGATCGAGGATGGCGCCGTGCGCGCGGTGATCGGGGTGGCGATGCTGCTGCCCTATGCCGCGCGGGTGCGCAGCTTCGGCTGGATGGCGCAGCATGTGCTGTCGCCCCTCTCGGGCGGGCGAAGGCGCATCCGCGCCAATCTCGCCCATGTCTTTCCCGACCTGCCCCGCGCCGAGGTCGATCGCCTGTGCGGCGCGGTCGCCAACAATGTCGGCCGCGCCTTCATCGAAATGTTGTCGGGACCAGAGCTTGCCCGCCATGTCGCGGGCACACCGCTTGAAGGGCCGGGCGCTGCCGCGATGGAGGCGGCGCATGCCGCGGGCAAGCCGGTGGTTCTGGTCTCGGGGCATCTGGGCAATTACGATGCCGCCCGCGCCGTGATGCTGGCACGCGGCCTGCGGCTTGGCGGGCTTTATGCCCCGATGCGCAACCCGCTGACGAATCGGCGTTATGTGGCGGCGATCGAACGTATCGGCAAACCGATGTTCCCGCGCGGGCGCGAGGGCATGGGCGCGATGCTGCGGTTCCTGCGCAACGGCGGCATCCTGGGCATGGTGATCGACCAGTACATGGCACATGGCGCGATGCTGGATTTCCTGGGAAAGCCCGCGCCAACCGCGCTGTCGGCGGCCGAAATCGCGCTGAAATACGATGCCGTGGTGGTTCCCGGCTATGCGATCCGCCAGCCCGATGGCCTCAGTTTCAGAATCTGGTTCGACGCGCCCGTTCCGCATTCGGACCCGGTCACCATGACCCAGGCGCTCAACGACAGCCTGGCGCATCATGTGCGGCAGAACATGGATCAATGGTTCTGGATTCACCGCCGCTGGTTCAAGGACTGAAACCGACCGCGCCGGCCCCGTGCCGGACGAACGGGCTTAGCGCAGCCGGGCCGCGGCGACGATCTCGCCGTGATCGGGCTCTTGCAGGATCACCACCGCCGGCTCTTCCCCCTCGATCTCGACCGAGAGTTCAAGCGGCGTGCGCATGTCCCAATCGGCAATCGTTTCCCAACTGGTGACGATATTGAAATACTGCGCCTGCCTGCCGGCGTTCTCGCCGGCGCTGATCTCTACATGCGCGGACGGCCGATACCGCACCAGTTGCAGGCGCAGTGGCCGGCGATCGTCGCCGTCCGCGCCGTTCAGGGCCTGTTCCGCCAACGCCCCCAGTTGCGCCGGCGCGGCTGGTTCGCGCCCGCGCGAGGTCAGCATCAGCGGCTCCTCGGGGGTGCGGTTGCTCAGGCGGATCTCCAGCGCGCCGGCATCGACACGCTCAAGATCCAGGTCGACACGCGCGGCACGGGCGCGGTGATCGGCGATCATCTCCATGACCTGCGCCACCCGGAACCCTTCGACGATATCCTGCCCGTTGATGATGACCTGAGGCGTATAGATCGTATTGTGGCCATTGCGCCGGGCGTATTCCTTCTGGCGTTCGGCATGGCCGGGGCGGGCAAAGACATCCGTCCAGCCGATGTAATCCCAGTAATCGACATGCAGCGCCAGCGCGATCACGTCCTCGCGCATCGCCAGATCGGCCATCATCGCATCGGCGGGCGGACAGGCGGCGCATCCTTGCGAGGTATAGAGTTCCAGCACGACCTGACTGGCATAGGATTCGTCGGGCATCGACAATTGCGCTCGCGCGGCGCCGGGCATCAGTGCTGTCGACATGCCGATCAGGGCAACCGCACAGGCCAGAATGCCGCGCGCCCTGTTCCAGAACCGTCCTGCCCTGTGCGCCATTGCACTTGGTCTCACTGTCGCCTCATTGATCGTCGTGTCCTTAATGGCAGGCAAATGAACCCGGTGGCAAGGCGTCGCAAGGGCCAAAACCGCCCCATACACCGGCTTGTGACCCCCGCGCACCAGCTTGCGAGGCGCGTGCCGGCCGAATTGTGCACAATAGTATACAAAAAATCGGCCCTCCCCCTTGATCGCTGACGGCAGATAAGGCAAGAGCATGCCCAGCGAGAACCCCTGTTTGCCAGAAGGGAGCCACAGCCCATGCCCATCACCGTCGGACAAGACAGCGCCAAGACGCGCAAGACCCTCACCGTCGGCGGCCAGTCCGTCGATTACTATTCGATTCCGGCCGCGCAGGCCGCGGGCCTGGGCGATTTCACGCGCCTGCCGGCGGCGCTGAAAGTGGTGCTGGAAAACATGCTCCGCTTCGAGGACGGTGTAACCGTCACCACCGACGACATCCGCGCCTTTGGCGACTGGGCGGCGCAGGGCGGCAAAAGCAGCCGCGAGATCGCATATCGGCCGGCGCGCGTGCTGATGCAGGATTTCACCGGCGTTCCGGCGGTGGTGGATCTGGCAGCGATGCGCGACGGGATCAAGGCACTGGGCGGCGATGCGCAAAAGATCAACCCGCTGAACCCGGTGGATCTGGTCATCGACCATTCGGTGATGATCGACCAGTTCGGCAATCCGCGCGCGTTCCAGTTCAACGTGGACCGCGAGTATGAGCGCAACATGGAACGCTACACCTTCCTGAAATGGGGGCAAAAGGCGTTCAACAACTTCCGCGTCGTGCCGCCGGGCACCGGCATCTGTCACCAGGTCAACCTGGAATACCTGGCCCAGACCGTCTGGACCGACACCGACCAGACAGGCAAGACCGTCGCCTATCCCGATACGCTGGTCGGCACCGACAGCCACACCACCATGGTCAACGGCCTTTCGGTGCTGGGCTGGGGCGTCGGCGGGATCGAGGCCGAGGCCGCGATGCTGGGGCAGCCCATCTCCATGGTGCTTCCCGAGGTGGTGGGCTTCAAGGTCACGGGCGCACTGCGCGAAGGCGTTACCGCCACCGACTTGGTTCTGAAGGTGGTGCAGATGCTCCGCGCCCACGGCGTGGTCGGCAAGTTCGTGGAATTCTATGGCGACGGGCTCGACCACATGCCGCTGGCCGACCGCGCGACGATCGCCAACATGGCGCCCGAATACGGTGCCACCTGCGGCTTTTTCCCCATCGACGCCGAGACCCTGCGCTATCTGCGCCAGACCGGGCGCGAAGACGATCGCATCGCCCTGGTCGAAGCTTATGCGAGGGAGAACGGCTTCTGGCGCGATGCCGACTATGAGCCGGTCTATACCTCGACGCTGCATCTGGACCTTGGCGACGTGGTACCCTCGATCTCGGGGCCCAAGCGGCCGCAGGACCATGTCGCGCTCGATGTCGCCGCGACGACCTTCGGCGAATACATCCGCGGGCTGCGCAAGATCCCCTCTGCCCCCGCCACCGAGACCTCGGACATGGTGGAAGAGGGCGGCTCGCCCGCACCCGAGAAGGTTCCGGGCGATCTGCACGGTTTCGCGTCGGGCAAGGTCGCGGGCGAGGACTATACCTTGCGCGACGGCTCGGTCGTGATCGCCTCGATCACGTCCTGCACCAACACCTCGAATCCCTATGTGATGATCGGCGCGGGGCTGGTGGCGCGCAAGGCGCGCGAACTCGGCCTGAACCGCAAACCCTGGGTGAAAACCTCGCTGGCGCCCGGATCGCAGGTCGTGTCGGAGTATCTTGAGGCCGCCGGGCTGCAAGACGATCTCGACGCGCTGGGTTTCAACCTCGTGGGCTATGGCTGCACCACCTGCATCGGCAACTCTGGCCCGCTGCAACCCGAAATCTCCAAGGCGATCAGCGACAACGATCTGGTCGCGGTATCGGTGCTGTCGGGCAACCGCAATTTCGAGGGCCGCATTTCGCCCGATGTGCGCGCCAACTACCTGGCCTCGCCGCCGCTGGTCGTGGCCTATGCCATCGCCGGCGACATGAACATCGACCTGACGCGCGAGCCGCTGGGCACGTCGAAAGACGGCACGCCGGTCTATCTGAAGGACATATGGCCCACCACCAAGGAAATCGCCGAGCTGGTCGACACGGTCGTCACGCGCGAGATGTTCCGGTCGAAATATGCCGATGTGTTCAAGGGCGATGCCAAGTGGCAGGGCGTGCAGACACCCGACAGCGAAACCTACGACTGGCCCGAAAGCTCGACCTATATCCAGAACCCGCCCTATTTCCGCGGCATGTCGCCCGAAAAGGGCAGCATCAAGCCGATCGCGGGCGCCCGGATCCTGGCGCTGCTGGGCGACATGATCACCACCGACCACATCTCGCCCGCCGGTTCGTTCAAACCCTCGACCCCGGCCGGGAAATACCTGACCGAACACGGCGTCGAGCCCAAGGACTTCAACAGTTACGGCTCGCGGCGCGGGAACCACGAAGTGATGATGCGCGGCACCTTCGCCAACATCCGCATCAGAAACGAGATGCTGGACGGCGTCGAGGGCGGCTATACCAAGGGCCCCGATGGACAGCAGACCTCGATCTACGATGCGGCCATGGCCTATCAGGAACAGGGCACGCCGCTGGTGGTGATCGGGGGCATCGAATACGGCGCGGGGTCGTCGCGCGATTGGGCGGCCAAGGGCACCAACCTTCTGGGCGTCAAGGCGGTGATCGCCGAAAGCTTCGAGCGCATTCACCGCTCGAACCTGGTGGGCATGGGGGTGATCCCGTTCGAATTCACCGGCGGCGACACCCGCAAGACCCTGGGCCTGACCGGCGACGAGACCATCGCCATCGACGGGCTGGACGATGCCCTGAAGCCGATGGCGAACGTGCCCTGCACGATCACCTATGCCGACGGCACCAGCAAGACGATCCAGTTGAAATGCCGCATCGATACCGAGATCGAGGTGGACTACGTCAAGCACGGCGGCGTGCTGCACTACGTCTTGCGGCAACTGGCGAAATCGGCCTGAGCGGCCGATACCGTCGCCAGGGCGACATCAGGCGGGCGGGGCTGACAACGGCCCCGCCCGTTTTCGTTTCAGGCGGGGCAACAACACCGGGCGACGGCGCGCGCGGGTGCACCGATGCGGCGGCGGTTCACCAGTCGGCGTAAATTCGGCCCAGCCGATCCACGGCAGCCTCGGGCGACATCTCTTCGCTGTCGCCGGTGCGGCGGCAGGTCAGCTCGACCACGCCCTTTTGCAGCCCGCGTGGCCCGACCGTGATCCGCCAGGGCAGGCCGATCAGGTCCATCGTCGCGAACTTCGCGCCCGCGCGCTCGTCGCGGTCATCATAAAGCGCGCTCAGCCCCTTGGCCGCCAGCGCCGCGTAAAGCCCGTCGCAGGCGGCATCCGCCGCGCTGTCACCTTGCTTGAGGTTGACGATCCCGGCGTGGAACGGCGTCACGCCTTCAGGCCAGATGATGCCCTTGTCGTCATGGCTGGCCTCGATGATCGCCCCCAGAAGGCGGCTGACGCCGATCCCGTGCGAACCCATCTCGACAGGCACGCGGCGCCCGTCGGCGGTGGCGACGGTGGCGCCCATCGCCTCGGAATACTTGGTTCCGAAATAGAAGATCTGCCCGACCTCGATGCCGCGGCCAACCTTGCGGTGGGTCTCGGGTATGGCATCGAACAGCGCCGGGTCGTGGGTCTCGTCGGTGCGTGCATAGAGGCTGGTGAATTCCTCGCAGATCGCCGCGACCTCGGCCCGGTTATCGAAATCGACCTTCCGGGTGCCCAGCTTCAGCGCGGTGACACGGTCGTCGTAAAAGACCTCGGATTCGCCGGTCTGCGCCAGCACCAGGAACTCATGCGTGTTGTCGCCGCCAATCGGCCCCGAGGCCGCGCGCATCGGAATCGCGGTCAGGCCCATGCGCTCATACGTGCGCAGGTAACTGACCATGTGCCGGTTGTAGGCATGCAGCGCCGCCTCGCGGTCCACGTCGAAATTGTAGCCGTCCTTCATCAGGAACTCGCGCCCGCGCATCACGCCAAAGCGCGGGCGGATCTCATCGCGAAATTTCCACTGGATATGATACAGCGTCAGCGGCAGATCCTTGTAGCTGCCGACATGGGCCCGAAAGATGTCGGTGATCATCTCTTCGTTCGTCGGTCCATAAAGCAGGTCGCGCTTGTGGCGATCCTGGATGCGCAGCATCTCTTGCCCGTAGTCGTCGTAGCGCCCGGATTCGCGCCACAGATCCGCCGGTTGCAGCGTCGGCATCAAAAGCGGGATGTGACCCGCGCGCTCTTGCTCTTGGTGGACGATCTGTTCGATCCGGCGCAGCACGCGGTATCCCAGCGGCAGCCAGGAATAGATCCCCGCCGCCTGCTGGCGGATCATGCCTGCGCGCAGCATCAGCCGGTGACTGACGATCTGCGCCTCGGACGGCGTTTCCTTGAGAACGGGCAGGAAGTAGCGGGAAAGGCGCATCGGGGATCCCATGATCAAAGGCGGTTCGCGCACGGGTGTAGGTAAATCGCGCGCAACAGGCAAGGCCGCTTGCCGATGCCGGCACACCGCCGGGCTGGCGGGCGTTCGTTGACTTTCGACAGCCGGTTCTACAACCTGTCGCACAATCCACCGACACAGGAGCCGAGTTGATGCGCAAGCTGCAGGCCCAGGGCATTCACCATATCACGCTGGTCGGTGCGGACCGCCAGACCTCGATCGATTTCTGGGAGGGGGTGCTGGGCATGCCCTTCGTGTTCGAACAGCCCAATCTGGACGAGGCGGGCGAAAGCCATCTCTACTTCGATCCGGGCGACGGGCGGCTGATCACGATCTTCACCAACGAGGATCGCAAACCCGATCCGCGCCGCACCCCGACCGAACCCGGTTGCGTGCATCATATCGCGATCAACGTGTCCAAGGCGACCTTTTCCCAAGCCGTCGAACGGCTGGACGAGCGCGGCATCCGCCACAGCGGCCCCAAGGACCGCGGCTTCATGGATTCGATCTATTTTAACGATCCGCTGGGCCTGACCATCGAACTGGCCGCCTATCGTTTCGAACCGCCGACAGGCCTGACCCATGCCGAGGTCTTGCTGGAGGCCCACAAGATCCGCGTGGCGCGCGGCGACTACAACATCGCCGAGATCCACCTTGCCGACGCCATCGAAGCCCTGAGCGTACAACGCTTCGACAGCCTGTCCGAGGACCGCGCGCCCCGCGCCCCCTATCGTCGCGGCTGAATCCGCGCTTGCATCCACGGCAGCGGACGGGCAAGGGAACCGGCACAAGTGCCAACCCACCGCAGGAGCCGTGCCGCGTGCCGCCAACGCCGCATATCGAACTTTCGGATGTCACCTTCAGCCGTGACGGCCGCGTGGTGATCGACGCGGTGACGCTGTCACTCAGCGAACGGCGCATCGGCATTGTCGGGCGGAACGGATCGGGCAAAAGCACCCTCTTGCGCCTGATCGCCGGTTTGCAGGCGCCCGATCGCGGACAGATCCGGGTCGCGGGCGTGGATGTGATGTCCGACCGCAAGGCCGCGATCCGCGCGCTTGGCATTCTGTTTCAAAACCCCGATCACCAGATCATCTTTCCCACGGTCGAAGAGGAAATCGCCTTTGGCCTGACCCAACTGGGTGCCACGCGCGGCGCGGCCCGCGCCCGCGCCCGCGCCGTGTTGCAGGCGCATGGCCGCGCCGACTGGGCCGATCGCTCGACGCATACGCTGTCGCAGGGTCAGCGCCATTACCTGTGCCTGATGGCGGTGCTGGCGATGGAACCCGCCGCGATCCTGATGGACGAGCCGTTTACCGGGCTCGACCTACCCACCACCATGCAACTGAACCGCATACTGGCGGATCTGGACCAGCAACTTGTCGTCGTGACGCATGCGCCCGCGCTTCTGGAAGGGTTCGACCGTGTGCTCTGGCTTGACGAGGGGCGGCTTCGGGCCGATGGTCCGGCGGCGGCGGTGCTGCATGACTTTACCGCCGAAATGCGCGCGCTGGGGGGGCATGAACCATGCTGGCCATGACGCTGGAACACCGCAGCTGGCTGCACCGGGTGCCGGCGGGGGCCAAGATGGCGGCCATGACCGTCGCGATGGTGGTGCTGCTGCCGGTGTCCGACCCCGCGATCATCGCCGCAGCCGTGGCCGTAACGGGCGCACTCTATGCCACCCTCGGACGCATCGCGCTGGCGCGCGGGGCACGCCTGTTGCGGCCGCTGTTGCTGGTTCTGGCGCTGATCATGGCCTGGCATCTGGTGACGCGCTCTCCGGCCGAGGGGGCGGTAATCTGCCTGCGCATCCTGGCGCTGGTGGCGCTGGCCAACCTGGTGACGCTGACCACACGGCTGGACGACATGACCGCGGTTCTGGAATGGGTGCTGCACCCGCTGCGCCGGATCGGTGTGAACACCGCCGCGATCAGCCTCGCGCTGGCGCTGGTGATCCGCTGCATTCCGGTTCTGTCGCAAAAGGGCGCGGCGCTTCTGGATGCCTGGCGCGCGCGTTCGCCGCGCCGGACCGGATACCAGATCGCGGTGCCCCTGGCGCTTCTGGCTCTTGACGACGCCGAACATCTGGCCGATGCCCTGCGGGCGCGCGGCGGTGTCGCCCGCCCCGACTGAGCAAGAAAGGAAAAACCATGGAACGTTCATTGACAATGGTGGCGCTCTTTGCCGCGCTGATCGCGGTATTGGGCCTGTTTCCCAGTTTCATGTTGTTTACCGGTGTTCCGATCTCGGCCCAAAGCCTGGGCGTGATGTTGTGCGGTGCCGTCCTGGGCGCGCGGCGCGGGGCGCTGGCGGTCCTGCTGTTTCTGGCGCTGGTCGCGCTGGGTCTGCCGCTTCTGGCTGGCGGGCGCGGCGGTCTGGGGGCATTCGTCGGGCCGACCGCGGGCTTTCTCTATGGCTTCCCGGTCGCGGCCTTCGTCACCGGCTGGATCGCCGAGCATTGGCGCGGCGTCGATCTGAGCGTTTCGGCCGGCGCCGGGGCGCTGATCGGCGGGGTTCTGGTGCTCTATGCCTTCGGCGCGGTCGGGATGATGCTGGTCGTCGATCTGTCCCCGCCCGAGGCCGTCGCGGCACTGGGGGCCTTCATCCCCGGTGACATGATCAAGGCCGTGGTCGCCGGTCTGGTCACGGGCGCGATCTACCGCGCCCGGCCCGGCTTCGTGATGACGCGCTGATCCCGCGCCAGTCCCGACACCGGGATGACCCCGATGCCCGCCCCCGTTGCCGCGGGCATCGGCACGATCGGCAGGACAGGCGCACCGGTCCCGTCGCGCCGGATCAGGCATGGGCGCGCTTGCCCCTTGACCGCCATGCGGATTGCGCCGAGGGTGCGCCCGCCACGATCTTGACTGGAGCCCCATGACCGGCCGCACCCCGCCCTTCGCCGCTTTCGAATGGATGATCGCCTGGCGCTATCTGCGCGCGCGCCGCGCCGAGGGCGGCGTCAGCGTGATGACCTGGATCAGCCTGATCGGGATCATGCTGGCCGTGTTCGCGCTGATCGCGACCCTGGCCGTGCGATCCGGTTTCCGGGCCGAGTTCGTCGATACGATCCTGGGCGCGAACGCGCATGTCACGATCTACAACTCGGCGGTCGAATCCGGCGGCGGGCAGCTGACGCGCGTCATCGAGGACTACGACGCGATGGCCGCGCGCGTGGCCGAGGTGCCGGGCGTTACCCGTGTCGCGCCGCTGATCAAGGCGCAGGTCATGGCCAGCCGCGACGGGCGTTCGGCCGGGGTCGAGGTGTTCGGCATCTCGGACGAGAACCTGCGCACGATCCCGCGCATCGCCAACCCCGAGGCGCATCGCGGCGATATCGACCGGTTCGAGGACGGCATCGCCATCGGCTCGGGCGTGGCGCGCGAATTGAATGTCACCGTGGGCGACCGCATCCGCCTGATCGCCCCCGAAGGCGCGCAAACCGCCTTTGGCACCAGCCCTCGGATCAATGCCTATGACGTGGTCTATATCTTTACCGCCGGGCGCTATGACATCGACCGCACGCGCGCCTACCTGCCCTTCGCCGAGGCGCAGCGCTTTTTCAACCGCGATGGCGTCGCCGACGAGCTGGAGGTGATGGTCGCGGACCCCGAACGCGTGGACGAGCTGGCCCTGCCCCTGCTGGACGCCGGTGGCGAGCGCGCAATCCTCTGGACCTGGCGCGACAGCGCCGGCTCGTTCCTGCGCGCCCTCGATATCGAGGACAACGTGATGTTCGTGATCCTGTCGATCCTTGTGCTGATCGCGGCAATGAACATCATCTCGGGGCTGATCATGCTGGTCAAGAACAAGGGGCGCGACATCGGCATCCTGCGCACCATGGGCCTGAGCGAGGGCTCGGTGATGCGCATCTTCTTTATCTGCGGGGCATCGGTGGGCGTTCTGGGCACGGCGCTGGGCGTGGCTCTGGGCTGCCTGTTCGCCATCTATATCGACCCGATCTTCGCGGCGGTGAACTATGTCGCCGGCGGCGGGGTCTGGGATCCGTCGATTCGCGGCATCTATGCCCTGCCCGCGCAATTGCGGCTCGAAGACGTGGCCAAGGCCGTGGCCCTGTCGCTGGGGCTTTCGTTCGGCGTCACGCTGTTTCCGGCGCGACGCGCGGCCCGCATGAACCCGGTGGAGGCGCTGCGCTATGAGTGAGCCGGTTCTGCAACTTGACGCCATTGCCAAGACCTATGCATCCAACATTGCCGCGCCGGTGCGGGTGCTGGCCGGGGCCGATCTGACCTTGCACCGCGGCGAGGTGGCGGCGCTGGTCGCCCCCTCGGGCGCCGGCAAATCGACGCTGCTGCATATCGCGGGGCTGCTGGACACCGCCGACAGGGGCCGCGTCCTGATCGGCGGGCAGGACATGACGCGCCTGGGTGACCGCGCCCGCACCGCCGCGCGGCGCGCGCAAGTGGGGTTCATCTACCAGTTCCACCATCTTCTGCCCGAATTCACCGCACTGGAAAACGTGGTCCTGCCGCAACTGGCGAATGCCGCCACGCGCGCCGATGCCGACGCGCGCGCGCGCGCCCTGCTGGATCAGGTGGGGCTGCGCGAGCGTGCCCACCACCGCCCGGCGCAATTGTCGGGCGGCGAACAGCAGCGCGTGGCCTTTTGCCGGGCGATGGCGAATGCCCCGCGCCTTTTGCTGGCCGACGAACCCACCGGCAACCTGGACCCGGCGACATCGGATCAGGTTTTCGGTGTGCTGATGGATCTGGTGCGCGGCACCGGACTCAGCGCGCTGATCGCCACGCACAACCTGGCCCTGGCCGACCGCATGGACCGCGTCCTGCACCTGCGTGACGGCCTGATCGCGGAAGATTGAACGGCGCGCGCCTCAGAACCCGGTCGCGCGCCAGATCGCGCGAAAGCTGGCCAGGAACAGGCGCAGATCCAGCCACAGCGACACCTGCTCGAAATAGCACCGGTCAAGCCGCGCGCGGGTGTCGAAATCCTGATCGTTGCGGGCGCAGACCTGCCACAGTCCCGACAGGCCGGGCCGCAACGACAGATACGCCTCGGGATGGCGATAGAGCGGCAACTGGTCGGCCAGCATCGGCCGCGGCCCGATCAGGCTCATGTCGCCGCGCAATACATTGAAAAGTTGTGGCAATTCATCCATCGAGGTCTTGCGCACCAACCGCCCGAACGGGGTGACGCGCGGATCTTTCTTCAGCTTCTGGTTCTGGTCCCATTCGGCCCTCAGGGCGGGGTCGGCCTCAAGGCAGGCGGCCAGCATCCGATCGGCGCCGCGCACCATCGTGCGCAGCTTGAACATGCGAAAGATCCGCCCGTTCCGGCCCAGCCGGGGCTGGCTGTAGAAGGGATTGCCGCTTTCCAGCCAGAGCGCCAGCGCCAGCACGACAAAGACCGGGGCGCTGAGCACGATCAGGATCAGCGTCAACACCACATCGATCGCGCGCTTGGCATGGCGGGGGTAAAAGCCGGTGGCCGCAGTCCCGATGGGATCGGGCGGACGGGTCCCCGGCGCGACAAACGGTGGCGCCGGAGGGACAGGCAGACGCAGCGCAGACCCGTCGATCCCGGACGGAAAGACCTGCTCGCCGCACAAGATCGGATCACGCAGCATCAGATGAGCCGGGAACCCGGCGATCGCGTGGCCCTGCAAAGACATGGCATCACCTAAATACCGGGCCGAGCGCCAATCTGCGATCTCTGGAACCGCCAGGAGGCACGCCCGAACACGACACTCTTTCAACACATTTCCGGCCGAATATAGACACACTACGCCCCATTTGCGCCACAGTTATTGGAAAAAGACTGTTTCCATACAGGCGTATATTTCACGATCTGGAACTATCGTGTCCATTTGGCGATCAATTTGGCGTCTAAAGCCCCATTCGTGCGGTTTGCGGAACACCAGGCGGGCACGCCGTGACGACAGGCCGCGTGGGTCCGCTGCGCGAATCCGGCGAAAAGATGGCAACGGACGGGCAAGGCGGCACGCCTGCGACAGATGATTCGCCCGCGCCAGGGGGTGCGAGTGTTTCGCGGTGCCCCGAAACCGCCGCGAGATTTTGGTATTGTCGTCAAAGTTGAACTATAGGGCTGGCATGGTTCCGCGAAGGGCGGGCACCGCTGGAACGGGCATCGATGCAGGCGCTTAGCTATTATCTGGATCACTTCGGGCTCAGGGAACGGCCGTTTTCATTGACGCCGGACCCCGAATTCCTGTTCTGGTCGCCCGAACATCGCGGGGCGCTGGCGATGCTGGAATACGGCCTGTCCACCCGCGCCCCGATCACGCTGCTGACCGGCGAGATCGGCGCGGGCAAGACGACCCTGATGCATTACTTCATCGACTCGCTGGACGAGGATGTCACCATCGGGCTGATCTCGAACCCGCGACCGGGCGTCAATGACATCCTGCGCCGGGTGTGCGCCGCGCTGGGGCTGAAGACCACGCAACCCGACGACAGCACCGAACATTTCGCCCTGGTGCAGGATTTCCTGTTGCAGGAACATCGGCGCAACCGCAGCGTCCTGCTGATCATCGACGAGGCGCAGAACCTGACGCGCGAGGCGCTGGAGGATCTGCGCATGCTGACCAACATCAACGCCGGCAAGGACGAGGTCTTGCAACTGCTGCTGGTCGGCCAGCCCGAATTGCGCGATGTCGTGCGCCGCCCCGATCTGGTGCAGTTCGCGCAGCGGATCGCGGCCAGTTACCACATTCCCCGTTTGGGCGCCGAGGGGGTCGCGGGCTATATCGCGGCGCGGTTGCGCGCGGCGGGTGGCAGCCCCGGCATCTTCAGCAAGCAGGCGGCCGAGCTGATCCACAATGCCACCGGCGGGACGCCGCGACTGGTCAATCAGTTGTGCGATCTGGCGCTGACCTATGCCTATGCGCAGGGCGCGACGATCGTGAAGCGCGCCATCATCGAGGCGATCTTGCGCGACGGCGTCTTTTTCGGTGCCGCGCGCCCTGAACACGACCCCGAACCCAGCGCCTGATCGACGATCCCGGCCGACAATGCGACGCAGCGCGGCACCGGCAATTTGCGCCGGGCTTGACTTCGGCGCCCACACAAGGTGTATCGCCGCCAAGACGCAATCCCAGCGAACGGAGCCCATGATGCACGCCTACCGCAGCCAAACCTGCGCCGACCTCAACATCGCGCATGTCGGGCAGGATGTCCGCCTGGCCGGCTGGGTGCACCGCGTGCGCGACCATGGCGGCGTGCTGTTCATCGACCTGCGCGACCATTACGGTATCACGCAGGTTCTGGCCGACAGCGACAGCCCGGCCTTTGCCGAACTCGAACGGGTGCGCGCCGAATGGGTGATTTCCATCGACGGTGTGGTCAAGGCGCGCGATGCCGACCTGATCAACCCCAGGATCCCGACCGGCGAGATCGAGGTCTATGTGCGTGAGCTGCGCATCCTGGGCCGGGCCGAGGAACTGCCGCTGCCGGTCTTTGGCGAGCCCGATTACCCCGAGGAAACGCGCCTGACCTATCGCTTTCTCGACCTGCGGCGCGAGACGTTGCATGCCAACATGATGCTGCGTTCGAATGTCGTGCGCTCGATCCGCAACCGGATGTGGGACGCGGGCTTTACCGAATTCCAGACGCCGATCATCACGGCCAGCAGCCCCGAGGGCGCGCGCGACTTTCTGGTGCCGTCGCGCCTGCATCCGGGCAAGTTCTATGCCCTGCCGCAAGCGCCGCAGCAGTTCAAGCAGATGATCATGGTGGCCGGGTTCGACAAGTATTTCCAGATCGCGCCCTGTTTCCGCGACGAAGACCCCCGCGCCGACCGCTCACCCACCGATTTCTACCAGCTCGACATGGAAATGAGCTTTGTCGAACAGGAAGATGTCTTTGCCGCGATCCAGCCGGTGATCCAGGCCCTGTTCGAGGAATTCGCCGACGGCAAGCGCGTCGATACCGACTGGCCGCGTATTCCCTTTGCCGAGGCAATGCTGAAATACGGCACCGACAAGCCCGACCTGCGCTGCCCGATCGAGATGCAGGTGGTATCCGAGCATTTCCGCGGCTCCGGCTTCGGCATCTTTGCCAAGCTTCTGGAGAACGCAGGCACCGAGATCCGCGCGATCCCCGCGCCAACAGGCGGCAGCCGGGCCTTTTGCGACCGCATGAACGCCTTTGCCCAGCGTGAGGGGCTGCCGGGAATGGGCTATATCATGTGGCGCGACGAAGGCGGCGAAACGGTCGGCGCAGGCCCCATCGCCAAGAACATCGGCCCCGAACGGACCGAGGCGATCCGTCAGCAACTCGGCCTTGGCGCGGGCGATGCGGCGTTCTTTCTGGGCGGAAAGCCCGAAAGCTTCGAACCCGTCGCCGCCAAGGCGCGCGTCGAGATCGGGCGCGAACTGGGCCTTTCGGAAACCGACAGCTTCCGCTTTGCCTGGATCGTCGATTTCCCGATGTATGAAAAGGATGACGAGGGGAAGATCGACTTCTCGCACAACCCGTTTTCCATGCCCCAAGGCGGGTTGGAAGCGCTTGCGGGCGATCCGCTCAAGGTGCTGGGCTACCAGTATGACCTGGCCTGCAATGGCTATGAACTGGTCTCGGGCGCGATCCGCAACCACAAGCCGGAAATCATGTTCAAGGCGTTCGAACTGGCAGGCTATCCGGCCAGCGAGGTCGAAAAGCGCTTTGGCGGCATGGTCAAGGCGTTCCGCTATGGCGCGCCGCCCCACGGGGGCTGTGCCGCGGGGATCGACCGGATCGTGATGCTGCTGGCCGATGAGGCGAATATCCGCCAGGTCATCATGTTCCCCATGAACCAGCGCGCCGAAGACCTGATGATGGATGCCCCGTCCGAGCCCTCGAACGAACAATTGCGCGAATTGCGCCTGCGCGTCCTGCCGCCCGAAAGCTGAAGAACCGCGCCGATCACCGGCCGGGGATCGGCGGATAACAGCGGCACTCGCGCCACCGTGACTTGAATTCGCGCGCCGAAATTGCATCTCTTGCGAGTATCATATCGCAGGATCTTACATGGCCAAGCGCCGCCCGACGCCACCACACCGTGTCGCCGTGTCGGCGGCGCCCCCCGATCGCGACGATCGCGCGCCCCGCAACCTGAGCGAGATCATCGCCCGGATGGCACGTCTGGCCGCGGACTGGCCCGATAACGACGGCGTGCCGGTCTCGATCCTGCTGGACCGCCTCGGCGGCCATTCGTTCGCAACGCTGCTCCTGCTGCCGTCGCTGATCCTGGTATCACCCCTCAGCGCGGTACCGGGCCTGACGACCATGATGGGCCTCGTCATCATCCTGGTGGTGATACAGCACCTGCTGCGGCGCCGCGCGCTCTGGCTGCCGCGCTGGCTGGGTCAGCGCCGGGTGTCGGCCAGCGGGCTGCAATCGGTGGTCGCATTCATGGCCGGGCCCGCGGCGCGGGTCGAGCGGTGGTTTCGCCCGCGCCTGCTGCTTCTGGTGGACGGCCCGCTGGCGGCGTTTCCGATCGCATTGATCCTGGCGATCGCGCTTTGCATGCCGGTGTTCGAATTCGTGCCGATGAGCGGGTCACTGGCCGGTCTGGCCATCGCGTTCCTGGCCGCCGGCATGCTGATGCGCGACGGCCTTCTGCTTGCGGCGGGCATCGCGGTCGGCCTTGCCCTGCCCACGCTGGTCTGGACAACGCTGTCCTGATCGCCTCAGCGCCGGCGCAGCGCCAGAAGCCAGACCGCAGCCAGACCCAGCGACAGCACCGCGTTCCAGCCCGCCATCGACACGCCCAGAAATTCCCACGGGATTTCGTCACAGCGCACGACCGGCGCGGCCTGCTCGAAGTTCAACAGATCATCGACGCTCTGATCCATGATCCCGGCTCCGCCCGAACAGGCGCTCGGCCCTTCGAACCAGCCCTGTTCGACACCCGCGTGATAGAGGCCGATCCCGCCCGAGGTCGCGGCCGCCAGCGCCCCCAGCAGCACCAGCGCGGGGGTCGGGATCAGCCACAACAACGCCCCCGCCCCGGCCGCCGCCAGATGCGGCCAGCGTTGCCAGATGCACAACTGGCACGGAGCCATGCCCAGAACATACTGAAAGAACAGCGCCCCCAGCAGCAGCCCCGCCGAACCCGCTGCCGCCAGATAGGCCCAATAGATCGGTCTCACAGATACCTCACGGAGTAGAAGCCCAGAAACAGCACTATGACAAACAGGATCGACAACAAGCCCAGCCAGCGATCGATGAAGTCACGAATCGGTGTGCCAAAGCGCCACAGCAATGCCGCGACGAAAAAGAAGCGCAGCGCCCGCGCGATGATCGCGGTGCCGATGAACACGCCCAGCGGCATCGCCGTCCAGCCCGACATGATCGTGATCACCTTGAACGGGAACGGCGTCACCCCGGCCACCAGCACCGACCAGAAGCCCGCGCTGTTGAACCGGGTGTTGAAGGCCGCGACCGCGTCGCCCTTGCCCAGGGCCTCCAGCACCGGACGCCCGATCGTATCGAATGCGAAAGCCCCGATCGCGTAGCCCAGCAGCCCGCCCAGAACCGATGCCGCCGTCGCCACCGCCGCGATCACGAAGGCCCGCTGCGGCGCGGCCAGGATCATCGCCACCATCAGCACATCCGGCGGGATCGGAAAGACCGACGCCTCGATGAACGCCACGAAGGCCAGCGCCCAGAGCGCGCGCGGATGGGCGGCCAGCGAAAGGGTCCAGTCGTAAAGGGTTCTGATCATGCGCCTGCCATATCCGCCCGGCCCCATCTGCCCGACCCCTGCGCTGCCGTCAAGCATGGCGCACGGTGGGCCAGCGCCGCGACCCCGCGATCACCGGTTGACGGCCTGACGGTCGCGCGATAAGCCGAATTCCGTGCCCGAGTGGCGGAACGGTAGACGCAGGGGATTCAAAATCCTCCGCCCTAACGGGTGTGCGAGTTCGAATCTCGCCTCGGGCACCATCCGCATCTCACCTGCGCCGAATCACCTGCCTTGCCAAACGGGAAACGCAACACCGGCATTCGCCATGACCGTGTTGATTTGCGAAACAGTCTGCCTGTCCTGCCCGGCGACGACACGTGTCTCGCCGCCATCGCAGACCTCGTGATGGATCCAAGTTGATTGACCCGATCTCGGCAACAGTAACAACCGACCCTCCGTCACCTCGGATTGCCATAATTGGCAATACCCCCCGCTTTCATGGATCTGTTTGCGGGAACCTCTCCCTCGTGGGTCGCAGAATTGTCCCGGATGCTGCAACAGTTGGCGCCAGATCCGGCCTTGCGCGGCGGCACGTCGGCGCGCCCGGCCGCGTCGCAACTCCCTAAGATTGTGTGTGTTTTAACCGTGTCGACGCAGATTTTTTGCCCTTTATTGCAAAAATGCGTATAGTTGCTCTCGGCCTGACGGGGCCGGGGTCATGGGGGTGGCCCCACAGGATCGCTGCCTGGGTGGGGATGTGGTCGCGCCGAATCGGCGTGGTCGCCGTGTGCTCTGTTCCGACAGCAACCTGCGTGTTTGTGCCCGCTTCGCCACCTTGAAGCGGAAGGCGCGCCCGTGGGGCGCGACCATGTTCGTTCTTTACCCGTTCGCCACGGCGAACATCAGGAGAAGCTGCAATGCCTGATCGCGACGATGAAAACCGCAACGAGAATCTCGAAGACCTTGCTGCCCCCTATATCGGGACGTGGCCTGGCGATCCTGACGGTGAACCGGATGGTGTCGTTCACGGGACGGATGATGCCGACCGGATCGACGCGGCCTATGTCGATGCGCAGGGCGACCAGGTCGACAATGCCTCGCAGGTCTGGCCCGGGCGCGAC
>LJSV01000027.1 GCA_001314715.1 Rhodobacteraceae bacterium HLUCCA12 | reverse complement strand
CCACGCGCAGGTCGTTCCCGAACCAGGCGACGACGAGGCTGACGCTTTCCACCTTCGGCGCCATGGCCTGCAGCCGGTCGAGCGCCACCACCATGTCGGCAGCATCAGAGAGCGCGTTCAGGTTCGCGGGGATCTGCGCCCCGCCGCTGCCCTTGCGGATGCCCTGCGTCGCGTAGGTGAACTCGCCCGAGGCCGGGATCATCGTGACGGCGCGGGTCAGCCCCTCGGCCGTGTCGGGATCGGCGAGCGGGCGGAACATCTCAAAGGAGAGCTGCGGCAGGCGGTTGCCGTAGTCGCCGAGCGGGAGCTCCTCGAAGACCACATAGGCGGTGCCCCGATAGGCAGGCGTGCCGGCCGCGCCCGTCTTCGCCGCGATGAACGGATCAGGGCTCTGCGTTTCGTCGCCGGGATACCAGCGCCAGGTGACGCCGGAGAGGTCCATCGGCTTGCCGTCGGCCCAGATGCGGCCGATGCCGGTGATCGGGCCCTCGCACAAGGCGACGGCGAAGCTCGCATAGTACAGATACTCGGTGGTCTTGACCTTGCCGCCCCCGCCGCCCTTGCCGCCGCCCTGCGTGGTGGTCTTCGTCTCCTCGCGGAAGTCCGTAGCCCAGATGATGTTGCCGCCCATGCGCATGCGGCCGTAGAGCCGCGGGATGACCGCGCCCTCCGTGGCCGAGGTGATGCGCAGCGTGTCGAGCCGCGCGCCCTCGATGCGCTGGGTGGGCGCCAGCGACGAGATGATCCAGCTGTCCACGACGGAGCCGATGCTGGAGCCGATGAAGCCGCCGATGGTGGCTGCACTGACGCCGAGGATCGCGCCGCCGATCGAACCGCCAATGGCGGCGCCAGCGGCACCGAGAACGAGAGTGGCCATGGAACCTCGAGGACGAAGAATGAAGAAAAACGGAAGAAAGGATCGGCCAGAGCGGTCGCGCGACTGTCTTGAGCGTTTACGTTCGGGCCGCGCCGGACTTACCGGCAGTCCCCGCCACGCGTGTGATGCGATGGCTGTGGGCAGAAACTGATCGGCTACGACATAGGCGTTCGATCAGCATTCGCTGACGGTGGTCGTGTTCAGCGGGTGAGCGGTTATTCGCCAAGATCCGCGCCAAGGTCGGCTGTGCGGACAAAGCTGCCGCTCGCTGCGCTGGCCAGTGATTGCGCCTCCGCTCTCTTCTCAAATCAGAGAGGTGCCTTTTCCACTATCAGATGCGGCACGCCATCCGACGTCTTGCGATGGCTGCGACCGTCCACATCAAGGGTTCCTCGGATGCGGTGGCGCCAGTTCGAGAAGCTTTCAAACCGGACGGTATCAATCGGCTGGTCAAGCTTTATCTCCACATGACGATGCTCTGCCGGTCCTGACAGGGCAGTGATTTCGCCGGTGTAGGCCTGGCCAAGGTAAGACCCGGCCACCCGATCGCCGAGGGCAAGTTCGGGTGGCGCGTTCCGTTGGGTGAGCCGGGCATGCAGCGTGTTCCAGTCTCTTGCCCCGTGTTGCCCGGCTATCAGCTCAAGGGCCTGCGCATGACTGACGACAGAACCCCCGGCTTGCAGTGCCCGCCGGAGGGCCTTGGCGTGCGCCTTGACGGTATCGAGCGATGGCTGAGTCATGATCCCTCCTTGGGGCGCAGTGTCGTGGGGGTTGCGTCGAATACGCGGCCCCGAAAAACGATCGTCAGAGCCACAAGAAGCAGGGCGGCATCTGCGCCTGGAAACGCAAACCAAAGGCCTTGAAGCCCGGAGTGCGCGTTCAGAGCGATGACGAGCACAGGCGTCAGAAGCCAGGGTTTCACCAAGGTCAGCACTGCCGTTCGCAACGGATGCCCCATCGCCTGAAAATGCATGGCAATGACGAGGATCGGCCCGCTGACGGCATAAAGCGCTGTCATGGGACGTATGATTGCGCCAACCGCAGTGACGACTTCCTGATCTTCGGAAAACAGCGCGCCCAGCGTTTCACCTGCGAGCATACCTGCCAGCGCAACGCCGAGGCACCACAGGAACGCGCACCCTATGGCGAGCCGCAGAGCCGCGTGTGCCCGATCCATTCTGCCTGCGCCGACATTGTTCCCGGTGATACTCTGGGTGGTCAACGCGAGGGCCATTTGCGGCAGAAAAGCCAGACCAAGGATGCGCGTCACAACCCCGTAGGCTGCGACATAGGTGTCGTGATGCGCTGCGGTGTTACCGATGGCAAGAAGGACGGTGCTGGCCACGAGCGCCATTCCGACGAAACTCAGGCACAATGGCAGGCCCAATGAGAGGATCTGCCGCCATTCGGTCAGCCAACTAGCGTGCCAGATCGCACTGAGTGGCAAGAGAGCGGGGTTGCGTGTCCGCACCACTAGAAGCAGCGCCAGACCGATTATCTGCGCCGCCACCGTCCCGATCGCTGATCCTGAGACTCCGAGATCGAGGATCACGATCGCAATGTAGTTTGCTGCCACGTTCAGCAGGTTTACGAGCACCGAGAGCAGCGCGATGAACCCTGATCGCCCTTCGTTCCGCAGGGCATCAGCGTGCAGGCCCAGACCAAATTGGACAGGTGCACCCAATATCAGGATTAGCAGGTAATCCCCGGCAGGCTCCGCGACTGCTTCATTTCCCGCGGCGAGGAACGAAACGGTGCCAGCGCCCAGCGTCAGCGCACCGAGGATCACGACCGCACTCAAGGCCAGGACCAGCCCGTGCGCACCAGCAAAAACGGCTCCTGCCGCGCTTCGCGATCCCTTGCCCAGATGACGAGCCAGAAGGCTCGACATGCCTCCACCTGCCAATGTGGTCAATGCCGTCAAAAGCATGACCACCGGAAAGGCCAGGCTGACGGCGGCAAGGGCTTGGACACCGATGAAACGTCCCACAAAGATCCCGTCGACCACGTTCAGCAGGCCGCTTGTCGACATGACCACCGCCATGGGAAGGGCGTTGGACAGAAACAGCCGTCTGACCGGCAGGGTCAGAAAGGGGTTTTCAATTGTATTGGCAGCGCGCCTAACAGACATCGCTCACTCCTCCAAAGAGGCATTTCGGATCGGGAGGGGGGCCTGCATTACCCACCTGCGAAATGCTTCGAGGGTGAGGTGTCGTCTTGCTCCGGGCTTCACCGTGACTCGCGTCGGCAGGCGGCAGGTGCCCGGCACCTTGCCCATCCGATACAAGGGAGATGCCTGTAAGGCAATAAAAGGCACCGATCGCACTTCAGTCGCTGTTCCCGAAATGCCACACACAGAGGGGAACGCGCGGTCCTCTGCGGTCGGTTTCGGCTCGGAACCGTCATTTGCGGCGCGATGCTCCAAGGTCGGTTTTGGAGCGGGGCTTCCGGCCTCCGCGTTCACCCTTCGGTTTCCTGGTTCCGCGGAAACAGGAATGCGAAGGCGATGCGCCGCCGCCAGGTTGGGGTGAGCGGTTCCTCGATCACGCCGAGCCACTCGTAGGCATGGAGGAAGGAGCCGGCACCCGTCAGGATCCCGACATGCTTGGCGATGGCGCGGGGCTTCATTCGGAACAGGACCAGCGCACCGGGACCGGCCGCCACCGGTTCTACCTCGATCATCATGCGCCGCGCGCCCTCGGCCAGAACCTCGCGCGGGCCCGTCTCGCCCCAGTCCCGGCTGTAGGGCGGGATGGGGAACGGCTCAGGGCCGACGATCTCGCGCCAGACGCCTCGCGCGAGGCCAAGACAGTCGCAGCCAACGCCCCGCAGGCTGGCCTGGTCGTGGTACGGCGTGCCGAGCCAGGAGCGCGCAATGGCGATGACGCGGGTGGGATCGGCCGGCGGGATTGGCGCGATCACAGCACCGACCCTTCGTGGCCGCCGTCCTTGGTGGCGTAGCGCAGCACCGCATCCTGGCCGGGGATGTGTGGGAAGCCGCGGAAGTTGACGGTATTGGCGAACTTCGCCCCGCAGGTCTCCATCCGCTTGTCGCAGCCCGCGCGGATGGTGAAGGCGTCGCCCTCGGCGATCGCGCGCACCGGCGCTTCGAGCAGGGTCAGCACAGCGATGCCGTCCGTCACGTCATGGCCGAGCACCTCGGTGCGCCGTCCCGTGTTCGCGCCGCTGGTCCAGTCCAGCGTGCCGAAGGTGAACCAGCCGGAAGTGAATGCGCCCAGCCCCGAGGTGGTGAAGGCACGGTCCCGCAGGAGATCGATCACGGCGCCGGTGCCCTTGAACGCCGGGTTCTCCAGATCGACGCCGCAGCGTGCATCGCCGAGCGCGGCATCGCAGGTCGCCTGGAAGGTCCGCCCGACCGTCTGGCCCAGCACATGGGTAAGCGAGCGGACCTCGGCGACGAAGGCAAGCCGCCCGCGCCGGATCTGGCCAATGGCCCCGCGGCGCATCAGCACGCGCTGGCTCGTATCGGCCCAGTTCACCCGCCAGACCTCCACCTCGGCATTGTCCCAGCGGCCGTCAAGGATGTCGGTCTCGGTGATCCGGTCCGAGGTCAGCACGCCCTCGGCATCCTGCGCATCGACCGACAGGTCCGAGCCGGAGCGCACCTCCGAGGCTTTCAGCCCGCTCTCGGGCTCGAAGTCGGTTCCATCGAAGCTCAGCGTCCGGTCATGGTCGGTGAAGCCGAACGTGACGCCATCGGCGCGCGTGATCCGCCAGCACCAGGCGAGCGTGGTCGTGCCCTCGTCGAGATGGGCCTGCAGTGCGGGCGGCAGCCTCTTCATGCGTTGTCGCCTTTCTCCCGCGCGTCTAGGGTAGGTGCACCGTAAAAAGCGAGGATGGCATGGACGTTCGCGAGGAACGACCGGGCGAGGAAACCGAAATCGGTGCGCTCATTACCGAAGCGTTCCTTACCGCCGCGCATTCGAGCGGGACCGAAGCGCAGATCGTTGCGGGGCTGCGCGCGGCAGGGGCCCTCACGCATAACCTCGTTGCAGTCGAGGGTCGCGCGATCGTTGGTCACATCGCCTGTTCCGAGGTTTTGATCGACGGAAAGTCCTGCGGCTGGTTTGCGCTCGGGCCTGTTTCGGTAATTCCCGAACGCCAGGGCGAGGGCATCGGTGGCGAGCTTGTTCGCGCGGCGCTTGCGCGGCTCGAGGCGCAAGGCGCAGCGGGCTGCGTGCTTGTGGGCGATCCGGGCTATTACGGCCGCTTCGGCTTCGCCGCGGACCCCGCCTTGTGCGTCGACAAGGTGCCGGGCGAATATGTCCTTGCACTGTCTCTCGCGGGGCCACGCGTGCCAGGCGTGATATCTCATCATCGGGCTTTCGGTCTTGAGGGCTGAGGGAATCATCGGCGCAGCTCCAGAAGCGGAATGGAGGTGATCGAGCCGAGCCGCTCAAGGTCGAGCTTCACGTCGAGCACGTCGGTGTCGAAGCGGACCGGCACGTCGAACTCGAAGCCCGCGGTGATCGCGACGCCGGAGCCCGGCGCCGCGCTGAAGGTGACGACGCCGGTCGTGGTGTCGACCGACCAGCCGGACAGCTGCTCGACGCCCCCCAGCGCGATGCGCACGGTGCCCGCCACCGGCTTGGCGATGGCGCGCGTCCAGGACTGAGCCCCGGAGGCGTAGCGTTTCACCAGCTGGAAGGCGGTCATCGCGCCGTCGCCGGTGCCGATCGCCTGGTCGGTCGGTGATGGCGTGCCAGAGGGCAGACAGGACTTGTGGTCGCCCCAGTCCTTGAAGCGAAAGCCGTGGAGCCGCCCGTTCCGCGCCTCGAAGAAAGCGACGACCGCCGCCAGATCGTCCGCGCGGCGGATGCCGTAGGCGACATCGTAGCGGCGGCGCGAGTTCGCCCAGCTGGCGTTCCTCTCCTCGTCGCCCGAGGCAAGCTCGACGATCTGCGTGCGCCGCTCGGGCCCGCCGCGCGCGCCGCGACTGATGTTGTCGGGAAACCGGACCTCGTGAAACGCCATCACATGCCTCTCCGCCCGAGCGACACGGCGCGCGCGATGTCCGCGGCGACCTGCGTGCGGGACTGCCGGAAGCTCTCGGCGTCGCGCGCCATGATGGTGACGTTGACGCCGCCGCCTGCGCCGTAGCTCTGCGCCTCGCGTCGCGACAGAACGCGCTCGCCGCGTTGCAGGATCGCGGGCACCTCGTCATGGCGGAGGCCAGCCATGCCGCCGCCATGCATCCGGGGCGCAGCGGCGAAGGCCATGGCCGGGACCATCCTCGAGGGCCCAGCCGAGCCGACCATGCCGCCCGCGTGCAGGATGTTGGCGAAAATACCGCCCGCGCCGGAGAACACGCCGGAGAGCGCGTTTGCGATCGGCCCAAGGATGAAACGTCGCGCCGCGAGCTGGGCGAGATCGGCCAGCAGCGAGGTGACGAGATCGCGGAAGTTCAACTTACCGGTCTTCACGAACTGGCCGACGGCGTTCTCCGCCGACTGGAAGGCGCCGACAAGGCTCTGACCGATATCGCCACCGATCTCGCGGGCGCGGCTTGCGTAGTCCGAAAGAGCGGCGGTGACCGCGCGCCAGCCGGTCAGGGCTTCCTCAGCGCCGGTGGCGATGTCGGCCCCGGCCTGGCGCCCAGAGGCGCCGGCCCGGCCCGCCGAGGTTTCCGCCGCGTCCAGCGCCTCGGTCACACGCCGGGCTCCGGCGGCAGCGGAATCGAGCGCGTCCTCGGTTTCCTCTCCCGAGCCCCTTGCCGCTGCGATTAGTGCGGTGACGGCCTCGCGAACCCCGTCGAAGGCGCCTCCGCGTGTGTCCGCCGCCCTCTGGCGGAGCAGTCCGGCCATGATGTCGGCGTTGCTGGCGGCGTGGTCGAGCATCGAGGCTTGAGCCTGCGCCCCGAACCAGTCGATCTGGAAATCCGCACCGATGCGCTCGGCCACCGCGTTGAAGGCAGGCCCGATCATGGCGAGGAAGTCGACCCATTTGCCGGCAAGAAAGGACATGAGCCGCGTCCAGATACCCTCGATATCGGCCCGCAGCGCGCGGAACTCGTCCACGAACGAACCCATCGTCGTCCTGATCCCGCCCCAGACCGCACGGGCGACGTTGCCCATCAATTCCAGCGCACTGCCGAACCCGCCTGCACCGGAGATGAGGCGGGTAAACTGGTAGGCGACTTCGCCCGCGCCGACGATCAGCGCGCCAATGCCGGTTCGGATCAGCGCACCGCGCAGGACGACCAGCGCCGTGGCGAGACCCCGCACGGAGATGGCGGCGGCAACGAACCCTGCCACCCAACGCGCCGCCATGACGCCTGCGAACGTCGCGGCATAGGTGCTCAGCCTCCCGATGTTGCCGATCAGGGCGTCGAGCGCGCCCCTGAGCACCCCGCCTTCGGACGCAAGGCTGACGAAGGCGTTTGCCAGCCACTCCACCGCCGGGGCCAGCGCCACGCCGATCCGGTTGCGGATCCCCTCGAACACCTGAAAGACACCGACGAGCGCGATCTGGGTGCGCTGCAGCGTCTGGATGGCGCTGGCATCCAGCACTGCGCCGAGGTCGTCGGCCTGGGCGCCGAGCCGTTCCATCTCGGCCCCGCCATTTCTGAGGAGCGGCAGAAGCCGGGTGGCGTCCGAGGCCATGGTCTCAAGATAGAAGGTCATCTCCTGCTGGCTGAGGCCCGCGCGCTCCAACGTGTCCACGTAGAGCTGCAGCGCCTCGGGCCCGGACAGGCGGGCGAACTGATCGGCGGTGACGCCGACCCGGGGCGCCACCCGCTCGAAGAAGTCGGCCATCGGGCCGCCGCCCGTACTCAGGACGTCGCCAACGCGATCGTTCACGTCCTTCAGGATGTCGGCGAGTTTCTCCTGTTCGATGCCCACGGTGCGCGAGGCGCCGGCCCACCGCTGGAACGCCTCCGGAGCGGTGTTGGCCACCTGCGCGAACTGCTGTGTCTGCGTCGCCACCTGAATGGTGGCGCGGGTCATGGCCGCAAGCGCCGTGGTGACGCCAGCCGCCGCCGCGCTGAGAGCGATCCGGGCCCGCCGCGAGAAGGCCGCGAGCCGGGCGTTCGCCGCCTCCATCTCCCGGCTCAGCCGTCCGAAGCCGCGCGACCCGGCCTCGCCGACGCCTTCCAACTCGGCGCGCACTTGCCGCCCGCCGACCGCGGCGAGGCGGACGGACACTCGCTTTTCTGCCATCGGTCAGAGTCCTTGCTTTCGCTGCATTGGCGTCTTACGTTTTAGCCATCGATCAAATTAGGGTATGACCATGGCGGAGACCGCGACCCTGTCCTCGAAATTCCAGATCTCGATTCCCAAGGCGATCCGCACCGCGCAGCATTGGGAGGCGGGGCTCACCTTTGCCTTCATCCCGAAGGGCACGGGCGTCCTTTTGGTGCCGGTGCCGAAGCGCGAGGCGCTGAAGGGCCTCGCACGAGGGGCCTCCGCCACCGACTATCGCGACCGCTCGGACCGGGTCTGATGATCCTCGTCGACACGTCGGCGTGGATCGAGTGGCTCATCGCCTCGCCGACCGGCGAGAAGCTGGCCGAGCAGTTGCCCGAACAGAGCGAGTGGCTGGTGCCGACCATGGTGCAGCTCGAACTGGCGAAATGGCTGACCCGCGAGGTCGGCGAGGACAAGGCGGATCAGGTCATCGCCTTTACGCAGGTCTGCCACGTCGTCCCGCTCGACACTGAGATCGCACTGGCGGCGGCCGAGGCCTACCGGGAGCACAAGCTCGCCACCGCCGACGCCATCATCCTCGCAACCGCCCGCGCGCGGGGTGCGACGCTCCTGACCTGCGACGCGCATTTCGAGGGCCTGGCCGGCGTCACCCTGATCGAGAAGATCAAGGCCTGAAACCCGGGCCGCCATTCGCCGCCAGTTCTTCGTTTAGTTTCCGCACCATCGCTGCCTCGATGATGGGTAGCAGTTCGGCCATGGCGAGGGGCGAGATCCCGAGCGCGTCACCGAGCGCCAGCGCCGCCGACATGTCCCAGCCGACGACGGCGGCCGGCAGCACGCGAAGCTGTCCACCGAGACGGCCTACCAGGTCCCAGACCTGCCAGCCCTCATACGTGCGCGGCTGGTTCAGCCGCGCCGGGCAGTCCGCGCAGGCTTGTTCGTGGCCCTCGTAGGGTGCGCAGGCTTGGCAGTATCGCTCGCCCCCGCCGAAGGACCATTCGGCGAGAGCGCGGAGACGTTTTTTTCCTGTTCCAGCAGCAGGCCCTTCGAGACGTAGGTCAGCTGGAAGGACTCGAAGATCGGCCAGACGTCGAGCAGCGCGTCGATGGCCTCGGGGCTGGGATCGATCGGCTTGCCGTCCGCATCGCCGACGCCCTCCCAGCCGAGCACCGCCCGCCGCGCAAGCGCCTTGGCGAAAGCGACGGCGCGTTCCTCGTCCGAGGCCTCCTCCGGAACTGCCTCGACGGCGGGATCGCTGCGCGTCGCCACCATCAGGGCGGTGGTGAGCGGGCGCATCTGCACCCGCACCCCAGGGGCGAGGTCATGCCAGCGGGGCGCGTTGGTCAGGTCGAGCGTCAGCATCAGTATTCCTCGATGTCGTTGATCAGGGTGGCGGTGCACATCCGGCCGACAACGCTGTCGCGCGCTGCCTGCCAGTCGAAGGTGGCCTGCACGCCCTGCGGCCCGGAAATCTCGATGCGCGGGCGCGGCAGGTAAACGGCGTGCACGGTGAAGGTGAAGCTCTCGCCGGAGGGCAGCACGTAGGCGAATTCCATCTCGCAGGGCTCGCCGTTGATGGCCTGCGTCACCAGCGTCTGGTCGGCGAAGCGCACCTCGATCCGGCCGGTCAGCGCGGCGATGGACGGGTCCGCCCCGTCGATGCGGCCGTCCGAGCGGATGGTCTCGATCCGGTCGAGGTTGTTGGCATAGGTGATCTCGGCCGAGACCACATTGCCGAGGGCGGTACCGTTGCGGGTGATCGACCCGTTGAAATGGCCGAAGCGCTTCAGCTCCAGTGCTTCCGGTGTCCCCGCGCTCGTTGTGGTCCCGACCGTCTCGCCCTGCGCGACCAGCCGCGCCGTGGCGGTCAGCAGGCCCGAGCGCTGCATCTGCCAGGTGATCTGGTCGAGCACGCAGCCGGAATACATTGCGTATCGCGGCACCTCGGGCATGCCGGTCTCGATCGACATCGAGGGCAGCGTCCAGAACCCCGACTGGAACTCGTGGCTATAGGGCGCCTCCACGCCCGTGGTCGTCGGCGCGCCGAAGGCCGCCTTCAGCCAGAAGCCGAAGCCTGAAGCGTCGAGCGGCACCACGACATCGCCATCGGCCGTCACCGCGTCCTTGATCGGCGCCAGCGGATCGCGGCCGTAGCCGAGAAGCTCCGAGTTCAGCAGCGGCTGCTCGGCCCCCAGCGACGTGCTGGCGAAGGGCATGCGGGTGAAGCCGCTGGCGGGCGGCGTTCCATAGGTCGTCTCGAACGCAAGCGCCATCAGCGCCCGCGCCCCTTGGGCTCGTGCCATGTTCGTCTCCTGTGGTCGGTTGGGTCAGGCCAGCGGGTCGGCCGTGGAATAGTGCAGAACCACCGGGATCACGGCCGCCTTCAGGCTGGCCGCGCCCTCTACAGGCAGATCCACCGGGCGTGGCGCTTCGGCCTCGACCCAGTCGCAGAGCCCGCCCAGCGTGCGGTCGGCGGCGAGCGCCGAACCGATGCTGGCGGTCAACGTGTCGAAGGCGACGTCACGGTCGGGGCCCTGCACGACCGCCTCGATCTCGGCGCGGTGCTGGTAGTGGTAGGCCAGCGGCGACAGCGTCACCTCCGGCTCACCGGGTTCCCCATCGCGCAGGATCAGCAGGCCCTCGGCCGGCACGCGCTCTGGCAGCACCTCGCCGCGGAGGGCGGTGGCGGGCAGCGCCGACAGCCGCGCGTCAGCGCGGTGAGGATGGTTTCGCGTGGGGTGGGCATGGCGACCACAAAACTGAGGTTGGATCGGAATACCGATCTTTGTTCCGGTCTGAACCGAAGCCTTCCGGTTCCACCGTCAGGCGGGAATTGCGCCTACCTTCTTCGCTCTTTCAACGAGAGCAGCATATTTCACGCCGTTCCCGGATGGAAAATGCATGCACCACGCCGCCAAAAACTGCTTCTCTCGGTCGAGGTCCTTGGCCTTGCTGAGAAGCACGGCCACACGCATCGGATAGTGAGGTGCCGGCGTCTCGCCGATTTCGAGATAGCGCTTGAACGCGTCCGAAACCGTACTGCATTGCCATGCGAGATCCTGATCAGCCTCCTTCATGAAAGCTCGAAAGGTTTCCTCATCCTGGCTCAGGAACTCCGGCGCTCCGGATGCCTGACCGTAGGTGGTTCCGCCTTCGAGCATCTTCGTGGTGGCGTCACGCATCGCGCGACTGTATCGTCTTTCCACCTCACTCGGATCCACTACGGGGTTGTCGGCGAACAGTCGGATCAGATCATCGACTTTCCGAGATAGCTCGGTCGATAGCTGACTGTCCGACACAGGCGTTCTTTTTGGCGGTCGCTTCGCCTGTTTGATTTCGATCCTCGCTGCGACTTCTTCGGCGAGCCTTGCGAGCGCGGGTTTCTGTCGCTCAGCCAGAGAAATGAGGTTCGCTGAAACACCGGCGTTCCGGTATTCTGCGATCTGCCAATCCAGCTGCTTCAGATGACTCGCGATCTTGGCCTCGGGCTTTCGGAGGGCCGTGATGCCGAGATCGTCGTGCTCCGCGAGAAATCGCTGCAGCTCCTCGATCGTAAGCGAGCGTTCCTGGATGTGCGCTTCCCAGCGCTGCCGACGATCCTCAGTGGAGGAGGCGGAAAGGGACTGGTGGCGAGATGGCTCGCCTCGAAAGTGGGCCAGCGCTTCTTCCCGCGCCTCTCTTTCGGTAGCGTACGCGTCGGAGAAGTGTGGGTCTTCCCGATCGCCGGCGTCCGCAATGCAGTATTTCCAACCGCGATCCTGCTGAAAGATCGTTATGCGCGTCGAACCCTCCACCAATGTCGGATTGCCGTTCTCTGAGACCGTCCACCGATTGGCAGAGCTCGGCGACTGAGCCGAACTCGATCTCTCCCTTCCGAACAACCACTTGAAAAAATTCATCTTCGGCCTCCCGAGCATCATCTTCGTGCATGACTTTGCGTGAGGCAAGTGCGCAGCTGCCACCTGTTTATTTGCCAATCCTTCCCTCGACCCAGTTCGCCACGATCAATCCCGGCAGTCCGTCCAGTGCTCGGTCCGCGTCCCGGGCAAGGTCCAGCCGCTTCGGCAGCTTGACCTGCGGCACCAGCAGGAAGATCGGCGCGGTGACCTTGCCGCGCCCGGTCTTCGAGCGCGACACCACCGCCTGGCCCTTCGTGTTCAGCCGTCCTTCCGCCACCAGCAGGCTCGGACCCGTCCGGCGATAGACGAAGCGCAGGCGCAGGCCACGGCGGCGCTCCCATTCGCCGGGCGTGATCCTGCCCCCCCGCAGGGACTTGCCTGCGGCTGGCAGCGGGATCGCCAGCCAGAACCCGTCTTTCGAGCGGATCAGCGGGCCGGTGTCATGCGCACCGACGATGACCGGGGCCTTGGACCAGACCAGAGCGGCGGCGCCGAGACTGGGTCGGCCTTTCGGGAACTGCGCGGAGCGGATGGTATTGGCCAGTCGCTGGCCCAGTCCTGCACCGGTGATCTGCGCGCGCCAGGCGGATTTCAGGCCCGTCCCGGCCTCATTGACGGCCCTCGTGACAGCCTTCTCGCCCGCCCTGATCTCGGCCGTCATCATGGCAACCAGGTCCGGGGCGATGTCGAGCTTGAGCTTCATGGGCAGGATCCTCGCGCTGGACGGGTGATAGGCGGTCCAGTAGGATCTGGAAAGGGCCGGATGGGAGGAAACAGATGGACCGGAACACGTTTGTCGAGAAGATGAAGGCCAGCATCGACGACTGGAATGCCCAGATTGCCGGGCTGCAGGCTCGGGCGGAGAAGGCACAGTCCGACGCCCGCGCCGAATACAACAAGCAGCTCGAGACGCTCAGAAAGCAGCGCGATGAGGCGCAGGCCAGAATGAAGGAGGCGCAGGACGCCAGCGACAAGGCCTGGCAGGATATGCAAAAGGGTTACATGGCAGCCTGGGATTCCATCGCGAAATCCTTCCAAGACGCCATGGGACGCTTCAGGTAGGCCGGATCACGCCGGCCTCAGATCAACGGTCCAGACCAGCCGTTCGCGGTCGCGGACCGGCTCGCCTTGAACAAGGAACGCCTCGCCGTCGATCTCGACCCGGTCGCCCGGGCGTGGGTTCGCCACCTCGGCCACGCGCAGATCGATGCGGCTGGTTTCCGACCAGAGGCGTGCGTCACCAAAGCCCGTGATCGCGTCCGCGCGGCGCATGACCACGCGAACAAGCACCGGGGTGCCACCGTCCGCGATATATGTTGCATCCCGGGCGATGGTGGGATCGGCAAAGAGATTGTCGATGGCGGCTGCAAACATCGATGTTGGCCTCAGTTCGAGCTGTGCAGCCGGATGGCAAGGCGCGGGCGCTTGTTCACCGGCAGGATCGAGGCCTCGGTCATGAGGTCGATCCAGCGGCCCTTGGCATCCATCATCTGGCGCGCATAGAGCGGCAGACCCACGGTGTTGGCGGTTTCCAGCAGGTTCGCGGGCCCGCCGTAGGTGGTGAAGGTGTCGAACGTGCCCATCGGGAAGGCGATCCCCTCGCCGGTGGGGATCAGCCGCTCGGCCGTCCCGTTCGAGAGCGTGACCGAGCCGTTGTATTCCTCAAAAAGGATCCCGGCGAAGGGGAAGGCGCGGCGCATGTCCTCGCGCAGCGGCTGGCCGCCGGTGGCCGAGAAGAACTTGTAGGCGTCCTCGGTCTTGGGGTGGCTGATGAGTTTGTCAAAGAACTCCGCGCTGACCAGCGCATGGGCTGTGGTCATGGTCTCGCCCAGGAGGTTATCCTCGATCGCGCGCAAGGTCGTGCGAACCTTGCCCTGGATGTTGGTGCCCGCGGTCCCGAAGACGAAATCGACCGAGATCTGATCGAGGCCGAATTCGGTGAAGTAGTTGTAGAGTGTGGTGCCCGCGCCATCCTTCACGATGCCCCTGAGCGCGTTCATCTCCATGTATTCGCGGGTCTGGGCGTGCTTGCGGCGCATGAGCGTGAGCTTGCGGTTCATCACCTCGACCAGCGGGTCGGCCGCGTCCGAGACGCCCAGCGCGGGCATGCCCTGGATGTCGGCGGGCAGGATCACGTCGTCATGCGGGATCCACGGCAGCGCAAAGCTGCGCATCGAGCGGGCCTCGCGGTTGCCGACGGTGGCGGGGGCGCCCAGCGGGACCGAGGGCAGGAGGCTGAGGACGCCTTCGCGCTGTTCGATCACGATGGAGCGTTGCGTGACGCCCTCGAAGCGGAAGAGGCCGATCTGGCCGAGGCGGGTGTAGAGGTTGGGCAGGATGTTGATGGCCTGCGTCATATCGGCGAGCGAATAGCCGCCCGCGTCGAACGGGTTGCGGGTGATGGTCATGGGGAACTCCCGGGAAAGAGGGGCAGGGGGGAGATGCGCGCCGCCGGATCAGGCGGTGTCGCGGGGCACGATGCCGAGTGCTGCGAGCTGGCCATGCTTGGTGGCGGTCTTGGCGGCATCATCGACGGTCGGGTCAAGGACGAGCGCGGCCTTCGAGACGATGGCGGGGCCGCGAAGGATCACCAACCCGGGCGTGTCGGCGGCACTTGCGTCCACTGCATCGAGCAGCACGGCGGCGGCGGTCTGCGCGCCATCCGAGCCGCCCGAGGTCGCGAGCTTGTAAAGACCGCTCGCGGTGATGCGCCCGAGGACGGCGCCCACGGGATAGGTGGCGCCGGCCAGAAGCGTGACGGTCTCGCGATTGAAGTTGGGGTTCAGTTCGAACTTGAGGACATCGCCCGGGGTGGGCGGTTGGGTGAGCACGGGCATGCGCAGTCTCCGGGGTCAGGAGGGACATGGAAATTCCCCACCGGCGGACCCGGCGGGGGATCGGAGGCGGGGGCATTGGTGACCAGGGCGGATCGTCAGCCCCGCGCACCGGCTGAGGCCGCTTTCTTCGCGGCGGCCACGATGGGGCTTTCCGCAGGTTTTGGCAGGATGGGCGAGGGGACCGCGGCAACGACATCACGGGCATCGGACGCATCCGCCGCGCGTTGCAGGACCAGCTTGCGCAAGGCCTCGGGGGTGGCGCCCTCGCGGAGCGCCTTCGCCGCATCGATGGCGATGCCGAGGCGACCCGCCTGCGCCGTGATCTCGGCGATCTCCGCCGCGGCCTCGCGCAGCTGCGCCGAGAGCTCGGCCAGATTGCCAGCCGGTGGGGCAGTCGGCGCGGGGGCAGCGGCGGCCGCAGCGGGCGGTTGAGACTCAGCGGGAGATGGCTCGGCATCGGCAGGCGGCGCATCGGCGTCATCAGATTCAGCATCGTCGATGTCCGTCATGCCGATTTCAATGTCCTGCGGGCTGTCGTCGGGGTCGTTCTCGGTGGCCATCAGTGCCTCCTGTCTGGGGTTGGGAAGAGACGCACGTCGGGTACGCGCGGCGGAAAGGATCGGGATGCGCGCAACCAGCTGCCGGAAGGCGGCAAAGCCCCGCGCCAGATCGGTGACCTCGTCGGCGAGACCTGCACCGACGGCATCTGCCCCACGAAAGCTTGCAGCCTCCGTCGCCAGCGCAGCCTCCTGGCTCAGCCGATCGGCGCGCCCAGCGGCGACGGTTTCCGCGAAGAGAAACCGCAGCACGTCGATCTCGCGCTGGATGTCACCGCGCACGGCTTCGGGCAGGGGCTGGTAGGGATTGCCGTCGACCTTGTGGCGACCGGAATGGATCAGCGTCACGCGCACACCGTCCTGGTCGAGCTGTTGGCTATAGTCGGCATGCAGCACCACAACCCCGATGCTGCCCAGCGCCCCGCTGCGAGGCAGGAGGATGCGATCGGCCTGGCTTGCCAGCGCATACCCGGCCGAGAAGGCATGTTCGGCGACAAAGGCCCAGACGGGTTTGCTGCCCCGGATGGCACGAATGCGATCTGCAAGGTCGAAGACCCCGGCCACCTCGCCGCCGAAACTGTCGATTTCCAATGCGAGACCGCGCACGGTCGGATCGCTGACCGCCGCATCGATCTGTGCTGCGATCCCCTCATAGCTGGTCTGGCCCGAGGATTGCCCGATCCAGCCGCCCCGGTGGATCAACACGCCCGCGATCTCGATCACGGCGATGCCGTCGACGACCGGATAGGGCGGATCGCCACGCTGTCGCAGACTGTCAGCCAGGCCACCGGCCAGAATGCTGGCGCGGGCGGGCAAGGCGGCATCCCAGGTTCCCTCTACTACCTCATCATCCAGCACCTCGACGCGCCGTCCAAGGATGCGTGGCCCGAGGCCGGAGAGGAAGGCCATGGCCTTGGAGGGCTCGACCAGCAGCGGCGTGTTGAAGGCGCGCGCGGCAATCCGGGGATGGAGCATCAGGGCTGGTCCTCGTCAGGGCGCGGGCGGTCCTCCGCGGCATCGGTTTCGTCACTTTGGTCAGCTTCATCACCCTCGACAGGCATCGCCTGCACCCCTTGCGCAGGCGAGCCGGGACGGCGGAAATCGAGGCCCAGCGCGCGTTCGCGTGCCCGTTCTGCGGCGATTTCGCGGTCGACCTGCTCGGCGTCGTAGCCGCGCTCCGCGATGGTCTGCGTGCGGGATTTGAGCCCCGCCTCGATCTGGGCAATCTCGGCATTGGCGTCCTTGAGCGGATCGACCCAGTCCCATTTGGTGGGCAGCCAGTCCGCCGCAAGAAGCCGGGACCGGTTGGCCTCGTAACCGGGCAGGGAGAGCGCGCCCGATAGCACTGCCGCATCCATCCAGCGCGCATAGATGGGTCGGCACAGCTGATACACCATGACCGAATGCTGCCAGGCCGAGACGCGGCGGCGGAACTCGATGAGCGCCAGACGTGAATTCGAGAAGTTCCCCTTCACCATGTCATTGGCGAGATAGGGATAGGGGATGCCCAGCGCGGCAGAAATCTGCAGCAATGTGCGGTACTGGAACGGCTCGTAAGTCGCGCCGCTGTCGGCGGGCTGGCCCACGGTGACATCCTCGCCGGGATCCAGCCGCACGATCTGGCCGGGGCTGATTTCGACGCCCGAAGACATGTCCTCCTCGTCCGCCGGCGCCAGCGGGTTCTCTGGGGCAGGCGAGGTCACGAACATCGCATACATCGCCGCGACCTTTTTGCGGTCGAGCTCGGCATCGTCATACTGATCGAGAAGGAACAGTTTCACGATAGCCGGGGCCAGTTTCGAGACGCCGCGCAGCTGGCCGCCCTCGACCGGGTCGATCACATGGATCACCTCGGCGGCGGGGACACGCACCACCTCTCCTGCCAACCCCGGATCGGTGCTGTCGCCCGGATGGCGGCGCAGGAAGTGATAGGCGACGCGCCGCCCGATGCGGTCGAACTCGATGCCCTGTCGGATGACATTGCCATTGGTGGCTGCGCCGCTTCTCTCCAGTGGCAGCACCTCGGACGGCAGCATCTGCAGCTGCATCGGAACGCTCAGGCCATCGCCCGCACGGCGCATGCGGATCCGGAAGAACACCTCGCCCGCGATGAACACCTCGCGCGCGGCGCGGCGCTGCAGACCGTAGAAATCGGTCAGCCCTTCGGCATCGGCCTCGTCGGTCCAGGCGAGCCAGAGCCGTTGCAGCTCCTCCTTGCGCGCGGCATCCCCGATTTTCGAGATCGGCTTGATCCCGTCGCCCACGGTGTTGGCAGCCCAGCTTTCCACCGCGTTCACCGCATAGCCGTTGTTGCGCACGAGCCAGCGGGCACGGGCGGTGATGTCCGGCCCGGCGGCGGCGATCAGCGCGTTGACATGGGCCCGGGTCGCGCGGAAGCCGCGCAACCGGCGATGATGCTGGCCGGCGTCGAACCCGCCGATGAAGGCGCCAATGCGCTGCCGCCAGTTCATCACAGATCCTTCACGGCATGGGGGCGCAGCACCCTGCGATCGGTCCGTTCCAGCGCGGCAATCCGGCGCTCGATATCGGCGATGGCGGCGGCGAGTTCAGCGTCCGAGCCATAGGTCACGGTCTTGCCGTCGTAGCTGACCGAGCGCGTGCCGCTGTAGCGCGCGGCCAGCAGCGCGCTGTGGCGGGATTTGAGATCAGCGAGGGTCATGGGCGTCTCGGGTTGCCTGTCGCGCGATGCGCTTGTTGTGAACACGCATCGTGTGTATATTGCTTGTGTCGATGGAGGGCCCGATGCCGCAGAGCACCACCGGGAAGCAGCGGACGAATGTTTCGCTCACAGCATCCAACCTCGCCGCCGCGCGCGAGTTGGGCCTGAATGTCTCGGCCATCAGCGATGCCGCGCTGGACGAGGCCGTGCGGGCGGCGAAAGCCGAGTCCTGGGCGCGCGAGAATGCCGAGGCCATCTCCGAGCGCCGCGCCTGGATCGAGGCCAACGGCACCCCGCTTGCTGATCTCCAGGTTCTGAAGACCGACTGATGGCGCAGTTCCATGTCTATCATGTGCCGGGCGGACGGTTGGTGCTCGACCTCCAGACGGACCTTGTCGAGACCGGTACGCGCGTGGTCGCGCCGCTGGTGCCCGTGGCCGCGGGGCCGAAGGCCATCGGGCGGCTCGAGCCGGTGTTCGAGATCGACGGGCGGGACCACGTGCTGCACACGGCCGAGATGGCCGCAATCCCCTCGGCCCTGCTCAAGGCGCCGTCCGTCGCGGACCTCTCGCGGTTCGATTACGAGATCCGGGGCGCCCTCGACATGGTTTTCTCGGGGTTCTGATCACTCCATGTATCGGGGCGTGCTGATCTTCCAGCCGCGCCGCCGCGGGGCGGTAATGCGCCCGGCTTCGGGCACGGTCGGTTTCTCCGGCTCGCTCCTGGCAGCGACCCCGGCCGCGGGTTCCACGCCCGCCTGCGTCTCCAGCTGCCGCCACATCCTCTCGTCGAAGCGGTCGGCGCCAAGGATCCATGCGGCCGCCCGGGCATAGATGCGGGCGTCCAGCGCCTCATTGCGCTCGCGCAGCTTCTGCCATTCCTGCCGGGCATAGCCGCGCTTGTCGCGGATCGTGACCAGCTGCTCGGCGACCAGCTGTTTGAGCCATTCGCTGTCGGCCCAGTCGGGCAGGTGGATCGTGCCCGCAGGGACGGGCGCGTCCTGTTCCGATGGTCGATCGATGCGCAGATACCTGTATGTTTCGGCCTTGAAGGTGGCCGTGGCCACGGTCCAGAGCCGGGCTCCGCGTTTTAGCTTGCGGCCATTCACGGTGGCATCGACGAAGGTCGGCCCCGACACGGGCGTGGCCCGGTTGAAGCCCTCGAGCCCTTTCACGGGCGCCACCTGCGCGATGCCCTGCTTGCGCGCCCAGGCATAGACGGCGGCCGACTCGTAGCCCGTGTCGATCGCCAGCTTCGCCAGCGTCATGAACGCGCCGTTCTCATGCGCCCATGTCTGCCCCAGCAGCGCGGTCAGCTTCTCCCAGCACGCCGGATAATCCGGTCCGCCCGGAATGACGATGTGATCGACCAGCCAGCTTTCCAGACCACGCCCCCAGGCCCAGACATCGATCTCGATCCGGTCCTTCTGCACATCGGCCCCGGCCGTCAGGAACAGTCCGCCTGCCGGGATCTGCGCTGGAAAGGCCACGCGCCGATCTGCCAGCCGCTGCCATTCCGGCGCCTCGCCGCTCTCGATCCAGGTCTCGCCCAGCAGCGTGTTGCGCGCGGCGCGCAGCATTTCGTCCGAGCCCTGCGCCGCCAGCCAGTCCCGCGCGATCTGCTCCCAGCTCTTCCAGCCAATCGGCGAATAGAGCGCCGAGAGGTGGAAGCCGATGGCACTCGGATCGGCGCTGATCGCCGTCGCCCGCCACTCGCCCCGCGCCAGCATTTCCGTCTTGTGGTGCTCGGCGATGGGGCGCTGACACCCCTCGCAATGGTACGCGGCCGTTTCCGGTTGCCCCTTCGCCCAGCGAAGCCGCTCGAACTGCAACCACTGCATCGTGCCGCAATGCGGGCAGGGGACAAAGTAGCGCCGCTGGTCGCTGGCCTCGAACTCGCGCTCGATCCGGCTCAGCCCCCGGATGGTCGGCGTCGAGACCATGAACACCTTGCGCCGATGCGCGAAGGTGGTGGTGCGGGCCTCGGCCAGCGTGACGGGATCGCCCTCCTCGTCGGCCGAGGCCGGGTAGGCATCGACCTCGTCGAGGAAGACATAGCGCGCGGGCATCGAGCGCAGGCCGGTCGCGCTGTTCGCCCCGGTCAGCACGAGGATGCCGCCGGGGAATTCCTTGGACAGCATCGAGTTGCCGGCATCGCGCGAGCGAGCGGGGCTGACGCGTTCCTTCAGGGCGGGGCTGTCCTCGATCAGCGGGTCGATCCGGCCCCGCGAGGTCCGCTTGGCCATCTCGACCGTCGGCAGGACGGCCAGCATGGGTCCCGGCGCGTGGTGGATCACGAAGCCGATCCAGTTGTTGCCAGCTTCCGTGGCTCCGACCTGCGCGGCCTTCATGAAGCTGATGCGCTGCGCCGGGTGGCTCGGGGACAGCGCATCCATGATCGCGCGCAGATAGGGCGTGCGGGCGGTGCGATACCGTCCCGGTTCTGCCGAGGCGCGCGACGAGAGCCAGCGATGCGCATCCGCCCATTCCGAAACGGTCAGGTCGGCATCGGGCCGCATGCCCCGCCGCCAGGCGCGCAGGACGTCCTCGGCGCCGTCAAAGCCGAGGTCGAGCCCCTCGGTCAGGTCGTGATCGTCTTCTCCTTCATGCAATGCTGACCCGGAGGTCGGCGAGGGCGTCGAGTTGCTCTCGGACATGGGTTTCCAGCACCCTCTGCAGGATCGCAGTCTCGATCGTCACGGGCACCCCCGAGGCCTTCTCCATCTCTGCGGACAATTGCGCGGCCATCAGCGCGGCCACGCGGGTGGGCCAAGTGACCCATGTATCGCGTTCCTGGCGCGCGAGGCGAAACACCAGCGTCTCGGCGCGTGCGCGGTCGACCAGCACGCCCTTCTTCTTCTGGATGGCGATCTGCTTGTCCTGCGCCATGTAGACGGTCAGCGCGGTGCGGGCCTTGATGTAGGACGAGGTGTCGCCCGGCCCGCTGATCATCCCGTCGCCAGCGCCGCGCGAGCGCATCTGCTGGTCCGGATCCGTCATCGCCCCGCGCCGCGCATCCGAGGCAGCAGCGTTGATTGAGCCATCGGCAAAGAGCACGAGCCGCCCGCTCTTGCGCGCCTTCTGCACCGCCCCGCGCGAGAGGCCGGAATGGGCGGCATAGGCGCGCTCGGATATGCCTTCCATGGTGCTGTAATGACCCTCAAGAGATTGGAATTAAACGGAAACGGTCCGCTTATTCAGTTGATTACACTCCCTGATCGAGCGAGTCTGATCCTACGCAAGCGGGTGCATCGCGTCCCGCCAGACAAGGATCGAAGCCATGCCCAGGCGCAAACCGAACCCTGAAGCCGCCCGCGACGCTCAGCTGCTGGAGATCGCCCGGCGCCAGTTCCGCATCGAGACGCTCGAGACCCGGAACTGGGACCGGCTGGATTTCCGCGATGTCGCCGTCTGGGCCATCCGCGCCGCGCTCGAGGAAGCCTTCGAGGCCGGGCGCCGCGCAGGCCCTGCAGAAACCCAACCTTGAAAGGATCCCACCATGACTGCCATCACCACCATCCGCATCGATCACGCCGCGCTGCGCGACGAGGGGATCACGGTCGAGGCCTCGGACGTCATCTCGCACATCAAGATCGAGCTGCCGACCACCCAGCTCGCCGCTGCCAGTGCCGCACTGGCGCGCCTGCAGCTGATCTGAGGATGTCCAAAACGAGCAACCTCGACCGCGGCCGGCACCGCAAGGTCTCGTGCGTCGCCTTCAGAGAAGGCGAATGCGCCGAATGACATCAAGCCGCGCCGCCCAACCCGCCGCAGGGCGGGCCTGGGGTCGTAGGGGACTAGCGATGCTCGCGGTCCAAAACAGGAGACGCTCAGATGCCCAAACTCACCGACACCCAGACCATCATCCTCAACCGCGCGGCCACCCGCCCCGGCAATCTGGCCATGCCGCTGCCCGACGGGCTGCATGGCGCTGCTGCGAAGATGACCGTGAGCAAGATGATTGACCGGGGGTGGCTCGAAGAGGTCGAGGCCGACATCCGCAAGGGCGAGCCGCTGTGGCGCGAGACCGGAGACGGATTTGGGACCACGCTGATCGCCACCGAAGCCGGGCTGGAAGCCATCGGGATCGAGCCGATGGTGGCCAGCGCGGTCACCTGCGCGCGCAGGGCGAGGGCGAAGCCGGGCGCGCAAACGGCCGCGACCGATGCGCCCGAAGCCCCGAAGCGCGTGGCCCTCCGCGCCGGCACCAAGCAGGCGCAGATCATCGCGCTCCTTCAGCGGCCCGAGGGGGCGTCCATTGCCGAAATTGTCGAGGCGACGTCGTGGCAGGCGCATACCGCGAGGGGCATGATCTCGGGTGCGCTGAAGAAGAAGCTGGGCTTGCCTGTTACCTCGGCGAAGGAAGAGGGTCGGGGATCGGTGTATCGGATCGGGTGACGACGCAAGAAGCCCTTCGGGGTCAAATCGGGACTTCAGGCGCCGGTTGGTCACCGACCTCCGAGTAGATCCAGACCATCCTGTCCAGGATCCACAGCTTTGACAGCATGGCGACGGCGAGGCCAGTCGTTGTCAGGAAAAGGTTCAACAGCGCCAGCCCGGTGAACAGCAACACAGTGCCCGCAGAGGTCGAGATCGTCAGGGCACGGATTATCGGGGCATGGTGCGCGAGTTCGCCATCCTTGCCGCGCGACAGCCAGATACGCTCGCCCAGGACACCTTTCGACATCCAGTTGTCGATCGACGGCGGGGACGGAAACAGGCGCGGATTCAACCAGGTCCACATCAGAACCGCGCTCACGGGAACCAGGGCCCACCAACCGATCCAGACCCGACTCCAGATGGCGACGGCAAGCAAGGGCAGGATCGACACGCGGGACCAGCCGCTCAAGGGGTTTGCGTGGCGAGCCCAGACCTCATCATCCATGGCCATGATTCGCTGGGCGGCCTTGCTCAGAGAGTTCATAGCTTCATATACTCCGCCCGATCAAGAAAGCGCCAAAGCAGGTCGGTGTCTTCCACTTCCCGCACTGGAGCCAAAGGCATTCCACGGCGATCGAACTGACACGTCGGAGGCAACGCCGACCACGTTACCGGACGCTCGCCTGTGCATCAACGTCTGCATGGTTCCGCTTCTTCGCCAGTCGAATGCGACAAATACGATGCATATCGCACGAGGCAAAACGCCTGAGGTTTGCATCGACGCCCTGTGCGTGGAGTCTATATCGAAGATTGACGATCTCGGGCTTGTGACCTATCTGCGAAGGAACCACAGAAGGAGATTTATGCACAGAGGCTTTGATTGACCCGCATTCAGCGGCATCGTCTGGCACTTGGCGTGCCGATCCTTTTTGCATGATTTCTGTGGAGTTCTCATGAAAAACCAGGTTGTTGAAATCCGGCCGTTTGACGCGGCAACGGACACCAGGAAACTATCGGGCATCTGGCTTGACGCGTCCTTGAAAGCGCATCCATTCATTGGTGAGCCGAGGCTTTTAGAGCAGCGCCGACTGATCGAGGAAGAGTACCTTCCGAAAGCTGAGACGTGGGTCGCCTGCCATATGGGCGAAGCTATCGGCTTCATAAGCCTGCTGGACACACATATTGGCGGAATTTTCATCGTTCCGAACCGGCAGGGAATAGGGGCGGGGCGCAAGTTGATAGCGCATGCCCTGAAACGGAAGGGTGAGCTTTCGCTGGAAGTTTACACTCAAAACAAACAGGCCGTCCGTTTCTATGCCTCCCTTGGTTTCAAGGAGGTGTCACGGCGCGATGTGGACGATTTCGGCTATCCGTTCGAGAATGCAGCGTTGCACTTCAAAGCCTGAGCAGCGAACCGGGCAGGAACGTTCATGCCCGGTCGTGCTCATTCTCGGCGCCTGTCCCGTGCGTTTCCGCAATGTCCGCAAAGCCGACCCATTCCATATTGTGCCTTGATCATCTCGAACAGTCGGCGCAGGGCATAGCTTCGGACGAGTGATGTTCCGGTGAAGACTGCGCCAAGGGCGAGGTTCAGGCTGAGGTTCGCGTGCAGGCCAAACCACGGAAACACCGCAATCTGTGTCGCGACGGCCAGTGCGTAGCCCACGATGACATTGGTGAAGGCCTCGACCAGCGACATGCATCGGGACTGGGTCATCCGCACCGCTTCGCTTTCAGGTTCGCGAAACTTTCACCGGTTTCCAACAGCACCGACTCCGTCCCCGTAAATGCCTGCCACCGCTCGATGGCGACGTCGACATAGGCGGGGTTCAGCTCGACGCCGAAGCAAACCCTGCCAGTGGTTTCGGCCGCTATCAGCGTGGTGCCGGATCCCATGAAGGGTTCATAGATCGCTTGCCCGGGGCTGGAATTGTTCAGGATCGGCCGCCGCATGCATTCCACCGGCTTCTGCGTGCCATGGACCGTGTCGGCGTCCTGAGCGCGGTTGGCGATCTGCCAGAGCGTGGTCTGTTTCCGATCCCCGGCCCAATGGCCCTTGCCCTTGGCGCGCACCGCATACCAGCAGGGTTCGTGCTGCCAGTGGTAATCGCCGCGGCTGAGGACCAGCCGGTCCTTCGCCCAGATGATCTGCGACCGGATGGCAAAACCCGCAGCCACGAGACTGTCGGCCACAGTGGCTGCATGCAGCGCCCCATGCCAGACATAAGCGACGTCGCCCGGAAACAGCGCCCAGGCCTCGCGCCAGTCGGCGCGGTCATCATTCAGCACCTTGCCGGTGCGTTTTGTCTTCGCAGCCCCAGCCTGGTTGCGCCAGCTTGGGTCGTACTCCACGCCATAGGGCGGGTCGGTCACCATCAGCAGTGGGCGTACATCGCCCAGCAGCCGCCCGACCACGTCGGCTGCGGTGCTATCGCCGCAGATCAACCGGTGCGCGCCCAGCTGCCAAAGGTCGCCCGGCACCGACACCGGCGTGACCGGCGGGTCCGGAACATCGTCCTCGCCCTCGACAGGGCCATCCTCGCCCAGCGACCCGGGATCCTGCAGAAGCGCATCCAGATCATCATCGCTGATCCCGAGCAGCGACAGGTCGAAGTCCTCGGCCAACAGCCCCGCGATCTCGTCGCGCAGCAGCGCCTCGTCCCATTCGCCGAGCTCGGTGAGCTTGTTGTCGGCGATGCGATAGGCCCGGCGCTCCGCTTCGTCCAGGTGCGCCAACCGAATGACCGGCACGTCCTTCAGTCCCAGCATGGTGGCCGCCAGCACCCGGCCATGGCCTGCGATCAGCTCGCCATCATCAGCGACCATGCAGGGCACGGTCCAGCCGAACTTGGCCATACTCGCGGCGATCTTCGCCACCTGGTCGTCGCCATGCATCTTGGCATTGCGGGCGTAGGGGCGCAGCCGGTCGATCGGCCAGGTTTCGATCTGGCTCGGCGCGAAGACGAGGTCCATGGGGTGTCTTTCGGAGATGGAGCAGGACGGACCGACGCGTCCGCGCGGCCAGGATGGCTGGCAGCTGAACAGGATTCACGATGTCGGGAAAACGAAAGCCCCCGCGCGGGGTTTCCCGCGGGCGCAATTCTTCGATGATCAAGTGGTACGTCAAGGGGGCTAGAAATGTCAATCCATTTTTATGCGTGGAATCAACATGTTCTGCAGATATGGTCCGACGGCGGCTTCCCGAGTTGGCTTCCGTGGCCAGTGGCGGTCGCTGGGTGGATTCCCTGGATTCCAGGCGGAATCCACCTCGGCCAAGGCGATGATCTCGTAAGGTTCTGATATTGAGTCGGAATTTCCGACAAGGCCGCAAGGGTGGATTCCAGGTGGCTTCCCCGGTGAAAAGGCCAGATGCTAGAAGACTTGCGCGCTCAGCCCCCCCGTATACGGATCGCGCCCGGGAGGAACCATGGGAGGGGGATGACGCATCCGGTCCGAAACGGCCATTCATCGCCGAAGTGAAAGCGCTCAACCGCGATCCATCGAAGGGGGCAGGATGCCTCCGCCCGCTGCAGGTGGACATCGCGCTAACGAAACACAGCGAAGTTCAAGAGATGTAGTAGTCCTGTTTGCGCGATCATGGCAATTACGCTCAGTTCGCGGTTGGGGAGATTGCTAAGCTTTCACTAGGGAATAGCGTATCTCCCTTTTCCGGAACGCGTCAGAGCCGCCTTCAAGGATACGGCATACCCGCTGCTTGATGCCGTGGCCCTCGGGAGTATTGTTCTCCAGCGAGCCCGCGCTGTAGCTGATGTGAGGCATGCCGTTCTCGCGCCGTTCCGCAGTGGCGACAATGACCTGCTCTGAATCCGCGTTCACGACGAGGTTCGGATTGTGCGTAATAAGGATGATCTGACGCCGCTTCTTTGCTGACCTAAAGTACGAGGTGAGCAGGGCGTAGATCGACTCGTTGTCGAGGTTCTCGTCCGGCTGATCGACAATCAACGGACGCGTGTCCTTCACATCCATGCCGAGATACAGGATCAGAAGGACAATGCCCTTGGTGCCGGGTGATAGCTTTTCCAAGTCGGTGCCGTTGTATTTGATGCCATAGCTGAGTCGTACGTGCTCGACCTCGTAGAGCCAGTCGAAAATGTCCTGAACGGTGACGCCTGCCCGCATATACTTTGCAGGCGGCAGTTTTCGGAACTCCGCGAGAAACTCCTCCATTGCCGGCGCGATCTGATCGGAGTCGCCTGACGTCCAGGCGGGGGCAAGGATGCGGCTTGTCGCTTCCTCGATCCCTTCCAGAGTGCCGTAGGGGATGGCCTTTCTCTGGTCAAACAGGACGCTACCTCGCTCGACCCACTGCTTTATATCGGCTACCCACCGTATCGAGAACTCAAGGTCCTGTTCCTGCTCCGTCGCTGCGTCACCTGTAAGTCGCGCGGAAACGGGTGCATAAAGCGTTGCCAACGTCTCTTGCTCAAGCTTGAGATTGTCAAAGTAGCCGACATACGCAGCAACACGCTCGTCGCGAATTACCTTCCGGCGCTCCTTCTGAGGTCCTTCGATCTGGGCGATCTCGCTATTGATGCGCTCCAGTTCTGTATCGATAGCGGCCAAACGGGCCTGAATCGTCCTGATCCTCTCCTGACGCGCCTTGTCAGCGGTTTCCTGCTTTTCCAGGGCGGCTATCTGCTGCTGCAACCACCGGATCGTGTTTCCGGCGGGGTTGTCTGTAGCGCCAAGACGCTGTGAAATCGCGGTATTCAGTTCCGTCTCGCGGCGAGCCAAGGGCGGTGCTGTATCGGCAGGAAAAGCAGGATGGAAAGGCCCACGCTCATCTTCGGGAATAGCTGCCTCGGCGAGAAGCGTGTCGATCTCTGTGGCGAACCTCCCCATCTGCGCTCTAAACGCGGTGACCTTGGTCCTGATGTCATTGATCTTCTGAAGCTTTTGCTTATCCGCTCCAGCCGCTTGCTGGGCGGCAGCCAATGCCAGCCGGCTTGGCCTGCAAATCTGCCTGGTGCTTTGCCTCCTCGTCAGTGGCAGGCTTGGGAAGCTGTTTGGCAAGTCCGTCCTTCTCTTCAGTCAGGGACCTAATGCGCGCATTCTTCTCGCCAAGCTTGGCAGCGTTGTCGCGCAGGGCGCACTCTTCGGCAGTCAGGCGCTGGATTTCTTCGCGCAGTCGGTCGCCTTCTGCGCGTATGCCCTCAGTGCTGAGGGCGCGAAGTTCGTCAAAGCTGGATGCGTTGAGCGTGTCCGAAGGATCGAGGTAGGAAAAGACGACAGCCTCGATCTCGCGAACCAGTTCGTCGCCAATATGATCATCGGAACAGAGGCGCTCCACGAACTTCTGCGAGAGGTAGCGGACGTGCCCGTCATCCGGCGGGTCATCACCGATACCCACGGCGCTTCGTTCACCGTCGCCCCACAGGAGTTCAACTTTCATGCCCTGGAGGTGCGCGCCCGCGCGCCGCATGAAACTCCCTGATTCATTCGACGCCCAGCTACCGGCAGCGCAGGCGGTCAGTTCGGCCAGGGCTGACTTACCCGAGCCCTTCTGTCCGATGATGGATACAAGTGCCGCATTCAGCGGGATTTCGATGTCATCGAACCACCCGTCGGAATTGGAAAGCGTGATCGCGCGGATAACGCGGGCTTCATCATACAACACCGGCGGGGTCGGGCCGATGTAGACCCTGTCCTCGGGCTCGTAGATTAGCTGCCGAAGTCCCTCAAAGGTGGTGTCCGCTTTAATCCAGCAAAACCGGTCCTCATCGGGGCGAAACAAATGAGCGATGTCGTGCGCGTCGGACCCGTGAATGCAAGGCTTGAAGCCTCCTAGACGCTTTATTGCCTCCAGGTCATCAGGACTGCGCTTCCCTAGCCAGAAGTCGCGCTCGCCGGGCCTGCCCGAGAAGAGCATCCGGCTAAAGCGCGCTATCTCTTCGCGATGTCCGGCCCATCCGCCGTCGTTCAGGAAACCCGACAGTCCATCGGTGCCCGCGGAGACGGCCACTATGGCGTTCTGCTGCAACCAGTGTTCTCTTTGGAACCAGTCACGCAGTGCGCTGAAATCCGGTTTGAACTGTGTCGCGCCAACACGCATCGCCGCGCGGTCGTTTCCGGCGGTGTCATCAAAGGCACGACCAAAGGCGCGAAGCTGGTCCGGCAGGCAAGAATAGTTCCGGTTATTGTAGGTCCAGGTCAACCGACCCAAGGCGTTGTTGATCTCCGCTTCATGGTTGGGATCATCGGGGCTGACAAGCAGGTGGATGTTCACAGCCCTCGCCCGGTCGTTTGGCGGAGAGATTCTGAACTCGATATTGGGTATCAGGAGGTCGATCTCCGGGATGCGACCGGCCTCTTGGTACGCCTTGAGCCTGCTGTAGTTGGCAATCGAGAAGTAGTCAGTAATACCGATTACCCGGACGTCGGTCTGCGCTTCTATGGCAGCCAGATACTCATCCCAGTCGCCGAACTGGTCGTTCAGCGCCGTGTCCGGCGTGTGAATGTGGAGGTCCCAACGCCGCCACTGCGAGCCACTTTCCAACATGCGCAACCTCCAATCGATACCTCATTCTAAACGATCTACTTTAGCGCCAACAAGCGGACCGAAGCACGCTAAAGCCTGTAGATTGGTGTCTTCATCAGCCCGAACAAAGTCTGAACTCACGCTTTTCGCAAGCGCCAGCAGCGAACTTCCGAAATCCGCCCATTGGGTTCGCGACTTTCATCAGCGCGCCACCTCCGAAAGGATCGCCTCTGCCTGCGCGAGAACACCCTGAACTGCCGCGTCCTCGAGATCCGGTGGATAGCCGTACTTTCGCAGGATGCGCTTGACCAGAACCCTCAGGCGGGCGCGGGCACTGTCCCTATGCGCCCAGTCGACGCTGACATTGGCCTGGAGCCCCTTGAGCAGTTCGTGGGCAATGACCTTGAGTTGGTCGTTACCCAGAACCTCGACGGCGCTCTCGTTTTCGGCGAGAGCGTCATAGAAGGCGACTTCCTCGGGCGACAGGCCGGTTTCCTCACCCCGGTTCCGCGCCTCGCGGACGTCCTTCGCCAGCGCGATCAGTTCCTGTAACACCTCGACCGTACTGATCGCGTTGGTGTGATAACGGGCGATGGCCTCCTCAAGGCGCTCCGAGAACTTCCGTGTCTCGACGACGTTCGACCGGCTGCGTGACCTGATCTCGTCGTTCAGGAGCTTGCGCAGAGCCTCGAGGGCGAGGTTCTTTTTCTCCATCTGACCGACCTCGGCCAGGAACTCGTCGGAGAGGATCGAGATATCCGGCGAAGACAGACCCGCGGCCGAGAGAATGTCGACGATCTCGGTCGACGCGACGGCGTTGTTGACGATCTGCCGGATCGCCAGATCGCGCTCGGCGGCCGACCTGCCGCTGGTGTCGGAGGCCTTGACCATTGCGGCACGGACCGTCTGGAAGAACCCCACCTCGTCGCGCACCTCGCGGGCGGCGTCGCTGGCCGCGCTGAGCGCGAAGGCCTTCGACAAGGCGAGAACCGCATCCTGAAACCGCCGATGGGCGGCCTTCTTCGCCTCCTTGTCGGTTTCCCGCTGGGCGGCCTCGTTCTGCCTCGCGAGGATCCAGTCCAGCGCCGCCGCGAGGGTGACCAGACGTTCATGCGGTGTGCCAGTGATGCCAAGGTCATAGTCGAACCCGTGGAACATGGCGCGCACAACGTCTAGCCGCTCCAGCAGCGCCGCAACCGCCTCGGCCTCGTCGATCCCGGCCTGGCGCTGATCTTCCGCCGAATACTGGCCCAGCGCGGATTTCAGGTTCTGGACGATGCCGATGTAATCGACGATCAACCCGGCCGGTTTGTCGCGGAACACCCGGTTCACCCGTGCAATAGCCTGCATCAGTCCGTGGCCGCGCATCGGCTTGTCCACATACATCGTGTGCATCGAAGGCGCGTCGAACCCGGTCAGCCACATGTCGCGCACGATCACCAGTTTGAGTGGGTCCTTGGGGTCCTTGGCGCGCTTGGCCAGCAGGTCGCGCCGGGCCTTCCCGCCGATATGGGGCTGCCAGGTTTCCGGGTCCGAGGCGGAGCCGGTCATCACGATCTTCACCAGCCCAGCGTTGTCGTCGTCGGAATGCCACGCCGGCCGAAGGGCGACGATCTGATTGTACAGCTCCACGCAGATGCGGCGGCTCATGCAGACGACCATCGCCTTGCCGTCCATCGCCTGCACCCGCGCCTCGAAATGGGCGACCAGGTCCTCGGCCACCATCCGTAGGCGCTTCTCGGCTCCGACCAGCGCCTCGACCGTGGACCATTTGCGCTTCAGGCGCTCCTGTTCGCTGGCCGCCTCGTCTTCGGTCAGCGCCTCGATCTCGGCGTCGACGCGGGGTTTCTCGTCCTCGGGAAGTTCGATCCGGGCGAGCCGGCTCTCGTAGTAGATCGGCACGGTCGCCCCGTCCTCGACGGCGCGGCTGATGTCGTAGATGTCGATGTAGTGGCCGAAGACGGCGGGCGTATTCACATCGTCCTTCTCGATCGGCGTGCCGGTGAAGCCGATAAAGGATGCATTTGGCAGCGCATCGCGCAAGTGCTTGGCGAATCCATAGGCGATGTCGCCAGTCTTCTCGATCCGCGCCTTGAACCCGTATTGGCTGCGATGCGCCTCGTCCGCGATCACCACAACATTCCGCCGATCGGTCAGCATCGGATAGGCCTCGCCCTTCTCAGGCGCGAACTTCTGGATCGTCGTGAACACCACCCCGCCCGAGGCGCGGGCCAGCGCGCGCTGCAGATCCTCGCGGCTGTCGGCCTGCACCGGGGTTTGACGGATCAGGTCGCGGCACATGGCGAAGGTGCCGAACAGCTGGTCGTCCAGGTCGTTGCGGTCGGTGATCACCACGATGGTGGGGTTCTCCATCGCCGGTTCACGCACCAGTTGCCCGGCATAGAAGGCCATGAGCAGGCTCTTGCCCGAGCCCTGCGTGTGCCAGATCACCCCGACCTTGCGGTCGCCGTCGCCACGGCTGGCGGTCACGGTGCTGTCGACGGCGCGGCGCACGGCGTGGAACTGGTGATAGCCCGCGATGATCTTGGCGATCCCGCCCGGGGTTTCGCCGAAGACCGTGAAGTCGCGCATCAGGGCCAGGAGCCGCCCGCGCTCAAACACGCCCTCGATCAGCACCGACATCTCCGGCGAGCCCTTGGGGGCTACGTCTGCGCCATCGGTCGTGCGCCAGGGCATGAAGCGTTCCAGATCGGCGGTCAGCGAGCCGATGCGGGCCTGCATCCCGTCCGTTGTCACCAGCACGGCGTTGGCGCGAAACAGCGAGGGGATCTGCGCCCTGTAGGTCTGCAACTGGTTGAAGGCAGCACCCAGCGTTGCCGTCTCAGCCCCCGGCTTCTTCACCTCGATCACACCCACGGGCAGGCCGTTCAGGAACACCACCACATCCGGGCGGCGCTTGTGGCCGTTCTCGGTCACGGTGAACTGGGCGATGGCCAGCCAGTCGTTCAGCCGGTCCTCGGGGTCCAGCAGGCGCACGGCATCGCCGCGGATCGTGCCATCCTCAGCGCGGAACTCGACCGGCACACCCTCGGTAAGGGCGCGGTGCAGGCGGCGGTTTTCCTCGATCAGCGAGGGGCGGTCGGCCGCCACCACCCGGCGGATCGCATCCTCGCGCGCATCGTCAGGTATGTGGGGGTTCAGCCGGGCGACGGCCTCGCGCAGGCGGCGGGGCAGGATCGTGTCGGAATAGGCGTCGCGCTCGGGCGCGCTGCCGTCGGGGCCGGAGACCGCGTCGTTCAGGCAAGTATAGCCCAGGTCATGCAACTGCTGCAGCAGGATGGCTTCGACCTCGGCTTCCGACAATGTGCTCATGCCCACCTCTTTCTGATCACCACCGAGGCGGCTTGTGAAACCGACCCTGTCCATCCGTCATCACTGCGGGAAATTGTGCGTTTGCCAAGGCGCCGGGCCGGATAGGCTTGATGAAATGCGCCAGCGGTTGCAGGGCTCTGCTGACCCTGGCCTGAGGATTGAGTATGCCGATGGTCTTGCCAAACCTGCGTCGGACGACCGAGATCGGCTCTTTCAAGTCGCTGTCGTTGCTGATGATCACGGCCACATCGAAAGCGTCATCGAAGGCATCGACCAGCAGATGCGTAGCGATGTTGACGTCGGACCCTTTCTCCTCGGTCTTCATCACGCGGCGTGGGGTGAACCGTCCGCCCTGCCAGTCCGCGGCATCGGGCATCGTCACCTCGTGCGTCAGGAAATGGCCGAGGTGGATACTAACCTGCGGCAGCGTGCGGAGGGCGCGGAAATAGGTCTGCTGGCGGGTGGGCTGATCGGGGTCATGCGGGGTGCCGCTGACCTGAGCGGTGAAATATCGTATCGCCCGGATGTCGTTCCGCGGCATAAGAGCGGTGCAAAGTGCGTGCAGGTTCAACCACTTGTGCGGTGTCCGCTTGAGGCAACCGTAGTAGAGGTTGTAGCCGTCGACGTAGACATGGGTTCTCATGCGAACCCCCGAAAAAGCAGCAGCGGCCACAGGGGCCGCCGCGCGCCCCGGCACCGAAGCACCGAGGGAGATATGAACATATAAGTGGACAATCCGTCCTCCACGTCAAGAGTCCGATTTCGAAAAACGCAACACATCGCTGTGTGAGTCTCTTTGGTCACAGCGCCATCTCCGCCAGTTGGTTGGCCTCGGCCACGCGCAACTCGCCCGACATCAGGCGCGGCAGGAGGAGTTCGCGGGTCTGGGCGAGTGTGCGGGATTCAAGTTCATTTCGGACGATCCTGTCGATCAGGGGTGCGACGACCTCGCCAAGCCTAGTGATGGTATTGTCCGGGGGGCATATCGTCATGGCGGCTTTCAGGTGACCCCGCTGGATGTGGCCCATCGTGGTTGCCTTCGAGGCCGCGATGATCTGGAACTCTTCGAGGTGATGCTGCACCCACTCGCTGAAGAACCACGCCGGGTAGCCATCTGAGGTGACCTTGAAAAGGTGCTGGTTCAGCGCGCCCTCGCCACCGGTCCAGAACTTCGCGAGCAAGCTGCCTGACCATGAAAACAGGAAGTCGCCATCATTGATCACATACTGCAACGGAACCGAGATATGCGCAGAAGTTGGTGACGCCTGATCAGGCGGCAGCTTGACGTTGGCGGAGCCCGTCGCGGAACTCAACCCCTTGGATGATCTCGGGCAGG
>LJSV01000029.1 GCA_001314715.1 Rhodobacteraceae bacterium HLUCCA12 | reverse complement strand
AATTCGCAGAAATGGACAACCGCCATCCCCTGACAGCAACGTCCCCGCCGCCGGTGAAGCGCTATCTAGGCGACACACAAAAAACCCGCAAGAGGAAAACGACGGTTTCATGACGTTTTTCCTGCCGCGACCGCGATCTTCCCTTGTTTCATTGGCGCTGGCGCGGCCTTCGCTGCCATAGGGTTTCGGCGGCGACATCCGATGCAGGGAGCAAATCTTGCGCGAACAGCGTAGCCAGGGAAACTTTTGCCAAGCCGCGCCGCGCCGGTTCGGTGCGAATGCGACTCGCATCGCGCAAGCCCCTCGTAATTCAGAATCATTTTCCGAATCTCTGGCCCGCGATTTGGCCGTCAGGCAGACCCAAAGGTGACGTGGGGTTAGCGCGGCAACCACGCCCGTCAAGGCGCGCGAACCCAACTCTTTTGTGATGGCGGGGCGGTCATCCAGCCCGCAAGCGGCGCGTATTCGTTTGTGTTTCCCGCAGTGGGATAGCAACGAAAGAGGAGAAGCCAAATGATCCGCACGACACTTGCCGCGACCAGCCTTCTGGCGCTTGCCGCGATCCCCGCCCTGGCCGACAACCATGGCCATTCGCAGGACATCGTGGACATTGCCACCGAGAACGGCAACTTTACCACCCTCGTTGCCGCGCTCGAGGCGGCCGATCTGGTCGACACCTTGAAAGGCGAAGGCCCCTTCACAGTCTTCGCACCCACCGATGAGGCGTTCGAGGCTCTGCCGGAAGGCACGGTCGAGGCCCTGCTGGATGACATTCCGACCCTGACGTCGATCCTGACCTATCACGTCGTGCCCGGCGCGGTGATGTCCGGCGATCTGAGCGACGGAATGATGGCCGAAACCGTCAATGGCGAATCCGTCGAGATTTCGGTGGGCGACAGCGTGATGGTTGACGGCGCGACCGTCACCATGGCGGATATCGAGGCATCGAACGGCGTGATCCATGTGATCGACGCGGTGATCATGCCCGAATGAGGCGCATCGCCTGACCATCATAGGGCCCGGCCGGCTGGCCGGGCCTTTTCATTTGGTTGACGCCCCCCGCAGCGCCGGGCAGTGATAGTCCAAACGAAGGGGGGAAGCGATGCCGATACTCGCAATCGACCAGGGCACCACGTCAAGCCGCGCGATCGTTTTCGACGACCGGATGGATGTCATCGCCAGCGCGCAGCGCGAATTCAGCCAGCACTACCCGGCATCGGGCTGGGTCGAGCATGATCCGGCAGAGCTTTGGGACAGCGTCCTGGAAACCTGCCGCGCGGCACTGGACGAGGCCGGGACAGTCGATGCCATCGGCATCACCAACCAGCGCGAGACCGTGATCATCTGGGATCGGCAGACCGGCGCGCCGATCCATCGCGCAATCGTCTGGCAGGACAGACGCACGGCCAAGACCTGCGCCGCGCTGCGCGCCGAGGGGCACGAAGGGATGGTGACCGGCCGCACGGGTCTGTTGCTGGACCCTTATTTCACGGCGACCAAGGCGCGATGGATCCTGGACAACGTGCCCGGCGCGCACCAGCGCGCCGAGGCGGGCGCGCTTGCCCTTGGAACGGTCGATACCTTTCTGATCTGGCATCTGACCGGCGGCAGGGTCCATGCAACCGATGCCACCAATGCCGCGCGCACGATGCTTTACAACATCCGCACCGGGGAGTGGGACGCCGATCTTTGCCGCCTGTTCGGCGTGCCGATGGCGTTGCTGCCCGAGGTGCGCGACTGCAACGCCGCCTTTGGCGAAACCGACCCCGCGCATTTCGGCCGCGCGATCCCGATCCTGGGCGTGGCCGGCGACCAGCAGGCCGCGACCATCGGACAGGCCTGTTTCGCGCCGGGAATGATGAAATCCACCTATGGCACCGGGTGCTTTGCCCTGATGAACACCGGCCGGCAGATGGTGGCCTCGCACAACCGGCTGTTGACGACCGTTGCCTATCAACTGGACGGGCAGACGACTTATGCGCTGGAAGGGTCGATCTTCATTGCCGGGGCGGTGGTTCAATGGTTGCGCGACGGTCTGGGCATCATTGCCTCGGCGCCCGACACGCAGGCACTTGCCGACCGGGCCGACCCGCAGCAGCAGGTGATCGTCGTGCCTGCATTTACCGGCCTGGGCGCACCCTATTGGCGCCCCGAATGCCGCGGGGCGGTGTTTGGACTGACCCGCAACTCGGGACCGCCGGAACTGGCGCGCGCGGCGCTGGAAAGCGTCGGGTTCCAGACCCGCGATCTCTGGTCGGCGATGCAGGACGATTGGGCAAAAGGCGGCGCACAGGCAAAGACCGGCGTCCTGCGCGTCGATGGCGGCATGAGCGCCAGCGACTTCGCCATGCAATTCCTGGCCGATATTCTGGGGGCCCCGGTGGATCGCCCGCGGGTTCTGGAAACGACGGCGATGGGGGCGGCATGGCTGGCCGGCGCGCACGCCGGCCTTTACCCCGATGCCACACGTTTTGCCGAAAGCTGGGCGTTGGAGCGGCGCTTTGACCCGGTCATGCCGGACGCCGACCGATCCGCGCGATACGATGCATGGCGCCGGGCTGTCGCCGCAACGATCGCCGCGGCGGGCTGACTTCAGGCCACGTTTTCCAGTTGCACCTGGGCCGTCACGCCCAGCGCATGGCAGACATCCCGCGTCAGGTGCGCCCGGTTGAGGGTGTAGAAATGAAGATCCCGCACCCCCTCGGCCATCAGCGTATCGCACATCTCGGTGCACAACGCCGTGGCCAGCAATTCCTCGCGACCGTCGCGGCGCGCCTTGTCAAAGGCATCGTCCAGCCAGGCCGGAACACTGGTGCCCGTGGCCAGCGCGAACTTGCGGATGCCCTGCCAGTTCTCGATCGGAATGATGCCCGGAATCACCCGTTCCGCGTCGATGCCTGCGCGCGCGCAGGCATCGCGGAAACGCAAGAACGTCTCTGCCTCGAAAAAGAACTGTGTGATCGCGCTGTCGGCGCCGGCCTCGAACTTGCGCTTGAGCCAGCGCACATCGGCCGCGGTATCTGCGCTTTCGGGATGCGGTTCAGGATAGGCGCCCACCCGCAACGTGAAATCGCCGACCGTGCGCAGCGCCTCGATCAATTCGATGGAATTCGCAAAACCGTCGGGATGCGGCTGAAACCGCCCTTGCCCCTTGGGCGGATCGCCGCGCAGCGCCACGATCTCGCGCACACCAGCGCTGGCATAGCTCTTGGCGATCTCCAGCGTCTCGGCCCGCGTGGCATCGACGCAGGTCAGATGCGCTGCCACGTTCAGGCCGAACTGGGCGCCGATTGTCGTGACGGCCTCATGCGTAAGCTTGCGGGTCGTACCGCCCGCGCCATAGGTGACCGACACGAACTTTGGCGACAGCGGCGCCAGCATGCGCACGGTGTCCCACAGCCGAAAGCTTGCATCCAGCGACTTGGGCGGAAAGAATTCGAACGAAACCTGCGGCGCGGACATGGGGCATACTCCTGTTGATGATCCCTTGTCGCACGATCCGCAATGTGAAACAAATTCATTATGTTCATCATCCTGATGAGGCAACGCTCATAATGCACCTGGAATTTCGCCATCTGCGCACGATCCGCGCCATTCACCAGGCAGGCGGCGTGGCGCGTGCGGCAGACCTTCTGAATATCACGCAATCGGCGCTCAGCCATCAGCTCAAGGGGCTTGAGGACCAGTGCGGGGTCGAGCTGTTCGTGCGCCGGACCAAGCCGCTGAAACTGTCGGCGGCAGGCATGAAACTGCTCAAGCTGGCCGATGACATCCTGCCGCGCATCGACGCGCTCGAGGACGAGTTTCGCGCCATGATCGCGGGCAAGTCCGGGCGGTTGCATATCGCCATCGAATGCCACGCCTGTTTCGAATGGCTGTTTCCGGTGCTCGAACTCTTTCGTCACGCCTGGCCCGATGTCGATGTCGATATTCGCCCCGGCTTGGCCTTTGGCGCCCTGCCCGCGCTCGCCCGCGAAGAGGTCGATCTGGTGATCTCGTCGGACCCCGAAACGATCGATGGGATCGTCTTTCACCCGCTTTTCGACTACGAGCCGCGCTTTGTCGCATCCGGCTCTCACCCGCTGGCAGGTCGCAGTCATATCGAGGCCGAGGACTTTCGCGACCAGACGCTGATCACCTATCCGGTGGATCGCGCGCGCCTCGATGTCTTTACCGGCCTTCTTACCCCGGCCAAGGTCGAACCCCGCGCGATTCGCCAGGTCGAACTGACGGCAGTGATCCTCATGCTGGTGGCCTCGGGGCGCGGCGTGTCGGTTCTGCCGGATTGGGTTCTGCGCGAGGTGCGTTCGTCGTCGGATTATGTCACGCTGCCATTGACGCAATCCGGCATGACCAAGCGGCTTTACGCGGCCACGCGCGACGAGGATGCGCTGAAACCCTATATGGCGCATGTCCTGCGCCTAGCCCGAACCGAGCCCGTGAAACTGCAAAGGGCGTAAGCGAATGACACGAATCGTCATCCTGACCGGGGCCGGAATTTCGGCCGAAAGCGGCCTTGGCACATTCCGCGACAAGGATGGGCTTTGGACGAAATACGATCTCGAAGAGGTTGCGACGCCGCAAGGCTTTCGCCGCAACCCCGCGCTGGTGCATGACTTCTATAACGCACGCCGCGCCAACTGTGCCGCGGCCCGGCCAAATGCCGCGCATGTGGCGCTTGCCCGGCTCGAAGCCGCAATGCCCGATGATGTCTTGATCGTCACCCAGAATGTCGATGATCTGCATCGCCGCGCCGGTTCGCGCAATGTGTTGCAGATGCACGGCGCGCTGATGCGCGCGACCTGCCATGCCTGTCGTCACACATGGCCCGCCCCCGAGCGGATGGAGCCCGGCGATCGCTGCCCCGCCTGCAACAAGACCGCGACCCGGCCTGACGTGGTCTGGTTCGGCGAAGTCCCGTATCACCTCGACGAGATCGGCAAGGCCCTCGAAACCGCCAGTATCTTTGCCGCCATCGGAACGTCGGGCCAGGTCTGGCCCGCCGCGGGCTTCGCCGCCGCTGCACGGCAAAACGGCGCACATTGCGTCGAACTCAACCTCGAACCATCCGATGCCACCGCCGATTTCCACGACTGCCGCACCGGCCCGGCGACCGAACTGGTCCCGCACTGGGTGGATGAATTGCTGGCGTCCTGATCGCCGCGCGGCAACATGGTGATGAAAAGAGGGTGGTGGGCGACCCTGGAATCGAACCAGGCATGGGTCTCCCCGGCGGAGTTACAGTCCGCTGCCGCACCTTGCAGCACGTCGCCCGACGCAAAGGCGGAAATATCGGAGGGTATGCGGGGCGTCAAGGCCCTGATGCAGGCTTTTGCCGCCCTTGCGTCGGAACCCCACAAGGCGCATTCTGCGGCCCTCGCAATACGGGGACCATGATGAAAAAGCCCACCTGGGTCATTGAAAAGGAACGCGCCAGGCGGGCCGCCGCGGCCGAGACCGTGTGGCTGTTCGGCCTGCACGCCGTGCGCGATGCCCTGTGCAATCCCGCGCGCGAGAAATTGCGCCTGCTGGTGACCCGAAACGCCGCGGACCGGCTGGCAGATGCCATCGCGACCTCGGGCCTGGAGCCGGAGATCGAGGACGCGCGCCGTTTCTCGGCCCCGCTTGCCCCCGATTCGGTCCATCAGGGCGCGGCGCTGGAGGTCAAACCCCTTGATTGGGGCAGTTTCAAAGAACGCTGCGCCACCGGCCCCGGAGCACCACTGGTGGTCCTGCTGGACCGTGTGACCGACCCGCATAATGTCGGCGCCATCCTGCGCTCGGCCGAGGTCTTTGGCGCCCGCGCCGTGATCGCGCCCGCGCGCCATTCCGCGCCGGAAACCGGCGCCCTTGCGAAAACCGCCTCGGGCGCACTGGAACGTCAGCCATACCTGCGCGTGGGCAACCTGGCCGAAGCGATGGCGATCTTGCGGACCATGGGCTATGTGCTGCTCGGGCTCGACGGCGAGGCCGGGCAGACCGTCGCAGGCGGGATCGCCCTTGCGGGCACCCGACCGCTGGGACTGGTTTTGGGTGCCGAGGGCCCGGGCCTGCGCGCACGCACCCGCGAGACCTGCGATCACCTGGTGCGCATTCCCGCGCAAGGCGGCTTCGGCTCTCTCAATGTGTCGAACGCGGCTGCGGTCGCGCTTTACGCCGCATCACGCCGTGAATGAGGCAACCGGGAATTTCACATGTTCGCGATAATCCCTTAACTACAGCGATTTGATCCCTATTTCGTGCTATGAAGCGTGAAGCAGGAACACTCGCGTTTCCTCCACTGTCCCTCGTTCCCCACTTCGCCCGGTCATCCATGACCGGGCGATTTTTCTTGCGCCCTCGGGGAGAGCACGGGCAAGACAGCCTTCACGCGCCCGAACCAACGATTGAGGATTCGATGAACGCCGCCCCCTACAGCCCGCCCGATGACGCCGCGCTCAAGCACATTCTGGCCAGCACGAAAACCATCGCGGTTGTCGGCGTGTCCGCAAACCCGGTGCGGCCCAGCTATTTCGTGGCGCGATACCTGTCGCTGCGCGGCTACCGGGTGATTCCGGTCAATCCCGGCCATGCGGGCGCGGAACTTTTTGGCGAGCGCGTCCGCACCAGCCTGTCAGACTGCCCCGATGAGACCGACATGGTTGATGTCTTTCGCCGCTCCGAGCATGTTCCGCCGATCGTCGCCGAAGCCATCGAACGGTTCGAGCATCTGCGCACCATCTGGCTTCAGATCGGCGTCGAAAGCGACGCGGCCTATTCGATGGCGCGGGCAAAGGGCCTGAACTTCGTCCAGAACCGTTGCCCCAAGATTGAATATCAGCGCCTGTTCGGCGAATTGCGCAAGGGCGGGTTCAATACCGGGGTGATCTCGTCGCGGCTCTGACCATCATGCGCGCTTCGATGGCTCAATCGCCGAGCGCGATGCCCTCGCGCCGCGGGTCCGCCCCGCCGCGCAAACGCACGCCGATGGCGATGGCATGCAAACCCGAGTTCAGCGCGGTGACGTTCGTGCGATAACCCAGCGCCTCCAGATCGCCCGCCATGTCGGCCGCCCAAGTCCCCTCCTCAAGCGCATAGGTGCCGAAACTGTTGACAAGATGCGGCAGCGATACCGCCGCCTGCACATCCAGACCCCAATCCAGATGCGCGATAATCGCCTGCGCGGTGAAACCGATGATCGTGGCGCCACCGGGACTGCCGATTGCCAGAACCGGTGCCCCGTCACGCAACACGATCGTCGGCGCCATCGACGAGCGCGGGCGCTTTCGGGGCGCCACCGCGTTGGCAATGGGGCGCTCGCCATCATGGCTGCGAAAGGAAAAATCCGTCAACTCGTTGTTCAGCAGGAAGCCACGCACAAACAAGCCCGAGCCGAAACCGCTTTCGATCGTGGTCGTCATCGACAGCACATTGCCTTGCGGATCGACGATGGAGATATGCGACGTGGCCGGCATTTCGTCCCGTGTATCGTCGGCCCAGTTGATCGCATGGTCCCATCCCGGCGCGCCCGGCGCGACCTCGGGCAGCGCATCGTCGCGCCGCAGCAGGGCCGCGCGCCCGCTCAGATAGGCGCGGTCGATCAAACCCTCCACCGGAACCGGGACAAAATCGCTATCGGCCAGGAAACGCCCCCGGTCGGCAAAAGCCAGGCGCGTGGCATCGGCCATCAGGCGCCGCGCGGTCAGGTCGCGCGGCCCCATGCCCGGCAGATCGAACGGCTCCAGCAGACCCAGAATCTGTGCCACCGCCACCCCGCCCGAGGATGGCGGCCCCATCCCGCAGACCTCGTGCTCGCGATACGGGGCACAGACCGCCGGACGTTCGATCACGCGATACTGCGCCAGATCCTCTGTCGTCATGCGGCCCGGATTCGTATCGGTGCGCGTCGCGGCAACGATATCGGCGGCGATCTCACCGGTGTAAAAACCCCGCGCACCGTCGCGCGCGATCCGGCGCAGGGTCTGCGCATAGGCGGGGTTGCGCAAGCGCTGGCCCGCCACGACCGGCTGGCCCTCGGGCAGGAAATACGCTGCTGCCGCCTCAAAGGTGCCTAACCGGTCGGCGCTTGCTGCCACCGATCCGGCCATCCGTGGCGAGACGGTGAACCCCTCTTCTGCCAGCGCAATCGCCTCGGCGAACAGGCCTTGCCAGTTGGCGCGGCCCCAGCGGCGGTGCGCCTCCTCCAGCAACCGGGGCGTTCCGGGCACACCGACCGAACGGCCGCTGGCCACCACACTGCGAAAATCCAGCGGCGCGCCCGCGTCATCCAGCAGATAGCGCGGATCGGCCGCCAGCGGCGCGGTTTCGCGCCCGTCCAGCGTCGTCACCGCATCGCTTCGTGCATCGTACCAGACCATGAACGCACCGCCGCCCAACCCCGAGGATTGCGGCTCGACCAGCCCCAGCACCGCCTGCGCGGCGATCATCGCATCCGCCGCGCTGCCGCCTGCGCGCAGCACCCGTGCGCCGGCGTCGACGGCCAGCGGATTCGCCGCCGCGATCATCCAGTCATCGCTTTCGACGGCCGCGCCCCGCGTGCGTGCCTCCAGCGCGGTCATCGCCTCGGACGACGCTTCTGGAAACCGTTCGCCCAGCGCCGTCGCCCCTTCGGGCGCCAGCCTGTCGGACACCTGCTGCGCCCCCACCGGCTGCGCCAGCATTGCCAGAACGATCGAAACCCAAATCCCGCGTGTCATCCGCCCACCCCTTTGCGCAACACCGTCTTCATCTTGCCAGAAATACGCTGGGGGGTGAATTGGCGCAGCCAAGAGGGGGGCAACGCCCCCCTGCCCCCTGCCCCGGCGATCACGTCGATCCGGTAAGCGCCAGGAACGCATCCTCCAGATCGGGTTCGGCCGTGCTCAAATCGGCGATCTCGACCCCGGCCGCAGACAGCGCCGCCAGGATCTGCCCGGCAGACACCTTGCTGCGCGGATAGCCCAGTGCCAGCCAGCCCTGCGCGCGATCTTCCCGCGTCACCCCTTCAGGCAGGGTCAGTGCGCCGACCGGCGCGGTTGGCCGCACCAGCAGCGTCTTGGCATCCAGCCGGCCGACCAGCGCCTCGGTGGAATCGTGCGCCACGACCTGGCCGTGATCGATGATGGCGATCTCGTCGCACATCTGCTGGGCCTCTTCCAGGTAATGCGTCGTCAGGATGATGGTCATCCCCTGACGGTTCAGTTCGCGCACATTACGCCAAAGCATCTGTCGCAACTCGATATCCACGCCCGCGGTCGGCTCGTCCAGAACCAGAACCTGCGGCCAGTGCACCAGCGCCTTGCCCAGCAGCAAGCGCCGCCGCATGCCGCCCGACAGGGTGCGCGCATAGGCATTCGCCTGCGCCTCCAGTCCGATCAGGCGCAAGATCTCATCGGTGCGCCGCTCTGAACGGGGCACACCGTAAAGCCCGGCCTGAACCTCCAGCGCATCGCGCGGGCTGAAAAAGGGATCGACGTTCAGCTCTTGCGGCATGACGCCGATCGCGGCGCGCGACTGGCGCGGGTTGGCGTCCTGGTCGAAGCCCCAGATCCGCACCTTGCCCGAGGTTTTCACCACCAGCCCCGCCAGAATGTTGATCAGGGTCGATTTGCCTGCGCCGTTGGGGCCCAGCAGGCCAAAGATCGACCCGCGCGGCACCGCCAGATCGACGCCTTTCAGCGCCTCTTTTGGCGCTTCGCCGCCTTGCCCGCCATAGACCTTGCGCAGGTCCGCGATCTCGATTGCATTGTCGGTCATCTTGCTCCTGCCGGGCAAATCGCTATCTTCGCGCATGACCTAGGCTCAAACGCCCGCCGATACAAGGAACGCATGCATGAGCGCACAGCCCAGCCACCCCGCGCCCGAGACCCAGACCGTGACGACCACCCGCATTGCCTGCGACGGCGGCGAGGGGGCCTTGGGCCATCCCCGTGTCTGGCTGTCGATCCCGCGTGAAACCGGCTGGATCGACTGTCCCTATTGCGACAAGCGTTTCGTCCTCGCCGAAGGGGCGCAACCGGGCCATTGACACGACCGCTTCACCGCCTTCGCGGCTGCGTCCCGTGACAGCGTGGCTTGTGGGCCGCGACCCGCCCGCTATGCTGGCATATCGACAACGGAGAGCTTCATGGCATTCGGCAAGGGCGATCATCTGCACCTGATCGACGGCTCGGCCTTCATCTTTCGCGCCTATCACGCGCTGCCCCCGCTGACGCGCAAATCCGACGGTCTTCCGGTCGGCGCTGTGGCCGGGTTTTGCAACATGCTGCAACGCTATATCGACGGCCACAATGGCGGCAACGCCGCGACCCATGCGGCGGTCATCTTCGACTACTCGTCCAAGACCTTTCGCAACGACCTCTTTCCTGCCTACAAGGCCAACCGGCCCGAGCTGCCCGAGGATCTGCGCCCCCAGTTCCCGCTCACCCGCGAGGCGACGCGCGCCTTCAACATCGCCAGCATCGAAACCGAGGGCTATGAGGCGGACGACATCATCGCCACGCTGACCCGGCAGGCACGCGAGGCCGGTGGCAAGGTCACGATCATCTCGTCGGACAAGGATCTGATGCAACTGATCGACGATGATGTCGAGATGTTCGACGCCATGAAAAACAAGCGCATGGGGCGCGACGCGGTGTTGGAGAAATTCGGCGTGCCGCCCGAAAAGGTGGTCGATGTCCAGGCGCTGGCCGGTGACAGCGTCGACAACATCCCCGGTGCGCCCGGTATCGGCGTCAAGACCGCGGCACTTCTGATCAACGAGTTCGGCGATCTGGAATCGCTGCTGGAACGCGCCGACGAGATCAAGCAACCCAAGCGGCGTGAAACGCTCATCAGTTTCGCCGAGCAGATTCGCCTGTCGCGCCAGCTGGTGCAGCTTGACCCCGAAACCCCGCTTGACGTGACACTGGACGATCTGGCCATTCGCGACCCCGAGGCTGACGCGCTCTTGGGGTTTCTGGCGCGAATGGAGTTTCGCACGCTCAGCCGGCGCGTGGCCGATCGGCTGGGCGTCGAGCCTCCGCCGGTCTCCGAGGCCCCCGCCAATGGCCCCAACAGCGCGCCATCGCCGGATGAGCCCGACGACCCGGCGCAACTGCCCTTTGACCATACGGCCTATGTTTGTGTCCGCGACCTTGCGGCGCTTGATCAATGGATCGCGCGCATCCGCGATCAGGGGCATGTCGCCATCGACACCGAGACCACCGGACTGGACGAGATGCGCGCGGAACTGGTCGGCATATCGCTGGCGCTGGGTCCGAACGATGCCGCCTATGTGCCGCTGGCGCATCGCGCGGGTTCGGGCGATCTTTTCGGCTCGGACGCGCTGTGCGAGGGGCAGATCCCGCTTCAGGACGCGCTTGATGCGCTGAAGCCCGTGCTTGAGGATGACGCGATCCTCAAGATCGGTCAGAACATGAAATACGACGCCAAGATGCTGGCGCGTTACGGCATCACGATCGCCCCGTTCGACGACACGATGCTGATCTCGTATGCGCTGCATGCCGGGTTGCACGGCCACGGCATGGACACGCTCAGCGAAACTTACCTGGGCCATGTTCCGATTCCGATCAAGGACTTGCTGGGATCGGGCAAATCGGCCCGTCTATTCGACCGGGTGCCGATCGACGAGGCGACCCGCTACGCGGCCGAGGATGCCGACATCACGTTTCGGCTGTGGGAAATCCTGAAACCGCGGCTGCATCGCGCGCGCGTCACCACCGTTTATGAAACGCTCGAACGGCCGCTGGCGCCCGTTCTGGCAGCGATGGAGATGGCCGGCGTACTGGTCGACCGCGATACGCTGTCGCGGATGTCGAACGCCTTTGCGCAGAAGATGGCGGCACTTGAGGCCGAGATCCACGACCTTGCCGGTGAGAGCTTCAATGTCGGCTCGCCCAAGCAACTGGGCGCGATCCTGTTCGACAAGATGGGCCTGCCGGGCGGCGCCAAGGGCAAGACCGGCGCCTATGCCACCGGCGCCGACATCCTTGAGGATCTGGCCACCGAACACGAATTGCCCGCCCGCGTGCTGGACTGGCGGCAGCTGTCCAAGCTGAAATCCACCTATACCGACGCGCTGCAAGATCACATCAACCCCGAAACCGGGCGCGTGCATACCTCTTACGTTCAATCGGGCGCGAATACCGGGCGACTGGCCTCGACCGATCCGAACCTGCAAAACATCCCTGTCCGCACCGAAGAGGGGCGGCGCATTCGCGAGGCCTTTGTCGCCGCACCCGGTTGCACGCTTCTGTCGCTGGATTACAGCCAGATCGAATTGCGGATTCTGGCGCATATCGCCGGGATCGACAGTCTGAAACAGGCATTCCGCGACGGGCAGGACATCCATGCGATGACCGCCTCGGAAATGTTCGGCGTGCCGCTGGACGAGATGACACCGGAAACCCGGCGCCGGGCCAAAGCGATCAATTTCGGCGTGATCTACGGCATTTCGGGCTTTGGCCTGGCCCGGAACCTGCGCATTCCGCGCTCCGAGGCGCAGTCCTTCATCGACACTTATTTTGAGCGTTTCCCTGGCATCCGCGCTTATATGGACAAGACGATCGACTTTGCCAAGGAACACAAATACGTCGAAACGCTGTTCGGCCGGCGCATCCACACGCCCGAAATCGGCGCCAAGGGCCCGGCTGCGGGCTTTGCGCGACGGGGGGCGATCAATGCCCCGATCCAGGGCACCGCCGCCGACATCATCCGCCGCGCCATGATCCGCATTCCCGACGCGATTGCCGATCTGCCTGCGACGATGCTGTTGCAGGTCCATGACGAACTGATTTTCGAAGTGCACGAATCCGCGGTCGAGGAAACCGCCGAATGCGTGCGCAACGTGATGGAAAACGCGGCCAGCCCGGTTCTGACACTGGATGTTCCGCTGATCGTGGATGCCGGCTGGGGGGACAACTGGGCGCTGGCTCACTAAGTCAGCCGCCGTCAGGCAACCATGGCCTCGGCCCGCTTGAGATCGACGCTGACCAACTGGCTGACACCCTGCTCGGCCATCGTCACCCCGAACAGGCGGTCCATGCGGGCCATGGTGATCGCATTATGCGTGATAATCAGGAACCGGGTTTCGGTGCGGCGCGTCATCTCGTCCAGCAGGTCGCAAAACCGCACGACATTGGCATCGTCCAGCGGCGCGTCGACCTCATCCAGAACGCAGATCGGCGCGGGATTGGCAAGAAACACACCGAAGATCAGCGCCAAAGCCGTCAGAGTCTGTTCGCCGCCCGACAGCAGACTGAGCGATGACAGTTTCTTGCCCGGCGGCTGGCACAGGATTTCAAGACCGGCCTCAAGCGGGTCATCGGATTCGACCAGAACCAGACGCGCCTCGCCGCCACCGAAAAGATGGGTGAAGAGCGTCGCGAAATTGGCGTTGACCTGGTCGAAAGCCGCCAGAAGCCGCTCGCGCCCTTCGCGGTTGAGGGCGGATATTCCGGCGCGCAGTTTTGCGATCGCGGCCTCAAGATCGGCCTTTTCGCGCAGCAGTGTGTCGTGCTCTTCCTGCACCGCGCGGGCATCCTCTTCGGCGCGCAGGTTGACGGCGCCCAGCGCATCGCGGGCGCGGCGCAACCGGGCGATGTCTTGCTCCAGTTCGGCGGCGCTGGGCATTGATTGCGGCTCGGCATCCAGTCTGGTCAGCAGATCCTGCGGCGTGCATTCCAGATCCTCGGCGATGCGCGACGCGCTCAAGGCAACGGCCTCGGCAGCCGCGTCGACGCGGGCCTCGGCCCGCGCGCGGGCTTCGCGCGCCTCACCGGCACCACGCTCGGCCGTGCGTTCGGCCTCCTGTGCCTGGCGCAGGGTGCTCTCTGCCGCCAGCAACGCCTCGGTCGCAGCCGTGCGGCGGATCTCGGCCTCATGAATTGCGGCGGCGAGTTCCTCGCGCCTGGTCATGATCTCTTCGGGCGCGGCGCTCGCCTCTTCCAGCGCCGCCGTCGCCTCGTCTGCCCGTTCCTCCAGGTCGCGGATTCGTTGCGCCGCCGTGGCCTTGCGGGTTTTCCAGCTTTCGATCTCGCGCGCGACCTCTTGCGCCCGCTTGAGCCGGGCAGCGCCGTCGCGGCGCAATTCGTCCTGTGCGGCCCGGCGCGACATCATGGCGATGCGCGCGGCCTCGACCTGCATGCGCACGCCCTCAAGCGCGTCGCGCGCGGCATCCAGATCGTCCAGCCCCGACAACTGATGCTGGGCCTCGTCCAGCCGGTCGCGCGCCTGTCCGGCATCCGCCAAAAGGCGGTGCAGCGCCTGTTCGGCCGCTTCCCGACGGGATGCGGCGCGGCTGAGTTCGGCCTCGGCGCGGCTGGAGGCGCGACTGGCCTCGGTCAGATTCTGGTCGGCCGCGCGTCGGGCCTCGCGCGCCGCGCGATCGGCTTCGGTCGCCCGGGTCAGTTCTGACTGGTGCTGGTGATGGGCTTCCTGTGCGGTGACCTGAGCGGCCGTTGCACGCTCAAGATCGCCGCGCAACTGCTCCAGCCGGTTCATCTGGGCCAGGCGCAGGGCCGCGGTGCTGGAGGCATCCTCGGCGCGCATCATGAACCCATCCCACCGCCACAGATCGCCCGTCTGCGTCACCAACCGTTGTCCGGGGCGCAACTGCGCGTGCAGATCCTGCGCGGCTTCGGTCGTGACCAGGCCGATCTGCGACAGGCGCCGCGCCAATTCGGGGGGCGCGGTGACATGCGCGGCCAGGCGCTTGACGCCGTCAGGCAACGCAGGCGTCGGGTCGCAAGGCGGCAAGCCATGCCAGCCGGTCCCCTTCCGGACGGCCGGGGCGCGCAGATCATCGGCCAGCGCCGCCCCAAGGGCCTGTTCGAAACCCGGCTCGACGCGCACCGAATCAAGGATCTGTCCACCCTGAACAGCCTCGCGCGCCATCAGCCGTTCCAGCGCGGCCAGTTCCGCGCCCAGCGCACTGACCTCGCCCTCGGCCTCGGCGCGGGCCGCGCGGGCTTCGACTTCGGCGGCCTGCGCGTCGGCGCGGGTGGTTTCGGTCTCCTCCAGCACCGCCTCGGCGGCCTCAAGCGCCGCGCGCGCGGTCTCCAATGCCCCATCCGCGTCCCTCTGGGCGGCGGTCGCGCCCTCGGATGCGCTGGCGGCGGCGTCAGCCTCCTGGTGGGCAGCTTCGGCTGCCGCCTCGGCGCGCGTCAGGTCGCTGCGCGCATCCTGCGCCTGACGCTGAACCGACTGATGCCGTGCCGACAGCCGTGCCAGATCCTCGGTCGCCTCGGCCAGACGCGATTCGTATTCGCCAAGAACATCGGCGGCTTCGCGGGCCTGTTCGGTGGCCTCGGCAATGCGCTCGTCATGGCCCTCGCCCGCGCGGGCCAGTTGCTCGTCCTCCCATTCCAGCCGCGCGACGGTTTCATCGGCGTCCGACGCCAGACCGGCCTCGCGCTGGGCATCCAGGCGCAACTGCTCGATCCGGGCGGTCAGCATGGCGATGGTGTCGCGGGCGCGGGCCTCCTGCTCGGCAAGCGTGTCGCGCTGCACCTGCAACCGTTGCAGGATCGCCCCGGCAATCGCCTCTTCCTCGCGCCGGGGGGGCAAGGCATCTTCGGCGGTCTCGCGCCGGATGCGGGCTTCGCGGGCCTCGCGTTCGGCCTGCGCCGAAAGCCGCATCGCCTCGGACAGATGGGCCTGCATCTCGGCATGTGCATCCTCGGCTTCACGCCACCTGCGATACAGGATCATGCCCTCGGCCCGGCGCAGCTCGATCCCGATCTCGCGATACCGTGCGGCCTGACGCGCCTGCCGCGCCAGCACCACCAGCTGCTGGGCCAACTGCTCCACCGTGTCGCCGACGCGCGACAGGTTGGTCTCGGTCGCGTTCAGCCTGAGTTCGGCCTCGTGCCGGCGCTGATAGAGGCCGGATATGCCCGCCGCCTCTTCCAGAACGCGCCGCCGGGCCTTTGGCTTGGCGTTGATCAGTTCCGAAATCTGCCCCTGGCGCACCAGCGCCGGGCTGTGCGCCCCGGTCGAGGCATCGGCGAACAGCATCTGGACATCGCGCGCGCGCACCTCCTTGCCATTGACCTTGTAGGCCGATCCGGCGTCGCGGGTAATCCGCCGGGTGATATCCAGAAGATCGCTGTCATTGAACCCCGCAGGCGCCAGCCGTTCGATGTTGTCGATCTGCAACGCCACCTCGGCAAAGGCGCGCGCCGGGCGCGAACTGGTGCCGGCAAAGACCACATCCTCCATCCCCGATCCGCGCATGGCGGTGGGGCGGTTCTCGCCCATGACCCAGCGAAGCGCCTCCAGCAGGTTCGATTTTCCGCACCCGTTCGGCCCGACGACACCGGTCAATCCATCGCGGATGACCAGATCGGTCGGATCGACGAAACTCTTGAAGCCATTGAGGCGGAGTCGGGTGAAGCGCAAGGCGGTATCCTGTCGGTCTGGTGCGCCAGTCTTGCCACGGCCCCGCCCCGAGTCAAGCGCGGCACACCGCATCTGGGACCGAGTCACCATTTATCCACAAGATATGCGGCGTTCAGGTGCGACACCCTGTCACTTGATCGAACACATTCAATTATTCATATTCACGACAACGAATGTTTTAGCGAGGAGCCCTGCCATGTCGATGACATCCCGCCCGTCCGATACCTATTCGCCGCTCTACTTCCTGGCCTCGCTGGGGGCCGGGGGCCTTTCGGTCACCTTCTTCATGTGGCTGATGCACTGGATTCCGCATCCGGGGCGCACCGTGCCGGTCTTCGAAGACATCGCCGCAGCCTTTGCCGGCGGATCGATGCTGACCCAGGCCATGATCGCCACCGCCATGGCCGCGATCGCCTTCTTTGCCTTTCTCAACATCCGTTCGCTGACCTGGAACCTCGGCCGGTTCGCGGCATGGCGCAGGACCGAAGGTTACGCCAAGTTCGCCAAGACCAACGCGCAAAGCCAGATCATGGCGCTGCCGCTCGCGCTGGGCATGAGCGTCAACGCCGCCTTCATCCTGGGTCTGGTGTTCGTGCCGGGGCTCTGGTCGGTGATCGAATACCTGTTCCCGCTGGCGATCGTCGCCTTTCTGGCCATCGGCGTCCTGGCCTTCCGGCTCTACGGCGAATTCCTGGGTCGGGTGCTGACCGAGGGTGGCTTCAACATGGCCGCGAACAACAACTTCGGCCAGATGCTGCCCGCATTCGCCTTTTCGATGATCGGCGTCGGGCTGGCCGCGCCCGCGGCGCTGTCGTCGGTTCAGGCCACGGCCGGGATCGGGCTGATCCTGTCCAGCTTCTTCTTCATCACTGCTCTGACCATCGTCGCCGTGACCCTGGTCTTGGGTGTGCGCTCGATGATCGAGAACGGCGTGGGCGCCGAAACCGCGCCGACCCTGATGATCCTGATCCCGCTCATCACGATCCTGGGCATCCTGACCCTGCGTCAGGACCACGGGCTGGGCGAACATTTCGCCGCCCATGCACAGGCCGCCGACAGCATGATGATGCTGACCCAGATGATCGCGCTTCAGGTTCTGTTCGGCCTCTTCGGCCTGTTCGTTCTCGCCCGGCAGGGGTACGCCAAGCGCTTCCTGTTCGGCCGCGAGAACTCGGCCGGGTCTTACGCCCTCGTCTGCCCCGGCGTCGGTTTCGCGGTGCTGATGCAGTTCTGGGTGAACAAGGGGCTGGTGGGCGCCGGGCTGCTGGACAAGTTCTCGCCGACCTACTGGGCCATTACCGCGGTCGCGCTGGTGTCGCAGTTTGCCATGGTTTGGCTGGTGCTCCACCTCAATCGCCGCCACTTTGGCGCGCCGCGCGCGGCCGCCACGGTCCCTGCGGAATGAGCGAACCAGACCACTGACATGCGATGTGAAAAGGGCGGCCTTCGGGTCGCCCTTTGCATTTCGTGGTGCACGCTCAGGTGGAAACCCTTGCGGTTAGGAGGCTACGTCGCGCAGAGGCTCCCGTAGAAATCTTCGGGAGCAGTGTGTGCTGAAAGCCTTCTTTGCGGACTTTGCTGCCGTTCGTCTTGGCACCGCGAAGGTCTGCTACAGGTTTTGTCGTCGCCCTATCATTTCAGGCCAGTGTGTCCCCTGTTCCGGCAATCAAGCGGCGTAGCATCGAGGCGAACTGATCCATCTCTTCGTCTTCCCAACGGTCGCCGAACAGATAGCCTGCTCGCTTTGAGAACGTCGCAAGCGCTTCGGACAATTTTTCTCGCCCGGCATTCGTAGCCACCACGAACACCAGCCGCGCATCCCGCTCATCCACCTCTCTGTCAACAAGACCGATTTTCTCCATTGGCGCGGCCATTCGCGTGATCGTGGACGCACTGACGTGCATCCGCTTCGCCAGGTCAACGCGGGACAGCCGGTTCGCCGCAGAGCGCTCAAGATGAATCATCATCAGAAACTCGTTCACAGATATTCCGTGAACGGCTGAAAATTCACCGGCAAGTCCGGCCCGGAAATCGTCAGCGGCCTGAAGCAGCCGCAGCGCATTGATTGTGTGTAAATCTGTCATACAGGTTATCTATTGCGAATCAATTTCGATTGCAAGCATATTGCAAGATATAAAGAAACTTTGTTTACGTAAAAGGCAACTCCCATGATGAACATTGAAACCTTGTTCTCAATCGCCGGTGTTATTGCCATGACAGGGTGGCTGTTTCTGCTGTTCTCACCGCTCATTCCAAAATGGTCGAACCGGATCGCGGGGACGATCCTGCCAGTTATCCTATCGTTGGGTTACGTCATCCTGCTGATAACGCCGTCCTCTGGCAACGCCGGTGGCTTCGGCACGCTTGCCGATGTGATGGAACTTTTCTCTTACGAGCAAGCCGCACTTGCGGGATGGGTTCACTTTCTAGCCTTTGATCTTTTCGTCGGTGCATGGGCTTGCCGCGCAGCTCGCGCGGAAGGTGTGAGCTTCTGGTTGGTTGCTCTATGCCTACCCGTGATCTTTCTGTTTGGGCCTGCCGGGCTGCTCGCGTTCCAAGCAATCCGCACTCTTCGTTTCCGAATGATCCGGACGTAAGTGGTATGCTTAAGCAGCCATTCGCGCACACCGCAGCATCGGTCACTATGGGCTCAGAGCGGACATCGCGCTCTTCGCATCAGGATCGCTCATCTGCACCACGAAATGCAAAGGGCTGGCGCCTTCGGGTCGCCCTTTCTTTTTCAGGCCGCGCCGCGCTATGAACGTCGCAATCAAAGGAGGGGACACCATGTTCAAGGCGCTCGTTGTCGACAAGGATGAAGCCGGCCAGACCACCGCCAGCCTGCAAACGCTGTCCGATGACACGCTGCCGCCCGGAGACGTCACCGTGGCGGTCGCGTATTCGACGCTCAACTACAAGGACGGTTTGTGCCTGACCAGTGGTGGCGGGCTGGTACGCCAGTATCCGCATGTTCCGGGGATCGACTTTGCCGGCACGGTCGAAACGTCGGACGATCCGCGCTACCGGCCGGGCGATGCGGTGATCCTGACCGGCTGGCGCGTCGGCGAAACGCATTGGGGTGGCTATGCGACGCGCGCGCGGGTCAAGGGCGACTGGCTGGTCCCGCTTCCCGAAGGGCTGAGCGCGCGGCAAGCCATGGCCATCGGCACGGCCGGGCTGACAGCCATGCTGGCTGTCCTGGCGCTGGAAGATCATGGGCTGACACCCGACAGGGGCGAGGTTCTGGTCACCGGCGCCGCGGGCGGCGTGGGATCGGTCGGCGTGGCACTCCTGGCGGCGCTGGGCTACCGGGTGGCCGCGGTCACCGGCCGCGCCGAAACCACGGATTACCTCAAGACGCTGGGCGCCAGCCGGATCGTGCCGCGCGCCGATCTGGCCGAAACCGTGAAACGTCCGCTGGAATCGGAAACCTGGGCCGGCTGCATCGATGCCGTCGGCGGCGCCATGCTCGCGCGCATCCTGGGGCAGATGCAGTATGGCGCCTCGGTCGCGGCGGTCGGGCTGGCGGGCGGAACCGCCCTGCCGGCCACGGTCATTCCGTTTCTGTTGCGCGGGGTCAACCTGCTGGGCATCGATTCGGTGATGCGCCCCCATGACGACCGGGTCCGCGCCTGGTCCCGCCTGGCCCGCGACCTGCCGCTGGAGACGCTGGAAACGATGATCCGCCCCGCGACACTGGCCGAACTGCCCGAACTGGGTGCCGCCATCCTGAAGGGGCAGGTTCAGGGCCGCGTCGTGGTCGATACGCGCGCCTGAACCCGGCGCGGACCCCGGTTCATTTTCTGTCCGGAAATATCCTGCGGGGGGTGAATTGCGCAACGCGCAAGAGGGGGGCGCAAAGCCCCCCTGCCCGGCGCCCGCATGCGCCGCGGTATCGCTGCTGGATCAGCTCGCCTTCAGGACGCCGCGTTCGATCTGATCGCGCTCGATCGATTCGAACAGCGCCTTGAAATTGCCCTCGCCGAACCCGTCGTCACCCTTTCTCTGGATGAACTCGAAAAAGATCGGGCCGATCACGGTCTTTGAGAAGATCTGCAACAGGATCTTGGTCTCGCCGCCGTCCACGACCCCCTCGCCGTCGATCAGGATGCCGTGTTTCATCATCCGCTCCAGCGGTTCGTCATGGCCGTGCACGCGCTCGTGGCTCATCTCGTAATAGGCGGCGGGCGGGGCCGGCATGAACTTCAGGCCACGTTCGGCGATCTCGTCCACCGACGCATAGATATCCTCGGTGCCGACCGCGATATGCTGGATGCCCTCGCCGTTATAGCGCTTGAGGTATTCCACGATCTGCCCGGTCTCGCCGCGATCCTCGTTGATCGGAATGCGAATGCGCCCGCAGGGCGAGGTCAGCGCACGGCTCAGAAGTCCGCTGTGCTTGCCCTCGATATCGAAGAACCGGATTTCCTTGAACCCGAAGATCTCGCCATAGAACCGGAACCAGACATCCATGTTGCCCTTGTGGACATTGTGGGTCAGGTGATCGAGGTAATAGAAACCGACGCCCTCGGGCTTGGGGTCGGCGACGAAGTCGAACTCTCCCGCATAGGGGCCGGTCAGGTCGTCGGTGCCATAGGCGTCGGTGAAATAGATCAGGCTGCCGCCGATGCCCCGGATCGCGGGCAGGTCCATCATCTTGCCCGGTCCGTCATAGGGCTCGGCCCCCGTGGCGACGGCATGTTCGTATGCCTTGAACCGGTCCACGACGCGCCAGCCCATGGAGGGCGCGCAGGGGCCATGCTCTTCGACAAAATCGCGGGCATGGCTGCCCGGCTCGTCATTCAGGACATAGGTGATATCACCCTGTTGCCACAACTCGATCGCACGGGTCTTGTGTCGGGCGGTCAGCGTATAGCCCATGCGGGTGAACAATTCGCGCAGCTTTTCGGGTTCGGGGTGGGCGAATTCGACAAATTCGAACCCGTCGGTGCCGGCGGGGTTCTTGGCCGAAATGGTGGCCTTGGGGGCGGCGTGCGGGAAAGGGCCCATGATATCCTCCTAAGCTGTGTCTGAAATGCACGATAACGCTGGGACCTTGCGTCAAGTGCGCGAATCGTGTCACAGAACGAATCTCTGATGCGCCTTTTGCGCGCTATGCAGCCCAAACACGCGGATTTTTTGCATGCTGGATGAAATCGACACCCGGATACTCGCGGCAATCCAGGAAAACGCGCTTCTGACCGCACAGGAACTTGGCAACCGGATCAACCTGTCACCCAGCCAGGCGGCACGGCGGCGCGCCCGGCTCGAATCCGAGGGCTACGTAACCGCCTGCGTTGCCCGGATCGACCCTGGCAAGGTCGGTCTTGACGTGCAGGCTTTCGTGCAGGTGCAGATGGCCACCCATGCGCCCGAACAGGCCCGGCGCTTTGCCCGCCTCATCGCCACCCTGCCCGAGGTCGTCAATGCCTGGACCCTGACCGGCGAGGCCGATTACCTGCTGCGTATCTGGTGCGCCGATCTGGCCGCGTTGAACCGGCTGATCCATGAACAGCTATTGCCGCATCCTGCGGTCGCCCGCGTTCAAAGCCAGATTGTCATGGACCAGCTCAAAAGCTTTCGCGGGCTGCCGCTTTGAGATCAGAAACCGGATTTCCCTTGGCCCCGCCAGCCGTTATGTAGGGCCCATGAACGACGACATTCCCCCGATCGACCCGACCGACGCCCCGCTGGCCGAGCCCCTGCGCCGCGCCCTGGGCGAGCGGTATCTGCAATACGCTCTTTCGACGATCATGCACAGGGCCTTGCCCGATGCGCGTGACGGGCTGAAACCGGTGCACCGGCGCATTCTCTATGCGATGCGCGAGCTGAAACTGTCGCCGGGTGGTGGCTTTCGCAAATCCGCCAAGATCAGCGGCGATGTCATGGGCAACTACCATCCGCATGGCGATGCCGCGATCTATGACGCCATGGCCCGCCTGGCACAGGATTTCAACGTCCGCTACCCGCTGGTCGACGGCCAGGGCAATTTCGGCAATATCGACGGCGACAACCCTGCGGCCAGCCGTTACACCGAAGCCCGCCTGACCGAGGCGGCCGAATCCCTGCTGGAAGGGCTGTCCGAGAACGCGGTCGATTTTCGCCCCAATTACGACGGCACGCTGTCCGAGCCGGTGGTTCTGCCTGCGGCCTTCCCCAACCTGCTGGCAAACGGCGCAAGCGGCATCGCGGTGGGCATGGCCACCAACATTCCGCCGCACAATCTGCATGAGCTGATCGACGCCTGCCTGGCGATGATCGCCACGCCCGACCTGTCGGACGAGGCGCTGGTCGATCTGGTTCCCGGCCCGGACTTTCCCACCGGCGGGGTGATCGTGGAGCCGCGCGCATCGATCCTGGAGGCCTATCGCACCGGTCGCGGCGCCTTTCGCCAGCGTGCGCACTGGGAGGTCGAGCCGCTCAACCGCGGTGCGTGGCAGATCGTGGTCACCGAGATCCCCTATCAGGTCCAGAAATCACGACTGATCGAGAAACTGGCCGAGGTCATCCAGACCCGCAAGGTGCCGCTTCTGGCGGATGTCCGCGACGAGTCGGCCGACGATGTGCGCATCGTCCTGGAGCCAAGGTCAAAGAACGTGGACCCCGAGCTGTTGATGGGCTTGCTGTTTCGCAATTCCGACCTGGAACTGCGGTTCAGCCTGAACATGAATGTTCTGATCGACGGCCGCACCCCGCGCGTCTGCAGCCTGAAAGAGGTGCTGCGCGCCTTTCTCGATCACCGGCGTGACGTGTTGTTGCGTCGCTCGCAGCATCGCCTCGACAAGATCGATCACCGGCTCGAGGTGCTTGAAGGCTTCATCATCGCCTATCTCAACCTCGATCGCGTGATCGACATCATCCGCTATGACGAGGCCCCGCGCGATGCCCTCATGCGCGAAACCTGGGGGCGCAGTTTTGACCGCGCGCTGTCGGAAAAGGACTATGTCCCGCCGGCGCCGGGCGAGGGTGAGCTGACCGAAGTGCAGGCCGAGGCGATCCTGAACATGCGGCTGCGCAGCTTGCGTCGGCTGGAAGAGATCGAGCTGCGCAAGGAGCGCGACGACTTGCTGAAGGAACGCGCCGAGCTGGACGACCTGCTGGCCTCGGAGCGCCGCCAGTGGAAACGCATCGGCGAGGAATTGCGCAAGGTTCAGACGCAATTCGGCAAGGAAACCGCAATCGGCCGCCGCCGCACCCGCTTTGCCGAGGCCGTCCAGACCGAGGACGTTCCGCTTGAAGCGATGATCGAGCGCGAGCCGATCACCGTGGTCTGTTCGAAGATGGGGTGGATTCGCGCGATGAAGGGCCATGTCGCCCTCGACGGCGACTTCAAGTTCAAGGACGGCGACGAGGGCCGCTTTGTCTTTCATGCCGAGACCACCGACAAGATCGTTCTCTTCGGCTCGAACGGACGGTTCTATACCCTGCTGGGCGCCAACCTGCCCGGCGGGCGCGGCATGGGCGAACCGGTTCGGCTGATGATCGACCTGCCCAACGAGGCGCAGATCGTCGACCTGTTCGTTCATCGCCCCGGCGGCAAGCTGATCGTCGCCTCGTCCGAAGGCGACGGCTTCGTCGTTCCCGCCGATGATGTGCTGGCCCAGACCCGTTCGGGCAAACAGGTGCTCAACCTGCGCGCCGGAGCCCGCGCCCTGATCTGCCGTCCGGTGGCCGGGGACCATGTCGCCGTGGTGGGCGAGAACCGCAAGCTGCTGGTCTTTCCGCTGGACGAATTGCCCGAAATGACGCGCGGCAAGGGGGTCCGGCTTCAGAAATACAAGGACGGCGGATTGAGCGATCTGACCACGATCACGCTGTCCGAAGGGTTGAGCTGGAAAGACCCGGCAGGACGCACCCGGCATGAGGGCGATCTGGCCGAATGGCTGGGCCGGCGCGCGGGCGCGGGCCGGATGGCGCCGCGCGGCTTTCCGCGCGACAACCGCTTCACCTGAGCGCGCGCCCGCCTGCATTGTCTTGCGGGGGCGTTTGCGTTACCTCTGGGCCAGAACCGACAGGATATGCCCATGACCGCGATCTTTTCCCGCCTGCGCCTTGTCCCCCTGCTGGCGCTTGCCGCGTTTCTTGCGGCCTGCGCCGATGGCCGCAACCTTGGCGAGCAGCGCCCGGAACTGGGCGATTTCCGCCTCGCGCACAATATCGTCGTCACCGAGAATGTGCAGGTCGGACCGTTCTCGCGCCAGGCCGACAACGAGGACTGGGAAGAGGCGATCCGCAATGCCGTGGCGCGGCGTTTCGATCGGTATGAGGGGGACAGGCTGTATCATATCGCGGTTTCGGTGGATGGTTACGTGCTGGCGGTGCCCGGCATTCCGCTGGTGGCGTCGCCACGCTCGGCGCTGATCGTCGGCGTTCACGTGTGGGATGACGCGCTGGGCCGCCCCCTGAACGAGGAACGCAAACAGCTTACCGTCATGGAAAGCGTATCCGGCGGCACCGTCCTGGGGTCGGGCCTGACCCAGACCGCCGAAGAGCAGATGCAGAACCTTGCCACCAACGCGGCGCTGCAAATCGAGAACTGGCTGGCCGACAACCCGCAATGGTTCAACACCGCCGAAGGCGATGCCGCCGCCGAGGACGAAACCGAAGCCGATGAGGATTCGGCCGAGGATACCGACAGCGCAGCGCTTGAGGAGGAGGAGGAACGCATCGACCCGGTTCCCGACACCGAGGATGCCCCCGTCAACGACTGATCCCCTGTTCACGCGGCCTGCAAAAACACCGCGCCACCCGCTTGATTTTTCCGCGCTTCCTGAGTAGGACGCGCGCGATGTTGACCGGGCCAGCCGGTGGTCTGACCCCACGCTGCCGCAACACAGGGGGTGGGTTGTCCACCGCGCGATCTGACAAAGGAGCCTCTGATGGCGAAGGCAAAGTTTGAACGGACGAAACCGCATGTGAACATCGGGACCATTGGTCACGTTGACCACGGCAAGACGACGCTGACGGCTGCGATCAC
>LJSV01000025.1 GCA_001314715.1 Rhodobacteraceae bacterium HLUCCA12 | reverse complement strand
CTACTCACTGCAAATCGAAGCAACCCAACCCGATCAGCAGGAGCAAGTCAGAGCTTAGAAAGCGCCAGATACTGTCCAAGGAATGGGGAGCACCTCACTGTTGTTCGTGTCAAACGTACTGTTCTGGCGCGAAAGCGGGTATTTCGCGGCGGCGGACCCCTTCGCCCACTGCCACGGGGTGCGCGGCTTCCTTGCCTTCGCCAGTTCCGGGTTCGCCTTGGCGTCACCGGCGGCGGCGCGCAGGTGTTCGCGGGCCTCGCGCGGGTCGATCTTGACTTCGTCGCAGAGGGCCTTGAGCGTCACGATATCGGTCATGTCGATCTCCTAAGTTGCTGATGCAGATCGATAAGACGCAAGGCCAGAGCGTGTCAGGGATAGCCCTAGGTCGGCTTGAAGATTTCCGAGACGTCCACGCCGAGGGCCTTGGCGATGCGCTCGACCACCAAGATCGACGGGTTGCGCTTCCCGGTCTCGACGCCGCTCAGGTAGCTCTGGTGAATGTCCGCGCGATGGGCGACTTCTTCTTGCGAAAGGTCCTTCTCCGACTTCGTGACACGCATGGCTGTGTTGAACGCGAGGTCTGGAATTGCCGTGTCGGGCATGACCTGTCGCTCAGGTCGTCCCCTGTTCATACCCGAAGTCCATGACGTGATAGCCGTCGGTACCGGGTGGGAAAAGCGCGGCGGGCGCGCAGCGCACGGATTGCGGAGGTGGCGGGCGTGTTGTTGCCCGGTAGCATGGCGCCCGGCGTGGATCGCCGCCTGACGTGGCTGCCGCCCGCGATGCCCGAGCGTCACACCAGCCGCGACACCTCGACCGCGGCGCGGACGAAATCGGCGAAGAGCGGATGGGGGGCGAAGGGTTTGGACTTCAGTTCGGGGTGGAACTGCACGCCGACGAACCACGGGTGGCCCTTGTGTTCGACGATCTCGGGCAGGCGTCCGTCGGGCGACATGCCGGAAAAGACCAGCCCGCACTCTTCCAGCCGGTCGCGGTAGCGGATATCCACCTCGTAGCGGTGGCGGTGGCGTTCCTCGATCCGGGTGCTGCCGTAGACCTGCGCCACCAGCGACCCCTCGGCCAGTTGCGCGTCATAGGCGCCCAGGCGCATCGTGCCGCCCTTGTCGTCGCCGATCTTGCGGGCAACCACATGATTGCCCTGTACCCATTCCTTGAGGTGATAGACGACCGGGGTGAACCGCTTGGCGCCGGCCTCGTGGTCGAATTCCTCGGACCCGGCATCCGCAATTCCGGCCAGGTTGCGCGCGGCCTCGATGACGGCCATCTGCATGCCCAGGCAGATGCCCAGATAGGGGATCTTCTTCTCACGCGCCCAGGCCGCGGCGCAGATCTTGCCCTCGGTGCCGCGTTCGCCGAAGCCGCCGGGCACCAGGATGGCATGGAACCCTTCGAGATGCGGCGAGGGATCTTCGCGCTCGAAGATCTCGGCATCGATCCATTCGGCCTTGACGCGCACGCGATTGGCCATGCCGCCGTGGGTCAGCGCCTCGGCGATGGATTTGTAGGCGTCTTCAAGCTGGGTATACTTGCCGACGATGGCCACGCGCACCTGGCCCTCGGCATTGGTCAGCCGGTCCATCACGTCTTCCCACCGGGCCAGGTTGGGCCGCGGCGCGGGGTTGATGCCGAAGGCGTCCAGAACCGCCTGGTCCAGCCCGGCCCGGTGATAGGCCAGCGGCGCCTCGTAGATCGAGCGCAGGTCATAGGCTGGGATCACGGCCTCGGTGCGCACGTTGCAAAAGAGCGCGATCTTGGCGCGTTCCTTTTCGGGGATCGGGTGTTCGGACCGGCAGACCAGAACATCGGGGGCGAGGCCGATGGATTGCAGCTCTTTCACCGAATGTTGCGTGGGCTTGGTCTTCAATTCACCCGAGGCCGCAAGGTAGGGCAGCAGCGTCAGGTGCATCAGGATGCATTCACCGCGCGGGCGTTCGTGGGTGAACTGGCGGATGGCCTCGAAAAACGGCAAGCCCTCGATATCGCCCACCGTGCCGCCGATCTCGCAAAGCATGAAATCGGCCTCGTCCTCGCCGATGCGCAGGAAATCCTTGATCTCGTTGGTGACATGCGGAATGACCTGGATGGTCTTTCCCAGGTAATCGCCCCGGCGCTCTTTTTCCAGCACGTTCATGTAGATCCGGCCGGAACTGATGGAATCGGTCCTGCGCGCGGGCACGCCGGTAAAACGCTCGTAGTGGCCCAGGTCCAGATCGGTCTCGGCCCCGTCGTCGGTCACGAAGACTTCGCCATGCTCAAACGGTGACATGGTGCCGGGATCGACGTTCAGATAGGGATCGAGCTTGCGCAGCCGCACCGTGAACCCGCGCGCCTGCAACAGCGCCCCCAGCGCCGCCGAGGCAAGCCCCTTGCCCAGGCTGGATACCACACCGCCGGTGATGAAGATATAGCGCGCCATGCAGGCAAACTCCCGTGTTGAACGCCGCGCGAAAAGGCGCGAACCACGGGAGACGATGTATAATCCAATCCCGGCCGAACCGCAATACGGGGCGCTAGATGCTGTCTCATTTGGGCCGAAAGGCCCAGATATTGGTGATGGATCAGTCCTCGCGCGGCGGCAGCAACGGCGCGTCGCTGTCTGCGGGCGGCAGTTCCACATCCGGCAGATCGGGTTCTTCGCTGGGGGCCTGTTCGGTGCCCATCCGGTCCAGAACCGAGGTGTCGGCGCTGTTGCGCGCCGCGATCACGGTCAGCGCCAGCGATGTGCAGATGAACGCGATGGCCAGCCCCCAGGTCACCTTGGCCAGCCCCGTCAGCGGCGGGCGCCCCGCCTGCGGGCCCATGCCGCCGCCGCCGATGCCAAGCCCGCCACCTTCGGAGCGCTGAAGCAACACGACGCCGATCAGCGCGAGCGCCAGAAGCAGGTGGATGATGAGCACGACGTTCTGCATGAATAGGCCCTTGATCGATTTCGTGCCTATCTATGCGCCCGGCGCTGGGCGTGCAAGCCCAAAGGGCCTTGGGCTTTGCGCGCGTCGCGGGGCAGGGCGGCGCTGTTGCGCGCAATGGTCCATTTTGCAGTTTCCCCGGCCGGTCCGGGCCGTTATACGGGCCTCGGTTTTCAACCGATGCAACAAGGACCGGACATATGGCCAATGTGGTTGTCGTGGGCGCCCAATGGGGTGACGAGGGCAAGGGCAAGATCGTTGACTGGCTCTCGGAACGTGCCGATGTCATCGCGCGTTTTCAGGGCGGGCACAACGCCGGGCACACGCTGGTCATTGACGGCAAGGTCTACAAGCTGAATGCGCTGCCTTCGGGCGTGGTGCGCGGCGGCAAGCTCAGCGTGATCGGCAATGGCGTGGTCCTCGATCCCTGGCATCTGCTGGACGAGATCGCAAAGATCCGCAAGCAGGGTGTCACGATCAGCCCCGAAACCTTGATGATCGCCGAGAATACGCCCCTGATCATGCCCTATCACGGCGAACTCGACCGCGCGCGCGAGGAACAGGCGGCAGGCTCCAAGGCCAGGATCGGCACGACCGGTCGTGGCATCGGCCCGGCCTATGAGGACAAGGTGGGCCGCCGGGTGATCCGGGTTGCCGATCTGGCCGATGACGCAACACTGGAGCTGCGGGTCGATCGCGCACTGGTGCATCACAACGCGCTGCGTTCGGGACTGGGCCTCGATCCCGTCGATCGTGGCGCCCTGCTGGCGCGGCTCAAGGCCGTCGCGCCCGAAATCCTGCCCTATGCCGCGCCGGTCTGGAAGGTAATGAACGAGATGCGCCGCGCCGGCAAGCGCATCCTGTTCGAGGGCGCGCAGGGCAGCTTGCTGGACATCGATTTCGGCACCTATCCCTATGTCACCTCATCGAACGTGATCGCGGGGCAGGCGGCCACTGGCGTCGGGCTGGGGCCCAACGCGATCGATTTCGTGCTGGGGATCGTCAAGGCCTATACCACCCGCGTGGGCGAGGGGCCGTTCCCGACCGAGTTGCAGGACGAAACCGGCCAGCGGCTGGGCGAGCGGGGGCACGAGTTCGGCACCGTGACCGGGCGCAAGCGTCGTTGCGGCTGGTTCGACGCGGTTCTGGTGCGCCAGACCTGCGCCACTTCGGGCGTGACAGGTATCGCGCTGACCAAGCTCGATGTGCTGGACGGCTTCGACACGCTCAGGATCTGCGTGGGCTACGATCTGGATGGCCAGCGGCTGGATTATCTGCCCACTGCCGCCGATCAGCAGGCCCGCGTCACCCCGATCTACGAAGAGATGCCGGGCTGGGCCGAAAGCACCGAGGGCGCGCGGTCCTGGGCCGATCTGCCGGGCGCGGCGGTCAAGTATGTGCGCCGCATCGAAGAGCTGATCCAGTGCCCGGTCGCGCTGCTGAGCACCTCGCCCGAGCGCGACGATACCATCCTTGTCACCGATCCGTTCGCAGACTGATGGCCTTGTCGTGGAAAGCCCGGCGGCGCTGGTCGCTGTTCGTTCTGGTGGTGGCGCTGCCGGCCTATATCGTGGCGGCGGTCAGCATCATGGCGCTGTTCGACCGGCCGCCGTTCTGGCTGGAACTGGCGATCTATGTGGCGCTGGGCATCGTCTGGGCCCTGCCGCTCAAGGCCGTGTTTCGCGGGGTCGGCCAGCCCGACCCCGAAGCCGACAGGCGATCCTCCGGCGACGAGTGATCGCGGCTCGGCCGTTCGGCGAAACCCGGTGCGTTCAACGCTGCGCGAAGCGACGCGCGAGGCTCGCGAAATCCGACTCGGCCGAAAGCTCGAACTGACCGCGCCGCGCGCGGCGGATCAGGCCCTGGCGCATCAGCAACCCGAACGCGCGCAACAGGTTCTCGCGATTGCCGGTCATCGGCAGGCCGCTGGCCACGACATGGCGCATCACCTGCGGGCGGGTGAATTCGCTGCACCCCTCGACATGGGTGACATAGGCCGCCGCCGCCTCGATCGTTTCGTTGAGTGTGGTCAGGTTGTGCGGGGCAATGAAATCGGTAAAGGCACGTCCTGGCGTGATCGGGGTTGCGGGTTCGGCCTCGTCCTCGTCGAACAGCTCTTCCATGGCGAGGGCGCCGGCACTGACGCGGCGCGGGCGCACCGTTTCAGGGTCGGCGGGGCGGTCGATGCGCTGTTCCGAGACCAGGACCAGGGGTGGCTGTTCGGCGCGCGGGCGTTCGGTGCGGGTGGACGCAGGGCGCTGCGGACGGCGCAGCATCCCGTCGCCGTCGTCGGGCTGCGGGCGCACGCTGCGCGCCAGATCGTCGCGATAGCGCGCCAGGTCCTGGGCCTCGGCGCTGCCATCGTGGCGGTTGCCCTCGGCCGCGTCGGCGCGCGTCGCCGCCACCGCCGCCTTGAGATGCGAGATGGTCGATTGCCGGCGCTGGGCGTCGGGTTGTTGAAGCTGCGAATCGGTCTGGCTGATCAGCCGGTCGATCGCCGCCTCGGTCTCGGTCTGCTGCAACAGATCGCTGCGGCGCGCATCGCTGCCGCGCATTTCCTCGGCCTCGCGTTCGACCGCGACAAGCTCGCGCAAGAGTTCCGCCTCGGCCTCGGCCGGCAATCCGGTTTCGCCCAGTGCCCGCGCCACCCGCTGTTCCAGCGACTCGTCGACGTCGGTCTCGACCTCGTCCGAGGCCGGTGTTTGCGCCTGCTGCTCTGCGCCGGCATCGAAGTCCGCGCCTGAGGTCGGGGCGGTGGCGCTGGCGTCCGGGCGCAAGCTGCTGCGCACCACGACGACGCGCCGCCGCGGGCGCTGGTCTGCGGCCTGGTGCTCTGCTTCGGCGTCCTCTGCGGCCTGTCGCTCGGCTTCGGCGCGTTCGGCGCCTTCTGTGGCCCGGCGCTCTGCCTCGGCACGCTCGGCGTCCTCTGCGGCCCGGCGCTCTGCCTCGGCGCGCTCGGCGTCTTCGGCGGCCTGCGCTCGGCTTCGGCGCGTTCGGCGTCTTCTGTGGCCCGGCGCTCTGCCTCGGCACGCTCGGCGTCCTCTGCGGCCCGGCGCTCTGCCTCGGCGCGGTCGGCGTCTTCTGCGGCCTGGCGCTCTGCCTCGGCGCGTTCGGCGTCTTCGGCGGCCTGGCGCTCTGCTTCGGCGCGCTCGGCGTCCTCGGCAAGGCGCTCGGCATCCGCGTCGGTTGCCTGGTCCTCCGCCATGGCGCCGCCGGTCTCATCAGCGTCGCGCGCCTCTGGCGTGGCGGGCGCCGGCAATCCCTGGTCGTCGTCGCTGGTTTCGAACGCCCGGGCCTGCGCAACGGCGGCCCGGATGCGTTGCAGCTTCTCGGAAATGCCGGCAATCCGGCCGGTCTCGGCGGGCATGTGCAACGGTGCCGGGGTGTCCGGCGCCAGTTGCATCGCCGGCGCCGCGACGGTTTCTTCAATGCCGGTCTGCACGCCGGTTTCGTTGGCGGCGGCGGTGCGCGTGTCGGGGTGGCGCTCGGCGGAACCGGCCCGGCCGGGGGCGGAGTCGCCATCGCGCCCGGTGTTCGGCGCGGCCTCGATGCTGGGGCGCAGCACGACGCCATTGTCCTGTATCTTTGCCTCGACCCGACGCTTGATCTCGCGCTCGGCGATCCGGTGAAGCATTTCGGCATCCGGGGTCGGCGGCTCGGCCCCGAAATAGCGGTCGTCCGCCGCCAGGTCGCGGAAGTATTCGGCGATGGCCTTCATGGTGGAAAATGGCTCGTCGAACCCCTCGAGGGTGCAGGAGAACGTGCCATATGACACCGTAAGAATCTTGCTCGGACCGACCATAACTCTCTCGCCCTTTATCGACACACTAGGCGAACACCATACCTTGCTCGGGCGCGATTGAATGAAAACTTGGGGGTAATTTGGTGATCGCTTTGTGTCCGACCTTGCCCGCAACCGCCTTAATTGACAAGACAAGCACATGACACGGCGGTTCACGTCAACGACAGGAATAACCCTTCTGGGGGGCGGCGATCTGGCGCGGGGGCGGCTGACGCGCGCGCTGGCGCTGGCGCCGGACCTGGTGGCCGTGGACGGCGGCGCTGATCATGCGCTGGCGCATGGGGTGACACCGCGCCTGGCGCTGGGCGATTTCGATTCGATCAGCGCGGCGGCGCGCCGGACCCTGGGGGCGGAGCGCCTGTTGCACCTGCCGTCGCAAGACGACACCGATTTCGACAAGGCATTGGCCATGGTCGATGCACCGCTGATCCTGGCCCTGGGCTTTACCGGCGCACGGCTGGATCACACGCTGGCGGGGATGAGCACGCTGGTGCGCAACCCTCAGGCGCGGGTGATCGTGGATTCGGGGGCGGATCTGTGCTTTCTGGCGCCGCCGCGCCTGAACCTGGCGCTGACGCCGGGCAGCCGGCTGTCGCTGTTTCCGCTGGCGCCGCTGCGGTGCGAAAGCGCGGGGCTGGTCTGGCCGACCTCGGGGCTGGCCTTCGATCCGGCGGGGCTGATCGGAACGTCGAATACCGTGACCCAAGGGCCGGTCTCGCTGGTGCCCGAGCGCCCGGCGATGCTGGTCATGGTGCCCGCCGAGGCGCTGGATGCCGTGATCGCGGCGCTGAGGCAGGCCCCGGCATGGGCCGGGTCCGATCGCGCACGATAAGGCCGCGGCCCGGCCCGGCGATCAGCAGTTCGGCACGTTGACGGCCAGCCCGCCCAAGGCGGTTTCCTTGTACTTCTCGCTCATGTCGGCGCCGGTCTGGCGCATGGCCTCGATGCAGTTGTCCAGCGGCATGAAATGACGCCCGTCGCCGCGCAGCGCCAGTGACGCCGCCGACACCGCCTTGATGGCGCCCAGGCCGTTGCGTTCGATGCAGGGCACCTGCACCAGCCCCTTGACCGGGTCGCAGGTCATGCCAAGATGATGCTCCAGCGCAATCTCGGCGGCATTCTCGACCTGCTCGGGCTCACCGCCCAACACGGCGCAAAGCCCCGCCGCGGCCATCGCCGCGGCTGAGCCCACTTCGGCCTGACAGCCGCATTCGGCGCCCGAGATCGAGGCGTTGTGCTTGATCAGGCCGCCGATCGCCGCCGCCGTCAGCAAGAAATCGCCCAGTCGCGCTGTGCTGGCCCCCGGCACGTGGTCGAGCCAGTAGCGCATCACCGCCGGCACCACGCCCGCCGCCCCGTTGGTCGGTGCGGTGACAACCTGGCCGCCGGCCGCGTTTTCCTCGTTCACCGCCATGGCATAACACGACATCCAGTCGTTGATGACATGGGGCGGCGTCAGGTTCAGGCCGCGTTCGGCCATGAGGGCGCGATGGATCGCGCCGGCCCGGCGCGTAACGCCCAGTCCGCCGGGCAAGGTTCCGTCCGCGGCCAGGCCGCGATCGATACAGGCGTTCATCACCGCCCACAGCCGCGCAAGCCCGGCGTCAAGCTCTGAAGCCGGAAGGACGACGCATTCGTTGGCCCGTTTCATCGCCGCGACGCTCTGGCCGCTGTCGCGCGCCATGGCCAGCATCTGTGCCGCTGATTCGAAGGGAAACGGAAACTGTGCGGCAGGTCTGGCCGGGCCGCCCCGTGTCAGTTCATCCTGGGTGACGACGAAGCCGCCGCCGATCGAATAATAGGTCTCCTGCGCGATCACGTCGCCCTGCGCATCGGTGGCCATCAGAACCAGGCCGTTGGCATGGCCGGGCAGGGGCGGGCCATAGTCGAACACCAGATCCCGATCAGGGGCGAAACGCATCGGCGCCAGTCCGGGGGGCGCGATCTCGCCGCGGGCACGGATGTCGGCCAGCGCCGCCTCGGCGCGGGCGGCGTCATAGGTTTCGGGGTGAAAACCCGCAAGACCCAGGATCACCGCCCGGTCGGTCGCATGGCCCACGCCGGTGAAGGCCAGCGAGCCATGAAGCGAGGCCCGCAACCCCCGCGCCGCGAAGGGCGAGGCGCGCAGCCGGTCCAGAAACCGCGCGGCCGCCACCATCGGCCCCATCGTGTGGCTGGACGATGGGCCGATGCCGATCTTGAACATCTCGAAAACCGATAGAAACATGCCCGCTCCTGCGCGTGTTTTCCTATTCCTAGGGGTTTTTTGCCCGAGCGATGGCCCCGCGACGACACAAGCGGTATCATTTGAGACCACGGCGGCAACAGGGGGCGTTGCCCCTCTGGGCCGCTGCGCGGCCCATTCACCCCCAGCGTATTTTTTTGCAAGATGAAGGGGCGCGCGCGCTAGGGGCTTGGGGGTGCGGTATCGGATTGCAGCGCGCGCAGCACCGCCACCCGAATCGCCGAGGCCAGGCCCCGGTTGCCGCGGGTTTCGTCGATCTCTGCGGCGCATTCGTTGATGCCCTGTCCGCGGGCTTGCGCGAGTTTGCGAAAGGCCTCCCAGAATTCGGGTTCCAGCGACACCGAGGTTCGGTGCCCGCGCAGGGTCAGCGAGTGCTTTTCGGGGCGGGTGGTCATGGTCGTGAGTCGCGGGCGGGCATCTGTGATCCTGTCGCCGGGCCATGCGGGGCGGTGGTTGCGCGGTTATCCGATAACGCGGGTGCGGGCCCGGCCGATTTGACCGGCGCGGACGTGCCTTGTCAATCCTTGCGCGGGCGACGAGGGGATCGAGGGGTAATCGCAGCCGATGCAGAAAAACAAACGGCGACAGTTGGTTAGGGGAATTGCAAGCGGTGCTATCGGATAACGGCGCGCCCGCTATCGGTTGTCGTCGCGATGATTTTGCCTGACAGGGCCGATCGGCGCAGGTTCGACCCATCGGCGGTGCATGCGTGAACCTGATGCCCGCCGGCAACCAGATGATCCGTGCCCCAGGCACGACATCGCGAAACCGGACAACAGGAGACCGACAATGTTCATCACCAAGACCGCACGGACCGCCGCCACGCTGATCCTGATCGCCTCGACCGCGTTTGCGGTGCCCGCCTTTGCCGGCGGCAACCGCGTGCATATCGAGCAATGGGGCACCGACAACATGATCGGTGGCGGCCAGCGCGGCCACGGCCAGCGCCTGAGCGTCGAGCAGCGCGGCCATTCCAACGTCACGATCAACACCCAGGACGGCCGCCGCAACCGGGCGGTGATCGGCCAGCGCGGGCGATTCAACGCGGCCGACACCGATCAGTGCGGCCGGGGCAACACCGTCGGTGTCGCGCAGATGGGGCGCAACCACAGCGCCGATGTCCGTCAGTGCGGGCGTCGCAACGTCGCCGCGGTCATTCAGTCGGGACGCGGCGGGCAGGCCGAGGTGCGCCAGCGCGGTTCAAACAACGTGGTCGCCATCATCCAGGACTGAAGCGCCTGGCCCCGGCTGCCGGGGCACGCCCGGCAGCCCCTTTCAAGGCCCCATCCGAACAGGAGGACCCATGCCATGAAGACCCCGTTTCAACCCCGCCGTCTACCAGCCCTGGCGCTGGGCGGCACCGTGATCGGCCTGGCCGCGGCCTGCGGCCTGTCGGCCACCCAGGCCGGGACCGGCGGCCAAGATGCCGGCCGCGACCCGGTGCGCTGCGAGATCCGCATCGACGACACGCAAGGCGCCACCGCGATCGAGGGGCGGGTCGATGCCGACCGCCCGATCCGGGGCCATTATCGGCTGTCCATTGCCAGCCGGTCGGCGGGCGGTTCGTCGACCATCGACCAGTCGGGCGAATTTCAGGCCGCCCCGGGCGCCCCGGCAATTCTGGGACAGACCACGCTGGGCGGCAGCCCCGGCCAGTATTCCGCTGCGCTGGACGTCGATGTCGAAGGCGCGCGCCTGCGCTGCACCAACGGCGCGCACAGGCTGTGACCCGCCCTGGCGGCACCCACCCCAACCCGGAGGATAGTATGAAAACGATTGCTCTTGCCTTGACCCTTGCCACCGCCACCCTGTCGGCTGGGGCGCTGGCGCCGATGCCGGCCCAGGCCGATGGCGGTTCGCTGGCGATCCAGCTGAACCCGCGCAATGCCGACGAGGCGCGCGCCCTGCGGCTGGGCCTTGCGCTTTATTCCGTGCATCAGGACGTGCGCACCAATGGCCATGTCACCCAGAACGGGGTGAACAATGCCGCCGGGATCGCCCAGCGCGGGCGTGGATCGCGGGCGGTCATTCACCAGGAGGGGCGCGGCCACAACGGCACCGTCACGCAGCGCGGGCGCAACCACGCCCATGGTCTGTTCCAGTTCGGTCGCGGTACCGAGGGCCATGTGGTCCAGCGCGGACGGGGCCGGACCGGCGTGACGATCCTGTATGGCTGGTGATCCGGGCGGATTGGCCCAGCGCCATGCGTGCTTGTCCGAGAATGCCTTGTACGCCCATGCCAAGCCCTGGTATCGAAACCGGAACCCCCGTCGGATGGAAACGTCTCCGGCGGGGGTTGAATTATATTCACGTTTCTATATATGTCCCTCAACGCAACCGTTACGAGGAACACAACCATGACCGTTTCCCCCGTCGTCAAAGCCTTTTTCGACCGCCCCACGGGCAGCCTGCAATACGTCTTTCACGACCCCGAGACGATGAAGGGCGCGATCGTGGACCCGGTGTGGAACTTCTACCCCGAGGCCGGGGCCGTCACCACCGAATGCGCCGACGAGATCCTGGCCTATGTCAAGGATCAGGGCATCGAGGTCGAATGGATCCTGGACACCCACCCGCATGCCGACCATTTCAGCGCCGCCCCCTATCTGGCCGAAAAGCTGGGCGCGCCCCGCGCCATCGGCGAGAAGGTGCGCGACATCCAGAAGCTCTGGAAGGACAAGTACAACCTGCCTGACGATTTCCCGACCGATGGCTCGCAATGGGACAAGCTGTTTTCGGATGGCGATGAATTCATGGTCGGGACCGTGCCGGTCAAGGTGATGTTCTCGCCCGGTCACACGCTGGGGTCGATCACCTATGTGGCGGGCGATGCGGCCTTCGTGCACGATACGCTGATGTATCCCGAAAGCGGCACCTCGCGCGCCGATTTTCCCGGCGGTTCGTCCGAGACGCTGTGGAATTCGATCCGCGCGATCCTGGATCTGCCGCCCGAGACCCGGCTGTTCGTGGGCCATGATTACCCGGCCGAGGGCGAGGCGCCGAAATACGAGGCCACGGTGGCCGAACATCGCGCCCGCAACAAGCATGTCAAGGACGGGATCAGCAAGGAAGAGTTCATCGCCACCCGCGATGCCCGCGATGCCACGCTGAAACTGCCCGCGCGCATGCTGGCGGCGTTGCAGGTCAATATTCGCGGCGGCCGGCTGCCCGAGCCGGAAAGCGATGGCTACAGCTATCTGAAACTGCCGATCGGCAAGTTCGAACCGCGCTGAGACGGCGTGTCACACCCCTGACATGCCCATGGGGCAGGGTCAGGGAGATTTGAGCACCAGCGCATTGATGGGGCGGGGCCTTTGGCCTTGCCCCTTTTTTTGCGCGGGGGACAGGCACAGCCCTGCGCGCGGCTGTGATCATCGTCTCGTCCGATGTCCCGGCTTGCCCTTTCAATCGAACGCTCGGGCGGCAAGACGGGCCGACGGCTCGCCGCCTCAGGCGTTCGCGTCGCGTTCGGCCTCGGCCATCTCGGCAGACCAGGTGGCGGCGGCCTCGACTGCCACGGACGAGGTCGTGGGCAGAACCCCCAGATAGCTTTCGGTCTCGGTGGCGGGGACACTGGCGCGTTGCGTCATGCGGTAAAGGGCATAGAGCGCAATCGTCGCGAATGTCGCACTCAGCACCAGCCAGAATGCGAGCGGGCCGAACCGTTCCATTGCCCAGCCGGTCCCCAGAGGTCCCAGGATCGCCCCCAGCCCGAAGGTAAACACCAGCCCACCCGACGCCGCCGGCATGTCCTCGAGTGGCAGCGAATCGTTGGTATAGGCCAGGAACAGGGCATAGAGCGGCGTGGTCACGCCCCCCGCAAAGAAGGCCGAGATCATCAGAAACCAGATGCCGCCGGCGGTTATCCAACCCAGCAGGCAGAAGGCCATGCCCACGACCGAAGCGCCGAAGATCAGCTTGCGCCGGTCAACCCGGTCGGACAGCCAGCCGATCGGATACTGCAACAGCAATGCACCCGCGAACAGCATCGCCACGAACAATGCGATCTGCGATGCGCTCATGCCGATCTGGCTTCCGAAAACCGCGCCCATGCCCGATTGCGTGGCATAGACGCTTCCCAGCAGGAAAATTCCCACCGTGCCAAGCGGCGATCCCGAGAACAATTTGCGCAGCGGCATCGCGCGCACGACGTCGGCTGCGGGAACCGGCGTCGTGGACAAGAGGATCGGGCCGAACGATACGGACACGAGGATCGACGACAAAATGAACAAGATCGACGTTGCCGCGTCGCCCAGCGTCAAGAGGCCTTGGGCCCCGATGATGCCGAGCGTTTGCGCGATCATGTAAGCGGACAGCACCTTGCCGCGTGTCTCATTGGTGGCGGCATTGTTCAGCCAGCTTTCCGCCGCCACGTATATGCCCGACATGCAAAAGCCGATCAGCACGCGAAGAATGGTCCAGGCCCAGGGTTCGGTCAGCAGGGGCAGCGCGATCAGACCGGCCGACATGAAGCTGCCGAGGGCTGCGAACACGCGGACATGACCGACGCCGCGAATCATCAACGGCGTGATGCGCGCACCGGACAGAAAGCCAAGGAAATAGGCCGAGGTCACGATGGCCAGTTCCGTTGCCGAGAAATTCTCGATCCCGCCGCGCAGACCGATCAGCGTGAAATGCATGCCGTTTCCCAGCATGATCAGAAAGATGCCCAGCATCAGTGGCCACACCCCGGCGAATACCCTGGTCATCGAAGCGCCTTTTCCGTTGCGGGCCACAGATCATTCCAGAAGAGGGTCTCACGGCGGATATCCAGAGGCGCTTTCCATTACGCCGCATTGCAGCACGGAAGCGACAGAGGCCGGCGGAATCGGGCAGTCCGTTCGCCGGGAAACGGCCCTGTGCGGAGGGCCCGATGCCCGGCACAAAGCCGGTGCGCGGCCTTGGGCCTTGCCCCGTTTCGTTTGCAAAGGGGCGGGGGCCGTGACCTGTGCAGGCACGATGGCGTCATCCTGCGCGGCAAGGCGTGCGCGCGGGGTGACGCGCCATGTCGGCGCACCCCGTCAACGGCGGGAACCGGATGTCAGGCGACGGGCAGACGGCGGGCGAGCGTTTCGACCTTGGCCAGCGCCGCCCCCGAGGTGAGTGTGGCGCGCGCGCGCTCGACCCCGGCGCCAAGATCGCGGACCACGCCTGCGACGACCAGCGCTGCGGCGGCATTGAGCAACACCGCGTCGCGATAGGCCGCGCGCCCGGCACCCGACAGCACGGCGCGCATTTCCCGCGCGTTTTCCACGGCCTCGCCGCCCAGCAGGTCGGCAAAGGGATGCCGCGGCAGGCCGGCATCCTCGGGCCGGATCTCGAATTCGCGGATGGTGCCGTTTTCCAGGGCAACGACCTGCGATGGTGCGGCGATCGACAACTCATCCGTGCCGTCGCCGCCATGCACCAGCCAGGCGCATTCCGACCCCAGGGCGGCCAGCACCTCGGCCATGGGGCGGATCAGATCGGCGGAAAAGGCGCCGGTCAGTTGCCGTTTCACACCGGCGGGGTTGGTCAGCGGGCCCAGGATGTTGAAGATCGTGCGGGTGCCCAGTTCGGTGCGGACCGGTCCGACATGGCGCATGGCCGGATGATGCATCGGCGCCATCATGAACCCGATCCCGGTGTCGCGTATCGCGGCTTCGACCTCGGCGGGGCCGACCATTACATTGATGCCCAACGCGCCCAGCGCGTCCGCCGCCCCCGATTTCGAGCTGAGATTGCGGTTGCCGTGCTTGGCCACCGGCACACCGGCCGCGGCCACCACGAAGGCCGTCGCGGTCGAGATGTTGAGCGTGCCCTTGCCGTCGCCGCCGGTGCCGACGATGTCCATCGCCCCCTCGGGGGCTGCGACCTTCACGCATTTCGCGCGCATCACCGCTGCGGCGGCGGCGTATTCGTCGACCGTTTCGCCCCGCGTGCGCAGGGTCATCAGAAAGCCGCCCATCTGCGCGGGCGTGGCCTCGCCTTCGAAAAGGATGGCAAAAGCCTCTTCGGCCTCGCTGCGCGACAGCGGGCGTTCGACCGCGGCGGCGATCAGGGGTTTGATGCGCTGGCTCATGCGGCGACCGGGACGCTGTCAAGAAAGTTGCGCAGCAACTGGTGGCCATGCTGCGAGGCGATGCTTTCGGGGTGGAACTGCACCCCCTGGATCGGCAGGTCACGGTGCCTGACTCCCATGATGGTGCCATCCTCCAGCCAGGCCGTCACCTCAAGGCAGGCGGGCAGGCTGTCGCGTTCGACGATCAGCGAATGATACCGCGTCGCGGCAAAGGGCGTGGGCAGTCCGGCGAAAACCCCCTGGCCGGAATGGGCGATGCTCCCCAGCTTGCCGTGCACGATCTGTTGCGCGCGCACCACCTTGCCGCCAAAGGCCTGGCCAATGGTTTGATGCCCCAGGCACACGCCCAAAAGCGGCGTTCCGGTTTCGGCGGCGGCCTTGACCAGCGGCAGGCAGATGCCCGCCTGATCGGGGTCGCAGGGTCCGGGGCTGAGCACGATCGCCGACGGATCGAGCGCCATTGCCGCCTGAACCTCCAGAGCGTCGTTGCGGCGCACGCTCACATCGGCCCCCAGTTCGCCCAGGTAATGCACCAGATTATAGGTGAAACTGTCGTAATTATCGATCAAAAGCAGCATGGACGCGCCTATTGGGGGGGGGGCGCCCTCTACATGCCCCCTTGCGCGCGGCGGGGTCAAGGGCTCTCATCCCGACATTCGGTTCATGGGGTGAATCGCGCGCGGCAAACGGTTATACCGGACCGGCGAAAGAGGTTCGGACAGGGGGCACAATGGGTGGCTTCATCAAGGGGTTGGTTATCGGAATTGTCAGCTTCGTGCTGGGGTTTGCGGCGGTGTCATGGGTCATGGCGCCTCCGCCCGAATCCCCGCAAACCGTGCCCGAGGGGGACGATGCCGCGGGCGACAACGGTTCACAGGAACCCGAACCCTCGCCAGAGCCCGAGGCGCGATCCGATGAGGAGTCGACCGACGAGCCCGCGGAGACCGCGCGCGACGATCCGCCCGCCGGATCCGAGGAACAACCCGCGCCTGAGGCGGCCGAGCAGGGGGGCGAGGCGGACCCCGCCGAGACCCCGCCCGATGAGCACGAGGCGGCGGACCCGGCCGGGTCGGACGAAGACGCCGCGCAAGAGGACGCGCGCGCCGCCCCGGCCGACGAAGAGGCCGAACCGGAAGCGTCCGGTGCGGCCGAAACCGCGCCCGACGCAGCGGAGGTGCCGGCGGACGAGGATGCCGAAACCGATGGGCAGGCCGACGAGCCCGAGACCGGGGCGCAAGAGCCGGCAGAGCAGGATGCCGCGGAGTCCGAGGCCCCGGAACCAGAGGCGCAAGAACCCGAGGCGACTGAACCCGAGGCCGATGCATCCGAGCGCGATCGAGATGCCGATCAGGGCGAAGGCGAAACTGCCACCGAGACCGACTCCCTGCCCGAATCCGACGCCGATTCTGGGACCGATGCCTCCGACGCCGATGCACCCGACACCGATGGGCCAGAGGCCGATGCGCCCCAGACCCCGGATCGCGCCGAGCCTTCCGAGGATGCCGAGGGCGGCGCGGCGCCCGACTCGCGGCCCGTTCTGCGCGCCGTGCCGTCGTCGCCGGGACTTGATCGCGAGATCGACGGCGTGAGAGTGGGGCGCTTGCCCAGCATCGTCACCGGCGATCCGCAGGGCGAAGAAGCCCCGCAGCCGGATGCCCCGGACGAGGGTGACGAGGCGGCGGCGAACGGCGACCGGCCGGCGCGGGAACGCTTTGCCGCGCCTTACGATGCGGACTCGGGGCCGCGATTCGCGATCGTTCTGGTGGATGCCCCCGCCGACCCCGATGCCGAAGAGGCGATCCTGGCTCTGCCGATGCCGGTTTCGGTTGCGCTTGATCCCCAGGACGCGGATGCGCCCCGCCGTGCCGAGGCGTATCGCGAGGCCGGGCATGAAATCCTGATGCTGGCGGCGGGGCTGCCGGCCGGGGCGACCCCGTCGGATCTTGAAGTCACCTTTGACGGCTGGTTCCGCGCCTTGCCCGAGGTGGTCGCGCTGATCGACACGCCGCAGGACGGTTTTCAGTCCGACCGCAGCCTGGCACAGGCGATCATGCCGTTTCTGGCCGATGATGGCTATGGGCTTGTCACCTATGAACGCGGGCTGAACCCGGCCGCGCAAAGCGCCGACAGCGCCGGCATCGCCAATGTGGCGGTGTTTCGCATTGTCGATACCGACGACGAGAACCAGTTCACGATCCGCCGGTATCTGGACCGGGCGACCTTTCGGGCCCAGCAGCAGGGCCATGTCGTGGTGATGGGGCGCGCCGCGCATGAAGAAACCATGGCTGGCCTGATCGGCTGGCGCATGGAAGGGCGCGCCGGGCAGGTGGCGATCGTGCCGGTTTCGGCCACGCTCGAACTGCCGTGAGGCATTGAAAAGGACATAGGAAGACCATGGCCGGATTCGAGTTCTCGTCCGTATTCTATGAAATCTCGGTCCTGGTTCTGTTGGCTGCGGTGCTGGGGCTGGCCGGGCTGTCCCTGCGTCAGCCCCTGGTCGTGGCGTTCATTGCGGCCGGGATTCTGGCCGGGCCTGACGTTCTGGGGCTGGTGCAGTCGGATGAGTTCATCACCCTGCTGAGCCAGATCAGCATCGCGGTGCTTCTGTTCCTGGTCGGGCTCAAGCTCGATGTGAACCTGGTGCGCAACCTTGGCGCGGTTTCGGTCGCCACCGGGCTGGGCCAGGTGACATTCACCGCCGCGATCGGCTTCGCGCTCTGCCTGATCATGGGGATCGACTGGCTGACCGCGGTTTATGTCGCCGTGGCGCTGACCTTTTCATCGACCATCATCATCGTGAAACTTCTGTCCGACAAGCAGGAGATCGACGCGCTGCACGGCAAGATCGCGCTGGGGTTTCTGATCGTGCAGGACATCTTTGTCGTGCTGGCCATGGTCGTGGTGTCGGCCATCGGGCTGGGCGAGGCCGAGGGCGAGGGGGGCGGCAGCCTGATCGTCCTGATGCTGGGCGCGTTGGCGATGCTGGCCTTCGTCTATGTCTTCATCCGCTACCTGGCGAATGGATTGCTGCAACTGGTGGCGCGTTCCTCGGAACTGCTGGTCATCTTTGCGGTCGGCTGGGCGGCCGGTTTCGCCGCGATCGCCGACTGGATCGGGCTGGGCAAGGAACTGGGCGGGCTTCTGGCCGGGGTGTCGCTGGCCTCGACGCCGATGCGCGATGCGATCGGCGCGCGGCTGGCCTCGCTGCGCGATTTCCTGCTCTTGTTCTTCTTTCTCAGCCTTGGGGCTGGGCTGGACCTGTCGACGCTGGGGGCGCAGCTTGGTCCGGCCGCCGTTCTGTCGGTCTTCGTTCTGATCGGCAACCCGCTGATCGTGCTGGCGATCATGGGGTTCATGGGATACCGCAAGCGCACCGGTTTTCTGGCCGGGCTGACGGTCGCGCAGATTTCCGAATTCTCGCTGATCTTCATGGCGATGGGCCTGTCACTGGGCCATGTCACCGAGGGCGCCATGGGCCTGGTCACGCTGGTCGGGCTGGTGACGATCGCGCTCAGCGTCTACATGATCACCTGGTCGCACAAGCTTTACGCCCTGTGCGAGCCCCTTTTGGGTGTGTTCGAGCGGCGCAAGCCGTTTCGCGAACTCGAGGACGACACCCCCGACCGCGACCGCGGGACCTATGATTTCATCATCCTGGGCCTGGGCCGCTATGGTTGCCGGATCGGCCAGGGGCTGAAATCGCGCGGCTACCGCCTTCTGGGGGTCGATTTCGACCCGCAGGCGCTGCGCCATTGGCGCGGGTTTGGGCTGGATGCGCGCTTCGGCGATGCGACCGACCCCGAGTTTCTGGCCCATCTGCCGCTGAACGGGGTCAAGGGCGTGATCTCGGCGGTGCCGCGCAGTCGCGGCCCGCTGAGCGAGGCTGACGGCCATGCCGCCTTGCTGCATGCGCTGAAATCGGCCGGGTTCGGCCGCGAGGTGGCGGTGACGGTCAACCACATGGAAGACGGCGAGGCCTATCGCAAGCTGGGCGCCACGCTGATCCTGGCGCCGTTCGATGACGCGGCCGAGGGGGCGGTGCAGAAGATCATGCGCGAAGCCCCGCCCGAATTGCTGGGCTGACAAAAAGACGCCAGGACCGGGCCGTCGCCGGGCGATGCTTACATCGAAAAGCTGATCCCGCAGCCGCAGCTTGAGCTTGCGTTGGGATTGTCGACCACGAAGCGCGCGCCGATCAATTCTTCGGAAAAGTCGATCACGGCATTTGACAGAAATGGCAGCGACACCGGGTCGATCACGACCTTCTGGCCCTCGCCCTCGATCACCAGATCGTCTTCGGCGGGGGCATCGAGCGTGATTTCATACTGAAACCCCGAACATCCGCCCCCTGCCACGGCCACGCGCAGCGCTTGCGCCGTGCCCGCCTGTTCGGCGATCTCGGCCAGTCGTTCAAAGGCGCGATCGGTTACCTTGGGTGGCAGATTCATGGTTTGTCGGCGTTTTCCCTGTGCATCTTGGCAGATATAAGCGGGGCGGGGCGATGCGGCAAGGCCGCGTCCGCACACAAGCCCCCACGAGCCACGCAACCCCGGCCTGAAAAGGACGAAGCCCCGCATGAGCGCCTTTGCCCCCTATGCCGCCGATCCCGGCCAATCGCGCGGTCGGCTCTATCCCGAGCGGATCTCGACCTTTCGGTCCGAGTTTCAGCGCGACCGTGACCGGATCATCCATTCCTCGGCCTTTCGGCGGCTCAAGCACAAGACCCAGGTCTTTATCGAGCACGAGGGCGATTACTACCGCACCCGGCTGACCCATTCGATCGAGGTGGCGCAGGTGGCGCGGACGCTGGCCGGGGCGCTGGGGCTGAATACCGACCTGGCCGAGGCGATCGCGCTGGCGCATGACCTGGGTCACACCCCCTTTGGCCATACCGGCGAAGAGGCGCTGGCCGCGCTGATGGAGCCCCATGGCGGGTTCGACCATAACGCGCAGGCCCTGCGCATCGTCACACGGCTGGAACGCCATTACGCCGAATTCGACGGGCTGAACCTGACCTGGGAAACGCTGGAAGGGATCGCCAAGCACAACGGCCCGCTGATCGCGGCCGATGGCACCCCGAGGAAGGGACCGTTGCCGCAGGCTCTGGTCGATTACAACGCCGCGCATGACCTGGCGCTGGAGACCCATGCCTCGGCCGAGGCCCAGGTTGCGGCCATCGCCGACGATGTGGCCTATAATCACCACGATCTGCACGACGGCCTGCGCTCGGGCCTGTTCGACGAGGCCGATCTGATGGCCCTGCCGATCACCGGCCCGGCCTTTGCCGAGGTTGATGCGCTCTATCCCGGTCTTGACCGCATGCGGCGCCGGCACGAGGCGCTGAGGCGGGTGTTCGGCACCATGGTCGAGGACGTGATCGCCGTGGCCCGCCACCGGCTCGAGGCCGCCGAACCCGCCGATGCCGATGCCGTGCGCCAATTGGGCGTGACCATCATCCGGTTCTCGGACAAGCTGTTTCGCGAACTCAAGGTCATCCGCAACTTCCTGTTCACGCGGATGTATCGCGCCCCGCGCGTGGTGGCGATGCGCGCCGAAGTGACCGAGGTGGTGCGGGATCTGTTCACGCTCTATCTGCGCGATCCGGCGCAGCTGCCGGCCGAATGGCGCGCCGATGTCGCCGCCGCCGGCGAAGAGGAGGCCGGGCTGGCGCGGATCGTCGCCGATTATGTCGCCGGCATGACCGATCGCTTTGCCTTGCAGGACCACGCCCGGCTGATGGGATCGGACGCGGCGCGGTTCACGCGCTATATCGTGTCGGGGCGCGGACAGGGCTGACGGGGCAGGGGGCTTTGCCCCCTCTGGGCCTGCGGCCCATTCACCCCCAGCGTATTTGGGGCAAGATGAAGCGGGCGCGACAGGACGCGGGGTGATTGACCTTGCCGTCCGCCATGGTAGTGCAGGGGCAATCAGAGGGACGACGACATGAACCTGTTCAACGATATTCGCGCGTTGGTGCTGGAGTGCCTGAGCGAGATGATGGCCGAAGGCGCGCTGCCCGAAGGGCTGGACCTGTCAGCCGTCACGGTGGAGCCGCCGCGCGACGCCGCACATGGCGACATGGCAACGAACGCCGCGATGGTTCTGGCCAAGCCCGCCGGGGCGCGCCCGCGCGAGATTGCCGAGACGCTGGCGGCGCGGCTGCGCACGGATGCGCGCCTTGTTTCGGCCGAGGTGGCCGGACCGGGGTTCTTGAACCTGCGTCTGGCGCCCGCGCTCTGGCAGGGCGTGATTCCGGCCGCGTTGCGCGCCGGGCGCGATTTCGGCCGGACCACGATGGGGGGCGGGCGCCGGGTCAATATCGAATTCGTCAGTGCCAACCCGACCGGGCCGATGCATGTGGGGCATGCCCGCGGCGCCGTCTTCGGCGATGCGCTGGCCACGCTCCTGGCGTTTGCGGGCTGGGAGGTGACGCGCGAGTATTACATCAACGACGGCGGCGCGCAGGTCGATGTGCTGGCGCGTTCGGCCTATGAACGCTATCGCGAGGCGCATGGCCGCTCGCCCGAGATCGCCGAGGGGCTGTATCCCGGCGATTACCTGATCGAGGTGGGCGAGGCGCTGAAGGCCGAATACGGCGGCCGCTTTCTGGACCAGCCCGAAAGCGCCTGGTTGGAACCCGTTCGCGATTTCGCCACCGCGCGCATGATGGCGATGATCCGCGCCGACCTGGCCGCGCTGGGTGTGCGCATGGATGTCTATTCCAGCGAGAAGGCGCTTTACGGCACCGGCAAGATCGAGGCGGCCTTGCAGGCCCTGCGCGATCAGGGACTGATCTACGAGGGCGTTCTGGAGCCGCCCAAGGGCAAGACCCCCGAGGACTGGGAGCCGCGCGAGCAGACGCTGTTCCGTTCGACCGCGCATGGCGACGATGTCGATCGCCCGGTGAAGAAATCCGACGGCAGCTGGACCTATTTCGCGCCCGATATCGCCTATCATTTCGACAAGATCGAACGTGGCTTCGACGCGCTGATCGACATTTTTGGCGCCGATCACGGCGGCTATGTCAAACGCATGAAGGCCGCGGTGGCCGCGCTGTCCGCGGGTCGTGTGCCGCTGGACATCAAGCTGGTGCAGTTGGTGAAGCTGTTCAAGAACGGCGAGCCTTTCAAGATGTCCAAGCGCGCCGGCACCTTCGTCACCCTGCGCGACGTGGTCGATATGGTGGGCGCCGATGTCACGCGCTTCGTGATGCTGACGCGCAAGAACGATGCCCCGCTCGATTTCGATTTCGACAAGGTGCTGGAACAGTCGCGCGACAACCCGGTCTGGTATGTGCAATACGCCCATGCCCGCATCAATTCGGTGCTGCGCAAGGCGGCCGAGGGCGGGGTGGATGTGACCGACGACGCCCTGGCGGGGCAGGCGCTGGCCGGGCTGGATCATCCGGCCGAACTGGCGCTGATGCGCAAGCTTGCGGACTGGCCGCGCCAGGTCGAGATCGCCGCGCGCGCGCATGAGCCGCATCGCATCGCCGGCTATCTGGCCGAGCTGGCGGGTGATCTGCATGCCCACTGGAACCGCGGCAATGATGAGCCCGCATTGCGGTTCGTGCAGGACGATCCGGCGGTGAGCGCGACAAAAATTGCGCTCGCGCGTGCCGTGGGCGTTGTTATTTCCGCAGGTCTTGGTATCCTTGGGGTGACGCCTGTCGACGAAATGCGCTGAATAACAATACAGGCTGGCGCAGGCAGGCGACCCCGGCACCCGGTCTCATCCGGGTGGTGCGGGACGGAAATGACGGCCAAGACCGGGAAAACCCGGCGGGTTTGAGAGGCGAGCATGGCACAGTTGCATTACGATGCCTACCATGCCCCGAGTCAGGCAGGGCAGGGCGCGCCCGAGCCCTTGCGCCTGGGGGTGTTGGTGAACGTGGTCGGCGCGATCCTTTCGGTCGCGCTTTTGGCCGGGGTCGGGGTCTGGAGTTACCGCCTGATGGTGCGCGATGTCGCGGGGGTGCCCGTGATCCGCGCGCTGGAAGGGCCGGTACGGGTGTCCCCGTCCGATCCGGGCGGTCGGCAGGCAGCCTATCAGGGGTTGTCGGTGAACGCCGTCGCCGCCGAGGGCACGGCGGGCGAAGCCGCCGATCGGATTGCGCTGGCCCCGGCGCCGGTTGATCTGGCCGATGAGGACCGCCCCGCCGCCCCAAGCCGCGAGGCGGGGCCGGATGGCGCGCGCGACGAGCCGTCGACAGAGCCGCCCACCCAGGCGCCCACAGAGGCGCCAGCAGAGGCGATCGAGGCGTCCTTGACGCTTGACGATCTGGACGTTGTGGCCGCCACCGAACCCGGCGTGGCGCGTTCGCTGATCCCGCCGCGCCGTCCGCGGGATGGCGCCCCGGTGCAGACTGCGGCGGCCGGCAACGCCGGCGCCGCGGACGACGGGCGCGATGCCGAGGCCGAGGCCCTGCTGGCCGAACTGGCGACGCGGATGGCGCCGGCGCGGCATATCGATATCGACCCCACCACGCTGACGCCGGGCACGCGGCTGGTGCAACTGGGTGCCTATGACACCGAGGCCGAGGCCCGCGAGGCCTGGAACGATCTGGCCAGCCGTTTCGACGCGCACATGGACGGGCGCGGACGGGTCATCGAATCCGCCACCTCGGGCGGGCGCACCTTTTACCGGCTTCGGGCGCATGGATTCGACGGAGAGCCCGAGGCGCGGCGGTTCTGTTCGGTGCTGCTGGCCGAGAATGCCGATTGCATCCCGGTGCTGATCCGGTAATCCTTTTACGCGAACGGGATCGAGGGGGCGATGACCGCGGCTGTCATCCCTGGATGTTCGGGGCCGGTGCTGCACCCGATGGAGGCGCGCTTCTTCGCCGAGGCGCAGCCGTGGGGGTTCATCCTGTTTGGCCGCAATGTCCAGGACGCCGCGCAACTGACCCGGCTTTGTGCCGAGTTGCGCGCGACGGTCGGGCGCGCGGCGCCCATATTCATGGACCAGGAGGGCGGCAGCGTGCAGCGCTTGCGTCCACCCCTGGCGCGTGCCTGGCCCGATGCCAGCGCCCAGCGCGGGGGCGCGCGCGCGGTCTGGCTGCGGCACCGGCTGATGGCGGCCGAGTTGCGCACGCTGGGGGTGGACGGAAATTGCGCGCCGGTGATCGACGTGGCTTGCCCGTCGACCCATCCCTTCCTCGTGCGCCGGATCTGGAGCGCCGATCCCGCCCGCGTCGGTGAACTGGGCCGCGCCGCCGCCGAGGGGCTGCTGGCGGGCGGGGTCTTGCCGGTGATCAAGCATTTGCCGGGGCACGGTGCCGGCAATGCCGACAGCCACCACGCCTTGCCGCGGGTGAGCGACCCGGTATCGGTGCTGGAGGCGCGCGATTTCGTGCCGGTGCGGGCGCTGGCCGACATGCCGCTGGGGATGAGCGCGCATGTCGTCTATGAGGCGATCGACCCCGAGAACCCGGCCACCGTCTCGCCGGCCGTGATCGCGATGCTGCGCAAGGATCTGGGCTTCACCGGCCTGCTGATGAGCGATGATATCGCGATGAACGCGCTTGGCGGGCGCATGGCAGAGCGCGCGGCGCGCGCGCGGGCGGCGGGCTGCGACGTGGTGCTGCATTGTTCCGGGGATCTGGCCGAAATGGCGATGGTCGCCGAGGCCGCCGGGCCGCTGGAGGGCGCGGCGCAGGCGCGCGCCACCAGGGCGCTGGAGGCCCGACGCGCGCCCGCCGCGATTGACTTTGCCGCGCTGGAAGCCGAATTTGAAGCCCTGAGCGAGGAAGCGGAAGGGCAGGCATGAGCAGGGCGCAGGACACCGCCCCAACGCCCGGCGACAGCGTATCCGCGCGCATCGAGGCCGAATCGCTGATCGTCGATGTCGATGGGTTCGAGGGTCCGCTGGATCTGTTGCTGACGCTGTCGCGGCGCCAGAAGGTCGATTTGCGGCGCATTTCGGTCCTGCAACTGGCCGAGCAATATCTGCGCTTTGTCGAGGCCGCGCGCGCGCTGCGGATCGAACTGGCGGCGGATTACCTGGTGATGGCGGCCTGGCTGGCCTATCTGAAATCGCGCCTGCTGCTGCCGCCCGAACCGGGCGAGGACGGCCCCTCGGGCGAGGAACTGGCGGCGCATCTGGCGTTCCAGCTGGAACGGCTGGGCGCCATGCGCGAGGCGGCGGCCCGGCTGATGGGTCGTGACCGGCTGGGGCGGGACTTCTTTGCCCGGGGCGCGCCCGAAACCCTGTCCACGCGCCGCCGCACCCAGTTCACCGCGACCTTGCTGGAACTGATGCAGGCCTATGCGAGGCTGCGCACGCGCGACGATTTCCGCCCCTATGCCTTTGACCGGTCCGACATCTATCCGCTGGAAACCGCGCTGGAGCGGTTGCGCGGGATGATCGGGCATCGCGGCGACTGGGCCGATCTGGCGGGTTTCCTGCCGCCGGGCTGGCGTGCGGCGGGCGGGCGGCGGCGCTCGGCGCTGGCATCGACCTTTGCGGCGTCGCTGGAGCTGGTCAAGCAAGGTCAGGCCGAACTGCGCCAGTCCGAGACGTTTGCCCCGATTCACCTGCGTCGGCGTGATGGCGAGAGGCCGGCATGAGCGACGACACGCCCCGGTCGGACGCGCCCGCGCCGGGCGGCGAGGCCACGCCCGGCCTGTTCCCGGCCCCGCCCATGGCCGAGGTCGAGCGCATGATCGAGGCGGTGCTGTTCGCCAGCGCCGAGCCGGTGACCCTGTCGGAGCTGGAGGCGCGCCTGCCCGAGGGCTGCGACATCCCCGAGGCGTTGCAGCACCTGCGCAGCCGCTATGCCGGGCGCGGCGTGCACCTGGTGCGGGTGGGCGACGGCTGGGCGATGCGCACCGCGCCCGATCTGGGCTGGCTCATGCATCGCGAGCAGGTCGAAACCCGGCGGCTGAGCCGCGCGGCGATCGAGACGCTGGCGATCATCGCCTATCATCAGCCCGCCACCCGCGCCGAGATCGAGGAGATCCGCGGCGTGGCCCTGTCGCGCGGGACGATCGATCAATTGATGGAACTGGACTGGATCCGCCTGGGCCGGCGGCGGATGACGCCGGGGCGGCCCGTCACCTTCGTCGTGACCGACACATTCCTGGATCATTTCGGACTGGAAAGCGCGCGCGATCTGCCGGGGCTGAAGGAATTGCGCGCCGCCGGGCTGCTGGACAGTCGGCCCGTCCCCGGCGCGCCCGGACCGGGCGAGGATCAGGACGAGGCCGGCGACGACGCGGTGTCCGGCCAGTCCGAACTGTTCGAGGATTGAACCGCGCGGGTGCCGGGTCGCGCCACGATGCGCGGGGCGCCGGCGGCGGGCCGGGCCGGAGGCTGCCGCCCCCTCTTCGGCTGCGCCGAATTCACCCCCGCGCGTATTTTCCGGCAAGATGAAGGGGGGTGCGGCGCGTGAAGGTCAACCGCCGAGCGCGGCCAGGGCCTGTTTCAGGTCGAGCTTGCCGTCATAGAGCGCGCGGCCCGATATGGCCCCGTCGAGCGCCGCGCCGCAATCGCGCAGCGCGATCAGGTCGTCCAGCGACGAGACCCCGCCCGAGGCGATGACCGCAACCGCGGTCGCGCGCGCCAGTGCTGTGGTGGCGGCGACATTGGGGCCCTGCATGGCGCCGTCGCGGTTGATGTCGGTATAGATGATCGCGGCCACCCCCGCATCCTCGAAGGTGCGGGCGAGGTCAGTCGCATCGAGATCCGTTTCCGTGGCCCAGCCGCGCGTGGCGACCCGGCCATCGCGTGCGTCGATGCCCACGGCGATCTGGCCGGGAAAGGCGCGCGCGGCCTCGCGCACCAGCGCGGGATCTTCCACCGCGACCGTGCCCAGGATCACCCGCGCGAGGCCCTTGTCCAGCCAGGCCTCGATCGTTGCCATGTCGCGGATGCCGCCACCGAGCTGGCAGGGAATCGTGACCGCCGACAAGATCGCCTCGACCGGGGCGGCATTGACCGGCGTGCCGGCGAAGGCGCCGTTGAGATCGACCAGGTGCAGCCATTGCGCGCCCTGCTCGGCAAAGGCACGGGCCTGTGCCGCGGGATCGTCATTGAACACCGTCGCCTGGTCCATCGCGCCCTTAAAAAGGCGCACGCACTGTCCGTCCTTGAGGTCGATCGCGGGGTAGAGGATCATCGCGCGCTCCTGTCTGCTTGCGGCCCCATAGCGCCATGCGGGGGCGAATGCAATTGGCGCGCGCGCTTGTAGCCGGTGCCGGGCTCTGACGTGACGGAAACAGTTGCGCGAATCGCGCGCGCGCCCGAATGTCGCGGGTGGGAGGAACGAAGCATGAAACGACTGATCCTGACTGCAGCGGCCGCCGTGGCACTGGCGCTGCCGGCGCTGGCGGAGCCGGTTCTGGGCCATTGGCGCACCGCGCCCGACGACAACGGCAATACCGGAATTGTCGAGATCGTGGCCTGCGAGGACCGCGTCTGCGGCACCCTGATCGAGGCGTTCGACGGCAACGGGCAGGCGATGTCGTCCCCCAATGTCGGGCGTCGGATCATCTGGGACATGGAACCCGACGGCAACGGGCGCTATCGCAACGGCCGCGTCTGGGCACCGGACCGCGATCAGACCTACAACGCGCGTATGCAGATGGAAGGCGAGCGGCTGACGGTTTCGGGCTGCGTGCTGGTCTTTTGCCGCGACGCGATCTGGACGCGCGCGCGCTGAGCGAAGGCGCCGCCGCCGGCCGCCGCGTCGTGCCCGCCTACACGTTCAGCAACAGGTGCTGGCGTTCCCAGGGGCTGATGACCTGTAGAAATTCCTTGTATTCCATGCGCTTGACGGATTCGTAGACCTCGCAGAACTCGGGCCCCAGGACCATGCGCACGGGCTCGCACTCTTCGAACAGATCAAGCGCATCGCCCAGGGTGAAGGGCAACTCATCCTCGGCCAGATAGGCGTCGCCCTTGTATTGCGGACGCGGTTCCAGCTTTTCCTTCATGCCCAGATAGCCGCAGGCCAGGCTGGCGGCGATGCCCAGATAGGGGTTGCAATCCATCCCCGCGAGGCGGTTCTCGACCCGGCGCGAGGCCGCGCTCGAGACCGGCACCCGGATGCCGGTGGTGCGGTTGTCGCGGCCCCATTCCAAGTTGATCGGCGCGGCGAAATCCGGGACATAGCGGCGATAGCTGTTCACATAGGGCGCAAGGATCGCGATCACGGCGGGCAGGTATTTCTGCAAACCGCCGATGAAATGCGTGAACAGCGGCGTCGACCGGCCCTTGCTGTCGGAAAAGACGTTCTGCCCGGTTTCGGCATCGACGACGGAATGGTGGATATGCATCGCCGAACCCGGTTCGCCCTCGATCGGCTTGGCCATGAAGGTGGCGAAGATCTTGTGGCGCAGCGCCGCCTCGCGGATCAGGCGCTTGAAATAGAACACCTCGTCGGCCAGTGCGACCGGATCGCCGTGGTTGAGGTTGATCTCGATCTGGCCGGCACCGCCTTCCTGAAGGATGCCGTCGATCTCCATTCCCTGGGCCTCGGCGAAGTCGTAGATGTCGTCGATGACGGGGCCGTATTCATCGACCGCGGACATCGAATAGGCCTGGCGCCCGGCCGCGGGGCGGCCGGTGCGGCCCATCGGCGGCTGGATCGGATTGGCCGGGTCGACATTGGGCGCGACGAGATAGAATTCCATCTCGGGGGCGATCACCGGTTTCCAGCCCTCGGCGCGGTAGAGATCCATCATGCGTTTGAGCACGTTGCGCGGCGCGACCGGTACCAGGTTGCCCTGCTGGTCCAGGACATCGTGGATCACCTGCAAGGTGATGTCCGCTGTCCAGGGCGCGGCGGTGGCCGTTGAAAAATCGGGGCGCAGGATCATGTCGGGTTCGGTGAAACTGTTGCCGGGGCGTTCGGCCCAGTCACCGGTAATGGTTTGCAGGAAAATCGAATCCGGCAGGTAGAACTTTTCCTGGCGGGCGAATTTCGAGGCCGGCATGGCCTTTCCGCGCGCAACGCCGGCAAGGTCGGGCACGATGCATTCGACCTCATCGGGCCTGCGCCCGGCGATATAGTCGCGGGCGGCGTCGGGTAACAGGCTGATCCAGTCGGACATGGGGTGATCCTTCGATCGGTGCGGACCCGTCACGGGCGGGCCTGCTTGAAAAAGGCCGCGATGCGATCGGCGATCCGGTCGCTGTCAAGCGCGGTGCCGAGGCGTGTGCGCGCGGCATCAAGCACCGCATCGGGCACGACGCCGCGCCCGCGCGTGTCGATCAGCCCGGCGACGAAGCCATCCTCGAATTCCGGATGCGCCTGAACCGACAGGCCGCGATCATCATAGGCGAAACCGGCGTAGCGGCAAAACGGGCTGCTGGCGATGATGTGCGCGTCGGGTGGCGGGGTGACGACCTGGTCCTGGTGCCAGGCATTCATGGTCAGGGTCTCGCCGTCGAAATCGTATTCGGTCGGCCCCGCCGACCACCCGTCCGGGAATTTCTCGACCGTGCCGCCAAGGGCCTGGGCCATGATCTGGTGGCCGAAACAGATGCCCGCAACCGGCACATGGGCCGCGAAGGCGTCGCGGATGAACTGTTCCAGCGGCTTGACGAAGGGCAGATCCTCATACGCGCCGTGGCGCGAGCCGGTGATCAGCCAGCCGTCGCAGTCGCGCGGGCTTTCGGGAAATTCCATGTCCACCACGCGATAGGTGCGAAAGCGAAAACCGTGCCCGGCCAGAAGGCGGGCGAACATGTCGGGATAGTCGCCCTTGTCGCGCAGGGCGTCGGGGGCATAGCCGGTTTGCAGGATGCCGATCAGCATGGGGTCTCTTCACACCGTGTCCAGGTACAGGTCGAGCGCCTCTTCTTCGGACAGCTCGGCCATGTAATGAATTTCCTGGCGCTTGGTGCGCACCAGGTTGTCGATCAGTTGCGGCGCGAAGATGCGCGCCATCTCGGGGCTTTTCTCGAACGTGTCGACCGCATCCTGCCATGTTGCGGGCAGTTGCGGAAGATCGAGGTCATAGGCATTGCCGGTGATCGGTTCGGGCGGGGACAGCGCGTCCTCGATGCCGATCAGGGCCGAACCCAGCACCCCCGCCATCATCAGATAGGGATTGATGTCGCCGCCCGCCACCCGGTGTTCGATCCGGCGCGCGCGTGGGCTGCCCGATGGAATGCGCAGCGCCGCGGTGCGGTTTTCATAGGCCCAGCAGATGCCGGTCGGTGCATGTGCACCGGGCACCAGCCGGTCATAGCTGTTGGCATGCGGGGCCAGAAGCAGGGTCGAGCCGGGCATTCCCTTCAGGCAGCCGGCGACCGCGTTTCGCAACAGATCGGTGCCGCGCGGGCCGCCGTCGTCGAACAGGTTGCGCCCGTCGGCATCGGTCAGCGAGAAATGCATATGCATGCCGTTCCCCGGCCAGTTGTCATAGGGCTTGGCCATGAAGCTTGCGGCAAAGCCGTGCCGCCGCGCCAGCCCCCGGACCAGCATCTTGAACAACCAGGTGTCGTCGGCGACCTTGAGCACATCGGACGAATGCAGCAGATTGATTTCGAACTGCCCGATCCCGGCTTCGGAACTGGCGGTGTCGGCGTCGATATCCATGACCTCGCAGGCGTCATAAAGATCGGTAAAGAACCGGTCGAACGCATCCAGCGCGCGCAGCGCCAGCGTATCGGCGCCGGGGCGGCGCTTGCCCGAGCGCGGCGAGGGCGGCACGCGCAGCTCGCGCCCCGAATCGTCGATCAGGTAGAATTCCAGCTCGGTCGCGCAAACCGGATAGAGGCCGCGGGCCTGAAATTTTTCCAGCACGCGTGCCAGCGCATGGCGGGGGTCGCCCTCGAACGGGGTGCCGTCTTCATGGAACATCCAGATCGGCAGCAGCGCGGTCGGCGCGTCCAGCCAGGGCATCGGCAGAAAGCCGCGCTCGGTGGGTTTGAGAACGCCATCCGCATCGCCGGATTCAAAGACCAGGGGGCTGTTCTCGATGTCCTCGCCCCAGATGTCGAGGTTGAGCACCGAATAGGGAAAGCGCGTGCCTTCGCGCACCAGCTTGTCGGCAAAGCGCACGGGAATGCGCTTGCCGCGCGCCTGCCCGTTCAGGTCGGCGGCGGCAACGCGGATCGTCTTGACGTCGGGGTGATGGCGAAGCCAGTCACGCATGAATCACCTCAGATATTGCGGCCGGAACCGGATGCGCGCGCGTTGCGGGCGCGGCAGGTGCCGGTTGAGCCGCTGATTGACGAGGCCGAAAAGGCCGATGATCGCCAGGGTCAGCAGCACGAAATAGGCCGCGACGATCGGATAGGCGATGAAGGGGTTGAAGGTCTGATCGACGAAATAGCGTGCGTAATAGAAAGCCTCGCCCGATTGCTGTTGCGCGGGAAAGGCCGACAGGAACACCAGCGTCGTGGAATGGGTCAGAAAGATCGCCTCGTTGGTATAGCTGGGCCAGGCAAGGCGCAGCATGTGCGGCCAGACGATGCGGCGAAAGCGCGTGAACCCGGCCATGCCATAGGCATCGGCCGCCTCGAGATCGCCCTTGGGCACGGTGCGCAGCGCGCCCAGGAACAATTCGGCTGAATAGGCGGTGGTGTTCAGGATCAGCACCAGAAGCCCGCCGACCTGTGCCGTGGTCAGCGCCGATGTGTCCATTGTCAGCGTCGTGACGCCCAGCGGGATTTCGACGCCCGAACGCGGCAGCAGGACGAAGGCCGAATAGAAAAAGAAGAACTGGATGAACAGGGGCGATCCGCGAAAGGTGAAGATGAACGCCGCCGCCGGGCGCCACAGCCAGCCATGCGCGCTGAACCGCGCCAGCGCGACGCCGGTGGCCAGCACGAAGCCAAAGGCAATGGCGAGGGCTGCGAAATAGATGTTCCACAGCAGGCCGCCCCCGATCAGGAACACCTGGTCGCACAGCGTGATGTCAAGCCCGCGCGGCAACAGCCGCTCGCCCCAGTCGCGCCCCAGCGGGCGCAGCACATAGGCCGCAAAGCTTTCGGCGCAGCTTCTCATGCGGCCCCCTTGCGCATGCGCTCACCCTGGGCGGTGGCCTGACCCCGCGACAGCCGCAGCGTCAGCCAGCCGAACCCCCGCTCGCTGATCCAAGTCAGAAACAGGTAAAAGACCAACAATGCCAGGAAATACCAGACCCGCCAGTCCGGGTGCGGATAGGTATAGAGCGAGGTCTTCTGCCCGCCGAGTTCGCGCGCCCAATAGACCACGTCCTGAATGCCCAGCAGGAACAGAAGCGGTGTCGCCTTGATCAGGATCTGCCAGATGTTCGACAGGCCGGGCAGCGCAAAGATCCACATCTGCGGCAGGACGATACGCCGGAACGCCTGGCGCGCGGTCATGCCGAAGGACTCGGCGGTTTCGATCTGGGCCTGCGGCACGGCCCGCATGGCCCCGTGCAGCGTGTTGGCCACAAAGGCGCCGAAGACCAGCGCAAAGGCGATCACCGCCATGCCGAAGCCATAGGCATTGCGCGCCCAGGCGCTGGCATCGCCGGGCGGCATGCGGGCCTCGGCGCAGACGATGAAATCATTGCCCTGCCGGATCGGCTGATCCCAGTCAGGGCAGTTGATCTGGTGCAGGGTCCATTCGATGCCCTGGCCCAGGGCGATGGGCACGAACAGGAAAAAGACGATATCGGGAACGCCGCGCACGATATTGACATAGGCGCGGCCCAGGGCCGACAGCGGCATGATCCGCGATCGCAGCGCCAGCGCGCCCGCCATGCCCATGGCCAGCGCCGCCGGCGCCGTCACCGCCAGCAGCAGCATCACCACGCCGAAGGCGCGAAAAAAGCTCAGATGGGTCGCGCTGGTCAGATAGCAGGCGAACCACTGCCAATCCGGCAGGACAGAAGGGTCTGTGCAAAAGGAAAACACGGGATCACGCGGTGCGCGCAGGGGCAGGGGGCGGCACCGGGCCGCCCCCGCGGATCATCATTCGAAAACCGGATAGTCTTCGCCGAACCATTCGGTGATCAAGTCGTTCAGCGAGCCGTCGGCCTTCATCTCGTCGATGGCGTCGTCGAACATCTCGCGCAGTTCGTCGTCGCTTTGACGGATGCCCATGCCAATGCCGCCGCCGATCAGGACATCGTCGCCGATGAATTCCAGCTCGCCGTTCGAATCGTCGACATAGGGCACCAGAAAGGCCTTGTCGGCCAGCACCGCGTCAACCTCGCCGTTGCGCAACGCGGAAATCGTTTCGTCGGGCGTGGGGAACTCCAGCAGGTCGGCATCGCCCTCGGCGATGTGTCCGGCCTGGATGGTGTTCGATTGCGCGGCGATCACGCCGTCGTCCAGCACATCCGCATCGGTGCCCGACAGGGCGATATAGGCCGAAGGCTCGGGCAGCAGGTAGTTTTGCGTGAACGAGATCACCTCCTCGCGCGCCTCGGTGATGCTCATCCCGGCCATGATCGCGTCATAATTGCCCGAGACCAGGTTGGGAATGATCGTGTCCCAGTCGTTGATCACCCATTCGCAGCTCACCTCGGCGCGTTCGCACAGCGCGTCGCCCAGGTCACGCTCGAACCCGTCCAGCTCGCCCGTGGAATCGTTGATGAAGTTGTACGGGGGATAGGCCCCCTCCGAGCCCAGGCGGACAGTGTCCTGCGCCTGCGCCAGACCCGTGCCCAGAAGCACGGCCAGAATGGTGGTGCCGATCAGTTGATTTCTCATGGGAAACTCCCTTGTTGCAAGGTTTCTTCTTCGTCGCGGCGTCGCTTACGCCGGTTGCGTTGCCCGCAGGAACTGTTGCAAGCGCGTCGATTTCGGCGCGCCGAACAGCGCTTCGGGCGGGCCCTGTTCCTCGATCAGGCCCAGGTGCAGAAAGATCACGTGATCCGCCACATCCGCCGCCAGCCGCATGTCATGGGTGACGATCAGCATGGTGCGCCCCTCTTCGGCCAGCGCCTTGATGACGCGAACCACCTCCTGCTCAAGTTCCGGATCGAGCGCCGATGTGGGTTCGTCGAACAAGAGCGCGCGCGGCTCCATGCACAGCGCGCGCGCGATCGCGGCGCGCTGCTGCTGTCCACCCGACATCTGCGCGGGGTAGACATCGGCTTTGTCGCCGATGCCCACCTTGTCCAGAAGGGCGCGGGCGCGCGCCTCGACCTCGGCGCGGGGCTGGCGCAGGACGGTCAGGGGCGCCTCCATGACGTTTTGCAAGACCGTCATGTGCGACCACAGGTTGAAGCTTTGAAAGACCATCGACAGGTTGGTGCGAATCCGCGCAACCTGCGCGCGGTCGGCCGGATGGCGGCCCAGCCCCTCGCCCTTCCAGCGCACCGGCTCGCCCTCGAACACGATCTCGCCCTGCTGGCTGTCCTCCAGCAGGTTGCAGCACCGCAACAGGGTCGATTTGCCCGATCCCGACGAGCCGATCAGCGCGATTACCTTGCCGGGCATGGCCGTGACATCGACACCCTTGAGAACCTCAAGCTCGCCATAGGACTTGTGCAGCCCGCGAACGGCAATCACGGGCGTCGGTTCGGTCGAAGGCGCGGCGGCAAGGCTGGATGCGGTCAAGAGAGGTCCACTGGATTTGATCATATTTCGTTCATCTGTGCGCAAAACACCGCCGAATGCAATGGCGGATTGCCGATTCTGTCAACCGAAACCGCGAAAACGGTGCCGGGGCGTGGGGGTGACCCACCAGGCCATCCCGAAGCCCGCGACATAGCCGCCCAGATGCGCCTGCCAGGCCAGCATGCCGCCGAGCATGACCAGAAGCACGATATTCATCAAGACCAGCCCCGCCATCAACTGCCAGAACGGCGCCAGCGAGGCGCGGCTGGCGCGCCGGCGCTGCAAGTCCCAGTACTGCATGGCCCCGAAGAGGCCGAACACCGCCCCCGACGCCCCCACCATCGGACCGGGCGAGGCCGACAGAAGCGCAAACCCGGCCGCGCCGCCCGCCGCGGTCACCAGGTAAAGCAGCACAAAGCCCCATTGCCCCAGCCGCGCCACCGCCTCGCGGCCCAGATGCAGGACCATCAGCATGTTGAACAGAAGATGCAGGAAACCGCCGTGCAGGAAGGCATAGCTGACGAACATCAGCGCCTGCTGGCCGGGATAGAGCGCGCCCCAGTCACGCAGGAGACCGGGCCAGAAGGCGCCGTGCACGATCGCCGTGCGGCGCAGGCCTTCGAGCCCCAGAAGCGGGGTCTCGGCCAGCGTGAAGATCGCCTCGGGCAAGGCGCACAAGGCAGCGATCCAGAGCACGACCGGGGCGTGGGCGCCCGCGACGGGGCGATGATCCTGTGTCATGGCGCTGCCATGACAGGGACCGCATCCGGGCGCAAGAGCGATCGACGACCGATGGTTGGGGGTTTGTGCTGACGTGACCTGATTGTCTGCTTTGCAGGTTCCGTTTGTGCCGCTTCGCGGCGGGTGAGGGGGCGCTGCCCCCTCTTCGGCTGCGCCGAATTCACCC
>LJSV01000028.1 GCA_001314715.1 Rhodobacteraceae bacterium HLUCCA12 | reverse complement strand
ATGTTCGCCAATGCCACCGGCGCCGAGATCCCGCCCGGCACCATCGTGACCGAAGCGGGCGGGGCTGTGCGCCCGGCCGAGCCGGGTGACGAGATTGCCGGCGTCGTGACGGCCACGGCGGTGGTGACGGCCGGAGACACGCCCTTTGCCTGGCAGGGGCGCTATCTGTCCGACGCATGGGGCCGCGCGCTTTATGACGAACTGCCCGACCCCGACCATGGCGGCGACGGCCCCGCGCCCCTGATCCGGGTTCGCCGCCAGAACCCGGACTGGAACCCGGATCTGCCGCAGATCCCCCGGTCGCAACGCCCCGATCAATGGACCCGTGTCGGCCTGCTGGGACAGGTCTTCACGCGTGTGGCGGCAGACGTGGTGCCGGGCGACCGGCTGGCGGCGCTGGGTGGGATCGGCGTGAAAGCCACCGAGCGCACGGGGCTGCGTTGCATGACGATCACCCAGCCTTATGACGCAGCCAAGGGCTACGCGATCGCGCGCTGCCTGGTGAACATTCGGGTCTGACGTCTGGCGATCCATCGCCCCGGCTGCCGAGTTCGCCCTGACATGCACCGCGACCGAATTCAGAACCGCCGCGCCGCTTGAGCCAAAGGACCGCCATGACCGACCGCACATCCTTCTCCGCCGAGATCACACGGGTGCTTCGCGACCACGGGATTACCGCGGCGATCACGGCGCTGATCGGCGGTGCGCTGGCGCTTCTGGCGGCCATCGCGCGCCGGGCCTTCACCAACGACGCGATGCTCGCGCGCCTCGACCGCGAACTTCTGGCCGAGCGCGAGCGTGTCGAGCGCCGACGTACCGAAGACCGCAAGACCGATGCCGACCGGCTGGAGCGGATGGAGGCGGACATCCGCGCCATGCGCAACCTGATGTACGAGGCCTTCCAGCGCCGCAGCGACGACTGACCCGTGACACGCGCCCGCGTCTGCAGATCCACGATCATGATCACCACGCCCTGTCGCTCAACAGCGGCAGGGTGCGGATTTCCGCATGCCCATCACCTCGAGGAGACCCCCATGCCCGATCCCGTCCGTACCTTCCGCCATTTCCGCGAGGTGCCCCGGAACCTCTGGCGCTGGCCGAACTTCAGCCCGGCCGAAATCGCCTGCCGCGGCACCGGACAGCTGAAGCTTCACCCGGAGGCGCTCGACAAGCTGCAGGCGCTCCGCGACCGGCTGGGCAAGCCACTGATCGTCCGCTCCGCCTATCGCAGCCCCGAGCACAATCGCGCGGTGGGCGGCGCGCCGGCATCAAAACACATGGACGGAACCGCATTCGACATCGCCATGGCGAACCATGACCCGGTCGCGTTCGAGGCCGCGGCGCGGGAGGTCGGGTTTCTGGGCTTTGGGTACTATCCGCGCTCGGGGTTCATGCACATCGACCTCGGCCCGGCGCGGTCCTGGGGCGATCCCTTCCCGCCCCGCGCCGCCCCCTACGCCGCCGAGACCCCGCCCGCGCGTGAGGTGCTGGCGCAAAGCCGCACGCTGCGCGGCACCGGCGCGGCCGGGGTGGCGACGATGGGGGCCGCCGGGGTCGAGATTGCGCAGGACGCTCTCGCCGAGGCGCAAGGTATGGTGCTGCCGCTGCTGCCGTACCTGGACACGCTGCGCTGGCTGTTCATCGCGCTGGCGCTGGGCGGGATCTCGGTGGCCGTCTGGGCGCGGGTCGACGACTGGAAGAAGGGAGTGCGCTGATGTGGGGCAGTCTTCTGGTCGGGTCCCTCGCGAGCCCACTGGCGCGACGGGTCGCGGGCCTCATGCTCGTCGCGCTCACCATCACCCTGTTCATCCTCAACCTCCGCCGCACGGCCGAACGCGCAGGCCGCGCCGCCGAGCGCCTCGACCAACTGGAGCGTACCGATGCCATCCACCGCCAGATGCTGCATGCGGCCAGCCGCCGCCCTCGCAGCCGCGACGATCTTCTTGACCGCCTGCGCGACGGCGGGTTCTGAAGCCTCGCCCAGCGCCTGCCCGCCGGTGGTGGATTACACCCTGGCCGAGCAGGCACGGATGGCAGAGGAGGTCGCGGCGCTGCTGGAGGGGAAGATGATCGTTGGCTGGCTGGCCGACTACGCTGTCTTGCGCGAACAGGCGCGGGCCTGTGCGACGAGATAATTCTAACGGGCCATCTGAATCGTGGCGTGGCCGCGATGATGCGCATATTCTCGGGCCATGAACGAAGACGACCAAAAGCGCATCGCGGCGAAGCTGGCCAGGATCATGGCCATGCTCTGCGTGCGCAACACGCAGCTTGAGACGCTGCACTCCGGGCTGATGCCCGTCACCCGGACCGGCGACTATTCGGATGTCTTCGTGGAGGATGCCAATGGTCGACGCATTCCCTGGCCCGAAGTCTCCCGCATCGACGAGACCGAAATGCGCGAGTTGATGCAGGAGATCGTCAACCGCCTCTACACGTTCCATCTCGAGGCCAACGACCCCAAGCTGCGGGCGAACATCGAGCGCTGGATGGGCGCTGCGACGAGATGGGACAAGCCGGAAATCGACCCGAGGATGATCAGTCGCGGCGATGAATAACGCTGCAGCGCATTGGTAGCGACCGCTGTGCTCCCGCAGCCGCAGGCGCGGGCTTGTCATCACCCCGACAAACCCATCTAAATTCAACTGGACTATGCGCGCCGGTCACGCCTGTGTCGCTGTGACGGACGCAAGGAACTCCCGAAACGCCTTGAAATCCTCGTTCAGCGCACCGGCCATGAGCGGACAACGTCGTCTTATACACGTCTCTGGCGCATCATAAGACAGGAAGAAGTCTAACTGAGTGCATACTAGAGCTTCAGGGGGCTCGTATCGGAATCGGGCGTTATCTCGCCTTGTACAATAGCCGGCGCCCACATTCATCGCGTGAGAGAAGAACCCAAATCAGGCCTACCTCAACCAGACGCAGTAACGGCCAAACTGAGGCGGAAAATCAAATTTAGAACACCCGGAAACTGCTCAAATCAACCGAACGGCCGCCACTACATGTAACCCACCGGATCGGTAGAAAATCATTTGATTTTAGTAATTTGTCTGCTTTGTCTGGATACTGGACAAGGCAAATCTGTAGCTTTCTGCGAGAACTTTCTGGTCGATGGAATAGACCAGAAAATCACAGTCGCGTTCTCTCCAGCGTTCAACCTCACCGGCGTTGGCGATATAAGCCCCGGTGCAAATTCCAAGACGATCCGCAACCTCAAAGATCTGCTCCGTGGCCTGAATTACCTCAGCGGCAGCAAACTGTCCCGGCAGGCCAAATGAAGTCGCCAGATCCGCCAGTCCGGGCATCACGGCGTCAACCTTGGCGGCGCTCAGCAGATCATCGAGTCCTGTAAGCACTTCCTTGTCCTCGATCTGCACGACAACCAGCGCCTCACTATTTGCCTCTGCCACGATCTTGGAAAATGTTTGCAATCCGAAGCCAGAGGAACGTGTTCCGGTACAGGTTCCTCGGGTACCATTTGGAGCGTAGCGCGCGGCGCCGACCGCTTCCAGCCCCGAGGCATGATCCATCCCGAAATGCGGTATCACCACCCCTTCGGCACCTATATCGAGCGCCTTGGCGACCTCGTCACCGGAGGATCCGCGCGTCCGCACGAGCATCGAGGTTCCGACCGCTTGCGCCGCACGAGCATGTTCAGTGATCTCGGACCAACTGAGTGCGCTGTGCTCGCGATCGACGATCACGAAATCGAACCCCGCGACTCCGGCAATTTCTGTCGACGAGGGATCTTTGCTGAACACAAATGTCCCATTGGCAGATTGCCCTGCCTTGAACCTTGATTTGAGCCGGAACAGCATGATGCGCACCTCCCTTTTCTTCACAATGGGGCAAATCACGCCAAAGGCAACGGCCTTTGATCACATATCCGATCGTTTGCAATGGGTATGCGATATTTTTTGATGGTATGGAATTTCTGATGCATAGTCGCAAAGAAACCGCGCTCGCAGAAAGTCAACGATGCAGTTCTCCTTCCCACCGGCACAGCTCCCAGAAACGGCCTGCGAGCTTCGCGATGCCGTGCAAGAATTCCTTGACCGTGAGCGCAGTGCGGGAACATGGACAAACGCCGAATGCTCCGGCTGGATGGCGTTCAACAGGGCCTTTTCGCTGCGCTGCGGAGCCGCTGGCTTCATTGGCATGACTTGGCCTGTCCAGTATGGCGGACAGGAGCGCTCGGCACTGGAGCGCTACGTTGTGATGGAAGAAATGCTGGCCGCCGGGGCACCGATGGGGGCACATTGGATATCCGACCGTCAAAGTGGCCCGCAGATCCTCAAGCATGGTAACGAGTCGCTCAAATCGGCTATAATTCCCGCCATTTGCCGGGGAGAAGTGGCATTCGCCATCGGCATGAGCGAGCCCGACGCCGGTTCAGATCTGGCGGCGATACGGTCAAAGGCGCATGCGGTCGAAGGCGGCTGGATACTGAACGGCCGCAAGATCTGGACCACAAACGGAAATATTGCCGATTACATGATCGGGCTTTTCCGCACCGAGGACGCAGAGCCGGGCAAGCGACATCACGGAATGACCCAGTTCGTTGTGAAATTGACATCCGAAGGAATTTCCCGCCGCCCGATCGCCGATATTCCCGGGCGCGACGAATTTGCTGAGATCGTGCTTGATGATGTGTTCGTGCCGGACGATCATGTGCTTGGCGTTCCGGGTGGCGGCTGGAACCTGGTGACGGCGGAACTTGCGAATGAACGCAGCGGCCCGGACCGGTTTCTGAGCGTTTTTCCCTTGTTGCAAGAAGTTGCGCGCGTTCTGGCCCGCAATCCCGGGCGCTTTCCGCCCTCTGAACTGGGCCGAATCGTGACCCGGTTGTCGGTGCTGCGCGAGATGTCGATGTCGATTGCCGGGCAGATCGCCAGGGGTGAAACGCCGGCGCTGAACGCCGCCATTTCCAAGGATATCGGCAACGCGCTTGAGCGCGAAATACCCGAGGTCTTGCGTCGCTACGGGGTAGTTATGCCTATCTCGGGCGGGTCAGAAGCGGATTCGTTGCTGCGCGATGTCATTCTATCGGCGCCATCTTTTACATTGCGGGGCGGCACGCCGGAAATCTTGCGCGGGATCATTGCCAAGGGACTGGGGCTCAGCAAATGACAAATTCTCCGTTTGCCGACGTTGCCGAACGTCTTTTTTTCGATCTCGCGGCACGCCGTGGTATCGACGCCCCCCGTACCGACTGGTCGGCGATCGACGCAACCGAACTGGATCGGCTTTTGCTTCCGGAAGATGATGGCGGCGCCGGGAACGCTTTCGCGGATGCCTGCACCATCATGGCGGTCTTCGGTCGTCTGGGCCCGAATGTGCCATTGCTTGAAACCATGGTGGCCAACTGGCTGCTGGCGTATTCTGGGCTTCCGGTCGAGCGCGGCCCCAAAGCGTTGCTAGTCGCATCGGACATTGGTCCGCTCCGCATTGAGGGCGATCATGTCGTTCTGCCGGAAAATCCGGTGGCGGTTACGTGGATGCCGATGACAACGACCGCCGTTGTTCTGGCCGAAGATGAAACGGGCACCTTGCAGGTGGCAATGATCGCGTGCCCGCAGGACGGCGCCGTCGGCCATACCATCGCCGACGAGCCTGCACGGTGGCTTTCAGGCAAGGCCCTGCGACTTGCCGGCCCTGCACAGCCCTTGCAACAGGCACGCGCCCTTGCCCTTGCCCTGCCAGTACTGCTGCAGGCCTCCGCGATGACCGGCGCTATCGAGGCCGCCATTGCCATGGCGCTTGATCATGCAAACCTGCGCAAACAATTCGGCCGCCCGATCGCCGCGTTTCAGGCGATACAACACACGGCGGCACGCATGGCCAGCGCCGGTGCTGTCGCTGCGGCTTCGGTCGAGCAAGCGAAACCTTTTCTGAAGACCCCCGAGGCTCTGTGGTTTGCGGCGGTGTCGAAATCCGCGACCAGCGAGGCGGCGGGGACCGTCGCCGCCGACGCGCACCAGATCCACGGGGCAATCGGTTTCACACGCGAGTATGACCTTCACAGGCACACGCGTCGACTTTGGGCATGGCGCGAGCGTTACGGAAATGAGGAATATTGGAATTCACACGTGGGCACGGCGCTTTTAGAGTCGGCGGATACGTCGCTGTGGCGGGGTGTTCGCGATGGCTTGTCGATTTGAGGTTCCAAGAGTAGCTCGATGGCGGAAAACAAAGTAAAATCGGCGCAGCGTGTCCTTCAGGTGCTGGAGTATTTTGACGAGATCCAGCGCGATGCCAGTGTGATGGACATCTCTCGCGCACTCTCGATGCCGCAGTCGTCCACAACAGAGCTGCTCAAGACCCTCGTGGATCTGGGGTATTTATCCTACAAGGTCGAAGGTCGCAGATACATGCCCACCCATCGCGTGGCGCTGCTGGGTTCGTGGATCCAGTCGCAATTGCTCAGCGGTGGCCGCCTGATCAGGATGATGGAAGAGCTGGGCGAGAACACCCATGAAACCGTGATTCTCGGTGAATATTCCGGGCTTTCGGTTCGCTATATCTATGTCGTTCAGTCGCGAATGGCCATGCGCCTCCATGTCGGTCCCGGCACCGTTCGGCCGCTGGCCCGAAGCGGGATAGGCCAGCTGTTCCTGTCGTCTTTTCCGGAAGACCTGGTGAAAACACTTCTTAAACGGATCAATTCAGAGCGCGGCGAGGACGAACCGATAATCGAATATGCCAAACTCGAACCCGATCTGCGGGACATCCGAAAGAAAGGGTATCATCTTTTTACCAATGGCGTGAATCCCGGCGCCGGGATCTTGGCAATGATGCTGCCCGAGACCGAGGATTCGCTGCCGTTGGCTATCGGAATCGGAGGCTTGGCGGAAAACATCGTTCGCAATGGTCCAACCCTCGTGAATACGATGCGCAGCGCAATCCGGCGACACCTGACCTGATCTTTGGGTCGGGTGAAAACAATACAAGCAGGAGCCCAGCCATGACGCAGGAAAAAGTCATCTTGGAACGCAGCGGCCGGGTCGCGCTGGTCACGCTCAACCAGGCCGATCGTCGCAATCCCCTCGATGATGAGACCGTGGAAGCCTTTGTCGATATTCTCCAGTCTATCAACCAAGACACCGGCATATCATGCATGATCCTGACAGGCTCCGGAGCCGCGTTTTCGGCGGGCGGGAACGTCAAGGACATGCGCGACCGCAGGGGCCTTTTTGCCGGAACCCCGGCACAAATGCGACAAAGCTATCTTCACGGGATTCAGCGTATTCCTCTTGCCATGTGGGGCTTGGAGGTACCGTCGATCGCGGCGGTCAATGGCCCCGCGGTAGGGGCTGGCTGCGATCTGGCCATGATGTGCGACATGCGGGTTGCATCGCACACGGCATCCTTTGCCGAAAGCTTTCTGCGCGTCGGGCTGATTTCCGGTGATGGCGGCGCATGGTATCTTCCGCGCGTGGTCGGCCTGGCACGCGCGTATCAGATGGCCTTTACGGGTGATCCGGTTAGCGCAGAAACTGCCGAACGCTGGGGATGCGTGGCCGAGGTCGTCGCTGCGGATGATCTACTGCCGCATGCGCACAAGCTTGCCGCCAAGATCGCATCACAGCCGCCCCAGGCGCTTCGCATGATGAAGCGGCTGATCCGTGAAGGACTTGTCAGCACATTACCGCAGAATCTGGAACTTGCCGCCGCAATGCAACCGCTGGCGCAGCACGCTGAAGACCATGCCGAGGCTATCGCGGCGATGTTTGAAAAGCGCGCGCCCGATTTCAAGGGGCTTTGAGGGCCCTGAACCTGCGCGGCGCAAGGTAACGCGTCCGGTTTGTAACCGGGTTTGACCGATTCCGGTTTGCCGGAACGCAGGCAATTCGTGTTGCGCCACGAGCGCAGAAAAACTCTTCGCAATTATAGTGATATAAAACAATTACTTAGGGAATCCACCCCTGAGGGATACAGTTTTTTGCACGGCATGTACATCGCATATCCGATTATTGCCATCGCCTTCGCGTTATTTATGGCTCGAATCAAGAACAGGTGCTCTACTGCAAGGCAGACGACGACTGCAGGAGGCGGCGTTGCCCGAGCTTTACCGGGTGGAGGAGGCCAGAATGGAAGATGGACGTCATCCACGGCTGTCAAGCGAGTCCGCAGGGTCTGAAACCTGGGTCGGCGCATCGACGGCGTTCGCCATGTCCTTCGTCTGGCAAGGCGCTGCGACGCGGGTGGTGCAGGGTGAGAACCAGCTACGCTTGCTTGGCGATCATTGTCAGTCCTTGGGGATGAAGCGCATCCTGTTCCTCTCCAGTCCCAGTGTGGCTGCCAGCAAGGCCGGATCGGCCGTGGTCGATTTCCTTGGCGAACGGATCGTTGCGCGGCTTGACTCTATCCCTCCGCATTCAGGCGAAGAGGCCGTGGCGAATGGCGTTCATCTGGCCCGCAACGCTGCGATCGACGGTGTCGTCGCGCTGGGTGGAGGCAGCGTATCGGATACCGCAAAAGCGATCCTGATCGTGCTCGCTGAAGGTGGCGATATCGCCGATCATGCCAACATTTTTTATCCGCCAGACCGCTATGACCAGAAAATCCTGGCGCGGCCCAAACTTCCGCTTCTGGTCATTCCCACCACCGCCTCTGCCGCAGAAGTCACGCCGGGGTTGGGAATACGTGCGCGTAATGGCCACAAGCTGGTTTTCTGGGACGTCAATGTGGTACCGCGGATCATCATCCTGGACCCTGAAGCCTATCGCGAGACCCCGGTCGGGGTGCTTGCGTCAACCGGGATGAATGCCTTCGCGCATTGTGTCGAGGGGCTCTATTCCCGTGTTCGCAATCCGGTGTCGTCGGCACTTGCATTGCACGCGGCGCGGGGGCTGTTCCATGCCTTGCCGGCGATGATCGCCGAACCGGCCGTGGACAGATATCGAATGACAGTGATGGCCGGCGCGCATCTTTCCGGCCACGTCATCGCCAATGCCAGGGTAGGCCTGCACCACGCCATCTGCCACGGATTGGGCAGCCATGGCGGATTGGGGCATGGTGAGGCAAACGCGATCATGTTGCCGCATGTCATGCGCTACAATGCAAGCGTTGCCGGCCCCGAACTGGCACAGCTGGCCGAGGCGATGGGGATCGATGTGCGCGGCAAACCAGAAGCGCAAAGCGCCCTCGCGGCAATTGACCTTGTGGTTGACCTTCAACATCACATCGGTGTCCCGAGGCGGTTGCGCGACCTCGGGTTCGATCGCGACAAGATTGCCGCGATCGCACGAATGACACTGTCCGACCGCGGCGCCTATTTCAATCCGCGCCCCGCCCCGCCTGCTGAGGATATCGCCGCTGTCATCGAGGCCGCGTGGTGAAGGACGCTCGCATCACCCAGGCTTCCGGGCCGGAAGACCAGGCGGACTTGGCAGCGCGCGTCAGCGCACGGCACGTCCGCACGATTTCGCGCTGCATCTCACGGATCGAAAATGGCGATCCGTCTGTGCAGCCCTTGCTCAACGCCATGAGCACCCGTTCGGGGAACGCGTTTGTCGTCGGCATCACCGGGGTTCCCGGCTCTGGCAAAAGCACTCTGGTGCCGGCCCTGGCGCGCGCGTGGGCCAGCAAGGGCGTACCTGTCGCCATTCTTGCGGTTGATCCATCCAGCCCGCTGACAGGTGGTGCCATCCTCGGTGACCGCATCCGCGACACCGCCCTCGGTGAAACCAATATCTTCTTTCGCAGCCTTGGCAGCAGGGGCAGCAAAGGTGGCCTCGCCCGCGCGCTTTTCGATGTGATCGAAATGCTGGACGGGGCCGGTTATGGACTGATCCTGATCGAAACGGTCGGTACCGGCCAATCAGAAACATCCATTACAAAGCTCGCGCATACCACTCTGCTACTCACGGCACCGGGGCTCGGTGATGAGGTTCAGGCGATGAAATCCGGCATCCTCGAAGTTGCCGACATGGTCATTGTCAACAAGGCCGATGCCGACCAGACCGGCGCCGCCGCAACCGCCCTGACGCTGCGCCAGTCACTCGCCGAGGCGACCCGCGCGCATGGACTGAAAGAAGGCATCAACACCGACCCAGATGGCGTCCAGACGGCATGGCACCCGCCCGTGCGCAAGATCTCGGCCCTGAGCGGCGAAGGTGTCCGTGAGCTTGTCGATCTGATCAACCAACACCGCGGGTTTCTGGAAAACAGTCGGAAACTGCTGGTCTGGCGAGGACAAAGTAGAATCGAACGGTTTGACGAAGGAATGCGCGACGCATTGTTCAGGGTTTTCGCCGAACGCAATGGCGACATGCTCGACACGATACGCCGCGCAGTTGCAGAGGGTTCCCTGTCACCACTTCGAGCGGCAGAGGAGGCCGCCCGCGCTGGAATAAGGGAGCAGAACTCAGAAGTTTCAACGGGAGGACGTCATGAAACTCAAAACGATACTCGCACTTAGCACCAGCCTTGCTACGGTTGTCACGGCACATGCGGCGATCGGACAGGAAATCACGATGCGGGTTGCGGATGTCTATCCGACCACGCATCCCGTACCTAACAGCACGATTCGCGTTTTCATGGAGGAAGTCGAAAGCCGCGTCGGCGACCAGATCGGGTTCGAGTATTACCCAGCCCAACAACTTGGCTCAGGCGCCGATCTGTTGTCGCTTACGCAAGAAGGCGTGGTGGACATCGGCCTCGTCGTTCCGTCCTATATCTCGGACATCCTTCCGCTGTCTGCTGTGTCAGAACTGCCCGGCGCCTATGGCTCCTCATGCGAGGGGACCATGGCAATGCATGAACTTATGACCGGCGACGGCATCCTTGCACGCGAGGAATTCAATCCCAACGACGTTCGTGTTCTGATCACCCACGCCTTCGCCCCCTTTCAGGCCTTTTCCACCCAGTCCTTTGAATCGCTTGCGAGCTATGAGGGCCAGAAGTTGCGGACATTGGGCCTTGTGACCGATCTGACCATCGAAAGTCTGGGGGCGACCCCGATCCGCATTTCAGCGCCTGAAATCAATGAGGCGATGTCGCGTGGAACCATTGATGGTGGACTACTTGGCGTTGCGACGGTGCTTTCCTACGACCTTGTTCCCTACGTCCGCTCAGGCACCTATGGCGAAAGCTTTGGCGGGGCGGTCGTGACCTACACTATCAGCCACAGCAACTGGGAGCGTCTTTCACCCGAGGTTCAGGAAGCAATGACCGAGGCGGGCCGCATGGCCACGCTCAGTGGATGCGAAGCAGCCGATGATGCCGTCGACACGCAGTATGACACGCTGCGAGACGCCGATGTGCAGATCGTCGAACTCAGCGAAGAAGACGCGGCAACCTTTGCGACCAGTACGGCCCGGATCGGTGAAACCTGGGCAGAATCATTGAACGAGCGCGGGCGCCCGGGAACTGAAGTGCTGGAAGCCTTCCGTGCCGCACTTGCCGACTGATCCAGACGCCCTCGAAAGTCAGGAGATACAGATGAAAAACTCGATTCTCAAGACGATGCTGAGTGCATCGATAAGCCTCGGCGCTGCACAGGCTGTGCTGGCGCAAGAAACGCTTCGCTTTGCCGATTCCCTTCCGGCGACCCACCTGTTCACCCGCGAGGTGGCACTACCCTGGATGGAGGCGGTCACTGAAGCGACCGGTGGCGAAGTTACCTTTGAGCACTATCCGGCGCAACAGCTTGGTAGCGCGCGCGACATGCTGAGCCTGGCGCAAACTGGGGTCGCCGATCTGGCCTTTGTGGTGCCGATCTACACTACCGATGAGCTGCCACTATCGGGCATTTATGACCTGCCGGGCGGTCCATTCACGTCCTGCGAGGGCGTCGAGGCGTTCCTCGATCTAGCCACCGGCGACGGCATCCTTGCACGCGAAGAGTATGAGCCCAATGGCGTCAGGGTACTCATGGCCGTGGTTCAACCTCCCTTTCAGGTCTTCACGGCATCACGTCCCATTGCCTCGATCCATGACCTTGAAGGGCTCAAGCTGCGCTCTGCCGGCGGGGCTCAGGACATGACCGCCAGCGCCTTAGGTATTGTTCCGGTAATGATCACCGCGCCCGAGACCGCCGAGGCCATCAGCCGTGGCACCATCGACGGCGCGATCCTCGCATCTGTCTCGGTCGAGGCATATGGCATGACGGATCTGATCCAATACGCCACCGATGGTGCAAACTTCGGCAGTGCCGCACTGACCTGGTCGATCAGCGAAGAGCGTTTCCAGTCCTTCTCACCGGAAGTTCAGGAGATCATGGTTCAGGCTGGGCGTGATGTAAGCATGGCGGCCTGTCAGACCATCGAGAACGATGTCGCCGCCGCCGTCGATACCTGGCGCGACAATGGTGTGACGATTGTCGAATTTCCCGCGGACGAGCAGGCGGAAATGACGGCAATGTTCGATGAAATCGGTCGGGAATGGGCACAGGCACTGGATGAGCGCGGGCGTCCGGGCTCCGAGGTTCTTGAAGCCTTCCACGCAGCTCTGGAAGCGGCCCAGTGACAGGCGGTGCCGAAAGCAACGACAGACCAAACGGCTGGGAGCGGCTTCTTGCCGCTCTCAACCGGGGTGTCACACTGCTCGAGCGTACTCTGATCTCGGTCAGCGCCGTTGCCGTGCTATCAATGATGATCATCCTCGTGGTGGATGTATTCGGGCGGTACATGTTCAGTCGCCCATTGCCTTGGTCATATGACTTCATTCGCCTCTATCTGATGCCCATGGTGATCCTGCTGGCTCTGGCGGATACCTTCCGCAAAGACGGACATATTGCGGTTGATCTGGTCTACCTTCAGTTTGGAACCGTAGCGCGCCGGATTGTGCGTCTGCTGGCGTCGATCATGGTCGCAGGCTCGCTAATGCCGATTGCTTGGCTTGCCTATCTTCAGGCGGTGCGCCGATTTACCAATAACACCGTCGTTTCAGGCAGCATCCTTTGGCCGACATGGATTCCTTATGCCTTGCTCGTCATTGGGTCGGCTCTACTGATTGTACGCGCGAGTCTGGATTGCGTGGCGCTGGCCAGCGCACTTACTCATCGCTCTAAAGCCGTCCCCGGGGAATCCGAAGGAAGATCCGAGAGCCCAGAAAAGATCGAAGGACACGCGATATGACGATTTTCATCGCTGTCTCCCTTCTTTTCGCCCTGCTTCTGCTTGGTGTTCCGGTCGCCTTCGTTCTGCTTTCGGTCGGAATTTTCGGGCTCTACATGGTGGGCGGCACGACCCTCGCGATGGGTATCTTGAACACAGCGCCCTTGTCGGCGGTATCCTCCTACGAGTTGATCACGATCCCGATGTTCGTCCTGATGGCGAATTTCATCGTCATTGCCGGAATTGCGGAAGATCTTTTTAAATCGGCTACAATTTGGATGGGTCGAGTCCGGGGCGGTTTGGCGATCGGCACCGCCCTTGTCGGAGCGATCTTCGGGGCCGTGTGCGGTTCGAGCGCAGCGGCTGCTGCGACGCTCTCGTCAGTCACGCTGCCTGCCATGGACAAGCGGGGATATGAAAAATCTTTCTCCAGTGGGGTGGTCGCGATTTCCGGAACCCTGGCAATGCTCATCCCGCCTTCGATTCTGGTGCTGATCTACGCCATCATTGCCGAGGCAAGCATCGGAAAGCTGCTGGTCGCGACAATCTTGCCATCCTTCGTCGTGGCGCTGACGATCGTCTTGACCGTTTCCTTCCTCGTTTGGCGCAATCCCGCGCTTGCACCGACGGGCGAGTCTACGACTTGGAAAGCCAAGCTCGTCTCACTCAAGATCGCCGGGCCAATGGTCGGGCTGATCGCGACGGTGATGGGCCTCATCTATCTGGGCATCGCCACGCCAACCGAGGCGTCGGGCCTTGGCGCAGCCGGGGCGCTTGTGGTTGCGCTCATGTTCGGGCGCATGACCTGGGCGTCGTTCTGGTCCGCGCTAGTTCGCACCGCTTCTACCAGCGTGATGATTCTTGCCATCATTCTCGGCGCCAAGATCTTTGGCTACTTCATCACCGTAACACAGATGACCCAGACCCTGATCGGATTCGTTGGTAGCCTGAATGTGGCGCCCTGGGTGATCCTTGCCATTGTTATTCTTGTGTATCTAATCCTCGGCGCGTTCATGGATTCGCTGGCGATCATCATCCTGACAGTCCCGATCATTCTGCCGATGATGGTGTCACTTGGCTATGATCCGATCTTCTTCGGCGTCATCATGATCATTGTCGTCGAGATCGGACTGGTCACCCCGCCTTTCGGCATCATCTCGTTCATCGTTGCCAAGACCGCGAGCCGGCCAATTGGAACGGTCTTTCGAGGTGTCTGGCCACATGTGGCAACCCATCTCGTCGCGATCCTGATCCTTTGTCTGTTTCCACAGATCATCCTCTGGCTGCCCTCGCACATGTGAGTGGACACCCTTATTGGAGTCGACTGAAATGACCGCCAAGACTGAAGCTCATTCTATCCCCTTGAAAAACCCGCGCGAAGACTGGGAATCTCGTCATGCCGCAGCGCTCGGCGATTTGCGTAAACCTACGTTCGAAACGTCCAGCGGAATCCCCATAAAGGCCGTCTATTCGCCGGAAGATCTCGATCAGCTTGGCTGGCGCTATGACGTGGACGTCGGTTATCCGGGCGACGAACCCTGGACGCGCGGCTTCACCCCCGGCGGATATCGGAAACGGCTCTGGGAGATAGAGATGTATGCCGGCTTCGGCTCGGCAGAGGACGCGAACAAACGCTATCGGTATCTGCTTGAGAATGGATCGACAGGCGGCGTCTCGATAGCACTCGACCTGCCGACACAGATCGGGTTGGACCCCGATCATCCGCTTGCCGCCGATGAGATCGGCCAGATCGGTGTCTCGCTGATGTCGCTCGATGACATCGAGATCATGTTCGACGGAATCCCGCTGGACAAGGCCGGGCATGTTTTCACGACCGGCAACTGTATCGGCCCGCTGGCGGCGGCCTGGTTTCTCGCCTTGGCCGAAGAGCGCAATACCGATCCGGGCTGCTTCACGCTTCAGGTCCAGAATGACCCTATCAAGGAATACATCGCGCGCGGTACCCAGTTCCTGCCCATCGAAGCTTCGGTGAAACTGGCTACCGACATGCTTCAGTACGTTTCCGAGAATGTTCCGGCTTGGCTGCCGATCAGTATTTCCGGTTCGCATATGAAACAGGCCGGCGGATCGACGGTGCAGGAAGCTGCGTTCACGATCTGCAATGGAATAGCCTACGTCGAAGCCTGCCTTGCGAAGGGTATGAAGATCGACGATTTCGGTGACCGGATCGAGTTGCACTTTTGCACAGAGATGGATTTCTTTGAGGAAGTCGCCAAATATCGCGCAGTCCGGAAGGTCTGGACCCGTCTTGTCCGCGAGCGCTTTGGCGGAACGACGCGCAAGGCACAACTGTTTCGGCTTCATGCCGCAACATCCGGTCGTCCCCTGACAGCGCAACAGACGCTCAACAACATATCCCGCATAACCCTGCAGGCTCTGGCCCAGATCCTTGGCGGATGCGAGCAGACGCGCACGGCCTCGTTCGACGAGGCTTTGGGCATCCCCACGGAACTCGCCGCGCGCACTTCGATCAGGGTAAACCAGATCATTGGCAATGAAACGGGCATCCCGGATACGGTCGATCCGCTTGGCGGCTCTTACTATGTCGAGACGCTCACAAAGGAATTCGAAACGCGCATTTGGGACACCGTCGCCGAAGTCGATGAAATGGGCGGTGCGATTGCAGCCACAAAGGCAGGCTGGTTTCAGCGCCAACTGGCGATCGGCGCCTACCGAGAACAATGTCGCGTTGAGTCTGGCGAGCAAATAATCGTTGGCGTCAATGCCTTCAAATCCGACGAGGCACCGCCAGAACAGACGTTCAAGGTCAACCCGAAGGCCGGCGAACACCAGCTTGCGAAGCTAAAGGCCCTGCGCGAGCGGCGTGACAACACGAAGTTGCATGCAACGCTCGAACACCTCCGTGAGGATTGCAAGTCAGGCACAAATGTCATGCCCGCGATGATCGAGGCGGTGCGCGCGCGCGCCACGGTCGGGGAGATCGGGCAGGTGTGGCGCGACGTCTTTGGCGAGTATCAGCCCCAGTCCGAGCGGTTCTGAAGGGATCAACCAATGCAGTCAGAAACTCAGAACAAACGCCCCCTACGCGTCGTCATGACCAAGGTCGGCCTTGATGGTCACGACCGCGGTGTCAAGGTGATCGCCCAGGCTTTTCGGGATGCCGGGATGGAGGTGATCTACACCGGACTTCGTCGCACACCGGACGAAATCGCCGACATCGTGCTGCAGGAAGATGCCGACATCCTCGGGCTGTCGATCCTGTCCGGCGCGGTCGTCCCCCTGACGCGCCGGGTCTCCGAAGCCCTGGCAAAGCGCGAGATCGACGACGTCCTGTTGGTCGTCGGAGGGATCGTCACGCCGGATGCGCGTCAGGAGCTTTCGGAGATGGGCATAGACGGCGTGTTCGGCCCTGGCGCATCGCTTTCCGAAATCATCACGTTCGCCCAGTCGAACGTTCAAGAACGGAGTCTAACATAAGATGTCGTTGCAAGACGCTTTCGTCGCAGGCGTGGGTTTTCATCCTTTCGGCCGGTTCCCCGACAAGACTTTGAAGGAAATCTCTGGCCATGCCGCATTGGCCGCTCTGAGTGATGCCGCGCTTGATCCTGATGGCATCGACGCCGTCTTCTGCTCGAACGCATATGCCGGTTTGCTGAACGGCCAGGAATCCGTTCGCGGCGAAACCTGGATGCGCACTCTCGGTATTGGCGGCATACCTATCATCAACGTAGAAAACGCGTGTGCAGGCGGTGGTACAGCCGTGTATCTGGCGACAATGGCCGTGCGCAGCGGACAATTCCGTCGCGTTCTCGTTGTGGGTGCCGAGAAGATGTATAGCGGTGATACCGCGCGGGCGATCGCCGCGCTCGCCACCTCTTCGGACATCGAATTCACGCAGGGTATCGGCATGCAGTTTGCCGCCGTCGATGCAATTCGCGTCAAGAAGGTCATGTCAGAAGAGAATATTGGCGAAGATGCGCTGAACTGGATCGCATCGAAAAGTCACGCCAACGGCGCGCTCAATCCGATTGCGCAGTTCCAAAAGCCGATGACACCCGAAGAAGTGGGGACATCACGCATGATCGCTGACCCGGTGCGGCTTTACATGTGCAGTGCCATATCAGATGGCGCAGCAGCCTGCGTGATCGCGGCAGACGGTGGCACGCGCAAAGTGCGGATCGCAGGCAGCGCGCTGGCGTCATCGCCAGTGCGTGCAAGGCAAGGAAAGCGCTCGACCGCCATGCGCGCGGCCGAAGCTTGTTATGCGCAGGCCGCCGTGGGCCCGGATGCCATCGACTTTGCCGAGGTCCATGATGCCGTCGCGCCGATAGAACTGATCTATTATCGAGATCTGGGCTTCTGCCCGCCTGGAGGAGTGGCCCGCTTCGTGGCCGAAGAACGGCCCGCACTTCGCGGATCGATGCCCTTCAACCCGTCGGGTGGCATCAACTCTCGCGGTCATCCGGTCGGTGCAACCGGTGTCGCCCAGATCTGCGAGTTGACGCTGCAGATCTCGGGCGATGCCGGCGACCGCCAGCTTGACCGTGCGCGGCGCGGCATCGCGCTGAATGCTGGAGGCTGGATGGGCGAGGATCCGGCAGTGAACGCAATCCATATTCTGGAGGCTGTTTGAACCGATGGATGGAATGACCGAGCAGAAAACCAATCCCCATGTATTCGTCTTGAAGGATGAATTGCCGAATGGTCCGGGCCTGCGTGCCGCGCGTTGCCGCGCCTGCGGCCGCCACACGCAGGGAAGAGTCCTCGTTTGCGCGCACTGCTTTTCTGACGATCTGGAAGCCTTGGCGGCCGGCCACTCGGCGGAGCTGATCGAGCATTCCATTGCCCGCGTCCCGGCGGGCGGGTTCGATGCGCCTTATGCGATCGGGCAGATCCGTACCGATGAGGGCATGATTCTCTTTGCGCCGCTATTGGGTGATCCGCAAGCCTTCGGCCCTGGGAAGCGGCTGCGCTTTGTTCAGGTCGATCATCCGACCGGCATATCGGGTTTCGCTTATGAACTGGAAGAGGACGGAGCGCCGGAATGAACGTGGCAGAACAAATTCGGCGTGCCGTCTCTCGTTTCGGCAAGCGGACGGCTGTGATCTCTGGCAACGAAAGACGCAGCTTTGATGAGATCGAGGACCGTTCCAACCGCCTTGCCAACGCCCTGTCCGCTGCCGGGGTACTCCAGGGTTCGCGCGTGGTTACGTTGCTGGAAAATTCCATCCGCTGTGTCGAAGCCGATTTCGGCCTTGCAAAGGCCGGCTTGGTGCGTGTGTCGCTCAATCCGATGTCGAACAGCCGCGATGTCCTTTATGTGCTCGACGATTCCGATGCTGAGGCATTCATTTACGATGAAAAGTACGCGGCTATTGTCGCCGAGGTAAAGGCGGCGGCAAGTCGCCCGATAAGCTGGGTGATGGTGTCGTCGAACACGGACGCCGAAACCATGAACGAGCAAGCGCAACCCGAACACTATGAGGGATTGCTTGCCAGCGCGGCATCCACTCCCCCGGTCTGCCCATGCGAAGGGGAGGATCTCTACTGCCTGTTCTACACGTCCGGCACGACCGGGCGTCCCAAGGGCGTGATGCTCAGCCACCGCGCGATCCTTCAGGTCAGTTTCAATCTGGTGATGGAGGTCGGCCCTAGGGCGCCAGGCGAGAAAGTCCTTCTCATGCAGCCAATGAGCCACGGCGCCGGTTTCTTTGTCTTGCCCTGGTTCATCAAGGGCGGTGTTTCGGTAATCATGCCGCAGTTCGATGCCGACGAGGCGTTGCGACTGGCACGCGATCTCGAGATCGAAACCATCAAGCTTATCCCCACAATGATGCAGCGCATTATGAATGGGACCAGCAAGATCACCGGAAAGGATCTCCCGAACCTGCGCCAGATCATATATGGCGCGAGCCCGATGCCGACCGAGGTCTTGCGCAGTGGTATCGAAAGGTTCGGACCCGTTTTCATCCAGATCTATGGACAAAGCGAGGCCCCCGTTACCATCAGCATCCTTCCGATCGAGGATCACCAACTTGACGGTGCGGGCAGGGAAAGGCTTGCTTCGGCGGGCGCTGCCTGGCCGACGGTCGAACTGCGCATCGTCGATGCCGACAACAACGACTTACCCGCTGGGACGCCGGGCGAAGTGTTGGTTCGCGCCCCGCAGATGATGTCGGGCTACTGGAATCGACCGGAGCTGACCGAGGCCGCCCTGCGCGACGACTGGCTTCACACCAAGGATCTGGGGTGCCTGGACGAAACGGGATTCCTGTATCTGCTTGGGCGACTTGACGAGATGATCATTTCAGGCGGCTACAACATCGCCCCGCGCGAGGTTGAAGACGTTTTGTATCAGCACCCTGCGGTGCGCGAAGCCGCTGTTGTTGGTGAAGCCGATGCGGAATGGGGCGCCGCAGTTGTCGCCTATGTCGTGCTGAAGGCGCCCGTTGCCGAATCCGAGTTAAGGAACTTCGTAAAGACCGAGATCGGTTTCAAACGCCCGAAACGGGTATACAGGGTCGCGGAACTTCCCAAGAATTCAAACGGCAAGATCCAGAAAACAGCACTACAGCCGGAACTTGCGCTGCCCTGGGAAGGAGCGGACCATTGATCTCGGAAATCGCACGCCGTGTGACGGAGCTGTCACTCAATGATCTGACTCCGCAAGCACGCGACCGCCTTGAGCTTTGCCTACTGGCAAACCTCAGCGTTGGTGTGGCCGGTGTTCCTTATTGCCGTTTGCCGGTCCCGATAGAAGAAGGCGGGCGCTATCCGCTTCTGTCCGGCGGCGCGGCCCTTATGGCCCGCGACGCCGCCTTTTACAACGCGGCCGTGATGCATGCCCGAACACAAGATGACTTTGACCCGATCGGCAATCTTCATGCTGGAACCGTCATAATCCCGGCCCTCATGGCCGTGGCCGAGGACACTGCGTTGTCCGGCAAACAGTTCCTGGAAGCCATCGCGGCGGGCTACATGGTCGCGATCGGTATCTCCCGCTTCCTGTCGCCACGAACAACGCCGCGCGGAGTTCGGTCCACGGGCTACTATGCCCCGTTCGGTGCGACTGCGGCGGTCGCCAGGGCAAGGGGGCTAGACGCCACGCTGACCGGCCATGCGCTTGCGCTAACGACCGTGTTCGCGGGTGGCACAACACAAGCCTGGCTGGACGGCAGCGACGAATGGCAACTGCACGTCGCCAACGCCGCGGAAACTGGGATCAAGGCTGTCGATCTCGCACTTGCCGGAGTGACCGGTGGCAAGCATGCGCTGGATGGCCCCGCAGGCTTTCATGCCTCGTTGCTCAATGAACGCGTTACCTTTGACATGATCTCCGCCGATTTCGACCCCTCGCGCGCGCTGGAGGAAAGCGTCATCAAGCGTTATCCGGTGTCCGGAATTTGCCAGTCCGTCGTCCTGGCCGCCGAGCGGGTCTGCGAACAGATTGGGGATACTGCGGCAATTGCACAAATCAAGGTTGAAATGAACCCGTTCGAGATGGGCTATCCTGGAACATTGAACAAGGGACCGGCCTTTCGCGCATTCGGCGAGCGACTGATGAGCGCACCGTTCTGCGTATCGGCTGTCCTCGCGCGCGGCGCGTTGCATTTTCCTGATTTCCATGGCGCAACCGACCCCACACGCGACCGACTGCTACCGGTTGTCGATGTAGTCGCGGACAAAAGGCGTCCGATTCTATCAGCCAAGGTTAGCATCACCATGCGGGACGGTCGTACGCTGACCGGCGAAACACAGGACTCCCGCGCAGAGGTACGGCTGGATTGGTCCACTGTCATGGACTGGGGCCACGCCCTCTGGCGGGAAGCGGGGCGCGAAGGCAGCGCATTCGATAGGTGCGCAGATGCAGTTCGCTCGCTTCAGAGAGCCTCCAAGGTTGAGCTGTTCCCTAAGCAATAGGTGGTTCGGTTTGTTTGGACAGATTCCGGGCTTTTCTAAGTGGTTTTCCGCCTCCGTTGCGCCGCTACCGTGTCAGGCACCGGCTGATCGACCTTGGCTTCATGAGGAAGGGCGAAGGCGGCGGTCGCAGCACGCATTACGAGCTGGTGCTGTGAGCCATTGGGTCGCGATCATTCGGGCGGCGCAGGGCGGCATGCAAAATGTTGACCAGGTGTTGACCAGAACGCGCGAGGCCTTTACACGAGCGAAACGCTCAAAATTGAAGTATTTGTATTCTTTGCTAGATTTGGTTGCGGGGGTAGGATTTGAACCTACGACCTTCAGGTTATGAGGGCTACCCCCGCGTCCGGAATACCTTCGTGATTTCCGCACGTTAGGAGAATTTCGGGCGCCAAACGTCGGCGTCGTGTCGCACGGAACAGCCGCAAGCCGTTGGGAGTAAACGGGAATCCGATCACGCGTCGGCATAGTCGGCTTCCGGTACCGCCTTCCGCAGCATGATACCGATGGTCATGCGCTGCTGGCCGGGGTTGAGATGATCGTATCGCTTCTCGATCCCATACTGCCGGGCCACGGCGTAAAGTTGGTCAAGATCGAGGCTGCCTCCGGGCTGCTTGACCTTCCGATCCAGCCACCGATTGAACGGACTGGAGGCAGTCTTCTGTTTCCATGCTTCGCGCTGCTCACGCGTGATTTTCATGGACCGGTCGCGATCGTCACCGGGCTTTCGGTAGCGGGCGGCGCTGGAGAACAGGCTTTCACGCGTGATCCGCAACCCCGGGCGTTCAATCTCGTAGCCAATCGCTTCCATGATCTGGCGAGCCATGTGGCCGATCATCTGCTTGATCCGGTCCTCTCCAACATCAGGCCCGAATTCCGTGAGAAGCCCCGGCGCCAGCGGCTCCACCGCCGCTCGCTCCAGGAACGTAGCTGTCTCCATCCTCACCACGTTCTCCGGTCGCTTCATAAAGTTCCAGATCTCCTGTCCGAGTTCGGTCTCGTACAGGTCCCGAAAGTTCTGCGGCTGGTACTCCAGCCCCTTCAGATCAGGAACGCCGCGCAGCTGCATGATACCCTCCATATGTGACATGTGTCACTGGTATCATGCGAAAATAACACCCGTCAATAGTGCGCCTGTAAGCCGAGTAGCTTCGCCTCCACCTCGGCCATGGCGTTCTGGTGGTCGGGCGACGGAAACAGGTGGCCGTATCGCTCCATGGTCATCTGGATCGAGGAATGGCCCGCAAATGTCATCACCTCCTTGATCGAGAAGCCCTGCTCGATCCAGAGCGACACTGCGAAATGGCGCAGGTCGTGCCAGCGCAGCTTCACGCCGACCTTCTCCTGCAGCTTCCGGAACCGGGACTGCGTGTTGGTGTGCTGGAGGACGCCGCCACGCGGCGCGGGGAAGACCAGCCCGAGCTCGCTCTTCGGGCAGCGCAGTTTCCAGCGCCGCAGCGCGTTCAGCACCATCGGCCCGGCGGGGATGTCGCGATAGCCCGCGCGCGATTTCGGCTCGCCCATCTGGTTGTAGGCGTCGGCGCGCTGGCGCACGTATATGAAGCCCTTCTCGAAATCCACGTCCTGCCAGCGCAGGCCACGCAGTTCCGAGGCGCGCAGGCCGGTCAGGGCCGAGACGATCAGGTGCGGCTTGAAGTCCTCGTCGGCCGCCTCGATCAGCGCGCGGATCGTCTCCTTCGAGGGCACCGGCGCCTTGTAGTCGATCCGGCTCGACTTGATCACCCGGACGCCCTGCGCCGCGTTGGTGAAAAGCTGGCCATTGTCGATGGCGTGGTCGAGGATCAGCTTCAGCACCGAGAGCGCGCGGCGGGTCAGATGCTCGGACCGGCCATTCAGCAGCAGCCGGTCGCGGAACTCGTTCACATGGCGGCGGGTCAGCTGGACGATCAGCTTGTCCCCGATTCCGACCTCGGGAACCGTGATGTGCAGGCGCACATAGTCGCTGTAGCCGCGGAGCGTGGACCGCTCCATCCGCCGCCCCGTCTTGCAGCGCACCTCGCAGTGGTCGAGCCACGCCTTGGCGGCGTCGGCCACGGTGATGCTCTCGCTGTCGGCCAGATAGGTGTGGTTGGCGACCAGCGAGCGGACCTTCACCAGATAGACGTCGGCGTCCTTCCGGCGCGGGAACAGCTTCGAGCGGCGCTTGCCGGCCTGGTCGGTGAAATCCACCTGCCAGCGCACCAGGCCCGAGGGCAGTGTTCGCTTCCGGATCGTCGCCATCCGATTTTCCTCATTTTCGACAATGCTTTGGGCATCGTCAGCCTTCCGCATTGCCATCGTTCGCGCGGCATAGCGAGGCGAAACCTACGGCCTCGCAAGCCCGTAACGGATTTTTACTCCGAAACCCTCTTGTGCGCCAGATGTTTTGGACCTAAGGTCTGAAACAAGCTCAGGAGACCCCGCCGCGATGGCAAAGCTCAGCGACCTCATCCCCACCCTCGCGCAGGTGCTGCCGATGCCCGAGCAGACGGTGGCGATGTATGCGCGGCACCTTCGGGAGGCGCGCCTGCTCTCGACCGGTGGGCGCGGGCCGGGGGCGGCCATGATGACGGCGACGGATTGCGCCCGCCTGCTGATCGCCATCATGGCCGCGGACCAGGTGAAGAACGCTGTCCGTGCCGTCGAGACGTTCTGGCCGCTGCCGCAGGAGGAAATCATCACGACGGTGGACCTGCCCGAGGACCAGCGGGAGGACTGGGCGCCGCTACCGCTACCGATCCTCGACATCATGATGCCGGATGGCGCGGAGGAGCAAAGCTTCGGAGAAACCGTCGCGGGTCTGATCGAGGCCGTGCGGCTCAGCATCCTCACGGAGACCATGGCGCACCTCACGGACGCCAATCTCCGTATCGAAATCGAACGCCGGTTCCACACCGGCAAGATCGCCTTCCAGTACGACGAAGACGGGCGGGGCTATCCGCAGCTCGCAATGCTCGCCCGGTTCTATCTGCCGGAAGGACCAGAACGGAAAAGAATTGAAGCCGAAAGCTACATCAGCGGCGGGGACGCGATGATCTCATTCGCCGTGACGCACCATACGATCAATCGCCTCGGCGCGTTGATCCGCACCTAGGAGGACAGGACATGCAGGAGCATTTGCGGGCTGGACCCGCCACAGGAGAGGTTTGCCCGACGCTGGCCGAGGATTTGCTGCGAGGCGCTGACGCCATCGCGCTCTTCGTCTTCGGCGACGCGAAGGAGCGGCGGAAGGTCTACTACTACGCCAGCGAGGCCAAGGTTCGGATGCCCACGTTCCGCATGGGCAACGTGATCTGCGCGCGGAAATCGCGGCTTCTCGACTGGATCGAGCAGCAGGAGGCCGCGCGATGAGCGATTTCCGCGTCCCGCTTTCGACCGACGATCACGTCGTCATCGGCAATCGCCTCCGCGAGTGCCGCGACGCGCTGATGCACGTCATGACCTCGGCCGTGCCCGGCACCCTGACCTATCAAGAGGCTGACCGGTCTCTCGCTGCGCTGGACAGGCTCCGCGCCGAGCTCGAGCACGATCTGCGGGCCACCACGGCCTACGAGCGCGACCCGCGGCATCTTGCCGGCAAGGTCTACTACGGCTTCGTCCGGTTCGTCGGCAGCGGCGACGGGCCGGAGGAGCACTGGAACGACGACTTCGCCGCCTGGGTCCTGGACGCGGAGTGAGCCATGGAGGACGACATCCGCACGACCGAAGACATGGCCCATGCCGAGGCGTCGGCGGAGGCGTCCACCGCGCCGCCCGCCGCCGAGCTTGAGGATCCGACCGAACTGCGCCTGCAGCTGCATCGCCACGGCTATCGCCCGGTGCCGGTGCTGGGTGCGCACGTCGCCATGAAGGCGGCGGGCAAGCGGCCGATGATGAAGGGCTGGGAGACCGTCTGCGCCAGCGCAGACGAGGCCGAGATCGCCCGCTGGACGAGGGCGCAGCGCAACTGCACCAACACCGGCCTGCTCTGCGGGACACTGGTGGGCATCGACATCGACGTGCTCGATCACCAGCACGCCCACCGGGTAACCTGCATCGCGACCGAGATGCTCGGCATGACACCCGCCTGCCGGATCGGGCGCGCGCCGAAGATCCTGCTGACCTTCCGGACGGACGAGCCCTTCGACAAGATCCAGACGCCCGAGTTTCACATGCTCGACGGCACGGTGGCGCGCGTCGAGATACTGGCGACCGGGCAGCAGTTCGTCGCCTTCGGCATCCACCCGGACACGAAGGCGCCCTACTACTGGCCCGAATGCTCGCCGCTCGATGTGCCGCTGCACGCACTGCCGCCGGTCACGAAGGAGCGGTGTGCGGCCTTCATCGCCGCGGCCGAGAAGTATCTGCGCAAGGTCGGCGGCTACAGCACGGCCGATCGCCGCGAGATCGAGCGCGAGGGCCGCAAGGCCGCGGGGCTCAAGAGGAACCAGGCGCCGTCGCGCGAGCTGGTCGAGGAGGCCGTCGCTCACATCCCCAACGACGACCTGCCCTATGACGACTGGATCAAGGTCGGGCTCGCGCTCTACGCCGCGCTCGGACCGGAAGGTCGCGACCTGTGGGAGGAATGGTCGGCGCGGGCGGACAAGAACGATCCGGAATATACCGCCGAGAAATGGGACAGCTTCTCGTCCGTGCGCAGCGTGACCGTGGGCACGCTGTTCTGGCTCGCACGGCAGAACGGCTGGCGCGCGGAACGGGTGGAGCGGGTGCGAACCTCGCGCGCTCGTATTCCAGACGGCCAGGATGCCGACGATGACGACGGAGACGGCCGCCCGGTGATCCGCATCTTTGCGGGCTTCCTGCACCGGGCCGTCGACATGGCCGAGGGCGCGCTGATGCAGGCCGGGCTCGGCTACTATCAGCGAGGCAGCATGGTGGTGCGCCCGGCGATGGTGCCGGTGGCGGTCTCGGATGGGCGCACTGTCGACGCGCCCCGGCTGGTCGACGTCAAGGCGCACCACATGGCCGAGGCCTTCACCCGCGCGGCGAATTGGAAGCGGTTCGACAAGCGTGAGGGCGAGTGGCTCAGCACCGACTGCCCGCACAGGATCGCGGAGACCTTCCTTGCGCGCGAGGGCCAGTGGCGACTGCCAGTGCTGACCGGAATCATCAATTGCCCGACCCTGCGCGCCGACGGATCGATCCTCGACCTGCCGGGCTATGACGCGCAGACCGGGCTGCTGTTCGATCCGCAGGACGTCCGGTTCCCAGCGCTCCCGCGCGATCCCGACCGCGACATGGCGCTGCGCGCTCTGGCCTACCTCAAGGATCTGATCTCCACCTTCCCCTTCGTCACGGACGGGGATCGCGCCGTCGCCCTGTCGGCCATCCTGACCGCGCTGGTGCGCCGCTCGCTGCCCACCGCGCCGCTGCACGGCTTCAACGCGCCGACAGCGGGCACGGGCAAATCGATGCTGGTGGACCTCGCGAGCCTGATCGCCACCGCCCGGCCCGCGCCCGTGATCGCGCAGGGCAAGTCCGAAGAGGAAATGGAGAAGCGGCTGGGCGCGGCACTGATCGCGGGCGACGTGCTGATCGCCATCGACAACTGTGAGGAACCGCTGGGCGGCGAGCTTCTCTGCCAGACCATGACGCAGACGAGCCTCAAGGTCCGGATCCTCGGCAAGTCCGTGAACGCCGAGGTCCCGAGTAACGCGGCCATCTTCGCCACCGGCAACAACCTGACCTTCGAGGGCGACATGACCCGCCGCGCGCTTCGGGCCACGCTCGACGCCGGGTTGGAGCGGCCCGAGCTCCGCGCCTTCGACCGCGATCCGCTCGCCATGGTGACCGAGCGGCGCGGCGACTACGTCTCGGCCGGGCTGACCGTCCTGCGGGCCTTCCACATCGCAGGCCGACCGCAGCAGCGCGCGCCGCTCGGCTCCTTCACCGACTGGTCGCGCTGGGTCCGCGACGCCCTGATCTGGCTGGGGCAGGCCGATCCCTGCGATACGATGGAAGGCATGCGGGGCGCCGACCCGAAGCTGGAGGCGCTGACCGCGGTCCTGGAAGGTTGGCGCGAGGTGATCGGCTTGCAGCCCGCCAACGTCCGCGACGTGATCGAGCGCGCGACGGAGCAGCGACCGCAGCTCTACGGGCGCGCCGAGTTCGTGCACCCCGAATTCCGCGAGGCCCTGCTGCGGGTCGCGGGCGAAGGCGGCGCGATCAACGGCAGGCGGCTCGGCAAGTGGATCGGGTCGCATCAGAACCGGATCGTGGGAGGGCTGCGCCTGATCAACGCAGGAGTGTCGGCAGGGCACACACGCTGGCAGCTGGAACACGCGACATCGGACGCCGCGCCGGTCAACGGCGGTTCTGAAACTCTCCGGAGCCGTGCCGATGCGTGACGTTCATTCCCGATCCGTCTGGTGGGTTTGGTGGCGATCAGGGATTTGTCCCGGCCGATATCTGTGTTTGTCGCCCGAAGTGTCAGCAACGTGGAAGGTCGCGACACGTGACGCCATGCATCACGCCGCGACGCATGACGTGACAGTTTTCAGGAGCGGGCCGAAACAAACCCCTGATCTCCACCAAACCCACCAGACAACTCGTCAACGGACGGCGACGCCCGGCACAGCCCGCGAGAACTTCAGAACCGCCGTTAGCCATCGGGAACGCCGGATCGCGGGCCGCCGGGCGGTTCCTCCTGCGCAGATCCTTATGTGGGGACGCGCAGCGCATAAGCCCGCCAGCGTGAGGGCCGGTCATGCCTAAACTCGACGGGACCGAGACCAAGACAGCCTTCGCCGCTCGCGTGGGGCTCACCAAGGGCCGCATCTCGCAGCTGGTGGCCGAGGGGCTGCCGGTGCGCGCGGACGGGCGGATCGACGTAGCGGTGGGGCTCGCCTGGATCGAGGACAACCTCGACCCGGCACGGCGCAACAAGGGCGGCGTCGTCAGCCCGACCCGTGCGGCGACCACGCTGGCCGAGGCCAAGCGGCTGCATGAGATCGTGAAGGTGCAGCGGGCCAAGCTCGCGTTCGAGCGCGAACAGGGCCAGCTGGTCGAGACCGCAGCAGCCACCAGGACCGTGTTCGCGCGCGCCCGTGCCGAACGCGACGCGCATCTGGCGTGGGTTCAGCGCACGGCGCCCCTGCTGGCGGCCGAGCTCGGCGCCGATCCCCGTGCCACCTTCGCCGCGCTCGACCGGATGATGCGCGAGCATCTCGAACATCTGGCCGACCTGCCGCTCGGGAGCTTCGGCGATGGTGCCTGAGATCGACCTCGCCTGGCGGCGCGGCATCCGCCCGGAACCGCCGATCCCGGTCTCGGACTGGGCCGACCGGCACCGCATCCTGCCGCCAACTTCGGCCGAGCCGGGACGCTGGCGCACAGACCGCACGCCCTATCTGCGCGCCGTGATGGACGCGCTCTCGACCGCCAGCCCATACGAGCGCGTCGTGCTGATGAAAGGCGCGCAGACCGGCGGCTCGGAGGCTGGGCTGAACTGGCTGGGCTACATCATCCAGAACGCCCCCGGCATCGCCATGTTGGTGATGCCGTCGCTCGACATGGTGCGCCGGAACACCACCGTCCGCATCGACCCGCTGATCGAGGCCACGCCAGCCTTGCGCGAACTGGTCGCCGCGCCCCGCTCCCGCGACGCGGGCAACAGCCTGTTCCGAAAATCCTTCCCCGGCGGTCAGCTGGTGATGACCGGCGCGAACAGCGCCGTCGGACTGCGCTCGACGCCCGTCCGCTACCTCTTCCTCGACGAGGTGGACGGCTATCCCGGCGACGCCGATGGCGAGGGCGATCCGGTCGATCTGGCGATCCAGCGCACGGCCACCTTCCGCGGGCGGCGCAAGATCTACATGGTGTCCACGCCCACGCTGAAGGGCCACTCCCGCATCGAGGCAGCGTTCGAGCACAGCGACCGGCGCTTCTACCACGTCCCCTGCCTGCATTGCGGCGAGATGGCCCCGATCACCTGGGCGCGCATCCGCTGGTCCGAGGGGCGGCGCGACCAGGCGCATCTGGTCTGCGAGGCCTGCGGTGGGGTCCATCACGAGCACGAGAAGCCTCGCCTGCTGGCCGCAGGCGAGTGGCGTGCGACCGCCGAGGGCGACGGCCGCACCGCGGGCTTCCACCTCTCCGCTCTCTACTCGCCGTGGGAGACATGGGCCGAGATCGCCGCCGAGCACGGCCGCGTCCGCAAGGACCCGCCCCGCCTGCAGGTCTGGGTCAACACCAAGCTGGGCGAGTCCTGGGAGGACCAGGCAGGCGACACCGTTCCGGCCGACCCGCTGATGGCCCGGCGCGAGAACTGGGGCGAGGCGCTGCCCGCCAGCGCGGCTGTGCTGACCGCGGGCGTCGACGTGCAGGGCGACCGGATCGAGGTGCAAATCGTCGGATGGGGCCGCGATGAGGAGGCATGGGTGATCGACTACCGCGTGCTCTGGGGCGATCCGTCCGGGCCGCGCCTGTGGTCCGACCTCGACATGGTGCTGCAGGCGACCTTCCCGCATCCCGCGGGGCTCGACCTGCCCGTGCGCGCCGCCGCCATCGACACCGGCGGCCACCACACCAAGATGGCCTACGAGTTCTGCCGCACCCGGCTCGCCCGCCGCATCTGGGCGATCAAGGGCCG
>LJSV01000026.1 GCA_001314715.1 Rhodobacteraceae bacterium HLUCCA12 | reverse complement strand
CAGGCTGATCCGGCCCCTGGTGGCCAGCTTGACGCCCAGAAACACCGTGACGCCAAAGCCCAGCTTTTCGTGATCCAACTCAAGGCGTTGGCCCTTTATCACCCCGGTTTCGCGCAGGCGTTGCAGACGTCGCCATGCAGCAGGCTGCGACAGGCCGAGCGCACGGCCCATGGCGCTTGCCGATTGGGTGGCGTCACGCACCAGTTCGCGCAGGATAAGGCGGTCGATGGTATCAAGCTCGATCACAGCGGCAGCACCTCGTCGGATTTGATCCGCGCCACATGCATCAACGCCTCGATATCACTGATATGCGGCAAGGTCAGGATACGGGCGCGGTAGATCTGCTGATAATGCGCCATGTCGCGGGCAATCACGTTCAAGCGGACATCGACACGGCCCAGAAATGTCTGGATTTCCAGCACTTCGGGAACCCGCCGGGCCGCGGCGATGAAATCGTCGAAGGCGCGCGGATCGGTCTTGTCGAGGGTGACGCGCAACGACACTTCCACCTCCCAGCCGAGTTTGCGCCAATCGATCACCGCGACCTGCCCGACAATGATGCCGCGCCCGCGCAGCCGTTCGACGCGGCGCGAGGCCGTGGCCTCGGCCATGCCGGTGCGGGCGGCCAGATCGGCCATGGACTGACCCGGATCGCCCTGAAGGTGGCGCAGCAGGCGCCGGTCTGCATCATCTGCGCGCATGAAATTGATCATTTCCCTATAATATGCGCATTAATACAATCAATTTTCGGCAATTTTCAATGGTTTTTGCAACCGATTTTTGAGGAAGCCACCTATGATGCCCCCGTCAATCAAACGAGGGGACCCATCATGCGCGTGTATTATGACCGCGATTGCGACATCAACCTGATCAAGGACAAGAAGGTGGCGATCCTGGGCTATGGCAGCCAGGGACACGCCCATGCCTTGAACCTGCGCGATTCGGGCGTGAAGAACGTGGCGGTGGCGCTGCGCGAGGGCTCGCCCAGCGCCAAGAAGGCCGAGGGCGAGGGCCTTCAGGTCATGGGCATCGCCGAGGCCGCCGCCTGGTGCGACCTGATCATGTTCACCATGCCCGATGAATTGCAGGCCGAGACCTACAAGAAACATGTGCACAACAACCTGCGCGAAGGCGCCGCCATTGCCTTTGCCCACGGTCTGAACGTGCATTTCGGCCTGATCGAGCCCAAGCCGGGCGTCGATGTCATCATGATGGCACCCAAGGGCCCCGGCCACACCGTGCGGTCGGAATATGTCAAGGGCGGCGGCGTACCCTGCCTGGTCGCGGTGAACAACGATGCGACGGGCCGGGCGCTGGAGATCGGCCTGTCGTATTGTTCCGCCATCGGTGGCGGGCGCTCGGGGATCATCGAGACCAATTTCCGCCAGGAATGCGAAACCGACCTGTTCGGCGAACAGGCGGTCCTGTGCGGCGGGCTGGTCGAATTGATCCGAATGGGGTTCGAGACGCTGGTCGAGGCCGGCTATGAGCCGGAAATGGCCTATTTCGAATGCCTGCACGAGGTGAAGCTGATCGTCGATCTGATCTATGAGGGCGGCATCGCCAACATGAACTACTCGATCTCGAACACTGCCGAGTACGGCGAATATGTCAGCGGCCCGCGCATCCTGCCCTATGCGGAGACCAAGGCGCGGATGAAAGAGGTGCTGACCGACATCCAGACCGGCAAGTTCGTGCGCGACTTCATGCAGGAAAACGCGGTTGGCCAGCCGATGTTCAAGGCCACCCGCCGCCTCAACGACGAGCACCAGATCGAACAGGTGGGCGAAAAGCTGCGCGCCATGATGCCCTGGATCGCCAAGGGCAAGATGGTGGACAAGGCGCGCAACTGAGCCGCCTGATACCGGCCCGCCGACCAGAGGAGGGGGCGGGCCGACCGGCGGGCGCGCTGCAGGAGGCGGCGCGCCCGCAACCATTCGAGACAACCCTTCGTGGCTCTGGCCGTGGCGGCATCGCGTGCGAGGATTGCCACCTGGTGCCCAGGCTGAAAGGCGGCAAGGGCGGGCCGGTGGTGTTGCGGCACCGCATCTGCCACAAGGAAAACCACGCGACCCTGCGCGAGGCGGACCTGGCGCGCGACGACAACACCATCGCCGCCCTGCGCAGCCATCCCCGGATCGCGCGGTTCATCGCCTGGGTCGCGCGACGCCCGCCGGGGTTTCTGTCGCGGGTGCCCGACGAACGGTGGTGATGGACAGGCTGCGCAACCGGGGTTAGATCAGCGCCATGGACTGGGATCAGGAAATCGATGCGCGCGGCCTGTTGTGTCCGCTTCCGGTGCTCAAGGCGCGAAAGCGGCTGATGGGTATGCAGCCGGGGCAGGTCTTGCGGCTGCTGGCAACCGATCCGGCCGCGGCGGTGGATGTGCCCCATTTCTGCGCCGAATCCGGGCATGCCCTGCTGGGCAACACCCCCGAGGGCGAGGCGACCGCCTGGCTGATCCGCCGGAGCTGAGTCACAAGCCGAAGCTTGCGAACGGCAGATAGCGTACGGGCGTTCCCGGCTCAATCTGCGCCGCATCGTCGGGCAGTTCCACCAGCCCGTCGGCCCAGCTCAACCCGCTGATCCGGCCCGACCCTTCCGAGGCGAACACCTCGGCCGCGCCATGGGCATTGATCCGTGCGCGCAGGTATTCGCGCCGGCCCGGCTTCTTGGTCTTGGAAAAGGCCGCGGGCACATCAAAGCCTTGCGGTTGCCGCCATCCGCTGCCGGCCATCCGCGACAGGGTCGGACGACCGAAGATCAGTGTGCAGACAAAGGCCGCAACCGGGTTTCCAGGAAGCCCCAGCACCGGCACACCATTCCACAAGGCCAATGCCAGCGGTCGTCCGGGCTTGAGGGCGATGCGCCAGCTTGACAAGGTGCCGCGGTCTCGCAGCAGGCGCGAAACATGGTCCTCATCCCCGGCCGAGGCCCCGCCGGAGGTCAGGATCACATCGGCCTCGCGCGCGCCGCGATCCAGCGCCGCGGCGATGCGCGCGGGGTCGTCGGGCGCATGGCCCAGATCGACCGGCACGAACCCCCAGCGGCGCGCGATGTCCATAAGCATGGGGCGGTTGGCGTCGAAAACCTGGTGCGGCGCGGCCGGGGCGGCCGGGTTGGCGACGATCTCGTCGCCGGTGGACAAGACGCCAACGCGCAACCTGCGAAAGACCGTCGCCTGCCCGATGCCAAGCGCCGACATGAGCGCCAGATCGGGCGCACCAAGCACCCGGCCCGGCGCCAGGGCCATGGCGCCTGCCGCCACATCCTCGCCCGCGCGGCGGGTATTGGCGCGCGGCCTGACCGGCCCGTCAAAGGCCACGCGATGACCGTCAGTGGCGCAATCCTCGTCCAGCACGACGGTATCCACGCCCTGCGGCAGGATCGCGCCGGTCAGGATGCGCACCGCCTGCCCCGGCGGCACCGCATCGGCCAGGGGCTGCCCCGCCGCCGCCCGCCCGGCGACCAGCGGCAGGGTATAGGGGCCGGGCCCGTCCAGCGCGGCATGGGCAAAGCCATAGCCATCGACGGCCGCGTTCGCCTGAGGCGGGTTGGCGCGGCGGGCCGTGGCATCCGATGCCAGCACCCGGCCACCGGCCTGCGCAAGCGCCACGGTCTCGACCCCGGTCAGCGGCACCAGAGCCGCGCGCAGGCGCCCCAATGCCTCATCCACCGGCACCCATTCCACCCCTTGCGGCATGGCGAAACAATCATCGCGCAGGCGCGGCGGGGTCAGGCCGGCGGGTTGGGCCACCTGTTGCGCGGCGGTTTTCAATGTGGCCTCGTGGCCGGCACCCAGAATCCACCCTTCTTCATGCACTTTGGCGTCGCGCGGCATGGCAAACAGCGCGGCCAGCCCCGCATCCGTCGCCTGCACGTGCCAGAGCGTTTCCGCCAGAAGCCTCACCTGCGCTTCATCCCGCACCATCGGCTGCGCGCTCATGACGCTTTCGACCTGCGCGGAAAGGACGGATGGGAAGACCTCGGCCAGCACGACGGGGGACGTTTCCACCGGCTCGAACGGCCAGACGGCCACCTGCCCGGCAAAGCCGCCGCGCAGCCGCCACAGGACCGGCAAGCCGGTCAGGGTCTGACTGCCTACCGCACCGGCCCCGCCCAGCTTCCAGACCGATTGTGCGCCACGCGCGGCGCGGTCGGTCGCACGGAATTCGGCCAGATCGCCGTGACCCTGGCACGCACTTGCGCGACGCGGCAGGTCAGGCAGATCCAGCCGGGTCGGGTTGAACCAGAACGGCCCCGCCCCCGGAAAACGCCGATTGATCCCTGCGGCGACGGCCAGCCGGTTCGATCGGTTCTGCGCGTCGTCCGCGATCGCCCCCGCCAGCCACTCCCAGACCGCCAGCGACTGGGCCCGGCCGGTCAGATGCGCGGCAAATCCCGCGGGATAGCCAAAGGCAAAATCGGCGCCGATCAGCAGCCGTTCGCCCGCATCAAGTGCCGCCTGAATCAGGGTCCGCAGCCGGTCCTCGGCGGCGGACCGCGTGGGCAGGTTTTCGGCGCGCACGCCATCCGGTCCGGCAAGGCCAAGCCATATCGAATCCTTGCCGCGTTTGGGACTTGAGGCTGCAGACCAGTCCAGAATGGCGATACGATCAAATCTCATGATGCAAACCCCAGGTCGCGAAGGAGGAAATCGGCGATCGCGCAGGTATCGTCAAGCGCCAGAACCGGCACCGTCAGACCGGCCAGCACCGGATCGCCCGGATCCGCATTGCTGGCGAGCGCGCGCACGCTCGGGCTGTGTACGGCAAGCAAGTCGCGGCCGGTTTCAACGCGGTGGGCCTCGATCTTGGGATGGGGCGCGCGCTTGTAGCCCTCGATCAGAACCAGATCGACGGGCGAAAGCCGCGCCAGCAGATCGTCCAGAGAGGGCTCATTCGCGCCGCGCAATTCGTGCATCAAGGCCCAGCGCACGGGGGAAGAAACCAGCACCTCGCGCGCACCGGCCTGGCGGTGGCGATGGCTGTCGCGCCCCGGATGGTCGATCTCGGTGTCGTGGTGGGCATGCTTGATCGTCGAAACCGACAGGCCGCGCGCCGTGATCTCTGTGACCAGCCGCTCCATCAGGCCGGTCTTGCCGGTGTTTTTCCAGCCGGTGACGCCATAGACCTTCATACCCGCCCCGCCAGTTCCTGGGCGCGCAAAATGTCCTCGGGGGTGTTGACGTTGAAAAACGGATCGAACGGATCCGATGGAAACACTGCCTGCCCGGCGCCATGGCGATCGGTCCAGAGCACGATCTTGCGAAGCCCCTGCGCCAGGGCCGCGCGCAGATCCGCGCGCAGGTCCACAGGCCACAGGCCAAAGGTCGGGTGACGGCGGATCGTGCCTTCGGCATCGGGGCTGGCGGCAAGCGCCAGGCCCGAGGGGCCCGCGGCCGCCTGCAAACGCGCCACCAGATCGCGCGGAAAGAACGGCGTATCCGCCGCCGCCGTCACGATCGCGCGCGCGCCCTGCCCCGCCGCCCAATCCAGCCCGGCCAGCACCCCGGCCAGCGGGCCGGGATGGTCGGGCACGGTGTCGGGCAGGATCGGCAGGCCAAACTCGGCCAGCCGCGCCGGGTCGCCGTTGGCGTTGATCGCCAGCGCCGCGACCTGTGGCGCCAGCCGGTCGATCACATGATCCATGAGCCGGGCATGGGCGACCACGCGCAATCCCTTGTCGCCACCGCCCATCCGCGTCGCTTGCCCGCCGGCAAGGATCACGCCCAGAACCGCGCTCATGCCTGATCTCCATCGAACCGCAGCAACCCCTTGTATGGATAGGGCATGAGCGACGCCAGTGCCACCAGCCGCCATCCCGCCGGGTCGGGCAGCGCGATCTGCGCATGTGGGGCGAAATCGGCCAGCAACTCGCGGCAGCGCGAACACGGCGGCACGATCGCGCCGTCGCGATTGACCGCGATCGTGGCGATGATGGCAGCGCCCGGCGCGTCGATCATGGCGCGCGACACCGCGCCCGGTTCGGCGCAGATCGACGCCCAGCGAACCGTCGATTCCAGGCTGATGCCCAGGTGCATCGCCCCGTCATCGCTCAGCACCGCCGCCGCGATGTGGTGTCGCCCCTCGGCGCCATGCACCGCGATCAACGCGCGCGCGGCCTCCAGGGCCTGCGCGATGCGTGCGGGCGCGACCGTCTCAGTCATCCTGCGCGGCCTTGCGTCGGTGGCGCGCGCTTTCCTCGCCAATCTGCGCAAGGTCGGCATCGCGGATCAGCCGATCCTCGCCCGACAGGCAGACAAAACGTTGCCCGCGCATCCGCCCGATCAATGTCAATCCCGTCTGGCGCGCGATCTCGACGCCCCATGCGGTGAAGCCCGAGCGCGAAGCCAGCACCGGAATGCCCATCTGCGCGGTCTTGATCACCATTTCCGAGGTCAGCCGGCCCGTCGTGTACAGGATCTTGTCGGCCCCGCCTTCGTCATGGCGAAACATCCAGCCCGCGATCTTGTCGACCGCGTTGTGGCGGCCGACATCCTCCATGTAGACCAGCATCTGGTCGCGCCGGCACAGCACCGTGCCATGGATCGCCCCGGCCTCCAGGTAAAGCGAGGGGGTGGTGTTGACGGCCTTGGCCAGCGCGTAAAGCCAGCTTGTGCGCAGCTCTGCCGGCGGCAGCGTCAGCCCCTCCAGCCCCTCCATCATGTCGCCAAAGACCGTGCCCACCGCACAGCCCGAGGTGCGGGTCTTCTTTTTCACCTTTTCCTCATACGAGGTCGCGCGCCGGGTCCGCACGACGACGGTTTCGATCTCGTCGTCATAATCGACGCCCGTCACCACGTCATCGGCGCGCAGCATCCCCTGATTACGCAGAAACCCCAGCGCCAGGTATTCGGGGTAATCCCCGATGGTCATGGCGGTGACGATCTCCTGCGCGTTCAGAAAGATCGTCAAGGGGCGTTCCTCGACCACGCTGATATCGAGCGCGGCACCGGTGTGATCGGTGCCACTGATGCGCCGGGTCAGGCGCGGCGCGGCCGGGTCGGGAAGAAGCGGAAGGGGCTTGATCATGAACTGTCTTTCTGGTCCCGTGGGACTATGTATCAGGCCGATGGGCCAGACAAGGGCTGGCCGCGGTTGCAAGACGGGGGCGCGCAGGGCGATGCTGGGATATGTGATCGGCGCGGAACGCGGGGCGGTTGACCGGCTCATGGCCGAGGTTGCGGCCCGCCTGGGCGCCGAGGGCTGGCCGCTGGCCGGTGTCGTGCAGATCAATTCCGACACCGGGCCCGCGACCCGCTGCGATATGGACCTTCAGGTTCTGGCGATGGCCGCGCGGGTGCGCATCTCGCAAAGCCTTGGCCCAATGTCGCGCGGTTGCCGGCTGGACCCGCAGGGCCTGGAAGAGGCCGTGGGCCTGGTCGAACGCGCACTTGAGCAGGGACCGAAGCTTCTGCTGATCAACAAGTTCGGCAAGGCCGAGCTGGAGGGCCGCGGCTTCCGCCCGGTGATCGGCCACGCGCTGGCGACCGGCGTTCCGGTTCTGACCGCGGTGAACAAGGTCAACCTGGACGGTTTCGAAACCTTCAGCGAGGGGATGGGCACGCCCCTGCCGCCGCAAGCCGATGCGGTGATCGACTGGTGCCGCGCCCAGGTGGCGCATGGCGAAAAGGTCGCTTGACGGCTGGATTGCGACGCCTTTCGCCGATCCTGTTGCGCCCGGTCATGGCACTCAGTCCAAGCCGCCCTTTTGATAGGAAATCCCTATCAATAGACGGTTCGGCGATATTGACTTGCCGGGGTTCGCTGGCCATGACGCCCGCAGAACCGCGTGGCAGAACCGAAAGGAACAGGCATGGCACCGCTGGACAAGGCCGACCCCGGGGCAGAGCCACAGCGCGGCGTCTGGAAATCGGGCCGCGGCAAGGGCCGGGCCACGCCCAAGGGCCGGCAGCTTGACGATGACGCCCATGCCGAAATCTGTTCGCTTCTGGGCGACCGGCCCCGCCGGCGCGATCTCTTGATCGAGTTCCTGCACCTGATCCAGGATGCCCATGGCCACCTGTCCGCCCCGCATCTGCGTGCACTGGCGCATGAGATGCGCCTGTCGATGGCCGAGGTCTGGGAGGTCGCGACCTTTTACGCCCATTTCGATCCGATCCGCGAGGGTGACACCCCGCCACCCGACCTGACGATCCGCGTCTGCGACTCGCTGGCGTGCGAGATTGCGGGGGCCGAAGCCTTGCTGAAGGCCCTTGAGGCTGGCCATGACCCGGCGCGGGTGCGCGTGTTGCGCGCGCCCTGCATGGGCCGGTGCGACACCGCCCCGGTGGTCGAACTGGGCCACCGCCACGTCGATCACGCCACGCCCGAGGCCATCGCCGAAATCATCGCAACCGGCGATTTTCATCCCGTGATCCCCGATTACGAAGGGCTGGAGGCGTATCGCGCCACGGGTGGTTATGCCCGGCTGGACGCCCTGCGCGCCGGTGGCAACTGGGAAGCGGTGCAGCAGACGCTGCTGGAGGCCGGTCTGCGCGGGCTGGGTGGTGCGGGCTTCCCCTCGGGCAAGAAATGGGGGTTCGTGCGCGCCAATCCGGGGCCGCGCTACCTGGCGGTGAATGGTGACGAGGGCGAGCCGGGAACCTTCAAGGATCGCTACTACCTGGAGCGCACGCCGCATCTGATGCTGGAGGGGATGCTGATCGCGGCCTGGGCGGTCGAGGCCGAGCGCTGCTATCTCTACATGCGCGACGAATACCCGGCGGTGCTGGAAATCCTGCGCCGCGAGATCGCCGCGCTTGAGGCCGCGGGGATCGCCGCGCCCGGATACATTGAACTGCGGCGCGGGGCCGGGGCCTATATCTGCGGCGAAGAAAGCGCGATGCTGGAATCGATCGAGGGCAAGCGCGGCCTTCCGCGCCATCGTCCCCCCTATGTTGCGCAGGTCGGCCTGTTCGGCCAGCCGACGCTGGTGCACAATGTCGAAACGCTGCACTGGATCGCGCGCATCTGCCGCGAAGGGCCGCAGATCCTGAATTCGGTTGAAAAGAACGGGCGCAAGGGCTTGCGCAGCTATTCGGTCAGTGGCCGGGTGGCGCAGCCCGGTGTCTACCTGTTGCCTGCCGGATCGACCATCACCGACATCATCGACGCCGCCGGCGGCATGGCCAAAGGGCACAGGTTCAAGGCCTATCAGCCGGGCGGGCCGTCCTCGGGGCTGCTGCCGGCCAGCCTGTCCGACGTGCCGCTGGATTTCGACACGTTGCAACCGCATGGCAGTTTCATCGGCTCGGCCGCGGTGGTGGTTCTTTCGGATCACGACTCCGCGCGCGACGCGGCGCTGAACATGCTGCGCTTTTTCGAGGATGAAAGCTGCGGCCAGTGCACCCCCTGCCGGGCAGGCTGCGAAAAGGCGGTCAAGCTGATGCAGGCGCCGCATTGGAACCGCGACCTGCTGGATGAATTGTGCACCGTCATGGCCGATGCCTCGATCTGCGGGCTGGGTCAGGCCGCGCCGAACCCGATCCGGCTGGTGATGCAACATTTCCCCGAGGAGATCTGATGGCACAGGCAAAGGCAACCCGACTGATCGACGACGCACGCGTTCTGGTAACGCGTTTCGATTTCGGTCCCGGCGACGAGACCGGCCACCATGTCCACGCCCTGCCCTATGTGATCGTCCCGCTGACCGACGGGCTGCTGCGCATCGCCGACGACACCGGAACGATCAGCGAGACCGCGTTGCAGATGGGCGTACCCTATTCGCGCCCGGCAGGGGTGTCGCACAACGTGATCAATGGCGCTGACGCACCGCTGAGCTTCATGGAAATCGAGATCAAGACATGAGCGTCACATTCACACTCGATGGCCGCGACGTCACCGCCGAACCCGGCCAGACCATCTGGGAGGTCGCCAACGGCCGTGGACTGGTCATTCCGCATCTGTGCCACAAACCCGCGGCCGGCTATCGCCCCGACGGCAACTGCCGCGCCTGCATGGTCGAGATCGAGGGCGAGCGTGTTCTGGCGGCATCATGCATCCGCGAACCGGCCGAGGGGATGGTGGTGCATACCGCGACCGAACGCGCCAGGAAATCGCGCGCTCTGGTAATGGAGCTGTTGCTGGCCGACCAGCCCGAACGGGCGGCGGCGCATGACCGCTCCAGCCATCTGTGGGCCATGGCCGAGGCACAGGGCGTTCACGACAACCGCTTTCCGACGCTGGAGGCCGGGCGCATCCCGGTCCCGGACGACAGCCATGTGGCCATGCGCGTCAACCTGGATGCCTGTATCCAGTGCGGGCTGTGCGTGCGCGCCTGCCGCGAGGTGCAGGTCAACGACGTGATCGGCATGGCCGGGCGCGGCCATGACGCCTGGCCGGTGTTCGATTTCGACGACCCGATGGGCGACAGCACCTGTGTCGCCTGCGGCGAATGCGTGCAGGCCTGCCCCACCGGCGCGCTGATGCCGGCAACCGTGCTGGACGACGCGCAACAGGGCGACAGTGCCGCGCATGAGCACGAAACCCGTTCGATCTGCCCGTTCTGCGGCGTGGGCTGTCAGGTCTCGCTCAAGGTCCGGGACGGGCGGATCACCCATGTCGAGGGCATCAACGGCCCCGCGAACGAGGCGCGGTTGTGCGTCAAGGGCCGGTTCGGCTTTGACTACATCCACCACCCGCACCGGCTGACCGTGCCGCTGATCCGGCGCGACGACGCCCCCAAGGGGCTCGACGTGGACCCCGAAAACCCGCTGACCCATTTCCGCGAGGCCAGCTGGGACGAGGCGCTGGACGCCGCCGCGGGCGGGCTGAAACGGCTGGCCGAGACCCATGGCGGCGCTGCCGTCGCGGGCTTTGGATCGGCCAAATGCTCGAACGAAGAGGCTTATCTGTTCCAGAAGCTGATCCGCCAGGGATTCGGCCACAACAATGTCGATCACTGCACGCGCCTGTGCCACGCCTCATCGGTGGCGGCGCTGATGGAGAATGTGGGTTCGGGCGCGGTGACGGCCACCTTCAACGAGATCGCAAATGCCGATTGCGCCATCGTCATCGGCGCCAACCCGGTCGAGAACCACCCCGTTGCCGCAACCTATTTCAAGCAATTCGCCAAGCGCGGCGGCAAGCTGATCGTGATGGACCCGCGCGGCCAGGCCCTCAAGCGCCACGCGACGCATATGTTGCAGTTCAAGCCGGGCGCGGATGTCGCCATGCTCAACGCGATCATGCATGTGATCGTGACCGAAGGGCTGGCCGACCGGCAGTATATCCAGGCCATGACCGAGAACTGGGAGGCGATGACATCGCATCTGGCCGATTTCTCGCCCGAGGCGATGGAACCGGTTTGCGGCATCCCCGCCGAGACGCTGCGCGCGGTGGCGCACGACTTCGCCACGTCGCGCGCCGGGATGATCTTCTGGGGCATGGGCGTGTCGCAGCATATCCACGGCACCGACAACTCGCGCTGCCTGATCTCGCTGGCCCTGATGTGCGGCCATGTCGGGCGGCCCGGCACCGGGTTGCACCCGCTCAGGGGGCAGAACAACGTGCAGGGGGCCTCGGATGCCGGGCTGATCCCGATGTTCCTGCCCGATTACCAGAACGTGTCCGACGACCGGATCCGCGAACGCTTCGTCAGTTTGTGGGACAATACCGAATTTTCGGGCGAAAAGGGCCTGACCGTGACCGAGATCCTGGATGCCGTGCATGACGGCCAGATCAAGGGCATGTATATTCTGGGCGAAAACCCGGCCATGTCCGACCCAGATGTCACCCATGCGCGCGAGGCGCTGGCGGCGCTGGAACATCTGGTGGTGCAAGACATCTTTCTGACCGAAACCGCGAACTATGCCGATGTGATCCTGCCCGCCGCCGCGTTCTATGAAAAGACCGGGACGGTGACGAACACCAACCGTCAGGTGCAACTGGGCCGTGCGGCGCTGCCGCCGCCCGGACAGGCGCGCGCCGACTGGGCGGTCACGGCGGAACTGGCCAAGCGGCTGGGGCTGAACTGGACCTATCAGCACCCGCGCGAAGTCTTTGCCGAAATGGCGCTGACCATGAAATCGCTGTCCAACATCACCTGGGACCGGCTGGAGCGCGAAGGCGCGGTGACCTATCCCTCGCTTGCGCCCGACGATCCGGGGCAGGCGATTGTCTTTGGCGATGGCTTTCCGCGCCCTTCGGGCCGCGCACGCTTTACCCCCGCCCGCATCATCGCGCCCGACGAATTGCCCGATGCCGACTATCCGATGGTCCTGACCACCGGGCGCCAGTTGGAACACTGGCACACCGGTTCGATGACGCGGCGTTCGCGCGTCCTCGATGCCGTCGAGCCCGAGGCGAATTGTTCGCTGCACCCGGCCACCTTGCGACACCTTGGGGTCGCGCCGGGCGGGCGTGTGCGTCTGAGCACGCGGCGCGGCACGATCGAGTTGCTGGCCCGCGCCGATCGTTCGGTCAGCGAAAACATGGTGTTCCTGCCCTTCGCCTTTGTCGAGGCCGCGGCGAACATCCTGACCAACCCGGCACTTGACCCCTATGGCAAGATCCCCGAATTCAAGTTCGCAGCCGTGCGGGTCGAGAAGGCGCGCGAGAACGCCGAGGCGGAATAAGGGCACGAGATCGCGGGACCGGACACAAGGGTTGCCCGCACCGGTAGATGTGCGGGCAGAAAAATCGTGGCGAGGGGGTTGACCTTCCAGCCGCTGGAAGCCTCATATCCAGTCGTGACCGCGATTTTTCCACTGCCGGAGCCTGATCATGACCGCGCCTGAGACCCTGACCCTTCACGTTTCGGGCATGAATTGTGCCTCCTGCTCCGGCCGGGTCGAGCGCATCGCCAAGGCCACCGAGGGCGTGACCTCGGCCCAGGTGAATCTGGCGCAGGGCACCTTGCGGGTGACCGGCACCCCCGACCCGGCGGATCTGGCCGAACGGCTGGAAAGCGGCGGTTATCCGGCGCAGGAGACCGAAACCAGGCTTTCCATCGCCGACATGACCTGCGCCTCATGCGTGGGCCGGGTCGAGCGGGTTCTGGCGCGCCAGCCCGGCGTTCTGTCGGCCTCGGTCAACCTGGCCACCGAAAGCGCCACGATCCGCCACCTGTCGGGCCCCGACCGCGCCGACGCGCTGGCCCGCGCGGTCAGCGAAGCCGGCTATCGCGCGCGCCCCGTCGGCGAGACCACCCGAAGCCAGCAGCGTGCCGCGCGCGACAGCGAAACCGCGTCGCTGGCCCGACGCCTGTTGCTGGCGCTGGTGTTGACGCTGCCGGTCTTCGTGCTTGAGATGGGCGGACACGCGATCCCAGCGTTTCATGACTGGGTTCACGCCACCATCGGCATGCGCGAAAGCTGGATCATCCAGTTCGCCCTGTCCAGCGTGGTGCTGTTCGGACCGGGACTGATGTTCTTTCGCCATGGCATTCCCGCCTTGCTGCGGGGCGGGCCCGACATGAACAGTCTGGTCGCCGTCGGCACCGCCGCCGCGTGGGGCTTTTCGACCATATCCACCTTTGCGCCGGGGTTACTGCCACCGGGCACGGCAGCGGTCTATTTCGAGGCCGCGGCCGTGATCGTCACGCTGATCCTGCTGGGCCGCTGGCTGGAGGCGCGCGCCAAGGGCCGCACCGGGGCGGCGATCACGCGCCTGGTCGGAATGCAGGCCAAATCCGCGCGGGTCGAGCGGGACGGAACGGTGCAGGATGTCGCGATCGACGAGATCGCGCCCGGCGACATCATCCATGTCCGCCCCGGCGAACGGATCGCCGTGGATGGCGACGTGATCGATGGCCGCTCGTATGTCGATGAATCGATGATCACGGGCGAGCCGGTGCCGGCCGCCAAGGAACCCGGCGCGCCCGTCACCGGCGGCACGGTCAATGGCACCGGCGCACTGGTCTTTCGCGCAACGCGCGTCGGCGCCGATACGATGCTGGCGCAGATCATCCGCCTGGTCGAGGATGCGCAGGGCGCCAAGCTGCCGATCCAGGCGCTGGTGGACCGTGTGACGCTTTATTTCGTGCCCGCTGTGATGGGCCTGTCGCTGCTGACGCTGGCGATCTGGCTGGCCGTCGGGCCTGACCCGCGCCTGAGCCACGCGCTGGTCGCGGCGGTCGCGGTGCTGATCATCGCCTGCCCCTGCGCGATGGGACTGGCGACGCCAACCTCGATCATGGTGGGCACCGGGCGCGCGGCGGAAATGGGTGTCCTGTTTCGCCGGGGCGATGCGCTTCAGGCGCTTCAGGGGGTCGATATCGTCGCCTTCGACAAGACCGGCACCCTGACCGAGGGGCGCCCCGAACTGGTCACGCTGGAACCCGCGGGAAACTGGACGGCCGAGACGGTTCTGCGCCTCGTTGCCGCGGTCGAGGCCCGCGCCGAACACCCGATCGCCGAGGCCGTCGTCCGCGCGGCGCAGGCACAAGGGCTGGACCTGCCCCGCGCCGAGGATTTCGACACGATCACCGGATTCGGCGCGCGCGCCCGTGTCGAGGGGCATGACATCCTTGTCGGCGCCGCGCGACTGTTCGAACGCGAGGGGATCGCGCTTGGGCCCCTTCGGCAAACCGCCGAAGATCATGCGACACGCGGCGAAACCCCGCTTTACGCGGCCATCGACGGCAAGGTTGCGGCCCTGATCACCGTGGCCGACCGCGCCAAGCCGTCGAGCGCCGGGGCAATCGCGGCGCTGCATGACATGGGCCTGCAAGTCGCCATGATCACCGGCGACGCCAAGATGACCGCCCAGGCGATCGCCGCCGATCTGGGCATCGACACCGTCGAGGCCGAGGTGCTGCCCGAAGGCAAGGTCGCCGCCATCGACGCCCTGCGCGCGGGCGGCAGGCGGCTGGCCTTTGTCGGCGACGGGATCAACGACGCCCCTGCCCTTGCGGCTGCCGACATCGGCATCGCCATCGGCACCGGCACCGATGTCGCCATCGAAAGCGCCGATCTGGTGCTTGTGTCGGGCGATCTGCGCGGGGTGGTGAACGCGCTGGATGTCAGCCGCCGGACGATGCGCAACATCCGCCAGAACCTGTTCTGGGCCTTTGCCTACAATACCGCCTTGATTCCGGTCGCAGCCGGGGTGCTGTATCCGGCCTTCGGTGTCACCCTCAGCCCGGTGCTGGCGGCGGCGGCGATGGCGCTGTCCAGCGTGTTCGTGGTCAGCAATGCCCTGCGCCTGCGCCGATTGCGCCCTGCCATCGCCGAAACCACCCGCCAAACCCACCATCTGAACCCGCGCCCGGCGCCAGCCGAATGAGGAGCGCCATGAATATCGGTCAAGCCGCCGAAGCCGCCGGACTGCCGGCAAAAACGATCCGCTATTACGAGGAGATCGAGCTGATCAAGCCACGGCGGGACGACAACGGCTATCGCGCCTTTGCACCCGAGGACATTCACAAGCTGGCGTTTCTGGCACGGGCCCGCGCGCTGGGCTTCACGATCGAGGAGTGTCGCGCGCTGCTGGGCCTTTACGAGGACGAAAGCCGCGCCAGCGAGGATGTGAAGAAACTGGCGCAGGTCCATCTTGCGCGCATTGACGCCAAGATCGCCGAGCTGCGCGCGCTCAGGGCAACGCTGGGCGAACTGGTTGACGCCTGCGCGGGCGACAACCGGCCCGATTGCCCGATCCTGAACGATCTCGCCGCGCCCGCGCCCGGGGCGCGGGGGGCCAAGGCACGCTGACGGCTGAACGCAGGCTGCGCATCCCCGCACAGACTCCGTGCGGCGGGCAGCCTTTACCTGTCGCCGCGCGCAACCTAACTTCGTGTCCAATTCAACGCTTAAACTTGCGAGCCCGGCATGACCCAGATTTCCCTTGGCCTTGATACATTCGGCGACGTCACCCACGGCGCCGACGGCAAACCCAAACCCATGGATCAGGTCCTGCGTGACGTGGTCGAAGAGGCGGTTCTTGCCGACGAGCTTGGCATCGACTTCATCGGCCTCGGTGAACACCACCGCGACGATTTCGCCATTTCCGCGCCCGAGATCGTGCTGGCAGCCATCGCCGGACGCACCCGCCGCATTCGCCTGGGCACCGCCGTCACGATCCTGTCCACCGACGATCCGGTGCGTGTGTTCCAGCGATTCTCGACGCTGAACGCGGTGTCGGATGGCCGGGCCGAGGCGATCCTTGGGCGCGGGTCGTTCACCGAAAGCTATCCGCTGTTTGGCCATGACCTGCACGATTACGACCGCCTGTTCGAAGAGCGGCTGGACCTGTTCGCGCGCCTGCTGCGCGAAAAAAAGGTCACATGGCAGGGGCAGACCCGTGCGCCGCTGAAGAACGCGGCGGTTTACCCGCGCCTGGGCGCGAACGGCCTGACGACCTGGCTCGGGGTCGGCGGCAGCCCGGAATCGGTGGTGCGCGTAGTCCGCCACGATCTGCGCCTGATGCTGGCGATCATCGGTGGCGATCCCTTGCGCTTCAAACCCTATGTCGATCTCTATCACCGCGCCATCGACCAGACCGGCCAGCAGGCGCACCCGATCGGTGTGCACTCGCCCGGTTTCGTCGCCGAAACGGACGAGGCCGCGCGCGAGGCGCTCTGGCCGCACTATCTGGCCATGTTCGGCCGCATCGGGCGTGAACGCGGCTGGCCGCCGCTGACCAAGGACAAGTTCCTGGCCGAAGTGGCGCATGGCGCGCTGTATGTCGGATCACCCGAAACCGTGGCCCGCAAGATCGTGCGCACGGTCAAGGGGCTGGGCATTCAGCGGTTCGATCTGAAGTATTCGACCGGCCCCCTGCCCCACGATCAGTTGCTGGAATGCATCAGGCTCTATGGTGACAAGGTCATTCCGATGGTGCGCGACATGCTGAACCGTTCGGCCGCCGCCTGATCCGGCGCTCGGGCTGGACCGGGGCTTTCCTGCGCGCTATCCCTGCGCGAAACAGGAGCCCCGCCATGCCCAACCCGCTTTACGACGCATTGTTCGCCCCGCTGCGAGGGCGGCAGACCCCTTGGTTGCACCTTCCCGATGGCGGCACGATCAGCGGCGATGCGTTTCACGCGCTCTGTGCCCGCACGGCCGGCACCCTGCGGGCGATGGGGCTGCAGCCGGGTGACCGTCTGGCTGTGCAGGTCGAGAAAAGCCCGCATGCCCTGGCGCTTTATGGCGGGGCGGTGATGGCAGGCGTGGTCTTCCTGCCGCTGAACACTGCCTACACGCCCGAAGAGGTTGCATATTTCCTGGCTGACGCCGGCGCGGCGCTGATGCTGGCCGACAGCGCGCGGGCGGATGCGCTGGCGCCGGTGGCCGCGCGCTGCAGCACGCGGCTGATGACGCTGAGCGCCGATGGCTCAGGCAGTTTCGCCGAGGCGCTTGGCCAAGCCACGCCGATAGCCGAGCCGGCCGCGCGCCGTCAGGACGATCTGGCCGCGCTGCTCTATACCTCGGGCACGACCGGACGGTCGAAAGGCGCGATGTTGACCCAGCGCAACCTGCTGTCGAATGCCGAGGTTCTGGTCAGGGAATGGCGCTTCACCTCCGATGACGTTCTGCTGCATGCCCTGCCGATCTTTCATACCCACGGACTGTTCGTGGCGACGAATACGCTGCTTCTGGCCCATGGGTCGATGATCTTGCTGGCGAAACCCGACATCGACACCATGATCAGGCATCTGCCACAGGCGACAAGCCTGATGGGTGTTCCCACTTTCTATACAAGATTGCTGGACGATCCCCGCTTTGGACGGGATCTGGTATCACATATGCGACTTTTCATCTCGGGCTCGGCCCCTTTGCTGGCTGAAACGCACGCCGCGTTCGAGGCGCGCACCGGGCACCGGATCCTGGAGCGCTATGGCATGACGGAAACCAATATGAACACCTCGAACCCCTATGACGGCGAACGCCGCGCGGGCACTGTCGGCCCTGCGCTGCCGGGGGTCGAACTGGCCATTACCGACGTTGAGACCGGCGCGGCCGTGGCGCCGGGCGAGATCGGCATGATCGAGGTGCGCGGCGAGAATGTCTTTGCCGGCTACTGGCAGATGCCGGAAAAAACCGCCGCCGAGTTGCGCGCGAACGGGTTCTTCATCACCGGCGATCTGGGGAAGATCGACGCCGATGGCTATGTGCATATCGTCGGTCGCCAGAAGGATCTGATCATCGCGGGCGGATACAACATCTATCCCAAAGAGGTCGAACTGGCGCTGGACGAGGCCGAGGGCGTGCAGGAAAGCGCGGTGATCGGCGTGCCGCATCCCGACCTGGGCGAGGCGGTTCTGGGCGTGATCGTTCCCGCGCCCGGCCAGAACCCCGACCCCGATGGCATCCTGCGCAAGCTGTCTGGGCACATGGCCCGGTTCAAGCTGCCGCGCGCGCTGGTCGTTATCCCCAAATTGCCGCGCAACACGATGGGCAAGGTGCAAAAGACCGTGCTACGCGACCGGTTCAGGGACTGGTTCGCACGTTGACCGAGAAGGGGGGCGCTGCCCCCCTCGCGCTTGCGCGCTCACCCCCCGGCGTATTTCGGGCAAGATGAAGGGCGGCGTTTTACAGATAGGGCGGCGTGCAGGCCGAAACCACGACGGCATTGGCGGTGCCGATGTTGCGAAACCGGTGCGGGACGGTCGAATTGAAGAGATAGGCATCGCCTGCACGCAAAAGCCGGGTCTGCGCCCCCACGGTCAGTTCGATTTCTCCGGCGATCACCACGCCTCCTTCGGAACCCGGATGGTCGAGCATGGTCTTGCCGGTATCGGCGCCCGGCTCGTAGCGTTCGTGCAGGATCTGCAGGTTGTGGGCGCGGGCATTGCCCACCTGCATCAGCCGGATGCGCCCGGACCGCCCCGGCGCCGCCCCCGGCAGGAGCGAGGTCAGATCGCGCAAATCGTCCGGGCCAAAGAAAACAGCCTCGGTCGCGGGGCGGTCGGGTTCGAAGAATTCCGCCAGCGTGACGCCCAACCCGCCCAGTATCTTGCGCAAGCTCGCCACCGATGGGCTGGAGCGATTGGTCTCGATCATCGAGATCTGGCCGTGCGGAACGCCCGACATATCTGCCAGCCCCCGTTGAGACAAGCCTGCCGCCATGCGCATGACCCGCAGCCGGGTGCCGACGTCGAATCCGTCCATGTCGATACTCATGCCTCACGAATCGCTTGCTCATAATATTGAGCGTGGATAGAAAGCAAAGCAGGTTTATTGAGGAGCTGACAATGACCGCAACCTCCGATCTTCAGACCCGCAAGGCCGCCGCCGTGTCGCGCGGGGTCGCCACGCGCAACATCTATGCCGTGCGCGCCGAGAACGCCGAACTGTGGGACGCCGAAGGCAAGCGCTATATCGATTTCGCGGTCGGGATCGCGGTGAACAACACTGGCCATCGCCACCCCAAGGTGATGGCCGCCGTGGCCGAACAGGCGCAGGCGTTCACGCATACCTGCTTTCACGTCGCCCCCTATGAAAGCTATATCGCGCTGGCCGAACGGCTGAACGCGATCACGCCGGGTGATTTTGCCAAGAAGACCATGCTGGTCTCGTCGGGCGCGGAAGCGGTCGAGAACGCGATCAAGATGGCGCGCGCGCATACCGGGCGTTCGGGCGTCATCGCCTTTACCGGCGCGTTCCATGGCCGGACGCTGATGGGCATGGCGCTGACCGGCAAGGTCAACCCATACAAGAAGAATTTCGGCGCGATGCCGGCCGAGGTGGTGCATGCGCCCTTCCCCAATGCCTATCACGGCATTTCAGAGGACGAGGCGCTGCGCACGCTGGAGGGGATGCTGGCCTCGACCGTTGACCCCGAGCGGATCGCGGCGATGATCGTCGAACCGGTTCAGGGCGAGGGCGGGTTCAACATCGCGCCGGCAGGCTTTCTGAAGCGCCTGCGCGAGATCTGCGACCAGTACGGCATCGTGCTGATCGCCGACGAGGTGCAAGCCGGCATGGCGCGCACCGGCAAGATGTACGGGTTCGAGCATTCGGGCGTGGTGCCCGATGTCATCACCATGGCCAAGGGCCTGGCGGGCGGCTTCCCGCTGTCGGCGGTGACGGGCAAGGCCGAGATCGTGGATGCGCCGCATGCCGGCGGCGTGGGCGGCACCTATGGCGGCAATCCGATCGCCGTGGCCGCCAGCCACGCCGTGCTGGATGTCATCAAGGATGAGAACCTGTGCGCGCGCGCCGACGAGATCGGTGAGAAGATCCGCGCGCGCCTGAACGCCCTGGCCGAGCGTCAGGGCATGGAATGCATCGGCAATGTCCGGGGCCTGGGCGCGATGAACGCGTTCGAACTGGTCAAGGATCGCGACAGCCGCGCGCCGGATGCCGAGCTGACCGCCGCTGTCGTCGCCGAGGCCGAGGCGCGCGGGCTGATCCTGTTGTCCTGCGGCACGCGGTTCAACGTGATCCGCCTGCTGCCGCCCCTGACCATCCCGATGGATCAGTTGGACGAGGCGCTGGATATCATCGACGCCTCGGTCGAGGCGGCGGTTCAGAAAACCGCCTCTGCCGCCTGATTGATACCCGATCGGGGGCTGCCGGCCCCCGATCCACCCGGCGGCGGCGCCGTCGGGTTCAGAAGGTCACGCCTGCCACGGCTGGCAGATCATAGTCAGCGCCCAGCGCGAAAACGGCGCTTGCGGCGCATGTCGCGGATCAGTTCCTGCACTTCTTCCTCGTCGGTGCAAAGCGCGCGCATATGCCCAAGCGTCTTTGCATCGATCTCTCCATCGTCAGCAGCGTCCGCCTGACCGTTCAGCTTTGCCCGCAAGGCGTCAACGACCGACTGCACCTGCGGATCATCCTGATCGTATTGCGCGGGATCGGTGAACATTCGCAGATCCGCGCGGAGCTTTTCTGGCGGGCCGACGGGTGCATAAAGCAGCGATGTCGGGCTCAGGTTCATGGGCATGGCATCCTTTGGCTCTTATTGACGCCGCAAGACGCCATGAGCTTGCGCCCGGCAAACGTCAGCATTGCTGGTCCGCAAAAAGACGTTCCAGGATTGCGAGGCCCTCGTCAACCTTGCGGCGTTCATCTTGCGTCAGGGGCGCCAGCATCGCTTCGGTCGCGGCCTCCATTTCCGGGCGGATGCGATTGAAGGCGCGCCGCCCCTTTGGCGTCAGGCCGGTATGGCTGACGCGCCGGTCCGCCGGATCGGTCTCTCGGCGCACCCAGCCGCGCCGCTCCAGCGCCACCAGCGCGCGGCTGACCTTGGTCTTGTGGGCCGGGACGCGGGCACAGAGCGCGCTTGCCGTCTGCGGAGATCGGTCCGCCAGGTTGACCAGAACCCGCCATTCGGGCCGGGTGAGTTCATGGCGCTTGCGATAGATCGGCCGCGTTCGTTCGGACGTCATCTCGGCCAGGAAGTTCAGCCGATATGGAAGATAACCCTTGAGAAACATAGGCTTGATTGCTTGCGTTGATGGTTACATTTTCAACTATTACGCTGCGCAAAGATGATTCGCAAAGACAGCAAAGCGGCATCCGTGCCGCAGGAACGGGAGAGCGCGATGACAAAGGGTTTTGCCTCGCAGAACGACATGGACGAAAAGGCCATTTCCTTCACCGAGATCGGCGACGGCCTCTATGCCTTCACGGCCGAGGGCGATCCGAATTCCGGGGTGATCATCGGCGACGACTCGGTCATGGTGATCGAGGCGCAGGCCACGCCGCGGCTGGCGCGCAAGGTGGTGGACTGCGTGCGCTCGGTCACTGACAAGCCGATCAGCCATCTGGTTCTGACGCATTATCACGCGGTCCGCGTTCTGGGCGCCAGCGCCTATGGTGCGCGGGAGATCATCATGTCGGACGCCGCGCGCGCCATGGTGGTCGAGCGCGGGCAGGAGGATTGGGACAGCGAGTTCGGCCGTTTTCCGCGCCTGTTCCAGGGGCATGACGAAATTCCCGGCCTGACCTGGCCGACCACCACCTTCAACGACCGCATGACCGTTTACCTAGGCAACCGGCGCGTGGACATCATGCATCTGGGCCGGGCGCATACGGCGGGCGATGCCGTCGTCTGGGTGCCGGACAGCGAAGTGATGTTTACCGGCGATATCGTCGAGTATCATTCCGCCTGCTATTGCGGTGACGGTCATTTCGAGGACTGGGGCGACACGCTGGAAGCCATTGCCGCGTTCGAACCCAAGGCCATCGCGCCGGGGCGTGGCGATGCGCTGATGGGTGACGACATGGTGGAACGGGCGATCGGCAATACCTGGGATTTTCTGGATTCGACCTATCGCCCGGTCAAGCGCGTCGCCGGTCGTGGCGGCAGCCTGAAAGACGCCTGGGACGCGGTGCGCGCCGAATGCGACCCCAAGTTCGTCGATTACGCGATCTACGAGCATTGCCTGCCCTTCAACGTCGCCCGTGCCTGGGATGAGGCGCGCGGCATCGACACCCCGCGCATCTGGACGGCCGAACGCGACCAGCAGATGTGGGCCGATCTTCAAGGATGATCGAACCGGGAGGCGCAGGCCATGAACGCCCCGTTGAGTGATCGTTACACGCTGGCCTATCGTGCGTATCCTTACGCGCGCGTGCCCGATCAGGACCGCCCCGCCCCGGTCCGCCACCTGGTGGTCATTGTCGGCGGCGGCCCCGTCGGCATGACCCTGGCGCTGGATCTTGGTCTCAAGGGCGTGCGGGTTCTGGTGCTGGATGATCACGAGGGCATCGGCATGGGTTCGCGCGCCATCTGCTTTGCCAAGCGCCCGCTGGAGATCCTGGATCGGTTGGGCTGCGGTGACCCGGTGGTGCAAAAGGGTGTGGTCTGGAACCTGGGAAAGGTCTTTCACCGCGACCAAAAGATCTTCGAGTTCAACCTGCTGCCCGAGGAAGGGCACAAATACCCCGCCTTCATCAACCTGCAACAGCCCTATTTCGAGAAGGCCGTTCTCGACCATATCCGCGCCTTGCAGCCGCAGGGACTGCCGGTCGAGATCCGGGGTCGCAACCGGGTGGATGCGGTCGAGGACAGGGGCGATCATGTCGCGCTGACGGTGATGACGCCCGATGGCCCCTACACGGTCGAGGCCGACTGGCTGGTTGCCTGCGACGGGGCGGGCTCACCGGTGCGGGGAATGCTGGGCCTGGGGTTCGAAGGTGCGGTTTTCAAGGACAGCTTCCTGATCGCCGATGTGCGCATGAAGGCCGACTTTCCGACCGAACGCTGGTTCTGGTTCGATCCGCCCTCGGGGTCCGGGGCATCGCAGCTCTTGCACAAGCAGCCCGATGACGTGTGGCGGATCGATTTTCAGATCGGCTGGGATGTCGATCGCGAGGAAGAACTGAAAGAGGCGAATGTGCGCCGGCGCGTCGCGCGAATGATCGGCGAGGATGTCGCCTTCGATCTGGTCTGGTCGTCGATCTACACGTTCCAGTGCCGGCGCATGACGCGTTTCCATGACGGCCGGGTGATCTTTGCCGGCGATTCCGCGCATCAGGTGTCACCCTTCGGTGCGCGCGGGGCCAACAGCGGGTTGCAGGATGCCGACAACCTGGCCTGGAAACTGGCGCTGATCCTGGACGAAAAGGCCGGACCGCGCCTGCTGGACAGCTATGACACCGAGCGCATTCACGGCGCGAACGAGAACATTCTCAATTCCACCCGCTCGACCGATTTCATCTCGCCGAAATCCGACATCAGCCGGGTGTTCCGCGATGCCGTGCTGCACCTGGCGCAAAACCACGATTTTGCCCGGCCCTTCGTCAACTCGGGGCGGCTGTCGGTGCCCTGCACCTATGATGGATCGCCGCTCAATACGCCCGATGCGCTGCCCGGCGGACCGGCGCACACCCGCCCCGGCAGCCCCTGCCCCGATGCGCCGGTCGATGGCGGCTATCTGCTGAACCGGCTGGGCGATGCCACCGGGGCGCGCTTTCAGATCCTGGCGCTGGATACCGATGCGCCGGCGCAATTCGCAGCACATGGGATCGATTGCCGCGTGCTGCACCTCAATATCGGCAAGAACGCCCTGTTGCGCGAACGGTATCTGGGCAAAGCCGCAAGTGCCGTCTATCTGATCCGCCCCGATCAGCACGTCGCCGCCCGCTGGCCCCAATGGGACGAAAACGCGGTCGCCGCGGCCATCGCCCGTGCGATCGGAAGGGAGGTCTGAACATGGCCAAACTGGTCACGACCCGCAATCTGCCCGACCCCGACGATGTCTATGCCCGCCTCATCGCTGCCCATGAGGGGCTGAGCAAGGACGAGAGCGACGCGCTCAACGCGCGGCTGATCCTGGTTCTTCTCAACCATATCGGCGATCCGCAAGTGATCGACGAGGCCCTGGAGGTTGCGCGCCGCTAAGGGGTTTCCCCCGCGCCATTCTGTGGCAAGATGCCGGTCTGACAAGGGCTTGCAGGGGGTGGCGTGACAGAAGGGGCCGAACGCATCGAGGCGGCGACAAGCCTGGCGCACGTGCTGGACGATCTGCCGCTGCGCGCGGGCGGTTTCATCGTCACGCTTTACGGCGATGTGGTTGCCCCGCGCGGCGGCGAGGTCTGGATCGGCAACATCATCGACACCTGTGCCGCCGTGGGGATCAGTGAAACCCTGGTGCGCACGGCGGTGTCGCGCCTGGTCTCGGCCGGCCGCCTGGAGGGGCGGCGCGACGGGCGGCGCAGTTTCTATCGCCTGACCGATGCAGCGCGCACCGAATTCGACGATGCCGCACGCGCGATCTACGGACCCGACCGCACGCCCGGCTGGCACTTCGTCTATTTGCCGGACGCGCTGGATGACGGTGCCATGGCACAGCTCGAACGCGCCGGTTTCGCGCGGTTGAAACCGAACCTTGCCGTCGGCCCCGACCGTGCCCCGGTCCCCGATGGGGCGCTGGTCTTTGCCGCTACGCCCGAGGGCGGATCGGCGGCGCTGCCCCAGTTTGCCGCCGGGGCCTGGGATCTGGCGCAGCATGCGCGCGCCTATGACGATTTCGTCGCCCGGTTCGCAAACCTCGCCGCCGCCGAACCGCCGCGGGGCGACACCGCGCTGACGCTGCGGCTGTTGCTGGTGCATTGCTACCGCCAGACGCTGCTGCGCGATCCGCGCCTGCCCGCGGCAGCGCTGCCGGCACGCTGGCCCGGCCACGCCGCGCGCCGGGTATTCGCCGAGGCCTACCTGCGCCTGTCACCGGGGACCGATTCGCATGTCGGATCGGCGTTTGAGAACATGGCCGGGGCATTGCCCGCAACCAACGCAACAACGGACACCCGCCTTGCCCTGTTGGGCGAGATCCTCGGACAGTGAAAAACCCAGTGAAAGCCGCGCCTTCGCGGCAATGGACGCGCAGGCCACAATGCGTCACATAATTCTCACAACAATTCGTTGAAATGTGACATCACACTGCGTATACCATGCCAACGGCCCGCTTGGGAGAGAGCCGTTGCCCGGTTATACTGTCGCTCCGGCCCAGACGATGCCGGCAATCCACCCGGTCCGAGGAGGCATCCGCATGTATGCACAGATGGTCAAGACCGACGGCAAGGGCATCAAGCCAGACGCAGAGATGACGCCCGAAGAGCGCCGCTTTCAGGCGCGCATCGACGCTGGCGAAAAGATCGAGCCCAAGGAATGGATGCCCGATGCCTATCGCCAGACGCTGATCCGTCAGATCGGCCAGCACGCGCATTCCGAGATCGTCGGACAACTGCCCGAAGGCAACTGGATCACCCGCGCCCCCACGCTGGAGCGCAAGGCGATCCTGCTGGCCAAGGTGCAGGACGAGGCCGGGCATGGCCTGTATCTTTACTGCGCCGCCGAGACGCTGGGCGTCAGCCGCGATGAACTGACCGAGGCGCTGCTGTCGGGCAAGATGAAGTATTCCTCGATCTTCAACTATCCAACGCTGACCTGGGCCGATATCGGCGCGGTCGGCTGGCTGGTCGATGGTGCCGCGATCATGAACCAGGTGCCGTTGCAGCGCACCAGTTATGGCCCCTATTCGCGCGCCATGATCCGCATCTGCAAGGAAGAGTCGTTTCACCAGCGCCAGGGCTACGACATCATGATGAAGATGGCGCAGGGCACGCCCGAACAAAAACGCATGGCGCAGGACGCGCTGGACCGGTTCTGGTATCCCTCGCTGATGATGTTCGGCCCGTCGGACAAGGACTCGGTCCATTCCGCGCAGTCGATGGCCTGGAAGATCAAGATCAATACCAACGACGAGTTGCGGCAGAAATTCGTCGACCAGACCGTGCCGCAGGCCGAATACCTGGGCTTGTCGATCCCCGACCCCGACCTGTCCTGGAACGAGGACAAGGGCGGATACGACTTCAGCCAGCCCGACTGGTCCGAGTTCTTTGCCGTGCTCAAGGGCAACGGTCCCTGCAACCGCGACCGGATCGAAGCCCGTCAGCAGGCCTGGGACGACGGGCGCTGGTTCCGCGACGGGCTTTCGGCCCACGCGACGAAGGCACAGGCACGGCGTGCGGCCAGCAAGGTCGCGGCCGAGTGAAACCGGGTCAGGGGGGCGTTGCCCCCTCGCGCTGCGCGCTCACCCCCCAGCGTATTTTCGGCAAGATGAAGGGAACCCGCATGTCCAGTGAATGGCCGCTTTGGGAAGTGTTCATCCGGGGCCAGCATGGCCTCAATCATCGTCATGTCGGAAGCCTGCACGCGCCCGATGCCGAACTGGCGATCCGCCATGCGCGCGACGTCTACACGCGGCGCAACGAGGGGGTCTCGATCTGGGTCGTGCGATCGGCCGATATCTCGGCCTCGAGCCCGTCCGAGAAGGGGCCGCTGTTCGAGCCGTCGAATGACAAGGTCTATCGGCACCCGACCTTTTACGACATTCCAGACGACGTGGGGCATATGTGATGCCGTCCCTGCCCGACATGATGACCCCCGACGCCGCCGCGCTGGCAAAGGCCGCCGGCAAGGGCGAGGCGATACCGCTGGCCGCTGGAACCCCGGAGCACGATCTGTTCACGGGGTTGCTCCGGCTGGGTGACAATGCCCTGATCCTGGGCCACCGGGTCAGCGAATGGTGCGGCCATGCCCCCGTTCTGGAGGAGGATATCGCGCTGGCCAATGTCGCACTGGACCTGATCGGCCAGACGCAATTGTGGCTGGGGCTGGCCGGCACGGTCCAGGGGCGCAGGCGCAGCGCCGATGACCTGGCCTTTTTGCGCGATGCCTGGGATTTTCGCAACCTGCTGCTGGTCGAACGCCCCAACCGCGATTTCGGGCATACGCTGATGCGCCAGTTCCTGTTCGACGCCTGGCACCAGCCGGTGCTGAAGGCGCTGGAAGAGAGCACCGATCCCCGTATCGCCGAGATCGCCGCCAAGGCCGGCAAGGAGGTCGCCTATCATCTGGAGCGTTCGGCCGATCTGGTGATCCGGCTGGGCAACGGGACCGAGGAAAGCCATGCGCGCATGCAGGACGCGCTGGAGCGGCTGTGGCCCTATACCGGCGAGGCCTTCATCGGCGACGAGATCGATGCGCGGCTGGCCGAGGCCGGGCTGATGCCCCGGCCCGAAGCCCTGCGCCCGGACTGGGAGGCCACGGTGCGCGCCGTGCTGGACGAGGCCACGCTGCACGCCCCCCAGGACGATTTCGCCCAGACCGGCGGCCGCCAAGGCCGCCATACCGAGGATCTGGGCCATCTTCTGAGCACGATGCAATGGCTGCAACGGGCCTATCCCGGGGCGGCATGGTAAGCCCATGCAGGCCGAAACCGAACAGATCTGGCGCTGGCTGTCCGAGATCCCTGACCCCGAAATCCCGGTGATCAGCCTGACCGACCTGGGGATCATCCGCGATGTGGACTGGCAGGACGACACGCTTGTGGTCACGGTCACGCCGACCTATTCGGGCTGCCCGGCGACCAGCGTCATCAACCTGGAAATCGAGCGCAAGCTGCGCGAGAACGGCATCGAACGGCTGGTGTTGAAACGGCAGCTGTCGCCGCCCTGGACCACCGACTGGATCGCCACCGAGGCCAAGGAAAAGCTGCGCAGCTATGGCATCGCCCCGCCGATCGACGGCACTGCAGCCGAGGGGGCGGTGGCCGGACGGGTGCGCCGCCTGACCGGCGCGGCGCCCGAGGTGCCCTGCCCGCGCTGCGGATCGGCGCGGACCGAATGCGTCAGCCAGTTCGGATCGACCCCGTGCAAGGCGGCCTATCGGTGCCGTGACTGCCTGGAACCCTTCGACTATTTCAAATGCATCTGAGGCACCCATGGCCCGTTTCCTGCCGCTCGACGTGATCGATGTGCAAAAGGACACCCGCGATGCGGTGGTTGTCACGCTGCGCGCCCGCCCCGAGGATGCGCCGCGCTTTGCCTTCACGCAGGGCCAGTACCTGACATTCCGGCGCGCGTTTGACGGCACCGAATTGCGCCGGTCGTATTCGATCTGCGCCGGTCGCGACGAGGGCCTTTTGAAAGTCGGGATCAAGCGGGTCGAGGGCGGCGCCTTCAGCACCTGGGCCAACGAGGACCTGGCACCGGGCACCGTGCTTGAGGCGATGCCGCCGATGGGCAATTTTCATGCCCCGCTCGACCCCGAGGCGGCGCGCCATTACCTGGGATTCGCCGGCGGATCGGGCATCACGCCGGTGCTGTCGATCCTGAAGACGGTGTTGCAGGCCGAGCCGAAATCGCGCTTCACGCTGGTCTATGCCAATCGCCAGATCAGCTCGATCATGTTCCGCGAAGAGATCGAGGATCTCAAGAACATCTACCTGGGCCGCTTGTCGGTGCTGCATGTGCTGGAGACCGAGGCGCAGGAAATCGACCTGTTCACCGGGCGGATCGATGCTGACAAGATCGCCGGGCTGTTCACGCATTGGGTCGATCCGGCCTCGGTCGATCTGGCCTTCATCTGCGGGCCCGAGCCGATGATGCTGACCATCGCCGCCGGGTTGCGGGATCATGGCCTGGACGACAGCCAGATCAAGTTCGAATTGTTCACATCCAGCCAGCCGGGACGCGCGCCGCAAAAGGTGGTCGCACGCGGGGCCGATGCCAGCGACGCGTGCGAGGCCACGGTGACACTGGATGGCGCGACGCGCAGCTTTCGCATTCCCAAGACCGGCGAGAGCCTGCTGGAGGCGGCGCTGGCCAACGACCTTGATGCCCCCTTTGCCTGCAAGGCCGGGGTCTGTTCGACCTGCCGCGCCAAGGTGCTGGAGGGGGACGTTGACATGCGCACCAATCACGCGCTGGAGGATTACGAAGTGCAGCAGGGCTATGTGCTGACGTGCCAGTGCTACCCGCTCAGCGACCGCGTGGTCGTCAGCTATGACCAGTGAGGCCCGGCCATGAACGACATGACGATCGAGGAATACCTGGCGCATGGCGGCAAGCTGTCATCACCGGCCAATGTCCCGCCCCGCTACCGCGGCGAGTTGTTGCGGCTGATGGCCAGTTTCGTGGACAGCGAACTTGCCGCATCGGCGGGATTTGCGGATACGATCAATGACGCACCGGGCATCAAGAGCCGGATCGCGGCGGCACGGATCGTCATGGAAAAGGCCGATCACGCCGAGCGCGTGCTGGCGGTCATGGCCGATTTCGGCGTCGATACCGCGCGCTACGAGGACGTCCACCCCTGGGCCGCGCGTCTGCCGCGCGAGGCCGATATCGGTGCGCGTCGGCAGGGCGGCGACATGCGCCTGTCGGTGTTTCATTACCCGCTGGACGGCTGGATCGACGCGGTGGCCATGAACGTGCTGCAAGGCGCGGCCGCCGTGATCCAGATCGAGGAATATGCCCGCGTCTCGTATCAGCCGCTGGCCGAGGTTTTTCGCGCCATCGCGCCGCGCGAGGGGCGCCATGCCGAACTGGGGCGCGAGGGGCTGGCCAGGATCGCGATGACCGAGGCGGGGCGCGCCAGCGCGCAGGCGTCGATCGACTACTGGCGCCCGCGCGTGGCAACCGGCTTCGGCCCGGCGGGCTCTGCCCGGTTCGAAATCTTGCGCCGCTTTGGCCTGCGTCACCGGCCGAACGAGGCGCTTTTGGCGGACTGGACCGCCGTGACCGACGCGCTGCTGCGCGACTTCAATCTGACCTGAGGACATGCCAATGACCGCCGAGACCCCGATCCGCCTGAAAAGCTATATCTGCGGCACATGGAAAGCGGGCAGTCGTGACGGCGCGGAGCTTTTGAACGCGGCCACGGGCGATGTGGTTGCAACCATCGACGCCAGCGGACTCGACATGCAGGAGGCGCTGGCCTTTGGCCGCGCCGCCGGCTTCGCGCTCAGGGCGATGACCTTTCACGAACGCGCGCTGATGCTGAAAGCGCTGGGCCAGCACCTGATGGCGCACAAGGATGCGTTTCATGCCCTCTCGCTGGCCACCGGCGCGACGCCAAAAGATGGCTGGGTCGATATCGAAGGGGGGATCGGCACGCTTTTGGGTTATGCGTCCAAGGCGCGCCGCGAATTGCCGAACACCCGCGTTCTGACCGAGGGCGCGGTGGAACCCCTGTCGAAGGATGGCAGCTTCGGCGCCCAGCATATCCTGACGCCGCTGACCGGCGTCGCGGTGCATATCAATGCCTTCAATTTTCCCTGCTGGGGCATGTTGGAAAAGCTGGCGCCCACCCTGATCGCCGGGATGCCCGCGATCGTCAAACCCGCCAGCCAGACGGCCTATCTGACCGAATTGATGGTGCGCCACATCATCGACGCCGACATCCTTCCGCCGGGCGCGCTGCAACTGGTGTGCGGCGGCGTGGGCGACATGCTGGATCATGTGACGGGTCAGGATGTCGTGACCTTCACCGGGTCGGCGGCAACGGGGCGCAAATTGCGCACCCATCCCGCCATCGTGGCCAATTCAACCCGTTTCACCATGGAAGCCGACAGCCTGAACGCCTGCATCCTCGGCCCCGAGGCGGGACCGGGCACACCCGAATTCGACCTGTTCATCCGCGAAGTGGCGCAGGAAATGACGGTCAAGGCCGGGCAGAAATGCACCGCCATCCGCCGCGCCTTTGTGCCGCGCGCGCATGTGGGGGCGGTGCAACAGGCGCTGGCCGACCGGCTGGCCACCCTGCCTGTGGGGCTGCCGGACGATCCGCAGGTGCGCGTGGGTGCCCTGGCCAGTCAGGCCCAGCGCGACGAAGTGCGCGCGCGCATCCGCGATCTGGCAGCCGATGGCGAGATCGTCATCGGCGACCCCGATGCGGTCACGGTCGCATCGGGCGACCCCGACCGCGGGGCGTTCATGAACCCGGTCGTGCTGTATTGCGACCGGCCCGAGGCGGCGCACAGGGCGCATGATGTCGAAGCCTTCGGCCCGGTCAGCACGCTGATGCCCTATGACGACATCGAACAGGCCGTGGCCCTGACCCAGCTTGGAAAGGGCTCGCTGGTGGCATCGGTATTCACCGACAACCCGGCCGTGGCCGAGGACGCGGTGCTGGGCATGGCCCCGTTCCACGGGCGCATCCTGATCGGCAACCGCGCCAGCGCGAAAAGCTCGACCGGCCATGGCTCGCCGCTTTACATGCTGGTGCATGGCGGGCCCGGCCGCGCCGGTGGCGGCGAAGAGCTGGGCGGCATCCGGGGTGTCACGCATTTCATGCAACGCACTGCTGTGCAGGGCACGCCGCAGCTTCTGTCGGCGGTGACGGGGCGCTGGATCGAGGGCGCGACCACCCGCGCCGATCGTCACCCGTTCCGCAAGTCGCTGGCCGAACTGCGCGTGGGCGATCAGCTGGTGACCGACACGCGCACCGTAACGCTGGAGGATATCGAGCATTTCGCGCAGTTCACCGGCGACACGTTCTATGCCCATATGGACGAGGACGCCGCGCGCGCGAATCCGTTCTTCGATGGCCGCGTGGCGCATGGCTACCTGATCGTGTCCTTCGCCGCAGGGCTTTTCGTGCAACCCGATCCGGGGCCGGTTCTGGCCAACTACGGGGTCGACAACCTGCGCTTTCTGACCCCGGTCAACCCCGGCGATACCCTGGGCGTGCGGCTGACCTGCAAGGAGATCAGCCCGCGCGAAGGCAGCGACTATGGCGAGGTTCGCTGGGATTGCCGCGTCACCAACCAGAACGGCGAGACGGTCGCCCAATATGACGTGCTGACGATGGTGGCCCGCGAATGGCCGGATGACGCGGCCCCGGGCTGACGGGACCGGCCGGGCGCGTTGCCCCTTGGCAGCGCATGCCGGGTTCGGGCAGGATCGCGGCAAGGGCAGCCAAAAGGGAACGCCATGTCACATGCCAGCCGCCACTGCGTCCTGATCGGGGCGCCCGTCGATTCCGGCCAGCGCCGTCCGGGCTGCCTGATGGGCCCCGCCGCCTATCGCGTGGCCGGGATCGCGGCTATGCTGCAAAGCCTGGGCCACGGTGTCAGCGACCAAGGCGATTTCGCGCCGGCCCCGGTGCAGCCGGTGCCGCAGTGCCCCAACCCCGCGGTCCATTCGCTGGGCGAAACCCTTGGCTGGACGCAGGCGCTGGCCGAGGCCGGGCAAAACGCCATCACCGAGGGCGGATTGCCGATCTTTCTGGGTGGCGATCACAGCCTTTCCCTGGGTTCGCTGGCGGGAATGGCGGCCCATGCGGCAAAGGCCGGGCGCCCGCTCTTCGTTCTTTGGCTCGATGCCCACAGCGATTTCCACACCCCCGAAACCACCGAAAGCGGCAACCTGCACGGAACCCCGATCGCCTATGCCACCGGGCGGCCGTTTGCGCCGTTTCCGCCGTTTCCCGCCCCGGTGGCGGCAAACGACATCTGCCTGTTCGGCCTTCGCTCGGTCGATCCGGCGGAACATGCGGCCCTGCTGGCCCATGACATCGCCCTGCACGACATGCGCACCATCGACGAACACGGCGTCAGCGCGCCCTTGCGCGCCTTTCTCGACCGGGTCGCGGCGGCCGGGGGATTGCTGCATGTCTCGCTCGACGTGGATTTTCTGGATCCCGCGATCGCCCCGGCTGTCGGAACCACGGTGCCGGGCGGCGCCACCTTCCGCGAGGCGCATCTGGTGATGGAGATGCTTCACGACAGCGGCCTGGTCACGTCGATCGACCTGGTCGAACTGAACCCGTTTCTGGACGAACGCGGCCGCACGGCGCATCTGATGGTCGATCTTCTGGCCTCGCTGATGGGGCGCAAGGTCTTCGATCGTCCGACCCGCAGCTATCGCGGACAGGGCTAGAAACCGGCGCCGCCGGTCGCGGCCCAGGCTAGCGAAGGGCGGCTGCGAACTCGGGCGTCGTCACAAGCGCTTCGGCCACGGCGACGGGAACGCCGCGCGTGATCATCCGGCGGAACACGGTTTCGGCACGCGCGCCACGGTCGCGCAGCCCATCGGGCAGCACGGCGGCATTGGCCCGCCGGGTCGCCGCCGACATGTCCGAAAGGCTCATGGACGAAATCAGATCCTCATGCCCCGGACAGCCCAGCAGGATGTCGTCGGCCGCCTCTGCCCCTTGCGCCGCGATGGCCTCGTGCGCGCGCTCCAGCAGCCGGCATTCGCGGGCAATGCGCGCATGCAGCCCGTCGCGGCCATCGGCGGCATGCTCGCCACCGCCCGGCGGAGCACCGCACGAGGCCAGAAGAACCAACACCATGAGGGCCCACGCATATCGCATCTTTGCCTTGTATCGGCGTCCACACGCGGTGTAAACGCAGCCCATGCTGAAGACCCGCATCATCCCCTGCCTTGACGTGGCCGATGGCCGCGTGGTCAAGGGCGTGAATTTCGTCGATCTGGTCGATGCCGGCGACCCGGTCGAGGCCGCCAAGGCCTATGACGCGGCCGGGGCGGACGAGCTGTGCTTTCTGGACATTCACGCCACGCATGAAAACCGTGGCACAATGTTCGACCTCGTCACCCGCACGGCCGAGCAATGCTTCATGCCGCTGACCGTCGGCGGCGGCGTGCGCAGCGCCGAGGACGTGCGCGCGCTCTTGCTGGCGGGCGCCGACAAGGTCAGCTTCAACTCTGCCGCCGTGGCCGATCCCGATGTGGTCGCGCGCGCCGCCGACCGTTTCGGCAGCCAGTGCATCGTCGTGGCGATCGACGCCAAGACCGTCGCGCCGGACCGGTGGGAAATCTTCACCCACGGCGGGCGCAGGCCGACCGGAATCGACGCCGTGGACTTTGCGCGCAGGGTGGCGGACAAGGGCGCGGGCGAGATCCTTCTGACATCGATGGACCGCGACGGCACGCGCGCGGGCTTCAACCTGCCGCTGACGCGCGCCATCGTCGATGCGGTCCCGATCCCGGTCATCGCCTCGGGCGGGGTCGGAACGCTGGACCACCTGGTCGAGGGGGTGACCATCGGCGGGGCCTCGGCGGTTCTGGCCGCGTCGATCTTTCATTTCGGCGATTTCACCATCGCCCAGGCCAAGGCCCATATGGCCGCGGCCGGTATCGCGGTGCGCCCGGCATGAGCGCGCTGGAACGCCTGGCGGCGACCATCGCCGCGCGCAAGGGCGCCGACCCCGACAGCAGCTGGACCGCGAAACTGCTGGCACGCGGCCCCGAGAAATGCGCCGAGAAGTTCGGCGAAGAGGCGGTCGAAGCCGTGATCGAGGCCGTGCGCGGCGATCGCGCCCGCCTGACCGCCGAGGCGGCAGACGTGCTGTATCACCTGCTGGTGATGTGCGCGGCCCAGGGTGTCACGCTGGCCGATATCGAGGCGGAACTGACCCGGCGCGAGGGTCGGTCCGGTCTGGATGAAAAGGCCGCGCGCCCCGGCGGCTGAGCGCTCAGGGCTTCAGGTCATAGGTCACCCAGTTCGTGGCAAGCGCCATCTTGTCGTAAAGCGCGCGGGCGCGGGCGTTGTCCTCGGCCGTGATCCAGCGGATCACCGACCACCCGCGGGCACGGCCCTCGTCGGTTACGGCATCAATCAACGCGCGCGCAGCACCCGAACCGCGCGCGTCGGGCGCGACGAAGAGATCGTCCAGAAACCCGCCTGTCGCTGCCGCCAGCGGGCGCGCGAACGGGCGGAAATGCGCAAGCCCCACCAGTCGGCCATCGGCCTCGGCGACCAGCGCTTCGACCTCATGCGCCGGATCATGGATCCAGCCCCAGACGCGCGTGCGCATCGCCTCGGTCTGCGCAACACCGTAGAAATCAGCATACCCCTGGTAAAGGGCCTCCCACTGCGCCCGGTCGCCCGCGACGGGTTTGCGTATGTCCATGCCCCTGCCTCCGCTTTCGTTAGTGTCGCGCCAGCTTGCCCGCGCCTGTGCCCCGCGTCAAAGGGGTCCGGCCCCCTTTCCATTGCCTGTCATCCCTCGTATAGGGGCGGGCCGATGTGACACAAGGGGCCGGGCCATGCAGGGCAGCGCCAATCTCAACCTGATGATCAAGGCCGCGCGCAAGGTCGGGCGGGGTCTGGTCAAGGACTTCCGCGAGGTCGAGCAGTTGCAGGTCTCGTCCAAGGGGCCGGGCGATTTCGTCACCCGTGCCGACCGCGCCGCCGAGGAGACCCTGCGCGCCGAGCTTCTG
>LJSV01000024.1 GCA_001314715.1 Rhodobacteraceae bacterium HLUCCA12 | reverse complement strand
GGGTGAATTCGGCGCAGCCGAAGAGGGGGCAGCGCCCCCTCACCCGCCGCGAAGCGGCACAAACGGAACCTGCAAAGCAGACAATCAGGTCACGTCAGCGCGATGCCCACGACGACCAGCATCAGCCCGATGACCGAGATGAAAAGCGCGGCCATGTTCCAGACCACCCCGCGCTGCAGGCGGGAGCGCAAGGTCGCCTCGTCCAGACCGGCGCGGCGCTGGCGCAGCACATAGACGATGCAGGCCACCAGGCCGGCGACCCCGGCCAGGGTCACGCCGGCCCCGGCCCAGATGACGATGTCGAAAACGCCCAAGTCCAGCCCCCTGCCCGTTTGCCCGCGCCGCCCCTCGCCCAGCCCCTTTGGGACGTGTGCAGGGGGCTGCCGCCCCCTCTGGCCTGCGGCCATTCACCCCCGCGCGTATTTTCGGCAAGATGAAGGGCGGCGTCTGGGCGTGGTATAGCCGCATGCGCCGGCACTGCGCAATCCCCGGCACGGCCGCCCTTGCCTGTGCGCGGACGAGCCGCTAGGACGGGCCGGCAACCCCAAGTCCAGCGAGATCACGATGAGCAGCCCCGACGCCACCTATTCCGTCACCGCCGACGAACTGCGCCAGTTCATCGAGCGTTATGAACAGCTTGAAGCGGAAAAGAAGGACATCGCCGACCAGCAAAAGGAAATCATGGCCGAGGCGAAGGGCCGCGGCTACGACACCCGCGCGCTGCGCAAGATCGTCGCCATCCGCAAGCGTGAGCCCGACGATCTTGCCGAGGAAGAAGCGGTTCTGGAGGTCTACAAGGCCGCGCTGGGAATGGCGTGATCGCGCCCGGTCGCGGGGGGCCGTTTCCGCGCCATCACGGTTCGAGAAAGCGCACCCCCGGCATCTGCGCGATCAGATCGACATCCTGGGCGTAAAGCTCGCTGAGGATATCGGCGTGATCGTCCTGCCAGCCGGGCAGCGCAGCCTCGACCTCGACCTGGTCGGGTCGGGCGAACTTGTCCAGAAACGCGCTGAGCACCTTGCGCCGTTGCAGGTCGGTCATCGGCGGGCGTTCGGCCAGCCAGGCTTCCATCAGCCGCACCCCCTCGTCGGTGACGAAGTCGCGATACCAGTCGAACACCCCCTTGAGCACCAGATCGTCGGGATGCCCCGCCACCGTACGCAGGATTTCGGGCCACAGAAGCGGCGTGTCCTCGTCGCACCAGACGGTCAGCGGGCAATCGGGCGCGGCCTCATGGAGGCGCGACAGCGTCTCTGACCAGCGCAGCGACAACGGGTCGTTGACCCCCAGAACCTGCTCGACCCCGCCGGGGCCGACGTGTTCGACCAGTGCCGGCAGAAACGTCGCGGGATTGCGGATGGCGATGAAGAATTCGACCTCGGCGGCCGGGAACAGGCGGCGCATGTTCGCCACCTTGGTGCCGGCATCGGGATAGATCCTGCCCTTGCCGATCGCCCAGCGATGATTGCTCAGAAAGCAGTCGGAGGAGAACACGACCCGGTCGACCGTGTCTTCCGTGATCAGGCTGTCCAGCAACGCCTCCTGGGTCTCGGCATCGGTCGCGGTGTCGCGCATCTCATGGGCCGTGCGGCGCAGCATGGTGCGGTAGCGGCTGGTGCCGGGAACGCTGATCCCGTGGCGACCCAGCACGGCGCGATTGCGCATCAGGCAGCGGATCAGCCGGTCTTCATCGGTCAGATGGGCCCCGAGGTGAATGGCGATGTCCATGGGTCGGAAAGCTTCCTTGCACCGGTTCGGGAACCGTCCTGTCCTGTCTTGGCAGGATGGACCGAGTCTGACCGATTTGCCGCCCCGGCGCAAGGCCGCGCGCCCGGCGCGCTTCGCGCTTGAGCCGCCCCGGCAAACCCGCTATCAGGGGCGCGCGCCGGTTTAGCTCAGCTGGTAGAGCAGCGGTTTTGTAAACCGAAGGTCGGGGGTTCGAGCCCCTCAACCGGCACCACCGCCCCCCTGCAAGTCGCGATTGCCCAGATCCGTGTCGGGGGGCCGGTGTCCGGCAGCGTCCGCGCCGCGGTCTGGCCAGCCTGCGCGCGCGCCTGAACAGGGGCGCGCAGGCAGGCCAGCCTTTCGGCAAGATGGCCTCAGTCCAGTCGGAGGGAGCCATGTCAGGGAAACGGATCGCGACCATCGTCGTCGGTGCCGCGCTGTTCGCCAGCGGCTGTGCGAACAGCGTTCTCAACGACCCCGAGGAGATGGCCCGCCGCCGCGCCCTTGCCGGGCGCGGTCAGCTTTGCGGGCGCACCAGCCAGGCAACCCAGCGCGTGAACAGCGGCGCCGTCGGCAGGATGATGAAGATCCGAACCAGGTGAAACGCCGTCACCAGCGCGATGTCGGCTTGCAGCATCTTGGCGGTCAGGGCCATCTCGGTCACGCTGCCCGGCGCGAAGGCCAGGACCATCGTGCTCCAGGCTGATCCGGTCGCCGCCGCCATTGCGAGGGCCATGGCCACGCACAAGACGATCATCAGAAGGGTCGAGGCCACCGCCGCGGCCACGAACCCGCCGGCGCGGCGAAAGAGGTCGCGATCCATCGCCGCACCCAGCCAGACCCCCAACAACACCTGCGCCCCCGCCAGCATCCAGTAGGGCACGGCCGTCACCGGCAGACCGGCCGCCGAGGCCGCCGCCGAGGCCGCCAGCGGCCCCAGGAAAAACGGGTTGGACAACCGCACGGCCTTGGTCAGGAAGGCGCCCGCCACCGCCAGGACAAGCAGCAGCGCTGCGCCCGGCGCGGTCCAGTGCATGGCGCGCAGCGCGCTGTCGGCGCCGTGTATCCCGCCGTTGAAGGCCAGCACCGCCGGCGGGATCAAGAGGACCAGCGTCATGATACGCAGCGTCTGCGTGAAGATCACGGGCCCCGGCGCGACCCCGTAGCGCCGTGCCAGATTGGCCGATTCGACCGGACCCATCGGGATCGAGGCAAGGCTTGCGGTGATCGCGTCGACGGCGGCCATCCGTGTCAGTGCCCATGCCACGACGAACCCGGCCGCCAGCGTGGCAAGCGCGGCCAGAACCATCGGCCCGACCATTTGCGCAAGGCTTTCCAGCGCCGCCGGGGTAAAGGCCATTCCGACCGACCCCGCAATCACGATCTGACCCACCGGTCGGGTCACGGCCGGAACCCGGACCGCGACGCCCGAAAGGCTGAGCACGGTCGAAAAGACCAATGCGCCGATCATCCACGGCAGCGGCAGGTTGATCAGGCTGCCGATCCAGCCGCATCCCACCGCCCCTGCATAGATCAGCGCCGGTCGTGTCAGCCGGCCCGCCGGCAATCGCATCGCGCGCCCCCTTGGTTTGCGCGGCCATCATACGCGTCTGGGCCGCGAGCACCAGCCAAAGCTACACTTGTGAATGGATTCCTGCCGGGCGCTTTGCGCCGCAAGATTGCGGCCTCAGGCCCCGCGCAACGCCGGCAGGCCGACGCCGACGGCCTCGAACCCGCCATCCACCGCAATCACCTGGCCGGTGACGTAGCTTGCGCGTTGCGAGCATAGGAACACGATCGCCTCGGCGATCTCGCGCTCGGACCCGTAGCGGTTGAGCGGGATCGCGTCATGATAGGCGGCACGGATGGCGGGGGAATGCACGGCCAGCGCCAGCTTGGTATCGACCGGGCCGGGCGCGACGCAATTGGCGCGAATGCCCCATTCGCCCAGTTCGGCGGCCTGCTGGCGGGTCAGATGGATCACCGCCGCTTTCGAGGTGCCATAGGCCACGCGTAGCGTGCTGGCGCGCAACCCGGAAATCGAGGCGATGTTGACAATGGCGCCGCGGGTCTTTTTCAGATGCGGCAGCGCTGCCTGGCTGGCCAGAAAGACACCGTCCAGATTGGTGCCCATCACCGTTCGCCAGGTGACGAAATCGGTCTCGTCGAGCGGGCGGAAATCGGCCACGCCGGCATTGTTGACCAAGGCATCGACGCGGCCGCAGCGGCGCACAACATCCGCGGTCATGTCATCGACCTGATCGGGGTCGGACACATCGCAGACCACCGGCAAGACATGCGCCAGCCCCTCGGCCGCGGTTTTCAGGGCTTCGGCGTCGCGGTCGATCATCGCGACCTGCCAGCCCTCGTCCAGCATCAGCTGCGTCGTTGCCAGCCCGATGCCGCGCGCGGCGCCGGTGACGATGGCGGTTTTCATGTCCATGACTGACCCTTTCCGTTGATCACCGCAGCCACTGCAACAGGATCAGCGACATCTGCGGGATTGCCGCGACCACGGCGATTCCCACCAGGCTGGCCAGCAGGAACGGCATGGTGCCGCGCGCGACGCGTTCGATGCTCAGCCGGGTGACATTGGCCGCGACATAAAGGTTGATCCCCACCGGTGGCGTGATCAGGCCGATCGCAAGGTTGATCATCACCACGACACCGAACCAGACCGGATCCCAGCCGATTTCCCGCGAGACCGGCAGAAAGATCGGCAGCGCGATGAACATGACCGTCACCGGGTCCATGAACATGCCCGCGACCAGCAGGATCACCATGATCACCAGCAAGATGATCCAGTCATTGTCACTGAGCCCCAGAAGCGCGCTGGAATAGCTGCCGACGAGATCGTCGATGGTGACGACCCAGCCGAACAGGCTGGCATAGGCGACGATCAGCATCACCACCGCCGACGAGGCCGCTGCGGCGCCAAGCGCATCGTAAAGCCGTTGGAACGTCAGGGTGCGATAGGCGAAGGCCCCGACCGCAAGCGCATAGACCGTGGCCACGATCGCCGCCTCGGTCGGGGTGAAGACACCGGAATAGATACCGCCCAGGATGACCACGGGCGTCATCAGGCCCCAGAAACTGTCGCGGAAGGATTGCCACAGGGCCGTGCGCCGGGAACTGCCGCCATAGGGGTCGGGGCTCAGCGATTGCAGGCCGGGGCTGCCGCCCGCGACGCCATGGCGGCGCGCGAAGGGCAGCACGGCCAGCATGGTCAGGGCCATGAAGATGCCGGGAATGATGGCGGCAATGAACAGCTGCGAAATCGATGTTTCGGCAATGACACCATAGATCACGAGCCCGATCGACGGCGGGATGACGATGGAAAAGGCCGCCCCCGTCACCACCAGACCGGCGGCGAAAGCGCGGTCATAGCCGTCGTCCTCCATCCCCTTGATGATCATCGGGCCGATGGCCGCAACCGATGCCGGGCCCGAGCCGCTGACAGCGCCCCAGAACAGGCACACCACCGTGCCGACCATCCCCATACCGCCGGGCAACCCGCCGACCGCCACGCGAAAGAACCGGATCATGCGCTCGGCAATGCCAAGGCTGCCCATCAGCGTGCCCGCCAGAATGAAGAACGGAATCGCCAGCAGCGAGAACTTGGTGATGCCGGTCGCGATCAGATCGCCGGCCAGATCGAGGCCGAATCCGATCGTCCACATCGCGTAAATCGCCGACAAGCCCAGCGCAAAGGCCACCGGCATCCGCAGCGCCATGAGCAGAAAGAAGACGATGATCATCTGCGTTCCGGCCGAGTCGATCCCGATCGCCTCAAACATGGCCGATCTCCGTTCCCCTGCCGGTGCGCATCACCGTCCAGGCGTGTTGCAGATACCGGATACAGACCAGCGCGAATCCGAAGGGCAGCGCGGCCTGATAGTACCAGGCGGGAATGCCCAGCGCATAGGATCGCATGCCCACGCGCTTGATGTTCATCATCGCCTCCCAGGAAAACCAGGCAGACAAACCCAGCAGGATCACCGAAAGCGCGACGGAAAGCAGAAGGACCGGCAGCCACAGCACCCGCGGCATCAGGTCATGCACCACGGTCACGGCCAGATGCTCGCCGCGCCGTGCGGCCAGCGCCGCGCCGAAGACCGTCAGCAGCAAAAAGCCGTTGACCAGCAATTCCTCGCTGGCCGCAAACGAATAGCGGGTTCCATACCGGACCACGACATTGGCAAAGCCAAGCGCCGTCATCCCCAGGAACAGGGCGGCGCAAATGATCTTTTCGAAATCACGCAGCAGCAGGCGCATCATCCGCTTGGCCCTCGACGCAAAAGGCCCCGCGGCCCCGGTCGGGGGCCGCGGGACACCGTGTCACGGTTCAGTTGGTTGCGGCGATCGCATCCTGGAAGGCATTGACGATCTCGGGGCCGACGCGCTCGGCCCATTCGTCAAAGGCCGGCTGCGTCGCTTCGCGGAAGGCGGCAAGCTCTTCGTCGGTGGGCTCATAGACTTCCATGCCCTGCTCGCGCAGGTATTCGACCCCCTCGGCGGTGCCCTCGCGGGTGATCTCGCGCTGATAGGCCATGGCCTCCTGGGCGGCGTCGCGGATCAGTTCCTGCGTCTCGGCGTCATAGCCATCCCATTTCGCCTGCGAGATGCCGATGAAGATCGGATCATACGAATAGTGCCAGGTGGTCAGGTATTTTTGCACCTCGTACACCTGCTGCGGGATGATCACCGCGCCGATCGGGTTTTCCTGCCCGTCAACCACGCCCTGCTGAAGCGCCGACATCGTCTCGCCCCACTGCATCTGCTGCGGGTTCGCGCCAAGGGCATTCATCACGTCGATATACATCGGCCCGGCGACGCGCATGTTCAGCCCTTCCAGGTCTTCGGGCGAACGGATCGGGCGGGTGTTGTTGGTGACTTCACGAAAGCCGTTCTCACCCCAGGCCAGGACGACAATGCCGCGTTCGGCCAGAATGTCCGACAGCATCTGTCCGGGTTCGCCCTGCGTGGTGGCATCGACCTGTTCGTAATTGGAATAGAGGTAGGGCAGCGAAAAGACCGCCATCTCAGGGACCAGCGGCGTGACGTTGATGGCCGAAGTCACCACCAGATCCAGCGCCCCGCGCCCGACCATCTCGGCCTGGCGCATCTGGTCGCCACCCGACAGCTGCGCATTGGGGAAAACGCGCACGGTCAGTTCGCCATCGGTGCGTTCGTCCAGCAGTTCGGCAAAGCGTTCGGCGCCCTGGTGCCAGGTCGTGGTGTCGCCGGTATTGTGCGACAGGCGCAGGGTTTCGGCCGTTGCCGCACCAAGGCTCAATGCCGTGGCAAGGCCCGCCGCCAGTGCGGTGCCGGTCATGCGTGTGAATGTCATTCCTTCCTCCCTTTGAAAAATCGCGAATGGCCTGCGTGGCCCTTGCCTGATTTTTCCAAATAGTGGACCGTGGTTTTTCAAAATTGCAAGAAAAACTTGCAACCTGCGCGAAATAAAATCAAAATAAACTGGAAACGGGGTGAAAACAGCGAAACATGGCCGATGCGACGGTTCACATTATGAAACTTGAAGGGTCGGATTCGGCGATTGGTGGCGCGCAAAGCGTCGATCGGGCGCTTGCGCTGCTGTCGCTGATCGGGCGTCATCCCGCCGAAGGCATGCCGCTTTCCGTCATCGTCGGCCAGACCGGGCTGAACAAGGCGACGGTGCGGCGCCTGCTGCTGGCGCTGATGCGGGCGGGGCTGGTCGAACAGGGCGCGCAGAGCCGCGCCTATCACCTGGGCGAAGAGGCGTATCTGCTGGGATTGCTGGCGCAGGGTCGCCACGGGCTGCTGTCGCAGGCCATCGATTCGTTGCAGCGTCTGGCGCGCGAGACCGGGGATGCCGCCTTCGTCTCGGTGCGCCGCGGGCTTTATGCCGTCTGCCTGCACCGCGAAGACGGCGCACATCCGATTCGCACCTATGCCCTGATGCCCGGCGCGCACCATCCGCTGGGCGTGGGCGCGGGTTCGCTGGCGATGCTGGCGGCCCTGCCCGAGGACGAGGTCGAGGCAGTGCTGGAAGCCAATCGCGCCGAACTTGAAACCAGCTATCCGCGCCTGAAACCGGACACGTTGCGCGCACAGGTGGCAAAGACCCGCGACACGGGCATCGCGCTCAACCCCGGCCTGATTTTTGAGGATTCCTGGGGCCTGGGCGTCGCGCTGCGCGGGCCGGGCGGCCAACTGGTCGGCGCGCTGTCGCTGGCCGCCGTGGAAAGCCGGATGAAGGCGCCGCGCCGCGAAGACCTGGCGCGCAAGCTGCGGGCCGAGGCCCGCGTGATCGAAACACGCCTGGCCAAGGGGGTTGCCCCGGACAGGCCGAAAGAAGGAACCGCACCATGACAGGCGCACAGATCGTCGGCTGGGGCCACACGGCCTTTGGCAAATCCGAGCATCCCGACACCGAAAGCCTGATGGCCGATGCGGTGTCGCAGGCGCTGGCGCATACCGGGATCGGCGCCGAAGATGTCGACGGCATTTTCGTGGGCGTCTTCAACAACGGCTTTTCCAAACAGGATTTTCAGGCGGCGCTGGTCGCCATGGGCGATGAGCGCCTGGCCCATACGCCGGCCACGCGGTATGAAAACGCCTGCGCCACCGGGTCGGCCGCGCTGCATGGCGCGATGGACTTCATCGAGGCCGGGCGCGGGCGCATCGCCCTTGTCGTCGGCGCCGAGAAGATGACCGCCACACCCACGGCCGAGGTCGGCGACATCCTCCTGGGTGCGAGCTATCGCGCCGAGGAAGCCGAGGTCGAGGGCGGGTTCGCCGGTCTGTTCGGCCAGATCGCGCAAAGCTATTTTCAGCGATACGGCGATCGGTCCGAGGAACTGGCCATGATCGCCGCCAAGAACCACGCCAACGGCATGGCCAACCCCTATGCGCATATGCGCAAGGATTTCGGGCTGGCGTTCTGCAATACCGTGTCCGACAAGAACCCGCGCGTGGCCGGCCCCCTGCGGCGCACGGATTGTTCGCTGGTCTCGGACGGTGCCGCCGTTCTGGTGCTGGCCGATGCCGAGACCGCGGCCGGCATGGCGCGGGCCATCGGTTTTCGGGCGCGAGCGCAGGCCAATGACATCATGGCGATGTCGCGGCGCGACGTGCTGGAATTTCGTGGCGCCCGCATGGCCTGGGCCAAGACGCTGTCCGACGCCGGGGTCACGCTGGACGATCTGAGTCTTGTCGAAACCCATGACTGTTTCACCATCGCCGAGATGCTGGAATACGAGGCGATGGGGCTGGCCGAGCCCGGTCAGGGCCACCGGGTCATCCGCGACGGCATCACCCGAAAGGACGGGCGACTGCCGGTCAACCCCTCGGGCGGGCTCAAGTCCAAGGGGCACCCGATCGGGGCCACGGGCGTGTCGATGCATGTCATGGCCGCGATGCAACTGACCGAACGGGCCGAGGGCATGCAGATCCCCGGCGCACGGCTGGCGGGTGTGTTCAACATGGGCGGCGCGGCGGTGACCAACTATGCCTCGATCCTGGAACGCGTGAAATGAGGCAGGATCTGTCGCAAGGCGTCACGCCCTTTTCGACCCGCGTGATGAACCTGTCGCACTTTCTGACCGAAAGCGCGCGGCGGCTGGGTGATGACATCGCATTCGTCCGCGGCGACGCACGCTGGAGCTGGGCCGAAATGGACGCCCGTGCCGCGGCCTTTGCGCAGGCGCTGGTGCAGGACTACGGGATCGCCAAGGGCGACCGGGTGCTGGTGCAATCGGCCAATTGCAACCAGATGTTCGAGGCGATGTTCGCCTGCTGGCGCGTGGGCGCGGTGTGGGTGCCCGCGAATTTCCGCCTGTCGCCCGAGGATCTGGCCTGGCTGGCGGACTCCTCGGGCGCGCGCCTGCTGCTGTGCGGCGCACAGTTTCCCGATCACGCCCGCGCCTGCGCGGCGCATGTCGATGCAACCATCGCCCTTGGCGACGTGTATGAGACGCTCATCGCCCGCCACGACGGGGCGCGCCCCGATCCGGTCGTCGTGCAGCGCGACGACCCGGCCTGGTTCTTCTTTACCTCGGGCACGACCGGCCGGCCCAAGGCGGCGGTGCTGACGCATGGCCAGCTGGCCTTTGTCGTCACCAACCACCTGTGCGACCTGATGCCCGGCACCGGGCCCGAGGATGCCTCGCTGGTGGTGGCGCCGCTGTCGCACGGGGCGGGCATCCACCAGCTTGCGCAGGTCGCCCACGGGGTCAAGACGATCCTTCCCGCGGGCGAGAAATTCGACCCGGCGGAAATCTGGGAACTGGTCGCGCGCTGGCGCGTCAGCAACATGTTCACCGTGCCCACCATCGTCAAGCTGCTGGTCGAACACCCGGCCGTCGATCAGCATGACCATTCCAGCCTGCGCCATGTCATTTACGCGGGCGCGCCAATGTATCGCGCCGACCAGCGGCTGGCGCTGGAAAAGCTGGGCCCGGTTCTGGTGCAGTATTTCGGGCTGGGCGAGGTTACGGGAAACATCACCGTCCTGCCCCCGGTCCATCACCACCTTGACGACGAGCGCATGCGCATCGGCACCTGCGGGTTCGCGCGCACGGGGATGCAGGTGCAGATTCAGAACGACCGGGGCGAAGAGGTCGATTTCGGCGAAACCGGAGAGATCGCGGTGATCGGCCCGGCCGTCTTTGCGGGCTATTACAACAACCCCGAGGCCAATGCCAAAAGCTTTCGCAACGGCTGGTTCCTGACCGGCGATCTGGGGCACATGGATGCGCAGGGCTTCGTCTATCTGACCGGCCGGGCGTCGGACATGTATATCTCGGGCGGATCGAACATCTATCCGCGCGAGATCGAGGAAAAGCTCTTGCTCCATCCCGACCTGTCCGAGGTTGCGGTGCTGGGCGTGCCCGACCCGGTCTGGGGCGAGGTCGGCATGGCCGTCTGCGTCGCACGCGATGGCGCCCGCCCCGACGGCAAGGCCGTGCTGGACTGGCTTGCCCCGCAGATCGCCGGATACAAGCGCCCGCGCCATATCGTTTTCTGGGACGCGCTGCCAAAGTCGGCCTATGGCAAGATCACCAAGAAAATGATCCGTGACGAGCTGGAAGCCCGCGGCGAGCTGCCGGAACAGCGGGCATGACCACGGGCTTGCGCCACATACGCCACCCCGGCGCACCGGCCGACCGGCGTATCCGCGCCCTGCCCTGCCAGGCGGTTGAGCTGCGCCTGGACCTGCGCGCGGGCCAGAGCCTGTCAGACGCGGTGCCCGCGGCGTTTGCCCGCCTTGGGTTCACCGCCGGCTACCTGCGACTCGATGGCGCCGAGTTCGCGCCCTTGCATTTCGTCACCCCGGCCCCGGCGCCGGGCGATGGCCACGCGGCGTGGTACAGCGCCACGCACCGGATCGTGGCCGGTGCGCGGGTACGGCACGCCGGGGCGCATCTGGGCCGACGCGACGGCCAGCCGTTCCTGCATTGCCACGGGATGTGGCACGCGGCGGACGGGGCGTCCGAGTCCGGCGCGGATACCGGGCACATGCTGTGCGGCGACAGCGTCCTGGCGCGCGATTGCACGCTCACGGGCTGGGGCATCAGGGGCGCAGAGATGACCGCGCGCCACGACCCCGAGACCGATTTCACCCTGTTCCGGCCCGAGCCGACGGCCCAAGGCGCGCAGGGCGATGCGTTCCTGATCACCCTGCGCCCCAATCAGGACATCGGCGCGGCCTTGTCGGACTTCGCGCGCGCCCAGTCTCTCCGCGCGGCCCGGATCGAGGGGATCGGCAGCCTGATCGGCATCGCCTTTGACGATGGCCGGTCGATTGACAGCTATGCGACCGAGATCCTGATCGTGAACGGCCAGTTGCAGGGCGAAGCTCTGTCGCTCGAGGTGGGGGGCACAGGGTTCGACGGGCGCAGCCAATCAGGGCGGCTGGCACCAGGCGCCAATGCCATCTGCGTCACCGCCGAGGTCTTGCTGTTGCCCCAGCGATAGCACGCGCCGGCATCGCCCGCCCCTTTCGGCCCCATCGCGCCGCTGCCGTCTGGACATTTTCACAACCGGCGTAGACCATGGGCGGCCAAAGGTATCGTGACAATCGTTGCGCGCGTTTGCACGGGGCCTTGACCCGCCAGCGACAGATCGGCACGAACTGCGGTTCGATCCGGTTCACGGCAGGGTGTCACGAACCCGCGATTTGCGGATTTTTGCCGATATCACGGTGGTTTGTTTGCATGCCCCGTGCCGCCTATCTAGATTGCCGCTGCAACCACGAAATGAGGCCATGAAGGTTCCGACATCACACGACCGCGACGGGGCATCCGACCGCAGCACACCCGCCCGACGGACCACCCGGCGCTGGTCTGTGCGGCGCTGGGCGCTGACACTGGGGGTGATCGTCGCCATCGTTGCCGGGGCCGGCGCGCTGGCGTATCGTGCCCTGCCCGACCTCGTGCCCGATCAGCGTTTGCGCGCCGCCCTGTCCGACCATGTCGCGACCTGGACCGGAAGCGAGGCCCGGCTGCGCCATTTCGGCGACATTTCGCTGGACCGCGGATTGCGCGTGGCGCTGGACGATGTGGTGCTCGCAGGCTCTGCCGGCGGGGTGACTTGGCGGATCGAGGTGGCGGCGCTCAGGGCGTCGATCCGGGCCATGCCCCTGCTGCGCGGCAAGATCGAGGTCGGGCAACTGGTGCTTGACCGGCCCCGCATCCGCATCCACGACGGCGAGATATCGCTGCCCGACACGCCAATCACCAGTGATGCCGACGGTGACGCCCCCGACACCCCCATGCCGGTGGGTGAGTTGATCCTGACTGACGCCACGATCGCCAGTTCGGGCATGGAAGCCTTGCGCGGCATCGATCTGCGGCTGGCGGCAGCCGAGGAAACGGCCGGCGTTCTGCTGTCGGGCGGACTCCCGGTGGGCGAGCGGCGGATCGGACTGGAAGCGTGGCTCGAAAACCCGCTTTCGGCTTTCTCGGCCGAGGGCAGCCAGGCACGGCTGGCGCTTCAGAACCTTCCCGCCCAGCAGCCCGCAACCGTGCCATCGCCGCCGCCGCAAGCTGCCACGGTTGCCCTGGACCAGGGTCGCGCCGCGCGTGCGCTGCTTTGGGTGACCGATATGCTGGGCCTGTCGCCGGCCGGGTCGCTTGCTCTTGAAGGGCAGTTTGCGCTGACACCGCGCGCGCTGCGCATCGCCGATGCGTCCATGTCGGTGAAAAGCCTGCTGTTCGAGGGCGATCTTGACGTGGTCTTGCCGGGAACCGCACCACCGGGCCAGCAACTCAACCGCGTCCTTGACGGCGCGGGCCGCGCCTGGGAAGAGGTCGCCGAGGCGTTTGCCGCAGGCACCTGGCGGGCGGCGCCGCTCACGCTGGACTGGCTTGCCCCGGTCGACATCACCCTGGATGCGGGTATGCGCGAGGCCGGCATCGCCGGGCCCGACCTTGAGGCCCGGCGCCTTCGGCTGGAGACCCGCGACGCGAACCTGAATCTCAGCGTTCGGACCAGTGGGGACATCGGCGAGATGGCCGCCGAGGCCATGCTGACGCCCGACACCGACACCGGCGGAATCCGCGTCGATTCGAACGGCCGGCTTGACAGGGTCGATCTGGAAACCCTGGGGGAATTCATCCAGGCCCAGGCCCAGGCCCCGCCGCCCCTGGTCAGCCCGATGGAGCTGCCGAACGGTCGGCTGGACGGGCGCTACGACCTTGCGGCACGGGGCGAGACCTTGGGTGCGCTGCTGAGTTCCCTGGACGGATCGATCGAGGCCGAAGCCCGCGACGGCAGCATCGCGGGCGCCGATCTGATCCTGACGCTCGAGGCGGTGGCCGAGGGGCGCCGCTTCATGACGGAACGCGATGGCCCGCTGATCCCCGCCGCCGGCCGCACCTATTTCGATACGGTCGAGGGCCGGGTCGATTTCGTGCCCGGTCGCGCCGAACTGCGCCGGGCCAGCATCCGCGGCGGACGGTATGCCATCGAATTGAACGGCGAAGCCGCGTTGCCGGTCGGCGAGATGCAGGTCGAGGGGCAGGCGTCCTTGCACGCCGACGATCCCGACGACGAGGACGCGGCATCGCTTGTCGATCTGCCCTTCGGACTTGGCGGCACCCTTTCGGCCCCCGTGGTGGCGGTGGGTGTGCCGAACCGTGACGGCGACACCGACATCCGGCCGGCCTCTGACAGGACTTCGCAATGACACTTCCCACGAACATGCCCGCCGCGCTGAACGGCCATGACCCGCTCAACGCGCCCGGCGGGATGCCGCATCTGGGGCAGGCCCGCGCGCTGCGCGCGGCGATCGCGTTCGGGGTTTTCGCGTTCTGGGCGGCCTATTACGGGTATTGCCTGTTTCCGGGCCTGGGCGGGGTGATGAATGCCGGCGATACCGCCAAGTTCCAGACCCTTGGGCATACCCAGATCCTGGTGCATGGCCCCGGCTATCCGCTGATCCATATGCTGGGCACGCTCGTGCGGGGTCTGTCGTTGCCGATCGAACCCTGGCGCGCCATGACCTTTGCCATGGCCGCCGTTCCCGGCGCGGTGGCGAATACCGTTGCCTTTCTGATCGTCGCGCAACTGTCGCGCAGCGTCACCTTCGGCATTGCCGGCTCGCTGGTTCTTGGCGCGGCCTCGCTGATGGCGGTGCAATCGACCGAGGCCGAGGTTTACCCGCTTGCGCTGGCCTTCATCCTTGGCGTGTCCTACCTGCTGGTGCTTTTCGTCGAGACCAAACGCCGCGGCTTTTTCATCGCCGCATGCTGGGTTTATGCGATTTCGTTCGGCAATCATCTGATGATGATCATGCTGATCCCGATGTTCCTGTGGATCCTGATCGCGCATTGGCGGCTGCTTTGGAAACTTCGCGTGATCCTGGCGGTTCTGGCGGCGATCGTCGTGGGCTCCAGCCAGTATCTCTATCTCGCCTATATCGTCCATCACCCCGACACCGCCTATTCGGAATACCTGCCGCTGCCGCCCACATTGTCGGAGTACTTTCGCTACATCACCGGCACCTATTTCAGCGGGCTTTTCGGCTCGGGCCTGCGATCGACCCACACCACCGAGACATTGCTGAGCACGCTGCGTTTCGCGCATCCCTGGATCTCGGCGCCGCTCATCGTCGCGGGGCTGGTTCTGTTTGTCGTCGGCTGGCGCCGCCGCGACCCAGCCTGGTATGGCCTGCTGGTGGTGCTGGGGGCGGCGGCGTCGTTCCTGCCATTCATGCTGTGGTATGGGGCCTATGACATTCAGGCGTTTCATCTGCCGGTTCTGGGGCCGCTGCTGGTGGGCGTGGTTGCGGCCTGCGGGTGGTGGCTGGGGCGCAACGGCTCGACGCAACGGATGGCCGCGCTGGTGCTGGTCGGCATCGGTGCGTGGCGTGCCCTGATGATGGCCGAGGGGCTGACCGCGCGCGAGCCGATTTTCACGACCCTTCCCGAATCCATCACGGCGCTGGTCGAGCAGGCTCCCGTCGAGGACCCGCTGGTCTCGATGACCTACGGCTTGCGGATGGCCACGCTTTATCATGAACTGCTGGGCGACGTGCCCCCCGCGCGCTATCGCGTGCCCTGGCGGGCCGAAGAGGCGGCAGTCGAGCTGCGCCCGGTGGGTGGCATCGTCGTGCCGACCGATGGCGAGCAATTGCTGCAATGGATCGAACATCGTCATCCCGACCTGTCGTGCCGCTCCTGGCCGCTGGAACAGCCCGAAGACACGCCCTGGCCCGCCTATGGCTTCCTGTGCGATCAGGACGCGACGACCGGATCAGGTGCAGAGGATGGCCAGTAGACGGTAGCCCGCGACCGGTCAGATCCGCGCATCCGGGACGGATGGGGGCGGCGCGGGGTTCAGGCGGGGATGGGTTTCCTCGGCCAGCCACAACAGCACCGTGCCCGAGACGAACATCGAGAGCGCGACGAACCAGAACGCCGCCTCGGCCGCGCCGGTCAGGCTGGCGGCAAGGCCAAGACCCAGCGCACCGACGGCATACCCCAGATCGCGCCAGAAACGATAGATGCCGATGGCCGAACCGCGCCACGCGGGCGGCGTGATGTCGGCGACCGCCGCCGAGAGATTCGGGTAGAGCAGCGCCATGCCGAAGCCCGCCACGCCCGCCGAGACAGACCACCAGAGCGTGCCCGTGCCCAGCACGACCATCGCCACGCCCGCGCCGCAGATCCACATGCCCAGCACGTTTGGCCAGAACCGGCCCACATGGTCCGACAACCGCCCGGTGACAAGCTGCGAACCGCCCCAGACGAAGCCGTAGAAACCGACGATCCAGCCGACCTCGGTCAGGCTGGCGCCCCGTGACACCAGAAACACGGGAAAAAGCGCCCAGACGAGGGCATCGACGAACTTTTCCACCAGCCCGGCCTGACTGATCGCGAACAAACGCCGGTCGCGCCAGCTCATCAGCGCGAAAACCTCGCCCGTGGTCGGGTGGTCGGCGACGCCATGCGGATAGCGCGGCAGGGATGCCGGGGGCGCGGCCTTATGCGCGGCGGTCTCGGCCCTGGCCCAGGGCAGCGTGTCCTTCACCCACACCACGCTCAGCACCAGTGCGGCCACGACCACGACCATGCCAAAGACCAGAAGACCCGTGCGCGCGCCCAAGGCTTCAGCGGCATAAGCCGTCAGAATCCCCGCCAGCGCCACGCCGACATAACCCGAAAACTCGTTCAAGCCCATGGTCAGCCCGCGCTCATCGGCGCGCGTGATGTCAAGCTTGGCGGTCTGGGTCATCGACCAGCACAAACCCTGGTTGATGCCCAAAAGCACCGTGGCGGCGACGATCCAGCTCCAGCCGGGGGCGGCCCAGATCATCACCGGAATTGGCAGCGCCACGACCCAGCCCCAAACCAGCACCTGCTTGCGCCCGATGCTTTCGGACCAGCGCCCGGCGACGAAGTTCATCACCGCCTTGACCGCGCCAAAGGCCACGACGAAGGACGCCAGCAGCAGGAACGACCCACGCTCGAGCCCGAATTCGGTTTCCGCCAATGCGGGCACGACCGTGCGCGTCATGCCGATGGCAAAGCCCACCAGCATCACCTGGATCAACTGGTGCGTTACCTGCCCCATGTTCTCGCGGATGCCATGGCGCAGATCGCTGGCTGTCATCGTTTTGTCTCCGTTAATTGTGATGTGCGGGGTTCGACGACACCACCATCAGCCGCATTTGGAATGGCCGCAGGCGCGGCAGGTCATGCAGCCTTCGATCATGACCATGTCATAGGCGCCGCAGGCCGGGCAGGCCTTGCCGCGCGCGCCCTGCCCCATGATCGCGGCCCTGGCCTTGGGATCGGATTTCAGGCCCAGCCCGGCCCCTTCGATAAAGCCGATGCGCACCAGATGTTCCTCGATCACGCCGCCGATCGCGGCCAGGATCGACGGCACATAGCGGCCCTGCATCCACGCCCCGCCGCGCGGATCGAACACGGCCTTGAGTTCCTCGACCACGAACGACACGTCGCCCCCGCGCCGGAACACCGCCGAGATCATCCGCGTCAACGCCACGGTCCAGGCGAAATGCTCCATGTTCTTGGAATTGATGAACACCTCGAACGGCCGCCGGTGCCCGCCCACGATCACGTCGTTGATGGTGATGTAGATCGCATGTTCCGACACCGGCCATTTCAGCTTGTAGGTCTGCCCCTCCAGCGCCTCGGGCCGGTCCAGGGGTTCGGACAGATAGATCACCTCGGCCCCGGTATCGGCCTGCGGCTCGGATTCGCTGACCTCCGACAGGCTCAGCACCGATCCGGTCACGTCATTGGGCCGGTAGGTCGTGCAGCCCTTGCAGCCCATGTCCCAGGCGGCCAGATAGACATCCTTGAATTCCTCGAACGGGATATCCTCGGGGCAGTTGATGGTTTTCGAGATCGACGAATCGACCCATTTCTGCGCCGCCGCCTGCATCCTGACGTGATCGAGCGGGGTCAGCATCTGCGCGTTGACGAAATGTTCGGGCAGCGGCGCGTCGCCGTTCTTTTCGCGCCACATCTGGACGGCGTAATCCTCGACCTCCTCTTCGGTGCGCGATCCGTCGGGCTGAAGCACCTTGCGGCGATAGGAATAGGCAAAGACCGGCTCGATTCCCGAACTGACATTGCCCGCGAACAGGCTGATCGTGCCGGTCGGCGCGATCGAGGTCAGAAGCGCGTTGCGAATGCCATGCGCGCGCACCGCGGCGCGCACATCGTCATCCATCACCTGCATGGTGCCCGAGGCCAGAAACTTGTCGGCGTCGAACAGCGGAAATGCGCCCTTTTCGCGTGCCAGATCGGTCGAGGCCAGATAGGCGGCGCGGGCAATGGCCTTCATCCAGGCTTCGGTCTGGGCCACGGCCGCGTCCGACCCATAGCGCAGGCCCATCATCAACAGCGCATCGGCCAGGCCGGTGACGCCCAGCCCGATCCGGCGTTTCGCCTGCGCCTCCTGTGCCTGTTGCGGCAGCGGAAAGCGGCTGGCATCGACCACATTGTCCATCATCCGCACCGCTGTGCGCACCAGATCGTCCAGTACGGCCTCATCCAGTTGCGGGTTGCGGCCGAACGGGTCGGTCACCAGCCGCGCCAGGTTGATCGAACCCAGAAGGCAGGCGCCGTAAGGCGGCAGGGGCTGTTCGCCGCAGGGGTTGGTGGCGGAAATGGTCTCGCAATAATGAAGGTTGTTGGCGGCATTGATCCGGTCGATGAAGATCACGCCGGGCTCGGCATAATCATAGGTCGCGCGCATGATCCGGTTCCACAGATCGCGTGCGGGAACCGTGCGAAAGACCTTGCCGCCAAAGGTCAGATCCCATGGTTTGTCGGCCCGGACCGCGTCCATGAACGGATCGGTGACCAGCACCGACAGGTTGAACATGCGCAGCCGCGCCGAGTCCTGCTTGGCGGTGATGAAATCCTCGATATCCGGGTGGTCGCAGCGCATGGTGGCCATCATCGCGCCCCGCCGCGACCCGGCCGACATGATGGTGCGGCACATCGCGTCCCAGACATCCATGAACGACAGCGGGCCCGACGCGTCGGCGGCCACCCCGGCCACCGGCGCCCCGCGCGGGCGGATGGTCGAGAAGTCATAGCCGATGCCGCCGCCCTGCTGCATGGTCAGTGCAGCCTCTTTCAGCATGTCGAAGATGCCGGCCATGCTGTCGGGGATCGTGCCCATCACGAAACAGTTGAACAGCGTCACCGAACGCCCGGTGCCCGCGCCGGCCACGATCCGCCCGGCGGGCAGGAACTTGAAATCCTCAAGCGCGGTATAGAAGCGATCCTCCCAGTGGGCGGGGTCGTCCTCGACTGCCGCCAGGGCACGCGCGATGCGGCGCCAGCTGTCCTCAAGCGTGGCATCGACCGGCTTGCCGGCCGCGTCCTTGAGCCGGTATTTCATGTCCCAGATCTGCTCGGCGATGGGGGCGGCAAAGCGATTCATGCGCAAATCCTGTGGTGCGGGCGAGAGACCCACCAAGATACGCCCCGCCGCCCCGGCGGTCAAACCCCCCTCTGCCCCCGGACGCGCATTCCGTGGAAGCCGAGCGCGAAACCGCGCCATCAGTTGCCAGCCCCGGCGCGACGGCCTAGATAGCGGGGCATGGCCGCATCGCTCAATCTTCTGAAACTCTGCGTCGGCGCCGAACGCGTCGAGGATCTGGCGAACTGGCAGGACAGCCAGCGCCACCGCTGGCCCGAGGGTTGCGCGCGCCACGTCACCCGCATGTGGCCCAAACGCGGGGCCGAGCTTTTGGACGGTGGATCGCTGTATTGGGTGTTCAAGGGTGTCGTTCTGGCGCGCCAGCGCATCCTGCGGCTGGACGCGGTCGAGGGGACGGACGGAATCACCCGCTGCGGCATCATCCTGGATGCGCCGATCATTCGCACCGAACCCCAGCCGCGCCGCCCGTTCCAGGGCTGGCGTTATCTCAAGGGTTCGGACGCCCCGCGCGATCTGCCGGCCCAGCGCCCCGGCGACGATACGCTGCCGCCCGAGTTGAGCGCGGCCCTTTCCGATCTGGGGCTGCGCTGACGCCTGGATCGGTCAGGGAATTTCGGCGCGGCCGGGCGTGACAAGGCCCGGCACAGCCCCTATAAGGCCCGCGACCGAGACACTCTGGCGCAGGACAGACCCATGACGACGCTTGTTTTTGGCCACAAGGCCCCCGACACCGACTCCACCGGCTCGCCCCTGATCTGGGCCTGGTATCTGAACGAGATCAAGGGCATCCCGGCGCGCGCCGTGCTGCTGGGCGAACCCAACACCGAAGCGGCCTTCGTGCTGAAACGCTGGGGGATCGAAACGCCCGAGATCATCGCCGATGTCGAACCCGGCACCAAAGTCGTGATCGTCGATACCAACAATCCCGCCGAACTGCCGGCCTCGATCGATCAGGCCGATGTCCAGGCGATCATCGACCATCACAAGCTGACCGGCGGACTGGCTACCAAGCTGCCGATCGACATCACCATCCGCCCGCTGGCCTGCACCGCGACGCTGATGCATGACCTAATGGGCGACGATGCCGCAAAGATGCCGGACCGGATCAAGTGTCTGATGCTGTCGTGCATCCTGTCGGACACGCTGGAATTCCGCTCGCCCACGACGACCGATCACGACCGTTCCCTGGCGCTGTCGCTGGCCAAGGATCTGGACATCACCATCGCCGATTACGCCGAAGAGATGTTTGCCGCGAAATCCGATGTCTCGACCTTGTCGGACGCCGAGCTGTTGCGCATGGACAGCAAGGAATACACCGTCGGCGGCAAGGCCCTGCGCATATCGGTGATGGAAACCACATCGCCCAGGGCCATCCTGGATCGCAAGGGCAGCCTGATGACGGCAATGGACGCCGTCGCTCAGGAAGATGGTGCCGATCAGGTGCTCTTGTTCGTGGTGGACATCCTGCGCGAGGAAGCGACGCTTCTGGTGCCCAACGATCTGGTCAGGACGATCGCCGAGAAAAGCTTTGGCGTTTCGGTCAGCGGCGACAGCGTGGTCCTGCCGGGCGTGATGAGCCGCAAGAAGCAGATCATCCCGGTGTTGTCGGTTTGACCCCGAGGCCGCGCGCGACATGACCGAGATCATCGAATCCCTGGCCGATATCGGCGCGCGGTATGACGTGCTCTATTGCGACCTGTGGGGGTGCCTGCATGACGGGCGCGCCCTTTATCCCGATGCCGTGGCCGCCGTACAGGCCTTTCGCCGCGGCGGCGGGGCCGTGGTCCTGATGACCAACGCTCCGCGCACCCGCCACGCGGTCGAGCGGCGATTGCGGCGCATGGGCCTGCCCGACGACGCCTGGGATCTGATCGTCTCATCGGGCGATGCAACGCAAGAGGCGATGCTTTTGGGCGCGGCCGGGCGCAAGCTCTGGCATCTGGGGCCGGGCAAGGACGAGGATCTGTTTTCCGAAATCCCCGAGGCGCTGGCCGATCAGCCCCCGATCGAGCGCGTGCCCTTCGACCGGGCCGAGGGGATCATCTGCACCGGCCCGTTCGACGAATACAACGACACGCTTGAGGATTATCGCGGCCGGTTCCTGTCGGCCAAGGCGCGCGGGCTGACCATGCTCAGTGCCAATCCGGACCTGATGGTCGATGTCGGCGAGATCCGGATTCATTGCGCGGGGGCGCTGGCGCAGCTTTATGCGCAGATGGGCGGGGACGTCCTGTCCTTCGGCAAGCCGCATCCGCCGATCTATGACCTGGCCCGTCGCCGACTGGCCGAACGGGGTCTGCCGTCCGAATCCGACCGCATCCTGGCCGTGGGCGACGGCATCCTGACCGATGTCGCCGGCGCGCAGGGCGAGGGGATCGACGCGCTGTTCGTGACCGGCGGGCTGGAGACGCGCCGCTTTGGCACCGATCCGGCGCGTCCCGACACCGCCGGGCTTCGCGACTGGCTGCGCGAACAGGGGCGCACGCCCCGCTATGCGATCGGGCGTTTGCGCTGACCAGGCGGACAGCAATAAAATTTCCTTTTGAAGCCATATTTCGAACATTCGTTGCGCGCATATCTTGCAAGCCCGGCGCAGCCCCCCTATGCTGCGCCGCAGTATCGACCGGATCGGCCAATCGCCGCCCCCAGACCGGAGCGCCCGCCATGCTTGACACACGCCCCAACGACAACCTGCCGCGCGGCACGATCTGTATCGAGGATCTGGCAATCGGCATGTCGCGCTATCTGCGCAAGACCGTGACCGACCGCGATATCGCCCTGTTCGCCGAGGTCTCGACCGACCACAACCCGGTACATCTGGATGACGACTATGCCCGCGACACCATGTTCCAGGGCCGGATCGCGCATGGCATGCTGACCGCCGGGCTGATCTCGGCGGTGATCGGCGAACAACTGCCCGGTCACGGCACGATCTACATGGGCCAGTCGTTGAAGTTCATGGCCCCCGTGCGCCCCGGCGACACGGTGCTGGCCGAGGTCTCGGTGCGCGAGATCGTCTATGACAAGCGCCATGTGACCCTTGAATGTCGCTGTTCTGTGGGCGATACCACCGTCCTGAAGGGCGAGGCGCTGGTTCTGGCGCCCAGCCGCAAGTTCGATTGACGCGGCGGGCCTTGCCCGCCCTGACACGAAGGGTCGGGCGAAAAGCCGATGCGCATCATTACCCACTGGAACAACGTCGATCCCGTATGCCGGGGGGCCTCGGCGGCGATGGGCAATTTCGACGGTGTTCACCGCGGGCATCAGGCGGTGATCGACCGCGCCCGGCGCGCGGGCATGCCGCTGGGGATCGTCACCTTCGAACCCCATCCGCGCGAATACTTCACCCCTGACGCACCGCCGTTTCGTCTGATGAACGCCGAAAGCCGCTTTAACCGTCTGGAGCGGCTGGGCGTGGACTGCCTTTTCCAGCTGCCCTTCGACGCCGAACTGGCCGGGCTCGCGCCCGAAGACTTTGCCCGTGACGTGCTGGCCGAGGGGCTGGGCCTGCGCCATGTCGTGGTGGGCGCCGATTTCTGCTTTGGCAAGCGCCGTGCCGGAACCGCCGAAATGCTGCGCGACTTCGGGGCGCGCTTTGGTTTCGACGTGACGATCCTGCCGCTGATCCGCAGCGACGCGGGCGTCTTTTCCTCGACCGCGATCCGCGACGCGCTGAGCGCGGGGCGACCGGCGGATGCCGCCCGGATGCTGGGCCATCGCCACCGGATCGACGGCGCGGTGCAGCATGGCGAAAAGCGCGGGCGCGATCTGGGCTATCCCACCGCGAACCTGTCGATCGCGGGCCTGCACCGACCGCGCTTCGGGGTCTACGCGGTCAAGGTTCAGGTCATGTCCGGGCCTTACAAGGGCGAATATGACGGCGTGGCATCGCTGGGGGTGCGGCCGATGTTTGGCGAGAATGTGCCCAACCTTGAAGTGCATCTATTTGATTTCTCGGGTGATCTTTACGGCACCCATCTGTCGGTCGGTCTGGTCGAATTCCTGCGCGGCGAAGAGCGGTTCGATACGCTGGAGGCGTTGATCGCGCAGATGGACGACGACAGCGCGCGCGCCCGCGCGATCCTGGCGGGGGCATGATGCGCCATCGGTTCTGGGAAACCGTGCCGCTGAACCGGATGACCCCCCAGGAATGGGAGGCGCTGTGCGACGGCTGCGGCAAGTGCTGCCTCAACAAGCTGGAAGATGCCGACACCGGCGAGGTGTTCTTTACCCGCATCGCCTGCCGCCTGTTCGACGACGCCTCGTGCCGCTGCGGCAATTACGCGATCCGCAAGAGCCTGGTGCCCGAATGCGTGGTCCTGACGCCCGACACACTGTCCGAGATCGCCTACTGGATGCCGCGCAGTTGCGCCTATCGCCGCCTGAACGAGGGGCGCGGCCTGGCCGACTGGCACCCGCTGGTTTCGGGCGATCCCGACAGCGTGCACCGCGCCGGGGTGTCGGTGCGCGGCCAGACCCTGCCCGAATACGAGATCCCCGAGGAAGACTGGGAAGATCACATCATCGAAGAGGAAATCTGATGTTCTTTGGCTCGGACAACACATCGGGCGTTCCCGCACCGATCCTTGAGGCGCTGGCGCGCGCCAATGAGGGCTTCGCACCCGGATACGGCGCCGATGCGATCATGGAACGCCTGCGCACCCGCATCCGCGACCTCTTCGAGGCACCCGAGGCCGCGGTTTATCTGGTTGCCACCGGCACCGCCGCCAATGCGCTGGCGATCGCCACCCATTGCCCGCCCTGGGGCGCGGTCTATTGCCACCGCGAGGCCCATATCGAAGAGGACGAATGCGGCGCGCCCGAATTCTATACCGGCGGATCAAAGCTGGTTTCACTGCCGGGCGAGCATGGAAAGATCGACCCGCAGGCCCTTGACATAACGCTGCAAAATGCGGCCCGCGTCGGCGTTCACAATGTCCAGAAGGGCATGTTGAGCCTGACCAACCTGACCGAATGCGGCACCCGTTATTCCCCCGCCGAGATCCGCCGCCTGAGCGCGATCGCGCGCGATCACGGCCTGCCGGTGCATCTGGACGGGGCGCGCTTTACCAACGCGCTGGTGGCCGAAGGCTGCACCCCCGCCGAGATGACCTGGCGGGCGGGGGTCGATGTGCTGTCCTTCGGCGGCACCAAGAACGGGCTACTGGGGGTCGAGGCGGTGGTGATGTTCGACCCGGCCAAAGCCTGGGAGTTCGAGTTGCGGCGCAAACGCGGCGGGCATCTGTTTTCCAAGCATCGTTTCCTGTCGGCGCAGATGGAGGCCTGGTTGCAGGACGATCTGTGGCTGAGCCTGGCGCGGCAGGCCAACGCCATGGGCGAACGGCTGGAAACCGGGTTGCGCGCGCTGCCGGGCACCGCGTTCGTGCATCCGCGCGGGGCCAACATGCTGTTCGCCGCCTTCCCCCGCGCCGCGCATCGCCGCGCACGCGAGCACGGCGCGGCGTATTACTTCTGGCCCAACGATCATTCGCTTGAGGGCGACGACACCGAGCCCCTGAGCGCGCGGCTCGTGGCCTCGTGGTCGACGACCGAGGACCATGTCGATCGCTTTCTTGAGGTGATCGCCCCGCGCTGATCGACCGGTGATCAGCCCGCCAGCCAGACCATGTCGCGCTGCACGAATCGGATCGCCCAGAGCGCGGCGAGCGCCAGCACCTGCACCGCGATGATGCCGTTCAACTGCTGGCGGAACGGTTCGGTGCGGATCTTGTGGCGCAGCAGCAGTTGCCCCAGTTTCGCCCCCAGCGAGCCACCCAGAAAGGCGATGGCCAGCAAACGGTCCTCGGGGATGCGCCGGCTCCCCGAGATCGCGGCACGCTTGTCATGTGCAAAAGCCAACCAGGCCAGTGCATTGGTCACAAACAGATATGACAGGACGACCACGCCGAAACTCATGTGAAAAATCTCAATCCGAGGGACATGCTTTTACGCCCGCCGCCGGGTATTGGCAACGCACGGTTTCGGGAACGAGCGGCGCCAGGTCTTGTTGTCCCCCCGGCGCCATCGTGCCCGCAGCTGTCCCCGGCCACCGCCGGCAGTTAGCGCAATCAGACCAGCAGCCAGGCCAGGTTTGCGCTAACGCCTTGCAAAATGGCCTTTTTCGCCCTTTCTTAGCCGTGTTGGCGCGGCTATACGACAGGGCATGACGCCGCGCGCGCTGACCGGCTGCCCCGCGGAGAATGCTGTCAAACGTATTGCGGAGGCTGGATCATGACCATCACAATCGGAATCAACGGTTTCGGGCGCATCGGTCGCTGCACGCTGGCCCATATCGCCGAAAGCGCGCGCAACGACGTGGAAGTGGTCGCCATCAACGCCACCGGCCCCATCGAAACCAACGCGCATCTGCTGAAATACGACAGCGTCCACGGCCGCTTTCCCGGCCAGATCCGTGTCGAGGGCGACACGCTGGACCTGGGGCGCGGTCCGATCAAGGTGTTTTCGACCTATGACCCGTCCGAGCTGGACTGGTCCGGCGTCGATGTGGTGCTGGAATGCACCGGCAAGTTCAACGATCGCGACGCAGCCGCCGTGCACCTGAGCCGGGGCGCCAAGCGGGTGCTGATCTCGGCCCCCGCCACCAACGCCGACAAGACCATCGTGTTCGGCGTGAACGACCGCGTTCTGGCCCCCGAACACCTGGTGGTTTCGAACGGATCGTGCACCACCAACTGCCTGGCGCCGCTGGCCAAGGTGCTCAATGACGCCATCGGTATCGAATCGGGCATCATGACCACGATCCACAGCTATACCGGGGACCAGCCCACGCTGGACCGCCGGCACAAGGATCTTTACCGCGCGCGCGCGGCCGCCATGGCGATGATCCCCACCTCGACCGGCGCGGCCAAGGCCCTGGGCGAGGTGCTGCCGGAACTGGCGGGCAAGCTGGACGGCACCGCCATCCGTGTGCCCACGCCCAACGTCTCGGCCGTCGACCTGACCTTCGTGGCCAGCCGGGATGTCACCGTGGACGAGGTGAATGCCGCGGTGCGCGAGGCCGTGGCGGGACCCATCGGCCATGTTCTGGCCTATGATCCCGAACCGAAAGTGTCGATCGACTTCAATCACACCACCCATTCGTCGATCTTTGCGCCCGACCAGACCAAGGTCGTGGGCAAGCGCACGGTCCGGGTGCTGGCCTGGTATGACAACGAATGGGGTTTTTCCTGCCGTATGGCCGATGTCGCCGCGGCCATGGGCCGGCTGAGCTGACATTACGCGCGGCACCGTCCCCCTGAAGCAACCGGGCCGTCCCGATGGGGTCCGAACCGGCGGCGGTCGCCATGTGTTCCGGCGCCGCGCGCCCACCCGCAGCGGTCGGGGTTGAAAAGACGCGTCAGAAGGCCTTTGTTAGCGTAAACACCCACAGCTGACGGAGGCCCCATGACCACCCGCCTTGCCATCAACGGATTCGGACGGATCGGCAGGCTGGTCCTGCGTGGACTGATCGAACAGGATCGCCATGATATCGAGATCGTCGCCATCAACGATCTTGGCCCGGTCGACAGCAACGCCCATCTCTTGCGCTTCGATTCGGTGCACGGCCGCTTTCCGCAGGACATCACCACCACCGACAGCACCCTCAACGCCGGGCGTGGCCCGATCAGGGTCAGCGCCGCCCGCGATCCGGCCGCGCTGGACTGGTCGGGTATCGACGTGGTGCTGGAATGCACCGGCGTGTTCCGCGATGCCAACAAGGCGCGCGCGCATCTGGATCGCGGCGCATCGCGGGTTCTGGTCTCGGCACCGTCCCCGGGGGCGGATCGCACCATCGTCTATGGCGTCAACCATGACAGCCTGCGACCACAGGATCGCATCGTGTCGAACGCCAGTTGCACCACCAACTGTCTTGCCCCGGTCGCGCAGATGCTGCACCGGGCGGCGGGGATCAAGCGCGGGTTCATGACAACCATCCATGCCTATACGGGCGACCAGCCCACGCTGGACACCCTGCACAAGGATCACTATCGCGCCCGCGCCGCGGCGGTCAGCGCGATTCCGACGACGACAGGCGCGGCGCGGGCCGTCGGGCTGGTCCTGCCCGAACTCGACGGCAAGCTGGATGGCGTGGCGCTCAGGGTGCCCATGCCCAATGTCTCGGCGGTGGATCTGACACTCGAAACCGAACGGCCCACCAGTGTCGAGGCCGTGAACGCCGCGCTGTGCGATGCCGCCGACACCGGCCCGCTGGCCGGTATCCTGGCCGTCACCGACCAACCCAATGTCAGCATCGATTTCAATCACGACCCCCATTCCGCCGTGGTCCATCTGGACCAGACGCGGGTGATGGACTCGCATATGGTGCGCGTTCTGGCATGGTATGATAATGAATGGGCTTACGCGCTGCGGATGCTGGACACGGCGGCGGCGATGGGCCGGCTGGATTGAACCGCGCCGCCCGGCGCGCGTTCTGTCGGGCACCACCCATGCAACTACAAGGAGGATCACATGCCCCTCGAAAAGCGCAAGATCTGGGCCCTGGTCATGAATTCGGCCCATGCGCGCATCGTGCGCGACCTTGGCTGGACGCGCCCGCAGGATTCGGATGCAACCCCGCCCGCCGAGCTGGAATTCGCCACCGAGAACCATCAGTTGAGCGATATCATGGCCGACAAGCCGGGGCGCAGCTTTGCCTCGGCCGGCGGTGGTCGGCGCTCGGCGATGGAATACGGCAGCGACCCGCTGGCCGAGGAAACCCGCGCCCTGATCCGCGAGGTCATCGCCAAGCTGGAAACCCATCACCGCAAGGGGCATTTCAAGGAACTGGCGATATTCGCCGAACCGCAGGTTTTGGGGGAATTGCGCAAGATGATTCCCGACCCGCTCAAGCCCGCCATCACCCACGAGGAAACCGCGAACTACCTGCAACTTTCGTCGCATGAGCTGACCAAGAAGCTGCGCGCCGAACTGGGGGTTCAGGGGCCTTGAGCTATGCCGACCGCGCCGCCGCCGGGCGCACGCTGGCCACCCGCCTGCAACGCTGGCGTGGCAGCGGCGCGCTGGTTCTGGCGCTGCCACGCGGTGGCGTGCCCGTCGCCGCCGAGATCGCCCGCGACCTGGGGCTGGAACTGGGGCTTGCGCTGGTGCGCAAGGTCGGGATGCCCGGCCATCGCGAACTGGCGGTCGCGGCCCTGGCCGGGCCATCGGGTGAAACCCTTGTCACCAATCCCGATGTCATGCGCGCCGCCGGGCTTGATGCGGACGCGGTCGCGGCACTGGCCAGCCCCGAACGCCACGAACTGGCGCGCCGCGCGGCCCTGTGGCTGTCCGGGCAGGCGCTGCCGGTCCTGACCGGGCGCACGGTCATCCTGGTCGATGACGGGCTGGCCACCGGCGCGACCATGCGCGCGGCCCTGGTCTGGGCGCGCGCGCAGAAGCCGGCCCGGCTGATCGTTGCCGTGCCGGTCGGGGCCGAGGATACGCTGGCCGCGATCGCGCCCATGGCTGACGAGGTCCATTGCCCGCTGCGCCCGCACCCGTTCCGTGCGGTCGGCGCGCATTATGACGACTTCGCCCAGGTGCCCGATGCCGACGTTACCCGCATCCTGCGCGCGGTTCCGAAGCCGGGCGCCAAGCTCGGCTGCCTGCGCGACTGATCACGCTCAGACCCGGTGCAGATAGAGCTCGAAATCCACCTCGGGGATGGTGCGGGCGACGCGCGCGTATTCGGCCACCTTCACCGCGGAAAATGTGCGGTGCATCTCGGCCCCGAGGGCGTCTTTCAGGAAGCTCGAATCGCGCGCCGCCTCGATCGCCGTGCGCCAGTCGCGGGGAATGGCAAACCGCGACCCCGCCTCATACCCGTTGCCGGTGGTCTGCGGCCCCGGATCGATGCGTCGTTCCAGCCCCTGCCGGATACCCGCCAGAACCGTCGCGCCGACCAGATAGGGGTTGGCATCGACACCTGCCGGCCGATGCTCGATCCGGCGCGCAGCGGCCGGCCCGGCGGGAATGCGCAACGCCACCGAGCGGTTGTTCACCCCCCAGCTGGGCGAGACCGGGGCATAGCTCTGGTTCGCGAACCGGCGCCAGGAATTGGCATGCGGGGCGAAAACCAGCATCGATTCGCCCATCGTCTCGATCAGCCCGCCCAAAGCGTGGCGGATCGTGTCGGTCCAGTCCGAACCCGGCGCCTCGGCAAAGGCATTGCGGCCGGCGCCGTCTTGCATTGAGACATGCAGATGCATCCCCGATCCCGCGTAATCGGCAAAGGGCTTGGCCATGAAACATGCCACCACGCCATGCGCGCGCGCCTGCGCCCGAACGATCCGCTTGAGCCGGACCAGATCGTCGGCGGCGCGCAGCATATCGTCACGGTACCGCAGCGTCAGTTCGTACTGCCCCGGCGCGTATTCCGAAATCAGTGTCTCGGCGGTGATGCCGGCCTTTTCGGCGCCGGCATAGATCGCATCGAACAGGGGTTGCATGCCATGCAACTGATCGACCGAATAGACCTCGGTCGCGCGGGACATCCGCCCATCGACCACATCGCGCGCGGGCTGGATGGCACCGTTGCCGTCGCGCGCCCGATCGAGCAGAAAGAACTCCAGCTCGAAGGCCGCGGCCGGGCGCAGCCCCCTGTCGGCCAGCGCCGCGATCTGGCGGGCCAGGGCGTGGCGCGGGTCCGACAGCATCGGCGCGCCGTCCAGATGATGCTGCGTCAGCAACACTTCGGCGCGCGCAGGCTTGGTGCCATGCAGCAGCGCCAGCGTGCCGGGCACGGGCCAGGCGCGCAGATCGCCGTCGCCCGTCTCCCAGATCAGCCCGGTCTCGTGGACATCCTCGCCGCAGATGTCCAGCCCCAGGATCGAGATCGGCAGATGCCGGCCATGGGTAAAGACCGACATCAGCTCATGGCGCCGGATGATCTTGCCGCGCCCGATTCCGTTCGAATCGTGCAACATAATGTCGATCGCCTGGACCTGCGGGTTGGCCGCCAGAAAGGCCTCGGCCTCGGCCGGGTCCGCACCCGAGGGGCAGACAGGATCACTCATCAGGTGCGTCCTTGCATAGGGCGCCGACCACCGCGTCGAAAGCCGCAATCAGGCGGTCGATCTGGCGCTTGCGGGCGGCCGGGCTGACCACGGGCGCAAATGGGCTCGGCCAGTCCGCCATCCAGTGCATCGGCACGCCGCCCAGCCAGTCCCCGGCCCCGCCATCGGCCCATGCCTGGCTTGCGCGCCGCGCGCGGACGAACTGGCGCGCCTCGCGGACATGGAATTCGGCAATCCGGTCGCGGGAAACCCCGGCGATCATTGTCGGGTCGGCACGCATGGAGGAACATCCTTGGGAAGGCGCAGGATTTGATCATATTGTGCCGGTTCGGCAATGCCAATGACCTGTCTGCCCCCGTTTCATCTTTCTCGCAGCCGCCATCGTCGCGGACGGACTCCGGCGGCGGGGGCGATGACGCGGACGGCATGGCATTCTCGCCTTGATCCCCGCCACGGGCTCAGGCATCAAGCGGGATCGACGCTGCCCACGGACGCCCCATGAACCGTATCTGCCATATCGAGATCGACGATTCCGGCCTGCCCGCACCGACGCCCGAAATGGAGCAGGAGCGCCGGGTGGCGGTCTATGATCTGATCGAGGACAACAGCTTTGCCCTGCCGCCACGCGACGGGCGGCCGGTGCCGGCGGGGCCGTACCGGCTGGCGCTGGCGATCCGCGACAAGCGGCTGGTGGTGGCGGTGACGCAGGAAAGCGGTGCCATGGTGGCCGAGTTCCACCTGAGCCTGGGTCCGTTCCGGCAGGTGGTGAAGGACTATTTCCAGATCTGCGACAGCTATTTCGATGCCGTCAAGCGCCTGCCTCCAAGCCAGATCGAGGCGATCGACATGGCCCGGCGCGGCATCCACAACGAGGGCGCGCGGGTCTTGCAAGAGCGTCTGGCGGGCAAGGCCGATGTCGACATGGACACCGCGCGGCGTCTGTTCACCCTGATTTGCGTGCTCAATCGCGGGGGTTGAATTGGGCGCGGGTTTTCCCCAGTCGGTTCTTTTCTGCTGCGACCACAACGCCGTGCGCTCGCCGATGGCCGAGGCGCTGATGAAGAAGTTCTACGGCCAGCGGGCCTATGTGCAGTCGGCCGGGGTTCACAACGACCTGGAGATCGACGGGTTCGCCATCGCCGTCAGCAGCGAGATCGGCATCGAGCTGTCGCGCCACCGCTCGCGCAGTTTTGACGAGATGGCGCAATGGGGCGACGACCTTTCGGGCTTCGATCTGATCGTCGCGCTTTCGCCGGCCAGCCAGCGCGCGGCGCTGGAGATGACGCGCTATGCCCATATCGACGTCGAATACTGGCCGATCATGGACCCGACCGGGCTGGGCGAGAGCCGCGCGGCCAAGCTGTCGGCCTATCGCCAGACGCGCGAGCAGATCCGCACCCGCATGATCGCCCGTTTCGGGCCGCCAATTGAGGAGCCGTCAGAATGACCGCGCAGGACATCATCGCCGCCTATTTCAACGCCTTCAACGCCGGGGATGGCGCGGCCATGCTGGCGCTGGTCAGCGATGACGTGGAACACCACGTCAATCAGGGCGAGATCCGGCGCGGCCGCGCCGCCTTTGCCGCCTTCTGCGCGCATATGGGCGTCAGCTATCGCGAGCAGTTGAGCGATCTGGTCATCTTCGCCACTGCCGATGGCGCCCGCGCGGCCGCCGAATTCACAGTGCATGGCACCTATCTTCAGACCGACCCCGGCCTGCCCGAGGCGCATGGCCAGAGCTATCGCCTGCCGGCCGGGTCGTTCTTTACCCTGGCCGATGGTCGGATCACCCGTATCACGACCTATTACAATCTTCAGGACTGGATCGCGCAGGTTTCGCCATGACCCTGCGGGTCGAGACCCTGACCGGCGCGGCGCTGGACGCCGCGCTGGAGGATGTGGCGCGGTTGCGCATCGCCGTGTTCCGCGACTGGCCCTATCTTTATGACGGGGACCTGGACTATGAGCGGCGCTATCTGCAAGCCTATCGCGACAGCCCTGGCGCGGTGGTGGCCGGCGCCTTCGACGGCGCCCGGCTGGTAGGGGCGGCAACCGGCACACCCATGGAGGATCACGCCGACGATTTCGCCGCGCCCTTCGCCGCCACCGGCCTGGCCCTGACCGACATCTTTTATTGCGCCGAATCCGTCCTGCTGCCGGCGTATCGCGGGCAGGGGGTCGGGCACCGGTTCTTCGACATTCGCGAGGCCCATGCCCGTGCGCTGCACCGCAGTCACGTTGCGTTCTGCGCCGTTGAGCGACCGCGCGATCACCCGCTCAGACCTGCGGAGTACCGCCCGCTTGATGCGTTCTGGCGGCGGCGCGGCTATGCGCCCTTGCCCGGCGTGATTGCGCGGTTTAGCTGGAAGGATGTCGATCAGCTGGCCGAATCCGCCAAGCCGCTGCAATTCTGGATCAAGGAACTGACATGAGCGACACAATCACGATCGCCGCCGCGGCCTATCCGCTGGACTGGTTCGACAGCTTTGCCGAGTATGAGGCCAAGATCGCCCGCTGGGTTGCCGACGGCGCGGCGCAGGGCGGCCAGTTGCTGGTCTTCCCCGAATACGCCGCGATGGAGCTGGCCAGCCTGGGCGGGGCCGCGGTCGCCGCCGATCTCGAAGGCGCGCTGCGCGAGGTCGCGCGCCACAAGGATGCGGTCGATGCCCTGCACATGCGCCTTGCGGCAGAGCACGGGGTTCATATCCTCGGCGGCTCGGGCCCGGTCTATGCCGGGGCGCGCCCGGTCAACCGCGCCACGTTCTATGGCCCCGGTGGCATCATCGGCCATCAGGACAAGCTGATCATGACCCGGTTCGAGCGCGAGGACTGGGATGTCGTCGCCGGCGACGGGCTGACCCTGTTCGACACGCCGCTGGGGCGGGTCGGCGTGGTGATCTGTTATGACAGCGAATTTCCCCTTCTGGCGCGCCACCTTGTCGATGCCGGGGCCGAGATCCTGCTGGCACCCAGCTGCACCGAGACCTGGGCCGGGTTCAGCCGGGTGCGCGTCGGCGCGATGGCGCGCGCGCTGGAAAACCAGTGCGTGGCGGTCCACGCCCCGCTGGTCGGCGATGCCCAATGGTGCGTCGGCGTCGAGGAAAACACCGGCCGCGCCGCGATCTACGGCCCGCCTGATCGGGGCTGGCCCGATACCGGCATCCTGGCCGAGGGGGGCGCCGATGCGCCGGGTTGGGTCCTGGCCCCGGTCTCGCGCGCGCAGATCGCCCAGACGCGCGCCGATGGCGTGGTACTGAACCATTTGCACTGGTCGGAACAGCAGGCGCGGGTGGTTGCGCCGGTCACCACGCGGCGCACAACTTAAATCTTGAAATTTCGTGCGTGAAGGTCCATCTAAACGGCGCTCGCGTCTCGGTGGGCGAATTATGAATGGAGTGACCATGGCCAAGGAAGAACTGCTCGAATTTCCAGGCGTCGTGAAGGAACTCCTGCCGAATGCGACGTTTCGGGTCGAGCTGGAGAACGGCCATGAGATCATCGCGCATACGGCAGGCAAGATGCGCAAGAACCGCATCCGGGTTCTGGCAGGCGATCGCGTCCAGGTGGAAATGACCCCTTACGATCTGACCAAGGGCCGGATCAACTATCGCTTCAAGTGATGCGGCTTGTTCTGGGTTCGGCCAGTCCGCGCCGGCTGGAATTGCTGGCGCAGATCGGTATCGTGCCCGATGACATTCGACCCGCCGATATCGACGAAACACCGGGCGTGCGCGAATTGCCGCGCCCCTATTGCGCGCGCATGGCGGATGAAAAGGTCGCGGCCGTGCAGGCGGGGGCCGATGACATCGTCCTCAGCGCCGATACCACCGTCGCGCTGGGCCGGCGTATTCTGGGCAAGCCCGCCGATGCCGGTGAGGCCGCACGGTTCCTGACCGCGCTTGCGGGCCGGCGCCATTCGGTCATCACGGCCGTGGCCGTGCGGCGCGGTGACCGGATCTGGCGGCGCGTGGTGACGACCGCGGTCAAACTCAAACGCCTGTCGGATGATGAACTGAACGCCTATCTGCACAGCGGCGAATGGCGGGGCAAGGCCGGTGGCTATGGCATCCAGGGGCTGGCCGGGGCGCTGGTGCCGTGGATCTCGGGGTCGTTCACCGGCGTGGTCGGCCTGCCGCTGGCCGAAACCGCGCAGCTGCTGCAGGCGGCGGGATACCGGGTGCACCGATGAAGGGCACGGCGATCATTCTGGGGCAGATCGACGGGCGCGCGGTGGCCGCGCGCCTGATTGACGGCCGGTTGGAGGATCTGGCCGTCGAACATGACGGCATCGCCCCCGGTGCGATCCTGCGCGGGGTTGTTGGGCGGCCGATGAAGGGGCTGGGCGGTGTCTTTGTCGATCTGCCCGGCGGCGCGCGCGGGTTCCTGCGCCAGCCCAAGGGCCTTGCACCGGGCCAGCCGGTGCTGATCCAGTGCGCGGGCGTGGCCGAACCCGGCAAGGCGGTGCCGCTGTCGCTGCGGCTTCTGTTCAAGAGCCGGTATGCCATCGTCACCCCCGGCGCGCCGGGGCTGAACATCTCGCGCCAGATCCGCGATCCGGCGCAGCGCGACGCGCTTTCCGACCTGGCGGGACGGGTCATGGACGGGGCGCCGGATGACCTGGGCCTGATCCTGCGCTCGATCTGCGCCGAGGCCCCGCCCAAGGAAATTGCCGAGGATGCCGCACAGATGCGCACGCTGGCCGAGGCGGTTCTGGCGGATGTCCAGGGCGCGCCCGAACTTCTGGTCGATGCGCCCGATCCCCATGCGCTGGCCTGGCGCGACTGGGGCACGGCCGATTGCGTCGATGACAGCGAGGGCGCGCTGGACCACCATGGCGTGCGTGATCAGATCGCGGCGCTCCTGCGGCCCGAGGTCGCGCTGGGTGCCGGGGCCTCGATGGCGATCGAACCCACGCGCGCGCTGGTCGCGGTCGATGTCAACACCGGCGCCGACACCTCGCCCGCAGCCGGGCTGAAGGCCGGTATCGCCGCCGCGCGCGAATTGCCGCGCCAGCTGCGGTTGCGCGGCCTCGGCGGGCAGGTCGTGGTCGATTTCGCGCCCTGTCCCAAGAAGGATCGCGCAATCGTCGAACAGACCCTGCGCAAGGCCTTTCGCCCCGATGGCCAGGACGCAACGCTGGCGGGCTGGACGCCGCTGGGAAATTTCGAGTTGCAACGCCGGCGCGACCGGGCACCGCTGGCGGCTTGGCTGGCATCGTGACCCCGCGCTGCCCTCTCTGCCGCAAACCGGCCGATCCCGCCTGGCGGCCGTTCTGCTCGCGCCGCTGCGCCGATATCGACCTGGCGCGCTGGCTGCGCGCCGATTACGCGATTCCCGGCCGCGATGGCGAGGCGCTTGTTGATCCGGACCCGGACGACGACTGAGGGTGCCGGGGCCTCGCTGAAACAATCCTGCTGCATGGGGCGGAAAAGCCCAATTCTCGCCACAATGGCGGCGCGCGCGCACCCCAATCCGCGGCTACGCACGATGCAGGAGTCCACGGGACAGGATTGCAAGAGGTGCAAAGATGAGCCGGAAGGATCACGACAAGGACAGCGACGGCGCCGCTGCCGATCGCGACAAGACGACAACCCAGGAGGATCTTGCTGCCCCCTATATCGGGACGTGGCCTGGCGATCCTGACGGTGAACCGGATGGTGTTGTTCACGGGACGGATGATGCCGACCGGATCGACGCGGCCTATGTCGATGCGCAGGGCGACCAGGTCGACAATGCCTCGCAGGTCTGGCCCGGGCGCGAC
>LJSV01000023.1 GCA_001314715.1 Rhodobacteraceae bacterium HLUCCA12 | reverse complement strand
CCCGTCGCAGCTCCTCCTCCTCGCTCAGCGCGCCCAGGCTCTCGGCATCGGCAAGCCAGGACGCATCCGAAAACGCCAGATCGTCAAGCTGCTCGACCAGCGCAAGGACATCGATCTCCGAAGGCGAAAAGTTGGCGTCAACCCACGTCAGAAACGCGAAAATCTCGTCGAGCTCCGACCTCGTCCAGGCCACCGCGCGCTCGCGCTCGATCTTGTTCATGCACGCGCCCATATCCGGATTTCAACAGCACGCGAAGAATGCCAGCGACCTCCAGGGACGTCCAGTGAGAGAGAGGAAATCAGGAGGGCCCGCCTGTCATGGTGATGGCACGGGCGCAACACCACCGCCTCGCGCACCGAAAGCCGGGAGCGGCGTTGCGGTTGCCGCGGTTGCAGCGTTTGGGATGGGTAGTCGGCCTATATTGCCGCCACCATTTTCCTGAGGCGGAGCACTGGCCTTCCTCGGACAAGCGTTAATCAGTGTCCCATCGACCGAGAATACTTACTTGACAACGAATGCGAAAAGCCACGATGTGCGGCGCAGGCTCTAATATCGCAACTCGTTCTTATTACATAGCCAGAACAACGATAGATTACGCGGACGTATGTTTACCAGATAGAAAGTCGGATGCCATTTCGGCGAGCATGATGACCGCGGCGTTGATGTTTCCGCCAACGAGATCGGGAAAAACAGAGGCGTCAACGACGCTAAGCCTTTGTGTCCCGTAGACGGAGAAATCTGGCGCCGATACATCGCATCCGTCACCTCCCAAGCCCATGCGACAGGTACCCGCTGGGTGGTGCGCGGTCGAAACCGTACCAAGAATATGGGCATCAAGACCCTGGTCTGACCATTGCCCGGGACCTGGAGCCAATTGGCGGTCGATAAAGCCCTCAAGTACCTTGTGCCCAGCGAATTGCGGGATCATGCGCAAGCCTTCTCGAAGCACTGCTCGATCACCGGGGGCATGCAACAGATTCTGTACGATACGGACCTTGTCGAACGGATCAGCAGAACGCAGCGCCACGTGCCCACGACTTTTGGGCCGCAACAGGACAGCTCTGATGGCAAAGCCATCCAAAAACGGTTTTCTGACACCCGGAAACCACGGATTTGCAGAAAGAGGTACTGCACGGAAAATGAGTTGAATATCGGGCATGGAACCGGCCAGTGGGGTCCGTAGAAACGCTGTCCAGCCACTGGGAAGATCTGTGCCAAATCCCCTTCCTGCCATGTAGGCCGTTGTCAGCCCAGCCACAAGCCGATCCATTCGCATGTTCTCGACAAACGGTCCACGGCCCTTTCGGGCGAATTCAACAGCCACGCTGGCATGATCCTGCAAATTTCGCCCGACACCCGGTAAGTGCACCCGGGTTTCTATGCCGTGATGTGACAGGACTTCCGAATCGCCGATTCCCGACAACATAAGAATCTGCGGGGTATTAATCGCGCCTGCGCAAAGGATGATCCGGTTTTCCGCATGAGCACGATGCCGACGCCCCGAGCGCTGCCACGCAACGGAGACAGCGCGATCGCCTGAGAACTCGACGGAAGTGACGACTGAATTGGTGGTTACGGTCAGGTTGGGCCTGCCCAAGGCTGGCCTCAAGTAGGCATCGGCCGCGCTACAGCGCCAGCCGTTGCGTATGGTCGATTGCAGGACCGAGAAACCCTCTTGCTGCGCGCCATTGTAATCGTCGGTCCATGGCATACCAGTCGCGTCAGCGGCCTCTAGGAACGCTTCTGCCAGCGGATCGGCATAGGTGGCACGGATAGTTGACAGGGGACCAGCGCCCCCCCGAAACTCCGATGCGCCATCTTCCCAAGTTTCCTGTCGCCGAAAATAGCGCAACGCATTCTCGTAACCCAAGCTTGGAAGGCCGTAGCTAGCCCAACGGTCAAAGTCATGCGCGTGCCCGCGGACATAGGCCATCGCGTTGATCGAGGAGGAACCGCCGATCACCCGGCCGCGCATACATTCCATTGCAGGAATGCCCAGCATAGGATCCGGTTCAGTTTCATAACCCCAGTCGTGGAGCCTTTTTTGCATGATCCGACCCCAACCGATCGGAATCTTTATGAACGGATCACGGTCCCAGCCGCCAGCCTCGATTAGAAGAACGCGGCAAGCCGGATCGGCGCTTAACCGGTTTGCCAATACACAACCTGCAGACCCGGCCCCGACAATGACGAAGTCATAAACTGATGATCGCGAACCCGAAATTTCATGCGACATCGGTTAACCCGGTAGGTTGGGGAACAGGTTGTCCGGCATCCCTTCTGCGAACGACAAAGCCTCTTCAGTCATGACGACATCGGCGTATTTGCAGTTTAAGTCGTACAGTGCGATCGCGTGGCTTGCCTGACATCTGTCGAAACAGGCATCCTCGACGACCGCACAGCGGTAGTTGTAGCTGAATGCGTCAATCGCCGTCGCCCGGACGCATCCGCTTGTCGTGCAGCCCGTAAGGATGACACTGTCGCAGCCGAGAAGAGTGAGATAGCTCACGAGGTTCGTTCCGAAAAATGCGCTCGGTTTCTGTTTCAGGACTACAACATCTTGAGGTTGCGGCTGAAGCTCATCAACTATCTCGTTCGCACCGCGGGTGTTTGACGGGGGCGCCACGATTTCTCCCGTCCGGCTGTTCTTCCATGACCAGCTGCCTGAGTCCCAATTGTCGTCGCGTGCGAATCCGGTTGAGTAGATTACGGGGAGACGACGTTTGCGAAAAGCCATTGCAAGCCGATCAATTTGTCGAACTGCCTCCCAGCTTTCCTCGCCGCAAGAGTTGCCCCAACGTTTTATCGATTCAAGTATCGGTTCGGGTTTGTCACCGGTAAAACCATAACTGACATCGACCACGATCAGGGCCGGCCGCGCGCCAAAGCCAGCACGCGCTCCATACCCGGCGACATCGAGAACTAGCTTGTCTCGCTCCGTCAAAAAGTCATCCCAAACTCTCGCCATTATCGCTCCTCCTCTACGCCGCGACACCGCGCAGCTGCCATTCGTCCAATAGCTGACATTTCGTCACCGCATGGCGATGTTGACGTTCTTGATCTGCGTGTTGAGAAATAACTCTTCCAGGCTTTCCTCGCGTCCGAGGCCCGATTTCTTATAGCCACCAAAAGGGGCGCCCAAGAAATGAGCGCCCACGCTGTTGACCCAGATGTAGCCAGACTGAACCCTCGCCGCCAGCCGATGCGCTCGCGACAGATCGTTTGTCCAAATCGACGCTGTAAGGCCATAATCGAGATCGTTGACGTCCCGCAGCATGTCAGCCTCGTCACTCCAACGCATCACACTGACGACGGGGCCAAAAATCTCTTCACGGGCAATCCGCATGTCGCTGGTGACATCCGCAAAAACTGTCGGTTTGATAAAATATCCATCAGCGAGCGCGGCTTCGTCGGGCCGGCTGCCGCCCTGTACCACGCGCGCTCCATCGTCCCTGCCCTTCTCGATATAACCAAGGACCTTTTCATACTGCTCGCGGCTGATCAGGCAGCCCATCTCGGTCTGCTTGTCGGTAGGCAGACCAAGCTTGATCCCCCCGATCCTCGACACCAGTTTCTCTAGAACCTCATCGTAGATCGAGTCATGAAGGAAAACTCGCGAGGTCGATCCGCAGGATTGTCCTGCCGTCCATGTCAGGTTCATGCCTAGTACTGCCGCGTCGGCCACACTATCAGGATCGGCGTCTGGACAGGCGATCAGCGCGTTTTTTCCACCAAGCTCCAGCGTCAGCTTTTTCATCGAATCCGCCGAGGCCCTAAATACCTTTTCGCCGGTCAGTACATTCCCGATCAGCCCGACTTTCGCGACATCGGGATGCGATACCAACATCGAGCCTGTTTCTCGGCTTCCCGTGAGGACATTGAAGACCCCCGGCGGGAATATGTCTGCCCAGATTTCAGCCAACGCCAAGGCCGAAAGCGGCGTCTGATCCGCCGGCTTGATGATAACTGTGTTGCCCGCCGCCAGTGGGGCGGCAACCTTGCCAGCAGCAAACATTACCGGGTGATTGAACGCATTGATGCGAACAACGACTCCCAACGGCTCGCGTACAGTATAGTTAAGCGATGACGGCCCCAAAGGCAGGGTTTCACCTTTGATCTCGGTAACAAGCCCCGCAAAGAATTCCAGTTGCCGTGCCGCGTTCTCAATATCTGCGCCCATCGCCTTGCGCGGAAGGCCCGCATCGGCTGCGTCGATCAGGGCGAGATCACTACCGTTTTCGCGCAGACGCCGTGCGCAAAGCCTGAGAAGGTCACTACGTTCGCGCGGCACAAAGTCGCGCCAAGCGTCAAAGGCTTTCCGCGCGGCCTGAACCGCACGGTCAACATCTGGCTTGCCGGCCTCGGCAACGTCTCCTAGCGACGAGCCAGTTGCAGGGTTTTCCACTGGGATCCGACCCAAGGAAAGCGGCTCTTGCCAAGACCCGCCCCAAAACAGTTGTCGCCGTATTGAGACCGAACACTGCTGTTCCAGTTCAGCACGATCCATGGCAAGTGCTCCCCGACGCGGTCATTTCACTGCGCTCGTCGAAGGTTGCAGACACAACGCCTGCGCGACCCGGTTCATTCGCTGGATCGAAGGCGACAGGCTGGGCTCTTGGGTCAGCTGCCCGATGGTGCAGTGCCACGCTTGACCGAACTCCTGGTTTCCGGTGACGCGCTCACGCGCAACACCACCCACCCGTTCGTAGCAACCGATTTGGTCTGTCCTTGCACGCCCGTCATACAGCGTGGAAACGATGTCGCTTTGAGTGACGGGAAGATTCGCGCCGTGTAACGCTGCGATCGTGCCAGCATTTAAAAGGGATCGTTCTGGAATCGTCGCAGCCTGACGCATGGACACTTACCCTCCACTATCGCGCGGTTTTTTGACATTTGTATCTTTTATAGATACCGAAGCACAAAAAAGCTACTCTGTAAACCTTTCTGACTTCCCTTGGGCTGGGGGGCTCGCCCAAGGCCTCGCCACCCTCAAACCCTTGACAGTCGGGATCTGCAAACGTGGCGATGCCAGCGAATGTCGTTGCAACGATGGGGCTGTTCGCGAAACATGCCCGATGCACCGCGGGTCGGGTCGGCACCGGTAAAACCAGCGAACACGATGACGTCAGGGCGTCACTGCGCAAGCAAGTCAAGCCAGGCGCTGCGCCGCCTTTTCCTGGTCGGAAAATCGCTCGGCGAAGCACTCGAAGAACTGCGCTGAAAGCTTCTTGGATGTCGAGGTGACAAGCCGTGCGCCAAGCTGCGCCAGCTTTCCCCCGATGGTAACTGACACTTCATAGCGAAGCAGCGTCCCCTCCGGGTGTTCATCCAGCGCGACCTTGGCGCTTCCCTTGGCAAAACCAGCCACCCCGCCCTTGCCTTCACCGGAAATCACAAAGCTTTCTGGCGGCACCTTATCGCTCAATTCGACCGCCCCCTGGAACGTCGCCTTCACGGGGCCGATCTTGATCGCAACGGTCGCCTCCAGGTTGTTCTCATCGTGCGCTTCAAGCGCCTTGCATCCTGGGATGCAGTCCTTCAACACGTCAGGATCGTTCAGCGCGAGCCACACCGCTTCCCGCGGCGCTGGAATTACGTGGCTTTCCGAGATTTCCATGTCGCACCTCAATGTTTCAAAACTTGCCAAATACATGCTTGTATTTCATTATTGATACAAAGTAAAGTTTACAGCACGACTCTTTGACTGACCTGCCCAATCGTGGCAAGGAGAGGAAGCAGGGACCCTTTATGCACATCCGTTCATTCGATTCCGAACAGAACATTTTGACACGACTCAGCCCCAGGATGGTTGCCGCCTTCACGGATGCGGGCTTTTGGGGGCGAGGGACGATTTTCGGGTCTGCGAAAGAGCATGCGGATCGCGATCCTTCGCGCATTGCCATTCGCGACGGTGGAGTTGCGATCGGGTATGGTGATCTAATTCGGCTAGCCGAAGGAACCGCGGGGCGGCTGGCCGAACAGGGGCTGAAGCCGGGCGATCGCGTTGCCGCCTGGATGTCCAGCCGCTGCGAGCTGGCGGTTCTTTTGCTGGCCTGTGCCAAGGCAGGTTTCGTACTTTGTCCGTCGCTTCATCGCAACCACACCGTTGCGGAAGTAGCTGATCTGATAAAGCGAATGCGCGCAAAAGCCTTGTTCGTCGAAACGAATTTCGGGGCGGACGCCGAGGGCTCCGACATCATTGCCGAAGCCAGAAAGGATACGGACCTGCGACTGGCGGTCACGTTAGAGGCCGTCGCGCAGCGCAGTGTCGCCGACCTCGAGGCTCTTCTCGTCGCCGGAACGGTCCGAAAGCTGGAGCGTACCGATCAATCCACCGATATCGTTTATCTCGCCTTCACGTCTGGTACGACGGGCGAACCAAAAGGCGTGCTGCATTCGTCCGACACACTGCTGTCCAACGCGCGCGCCATCGCGGCTGATTGGGGGTTCGACGCCGCCAGCGTGATCTACACCCTTGGGCCATTGAGTCACAACCTCGGGTTCGGTGCGCTGGTTCTGTCCCTCGCGGTGGGAAGTGAACTTGTTTTGCACGACCTTCCGCGCGGGGCATCACTTGTCGACCGGCTCGAAGATGTCGGGGCGACATTCCTCTTCGGTGTTCCCGCTCATGCCATGGACCTGCTGCAAGCACTGGAAGAGCATGACAAGCAGACAGAGACACTTCTGCCGGGACTGAAAGGATTCCGCATTTCCGGCGCCGCAGTGCCATCATGGGTGGTCGAGCGGCTCGCGGCGCTCAACATCAAAGCTCAGAGCGGATACGGAATGACCGAGGCTTGCTCTCACCACTACACGCTTCCCGATGACCCGGTCGAACGAATAACCAGCACATCCGGGCGCGCCTGTCCCGGGTACGAGGTAAAGATTTTTTCCGCCGATGATCCCGATAAACCCGTTCCGGTTGGCGAGATCGGTCACATCGGCGGGCGCGGTGCCAGCCTGATGATGGGCTATTTCGATGATCAATCCGCCACCGAACGCGCTTTCAACGCGGACGGCTGGTTTATGACTGGCGATCTCGGAAAGATGGACGAACAAGGCTATCTGACGCTGACAGGAAGGTTGAAAGAAATCATCATCAGAGGCGGGCACAACATTCACCCCTCTAAGATCGAACAGTTGGCCATGCGTTTCCCAGACGTCGAGCGCGCCGCGGCATTGGGCATAGCCGATGAACGGCTCGGCGAGAAAGTCTGCCTCGTCGTCATGCCGAAAGCGCAAAGGCGCATTGATCCTCAGTCGCTTCTCGCGCATCTTGATCGCTCCGGCCTGTCCAAGTACGATATGCCCGAATACTTTCTTGAAGTCCCCGAGATCCCGCTTTCGGCCTCCGGGAAAATGCTCAAGCGCGCGCTGATTCCCGCGATTGATGACGGTACGCTCAATCCGACACCGATACGGTTTTCAGGTGCAAGTTGATGTCGCAAGAGCATCTAGAGCGCCTGAGAAACGAAGCCACGCGCCCACCCTTCAACGACTGGCTGAAGCTTGAGTCGATCTCGGCATCGGCTGAAGGCGTTGAACTTAGGTTGCCCGTACGCCCGGAAATGGCGGGCGGAACAAACCCAAGCTTTGTGCACGGGGGTATCATCGCCTCGCTTATCGATGTCGCGGGTTATTCGGCGGCTGCCTGCGCGACGGGAAACGCCGTCCCGACAATTGCATTGCAGATCGAGTATCTTCGCCCGGCATTGGCCGAAACCTTGGACGCCAGAGCCGTCGTCCGCCAGAAAAGCCGGAAGCTGGTACGAATTGACATCGAGGTTAGTGCCGGCGGCAAGATTGTGGCGCTGGGTCGTGGCACATTCGCGGTTCAGGAGAAGAACAAATGAAGGCTGTCGTTATCGAGGAGTTCGGGGCACCGGAAGAGGCGCGGCTGATGGATACGCCCCGCCCCGCACCTAAACCTGGGGAAATCGTGATCGAAGTGTCACTGGCACCCGTCAATTTTGTCGATGATTTGGTCTTCCGTGGAACCTATCAGTTCCTGCCTGAACGCCCGTTCACGCCGGGAAAAGGACCGGTGGGCACTGTATGTTCCGTCGGCGCCAACGTCGAGGGGTTCAGAAATGGCGATCGCGTGATTGCAATGGCAGAGCATGGCGGGTACGCGCAGTTCGCGGCCGTTCCTGCCCGCGACACCTATCGTTTGCCCGACAGTGTCAGCTTTGAGACCGCCGCCGCGATGTCTTTGGCGTATGACACCGCCTGGGTAGCCCTGTTCGAAAGAGGACGGATGAAACCCGGCGACACGGTGCTGGTCCTGGGGGCAACAGGAGCTGTCGGTGACGCGGCGATACAGCTGGCCAAGGCCCGGGGTGCCCGTGTGCTTGCCGCCGTTTCCTCTGAAAAGCGGATCGCGAAAGTGCTGGCCTCAGGGGCTGATGCGACGGTTGATCTTTCGCGGCCAGATCTTCGCGAAAGCTTACGCGAGCAGGTCTGGAACCAGACCGACTCAAGAGGCGCCGATGTCGTTATCGACATGCTCGGCGGAGATGTTTTTGACGCTGCGTTGCGCGCGGTCGCTTGGCGCGGTCGGGTCGTCGTGGTTGGCTTTGCGACCGGGCGAATTCCGCAGGTCAAGGTCAATTACCTCATGCTCAAGAATATCGAGGTCAGCGGCGTTCAGGTCAGCGATTATCGCAAGCGTTGCCCCGAGCTGATGCGGCAGTGCTTTGACGAGATCCTCACGCTCGCCGCCGAAGGACGCGTCTCTCCCGGCAAGGTTCAGCAATATCCGCTTGCGGATTTTGCCCGTGCGCTTGGCGATGTGGCGCAGCGCCGCGCCACGGCGCGGGTCGTGCTTTCGCCGTAAACCCGCCGTCAAATCCGCCTGACATAAAGCATTTCTGCTGCGATGAGAGTGGCGAGCAGCAATATGCTGATTGCCGCAAAGGCGCCGGCGAGCCCCAGTCCTTCCGCCACGATTCCCATCAGCAGCGGCAAGACAAACGCGGCAAGTCGATTGGCAGTGGCGCGCACACCGGCAACCGCGCCCTGCAGGTCGGCAGCGACGCCTTGCGACAGCAGGCTGAACATGAGCGGCATGCTGATGCCAAGGCCAAAGCCGTACACCGCAATGACCACCGCGACGCTCCAGAAGTCCTGAACCGTAGGTAAAACGCCCAGCGCCATCACGCAAAGTGCAACGCTCACCGTCAAGGCGCGATGCGGAGAGCCGCAGATGCGGATCCACCATGATGCAAGTAGCGACGACGGCGAGCTGACCAGATTTCCAATCGCGAATAGTGCACCGATCGCCGCAGCTGAGAAACCCAGCGCTTGCAACATCAGAGGATAAAAGGATTCGAGCATGCTTACACATGAGAGCCGGATGAACGTGCAGGCGATCACGAAGGCCACGATGGGACGCTTCAGCCCTGCAAGACTTTCGGTATATGTGCGAAGATCGGGAATTAGAATGCGCAGGTCAATCTTGCGCCGGACGACATCTTTTCTCGCCGGCAGCAGGATGCTTGCGGTCAGGAGCACGCAGCCCCAGAGCGCCAATACACCGTACCCCCCGATCGGGCCAAACCGGTTCCACGCCAGGCCTAGGATCAGGGGGCCGCAGACAGTCCCCAACGAAGTAAAGAAAGAGAAACGTCCCGTAATGACGCTATCGCCCGCCGCGATTCGCGCGATCGCTGTCTGCGCCGCCAACCAAACCGTCGCTGCCGCCAGACCAAGTACAAGCTGCAAAACAAGGAAGGGCGCGGCAAATGGCAGGATTGGGTAAAGCACCGGCAGGACAGCGCATTGAACGGCAAATACAATTAGAAAACGCCGCGCGCCTATACTGTCCATTAACGAACCGAAATGGATAGCATAAGCCAAGGGCGAAATTGATCTGGCCGCCGACACCAGGCCGACCATCAGCATCGACAATCCGAGTTGCTGACCCCATAGCGGGGTCGCCAGCGCCAGCATTTGCAGATAGCTCAGGCTGAAGAATCCTGCCATGTGGATTGCGATGGTCTGTCTGCGCGGCATTCAACTCATCCAGCCGTCATATCGCCGGCGCCCCGCTGCGAACACTTGCGCAGGACGCAACGTATTCAGGGCATTCCATCGCGCTGCTGCGCTTCGCGCACCAAGGCCGCGAACCTGAAGAAACCGTGAACCATTTTCGAGTAGGGCATCAGCAGAAAGAACGCTAGAACGGCGCCCAGATGCAGTGCAAGCAGCGTCGGCACCGCCGCCGTTCCCGTCGCCATATAAAGCATGAGACCGGAGAGGGACACAAAGAACAGCAGCGCGATGAATGCCATCTCGCCGCCCCAGACACGCGCACTTCCAAGGTGTTTGTCGGCGCTCATCTTCATGTAAGCAAGCCCGGCAGTGCCGATGCACATCAGGATGCCGCCTGGAACCCCCAGCATTTTGGGAAGGCTGAAGAAACCATAGGGTGCCTCCATGGCAAACCCGTAATGCATGATAGTACCCGAACTCGTCGAAGCGAAGGCCAGCAAGAAGCCATAGAGCACCATCTGGTGATAAACCCGCCGACGATTGGAAAAACGATCGCCGTCTTCGAAGTTGCAGCCCTGTCCTTGCCCGCCGTCAAGATTCCGCATCCGGCCTGCCGAGCGAACCGCATTAACCAGATGCCCAAACCGCACCGGAGCACCACCAATCTCGCGCCAGTACGCCCGCAAACTCACGCCGATCGCAAACAACGGAAAGAGAAATGCCGGTGTGAAAACGACAACCATAACTCCGTGCGAAAGATAGGCATAAAATCCTTCTCCGCTTTCCGGTTGCAAGACTGCCATCAATGCGAACAGGACTGCAAAGCCCGCGACTAGCGCAGCTGCCAGAGCGACACCACGCTCGTGAAAAAGCCGGCCGATTGCTTGCGGACGCGCCAGTCGCTCCCAGCTTTGCTGGCGCACATCGTTCAGCGCCGCTGGAAGGTTCAACGCGAATTCGTGCGGCGGAACATACTGGCAGGCGTAATAGCAGCCACGGCAATTGTGACAGAGATTGGCAAGTTGCGTGATATCGCCATCCGCAAAGGCCCGCTGCCTATTGATCGCCGGAAAGACAGAACAAAACCCCTCACAGTAGCGACAGGCATTGCATATCTCTACCTGCCGGCGTGCTTCATCGATCGCTTCGCTGAATGGGTTCAACGTGATATCCTCAGGCATGGTTGGCGGCCTCTTTTCCTGCAATTCGCCCGAAAACGGTTCCGATTGTCATGCCAAAGCCAGCGAGGTAGCCTTGCCCGAGGATCGATCCCGCCATGATTTCCCCTGCGGCCCAAACATTGGCAAGAGGTCCAGAAATCGTGTGGACGCGGGCAGTTTCGTCAACCTTAAGTCCAAGGTAGGTGAATGTTACGCCCGGGCGCAGGGTGTAACCATAGTAGGGAGGGGTGTCGATGGGCCTCGCCCAGTTGGTCTTTGGCGGCTCCAGCCCCTCGGTCGCAAGCCCGTCAAGTTCGGTTGGATGGAATGTTCCGGGCCGACATGCGGCGTTGTATTCTGCGATGGTCTTCTGGAGCTCATTCCCCGAAATTCCGAGAGCCTCGCCCAATTCCTCGAGTGTGTCCGCTTTCACCGGTGGAAAGACCGAAGGCATGAAGAGATCGAGGCTCTTGGAGTCAATGATCGAGTAACCGACCTGCTCCGGTTGCGCTGCAACAAGTCGCCCCCAAATAGCGTATCGCTTTGGCCAGACGTCTTCCCCCTCGTCGTAAAATCGTTCGCCGTCACGGTTCACGACAATTGAAAACGGAACGCAGTCAAGGCGCGTGACAATTCCGCCATCGAATTTCGGCGCCCGTCCGTCGATCGCCACTGCATGACACTGCGTGGGATCGCCGACACTTTCGGCCTGCTGATCCAACATATCGCGCAACACGATGCCCCTGTTATAGGGTGTGCCGCGGATCAGGAAATTCGCAGCCGAAGGGCCCCATGCGCGGGTAAGCCAGTCAAGATCCGCCTGAAAGCCACCGGACGCCAGAACCGCCGACTTGCCGAAGATTCGGTGCTCTTGTCCACGGATGTTCACATCAACATAGGTGAAGCGGTCACGCTCGAGATGAACATGCCTGACCTCGGCATCATAGACGACGGCTACCCCAAGCTCTTCGGCGGTATTATAATAGGCATTCACCAATGCCTTTCCCCCGCCAAGAAAGAAGGCGTTGGTGCGCGACAGCGAAAGCGTGCCGGACAGTGAGGGCTGAAAGCGCACCCCATGCGCCTCCATCCATGGCAGGCACTTTTCGCTTTCGCGGATGGTCAGACGCGCAAGCTTTTCATCAGTCACGCCTTTGGTAACCCGCATTAGATCATCAAAATATTCATCTTCCTCATACGCGTCCGTCAGCACAGACAGCGGACCTTGATGCATGCAACGAAAGTTCCGCGTGTGGCGCGAATTGCCGCCCCGATAGACCTTTGGTGCACTCTCAAGGATCAGGACCTTCCGCCCGCTCTCGGCCGCGACGATCGCCGCACAAAGCGCTGCGTTGCCTCCGCCGACGACGATAAGGTCCCAACCGTCGTTTGAGACCGATGTGTGGCCCTTCGTTCGCATTGCCTAGAACTCACTTCTGCTGCCGGAAATCGGACATTACCGGATCTTTGTATCAAAGATGATATACGAGTGTATACACTTGTCTACATCTGCATCACAACCTGAGAAGCCAAACCCCGCTTTTCGCAACGCTATGCGCTTCGCTTGCATTCAGGCGCGCACGGCAGCATACAAGCCGGGATCGCTCAGGGATTTGGTGATGTCGCGCGCGCAACAGGTTTACGAACAACTGATCGAGGGCTTTCGCAGCGGGAAGTATCGGCCGGGAGACCGGATACGCGCCGAGGATATTGCCCAACGTCTGGACGTTAGCCGAACGCCTGTTCGCGAAGCTCTTTCCCGCCTTCAGGAACGAAGGCTATTGGAAATGACTCCATCCGGCCTCGCTGTGGCCCAGCTTGATCGCCAGGGCGTTCTCGAACTCTATGCACTTCGCGAAATTCTTGAAGGCGCCGCCGCGCGATTCGCCGCGCAGCACGCCTCCCCCAGCGACATCTACGCGATGCGTCGAATCTCGGCATCCTTCGTGGCGGCGCCAGATACCGATGCCGCAAGGCTTGCCCAGTTAAACAGCGCATTTCACAGCGGTCTGTACGATGCCACCCACAACCGGTTTTTAATCGACGCGTTGATGGGATTGAATGACGCGCTCATGTTACTGCCCAGCACTACCTTTGCGGCCACTGGACGGCGCGACACCGCTGCGCCCGAGCATGAGGCGATTCTCGATGCAATCGAAGCACGCGATCCCGATAGAGCGGAGGAATGCGCCCGGACCCACATCCGCAACGCACGCGACACTAGACTTACGATGATGTTCGAGTACTGATCGCCTCGCTGTGCTCTATGACCGGGTCCTCGGGCTCAGCGCAGGTGTCGGGCCGCTTCGGGGTAAAAGGCTTCCACCTGTCGCGCCGTAGCCAATAGCAGATCATCTTCAAATGGCCGGGCCACAAGCTGCAAGCCCAGCGGTAACCCCCCAAGTCCTTCGCCGATGGGGATGGTCACGGTAGGGCAGTGAAGCATGCTCCAGATTTCCTGAAGGCGAGGGTCACCCGTACTATTCAGGCCCATGGGAGCTACATCAGGTACAACCGGCGCCAGCAATATTTCCGCCAAGCCGAAAACATCATCGAGGCTGGCGCGAGCGACCTCCAACGCGCGGCGCGACGCGACATACTCTTCGCCCGAAATTTCCAGACCGCGTTGATAAACCGAACGAGACTCCTTGCGGAATTTGTCCTTTCTTGCGGCAAGGCCCATCATATTGCCGCTGCGTTCGAAAGCGTTGATGATCGCGCGATGCTCGGTCAGTCGGGAAAACTCCTCAGGAAGCGATGCCTGGCTGGTTCGCGCACCGGCCTGTTCAATCAACTTGAAGGCCGCCTCGATAGCGCTGGCCCCCTGCGACGAGAGCGTGTCCCAAAGGTGGGTCCGGCACAATGCAACATGCGGCAATGTATCGGGCAAGCCGATCTCAGGCATGCGCATCATCGTCGCATGAATAATGGCTGCATCGCCAGCGGAGCGCGCCACCACCCCGATTGTATCGAAGCTGTGCGCCGCGGGCAGCATTCCAGCAATGGGCCAAAGGCCGTAACTTGGCTTAAAGCCCGCAATGCCGCAAAACGCCGCTGGTCGCAGAACCGAACCGCCGGTCTGTGTTCCCAAAGCGAACACTGCCATCCCGGCAGCCACCGCCGCCGCCGATCCGCTTGAAGACCCTCCAGGGGTGCGTGCGGGGTCGAGGGGATGGGTGGTCGCCGGCGGCGCGGTTCCAGCGAACTCGGCAGTTGCGGTCTTGCCGATGGCGATAGCGCCTGCCCCGCGCAATGTCGCAACGACAGCGGCGTCGAAACGCGGGCGAGCGCCTTCGAAGATTGCAGACCCATGTTCCGTCGGCATGTCACCTGTTTCGAGTACATCCTTGATGCCGAAAGGCAGCCCTCGCAAGGGACCATGAACATCAGCCTTGGCCGCGTTCCGTGCGCCTTGTTCACAGACCCGCACAAAACCCCGGATGCCACGGTCCAACGTACGGATTCGTTCGAGATGTGCCTCGACCACGTCAAGCGGTGTCAACTTTCCTGAAGAAAGCGCCGCGCGAAGGTCCGGAATCGTGGCTTTTGTCGGGATCATGAGGTCTGTCCGGATGTTTGTGATTCTCTTTATTTTTGTTACAAGCACTCGAAATTGCGATAAAGTCTACCTGCCGGCGATGCAATGTCACATATTGACTTCTGCTTGATGCAATTGGGATGAGCTATTCAGACGAGGTGCGCGTGAGTGTACAATATCAAGAGATTGGAAAACGGCTCAGGGCGTTCCGGCTTGGCTCCGGGCTGAGTGCGGATGATATCGCAAAGCGACTCGGGATTTCACGGACAGCCGTTTACCGGTTCGAAAAAGGTGAAGTTGTCAAGATCGAAACCCTGACCGGATTGGCGGAACTGCTGAATGTTTCCTTGGCAACGCTGCTAGGCGCCGAGAGCGAATATATCTCGTCGGCGGTCACGTATTTCGAGCGCTTGCGACAGCTTGAGGCCGAGGCCACACAGATCATTGTGTTGGCAAGCCCGATATCGCTTCTACTCGCCTCCGATGAGTTCCAGGAAGCGCTTGAGACACTGCTGAAGGAAAGCGTGCCTGAAGGAACAAGCCATCGCGACCGTGCGTTGGCAGACATCGATCGTATCATCGAGATCCTGCGCGAACGTCGCGAAAACTATGCCTTGCGTCGGCCAGCCGTGGTGAACTTGCTTTCGGCGCATGACATAGTTCGCCTTCTTCGCTCCGGTTTCGTGGGTCAGCCCTTCATTCCACCTGAAGATCTGGACTTGCGACGCGAACGCGCGCGCCACGAAGTCGAACATTTCATTAATCTGATCGAAAGCGAGCCGATCGGTATCCAAGTCGGGCTCGTCATTGGCACATTGCCGCACACGAGCTTCCAGATTTTTCGAAATGGCGATCGCAAGACACTGTCGATCAGCCCGTTCCGACTGGGTGAACAGCCGAATATTCGCCTGGGCGTAGCAATGATCACCAATACAGACGAGGCGATCTCGCTTCACGAGCGAATCATCGAACAGATGTGGAGCGAGGCGCTGAAAGGTCGCGAAGCGGCCGACTACCTGCGTGGCCTGATCGAGGCAATCGACCGCGAGAACGGTCGACTACCCGCCAAGCAGGCCTGATAAAGCCCCGGAAACCGACACTCTGCCCTGCTAACGAGCGGGGCTGAGCGTTCTTTGTTCAAAAGCAGCACGAAAACCGGCGCTTCGTTCCATTTTTGGAAATTTTCTTGCCAGGTGACCAATTTTGTGCTTTCCTAAATTCCAAGGCACTCTTCTGCGTCTGCCTTAGTGGCGTCAGGCAGTGTCTTGGATGCGACAAAGGTATCAGAACAGGGGGAAGACTTATGAAATATTCAAGCCTTATGGGCACGATTCTCGCTATGGGATTGGCGGCGCCGGCGGCCGCGCAGGTAACGGTAGACGAGACTGTCTGCGGCGCCAGTCCGGGCGGACTATGGTCGCTCGTGGGCGCAGGCCTTGATACTGCCGTCAAGGAGCTTTCGCCCGGGTCAACAGTCACATACCAAACTTCTTCGGGTGGTCTGGCCAATGTCGCACAAGTAGCAGCGGGGACTTGCGCACTTGGCATGGCTAATGACGGCGATCTGGTCTTCGCAAGTAATGGCACTGAACCGTTCGAGGAACCAGTAGAGGGCTTGACGGCAATCGCGGTCCTGTATGACTGGGCGCCGGTCTGGTGGATTGCCCGGGCCGACTGGGCCGATCAACACGGGATCGAAACGCTTGCTGATTTTGCCGAGAAACAACCACCGACTCGGCTTGTTTTTAACCGTCGTGGACTTCTCACCTCGGCCATCACGGAAGCAACATTGGAAGCGCTTGGCGTGACGCTTGAAGACGTGGAGTCGTGGGGCGGTTCTGTTCAGTTCCAGGCTTCGGGCGAGCAAACGACACTGATGCGCGATGGCCGGGTCGATCTGCTTGCCAACACGCTATTCGAAGGACACAGCAGCCTGTCGCAAATGGCGGCAGCGACCGAGTTGCGCCTGATTGAGGTGCCTGACGAAGCAGCTGAGGCTGTGATCGAACAATATGGGCTTCAGCCGTGGACGATTCCGGAATCGGAGAACCCCGGCGAGGGAGGTGATGTCGACACGGTCACAACCTCAATCATCCTTTTTGCTGACGAAAGCCTGGATGAGGAGATCGCCTACACGATCACTCGCGCGATGATAGACCACTCTTCGGCTATGGCAGCGGTATCAGACGCCATGCAGCGATTCGCACCTGAAGGCATGCTCGCGCAGGACGTCTTGCCGTTCCACCCCGGCGCCGTGCGCGCTTATGAAGAAGCCGGTCTCCGGTAAGTTCCGAACGGAAAGGGGCCGATCTGTGTGCCAGGTCGGCCCTTTCTGCGCTTTCGCCTGTCCATCACATTGATAACTGGGACACCTTGGAATGAGCGCCTCAAACACGACAACCACCATTCTTCGCAATTTTGGCTTGAGTTTAATCAGCACTGGCCCGCGACGCTATCTTGATGGATGGTTGGGTCTGTTCGTAACATGCTTATCGGTATTTACAGCCGGTTACACCGTTTTTGCCGCCACGCTCTCGACTTGGGATGTGTTGGCAAGGACGATTGTGTTTCTGTCGCTTATGTACACTCTTCTGTTTTTGCTTGTCGGTTCGGGCCCGAACGCACGAACAGACAGGCCGACTGTCATAGACTTCATCCTTTCGGGGTTAAGTTTCGTCTGCATGATCTTCTTTGTGCTCGAGATGGAAGAGATTGCACAGCGGATCACTCTTTTCCATCCACTGCCAACCAGTTACTGGATTTTTGGCTACGGCATTCTACTGCTGTCAATCGAAGCCGCACGCCGCACCGTGGGGCCAGGGCTGACATCGATTGTCCTGCTTTTCATGGCTTACAATTTATGGGGGCACAATTTCGAGGGCCCCCTGCGGCACGGCTACATTAGCTTCGCCCATCTTCTGGACGTAACGGTGTTCACCACAGACGGGCTGTTCGGCGCGCCGATCCAGGTGACTGCCACGTACGCATTCCTGTTTGTCATGTTCGGCACGTTGCTGGAACGCGCTGGCGGCGGCGCATTCTTCTTTGACATTGCCGCCGCGCTGACCGGCCGCCAGGTCGGCGGTCCCGCGAAAGTCGCGGTGACATCGTCCGGCCTTTTCGGCATGCTTTCGGGAAGCCCAACAGCCGATGTCGTGACAACCGGTTCGGTGACGATTCCCGTCATGCGACGACTGGGATATCCAAAAGTTTTAGCGGGCGGGATCGAAGTGGCGGCATCAACCGGGGGCTCACTGTTGCCACCGGTAATGGGGGCCGCAGTCTTCATCATGGCCGAGTTCACAGGCATTCCATATGTCTCGATTGCATTTGCCGCGGCATTTTCTGCGGTGCTCTACTACGTCTCCGTGTATCTACAGGTAGACCTTCGGTCTCGTCGCACGGGTGCGGGCACGCTAGATCCTGACAGCCTACCGCGCGCATGGCCGGTCCTGGTGGCCGGCTGGCCCTACATCATCCCGCTTGCTGTCCTTTGCGGCACGCTGATCATGCATTACAGCCCGACTTATGTCGCGCTCTATGGGATTCTGGCCTTGCTAATTGCCTGGATGTGCCGCTGGCGGACATTCTCATGGAGCAAGTTGATAAGCGGGATCGCACAGACCACCGCTAGCATGGTCGCTGTGACAGGTGCTTGCGCGGCGGCTGGCATGGTAATCGGTGGAATTACCATGACCGGGCTAGCCGGCAAGGTTTCGGAATTGCTCGTGTTGATCGCCGGTACAAACGACCTTCTGACACTTCTACTGGCAGGCGCAATGACGATCTTACTGGGCATGGGAATGCCAACCCCGGCCGCCTATGCGCTCGCGGCCGCACTCGTCGCGCCCACGCTCGTAGGAGACTATGGCTATGAACCGATGCAATCGCACCTGTTCTTGCTATATTTCGCAGTCCTGTCGGCGATGACGCCACCTGTTGCTGTCGCCGCCTATGCCGCGGCGGGAATAGCGGATGCCAACCCGATCAGCATTGCTACCACTGCATGCAAACTTGCCGTAGCGGCTTTCGTGATGCCTTTCGCCTTTATGTATGCCCCTGGAATCCTGATGCAGGGCGGTGTCCTTGAAATTCTGATCGACTGCTCGCGCTGCCTTATTATGGTTCTGGCGATCTCTGTGGCCGCCGAAGGCTATTGGCGTGCCCCTTTGCGCGGGTGGTGTCGCCTGGGGTTGGCGGCAGGCGGGCTCATGTTGCTTGCGACAAGTTTCTGGATTGTGGCTGTCGGCCTTGTACTCATCACCGCCTCTGGTTTTCTCGGGATCAAGTGGTCCTCCAAATTCCCGAAACCGGAGGAAAGCCGGTGAAGACCGATAAAGAAGCAATGTCGCGTTCGAGCCACTCGCGACAGGTTCGCAAGTCTGCCTATATCGGGAAGTCGGTTCCACGTTTGGAAGATCGCCCGCTAGTTGCTGGCGAAGGGCGCTTTGTTGGCGACATGAACCTGCCACATCAACTTTGGGCCCGCATCGTGCGTTCGCCTCATGCAGCGGGGCGCCTTCTTGCCGTTGACACCGAGGCTGCCAGAACCATGCCGGGCATCGTCGCGGTATGGAATTCGGACGATATATCGGACATTCCCAACATACCCTTTCGGGCAACTAGCATCCAGGGCTTGGGTCCGTACACGCAGCCCATTCTTGCGCGCGACCGGGTGCGCTATGTCGGCGAACCGGTGGCCGTGGTTTTTGCCGATGACCCTTATCTGGCGGAAGATGCAGCGGACGCGGTCTTCGTCGACGTCGACGAAGACACGAAGCCGATCCTCGATGCTCGCGACGAACCCGGAGAATTTGCTCCTGGAGCCAGCACGGAACCGGTGATCATAAACAAGGGTTACGGCGATGTCGCAAAAGGCTTCCGCACGGCGCATCGCATTGTCGAACTTGACCTGTCGGTCGGTCGCCATTCTGGCATTCCGATGGAAACTCGCGGCGCGCTTGCGGAATTCGACATGGTCAACGAGAAACTGCATCTGTGGGGCGCGACGAAGCGGCCGCATTGGAACCGCGATCGCATTGCTGAGATGTTGGACATGTCGCCCGCGCAGGTCGCCTTGCATGAGCTGCATGTCGGGGGCGGTTTTGGCATTCGCGGTGAATTGTATCCTGAGGACATATTGGTCTGCGTCGGTGCAATGCGCCTTCGACGCCCGGTCAAATGGATCGAGGATCGCCGAGAACACATGATGGCAGCGAACCACTCGCGCGAACAACATCATTTGATCCGCGCGGCGGTGGATTCGGACGGCCACATACTGGCGATCGACGAAACTTTGCATCACGATCAGGGTGCATATGTGAGAACCCACGGCGCGCGTGTCGCCGACATGAGCATCGGCTTGTTGCTGGGGCCATACGCGGTACCGGCCTATGCGGCACGAGCGCATTTCCGGCTTACCGCAAAAACCCCGGCGGCAACCTACCGCGCACCGGGACGGTTCGAAGGCTCGTTCGTCCGAGAACGCCTCATGGATGCGATCGCTCATGAGCTGCAGCTCGATCCTCTGGAACTGCGCCGCAGAAATTTCATCGCCTCCAGCGAGATGCCATATGCTCGGAACCTGAGTGCCCTGGAAACCGAAGTCATCCTCGATAGCGGCGATTATTCTGGCCTACTGGACAAGGCCAAGCGCTTCGCGGGATGGGAGGCCCTCAAAAGCGAGGCCGCTGAGCGGCGCGCCAAAGGCAAGCACGTTGGTGTAGGACTTGGCTATTTCGTCGAGAAAAGCGGCCTTGGCCCTTCGGAACTCGTGCGGATGACAGTGGCCACGGATGGCTCGGTCGAGATCGTGACCGGAGCGGCTTCGCTGGGACAGGGCATGGAAACCGCCATTGCGCAGATAGCGGCCGACACGCTGGGTGTTGACTATAGTCGGTGTGCTGTCATTCACGGCGACACCGACAAGATCGCCTTTGGCTGGGGCGCGCATGCCAGCCGCGTCACCGTAATGACAGGCGAAGCCAGCCGACTTGCTGCGGAAGAGGTACGGATAAAGGCGCTCAATATGGCGGCCGAACTGCTGCAATGCGCCCCTGACGGTCTGTTCCTTGATGATGGAGTAGTGCATCACGTAGAAAGCGGTGCCTCCGTCAGCTTGGCCGAAGTTGCCAAGGCGCTTGAACCAGCTTCAAGTCAGCGCGGTGACCGTTCGCCAGGTTTGACCGCCGAGGCGTGGTTTCACAATAAGCATATGAATTATCCGTATGGGGCGCATATCGCGCTGGTTTGCGTTGATGCCGAAACAGGCCACGTCAAGGTTGAGCGATATTTCGTCAGCTACGATATCGGGCGAGCCGTCAATCCGTCCATGATCGAGGGACAGATCCTGGGTGGTCTTTCGCAGGGACTTGGCGGCGCCTTGTTCGAAGAGTTCCGATACGACGACACTGGGCAACCCGTGTCCGTGACCTTTGCCGACTATTTGATGGTCAGTGCCGCTGAAATGCCCGAAACCGCCGTGCAAATCCTTCAGGATGCCCCGTCGCCGCTGAACCCCTTGGGACTTAAGGGATCGGGTGAGGGTGGCGTAACCGCCGCCGGGGCGACGATCGCAACGGCCATAGACGATGCCCTTCAGCGCCCGGGGCTAGTACGCCGTCTGCCGGTCACTCCACAATATTTGTTACAGCGCATCGCCGAATATGACGCTGGCCAACACGACGCGCGGCAATCAGATGACCTTACCGGGGCCTGCGAATGACGAACGACTATTCTGTAGAACAACGGACGCTGCTTGGTAAATCTGTGACCCGGCTTGAAGATGCAGCGCTGGTAAGAGGTCAAGGGTGCTTTCTTGACGACCTGCAGATGCCTGGCGGACTCCACTGCGCCTTCGTGCGTAGCCAGTATGCGCATGCCCGCATCGCGTCGATCGACACACAGGTCGCCGAAAGAATGCCGGGCGTTGTTGCGATCTACACCATCAGAGAACTGGCAGCGTTGCTCCCAGGCGGCGTGCGCCTGTCCACGGGGCTGCCCTCATCCAGCATTGCCTTCACTCTTGATCGGCCGGTCATGGCCGAAAGCGAAACCGTTTACGTCGGCGAAACCATCGCCATGGTCGTCGCCGAATGCCGCGCCGAAGCTGAGGACGCTGCCGACGCCATCGACATTGATTTCGAGCCCTTGCCCGCATCCGTTGATCTCGCGACCAGCGCCGAGCCGAATGCACCGTGCGCGCATGCCGATCTACCCCACAACCGGCTCGCCCGGTTCGGTTTTTCGTATGGCGATGTCGATGCAGCCTTTACAGGTGCGCCCCATGTGGTCTCTGGGCGCTATACTGTCGATCGCGGTGGCGCTCATTCCCTGGAAGGGCGCGGGGTTCTTGCAAGGCCTGACCAGATCACCGGCCGGCTGGACGTGTGGAGCTCGACGCAAACCCCACACGCGCTTAAAAAGCATCTTTGCGCGATGCTCGGCATGGACGATAGTAAGATCAGCGTCTTGGCGCCCGATCTTGGCGGCGGGTTCGGACCCAAGCTTGTGACCTATCCTGAGGAAATCGCCATAGCCGCCGCCGCGCACGCCCTGGGTCAACCCGTGCGCTGGGTTGAAGACAGGCGCGAGCATTTCCTTTCGGCAACTCAGGAGCGCGAACAGCTCTGGACAGTCGATATGGCGCTTTCCGGCGACGGTCGTATTCTGGGCATTCGTGGCACCTTGCTTCACGATCACGGCGCATGGACCGCACGCGGGCTAAACGTTCCCTATGCGTCCGGGATGATGATGCCCCTGATTTACAATGTGCCGGCCTATGATTTGTCGATAGACGTCATGTTGACCAACAAAACGCCGGTCACCCCGGTGCGGGGCGCCGGCCAGCCACAGGCAACCTATGTGATGGAGCGCCTTATGGATGCGGGCGCGCGCACTTGCGGTCTGGATCGCGCCGAGATCCGGCTGCGCAACCTTGTCAGGCCCGAACAGATGCCCTGCGAGAAACCGTTGCGCTTGCGCTCTGGCACTGCGGTCGTGCTGGATAGTGGCGACTATCCTGCAACGCAACGTAATGCCATGCGCGCGAGCGATTGGCAGGGGTTCCGGGCGAGGCAGACACAGTTGCGCAACGAGGGGCGCCGCATCGGGCTCGGGCTTGCCAACTACATCGAGGGAACTGGACGCGGACCCTACGAGACCTCGACCGTTCGCGTCGGGCGGGACGGCCGGATCAAGGTAAATACCGGCGCCGCTGCGATGGGACAAGGTGTCGGAACCGCCCTTGCCCAGATCGTTGCAAGTCATCTTGGCGGCGATCCCAAAAGGGTCGACCTGGTCCTGGGCGACACCGCCGAACCTTACGGCTTTGGCGGTTTTAACAGCCGCCAGACGGTTGTCGCTGGCGCTTCTTCGCATGCGGCGGCGTTGACAGTGCGAAAGAAGATACTTGCCGTCGCGGCGCATTTGCTGGAACTGCCGGCGAACGCTCTGGAAATCGAAGGGGATGTGGTTCTCGATCCGAGAAGCAATTCGGGAAAATACATCTCCCTTGTCGAGGTCGCTGCCGCCGCCGAAGGACTGCCAGGCTATACGCTGCCGGGAATCTCCAGCCCCGGCCTGCAGTCAACGCAGCGGGTTGTGATCGATGACATGACCTATTCGAATGGCTGCTGCGTTGCGAAAGTCGAGGTCGACACGGATACAGGGCATGTCGACGTGGTCCGCCTATGGCTAGCGCATGATTGCGGGCGGATGGTCAACCCCGCCATGGTTGACGGGCAAATACTTGGCGGCCTCGCGCACGGGCTGGGAAACGCCCTTTACGAAAAGATGACATTCGACGATGAGGGTCAGCCGCTTAGTACGACATTCGGCGACTACCTGTTGGTTAGCGCTTCAGAAATGTCGGACGTCGAGATCCTCCACAGTGAAACACCAACGCCGTTAAACGCTCTGGGTGTAAAGGGCGTCGGTGAAAGCGGGGTCATACCGGTTGCGGCGGCAATTGCGTCAGCGGTCGAGGATGCCCTGAGCGATCTTGGTGTCGAAATCGATCAGGCGCCGATCATGCCACAGACCCTTCACGCCGCAATCCAGCGCGCAAAAAGGGTGTCGATATGACTTCCCCTCAGCCAAAGCGTCCGACCGCCCTCATAGAAGACCTGGTGACCTCAACCCGCATTCTGATTAACGAGAATGTGCTGGATGTCTTTGGCCATGTCGCATTTCGCGATCCCCTCCACAGCGAGATTTTCTGGATGGCGGCCGCCGGGGCACCTGCGCAAGTTACACCAGAGGATGTTCTGCCCTTCGATCTTGACGGCAACCCGATAGGCGCCTCCGATGCGCCCGTGTTCGTAGAGCGATTTCTGCACGCAGCGGTGTTCAAGGCGTGCGGAGAACTTCACGCCAGTTGTCATCATCATGCGGAAGCCCTGATGCCCTATTGCCTCGGTGCCCGTTCACTCGGCGCAAGCAGCCAGACGGGTGGCTGGATGGGTGCAAAGGTTCCGTTGTGGGACAGTCGCACGCGGTTCGGAGATACCTCGATGGTCGTCACGAACATGGCACAGGCCGAGGATCTGATCTTGACGATGGGTGCAAGTACCATTGTTCTACTTCGCGGGCACGGTGCCTTGGTCTGCGGCGCCAGTTTGCAGGATATGACCTTCCGAGCAGTTCATGCCTGCCGCGAAGCGCGATGCAACACAATTGCAGGCAGTATCGGTTCAGTGACGATGCTTTCAGACGGCGAAATCGCCCTTTCCGCAACAATCACACCGGCCGCGATCCAGCGTAGCTGGGACCATTGGAAATCCCAGCTACCGGCAATCACACATCACCCCACAACCAAAGGAATACAGCGATGAAGGCCGCGCCATTCGACTATTTCCGTCCGGCCAGCCTGCAAGAAGCGGCCGAGAGGCTTTCGGTCAATTCTGACGACGGGGCAATGATCCTAGCCGGCGGACAAAGTCTTGTGCCGATGATGGCCCTTCGCGTCGCCTATGCTTCGGAGCTGATCGACCTGAATGCGATCAAAGGCATTGATACTGTGTCCCGATCGGAGCGGGGAATCGCGATCCCGCCTTTGGTTCGGCACGCCGATTTTCATTCTTCGGACGTTGCGCCCGGACCATTGGGCCACGTCCTAGCAACGGTGTCACGTCATATCGCCCACTACCCCATCCGGCAGCGGGGCACATTCTGCGGCAGCCTCGCCCATGCCGACCCATCGTCCGAATGGTGCTTGATTGCTGCCGCGCTGGATGCCGAGATCGAGCTACTTTCGGTATCTGGGCGGCGGCGTATCAAGGCCAAGGACTGGTGGGCGGGCGTAATGGAAACAGTGCGCGAACCAGAAGAGATCATTGTGGCGGTACATCTGCCGCTTCTGCCTGACGATATCCAATGGGGCTTTTACGAGTTCAATCGCCGTGCCGGAGATTTCGCGCTCGGCATGGCGTTCTGCTGTTACCGCCTCACCGAGGGCCTGATCACGAAACCACATGTGGCCTTGGGCGGAATTGAAGAATATCCCCGTCGCATTCCCGAAGCCGAGGCCGTTCTGGAAGGAGCGACACCGTCGGCCGAAGTGTTTGGCGAAGCCGCCCGGACGGCCAGTAAGGCCGTCAACCCGCTAGAAGATCCGGCCACGCCGGCGGCTTATCGCCGCGATCTTTCCGCAACGGTCGTGCGCCGGGCCCTCACAAGCGCGACACAAACGAAAAGCAGTCCGGCACTGTCAGCCTGAGGAGGCACCATGTCTGAGAAGATTGAATTTTCCCTCAAGGTCAACGGAACTGATTTTTCAATTGCCTGTCCGCCTCGCAAGACGCTGGCTGACGCCCTTCGCGAGGATTGCCGGCTGACCGGGACCCATGTCGGTTGCGAACACGGGGTCTGTGGCGCTTGCACGGTCGTAGTCGATGGCCGTGCCGTCCGCGCCTGCCTGATGTTCGCGGTTCAGGCACAGGGATCAGAGGTTCGGACGGTCGAGGGCCTGGCGCAAAACGATGTCCTATCGCCCCTTCAGCAGGCCTTCATAGACAATCATGCACTGCAATGCGGCTTCTGCACACCGGGATTTTTGATGTTGATCAATGGAGCGTTCGAGCGCGATCCTGACATCTGCGAAGACGAGCTGACTGAGCTTCTGTCATCCAATCTTTGCCGCTGCACGGGATATCGCAATATCGCGCGTGCCGTTCTTCAGGTCGCGGACAAACTGAAGGCCCGCAGCGAGCTTGCCGTGGGGAAACCGTCATGAGCCTGCTGAAACTCAAGCATCATAACCGCTACGATTATAGTCCACTGCCCGAACGTCCCGATTTTACCTGGCCCGAAGGCAAGCGGTTATCGGTTGCGATTTGCAACAACATTGAGATCTTCAGCTTTCGTGACGGGCTGGGAAGCGATAGCGCTAGCGTGACCGCCTCGCAGACCAGCCGTAACTATGCATGGCGGGACTACGGCAATCGTGTCGGTCAGTGGTATCTTTTCGACCTACTCGATGAACTTGGCTTTCCTGCTTCCCACAACTTCAACTCGCTGCTATTCGAACATTGTCCCCAAATTGCGGATCGAATCATCGCCCGCAAGGATGAGTTTGTAGCCCACGGTCGCACGAACGGCGAGCGTCAAGACTCACTTTCCGAAGCGGATGAGCGCCAATTGATTGAAGAGTCTCTGGGGGCCATTCGCAAATATACGGGTAATGCCCCGCTTGGCTGGATGGGCCCCTATTTGGCGCATTCCGATGTAACGCTGGATCTACTGCGCGAAGCCGGACTTCGCTATATACTTGACTGGCCGGCAGACGATCAACCTTTCTGGATGCGGACCCGGGCGGGACCCATCCTTTCTGTTCCTTATTCGATAGAGGTCAACGACAGTCCCATTATGGTGTTCCGCCAGGAAGGACATCAAAACTTCGAACGCCTTATGATCGATCAGTTCGACGAGATGCTGGTGCAAAGCCGCAAGTATTCGCTGTGCTACACGATCGTCCTTCATCCGTTCGTGATAGGTCACCCGTACCGGCTCAGGGCCTTGAGGCGCGCGCTGCACCACATTGCGCAGCATAGCGGAGACGTGTGGATTACCACGCCCGGGAGGATCGCCGATCACTATTCCAGCCTCTTCCCTCCTCCGTCGTGATATACTCCACCTCTTCCTCCGGTGAACGATTAAATCCAGCCCGAAAACAAGTTCAGAATCGGTATCCTGGCCGCCTCGGACATCAGAAAAATGCCTATTCGCATGACACTTCGAAGAGAGCTATTTCCTTAACATGTCGAGGATTTCTTCGCGGTGTTCATCAAGCGTTGGCGGGGGTGCAACCTCAGTCGCATGCGTCCCGTCATAGTTGACGGGGCCGCGGATCGTGCGAAACTGGCCCATGACAGGGTGATGCGCCTCGACCTCAATGCCAAGGTGTTTTACTTGCGGGTCTCCCATGACCTCGTCGCTCTTGTATACGGGCGCGTGAGGGACATCCTCTGCTTCAAGCAGGGCGCACCATTCGTCGCAACTGCGCGTGCGAAATGCCTCGGCCAAGGTTCCAATCATATCCTCGTAGTTGTCGATGCGTGCAAAACGATCCGAAAAGCGCGGATCGTCGAACAAGTCGGGGCGCTCGATGACCTTTGCGAGCGATTGCCAAAACTTGTCAGGTGACGACATGTGAAGCGCGATCCACCGATGATCCGCGCATTCCAGGACGTAGGATTGGGATGCGCGAGGGCGGCTGTAGGGTCCGGTCACGTCCTTGAGCGCAAATAGGTGTGCGAATGCGTCGATGTTGAAGTGGCACATCGCCTCGAGCATCGAAACGCTTACACTGCGACCAACGCCTGTGCGTCCGCGCTCGACAAGCGCGCCCATGACCCCATAAGCCGCATAGAATCCAGTGACGGCGTCGGCAATCGCGGGTCCGACTACCCTCGGGTTTTCAGGATTGATGAGCAGGTGCAGAAAGCCGCTACTGGCTTGCGCGACCGTATCATATGCTGGCCGGCGCCGGTAAGGCCCAGACTCTCCAAACCCGCTGATGGCGCAATATACAAGGCGCGGATTTAGTTCGCGCAACCTGGCTTCACCGGTTCCAAGGCGATCCGCTGCACCCGGTCTGAAATTCTGGATGTAGACATCCGCACTGCGGATCAGGTCGTCGAAGATCTCACGGTCCTCGGCCGATTTCACGTTCAGAGCGATTGACCGCTTGTTGCGGTTGTAAGCCTGAAAGTGGGGGCTGTAGAGACCACCTCTGAATGCACGAAAAGGATCGCCGGAGCCGGGTTGCTCTACCTTGATCACATCGGCTCCGAGATCAGCCAATAGCATCCCGGCCGCGGGCCCAGTGATGAAGGTACCTTGTTCGATGACACGTATTCCTTCGAGAACCTTTGTCATCACACGTCCTCCTTGTCGCGGCCACCCACAAGGGACTTCCCGTCGTAATCGACCGCTTCGGCAGCATGTCCGGAAAGAATGAAGCCGATCGGCCGACTGATTTCCTCGTTAAGGTGCGCGATAAGGCTGGCGGTGCGAGCCAGGATCGGAATTCCCTTTAGCGCGCCGAGAGGGAAGCCGACATCGAGCATCACCGCCGGGATCGCGCCGGATACGTTGAGCGGCAGTGAACGGCCATAGACCTCCGGCAGATGCGTGCCCACACGCTGGACCAGGTCGACGTGACGTCCCGCGACACCCTCTTCTTTCGCCAGAGAAAGAAGCTTCAGCGCACGCGGATCGCCTTCCTTGTGTTGTGGATGACCATAGCCGGGAACGGTCGCACGTGCCGCGCGACGCTTTCTCAACAGTTCCCGCACGGCTTCATCGGCGGATAGTTTGTTCGCCTCGGCATGCGCGAGAATGTCCGCTAGAAAGCGGCCGCATGTCTCGGTGCTGCCCAGAACAACCGAACCGCATCCCAGAAGGCCCGCCGCAACCGCGCCTTGCATGGCGTCAGGGGCCGCGGCGAGCGTCATTCGCGCTGCCTGGTTTGACGGCACGAGACCATGTTCGGCGATAGCTACCAGGACCGCGTCTAGCATGCGCTGCTGCGCCGCCGAGGGCTCTTGGCCAGTAAGAAGAAAGTAAAAGAAGCCGGAGAATCCGATCTCGCCGATCAGTTCGCTGGAAAGCTCTTTCCCTCGAACATTGATCGTGTGGGTGTCGGATGTCGAGATCGCCGTGAACGCATTCTCCTGTCGGCCTACCCGCATTGTTCTCTCCTTTAGTTGGTCCGCGCCTCCGATGAGCGCCGCAATTCATCCAAATGCAGTGGCGCCGTTAACGATGACGACTTCGCCCGAGATGTATCGTGCGGACGAACTGATAAGCATGACGCCGGCCTCGGCGACTTCTTCCGCTGACCCGATACGTCCCAGCGGCGATGTCGCGATCTGCTGACGGCGCGTAGCCTCGGAATAGTTGCCGATCATTGGTGTCTCAGTGACACCCGGTGCGATGGCGTTGACGCGGATCGACGAGGGCCCAAGCGCTCGTGCGAGCGATCTTACCATGCCCGTTATGGCACTTTTTGCCGTCACGTACGCCGGGCCGCCGTTCCCAGCCTCGCCGCCGATCGGAGCGTGTATCACCGCCGTGGACCCCGTTAGAACGATGCTGCCGCCGTTCCCGTCAGCGATCATCTGTCGGGCTGCGGCCTGTGCTATCAGGAAAGAGCCAGTCACATTGACTCGCAGCAACGCGTCGAAATCCTCGGCGTTGAGTGTGTCCCAGGTCTTGGTGGAATGCTGTCCTGCCCAGTGGATCAGGGCATCGACACGGCCAAATGCGTGCTTGGCGCGCTTGACGGCGGTGGTGCAATCGTCTGCTTGCGACACGTCGCAAGCTTGTAGGACAAGGGCGTCGGAACCTGCCTTGTACGCGGCCGCAAGGCGCTCTGCATCTAAATCCGCGGCCAAAACCCGACTGCCGTTGCGCAGCAGGAAATCGGTGCATGCCTTGCCAATCCCGCTGGCCGCACCGGTGACGATAACAACCTGATCCTCCTCGTGCGTCATACCCCGGATCCTGGCAATTTCAGAAGGTTGTCCACGAGCGTGGTATTCATAGTGCCGGCCGCAAAATCAGGATTGTTGATCAGAGTTGCCTGGAATTCCAAGGTGGTCGGAATGCCCTCGATCCTGAAGCGTGCCAGCGCACGCTGCATCCGAGAAATGGCCGTGTCTCGATCCGGTCCATAAACGATGAGCTTGCCAAGCATGGAATCGTAGTTGACCGGCACGACATAGCCAGCATGACAGTGCGAATCCAGACGGATGTTTGGTCCCTGTGGCGGCTTCCATCCGGTAATACAGCCGGGGCTTGGGCGAAAGTTCGCCTCTGGCAGTTCCGCATTGATACGGCACTCTATTGCATGGCCGCGAAGGAGGATGTCCTCCTGCCGGAAACCAAGGCGCTCGCCCGCTGCGACCCTGAACTGCTCCTCTATCAGGTCGATACCCGAGATCATCTCGGTGACGGGATGTTCGACCTGAATTCGCGTGTTCATCTCTAGAAAGAAGTACGTATCGTCATCTTGATCCACAATGAACTCGACGGTGCCCGCGTTCTCGTAGCCGAAACCCTCGGCAAGACGCACGGCTGCGGAGCGTAGGTCACTACGCAGCGCTTCGGGCAAATTTGGAGCGGGGGCCTCTTCGACCATCTTCTGGTGCCGACGCTGAAGTGAACAGTCGCGCTCGCCCAGATGAATGACATTGCCATGTGAATCGCCAAGGATCTGAACCTCGACATGGCGTGCGTTAGCAATGAATCTCTCCATATAGATCGATCCATCCCCGAAAGCTGCTGCGGATTCCGACTGAACTTTCTGAAAGGCGGGCACCAGATCACACAGGCTGTGCACGATCATCATGCCACGACCGCCCCCTCCGGCGGCGGCTTTCAGCATGATCGGCAATTTCAAATGCCGCCCCAGGAATACCGCTTCCTCGGCCGACATCACTTTCTCGGAGCCGGGCAGGATCGGAATGTCCAGCCGCCTTGCAAGAGTCCGTGCGGACAGCTTGTTGCCCATGGTCCTGATCTGGTCGGGCCGCGGACCGACGAACGTGATCCCGTTGTCCATACAAAGTTGCGCCAGATCAGCGGATTCGGCCAGAAATCCGTATCCTGGGTGAAGGGCATCGCATCCCGTTGCAAGCGCCGCCGCGACCATCTTATTGGGATTCAGGTAGCTGTCGGTCGCTTTCGCGGCGCCGATGCAGAATGCCTGGTCGGCTATACGGGCCGCCATAGTATCTCTGTCGACCGCCGATACCGCCAATACAGTTTCGATACCAAGTGCCTCGCAGGCATGAATAATCCTGACCGCAATCTCGCCGCGGTTGGCGATGAGAACTCGCCTGATCGCCATTTCCGTCACTCCGACGGCCGAATGCGCATCAGCACCTGACCATACTCGACCAACTCGGAATCTGAGACGTAGATTTCGTCGACGACACCCGCGACTCCGGCGGTGACGCTGTTGAACAGTTTCATCACCTCCAGAAGGCCGACGGTGCTATCGCTATCGACCTGCGTGCCGACGCTGACATAAGGGGCGGAGTGCGGATCCGGGCGCGCATAAAAGTGGCCCATTGTCGGGGCCATCACGTCGATTAGCCCCTCGGGCGCGACCGGGTTCGGCGCAGCTGGCGCAGGCATCGCGTTGGCTGCGGGTAAAGTCGCGTCGGCCGTTGATCCATGCTCAATGGGGACAGGAGCCGGCGCAGCGGGCTGTGGCATGGACTGCGGTGCGTTGCCGCTGCCGACTGTGAGCTTGATGTCATTTAGTTCCAGGGTCAGGTTGTCGAAGCTCGACTTTTCCAGGATCTCCACAAGGTTTCTGATCTTGTCGATATCCGCTTCGCTCAATATCTCAAACTTGCTGGTCATGGCTTTGCCCTTTGATCATCAGCCCGGGATCCCTGAAGACACAAATTCATGTCCTTGCCCTGGATCTGCAGGAATTTGACGCGCTGACTTCGCGACACTTGATCTATCAGCCCGGCGATGCCTGCGGGTCCGGGCCGCATCGGCGTTTTCGCCGCGCGCATGACTTCGACCGACTCCGCATCGGTGAAAATGCGCAACAGCATCTCTTCGTCTGAAATTCCCTTGCCGCTATGCCGGGCACGAAGCTCATCAAGATCGATCTCTCGCGGCGGCGATTTCTCGAGCTCGCGTGCCCGTGGACGGTCAAGAACCTTGTCGCGCACCTCTGGATCGATTGCCTCGCGTTCGTCCTCGCCCCAGAAGCCAAGCGCGTACTGGATGATCTCGTCCGAAACCGTTCGGTAGCGTTCGCCGGCAAGGATGTTCATCATCGCCTGCGCACCCATGAACTGGGAATAGGGCGTGACCATGATCGGATAGCCGAAATCTCGACGAACCCAACCGATTTCATCGAGGACCTCATGGAGCCGGTCCGCAAGGCCGGCTCGCCCCAGTTGAAACCTGAGGTTGGAAATCATACCGCCTGGCACCTGATGGATGTAATGCGAAGCGTCGTAGGTCTGTGGCACTCCGACTGGCATACCGTCCTGGCGCGCCGCACGCAGTAAGCCTTGTTCTACGGGCTTCAGCACTTCTTCATCAAGAAGTGTGTTGTAACCTAACACTCTCGCGTTTCGTGCTACATCGAAAGTTGACGGGTTCGAAGAGCCCTCGGCCATCGGCGGAACGGCCGTGTTGACGCAATGTATACCCAACTCAATGGCTTCAAGCGTGCAAAGACCGCCCAGCCCAGTGTTGCAATGCGTGTGAAACTCGACGGGTATGTCACCGGTTTCAGCGAGTATAGAGGGAACGAGCGTCTGAAGGCGCTTTGGCGTCAACAGCGCGCCGGGATCCTTAAGGCATATCCTGTAAGGGCGAAGGGCGGCGGCCTCTCGCGCTTTCCGCGCATAATAGTCGTCGGTGTGCCGTGGCGAGATCGAAAAGATCAAGTTGATGATTGTGTCGACCCCGGCGGCACGCGCCATCTCAATGTGCTTTTTCCAGACCGCGACAGTATTCGACGAGTCGGAAGTGCGCACCTCTTCAATGCCGTATGCTCCCATCAGTTCGTACCAGAGCTTTTCGAGCGCAAGCGGAGCAATCTGAAAAGACGTCAGGTATCGGCCACGAATGATGCGCAGCCGTGTGTTGGGCGCATGCTCACGTGCCAGGCGCAATCTGTCGAAAGGATTTTCAAGAAGTTCACGCACCATCTTCTTCTCGAAACTGTTCGCGTGTATCTCAATGGCATCAAAACCGGCACGATCGAGTTGTTCCAGCGCCGGCAACATGACGGCTGTGCGCATGTTGGTCGCCCAAAGGCTTTGCTGGCCGTCTCGTATAGTCGTATCTACAAAACGGATCTCTTGTGCCTGCGCCATGTTTCGTGCTCGCTCGATCTGCAAATGTTAATTGGCCAGTCGTCGTCTGTTGGAAGCTATCGCATTAGGTTCGGGAGATAGGTGATAATTCCAGGAAAGATGATCATGATTACGATGCCCATCACGATCAGCCCGACGAACGGTAGTGCCGCCTGAAACAGCTCGCGCGTATCGAAGTGCGGAACCGCACTCTTAAAGGCATAAAGCGTGTAGCCAAGTGGCGGAGTAATCCCACCGGCCGTGGCTATCACCAGGATCAGCGCCCAGAACCAGATGGGATCGAATTCGTACAAGTCGATAATCGGAAGATACAGTGGAACCAGCACCATGAGAACCGAAACCTGATCAAGGAACATGAACAGGAAGAACGGAAGAGCCAGCATCAGCGCCAGCATCACATAGTAGGCCGGGTTAAGTTCCAGCACGAATGTGGTCAACTGGCTCAACGCCCCCGAGAAAATCAGAAGCTGATTGAACATCGCGGCGCAAGCCATGATCGCCAGCATGATCCCCGCGACGCGAACACCCGAGGTCAGCGACTGGTGGAGCATTTGCCAGTTCAACCCTCCGTAGAAGCCTGATAGGACGAGCGCGCACAGCACGCCACATGCCGCGGCCTCGGTCGGAGTGGCGATCCCAAGCATGATGAAACCCATCACGACCAGGAAAATTGACATGACCGGCAATAGACGGAGAAAGGCAATGAATGCACTTCCCCTGGTATTTGGGTCGCGAAGATCCTCCGAAAGATCCGGAGCAAGCGAGGGATTATAGCGGACGCGCACCAATACGTAGATCGTCGACATCCCTAGCAGAAAGAGGCCCGGTATTATGCCAGCCACCAGCAGGCTGCCCGTGGAAACTTTGGCTAGAGATGCAACGATGATGGCCAGCACGCTCGGCGGGATGATCGCATCGACTGTCGCGCCGCCCAGGATCGTTCCCGCCGAAAGCTTGCGATCATAGCCGCGCTTCGCCATGGTTGGATACAGCGACCGGCCAAGAAGCCCGGCCACGGCCATGGCGGCACCCGCCAGCGCACCACATATCGCCGACAAGAGGATACAAAGGATATACTGCCGCCCCCTGATCTGGCCGACGAGCCGGTCTAGAGACGTCAACAATCGTTCCATCGCACCGGATCGGAACAGCAATTCACCCATGAGAATGAAGAGCGGCACGGCAGCCAGCTCTGTCAATGTAGCTGTCGCGTACATACTGTTGGCGAACATCCCGAACCCGGCGGGGCCCAGCAACCAATAAACACCAGCGACATTCAGGATGAGGAATGCAACGAAGATCGGCATTCCAAGGATCATCAGCAATAGAAGAAGCCCGATCCCGAGCAGGAGCACGAACCACCAATCCATCGTCAGCTAACCCTCTCGTCGCAAAAGCTAATTCTACCCATCACATGGCGAAGATAGTACAGTCCGGTAGAAAACAGTCCGTAGGGTATCGCTACAGAGACCAGCCACTTTGGGACGCGCCATTCGTTTACGGTGGTGATGCCGGTCAAAAACTGATGTGATGTAGCCCCAAAAGAGAAATAGGCGCCGATCAGACAGGCGATGCCGGCGATCGTATACAGCACCCGTGTCAGCATAACCGCCTGACGCTCCGGCAAGGTGTCCAGAAAGATGCTGATGAACACGTGGACTCTGTGCCGGGTTAGCTCCGGCATCGCCAGGAACACGATATACAAGAGCAAGTAGGAAACGAGCGCCGAACTCCAAGACGTCGGCGCGGAAAAGAAATACCGCGCGCCGACTTCATAAACATAAATGCTCGTGATGAGGGCGAGGCAGAACACGGCACAGTAAAAACCGATAAGTGTAACTATATCATGCACTGTGCCAAACAAACGACGCCAGTTTACCTCGCCCCTCATGGTCGTCAGTCCGTCAGACCGGCTTCGCGCGCAAAGTCGCGAAGTTCTTGAGTTGCTTCGGCGTTCTGCTCTTCAGCCATGGCCCACAACGCTTCCGACCAGGCCTCGCGCAATTGCGCCTGCTGCTCATCGCCCATTTCTGTGATCTCCGCACCTCGTTCGATCAGTTCCGCCTCCTCGGCTTCCCAGATCCCGACGGCATCATCGTACCACGCGTCCTCCACATCGCGTGCTACCTCGAGGATCACCTCCTGGTCTTCCTCGCTGAGCGAATTCCAGCGATCCAAGTTCATGAAGATGGGCTCGTAATTCACGCCGAATGCCGGGCGCAAGAGATACGGGGCAACCTCATACCAGCTATAGTCGAGCATGCCGATGATCGGCCAAGAGGCCCCATCAACGACACCGCGCTCCAATGCGGTGTAAATCTCAGATGGCGACAGTACCGTGACGACCCCACCCAGCATTTCGATTACGCCGCTATAGGTCAGAGTTCCGCGGATCCGGCGACCCTCAAGATCTCCCTCCTCGGAAACCGGATCGCGCAGGAAGATATGATAGGCGCCTTCCGGCGTGATCGGCAGCATGATCAGCTTGAGGTTGAACTGCTGATAGTGCTCGTCAAAGACATCGAAGATTCCGGACTCGCGTACGGCTTCGACATCTCCCTCAAGCGCGTCGGCAGCGGTCATCAGTGGCGAAACACCGAAGTGATAGGCCCCATGTGTGAATAGCAGGTCAAAGGCCCCACTACCAACCGGTTCCAGTTGCTCGAATGGCGGCACGGTTTCGGGGCCAAACTGCGAGAACGTGATGCGCCCGTCGGTGCCCTCAGAGACCCCCTCGTAGAAGGGCTCCAAGATGTAGGGATTGTAGGCATAGTTCTCATCCCAGCTCGAAAGCATACGCAGTTCTTGCGCGAACGCTCCTGGCGCCGACATGGTAAGCGCCGTGAGCAAGGCTGCGGATTTGAGAAGTTTCATCGAATACCCTCCTTGTGGCAATTATAGTTCCAATTTTTCTCTTTTTTTGATGGTGGTCCAATTAGTGACACATGTCAAATTTTTTTTCCTCTGAGTTTGCGCTCTCCCTTAAACTGCTTTCCCTCCCCAGATTGACTGCGACAGGCGGCGCGCAAGGCTAAGTGCTGCAGATCCGGCGCGCAGTGGGAACCCAATTTGGCGCTTCTACATCCATGCTGTTTTGCCCGAACACCAGCGCAAGGGTATCGGCCGGCGGCTCATGCAGCTTGCGGAGCACCGCCGTAGATCGGCGGGGATGAAGATGATCATGATCGAGGCCATAGGAGATCTCGGACATAAACCGGCCCGACGCGCCTACGAGGTCGTCGGGTTCCTGCGATGGCCGGTGGCGCGATATTTCAACGACCTGCTGAAAACGTGCCAGGCAGGATCAGTCTCCAGGACTGCCTGACCGGCGGAATTGATCGCGATAGGCAGCAGGGGTCATGCCGCTGTGCCGCTTGAAGACCTGCCGAAAGTACGCCATGTCCTTGTAGTCGGCCGTCAGCCCGACCCGCTCGATCGACGAGGCAGCGTATTCCAGAATCGAACGCGCCGCCGCGACCCGCAGCATCTGCACGTAATCGCCCGGCCGCGCGCCGGTGGCGGCCTTAAAGCGGCGAACAAGGTTGCGGCGGCTCATGCCGACGAGTGCCGCAATCTCGTCCGTCGGCACATCGCGGTGGAAGTTCGCGGTCAGGTAATCCTCGACCCTGTGTACTAGGCCCTCGGAATGCGGGCGCGACAGGGGCAGGATCGCGTGGCATGTCGAGAAGCAGTGCCCGGGCAGTCTCGACAGCGACGCGGTGACCACAGAACCGTTCCACGAGATACAGGGAGATATGCGCAGAAGTTGGTGACGCCTGATCAGGCGGCAGCTTGACGTTGGCGGAGCCCGTCGCGGAACTCAACCCCTTGGATGATCTCGGGCAGGC
>LJSV01000004.1 GCA_001314715.1 Rhodobacteraceae bacterium HLUCCA12 | reverse complement strand
GCCCCAACATGGGCATCGGCGGCATCACACCCGCCATGAAGCTGAAAATGGCCGCGTAAATTCTACGGATGCACCCCGTTAAAAATGGGGAGATTACCCGTGTTCGAGCAGATCCCGAAGACGCGCCTCGAATTCCGCGATCAGCTTGTGGCCGACACGCGCTTGCCGCTCCCGATACTGCGGTTGATCTGGGTCCTTCAGATACTTCTTGATCGTCGTCCGCGAGATCCCGGTCTCGCGTGCCACAGCACGGATGCTGTGGCCATCACCCAAGATCCACCCACGGATCTTCATGGCCGTTTCCATCCGTAACACCTGCTCTTCCCCCGTGCCAAAGCGCACGGACGTCAACAATGCAGGTGGGGCAGTTCTGGATGATCATAACCCACACAAGTGGGTCGCTCTTGCATGCCGGTTCACAGGCAGCGCAAGGATCAGGGGCGCACCCGGTGCCGGGGCCTTATGGGCGTGAAGATAGGCGTCAAGCGTCCTGGCGGATGCTCCGGTGGCGATCAGTCGTCAAGCGGTGGCAGGCTCTTTTCGATGCGCTCGCGCAGATGGGCGTGCTGCGCCGGAATCTTCAGCGCTTGTCCCAGCTGGTCCGGGGCCTCGTCGCGGTCAAAGCCGGGTTCGTTGGTCGCGATCTCGAACAGGACGCCGCCCGGCGTGCGGAAATAGACCGACAGGAAATAGTCGCGGTCGATCACCGGCGTGGGCTGATAGCCGGCACTGACAAGATTGTCGCGAACCCGGTCCTGCGCGGCGCGGTCGGCCACGGCGAAGGCCACGTGATGAACCGACCCGGCGCCCAGCCGCGCCGCAGCCGGGGCCTGGGTCGTTTCGATGTCGATCACGTTCGCGCCGTTGCCCATATCAAGGGCGTAGCGGGTGAAACCGCCCTGCCGTGCAACCTCGCGATACCCCATGAAGCGCAATAACTCGCCCGTCTCGGTGCTGTCGCGCAGCCGAAGGGTCACGCTGTGAAACCCGCGCAGGCCGGTGTCGGCGGGGACGGGTCCGTCGGAATGGGGCGTGCGCGCATCGTCCGCCACCTCGACCAGGGCCAGGATCTCGCCGTCGGGTCCGGCAAGATGCAGGCGTTTTTCGTCAAAGCGCATGCCATCGTCCAGCACGGTGACCGCGTGTTCGGGCAAGCGCTCCCGCCAGTAGGCCAAGGCGCCCTCTGGCACAGAAAAGACTGTTTGCGACGCCTCGCCCGTGCCGGGCCGCCCCGGCGCGATGTGCGGAAAGGGAAAGCAGGTCATCACGCTGCCCGGCGTACCGTGTCGGTTGCCGAAATACAGATGATAGACGCTGGGTTCGTCGAAATTCACCGTCTTCTTGACCCGGCGCAGCCCCAGGGTGCCGGTATAGAACGCGTTATTGCGCCGCGCATGCGCCGCCATCGACGTCACATGGTGCAGACCTTGGATCGGATTGGGCATGGTGCATCCTCGGATCGCGCGATTGGGGCATAAGGGCGAAACATAGACCGATTGTCGGCAGGGGAAATGGCCGGACTGTAGACAAACCGTTACCGGCTTCTTATCCGATCAGCGCCAAACCCGTCCCACCCATCGCGGCGATGATCACGACCATCCAGGGCGGGGCCTTCCACGCCATCAGCGCAACAAAGCACACCAGTGCCAGCGCGAAATCGCGCAAATCGTCGATCGCGCCGGTGAAAACCGGCGAATAGAGCGCGGCACCCAGGATGCCGACAACCGCGGCATTGGCGCCTTGCATCAGCGATTGCGCGGCTGGCAGGGCGCGCAACCTGTTCCAGAACGGCAGTATACCCGTGAGCAACAGAAAGCCGGGCAGAAACACGGCTAGCAGCGCCATCGCGGCGCCGGCCAGGCCGTTCGGGGTGGTCGAAAGCACCGTGCCCAGATACGCCGCAAAAGTGAAAAGCGGCCCCGGCACCGCCTGCGCCGCGCCGTAGCCGGCAAGAAACGTATCTTCCGAGACCCAGCCCGGCTGGACCACCTCGGCCTGCAACAGCGGCAGCACGACATGTCCGCCGCCGAACACCAGCGCCCCGGCGCGATAGAAACTGTCGAAAACCGCCAACACCTGGCCCAGCGGGGCGATCAGCGGCAGCACGGCCAGCAGCGCAAAAAATGCAAAAAGTGCGGTGAGCGCGGCCGGCGGCGAAACGGGGATCGCCACCGGCCCGATCGCGGCCTTGCCGCGCCCCAGTGCAAGACCGGCCAGCGCGCCAAGGATAAGGGCCGCCACCATGCCGAACGGGCCCGACACAAACGCAAGGATTGCCACCGCCGCCACCGCAATGGCCGCGCGCGGTCCATCCGGGCAAAGGGTGCGCGCCATTCCCCAGACGGCTTGCGCGACGATGGCGACCGCCACGATCTTGAGCCCGTCCAGCGCCCCGGTCCCCAGCGGCCCGGCGATGCTGGCGGCGCTCAGCGCAAAGACTACCATGATCAGCGCCGACGGTAGGGTGAACGCGGCAAAGGCTGCCAGCGCCCCCGGCCAGCCGGCGCGCAACATGCCCAGCGCAAAGCCGACCTGGCTGGAGGCTGGACCGGGCAGAAACTGGCAGAGCGCGACGAGATCGGCATAGGCGGCATCCGTCAGCCACGCGCGGCGCACCACCAGTTCTTCCCTGAAATAACCCAGATGCGCGATTGGCCCGCCAAAACTGGTCAGACCCAGTTTGAGAAAGGCGGCGAAAACCTCGGCCGCGTTGCCCGTGGGCCGGTGGTCAGGATCGGACGCGCGGGTCACGGTCTTCGCGCTTTGCACGGGCGCTCGGGGAACAGCATGTCCCGATCGGGGAAATAGCGTTTGCGCAGTTTTTCGTTGCTTTCGGCATGATCGGCAAGAATCTTGCGGCGCTGGTCATCGCTCAATTGCAGGCGGGTGCCAGGCTTGGGCAGGCGCGTCTCCAGCAGGCGCAGGGCCATCTTGTAGGGCTTTGCCCGTTTCCCTGCGCGATTGCGCACATTCAGGAACCGGTTGAGCCAGCGGCGCAGCGCGATCGCCTCGGCCGAAAGCGAGGTGTTCATGCGGGCCGGTGTCTTGAGCCCGGTGCGTTCGATCCCGGCGACGGCGCAGAAATCGTCCAGCAGATCGCCCCCATGCAGCGCGTCGGGTGTCAGCAGGCGCGGCGTGATCCGGTCTTCGCCGACGACCCCGGCCCACAGGCGCATCGACTTCCAGTAGTTCAGCGCTCTCAAAGGGCTGTTGAAATGCGCGTCGAAATCCAGTGTATCGCCACGCCGGATACGCTCGGAATAGGTGCTGACCACCATTTCGACCTGCGGACGCAGATAGACGAGATAGCGCACCTCCTCGAAATACTGTTGCAACGTGTCATCGAGGGCGGAAATCTGTTCCGGGCGCGTCAGCCATGCATGGATATGCTCGCTTGAGCCGATGAACAAGCCCTCGGACCATGTGCGCAAGCCGTCGCGCAACCGAGCCTCCCAGGCATCGACATAGGCGCGTTGCGCAGCGGCGTCGCGTAGCCCCAGAACCCGCAGCGCCACGTCATCCCTCATCAGTCCGCCCGCCCGCACCAGGCCCGTGGCGGCGATCTCATACTGACTGCCGAAGCGGCGGTTCACCGGATCATGCCGGATACCCTGTTTGCGCAACGCGATCGAGTTGATCTTGAGAAACGACTGGATCGTCGAAGACCCGGTTTTCGGCATTCCGATATGGATGAGCGCGCGCATGACCGAAGGGCCCGGCCGATCAGGACTGCGTGAACAGGTCGGCGCGGTCGGGAAAGAACGCCGCGCGCAACTTCTCGTTCGAGCCGGCACACGCCTTGCGGATCTGCTGGCGCTGGGCGTCGGTCAATGAAATCTTTGAACCCGGTTTCGGCAGCCGCCGCTGTGCGATCCTGAACAGCGAGTCGAAAATGCGGTTGGGTGCGCCCGAGCGTTTTCGCGCGGGCACGATGCGACCCAGCTTGAGGTAAAGTGCCATCTCTTCGGCAGAGAGCGACAGGTTCATGCGCGGCGGGGTGGCAAGCGGTTCGCGGTCGATCCCGGCGATGGTGCAGAAATCGTCCAAAAGATCGCCCCCCGCCAGCGCGTCGCGTGCCATCAGCCGTGGAATGAACCGGTCCTTGCCCACGATCTTTGTCCACATCTGGGCCTTGCGCCAGTAGTTCATCTTCTTCAGACGCTGTTCGAAATGCTCTTCGAACGTCACCAGCTCGCCGCGCTTGATACGTTCGGAATAGGTGGAAACCATGAATTCTTCTTGCGGCCGATAGTAGACGAGATACCGCACCTCGTCGAAGAATTGATGCAGAAACGTGTCAAGCGCGGTGATCCGTTCGGGGCTGGACAACCACGAATGAACCTGCTCGCCCGAGGCCAGGTATGTGTGTTCCGGCCAGTTGCGCGCGCCCTCGCGCAGCATCGCCTCGTAGCGGTCGACATAGGCTTCCTGGCTGGCGTGGTCGCCGACACCCAAGGCATGACGCTTGTTGGCCTCTTTCACGGTGCCGCCCGCGCGAATCACGCCGACGGTTGCAAGCTCCATCTGCGCAAGATTGCCGGGGTCGAACGGTTCGCAACGAAAGCCCTGCGTGCGCAACTTTTCCTGATTGCGCCTGAGGAAGGCCTGAATCGATGTCGTGCCCGATTTCGGCGTTCCGATATGGATCAAGGCTTTCATGGTGCGTCCTCGTAAATCGCAAGCAACTGGTCCAGATGGGTGTGCATGCTGACCGGTTCCCTCGCGTTTTTCCAGTAGCTTTCGGCCGTGATCCGGCCGCTCAGAACGCTGTCGAGAACACGCGCGAAATCGGCGCGATCACCGGCGCGAAACACCAGGTCCGGGCAGTTGCCAAGTTCCTGGGCGCCGCCCCTGTCCGACGTCATCAGCGGGATGTGACGGGCGTGCATCTCGATCGCCACCTGGGGCAGGTTGTCCTCCCACATCACGGGGATCAGGCCCAGATCGACATCGGCCAGCAGGGCGTCGAGTCCGTCATGGGAATACCCTTCGACATGACGGACCTCGGCAAGCCGCGACGACAGCGCCTGCAACCGGGCAAGGGCTTCGGCCTCGCCGCGCCTTGCGGCAACCGTCAGGCGCACCCGCGATGCCAGTGCCTGGGGCAGGGATTCAAGCGCGTCGAGCAGAAAGAAGAATCCCTTGTCGCGCCGCATGTATCCCAGATAGGCAAGGCGGATGGTGCCGTCTTGTTGCACCATCGTCGAACGCGGGCGGGTGATGTGCCATTTTTCGGCCTCCTTGGTGCCGATATACGATGTATGCAACTTGTCTGGCGCGACACCGTGATGGGTCGCGATCTGGCGCACCCTGTCCGACACTGCCAGAACGGCATCCGCATGGGTGTTGATCAGCGAGACCATGGTCTTGCGACGTTCGGCAAAGGCGCGCCCGTCATCGCGGGCGGGCACATCGGCCGATAGCGGTGCCGGCTGGGCGGCTGGGCGGCGCAACAGCCGAAGTTTGCGGTAGGTGCGCCAGGACACACCCATAAGCGGCCAGAACCCCTTGTCGAAGGCGCGCGTTCCCGGACCCATGCCCAGTCGTTGCATGCGCCAGGATATGGCATGTGCCAGGCGCACCCAGCTTGGGTCGGCGACCACGGGCAGGCAGGTCGCGCAGCGGCGCCCGCCCTCGAAATCGGTGCAGTTCTCGGCCTCGTTGTGCCAAAGATTCACCTGCGGGCAGAACGGGTAGTAGTTGTGCAGCGAGATCACGACACGGGTCTGTGGCCAGCGCTTCTTGAGCCGAAGAACGGCCGCCGGAAGCCCTTCGAGATTGTTGAAATGAATCACGTCATAGGGGCCATTGGCGGCGACGAAATCCATGAACGTGTCTTCGGTGGCCGCGTGCGAGACCTGTCGCGGGCTGCCGTAATGCGCATGCGACGGCGACATCAGGCCCGAGTTGATGATCACGAACCGGCGCGCCAGGGCATCGCCGGGTTCGCGGGGCAGTTCGCGCCAGCGAGGTTTGCGACGAAGGAATTCGTGCGGAATGCCCGAGGACAGGAAATGTGCTTCGGTGTCGCCCCGTGCGTCTAGGTGAGCCAGAAGATTGCGTTGATAGATGCTGACGCCGCCCCCGCGCTTTTCCGGATCGAGGTAATCGACCCAGTTGTAATACAGGATCTTCATTTTGCGGCCTTGCGCTGGTTTTTCTCCAGCGCCTCGATGCGTTTTTCCAGGGCAGGGACCACTTTTTTCAGGCGCATGTGCAGATACATGATCTCGTTGATGAGAAATCCGATCTGGCGCGTGTGCGCGCGCGAAAATTCGTCCTCGGGTTCAGGCAGCTCCTGCTGGAAGCGATCGACGTCGAGACCATTGCCGGGCAATGTGCGCAGCGCCTCGAGTCCCTGGCGGGACATCCGCAGGATCGCGTCGAAATCGGGGCTGTCGGCGGGCAGGCGCGCCTCTTCCGAGGCGAAGTATTCCATTGCGCGTTCGATGCTCTGGCGGATCATGGGCTTGGGGAAACCGGCGTTGCGATAGAGGCGGATGATCTCCACGATCTGGTCATCAAGGCGCGGGTTGGGATCTGACGCGGGCGTCATGGCGTCGTCAGGCATCGGGTGGCCGATGGCCGACAGGAAATCGTCAAAGAGGGCGGTGCCTTCGCGCAAGCTTTCATGGAAGGGGCGCAGGATGACGCGGTCGGCGCCGAAAATGTCGACCCAAGGGGCGATGGCCGCGCCGTAGTCCAGATGAACCGATTCCATTCCGCTGCGCAGCGTGGTGTCGAAATCGCCGATCGGCAGGCGCATCTTGATCAGCTGGTTGTACCATGAGCGCAGATGATCGCGCGGGGCGCGAAGATAGGCGATGATCCGAAAGTCGATCCCCGAGGCATTCGCAACGATTCCGCGCAATATGTCTTGCGCCTGCGGATGCGCGCCCATGCGCATAAACTCTTCGGAACTGATCAGTGTGGCAGGTTCAGGCACGTTGCCAACGTGATCCAGGAAGCCTTCCCACATCTCTTCCGGCGGGTCGGGAAGGTCATAGCCATGCAGAAGGGTCTCGACGCCAGCCGCGCGATAGATCGAATAGGCCAGTGCCGAATGCTTGGCATTGAATTGCAGGATCTCGGGATACAGAAGGCCCTGTTGTGCCAGTCGCCCGGCGTTGTGCTTGAAAAAGACCTGCAACGCGGTCGTGCCGGTCTTGAAGTGACCGATATGAATATAAAGTGTCTTGGTCATGCGGTCCCCGGAAGCGCGTTGCGACCTTATGCCAGCGCGCATCTGACAGGAAGTGCCGATATTTTCAAGACATCAGCCTGTTGTGGGTGGCAACGGCTTCGTCCAGATCGTCAAAGAACCGGATCTGTCCGCGATGCAGCACCATCGCGCTGTCGCAATAGGCATGCAGCTCCTTGAGGTTGTGATTGACCATGATCGCCCCGGCGGTCTGGATGCGCTGGCTGAACAGCTGACGGCTTTTGCGCTTGAAGCGGGCATCGCCGACGGCGGTCACCTCGTCCACCAGATAGGTGTCGAACTGGATGCCCATGGACAGGCCGAACATCAGGCGCGACTTCATACCCGAGGAATAGGTGCGAATCGGGGCAAAGAAATGCCGCCCGATTTCGGCGAAATCCTGGACGAAGTCGCACAGGGAATCGGTATCGACGCCATAGGAGCGGGCAATGAACCGGGTGTTCTGCGCGCCGGTCAGATCCTTGTGCACGCTTGAGGCGATCCCGACCGGCCAAGAGATCGCGCCATCGCTGAAGACCCGGCCGGAATCGGCGCTGACGTTGCCGGCGACGATCTGCAGCAGCGTGGACTTGCCCGCGCCGTTGCCCCCCAGAAGCGCGACCGACTTGCCGGTCGGAATGGTCAGGTTCAGGTTCTGGAAGACGGGCGTGTATGTGCCCTTGACCCAAAAGCCCTTGGAAAGGTTCTCAAGCCGGATCATCCTTGTTCGCCCATACCGGTTCTGCGCAACTCTCTGAGGTCAGCCGCGGTCGCGGATGCTGTAATAGATCAGTGCCATGATCGACCAGCCAAGCACAAGGAACATGGCGGTGAGCCCCACCAGCACAAGCCGTTGTGGATACTCGGCCCGCGATGCCAGGGTTGGGCGAATATAGGTGGCAAGATAAAGGCTCTGACGCTGGGCATTGGAACGCGCGGCATCGAGCGCGGTCAAGGCCGCGCGATATGTCTCTTCGGCGAACTGCTGCTCGACGTTGAGGCTTTCATACTGGGCCAGAAGGCTTGGATAGTCGGTTTCAAAGACGGTCACATCCTGGGTTGCGAAATTCTCGCGCTCTTGCGTGATCCTGTCGCGGATCACGTCGATCCGGCGCTGGGCCTGGCGCAGCCGCGGGTCGGATTCGTTGCTGACCGTCGGAACCAGCAAGTCATATTCGACCAGGGCTTCGGCAAGTTGTTGTTGAAGGTTCGTCAGCACGCCCATGCGCCCCTGGATATCGGCCATGGGATCGAGGATCTGTGTGCGGGCACGAAACTGCGCCAGCTCCTCGCGTGCCGCGCGCAGCCGTTGTTGCGCCTCTTCCAGATCGCGCTCGGCGTTTGCGGTGGAATCGCGACGCGCTGCCTCGTTGAGGGTGTTGATCATCTCTTCGCTTTCCTCGACGACGGCAAGCGCGATCTGCTGGGCGGTGTTGGGGTCGCGCGCCCGGACCTGCATGTCGATCAGGCCCGAGTTCTGGTCGTATGAGATCCGCACGACACGGGTCCAGTATGCCAACAGATCCTCGATCGAGGCATCGGGCGAGAGGGAAAAGACCGGGTCTGTGTCCCAGGTCCTGGAATAATGCGCCACCAGGTCGATACGTTCGTTGATGCGTTCGACGATCTGCTGGCTTTGCATGAATTCGTTCAGAACGTCGGTGTTGGTGGTTGTCTGCCCGCCGCCCACGAACGCCGACAGACCGCCGACCAGATCGCTGGCCGAACTCGTCTCCTCGGTGCGGACGGTGATGCCGGTGTTCGAGGCGAACTGATCTTCGGCAAAACCGTAAAGATAGACGGTCGTTGCGAGCAGCGGCAAAACGATGATCACGAACAGGCTGGCCAGCAGCCCGTAATGTCGCCTGCGCAGCCCTGCCGGCTGGACATGCATCATCGATGCGGGGCCGGGATCGAATCCCTCGTCGTCCACAGCCGCCCCACCATTCTTGGACGCCTTTCGGGCCGCACGCCGCTCTGCGCGTTGGCTGTCGTTACCGGCGCGCCGTTCCTTGCCGTCGTTTTTCTCGGGCGTGCCGTGGGCCGTCTTGTTCAAGCTCTGCTCTCGGTCGTTGGAATTGAACCCTGCCAGGTTTTTCTACATACTTCCGCCTGAAAACACCAGCGCAAGGAATCGCCGCGTGTCATCATCGGACGTGCCCACACCGCCCCAGCAGTTCAGGTCCGGCTTGCGCCCGCCGACGCGCGGAACTGCGCAAGGTTTTGCGCCGCTGCGTTCGATCATGGCGCTGATCCTGCGCGAAATGTCGACGCGGTTCGGGCGCAATCCCGGCGGGTTTCTCTGGGCGGTGCTGCAACCGCTGGCAATGATCCTCATCCTGGCGATTGCCTTTTCCTTGCTCATGCGCACGCCCAGCCTGGGGGAAAGCTTCATTCTGTTCAAGGCCACCGGCATCCTGGTGTTCCAGATGTTCAAGCAGACCTCGACCTTCGTGGCCAAGTCCATCAGCCAGGCGAGTTCGTTGCTGGAATACCCGCGCATCGCCTGGATCGATGCGGTTCTGGCGCGTTTCATCCTCAATGTCGCGATCGGGTTGATCGTGTCGGTCATCATCCTTACAGGCGTCATTGTCTATGAGGATATCCAGACCATTCTGGATTGGAGCCAGATCCTGACCGCCTATGCGCTGGCGGCGCTGCTGGGCCTGGGTGTCGGCTCGCTGAACATCTACATGTTCATGCGCTTTCCTGTGACCGAGAATATCTGGCGCATTCTGACCGCGCCGCTGATGATCCTGTCGGGGGCTATTATCCTGTATGAGGACATGCCTTACATCGCGCAGGACTACCTGTGGTATAACCCTGCACTACACATCACCGGGATCATGCGCGAAGGCTTCTATCCGATCTATCGACCCGAGTATATTTCAGTCACCTATGTTCTGGTCTGGGCGCTGGTGCCCATGGTGATCGGGCTGTTGCTGGTGCGTCGCCATTACCGCGACCTGTTGACCCGCTAGCGCTCGGCGCGCTTCAAGACCTCGCTGTGCGCGACGTCGGTTCGCCGGGCGAGACCGTCGCGAATCGCCATGCCGAAAAGTCGCAAGAAGGCGCGCCGTTCGCCGGAGTGGTGGCGGACACGGCCCAGCCATCTGGGCAGAACCACCATCAGCACCGGCAAAAAGAACGCACCGGTCGCCAGGCGATAGAGGATCAGCAGGTTGCGGTGGTAATAGTAGACTTTCCACAAGGGCTTGATGCGTCGATCCTGCGTGGAATAGGTCGTGCTGTCATGTTCGAAACGCACCGATGGATCGAACCCGAGGCGATAGCCCGCGCGCGTCAGTCCAAGCGTATAGATTGCATCATCACCATACAGAAACAGCTTGCCGTCCGGGTATCCGGCAGCGTCGAAGATCTTTGCCGACAGGAACAGGCCAACGAAGGAGGCGCCGTCGATCGGCCGCGTGCCCGTGCGTGCGAAATCCTGCGGTCCAAGGTGGAATGCCCCGCGCCCGCCGCCCAATGCCGTGCGCAACAAAAGCCGCTTGTGCCAGAACGGGTTCAGCGTCGGCCGGTTCATTTCGCAGATCGTGCCGTCCGGATGGCGCACGGCAGCCGCCAGCCCGTCCCAGCCGCGCAGGTCAAGCGTGTGGAACGCGGCCAGGGCGCCTTGTTCGGGCCGCGCGTCGTCATCCATCACGACGACCCAGTCTGGCCTCAGCGTGTGAACGGCATGCCGCAACCCGGTTTCGAACCCGCCCGCGCCACCAAGGTTGGCACGACTTGTCAGGACGCAAAGCCGCTTGTCGGACTGGGCGGCCAGCCAGCCTGCCGTGCCATCGTCGGAAGCGTTGTCGACGACAAGGACTGCTGCCAGGTCATTCTGCGCCGATGCCAGTAGCGCGCGCACCGTCGTCTTGAGCTGTGCCAGCCGGTTGTGCGTGACCACGACGGCCACCAGCCGGTTCCTGGTCACCGGCGCAACGGACGCGGTGGCCGTTGTCTCGGGTCTTGGGTCGGCGTCCAACTGCATGTCTGTATCCGTTCCTCGCGCCGTATCTGGCCGAAAATGGCCAGCCTTTGACACCCTATACCCGCCGTCGGCGGCGGTGGGCAGGGGGCGAGGCCCGTAAAATGCATTCCAAAGATCGCAGTTTCGCCCGTTTTCCGCGCCCAGTGTCAACTGACCGCTTTGCAAGGGTGAAAGGGGTGGAACATGAGGTGATGGGATGCGGCTGTACCGACAGGGCGTCGTCGGATCGGGTGTGGATCTGCTGGACGACGGAATTCGCGACATAGCCGCCCATGTCGAGGGCGATGATGTCCATGTCTACACCACCACCGGCCGAAACGGTGGGCTGGTGGGCTATCGGATCGAGGCGGGGGGCGTGGTTTCGGCCGAAATCACGGTGATCTTTCCGCCCAACATGACAGCGGCGGTCGGCGAACGGCTTGTCCTGGGCGATCATGGGTCCGGCCCGGTTCTGTTCGTCGGGGCGACATCGCAAGGGTTGATCGGCTATGCCATCGGCGATCAGGGTGCGCTTGCGGAAAACGCCCCGCTGGACTGGACCGACGCGATGGAAGCCGCCTCGAACGGGGGGCGCGGCATCGTCGAGGCCTGGGTGGTGCAGGCCACAAACCCGCTGACGCTGTTTCCCGATGAATACGCGCAGGATCAGATCGTTTCGTTGACGCATGTCACCATCAATGGCCTTGAATATGTCCTGGCGGCCGATTCCTGCGCCGATGCCGTGACAGCGTTTCGACGCGATTCGGCGACGGGACGACTGAGCGAGTCGGATTCCATGGGAATGCGCGAAGGCTTGGGTATTCAGGCCCCGACGGCCATGGAGGTTGTGCAAATCGGCGATCAGACCTTTGTCATCGTCGGCGCATCCGGCACCTCGTCGTTGTCGGTGATGCGCCTTTCGGCCGACGGGACGCTGACGCCGACCGATCATCTGATCGATACCGGTGCCACCCGCTTTTCCGGCATCCAGGCCATGACCACCGCGACTGCGGGTGACCATACCTTCGTTATCGCAGGCGGGGCCGACAACGGGCTGAGCGTGTTCATGCTGTTGCCCGATGGCAGGCTCGTTCATCTGGAAACGCTTGCCGGCGACGATGGGGTCGGCATGGGCAATGTCGCGGCGCTTCAGGCGCAGGTGTCGGGCGATGTCCTGCATCTGTTTGCCGGGACGCAGAACGGCGGCGGGATGGCGCATTACACGATTTCGCTGGATGAACTGGGGGTCCAGCGTATCGGCAGCGGCCATGGCGCCCAGACGCTGCGCGGGACCGGCGGCCACGACATCCTGATTGCGGCGTCGTCTGGCGACACGCTGGACGGCGGCGCCGGGGATGATGTTCTGGTATCCGGCCCCGGCGACAGCCGGATGCGCGGCGGGGCCGGGCGCGATACCTTTGTCGTCGGGCACGGCGGGGGGCCGGTCCATGTTCTGGATTTCGAGCGGCGCGGCGACAGGCTCGACCTGTCCGACTGGCCGATGCTGCGCGACATCGCGCAGCTGGAGATCACATCGACCGCGACGGGCGCGCGGATCGAATATCGCGGCAACGTGATCATCCTGACATCGGCCGATGGCGCCCCCCTGAGCGTGGACGACCTGTTTCCGAACGGACTGCTTGGCCCAGACCGCGTTCCCTACATCCGCGCCGACAACACCCCCCCGCCCGAGATCGACGACCAAGAACCGGCGCCTGGCGAAGGGCGGACCATCATCGGCACCGGCGATGGCGATTCGCTGCGCGGGGGAGCGGGAGACGATACGATCTGGGGCCTGTCGGGCGATGATACGATTCATGTGCCGGACGGGGATAACATGATCGGCGCGGGACCCGGCAATGACACCGTTCGGGGCGGCGCGGGACATGACACGATCTGGGGCGGCCCCGGGGACGATCTGATGTACGGCGGCACTGATGGCCGCAACGTGATCTGGGCGGGTGCCGGCAGCGACACCGCGTATGGGGGAGGCGGGGATGACAGCATCGGCGGCGGGGGCGGCCCCGACCTGATCCATGGCGGGGCGGGCAATGACAGGATCTGGGGCGGAAACGGCAACGACACGCTGAATGGCGGGGATGGCGACGACACGCTTGACGCCGGACCGGGGCGCGATTCGCTGACGGGCGGCGGGGGCGGCGATACTTTCGTCTTTTTTCGCAACGACGATCTGAACCGGATTACCGATTTCGATCCCGACGAAGGCGACGCTTTGCTGCTGACGATGTCGCTTTGGCGGCGCTTCGGCGATCTGACGCCGCAAGAAGTCGTCGATCGCTTTGCCGCCGTCAGCGCCCGTGGCGATATCGTTCTCGATTTCGGCCCAGGCGCGAATACGATCATTACCTTGATCGGCTACAGCGATCTCGACACTTTGTCCTATGCGATCCAGATCGCCTGAGGCCGCGGCAACGGTGGCAGGCACGCAATCAGTGTGGTGACTTGCCTGCCGCGTCCTCGGCGGTTTGATCGGGCGACTTTTCCAGATCGCGCGCGACCCAGCGCATGGCCTCTTCGGCAAGTTGCATATGCGCGCCGGTCTCGATCATTGCCTTCAGACTTTGCACTGCGCGCGTGATTTCGAACTCCGACAGGTTTCCCTCGATGGTGCAGGACAGTTTCGGGTGTTTTGTCGGGCGCAGTTCGCCGCTGATCGACAATTCCTCGTAAATCTTTTCGCCCGGGCGCAGGCCCGTCGTCACGATCTCGATATCTCCGTCGGGATTCTGTGCGTCGCGCACGGAATAGCCCACGGCTTCGATGACCTGGCGGGCAAGGTCGGCAATCTTGATGGGTTTGCCCATGTCGAGCACGAAGATCTCGCCACCCCTTGCCAGATTGCCGGCCCACAGCACCAGGCGCGTCGCCTCCTGCACGGTCATGAAATAGCGTGTGACGTCGTGATGCGTCACGGTTACCGGGCCGCCGCGCAGGATCTGTTCCTGAAACAGCGGGATCACCGATCCCGACGAGCCCAGCACATTGCCAAAGCGGACCATGGAAAAGACTGTTGATTCCGAGCGCTGCGCGAAATCCTGCACGACGAGTTCCGCAAGGCGTTTCGATGCCCCCATGATTCCCATGGGGCGCACTGCCTTGTCGGTCGAAATCAGGATGAACCGCTTGACCCCGGTATCGAGCGCGGCCTGGGCAAGAGTTTGCGTGCCAAAGACATTGTTGGCAATACCGGCGGCGGGATTGGCCTCGACCAAGGGAACATGCTTGTAGGCGGCGGCATGAAGCACCACGCCGACATCGTGTTTGCGGATGGTGTCACGAACCAGTGGCGCATCGTTGACCGATCCGAGAACGGGAACGATGTCGCAGCCCGTATCCTCGGCCAGGGCGCGCAATTCGCGCTCGACGTTGTAGAGTGCGTATTCGGACAGTTCCAGCAAGACCAGGCGTGCGGGATTGCAGTTCAGCAACTGGCGGCACAACTCGGACCCGATTGAACCGCCAGCACCGGTCACCATCACCGAATTGCCCCGATACGCCGAACACCCGCCCCGCAGGGTCGAGTCCAGATGCGCCCGGCCAAGAAAGCGGCGCGGCAGGATGGGTGTCAGCTTGTCGATGATGGCTTCCTGGCCGACCAGTTGGGCGAACGAGGGCAGTGTCTGAACCTCGACCCCCAGCGCGGCGACGCGCCGCGCGATCTGCGCCTGCCGGGGCGGGCTGAGCGATGGCATCGCCAGCAACACCCGGTCGATCGCCTGTTCCGCGATCAGGCGTTCCAGCTTCTGCGACGGATGGACGGGCAGCCCGGCAACGGTCAACTTGTGCAAGACGCTGTTGTCGTCGATGAAGCCGACGGCGCGGATGGCCTCGTGCGGTTTCAGCGCCAGGGCAAGCTGCATGCCGGTCTTGCCCGCGCCATAAATCAGCACGCGCGTGGCCGGCACATCCTTGCGATAGATGTAGAGCAGGATCTGCAGCAGAAAGAGCCGGGTCAACGCGCTCAGCACCAGGTACATCATTGCGAAAACGACTGCGGCGCCGACGATGCTGGGGGCATCCAGCGTTCGGTCGAACGTGACCATGACCACCGCCAGGGCAGCAGCCAGCATCGCGCTGCGCCCCATGGCCGAAATCTCGTAAGACTTGAGCTGGATTCGCGGAAGCCCCAGAAGCGTCGACATGACGCTGCTGCCCACGATCAGGATGACCAGCGTCGACCAGTGATCGGTGATCCACGCCGCACCAGGCGGATTTCCGGTCAGCAGGTATGCCGTCAACCCAAGGGCGACCGGAACCAGCGCCATATCCAGGCCCAGAAGGATCGCCTGCTTGGTCGGCCGCGACAACGATTTCACATGGTTCAGCATTTCTTGCTCTCGATTCGTCGTCGACGCCGCGGATTCTGTCTCCGGCAGCATTGCTGTTCACGGCTTGACAGGCTCTTGGTGAAAACACCATGGCTTGGCAACAGCACCCTCCATCTTTGCAATGAAATGATGATTGTTTCGAGCACTTTTTCCCGTATGGTCAATAAACGGGCGCAATTCAGCCTCTTTTCGACGCTTGAATGCCAAATGTTCTGCGTGTTTCCCATCCGGTGTTGGGCCGAACGGCCAGATTGCGCAGGGTGAGTGCATGCGCTAGCGTCGCGCTACAAGTCCTTTTGTTAGCTGGAGTAATCCATGAGTCGCATTACCAAGGCCGTATTTCCGGTGGCAGGCTTGGGAACCCGCTTTCTTCCCGCCACAAAGGCCATGCCCAAGGAATTGTTGCCCATTATCGACAAGCCAATTGTCCAGTACGCCGTGGAAGAGGCGATCGCGGCCGGGATTACCGAGCTTATCTTTGTGACCGGTCGCAACAAGCGTGCGATCGGCGACCATTTCGATGCGAATCTGGAACTGGAGATGCAGCTTGCCAACACCGGCAAGCATGAAATCCGCGACATGGTGCGCAATATCGTGCCACAGGGCGTAAGCTGTATTTTCGTCCGTCAGGCCGAGCCCCTGGGGCTGGGCGATGCCGTTCGCTGCGCGGCGCCTGCGGTCGGCAACCAGCCTTTTGCGGTGCTGCTGGCCGACGATCTGATGAAGGGCGATACCCTGCCCACCGGCGACCTGGTCGCCGCCCATGAGCGCGCCCCGCGCAATCTTCTTTGCGTGGCCGAGGTCGCGCGTGAGGACGTATCGAAATACGGGATCGTCGTGCCGGGCAGCCATGATCTGGGGTCGCAGATCGCCGTGGCCGGCCTGGTCGAGAAACCGTCGGCCGAGCAGGCGCCATCGCAATTGGCCTCCTTTGGGCGTTATGTGTTCGAGCCTGAAATCTTCGATGTCCTGCGCACCCTCGCCCCCGGTGCCGGGGGGGAAATCCAGCTGGCCGATGCCATCGACATTCTGGCGCGGCAAGGAAAGGTCGCGGCGCTGCCCTGTAACGCCGCACGTTACGATTGCGGGTCCAAGTTCGGCTATCTGACGGCCATCGTCGATCATGCCATCGACCATCCCGAATACCGCGACGCCTTCTTTGATCTGATCCGCGAGCGGCTGGCCGCGCATGAGCAGCAGCAATCGGCACGCAGCGCCCTGAACTGAGGGCGCATGCCTTGACATTCGACCGGCCGGGGTATCATGCCCGCATGACCCAATTCGGAGCTTTCGGATGAACCATGTGCTGGTTACCGGCGGCGCAGGCTATATCGGCTCGCATGCCTGCAAGACCCTCGCCGAGCGTGGGTTTGTGCCCGTAACCTTCGACAATTTCAGCACCGGCTGGCGCGAAGCGGTCAAGTTCGGACCGCTGGTCGAGGGCGATCTGTCGGACCGCGCCGCCCTTGACGCGGCTTTTGCCGAATATGCCCCGCTCGCGGTCATGCATTTCGCCGCCGCCAGCCTGGTGGGCGAATCGATGCAGGATCCGGGCAAGTACTGGCGCAACAATGTCCTGGGTTCGCTGACCCTGATCGAGGCCGCAATTGCGGCCGAATGCCTGGATTTCGTCTTTTCGTCGACCTGCGCGGTTTATGGCGAACAGGATGGCGTCGTCTTGACCGAGGACAGCCCCAAGGCGCCGATCAATGCCTATGGGTCATCAAAGCGCGCGGTCGAGGAGATCCTGCGCGATTTCGGGGTCAGTCACGGGCTTCGCTCGGTCATATTTCGGTACTTCAATGTGGCCGGGGCCGACCCGGAGAGCAGGGTCGGTGAGTTCCATCGCCCGGAGACGCATCTCATCCCGGTCATGCTGGAAGCAGCGGATGGTTTGCGCCCCGAACTGGTGATCCATGGCGAGGATTACCCGACCCATGACGGAACCTGCGTGCGCGACTACGTGCATGTCGTCGATCTGGTCGAGGCACATGTGCTGGGGTTGGAATGGCTGCGCGAGGGCAAGGGCAGCGCGGTTTTCAACCTGGGCACCGGCGTCGGTTTCAGCGTGCGCGAGGTGATCAGCCATTGTCGCGCCGCGACCGGCAAGGCGGTCCCTCACCGCTTTGGCCCGCGCCGAGCGGGGGATGCGGGCAGCCTGGTGTCTGGAAGCCACCGCGCTGCGGATACGCTGGGATGGGAGCCGCGCCATTCATCCCTGCGCCTGATGATACGCGATGCATGGAACTGGCATGTGAACGGTGGCTACAAGGGCTGACGGTGTTCACCGATCCGGGTCGGGCTGGTTCAGCAGGTCATCGACAAAGGGCGCTGCTTCCTCGGGGTTTTCGACATAGGACAGCGCCGGTCGAGTGGTCATCTTCTGAAGCGTGGTCTCGAGTGTCACTGGCACGCCGAAATACTCGGAAAAACGCAGGGACAATTTAGCGGGGTCGGCGATTTCGGCGTACTCGACGCTCAGTGCCTTGGGGTTGTCGGCCAAACGGCTTGTGACCCACTCAAACTCGCGCCGTGCCGACTTTCGGTAACGCAGGTATTTGTCCGCATCAAAGCGTATCGGACGGCTTGTGTCTTGTGTGTCTGGTTGCTGGTCTTTCTTGAGTTGCCATTGCCCCGATGTCTGTGAGCGCAAACTAGAAATGTGGGTGTCGAAAATACGATTGCGCCACAGATGAATCACACGCGGCGTGCCGCTGAAGACCAGATCCCAGATTGGATCGCCGCGGCGATGCCGTGGGAAAAGCTTGGCGCCGACGATGCGGGGTTTGCCCTTCCGGTGGGTTCTTGCATGTTCCCAGAAACCGCGCGAGTCCGTCGCGAACAGGCTTTCGGCGGTTTCGTGGTCGCGCACTTTCGTCCGCAGCTCTTTGGACATGGTATCGCGCTTGAATATCTCGCCAAAGCACACGCATCCGGGCACCTGGCGGACATATTGAACCAGTTGCGTTGACCCGCTGCGTGGGTTGCTGATGATGAACAGGCTCTCGGCTTCGGTATTCTTTTTCATGTCAAGATCCGGTCGGTACCCCGCATCTGCCTGATCGCCGTGCAAGGCGATCGGTGTTCGGGTGCGAAAACAAGGAGGCGCCAAGAAGGATAAGACGCCGCGGTGAAGTAAGAGTGCAGCGCCGAGCTGTTGTCAATTGAACTTTCGCCGATCCGGTGGCGCGCGATGCTGCCCTTGTGGCACTGGGCTGATTGCACTTGAGGCGTCAGGACACGGACGACGTCAGCGCTGGCATCTCTTGGCCCTTCTCGCGGCTGTTCAGGAAGCGGTGGCCGGTATCGAGCGCCTCGCGAATGGTCACATCCATGTCGAGGTAGCGATAGGTGCCCAGCCGACCCATGAATGTCACGCCGCCTTCGGCCGCGGCGCGTTCGGCATAGCGCCGCAGAAGTGCCTTTTCGGTCACCAGACGGATGGGATAATAGGGAATATCCTCGGGCCCGCAGGCGCGCGAATACTCGCGGTACAGGATGGACCCGGCGTGTGTTTCCCAGGGGGCGAAATGCTTGTGCTCGGTAATGCGGGTGAAAGGAACGCTTTCCTCGCCGTAGTTCATGACCGCGCAGCCCTGCCAGTCGCCGTCATAGGTGAAGCGTTCGAAATCGAGTGTGCGATAGCCCAGGCGCCCGATGTCATACTCATACCAACCGTCCAGCGGGCCGGAATAAAAGACATGCGCATACCGGCCTGACTGGTCGCGGGTGAAACGGGTGTTCAGATGAACGTCGATCCCGGGATGATCGAGGATGCGGCCGATCATTTCGGTGTAGCCGGTCTCGGGCATGCCCTGGAACCGGTGGCTGAAGTAATCGTCTTCATAATTGAAGCGCACGGGCAGGCGCTTGAGGATCGAGGCCGGAAGCTCGCGCGGGTGGCAGCCCCATTGCTTGATCGTGTAGCCCTTGAAAAACGCCTCATACAGCGCCGGACCCACGAAACGCAGTGCCTGTTCCTCGAAGGTTTGCGGATCGGTGATCGAGGTATCGGCCTGTTCCTCGATAAAGGCGCGGGCCTCGTCGGGGCGCAGGGTCTTGCCGAAGAACTGGTTGATCGTGTGCAGGTTGATCGGCAACGAATAAACCGCGCCGCCGGTCGTTGCCTTGACGCGGTTCTTGTAAGGCAGAAACCGCTCGAACCGGTTGACGTAATCCCAGACCTCGGCATCGTCGGTGTGAAAGATGTGCGGACCATAAACATGGACCAGAACGCCGGTTTCCGGGCAGCGCCGGGTGTGGCAGTTGCCGGCAATGTGGTCACGCGCATCAACCACGGTGACACGATAGCCGGCTTCGGCCAGAAGCCGCCCGGTCACCGCGCCGGACAGGCCGGCGCCGACCATGAGAATGTTCTCGCTCACTCGGTTCCCCCGTTTCGATATCGAGCCGCGCATACCAGATGCGTGCGCCGGTTGCACCCGGCCCGTTTCAATCCATTCCCATGCGGGCAAGATAGCCTTCGATCAACCCAACATCCGAGGGGTTGTTCAACTCCCAGAACGTTGCGCCGCCGGATTCGACCTCGATCGCGGCGATCGTCTGGCCGGTTTCAAGAAAGCGCAGCTGTTCCAGCCCCTCGGCGCGTTCCAGCGGCGTTGCCGGGGTCCGGGCATAGGCGCGCAGCGCTGGTTGGCGATAGGCGTAGAGACCGACATGATGAAAGACCGGCACGGGGCCGTCTCGGGGCACCCGCCCGCCGGTATGGGGGATCACTTCCTTTGAAAAATAGAGCGCATGGCCCGCCAGGTCGCAAACCACGGTTGTCGCGCCGACCCGACCCGCGCGCCGATCGGCGAGGAAGTTCTCAAGCGCCTCGCGGGTGCAGCGCAGCACCGGCGTCGCCACTTGCCGACCAGGGTCGGCGCGCATGGCCGCCACGAGGGCCGCGACGAAGCCGGGCGGGGTCAGCGGCGCATCGCCCTGCAGATTGATGATGATCTCGTCGGTGATCCCTGCATTGGCCACGGCCTGTGCCACGCGCTCGGTGCCATTGCGGCAGTCCGGGGTGGTCATGATCACCTCCACGCCCAGGCGCCGGGCCTCGTCGGCGATGCGCAGGTCGTCGGTCGCGACATGGATGGCGCTCAGCGTCACGCTGTCCGCGGCGGCGCGCGCGGCGATCACGGTGCGTTCCAGCAGGCTGCGAACCGTGCCGCCCGCGCCCCTGAGCGGTGCCAGCGGCTTGCCCGGAAAGCGGGCGGATTCGTAGCGCGCGGGAATGATGATCGTGGCCGCGCTCATGGACGCTTTCCCGCCAGCTTGGCGGCGGCGCGGCCCGGCCCCTCGTGGCAGAAAGCCCCAGGCACGGCCGGGATCTTGGCAAGGCTCATCTCGCGAACATTCACTTGCAAACTTGGACGCGCCGACCCTAGTGCGCAAGCGCTGCGCTGTGAAGCCATTTCGAACCGCGGTTCGGGTCAGGCTGATTGCGGCACCGGCGTGGTCTCGTCGTCGGAGACGCCGTGTTGATCGATGCGGCGGCGCAGCTTGCGCGCGCCCAGGGCGATCGTGCTTTCATAGCCGACGACGGGCGGTTTCATCCCATGGGCGAACAAGTGCACGCGCAGATCGTGGGTCGTGCCGGTCAGCATGATGTCCACGCCCCGCTTTCGGGCCTTGTGCACCAGTTGTTCGATCAGGTGCGCCGCGCTTGAATCGACCAGCGTCACATCCGAAAAGTCCAGGAGCAGGCCGCGATACTTGTCGGAAATCCGGTCAAGCACCGCGCCCACCGAAGCTGTCGCACCAAAGAAGAACGCCCCCCGGATACGATAGACCACGATCTCGGGGTCCATGGCGATCTCGTCGGTTTCCGCCGCCGGGCTTTCGTGTTCGACGACCTCTGCGGCTTTCGACATGCGGTGGATGAACAGCACCGCCCCCAGCGCGAAGCCCACGACAATGGCCTCGGTCAGGTCGCGGAAAACGGTCAGCCCCAATGTCACAAGCAGCACCGCCGCATCGGCCCGCGAGCTGCGCAACAACGAGATGATCGCGTCGCGCTCGATCATGTTCCAGGCCACGACTGCCAGAACACCGGCCAGGCTGGCCAAGGGGACAAAGCCCACCAGCGGCGCCGCAACCAGCATGAACAGCAGGATGAACACGGCGTGCAGCATGCCGGCCACCGGACCAAAGGCCCCGGCGCGCACATTGGTCGCCGTGCGCGCGATGGTGCCGGTGGCCACCATGCCCCCGAACATCCCCACGGCGATATTGGCCGCGCCCTGCGCGACCAGTTCCATGTTGGAATTGTGCCGCTGGCCCGACATGCCGTCGGCCACCACGGCCGACAGAAGCGCCTCGATCGCGCCCAGCATGGCAAAGGCGATGGCATTGGGCAGAACCGCCAGCAGCAGCGCGGCGTCGAATTGCGGCAGGCTCGGCGTCGGCAGGCCCGCGGGAACCGCGCCGAAAGTGGTTTCGATGGTTGGCGTGGGAAGGTCCAGAAACACCGCAGCCAGTGTCGTGACGATCACCGCGATCAGCAGGTTCGGAAGGCGTGGCACGGCGTGCTTCAACCCGACGATGAGGGCGATGGTGGCAAAGGCCAGTGCCATGGTGACGGCATTGGCGCTGGGCAGGCTGTCCCAGAGCACCGGAAGCTTGGCCAGGAAATGCGCGGGCTCGGGCGCGGTCAGGGTCAGCCCCAGAAGATCCTTGATCTGGCTGGAAAAGATGATCACCGCGATCCCGGCGGAAAAGCCCACGGTCACCGGGTAGGGAATGAACTTGATATAGCTGCCCAGCCGCAGGAAGCCGATCGCGGCCATGATGACGCCTGCCATCATCGTCGCCACGACCATTCCCGACACGCCGTGTTGGGCGATCGTTCCTGCGATCAGGACGATGAAGGCCCCGGCCGGCCCGCCGATCTGGTATCGGCTGCCCCCCAGCGCCGAGATGATGAAACCGCCCACGATGGCCGTGTAGAGCCCCATTGCGGGTGTTCCGCCGGCAGCAATGGCGATCGCCATGGAAAGCGGCAACGCGACAATCGCAACCGTAAGCCCCGCAAGCGCATCCTGGCGAAGGCGGGCAGCAGAGTAGCCGTGACGAAGGGTGTCGGCGAGGGCGGGAACAAAGCGGTTTTGGCCGGTCTGGGGCATGGGACTCGTCCTATTCAGAATGATGAATATAAAACCCCGCTTTGGCCCGATTACAACCCCTTTCGTTAACCCGTGAAGAAAATCACCGGAAAACCCCTCAGACCGGCAGGAATGCGCCTGTCTTGGGGTCCAGATAGTCCAGGCGTCCCTCGCCGATGTCCTTCCACAAGCCGTGAATGGTCAGGTCGCCGTCCTCGACCGCCTGGCGCACGAACGGAAATGTCATCAGATTGGCCAGGGAAATGCGAATCCCCTCGCGCTCCAGCGCATCCAAGCGTTCGACCGGATCCTTGATCGCCTTGACGTTCTCGAACGCGGGGCGAAGGTTCATCAGCCAGCGACCGACGAAGCTTGACTCGATCTCGTCCTGCGGGGCCTTGCCGCAACAGATGTCGTGGCACCCCTTGATCCCGCCGCAGTTCGAATGCCCCAGGACCACCAGATGCGCCACCTTGAGCGCGGTCACGCCGTATTCGACGGCTGCCGAGGTGCCATGGCTCTGCCCGTCGGGGCGATAGGGCGGCACCAGGTTGGCGATGTTGCGGTGGATGAAGAATTCGCCCGCGTCCGCGTTGAACAGGGCTTCGACATGCACGCGCGAATCACAACACGCGATGATCATGGACCGTGGGTGCTGTCCCTGGTCGGCAAGATGGTGGTACCAACTCTGGTTCTCGGCGTAGGTCGTCGATTTCCACGCGCGATAGCGGTTGACAAGAAAAGTCGGCAGCTTTTGTGCCTCGGTCATGCGTTTGGTCCCTTCCTCAGGCTCGTGTCGGAGTGTTATTCTTATTCTCGGTCGTTTTCGACCTTTTTTCTGCCACACCGACAAGACTTTCTTAACACGGTCCGCGCACGTTCACAGCAGCTGAACGCGAGCAGGTAGAACGGGGTATCAGTGTGGCAGCCGTCGTTGAACTCAGACAATCCGAACGTATCCTGATCGACGCCGATCGGCTGGATGCGCTGTTTCGCCAGATGGGCGATCGCGCGGCCGAAGGGTTCGTGATGGACATGGTCGAAGCCATTTCGGATCGCCTGATCGAGATCGAAAAGGCGAATCGCGTGGCCGAACTGGGCACGGTGCCCGCGCAGGCGGAACGTGTGGCAAGCCTGTGTGCGGATATCGGCCTGACCAGCCTGGCCCGTGTGGCCGGCGATCTGGGCGAATCGGCAAAACGCGGCGATCTTGTCGCCTATCACGCTGTCTGGGAACGCCTGGTGCGAATCGGCGACCGGTCGCTTGAACAGGTCTGGGACATGCCGGGCCTGTCACTTTGACAAAGTGCGCGAATTTCCCCGTCGCGGGCGCTTCCAACTTCCGGTGAAACTGCACTAGGTTGGGGCAAGTCACCCAACCGTGCGAGAGATCCGATGCGCCCTGCTCCTGCCTCCTTCGCGTCCGACGAGACCGCGTCGATCCCCCTTCACCTGGTCAGTGCCGAGGGCCTTTCCGACTGGCGCGACGGCCAGCCGCAACGGGTCCGCGCATGGCTTGAGGCGACGGGATTTCGCGCTGCCGCAGGGCAGGTCGCGACCGTGCCCGATGCCGCCGGTGCGCTGGCGCTGGCGGTCGTGGGGCTTGGCGACGATAGGGCGCGGCGGCGCCAGCGGTTTATCCTGGGCGGCGCGCGCGGCAAACTGCCGGCGGAAACCTATCACATCGCCAGCGATCCTGCGCCCGAGGTGCTGAACGAACAGACGCTGGGCTGGCTGCTGGCGGGATACCGCTTCGACCGGTTCCGCAAGGAACCATCACCCGCGCTGGCCGCGCTCAAGGCACCTGACGGCGCAAGCGCCGCTCGGCTTGAGATCATTGCCGCCGCCGAATGGCTGACGCGCGATCTGATCAACACGCCCGCCGCCAACATGGGTCCGGAAGAGCTGGAAACCGCCGTTCTGGCGCTGGGCGAGGAATTCGACGCGCAGGTGTCGGTCACTTATGGCGACGACCTGCTGATGGAGAACTTTCCGCTGATCCATGCCGTCGGTCGTGCCTCGGACCGCACGCCGCGGCTTCTGGATATGCGCTGGGGGCAGGAGGGGCCACGCCTGACGCTGGTCGGCAAGGGGGTCTGCTTCGATACCGGCGGGTTGAACATCAAGCCCGGCAATTCCATGGGATTGATGAAAAAGGACATGGGTGGCGCCGCCACGGTTCTGGGTCTTGCGCTGATGATCATGGCGCTGGGCTGGAAGGTGCGCCTGCGGGTCCTGATCCCGGCGGTCGAGAACGCGATTTCCGGCAGCGCGATGCGACCCGGCGATATCCTGACCGCGCGCAACGGCATGACGGTCGAGGTGAACAACACCGACGCCGAGGGCCGACTGGTTCTGGCCGACGCCCTGTCGCTTGCCGACGAAGAAAGCCCCGACGCCCTGATCTGCATGGCCACGCTCACCGGTGCGGCACGCGTGGCGCTGGGGCCGGACCTGCCGCCGTTCTACACCGATGACGAGGCGCTTGCCGCCGCGCTTGCCGCCGCTGGCGTCGGCCAGGCAGACCCGGTCTGGCGGATGCCGTTCCACGACCCCTATGAGCCGATGATCGAACCCGGCATCGCCGATCTGGACAATGCGCCGTCCGGGGGCATGGCCGGATCGATCACCGCGGCGCTGTTTCTGCGCCGGTTCGTTCGCCAAGCTGGGCGTTTCGTCCATTTCGACATCTATGGCTGGCAGCCAAAGGATGCACCGGCGCGGCCGAAAGGGGGCGTAGGACAAGGGGCGCGGGCATTGCTGGCGGCCCTGCCGCCGCTGCTGGGGCTGGAGGGGTGACCGGAACCCCGGACCGGCGCTTTCACCGCGCAAATCACCGAATCGCGCATGTCAGCCTGCGCGGGGCCCTGGGCGCGGATCTGGCGCTTGTGGCAGGGGCCTGGCACCGCGTCGCCGCCCCGCTGGCCGATCTTTGCGCCGAACCGGGAGCGCGCCGCGACCGGCAGTTGCTGTTGGGGACGCGGTTTTGTGCCCTCGACCAGGTGGGCGCGCAGGTTTTTGGCTATGACGCGGATGATGGCTATTGCGGCTGGCTGAGCGCAGATGCGCTCGGCCCCGATCACCCGGTCACGCATTGGGTCAGCGCCCCGGCCACGCATCGCTACACCGAAGCCAGCATCAAGAGCGCCGAGAATGCCGCGCTGTCCTTCGGTGCGCGCATCAATGTGCTGGGTGTTGACGGGCCTTTTGCCACCACTCCGCAAGGCCATATTCCATTGCAGCATATCCGGCCGATCGGCGAGCCATTGCACGATCCGGTCGGAATTGCCCGGCTGTTTCTGGGCACGCCCTATCTGTGGGGCGGGAACAGCCGCTCGGGCATCGACTGTTCGGGGCTGATTCAGGCGGCCCACCGGGGGTGCGGCAGGGCCTGCCCGCCTGACAGCGATCTGCAAGCGGCAATGCCCGGCGATGCGGTTGCCGCCGGGCACGAGGTGGCGGGCGATCTGCTGTTCTGGACCGGGCACGTCGCCCTGGTCAGCGCCCCTGGCATGATCATTCATGCCAATGCCTGGCACATGGCCACCGTCGAAGAACCGCTGTCCGAGGCCGAGGCCCGCATTGCCGCAAACGGCGAGCCGGTCCAGTGCCGCCTGCGCCCAAGGGCGCAGGCGGTGCCGGCGCATCAGGGATAACCCGCACGCCCGCGCATCGCGGTTCAGTGACCGTGCGACCCGGATTCGCGCGCGTGATCGACCACGATCTCGACCGTTTGTTCGGCGCCATCCGCAAAGATGAAGGTCACGCTGAGCGTCGTGTCCTGTTCCAGTGCCTGCTCAAGGCCCATGAACATGACATGATCGCCCCCGCGCGCCAGAACGTGTTCGCCATTCGCGGGCAGCGTGAACCCGTCTTCGACATGAACCATGCGCATCACGCCGTCATCGTCTTCGATATGGGTGTGCAGCTCGGTCCTGGCCGCGATGTCCGAACGCACGCCGGTCACCTGGCAGTCGGTGTCGCCGCTGTTGCGCATGACCATGAAGGCTGCGGCGGTTGGCGACACGGGTGTGGAACTGCGAACATAGGCATCATGCACCTCGAACCCGTCACAGGCGAGTGCGGGCACGGCAAGGAATACCGCGGCCAAGGCGGTTGAAAGTATGCGAAACATGGGATTTCCTGTCTGTTTAAGTGGATCTGATCGTCTGAAAGCGTCAGATCACGACAGGCGGCGCACGCGAGCGATGGGGCACCGGCGCGGCGGCGCGCGGCGCCGGAACACAACGCAGCGCATAGGCGGGCGCGCGCAATATCCGCGGCGGCGCGGCGGGCATGATCGCGGGCGCGTCCGTGAGCGCGGCCAGACCCGGCGCACACTCGGGGCATTGGAATTGCGGGTTGACGGGTTGCCCGCGCGCATCGACAGCGACACTTGTCGCCCCGTGGCCGGTGCAAAGCACGATCATGCCGACCGGGCGCGGCTGGTTGCGTGCCACCGCCAGCGACACGCTGCCAAGCATCATGGCAACGGCGAGAAGGGCAAGGCCGATGGTTCGCAAGACGATCATGGCGCAACCCTATCACCCGCGCCCTGCGGCCAGAAGCCCTATACCTGCGACCAAACGCGCGGGATCATCGCCTTGATACGGGCCGCGTGCCCTTGCGGTGCCTGGCAGGCATCGTCGGTCAGGGCCTGTGCCGCGTCCATCAGCGCCTCGCGCGGGTGAATCCGGTCGATCAGCCCCCAGGCCAGCGCCTCATGGGCGTCGATCTTTGCGCCGCCCATCAGGATCATGCGCGCGCGTGCCGGGCCGATCAGCGCCGCCAGACGTTCAGGGTCCGACGGTTGCGGCAGATAGCCCAGCTTCATCACCGGGTAGAAAAAGCGTGCCTCGGGCACCCCCAGACGAATGTCGCAGGCCAGCGCCATGCCGAACGCGCCACCGGCCAGCGTACCGTTGAGGGCAGCGATGCTGAGGCAGCGCAGCGCGGCGATCCGGCCTGACAGCTCTTCCCAGATCGGGTCGGTGGCCAGCCCGGCGCGCGCCTCGTCCAGATCGGCGCCTGCGCTGAAGACCGAACCCGTGCCGGTCAGAACCAGCGCCTCGACAACGCCGTTGGCCGCCTCCAGATGCCCGACCAGCTCGTCCATCATGGCCCGTGTCAGCGAATTCGCCTTGTCCGGCCGGTTCAGCCGCAGAACCCAGAGCGGCCCGTGTTCCTCGCGCTCGATCATGCGGAAAGCCCCAGGCGTTCGCGGATCGCGGGTTCGCGCAGGCTGACCTCGCCGCCGCGATACATGTCGGACTCGTCGCTGCACATCCACAGCAACGCGCGTGCCGGCCATTCCGGCGGAACATGGACCGACCAGTCAAGCTGGCTGACCGGGTTTACGCCGGATTCGCGGATCGCGCCCTGCATGTCGGTGGCGACGGTGCCCGGCGACAGGCTGAGAACGCGCACGGTGGCGCCGGTCTCGGCATGGGCGGCATGGGTCAGCATGATCGCCCCGGCCTTGGAGGCGCAATAACCGCTCCACCCTTCGAGTGCGCTATAGGCCGCGCCCGATCCCACGGTCAGGATCGTGCCTGCGCCCTGCGCCCGCATGACCGGCAAAGCGGCGCGCATCCCGTGAAAGACACCCTTCAGGTTCACGTCGATCTGGCGGCCCCATTCGGCGGGGTCTGCCTGTTCCATCAGGGCAATGGGTTCGATCACCCCTGCGTTGTTGATCAGCACGTCCAGCCTGCCGAACCGATCGATCATGGTCTTGACCGCGCCCTCGACGGCGGCAAAGTCGCTGACGTCGCAGGGCAAAAGCGTGGCGCCGGTTTCCCTGGCCACGGCCTCAAGCGCCGCACCTGGCCGCCCGGCCAGCCCAAGCCGCGCACCCTTTTCGGCGAAAAGGCGGGCCGTGGCGGCCCCGATCCCGCGGCTGGCGCCGGTGATCAGCACGACCTTTCCGTTGACGGTGGATTCCCATTCGGCGGATGAGCTCATGTGATGCTCCTGCTTGTCTGTCCACGACTTGCCCTGTGGTAGCGCGCCGATGCCCGGCTGACCACCCCGAACCCGGCTTCCATGCCAGGGGGGGGCAGGGGGTTGGGCCGACAGAGGCTGTATCCGGCCGCGACGGTGCGACCACTCCAGATCGCCCCGGCGCCATGGGGGCAACAAAAAACCCCGGCGCATGGCCGGGGTCTCTTTGGCTGTCGAACCGTGGGTGCCGATCAGTCGGCCTTTTCCTCGGTGATTTCCTCGCCGGTTTCCTGATCGATGGTTTTCATCGTCAGGCGAACCTTGCCGCGGTCGTCAAAGCCCAGAAGCTTGACCTTGACCTCCTGGCCTTCCTTCAGCACGTCCGACGGATGGTTCAGACGCTTGTTGGCGATCTGGCTGACATGGACCAGCCCGTCACGCTTGCCGAAGAAGTTCACGAAGGCGCCGAAATCGACGATCTTGACCACCGTGCCGGTATAGATCTGCCCGACCTCGGGTTCCGCCACGATCGAATGGATCATGTCATAGGCCTTCTTGATCGCCGCCTGATCGTTCGAGGCGATCTTGATCACGCCATCGTCGTTGATATCGACCTTGGCGCCCGATACCTCGACGATCTCGCGGATGACCTTGCCGCCCGAGCCGATCACTTCGCGGATCTTGTCGGTGGGAACGGTCATGGTCTCGATCTTGGGCGCATACTGGCTGAAGGCATTGGTGGTTGACAGGGCCTTGCCCATTTCGCCCAGGATATGCATGCGGCCAGACTTGGCCTGTGCCAGCGCCTGTTCCATGATCTCGAAGGTGATGCCCGCAACCTTGATGTCCATCTGCAAGGATGTGACGCCGTTTTCGGTGCCGGCGACCTTGAAGTCCATGTCGCCCAGGTGGTCCTCGTCGCCCAGGATGTCAGACAGAACGGCGAACTTGCCGTCGTCTTCCAGGATCAGACCCATCGCCACGCCGGCGACCGGGGCCTTCAGCGGGACGCCCGCATCCATCATCGACAGCGAACCACCGCAGACCGTCGCCATCGACGACGAGCCGTTCGATTCCGTGATCTCGGACACGATGCGGATGGTGTAGGGGAAGTCCGTCGCCGGTGGCAACACCGCCTGCAATGCCCGCCAGGCCAGCTTGCCGTGGCCGATCTCGCGCCGGCCCGGAGGACCGAAGCGACCAACCTCGCCCACCGAATAGGGCGGGAAGTTGTAGTGCAGCAGGAAGTTGGCCTTGGACGTGCCGGTCAAGGCGTCGATGAACTGTTCGTCATCGCCCGTGCCCAGCGTCGTAATGCACAGCGACTGGGTTTCGCCACGCGTGAACAGGGCCGAACCGTGCGTACGCGGCAGGACGCCGGTTTCGCTGACGATCGGGCGAATGTCGGTGGTCGAACGCCCGTCGATCCGGGGCGCGCCGTTGATGATGTCACCGCGCAGGATCGAGGCTTCGAGCTTTTTCATCGCCGAGCCAAGGTTCTCGTCGGCGAGTTCTTCCTCGGTGAGCGTGGCCTTGATGGCGTCGCGCGCGGCGCTGATTGCGTTTACGCGTTCTTGCTTGTCACGCAGCGCAAAGGCCGCCCGCATCAGGGCCTCGCCGGCCGACTTGACCTTGTCATAGAGCGCGGCATAGTCTGGCGCCGCGAAATCGAAGGGTTCCTTGGCGGCGTCCTCGGCCAGGTCGATGATCAAATCGATTACGGGCTGATAGCTTTCATGCGCGAATTTCACCGCGCCCAGCATCTCGGCCTCGGACAGCTCATAGGCTTCCGATTCCACCATCATCACCGCGTCCTTGGTCCCGGCGACGACCAGATCCAGCCGCTGCTCGGGGTTTTCGCGCAGCTTGTGCATGTCCTCGCAATCGGGGTTCAGGACGTATTCGCCGTCCACAAAGCCCACGCGGGCCGCGGCGATCGGACCCATGAACGGCACGCCCGAAATGGTCAGCGCCGCCGAGGCTGCGATCATCGCAACGACATCGGGTTCGTTGACCAGATCGTGCGACAGCACGGTGCAGATGACCAGAACCTCGTTCTTGAACCCGTCGACAAAGAGCGGGCGAATCGGCCGGTCGATCAGCCGCGAGGTCAGCGTTTCCTTTTCCGATGGCCGGGCTTCGCGCTTGAAGAAACCGCCGGGCACCTTGCCCGCAGCGTAATAGCGTTCCTGGTAGTGGACGGTCAGCGGAAAGAAATCCTGACCGGGCTTGGCGGTCTTGGCAAAGGTGACATTCGCCATGACCGAAGTATCCCCCAGCGTGGCAATGACCGAACCATCGGCCTGGCGGGCGACACGGCCCGTTTCCAGCGTGAGCGTTTCCTGGCCCCACTGGATCGACTTTTTCGTGATATTGAACATTCAGCGTATCCTGTAAGGGAGCACCCGCAGCCCCTGCCGCGTCTCCCGTTGCTTGGCGGCCCCATTGCCGCCGACCCCTATCCTATGCATCACGCCGGGGTCAGAGCGTCACGTCACAGATGGATGCGGTCCATACAGGAAAACCGCTGCCTTGGAAAGGATGAGTTGAAAACGCGCGATATCTCTGCCCAGATCCGCATTTTCGCGCGGTTGCCGTGCCGCCTTCACGAGAGCGTGTCCCGCATGAACCGGGATGTTCTGTTATGATTGCGCCAACGCCCCGGCCAACGATCCTGCCTCCGGGGCGCGGAAAAGGAGGATGACATGCTTCGCACGACTGCCTTGACCATGTTCCTTGCCCTGGCGCCGGCTGCGGCCTTTGCCCATATGTGCCCGGGCCTGATGGAGGAAATCGACGCGGCACTGCCGACGGCCGATATCACCGACGACCAACGCGCCGAGGTTACCGAATTGCGCGAGGAAGGCGCCGAACTTCACGAGGCGGGCGACCATGACGGATCGGTCGCCGCGCTGAACGAGGCGCGCGAAATCCTGGGGCTGTAAGCATCCATCGCGGTCGCCACGAGCACCAGAACGCAAAACGCCCGCTCGGATCGAGCGGGCGTTTCCGTTTGCCGGGCGGCTGTCTCAGCGACGGATGCCCAGGCGCGCGATCAGCGACTGATAGCGCGACTCGTCCTTGCGGCGGACATAATCCAGCAGTTTGCGGCGCTGTGCGACCATCATCAGAAGCCCACGGCGGGAATGGTTGTCCTTCTTGTGGGTCTTGAAATGCTCGGTCAGGGCCGTGATGCGCGAGGTCAGGATCGCCACCTGCACTTCGGGCGAGCCGGTATCGCCTTCCTTGGTTGCGAATTCCTTGATCAGGCGGTTCTTTTCTTCGACGGTAATCGACATCGGGTCTCCTTTCGGTCGGGGGTCAAGGCGCAGGCCGGGATGTCGTCCAGCAAGGCCGGTCATGCCCCAACGCGTCGCAATGCGCCGGGGATGCGCGCATATAGGCCAGACGCGCGGCAAGATCAACAGGCTCTGTTCGCACGGGCGCGTTTACCAGGATTGCAGGTTCTGGCCCGGTTCAACGCCCTTATTCTCGTTTCGTTCACCGCGTCGCGATACACCGGATACCGCAGGCAACTGCCGAAGGATTCGGAGGCGCGGCATGTGGATGCTGATGGGATTGATCGGGATGTTCATGGCCGGTGGTGTCGCGGATGCCTTCGTGCGTCAGGATGCCGAGGCCGATGGCGACCTTGCCGACCAGGACGGGACGGACACTGGTGAGCCGGGCCACGCAGGCCGCTATCTGGATCTGGACAATTTGCCCGGCCCCGGCGATGCCCCCGTGCCCCGCGACGACTGGGCGGGCGAATGGGAAGACGATGAATATATCAGCCGCGACACGCCCGAACCCGACCCCGAGCCGCGCGTTCTGCGCCTGGGCGACGACGGAGGCCAGCTTTCGGGTGACGAAGGCGACGATACCCTGTTGGGCGGTGACGGCGCGGACACCCTGCGCGGCGGCCCCGGCGATGACGAACTGAACGCGGGCGGCGGCGACGACAGCGTGATCGGCGGCAGCGGCGGCGACCTGATCACGGGCGGTGACGGCAACGACAGCCTGGACGGGTGGGACGGGGATGACATGCTGATCGGCGGCGACGGCGATGACGTTCTGGTCGGCGGCGACGGGCAGGATTCGCTTTTCGGCGGTGCGGGTGACGATACGCTGCAAGGGGGCTGGGGCGATGATCTGCTGGTGGCGGGCAGCGGTGGCAACTTGCTGATCGGCGGCGATGGCAACGACACCCTGATCGGGTTTCATCCGGGCGAGAACGGCGACGACGACGCCAGCCGCACCTATCTCAATGGCGGTGACGGCCATGATCTGATCGTTGTTGGGGCGGGCGACGTCGCCAGCGGCGGCAGCGGTGGCGATACCTTCATTCTTGGCGACTGGCTTGACAGCGCCGCACCGGCCGAAATCATGGATTTTGACCCAAGCCAGGACCGTCTCGTGCTGGCCTATTCGGGTCTTGCCACGCTGCCTGAACTGACGATCACGACCGACGCGGAAACCGGAAGCGCGCAGGTGCACCTCAACGGAGACCTCGTCGCGCTTGTGCATGGCAGTGGGGAACTGACAACCGACATGATCGCGCTTGAGCCGGTGTTTCCCGAAGGGGCCGATGCGCCCCTGATACCCGCCCGCTGACGCTGAAACCGTATCGCCCGGCCCCGCGCCGAAGCGGCCGGATCGGGACAAGGGGAAGACCGCGCGCGTTTCGATTGTGTCTGCCCGCAACCCCTCGCGCTGCGGTTTTTCGGGCCATCAGGGAATAATCCGCATCCCCAGTGCGTCTTTGTTCATAGGGCCGTGCATCCGGCATGGCCAGGACGTGACCATAGGGAGGATGCTGAAATGCCGAAAAAGCATGGAAAACAGGAGCGCGGGATCGTCGAGCTTTATCATGACGACCCGGAACGCGCCGACTGGCTGGTCTTTGGGCGCAGATCCGGGCCCGACCGGCGCGGCTTTCTGAAAGGGGCCGGGCTTGCCTCGATGGGCGCTGTCGTCGGGGGCACGATACCGTTTTCCGCGAATATGCCGATGGGCCTCATTCCCAACGCGCTGGCCGAGACGGTGGAAGAATTCTCCATGGACTCCAAGCACGGCGACATGGTCATCCACAATGACCGGCCCGTGAACATGGAGGCGCCGGCACACCTGCTGGACGACGATGTCACCCCGGCCGAAGCTCATTTCGTCCGCAACAACGGCGCGATGCCCAGCCCGGTCAGCAAGGAGGACTGGCGCCTGACCATCGACGGAGAGGTGAACGAGACGCTGGAGCTGAGCTATGATCAGCTGATGGAGGATTTCGACCTGGTTACGATGCGGCTGCAACTGGAATGCGGCGGCAACGGCCGCTCGGGGTTCAACCCGCAGCCGCGCGGCAATCCGTGGATGATCGGCGCGATCGGCAATGCCGAATGGACCGGTGTACGCCTGTCCGACCTCCTGCGCCGCGCCGGGCTCAAGGCCTCGGCCGTCTATACCGGGCATGAAGGCTATGATCCCCACCTGTCCGGCGATTCGGATCGGCTGTCGATTTCGCGCGGTGGTCCGATCGCCAAGATGATGGACCCGCATACGATCATCGCCCTGAAGATGAATGGCGAGGACATTCCCGTCGCGCACGGATTTCCGGCACGTGTTGTGGCGCCGGGATGGGCCGGTTCGGTCAGTCAGAAATGGCTGACCCGCGTGCAGGTCTTGGACCATCAGCACACCGGACCGGGCATGACCGGGCTCAGCTATCGCGTACCGCGTCATCCGGTGGAGCCGGGCACGGACGTTCCGGAAGAGGACATGGAGGTTCTGGCCTCGATGCCAGTCAAGTCGGTGATCACGAACCCCCGCGCCGGAACCGAGGTCACGGCCGGGCGCCCGTTCGAATTGCGCGGGCAGGCCTGGGCCGGCGACAACTGGGTCACGGGGCTGGACGTGTCCTTCGACTATGGTGCGTCGTGGCACCCGGCAACGGTGGAGCCAGCGCCGAACAGGTATTCGTGGCAGCGCTGGCGGGCCGAGGTCACCTTGCCGCTGACCGGATATTACGAATTGTGGGCCCGCGCCACCGACAACCTGGGGCGCAGCCAGCCGGTCGTCGTGCCCGGGTGGAACCCGCGTGGGTATCTGAACAACTCTTGCCACCGCATCGACGTGACCGCGGTCTGAGGAAGAGCGAATGATAGCAATGCGTTTCAAGAGGGCGGCCTTGGTCGCCCTCGTCCTGACCCTGGCCGTCCCCGCCCTGGCCGACGAAGCCGAAAACGAGTGGGATCCATTGCCGCCCGGCGACGGGGCCGAGGAAACCTATTACGCCTGCAACGCGTGCCACAGCCTGCGAACCGTCACCAACGGCGGATATTCGCGCGAGGTGTGGGACGACCTGCTGGACTGGATGGTTGAAGAGCAGGGCATGGAGGAACTCGAACCCGACGAGCGCGAGACCATTCTCGACTACCTGTCAGAAAATATCGGCCCCGACTGACGCGCCTTCGCGCCCATTCAACCCCCGGCCGGTGCCTGGCGGCACCGCGCCGGCCGCGGTGAATGCCTTGCGATGTCGGCATGCTGGAGGCGGGTACCGGAATCGAACCGGTCTACACGGATTTGCAATCCGCTGCGTAACCTCTCCGCCAACCCGCCTTGCCGCCGCATTCATTAGGTTTTCCCGGTGCACTCGTCAAGGCCGTATCACTTTCCGTATCAGGTTCTTGTTCCGGTCTCGTTCTGTTCATTTGCGCTTCTCCCTTGCTTGTCTGGCACGCATGATCTGGCGGGCCTCGCCCGCATACTTGATCACCATGGCTTTGGTGTTGTGGCCTGAATAGGCTTGGATTTCGTCGTCGTCGCATCCATGCCATGCTAGTTCCATCACGCCCCGGTAGCGCAGGGCGTGAAGGTCGAAAGCCTCTAGGCCAAGCCTCTTGCGCTCAGTCAGGAAGATTTCGGCCATTCTGCGATATGTCATCCGCTGGCCCGATTGCAGCGTCAGAATGTGCCGTGACGGATGCGGGGCCGCGCCCAGCTCGTTGCGGGCCTTCGCAAGGGCAGCTTTCAGGGCGGCGGTGCAGGGCAGGTGAAGGGGCTTGTCGGTCTTACCCTGGCGAAGGAATAGCGTGTCGCCGTCATAGTCTCCCCATGTGAAGCCTGGAAGATCGCCAGGGCGCTGGACGGTTCCAACACCCAGCTCGAAAACCAGAAGCGCCAGCCCGGTGCCTTCGCTGCGCATCTTTGCGACGGCGGCGTCGGTCCAGGGAATATGAGGGCGCTTCTTAGCTTTCGGCATCGGCAGTGGCTCAATCCCGATTGCGGGGTTGTCATTGCGCCAGCGTTTGCGCACCGCCAGCTTGAACAGTCGGGAAAGGGCGGTCGGAATGTAGTTGGCGAAGCGGATCCGATGCGCGTTGCGGTCCATCGCCTCGTAAATGTCGGCCTGAGTCATGCGCGACACGTCGCGTTTGCCCACCTTTTCCTCAAGATACTGAAACACCGGCTCAAGGTCGGCGCGGTATCTCGGAGACTTATCGCGCCACCAGTCCGATTCGCGGATCAGTTTGATCAGGGCGGAAAAGCTTCGCTTGGCCTCGGCTCTGCGACCGGTCAGAATATCCCAATACTCGCGGTCAAAGCCTGGTGTGCCTTCGTCCGCGTTGATGCGGTGATACTTGCCCTTGATGCGGACATACCAGCGCCCGTCCGGGTGCTGCCATAGGTATTTCTTGCGTTTCACCATTGCACGTCCCCCAGCCCTTCGGCGGCTTCCCCGTTTGCGATCAGGCGCAGCTCATCGACCGGCCAGCGCACCATTCCCGGCGCGATTTCACGCCCGCGCGGAAAATGCCCGGCTTCGACCAGCGCGCGAAACTCGGCCGGCTTCATGTCCAGAAGTCGGGCCGCGCTGGTTTCGCTGGCGAGTATTGGGGCGGGGCGGTTCATGGCTTCATTTCCTCAACAAGCCTCAAGCGATCCAGCGGCCGCGAACCAGGCGAATCTTTCCGGCGATGCTTCCTGCAACGATTTCTTTCGCCTGTTCGCGGGAAACGAGAAGTCTTTGACGGGTGCCGTGGTAGCAGATGTGAACGAGGCCATCGGGCCGCGTTACCTGCACAGCCGCGAAATCACCACTCCGCATCAAATGCGTATCATCCCACTGGCTCAGGCCGGGCAGAATAAGCAGCATGTCGCCGGGCTTCATGCCGGGCCGCGATCCAGGCACGGGCCGATCAACCACATGCAGGTAAGGCGGTTCGATGATTTCGCCGGTCAATGCCTGCACCCGCTCTGCGCCCGCGACCAGCGCAGCGAGGCCAGCGGCAGGGGCGGTAGCGATAAGGGCGCGGCGGGACATAATGGGGCCGTTCGCGCAGGCGCGTTCTTTGGACATTGCCTTGCCTCCTGAAAATGTTGTATGGTCCATATAGCCATTGGTCTAAATGGTTCAACAGAAAACATGACAGCATCAGCGCAAATTCGGGCAGGGCGTTCGCTTGTGTCGCTCTCCCAGACAGACCTCGCCAGCATGGCCGGGGTTTCGGTTTCGACATTGAAGCGGGCGGAAGGCACAATCCAGCCCCCCGCATCAGTGGATGCGGTCGCAGCAATCCGAGCCGCCCTTGAGGCTGCCGGGGTGGATTTCATTGAAGAGAACGGCGGCGGGCCGGGGGTCCGCTTGCGCCGCAAGTGACGCGCGCGGCGGGGGTTTGCCCACGCGCCGAATGACGGGGGCGCTTCCCCGTGAAACGTAGCGGTGTTGCGCGCCCCTGCCATTGCTCAAACTCTCCCTGCTCAGATCGTGGTGCCGTTGAGGCGCGCGCGAACCGTCGAGGCGCTTGTTCCGGCTGCTTCGGTCGCAGCGCCGATCAGCGGGTTAGCCCCTTCGGCGGTGGTCGTGGTCGCCAGTCCCTGGGCTTCATCCCAGTAGAGGGCCGCACCGGTGGCAATGTCGTCTTCGGCCTTGGGCAGGGTAAAGACGCCGGTCAACGCGGCCTCGAACGATTCGCCGGTGGCGGCAGAGCTGGCAGCGATGCCGAACAACGCCCCCATAACAACCCCTTGCCCGGCGGTGACAGGATCGGCGGCGGTGAAGGTCAGCGTGTTCCCGGTTTGCACAAAGTTCTTCATGTCAGACTCCCTTGGAGGTCGAGAAATGCACCGTCCCCCGCGAAGGGGCCGATGCGGCATTGATGCGGCGTTCAAGATCGGCAATCACTGCGGCCATTTCGGCATCGGTGGCGTAAGAAACGCGCATCCCGTCAACCGTCGTTTCCCGAACGCCCCGTGCGCGTGCCCTGATCAGGGCATCACGCATGGTGACAAGCTCGCTGGCCGCAATGGTCATCAGTCGCCAACCCGATACCAGCCGCGGTGGTCAACCCAGCCGCAACCGAAGTCCAGGCGAACCCTGATTTGGGTTCCGTCCACTTCAAAGCCTGCGCGGCTTTCGATCTGGGGGCCGGGGGCGCCTTCAAGATAGGCATATTCCAGACCATCCACGGTTTGCGGATCTGCAACGACATACCAGCGGGTTTCGGAGGTCAGGCGCGGTTCGACTGCCAGCGAAAGCGTCGAAAACGGGTTGAAGTCTTCGGAGCTAGTCGCCTGGATGGCTGCCAGGGCTTTTTGCATGTCGGTTTCCAGTTCGGGCGGCACCAGCACGAAGCGGGGGGCAACGTCGATCGGCGCACCGCTCAAGCCGGTCTTGCGGCGCATGGCGGTGCGGGCGGTGCCCAGATCGGCGGTAATGGCATCAACCATGGTCACGCCGGAGCCGGTTGCGGTGGCCGATTTCTCGTTGCCATGCCCGGCTGCGTTGAAGACCGCGATGCCGTCCGACATTTCCGGGTTGCCTTCGATCTTCGCTACCAGCTGGGCAGCCTCGAAATTCAAGGCGGCGGTGCCCATGGCAGCAGGAATGGTCGTGAATGCCCCCAGATCATCGTTCACCATTGCCTGGCGGCTGATTGAGATAATCTTTCCGAAGGTGGCGACGGCATAGGTTTCGGCGGCTTCGTCAATGGTGCCGTGTTTGAATTCACCCGCTTCGTTCGTCTTTTCCAGCGCGGGGGCTTCTCCGAGGATCGCACGGCGCTTCGCGCGGAAGTCGCGGGCCGTGGTCTGGCGGGCAAGAAGGCGGGCACCGGACACCGGGGCTTGATAAGTTCGGCGCAGCTCGCGGTTTACGGCATCGCCCAAGATCAGGGGAAAGTCGCTGGTCGCGTGCAGTGCGCGGGTGATCAGCGTTTCGGTTGCCATGCCGGTGGTCGAGATGCCCGCGCGGCGCAGGCATTCGCGGGCCGTGTCGGGAATGGTCAGGCCAGCATAGGCGCGGGCCGGTTCAGACAATTGGTGCTCCGGATGCGAACGGGCAAACAGAGCTTCACCGGCCCTGGTGGCAATTGTTGCCGGGTCGCTGTGATCGGTCAAGATGTCGGCGCGCGCCGTGCGGGTGCGCGTCTGGTCCTGCCGGGCGCCCATTTCCTCGAAGGCGGCGGCGCGGGCTTGTTCCGGGGTTGCCTCGGCATCAATCTGACCATTGGTCCATTCGTCGGGCAGTCCGGCAAGCTGGGCGATGCTGCGAATTTCGCGGTTCATGTCCGCGCGGGTCAGCGTGCCAGCCGGGGGCGTGGTCGTCGTGATTGGATCCGCCGGGGGCGTGGCGGTGTGAATGTCGTTCTCAGGCATGGTTGATGCTCCATTGCGAAAGTGTGCCGTGGGATCGGCGGGAATTGGGACAACGGACACCTCAACGGGTGTCCACTTGATGGCGGTTCGCACGCGCCGGTTTCCTTCCTGCCCCTCGCGCCATTGCTGGACGCTGTAGCCGATGGACAGGCCGCGCAGGGTTCCGTCGCCAATGTCGGAAAGGACGGCTTGCGCGGCGTCGTTCGAGCGAAACTTGATGCGGACCCAAAGCCCTTCGGGGCGCAGCTCGGCAGCTTCGATCACGCCAAGCTGATCGCGGGTGCTTTGGGCGCGGTGGCCGTCGAGAACGGGGGCGCCGACAAGGCGCGACAAGTCCGCCCCCGACAGGTCAAGGCGTTCCACAAATCCCGGACGGACGGCGGGTGCCCCGGTCGAAACGATGGCTTCGACAGTCCGCAAGTTTGGGTCGAGAGTTGAGGGGCGCGGCGTCACCGCGCGAAGATGAATTGTCATGCTGCACCTTCCCGGCGGTTCGTTCGATTGTCGGCCGCAATCTCTTCGTCAACTTCGTCCAGATCGCGCCCCCGGCTGGCCACTACTTCGGCGCGGGATTTCAAGCCTGCCTCGATGGCGCGCACTTCGGCATTCACTTCCTTAAGCGGGTCAACCCATTGCCAGCCGGGCGCAACGAAGCGCACGGCGCGATAATCTGGCGACATGGCATCTTCGGGCGTGATTTCACCGGCAAGCGACTTCCAGTCGATCCAGCGGCGCCAGAGAGGGCGGAGAAGCTGACCTTCGATCAGGGTTCGTTGCAGCATTTCGGCGCGGCGGCGGAATTCCAGCAGGCCGAAACGGGCGCTGGAATAGTTCGCTTGGCTCAGATCGCCCGAAAGCTGCTCATACATCAGGCCCAGCCCGGCGGCGATTTCGTGCAGCTGCGACTTGATAAAGTCCACTTGCTGCGAAAGCCCGCCAGACGGCTGGGCGAACTTCACATCGCTGCCTTGGGGCAGAATGCGCATGGCGCCGGGTTCAAGGCTGATATTAGCGGTGCCGGCGTCACGAGGACTATCGAAGCCCGCTGCGCCGCCTTCCAAGTCAGTGATGAAACCTGCAAACAGGCTTTGCGTCTTAAGGTTCATCAGCATGGCATCGGATGCGGCGTCGTAATCCGCCAGCTTCAAGAGGACCGGGGCAAGCCAAGTCACGCCCCGAACCTGGCCTGGAAAGATCGGGTCAAAGATGTGCAGGATTTCCGAAGCTGGGATGCGCAGCGTTTCGCCATAGTTGGCAAAGGCGGTTCCGGGGGCATCAGGAAGGACGTGATAGGCTGTCACTTGCTCCGATGCGTCGAATTCAACACCGGCCACGATGCGCGCCCCGTTGCCCAGGTCGCGGGTCATGGCCGGGTCGATCTGATCAGAAGGCAGGATGACCAGGCGAAACCCGTTCGGCCCGGACAGGATGCGCACGAAGGCTTCGCCGTCGCGGACTATGCCTCTGGCAATCATAGGCAAGAGAGGCCAAACGAGTGTTTCAAGATCATTGTTCAAGATGCGCGCGACTTGCCGGTCGCTGTGCTGCGACTGCACTTGCCAGCCCTTTCCAACCAAAGCCGATGCCCACGCCTCCACGGCGCGGGCGGCAATCGGGTTGTTCATTGACAGGGCAGCGGCGCGCGCCTTGGCCGGGCCTCGGGCTGCAAGGGCGCTTTGCTGGGGCGCGGGAAGCATAGGCACGCCCTGAAAACGCCAGCCACCGCCCCCGGCTTCAATCTGCCGGATTGCTGCGGGCGCCACGATACGGCGGATTATGTCCCTAAGGTGGATCATTGCTTGTTGATCCGGTGCAGGTTTACGCGTTCTTCAAAGTCACGCTTCGCCGTTTGGAAGGCTCCCGGCTTCCCCGCCGAAAGGGCAATGTGATGGCAGAACCAATCCGCAAGGGACCAGCCGAATTCCTCAAGCGGAATGTGAATGGCAATATCCCGATCAGGATCATAGGCCAGAGCGGGTTTTCCATCCCGCACACCAACAACAAGCGGTGCTCCATTCATGAAGGCATCGAGGGCTGGAGAGTGGTTGGCAATGGTTGCGGCAACAGATGTCGAAACGCTCATTTCGATCAACTGTTTCGCTACATACGCCTTCAGGCAGTCAGAGAAGCTGAAGGACGCCCTGCGGCCACGCCCTGACAAGGTGCCCCCCTGCAACAGCCCGTCGCGATTCTGCCAGTTTCGGAAGGTTCCTGACTTTACGTCCAGAAAGCCCGCCAGGGCCTCGGTGGAAATCCGAATATCATCAACGGTCTTCATATCTCGCCTCTCTGATAAGTATCAAGTTGATGATCATTTGATTACACATATCGTTCGCTATGTAAATACTTTTAGAAGGTCTATGGACTTACAGAATGGCCGTGAAAATCAAGTTTATTTGTGCGCCGCGCCGGAGAGACAACAGCCGCGCACTCTGGGGGTTTGCCCACTCGCCCAGTTACGGGGGACTTTTCCAGCGATCATCACAACCGGGGGCAGTCCCTGCCCTGTTCTGTCACCTCTTTTGCATCCAGGCGGATTCCAGCACTGGGCCGGTTCGAAGACTTGGCGGACTTGCGCTGGCCAGTTCTCGGCGGCGGCGTTCGGGGTCAAATGTCACGATCTGCCGGGCGGCATAGCCGTAAATCACACAATCCAATGCCTCGGCGCGCTTGCCTGGAATGCGCTCAAAACTGCGGACAGGCTGGCCGCGCCTGTAGCGGATCACGGCGCGTTCGCTGGCCAGTTGTTCAAACCAGACCGGCGGCAGATCGGCAGAGAACCGGACGGCATCAGGTCGGGGCAGTCGAGCGAATAGTTGGGCCTTGGCCGTATCAACACCCACGATCCAGAGGCGCGCGCCGGTCTTCGTCTTCGATCCGGCGCGCTCGATCACCGGCCGGTTGCCGTCCGCGCCCTTGATGGCAATTACCTTGGCGCGGGTCCGGGGCATCGTAAAGGCGGTGACATGGTGCATTGACGCGCCGTCGCCCGCGTCGATGGCGGCGGCATCTATGCCGATACGCCCGCCCAGCTGGTGCCGAAAGCGGGTGCGCAAGAGTTCGTCCAGGTCGCGCCATGCTTCTTCGTCTTCGAAGCTACCCCAGATCACAACGTGGCCCAGCACCAGCGCCGCGCCGTCTTCAGTCCAGCCTAGAAGCGTGGCCTCAAGGCGATCGTGCTGCACGTCGATTCCGGTTGTCAGCGCCAGCACTTCGGCAGGCACTTCGTCCAGGCCGATGGCTTCGGCCCGGCTAGCAAGGTCGCCTTCGTCCAGCTCGTCGCCTGCGGCGCGCCAGCCCTGTCCAAGAATGGTGTTGACGAAGGTTTGCAGGGTGCTGGGGTCATCCTTCGCGGCGATGAATTCCGCCGCTAGCTTCGGCCATGCCGCGTTCGCGTGAAGCGAAACCAGGGCGTTGAGCCGGAAACCTGCATGTCCCCGCACTTCGGGCCGCGTGGCGCGCCAGTGGCCTAGCGCGATCATGCCAGGTTTTTTCCGTTCGGGCACTTCGGCGGCGCAGTGCGGGCACTTGAAGCGGGCGGTTTCTGGTTCGCCCTCGGTCCAGATAATGTGCGCCCACTGAATTTCGGTGAAGCTGCCACACTCGGGGCAAGGCACCTCGAAAATGCGGGCGTCAGACTGGGCGAAGGCGCGCAGAACGTGGCTTGTTTCTTCGTGGACCGGTGTCGAGCCCATGACGATCTTGCGATCTGGAAAGGACAGGGTACGGCGCTCGGCCAGCAAAATGGGCGAACCTTCGGCGGTGGCTTCCATGCCGTCCGCTTCGTCGATGAACAGAATTCGGACATTGTGTCGGCGCAGGTTGCGCGGGGCTTTTGCGGCCACGATCTTGAGCGAACCGCCGGGGAACCGCCGCGACAGAAGGGTGTTGCGCCCGGCTTCGTCTTTTTCGTCGGAAAGGGCGGCGGCGACGGCTGAGGAAGCTCCGAAGATCGGTTCAACGTCCGAAACCATGTAATCTCGGCAGTCGGCTTCAGCGGGCAAGAGGCAGAGAATTGGCGCGGGTTCGTTCGCTACGAAGCTGGCAACAGCGCTGGTGAGAAGGGTTGTAAAGCCCACACGAACCGGCTTCACCAGCGTTACACGCTCGATAAGCGGATCTCCGATTGCGTCTGCAATCTCGCGCTGGAAGGGCCAGAGGCGGACGGGGCCGGGTTGTGCCGTGACACCATCGGGAAGGCACACTTCGGCCTCGATCCAGTCGGACAGGCGCAGGCGCGGTGGCGGTATCAGGGCGCGCAGGGCCTTGCGCTGGATTTGTTCAATCGTTGGCATCGGCTTCGCCCAGGTCCGCTAGAGTGTCGCGCATGATGCGGTCGATCTTGGCAACGTCCGCCGGGGTCAGGTTCCCCAGATCGGACCGAATTCGCGACGGGACTGCCAGAAGCTGCGAACGAAGGCCGCGCAGGGTGTCCGACCAGGCGCGTTCAACTTCGGACGCCGGCACCAACTCGCTGCGCAGGGCCGCGTTCTTGAGTTCTTGCGCGTCGGCTTGCGCACGGGCCAGGCGGGCGCGTTCCCCTGTAAGGGTAAGAACCTGTTCTTCGCCCCCGCGCCCGGAAGCGGTGCCGCGCAGGTGTTCGACATACCGGCCCACGGTCTCGGCCAGATCGTAAGCATCATGGCCCAGCTTCACCGCAAGGTTGCGCTTTACCAGGCCCGTGAGTGCGCCGGGCGTAAGGCGTAGCAGGTCGCACAGGTCAGCGCCGCCGATGCGCGCAATGGCGCGCTCGCCTTCAAGCCCCGGCAGTTCCTGCATGATCCGCATATTTTATCCCTTTGTTTTCTCTTGCAAAGACTGACACGCCGCGCCTTCGCCCCCCGCATACGGTCTGGCTGGAAAGGACCCACGATTGCCTGGGAACAGGTCAGGCTTCATTGATCCTCTGTGCTTCATAGTTTCCAGAAATGCTCTCGCGTCTGTTCGCGCCGTCTCGCGGATGTAGGCAACGGCATCGGCCCGGCTCTTAAATGCCACTTGCACAACGGTCGCGGCGCGCACCTTCCTGAGCTCGGTGGCAAACTGCTCATAGGAAAGATCACTGCCAAGCGGGTCACGGCCACACGAGGTCAGCCACGCATTGACTGCCAGTCGGGCGCTCTTGTTGTTCAGTCGCATGTGCCTCTCTCCTTCATTAAATCATTGCTCTATCTTGCCCCTGCCAATCGGTTCAGACCCCGGTTGACGGTCAGAAAGCGGGTTACTCCAGCGGGGTTGAAAACCCGCCTCCCGCCCTGACCGCCGCCATGTTGCTCTGCCAATTCGGACGAGCCCCAGCATTAGGCCAGACCTGCCTTTCCCTCGGCTCGGTCCGCTCTCCCATGTTCACCGCCGTAGAGGGTGGCAGTGGGGCCTTAGGGCATGGAGAGACCGCACGACGCGGAATAGCTGCCCTTGTGCTTTGGCCCGTTACCCGGTAGCACTGTGATGCGTCAGCCCCGGCTAACCCGTGAACGCCGACTGCCGCATAGCCCGCCGCGCCAACGGCGGGCTTCGTCTTTCTCACCTCTCGATCAGCTCAACATCACGTTCGGGGGCGGTGCCCAGATCGGACACCAGCCGCCGCATGATGGCTTCTTGTTTCGGCGTCGGTCGCCAGTTCGGGCGCTTGCCGTTGCGGGCAATGCTCTTGGCAAAAGATTGCGTCCATTCGTCACCGTCGATCATCGAACGGCGCACGATGGCGGGCCAACGAACCGTAAGGATTTCATCAAGCTCGGCTTCGGTCATCATGCGCGCCCAAGCTCCTGCATCCTGAACCGGTGCCGATACTCGGCAGAGGCTTGGCGAAACTCGGGCGTGTCGCAGGGGTTTCGATCGGCGGCAGGCAAGGTGCCCCAGTGAGCCGCACCAAAGACCATTTCCCGCGCCTCGGGTTCGAGTGCACGAAGCGCGGCGAATGCTATCGACAGGACTTCACGATTGGTCAGGCGCGCCAGAAAGACGACACTCAGCGCGTGCCAGTGTAGCGCATCATCCAGAAACAACGAGTAAGCCAGCATCCGCGCAGCGCGCCTGTGCCGGTCTTTCGCGTGCTCTCTTATTGCGCTTCTGGGCCGTATGGTGTATCGATTGGAATTGATCTCCTGATCTTTTCCAGTGATCCCGGTCGCGCCCCCCAGCGCGCCGGGATTTTTCGTTTTTACGGTCTGGAAAGGGGCGTTGTGGCCAGTATCGTGTTCACCCGGCGTTCCCGGTCTGTCCTGATACGGATTTTCGGCTTTGGCGTTGATTTCGCGCGGTTTATTGCGGGCTTTGCAATCCGCTGCGTAACCTCTCCGCCAACCCGCCTTGGGGCCTTCGTCTAGGGTCTTGCGCAGCGATCGTCAAGACACGATCACGCGCCGGCAACCCCGGTGGCACGCGCCTTGCCAAAGCGGCTGCTGAACAGGATCGTCAGCATGATCGCGATGTTGAGCGCGTTCCAGGCGATGCCGTTCACAAAGGCCAGACGATACGACCCGGTCAGATCATAGATAACGCCCGAAAGCCACCCGCCCAGGGCCATGCCCAGGATCGTCGCCATGATCACAAGGCCGACACGTGCCCCTGCCTCGCGCGCGGGCAGGTATTCTCGCACGATGATCGCATAGGCGGGCACGATGCCGCCCTGTGCCAGCCCGAACACAAGGCTGACTGCATAGAGCGAGGCCATGCCATCGAACGGCAGATAGAGAAACAGCGCGACCATCTGCAAAATCGACCCGATCAGCAGCGTCAGCACGCCACCCAGCCGGTCGGCAATAAAGCCCGAAACGATGCGCGAAACCACCCCGCCCAGCAGCATCAGCGATAACATCTCGGCCCCGACGGCCGGACCATAACCCAGATCGACGCAAAGCGCGACGATATGGACCTGCGGCATGGCCATCGCCATGCAGCACGACAGCCCGGCCAGCGCCAGAAGCCACATCAGCAGGCGCGGCGAAAATGGTGTGGCCTGCGGGCTGAAGCGTGATCTTTGCGCCTCGGTGCTGAGATCGGAATCGCCCAGCCTGCGCCGCATCAGAAAGGCCAGCGGCACGATCAGCCCCGCGATTGTCACCCCCAGGATCACCATGACCGGGCGCCACCCCTGTTCGGCCATCGGCGTGGCCAGGATGATCGGCCAGATCGCGCCCGACAGGTAGTTGCCGCTGGCGACGATGGCGACAGCCAGCCCCCGAAACCGCCGGAACCACAGCGAGGTATCGGCGATCAGCGGCCCGAACCCGGCTGCGGTGCCAAGACCGATCAGGAATTGCGCCATTGCCAGCACCGACAGGGTCGGGCTGGCTGCGGCCAGCAGATAGCCCGTGCCCGATGTCAGCGCCGCGCCTGCCAGTGTCAGGTGAATGCCAAAGCGGTCCACGATCCGCCCGAACACCACATTGCCCAGCGCAAAGCCCAGCATGGTCAGCGTATAGGGAAACGCCGCGCCCCCCCGCCCGATCCCGAAATCGGCCTGAACGGCGGGCAGGATCACCACGATCGACCAGATGCCGACATTGCCGATGGTTGCGACCACGAGGGCGATCGCAAGCCGGAACCACGAATAGCGGCTGTCAAGTGAATCGACGGCAAACATGGCAGCAGACTAGGGGCTGGATTGCGCCTTGCCCAGCCGGAAAGTGCACAGGTTAATCGAGTTGCGATGCCAGCGCGGGCAGGGCCGAAAGATCGGACAGCACATGACCGGGCGTGGCCTGCAAACGGTCGATCGGGGCGCCGTCGCGGTTGACCCAGACCGCGGTGAATCCGTATTCGGCGGCGGCGCAGGCATCCCAGCAGTTGGACGAGACGAACAGAACCTGGTCCCGGTGCAAATGCAGGTTCTGGCCGACAAGGTCATAGACCCGCGCATCGGGCTTGAACACGCCGACCTCCTCGACCGACAGGCAACCGCCATCGAGCATTGCGGCGATCCCGGCCGAGTCGACGGCCGCCTGCAACATGGCGGGCGATCCGTTCGACAGGATCGACAGCGTGCGCCCCTGCGCGCGCAGCGCCTGAAGCATGGCCGGAACCTCGGGAAAGGCGGGCAATTCCCAATAGAGCGCCAGCAACCGCGACCGCAGGTCCGGGTTGGCGAGTCCCGCGGATTCCAGCGCCCAGTCAAGCCCGTCTTGCGTCACCTGCCAGAAATCGACATGGGCGCCCGCCACGGCGCGAAGCCAAGAATACTCCAGTTGTTTGCGACGCCAATCCGCCGCCAGGCGGGGCCAGTGTTCGGCCCAGCTTTCGGCACCGGGTTCGGCGGCTGCCAGGCGCGCTGCCGCGCCCACGTCGAACAGGGTGCCATAGGCGTCGAACACGCAGGCCTTGACGCTCATTTCGGACCCTCCCGCCGTTTTGCTTGCGCTGGCAGGCTGCAACGAAACACCAAGGGACGCAATATCGCTTGACACACGCGCGGTTGGGTCAATCCTGTCTGAAAACGACATGGAAGGTTCGATGCGCGCGATCGTTCCTGGAATGGTGGTCTGCCTTGCGCTGCCCGCTTGCATGGATGCCGGGCGGCTGCGCGGGGATACTATCGTCGAGACGCTGTCCGGGCGTTCTGTCGTCTATGACCCGCCAGGGCCCGACCTGCCGCCCGAGCGCGAGACATGGCGCGCCGATGGGACGCGTAGCGCGACACAACGCGGCATCTTTCACCGCGACTGGTTGCAACGCTACGAGGGGGTCTGGTGGGTCGATGGCGATCTGTACTGCGCCGCGCGCGAGCGCAGTGGAAATGAAAGCCGCTGGCTGTGCTATGAAGTGACGCGGCGGGGCGACCGCATCACCTTTGAACCCTATCGCAGGGTGCTGGCTTTTGTCCCCGATTTGCGGCGCACGTTACACGGCCGTTTGCGGGATTGATCCTCAACGGCGCGACCGCACCATGCCGACGATCTCGTAACAGCGTTCCATGATCGGCGTGGCGATCGCCTCGGCCCGGTCCGCACCGCGGCCCAGAAGGCGGTCGATCTCGGTCACGTCCTGCATCAGATCCTGCATGCGCGCCGAAATCGGCGACAGACTGGACACCGCCAGATCGGCCAGTTTCGGTTTGAACACCCCGAAACCCTGTCCCGCGAATTCCGCCAGAACCTGCTCGGGCGCGACGTTGGCAAGCGCGGCGTAGATATTGACGAGGTTGCGCGCCTCGGCCCGGTCGGCCAGCCCGTCAAGGGTCTCTGGCAGCGGCTCGGGGTCGGTCCGGGCCTTGCGGATCTTTTGCGCGATGGCATCGGCATCATCGGTCAGGTTGATCCGCGACTGGTCCGACGGATCGGATTTCGACATCTTTCGCGTGCCGTCGCGCAGGCTCATCACCCGCGCCGCCGCCCCTTCGATCAGGGGTTCGGTCACGGGGAAGAAATCTGTTTCGTAATCGTGGTTGAACTTGATTGCGATGTCGCGCGTCAGTTCCAGATGCTGGCGCTGATCCTCGCCCACGGGCACATGGGTGGCATGATAGGCAAGGATGTCAGCGGCCATCAGCGCCGGGTAGGCGTAAAGGCCCAGGCTTGCGGCCTCCTTGTCCTTGCCGGCCTTGTCCTTGAACTGCGTCATGCGGTTCATCCAGCCCACGCGGGCCACGCAATTGAAGATCCATGCCAGTTCCGCATGGGCCGAAACCTGGCTTTGATTGAACAGGATCGACTTTTCCGGGTCGATGCCGGCCGCGATGAACCCGGCGGCCATTTCGCGCGTGGCATGGCGCAGTTTCCGGGGCTCCTGCCAGATGGTGATCGCGTGCATGTCGACCAGGCAGTAGACGGTTTCGACCCCTTCGTCCTGTTTTTCGACAAAGCGCTTGAGCGCGCCCAGATAGTTGCCAAGCGTCAACCCGCCCGAGGGCTGGATGCCCGAAAAGATGCGGGGCTGGAACTTGGTGGCGGGGGTCGCGCCGGTCATGGCGTCACTCCGTGGTGGAAAAAAGCTGTCGCCTCGCTTATCGCTCGCTTGGCGGGGCGTCAACCGAGGCCGCGCCGACAGGGAAACGCGATGACCCGCAACGACCATGACGACAGCCCGAGCGATGCGCCCGCCGATCCGGGCGCCGCGCCGCTCAACCCGTTGCCGGTTGCGGTCTGGCTGGCGATCGGCCTGATCGGCGTGATCGAGGCGGCGCTTTGGGCCGGTGGCGCCGGGCTGATCGGCGGTGCGCAGGCGGTGGGCTGGCGGCTGAGCGCGATCGAGCGGCTGGCGTTTTCCGGCGCGATCCAGACCTGGATGCTGGAAACCGGGCGCTTTCCGGTCTCGCATCTGCTGCGTTATCCGGCCTTCGGGCTGATTCACGCCGGGCCGATGCATGCATTTCTGGTGATCGTGTTGCTGGCGGCGCTGGGCAAGTTCGTGGCCGAGGCGCTGGGCGCGCGGGTCTTTCTGGCGGTTCTTCTGATCGCGCCGATGGCGGGCGCGATTCTGTTCGGCCTGATCATGGCCGATCATTCCCAGGCATGGCTGCTGGGGGGAATGCCCGCGGCTTTCGCGCTGGTCGGCGCCGTCACCTGGTGGCGCTGGCGTGCCGCGGGCAACCCTGCGGGCCGGCGTCAGGCGTTCGGCCTGATCGCGGTCTTGCTGGCCGCGCGCCTGGGATTTGGTCTGATCGCCGAGACCGGGCAGGTCTGGATTGCCGAATGCGCGGCGTTCGGGTTCGGCCTGGCGCTGGCGGCGCTGTTTGCACCCGGTACGTGGCCCGCGCTGCGCGCCTGGATGCGGCGCCGGTGATCGCCGCAGAGAATGCGCAACGCCTGGCACGAAACGGAAAGCGGGTGCTTGCCGTGCAGGCGGAAGGCGGCTAACGTCTGCATCGAACCGGGCGGCGTGCCTTGTGCAGGCCTTGCCCGGCCAGGTGTCGATCCGGCACGGTTCAGAAACGGAAACAGGCGAACCTGATCATGCATCTTGCACACGACCCGTTGCCCGGCACCATGACCGGAACGCTTCGGTTCAGCGCAAGGGGCTGGGTTCGTGCCATCGGGCTTATGCTGCTGGTCCTGACGGTCTCGGCCTGTTCGCTGCCGCGATCGGCCGCGATGCAGAGCGAGGTCTTGCGCGGAACGCAAGGCGACGAATCCGACTTCCAGGTGGTCGAGGTCACGCGCGATGCGCTGGACGAGATCGGCGCCTGGCCGCGCCCCGCCGGGGCCGTGCGCTATTCCTGGGTTGGCACAGGCGCCAGCGCGACGACACGGCTGATCCGCGCGGGCGATCTGATCACGCTTGCGATCTGGGATAGCCAGGATACATCGCTTCTGACCACGCAGGAACAGCGGGTTGCCGACATGGCGGACATCAGCGTCTCGACCTCGGGGCGCATCTTTGTTCCTTACGTCGGCGAGATCATGGTCGCGGGGATGACCGCCGATGCCGCGCGCCGGGACATCCAGGAACAGATGGAGATGATCGTTCCCGATGCGCAGGTGCAGTTGTCGGTCAGCCCCGGGTCGGAAAACACGATCGACATGGTTACGGGCGTCGCCTCGCCCGGCCGGATACCGTTGACCGAGATCAGCCCGACCATCCTGACTGCCCTGTCCGAGGCGGGCGGGATCAACGCGAACCTGCGCAACCCGCTGGTGCGGTTGCAGCGTGCGGGGCATAGCTATGCAATCCCGGCGAACCGGTTGTTTTCCGATCCGTCGCAGGACATCCAGCTGCGCGGCGGCGACCGGATACTGGTCGAGCAGGATCAGCGCAACTTCATCGCGCTGGGGGCCGCGGGCCGGCAGGAGGTTGTGTATTTCGAGCGCGAGGACATCAGCGCGCTGGATGCCTTGTCGACCATTGGTGGCCTGTCATCAGCGCGGGCGGACCTGCAAGGCGTGATGGTCCTGCGCGAATACGAAGCCTCGGACGTGCGCGAAGAGGGTGCATATCCGCGCAAGCCGCAGGTCATCTTTTCATTTGATCTGACCAATGCCGACGGTCTGTTCGCGGCACAGCGGTTCCTGATCGAACCCGACGATGTCGTTCTGGCCACCGAATCGCCGGCGCCCGCCTTCACGCAGGTGTTGAGCCTGTTCAGGACTGCCAGCAACACGTTCTGATCGGCTTGAGTTTCTGGCGCGCGTGGTCAGGGCATGCCCTGACCGTGATGCGCCGCTTTTCGGAAGGTTGTTCAGGCTGCCGGCCGATACCCTTCAAAGGTGATGTTCTGGGCCACCTTCCGCGCCTGGGCTTCTTCCTCGGCGGTGCGGATGGTCCAGCACAGGATCGCCGCGCCCTTTGCCTTCAGTTCCGAAACGCGGGGCGCGGACAGGTCTTTCCAGTAATGCGAAATAAAGCAGGCACCGACCCGGTCAAAATCGGCAATCGCTGCCAGCGCAGCGCGGCGCGCTTCCAGTTGCGGATGGTCGCGCGCCTGCGGAAAATCCTCGGCGGGGAAGGCATAGGTCGTCAGCCCGCGCGCAATATGGGGCGCGACTTCTGCCAGGGTGGCAACCGAATGCGGGTTGAACGACATCAGCGCGACAGGCCCCTGATACCCTTCCAGCGCGGCGGCCGCGGCGCGTTCCAGCCGGCCGTCCACCGGACCCAGGCTGCCGCTTTGATCCTTGATCTCGATCAGCAGAGGAACCCGGCCGGCGACTGCCTTGAGCACTGCCTCCAGCGTCGGAATCTCGGCGCCATTCCCATCGTTCAGTGCGATGCGGCCCAAGGCATCGGCCGTAAGCTGTGCTACCGGCCCGCTTTGTGCGGTCATGCGATCAAGCGTTTCGTCGTGAAACACCATGGCAACGCCATCGGCTGACGGTTGCAGATCGATCTCGATCCCGTATCCGGCCGAAACCGCCGCCTCGATGGCGGCGAGGCTGTTTTCCGGCCGCCGGGCGGCCTGGTCGTGCAGGGCGCGATGCGCGATCGGGCGGGTCAGGAAGTCGGGGTGAAGGGCAGACGGCATCAGGCGATCTCGAAAATCGCTTCGATCTCGACCGCGACGCCCAGGGGCAGCGATGCCACACCGACTGCCGAACGCGCATGCCAGCCGATTTCGCCAAGAACCTCGACCAGCAGTTCGGACGCGCCGTTGATGACCTTGGGCTGTTCGGTGAAATCGGCGGTGGAATTCACAAAGCCGGTCAGCTTGACCACCCGGCGCAGGCGGCCGAAATCGCCGCCGCAGGCCGCACGGAGTTGCGACAGCAGCGCCAGCGCGCAGGATCGCGCGGCCTCTGCCCCCTGTTCGGTGCTCATGTCCTCGCCCAGTTTGCCCGTGATCAGTCCGTTCGCCCCCTGGCTGATTTGGCCAGAGACATAAACCTGCCGTCCGCTGAGAACATAGGGCACATAGGCGGCTGCCGGGGCAGGGGCGTCGGGCAGGGTCAGGCCCAGATCCGAAAGACGCTGGTCGATGGCATGAGGCATGGCGCGGCTCCTTGGTTATGCTCTGACGCGCGAGAGTAAGCACACAGACGGGCGGACGGAAAGAGCAGAAGCGGCTCAGCCTTCGCGCAGCGCGCGAAACAGATACTGCGTCAGCGGCCGCGTGAGATAGTCCAGCGGCGTTCGTTGGGCGGTGCGCAGATGAGCCTCGATCGGCATGCCGGGCAAAAGGGCCACGCCGCCCCTTCGCCGGGGTTCGGAAAGCGTGATCTCGCCACGATAGAAGCGCTCGCCGCGTCGGTCGTCGGTGAATATGTCCGCCGAAATCCGCGTCACGCGACCGTCCAGATCGGTCGGATCGGGCGAATGCAGGGCCGGAAACCGGACCAGCGCCGGCTGGCCGACAAAGACCTGGTCGATATCCTCGGGCGCGATGCGCACCGTCATGATCAGCGCACGGTCCCCCGGCACGATCTGCATCACAGGTTCGGCGGGGCGCAGGACGGCGCGCGGCGTGGTGATGCGCAAACCATGAACGCGGCCGGAAACCGGCGCGCGCAGATCAAGGGCGGCAATCCGGCGTTCCAGCGCGTGACGGCGTTGGGCCAGTTCCACGATCTGCGGACCGAGCGCGCCAAGCGCTGCTTCGGCCTCTTCGCGACGCTGGGGAACGAGGGCCGCAACCTGTTGCTCGACCTCGCTTTCACGGCCGCGTTCCTGCGCGATTTCGGCGGTCAATGCGCCCAGCGTTCCATCGATCCGCGCGACATCGCGGCGCAGGGCATGGACGCGGGCGGCCTGCACCAGACCCCGCTCCAGCAGCCCTTCCTGTCCCGTCAATTCCGCCGCCAGCATCGCTGCCTCGCGCTGTGCCGCGTTCCGCTGAGCGTTCAGCCCTGCAATTCGGGCGCGGTGCTGGTCGCGCTGCGCGTTCAGACGGGCGATCTGTTGACGCAGGGCCTGATGGCGTGTGGCGAACAGGCGGCGCTGCGTTTCGGCGATGGCAAGGGCATCCGGTCGGGCTGCAATGAGCATGGACAGCGGCATTGCGAAGGTCAGGCGATCGGCTGCCTCGCGTTCGGCCTCGAGCCGGGCTTGCCGGGCCAGCGCCTCGACATACTGGCTTTCGACGATCGCGCGTTCGCTATGCAAGGTTTCGCCATCCAGGCGCAGCAATACCTGGCCCGCCGCGACGCGCGCCCCCTCCGTCACCAGGATGTCGGTGATCACGCCGCCCTCGGGGTGTTGCACCACCTGCAAGTCGTCCTCGACCGCGACATGTCCGGATAGGATGATTGCGCCTGACAGCGTGGCCGTCACCGCCCAGCCGCCGAACCCGAAGATCAGCACCAGCGCCGACAGTGCCCCGCGGGCAAGCGGTTTGCGGGCGTTCCAGGCGGCGGCGCCGGTCATGCGTCGGTGCCCGTTGGTGCGGATTGCTCCGCGATTGCGCCCGGAGCGTCCGCATCCGGCGGCCGGGTCAGCTCGGCATGATTTCGGACGACCGCGCGCAAGACGGAATCGCGGGGACCAAACGCGCTCTGTCTTCCGTGATCGAGCATCAGAAGATCGTCGCATTCCTGAATGGCGGCCGGGCGATGTGCCATGATCAAGACCGATGCGCCCCGCGCCTTGGCGGCGCGGATCGCCATGTTGAGCGCCTGCGCGCCTGCATCGTCCAGATGCGCGTTCGGCTCATCCAGGACCAGCAGCACCGGATCGCCGTAGAGCGCCCGCGCCAGCCCGATTCGCTGTACCTGCCCGCCCGAAAGCGGTTTGCCGGAGGCGGCAATGCGCGTGTCATAGCCATCCGAAAGGCCAAGGATCATGGCATGTGCGCCGGCCAGACGCGCGGCGCGAACCACGTCTTTCGGATCGGGCTGGCGATCCAGCCGGGCGATGTTTTCGGCAATCGTGCCGTCGAACAGGGCGATCTGTTGCGGCAGATACCCCAGCAGACGACCCAGTGCGTCGGGTTCGAACTGATCAAGTGCAATCCCGTCAAGCCGGATATCGCCCGAGGCCGGCTGCCAGGCGCCGATGACCGTGCGTGCCAGCGCCGATTTTCCCGCGCCGCAGGGTCCGATCACGCCAACAGCCCGACCCGGCTGCACCACGAAGTCGATGGCGTGCAGTGTCGGGCGCGTCGTGCCGGGTGCGATGATGGACATCGTCCGCACCTGCAAGTGCGCGTGTGGTCTGGGCATCGGCATGCGCGGACTTTCGGGCGCATGCGACAGCAAGCGGTCCAGGCGTTGCCAGCTGTCGCGGGCGGCCTGCACCGCCACCCACTGGCCGACCACCTGTTCGACCGGGGCCAGCGCGCGCCCCAGAATGATCGACGAGGCCAGCATCACCCCTGGTGTGATCTGGTCGCGCAGCACCAGCCATGCCCCCAGCGCCAGCATCGACGATTGCAGCAGCAGCCGGAACGCGCGCGTCATCGCCGTGAACAGCCCCGACCGGTCGCTGGCCAAGAGCGTTGCGCGCAGGGCCGTGTCGCCGATCTTTTTCCACCGCTGCGCGACGGCATCGCGCATGCCAAGCGCGCCCAGCGTCTCGGCCCCGGCAGCGATTTGGTCGCGAAAGATCGCGGCTTCGCGCGTGGCGGCATGGACCCGATGCAGAGGGCCACGCAGCATGCGCCGGTTGATCAGTGCCAGCATGACCAAGCCCACGCCGCCGCCAGCGGCCAGCATGCCCAGTTCCGGGTGCAAGGCAAAGACAAGTGCCACGAATATCGGTGTCCACGGCAGATCGAGGATCGCCGGAAACAGCGGCGAGCCCAGAAATGTCTGCACCTGGGCCAGGTCATTCTGGGCGGCGTCGGCAATCCGGTCGTCTGCCCGGATCGCCTGGATGCGCCGGGCGGCCGCAAGGACCGGCCGGTCCAGCCGCGACCGGAAGGCCGCGCCAATTCGTGCTGCGATGGCCATGCGCGCATGGTCCAGAAGGAACATCATCGCATAGAGAAAGACCACCAGCGCGAACAGCACGCCCAGCGTTTCGACCGCACGCGCCGTCAACACCCGCTCATAGATCTGCAACATGAACACCGGCCCGGTGAGCATCAGCAGATTGACCAGCGCGCTGAACGCGACAATCCCGACCAGAAAGACGCCGTTCTTGCGCAGCAAGGCGTCCGCCGGGCTGCCGGTTTCCGGTTGAACAATCGTGGTGGGATCGTGCCCGGTCATGCGATGGTGTGCCCCGCCGGTGGTCCGATGGCGTTCGGCGGTGGTTGTCTTACCCTGCCTGCGGCCTATACATTCACGTTACGCGGCAGGCGCTAGCAAACCGTAAACACCACAGGAGGGGGCCCGGTGCTCGAACATGGCAATCGCACTTGGCACGGCTTTCGACTGATGGCGGTCCTGGCGCTGGTCGCAGGGCTTGCAGCCTGCAGCCCGCGCCCGCCCGGCGTCGAAGTCCACGACCCCTACGAGGAGACCAACCGCGCCTGGTTCGAGACCAATGTGGCCGTCGATCGCGCCATTCTGGGCGATTCGGGCGAGCCGTCCGACAGCCCGGTGCGCGATCTGGTCGGGAATTTCGGCAGCAACCTGTCGATACCCGGCACTGTGGTGAACAACCTGCTTCAGGCCCGGCCCGACCGCGCGATCGAGAATACATTGCGCTTTGCGATCAACAGCACGATCGGGCTGGCAGGTCTGTTCGACCCGGCCGGGCAGATCGGCCTGCACGACCAACGCAGTGACTTTGGCGAAACCCTCCACGTCTGGGGCGTGAACGAAGGGGCCTTCGTGATGCTGCCCTTCCTCGGTCCGTCGACCGAGCGCGATGCGGCGGGCATGGTGGTCGATGCCTTTCTTGACCCTCTGGGGCATCTGCTGCCCGGTCGCGAATATGGCGGCACGGTCGCCGCACGTCTGGCCGCGCGTCTGGCCGATCGCGCTGAATATGGCGACCTGATCGACGCAAATGTGATGGCTAGTGCGGATCCCTACGTTCAAGGCAGGCTTCTGTTCCTGCAGATGCGGCGTTACAATCTGGGCGATGAAAATGAAGAAGAGTTTATTGATCCCTATGCAGATTTCGAAGATTGACAGACGCCATTTCCTGATCGGGCTGACGGCGGTCGGCGCACTGACGCAGACCGCCGTTCCGGCCGCGGCCATGACCCAGGACGAGGCCCGATCCCTGATCGGCACCGTCATGGACGATGTGCACACGATCATCAATTCCTCCGATACCGAAGAGCAGATGCTGCGCCGGTTCGAAACCCTGTTCAACGACTACGGCGACATCCCCGTCATCGCGCGCTCGGTGCTGGGCCCGCCCGCCCGGTCGGCCAGCCAGCAGCAGCTTTCGGCCTTTACCGACGCCTTTCGCGGCTACATGGCACGCAAGTATGGGCGTCAGTTCCGCCGTTTCATTGGGGCCGAGGCCGATGTGACCGGCGCGCGCGAGGTCCAGAGCTACTGGGAAGTTATCTCGACCATGACGCTGCGCGGCCAGCCCCCGTTCGAGGTGCGCTGGCATGTCTCGGATCGCAGCGGACGGCACCTGTTCTTCAACCTGATCATCGAGGGGGTGAACCTGCTGGCCGCCGAACGCCAGGAGATCGGCTCGATGCTGGAGCGCAGGGGCGGGCAGCTCGACCGCCTGATCGAGGGTCTCGCAAGCGCCGGATGACCGGGCGACCCCTGCCAACCGGTGCGCCGGGCGGGGCCGGGACAAGCACGACATAGCGGCGCGGCCGGCCCCTGCCGGAATCGACCATTCGGCCCAGGGCCCTATTGCCCCAGAATACCGCCCAGAAGATCGCGGATCGAATCGCCCAGCCGGCCCCCGCCGGTGCCGTTGTCCGGCTGTCGGGTCGATGGCGGTTCCAGTTCCGGGCGCTCGGGCTCGATCATCGGCAGCGCCCGCAGGGGCGTGTCCTCATGGATGCGGGTCATCGTCTCGCGCCAGATGTCGGCGGGCAGCCCGCCGCCGGTGACACCGGTCAGCGGTTCGTTGTCGTCGTTGCCCATCCAGACCCCGACCACATAATCGGCGGTAAAGCCCACGAACCACGCGTCGCGCGCGGCCTGGGTGGTGCCGGTCTTGCCCGCAGCTTCGCGCCCGTCGGGCAATGCGGCGCGGCGTCCGGTGCCATAGGGGGCCTCCAGCACTTGCGTCATCATCCAGGTCAGGCGCATCGCCGCGTCATCGGAGATCACGCGACGCCGGATGCCGCCGCCGATTCCCATCAGCGGCTCGCTTTCGGTTGCCAGCCGCAGCTCGGTGAAGCCATAGGGCCGGACCGCGCTGCCGCCATTAAGGATGCCGGCATAGGCGCCAGTCATGTCCAGCAAGGTCGACTCGGATGCGCCCAGTGCCAGCGCCGGACCCTCGGCCAGTTCACTGCTCAGGCCAAAAGCGTTGGCCGCGCGCCGCACCTCTTCGCGCCCCATCGCCTCGGAAATGCGCACCGCGGGAATGTTCTGCGACCGGGCCAGCGCCTCGGTCAGGGTCATCATGCCCAGAAATTCGTTGGTATAGTTGCGCGGCGTCCAGGGGCCGGACCCCGGAACGTCAAGCGTCAGCGGCGCATCCTCGACCACGTCATAGGGCTCGTATCCGACCTCCATGGCCAGGGCATACACAAAGGGCTTGAAGGCCGACCCGGTCTGCCGCTCTGCCTGGGTGGCGCGGTTGAACCCGCCCGGCACATACGAGCGCCCACCCACCATTCCGCGCACGGCACCGTCGGCAGACATGACCACGATCGCGGCTTCCGCCTGCGAATCGTCACGCACGCTGGTTTGGAAAACATAGGCCAACGCCTCTTCGGCAGACGTCTGGATGCGCTGGTCCAGCGTGGTCTGGATGACCACGTCCTCGGTGGTCTCGCGCGTCAGATAGGCCGGCCCGGTCTGCATGACCCAATCGGCAAAGTATCCGCCGGTCCGGCTGGCGGCGGCAAGCGACAGGGTCGCCGGAAAGGCGCGCGCCTCGGCGACCTCGACCTCGGTCAGGTATCCTTCGCGCTCCATCAGGCCGATCACCACATTCGCCCGTTCCTGCGCGCGGCGAAGGTTGCGCGTGGGTGCATAGTAGGATGGCGCCACCAAGAGCCCGGCCAGCATCGCGGCCTCGGACGGGCCGACCTCGGCGGCGGAACGGCCGAAATAGCGTTGCGCCGCAGCCTCGAAGCCGCGTGACCCCGCGCCCAGGAATGCACGGTTCATATAGATCGTCAGGATTTCTTCCTTGGTGTAGCGCAGCTCAAGCGCGAAGGCATAGGGCAATTCCTTGATCTTGCGCCAGAGCGTGCCACGCCGGCAGTCGGCCTCATACTCGGCCTCGGATTCCCATTGGTCAGGGTCGAAGGGACGGCCAAGGCACAGAAGCTTGGCAACCTGCTGCGTGATCGTGGACCCGCCGGCACCGCTGAACGGGCCACGCCCGGCGCCGATGTTGGTGCGAATGGCCCCGGCGATCCCGCGCGGGCTGATGCCGAAATGCCACCAGAAACGGCGGTCTTCGGTGGCAACAATGGCATCGCGCAGATAGGGCGAGACGTTGTCGGTGTTGATCAAGCCGCCGAAACTTTCGCCACGCCAGGCATAGACCTGGCCATCGGCATCCAGCATCGTGACCGAGCCCCGCGAACGGCCGTCCAGCAGATCGTTCAACTGCGGCAGCGTGGTATAGAAATAGAGCGTCGCCACAGCCAGCAGCAGCGTCAGAACCGCCAGCGTGCGCCAGGCAACGCCCCAGATCATCCGCCAGACGAAACCGAAGGTTGCGCCGAAGATTCGCATCACGAGATTGCCCTTGCGCGGCGGGCGCGAACCGCGCCCGGATCTGCGCGCAGGCTGGGCGTTGCCCGATCCGGACGACGTCCGCGCCCGCGTGTCTGATCGCCGCTCGGCCACGAGGGGAGGGCGCCGTTTGCCTGAATTCGCCATGCCTGTTTACTGCACTGTCCTGCCGTTATCGCCCCACAATACAGCCCCGCTCACGCTTTGTGGAGGTCTCGGGCAGCGTGATTCGCCTTCGTGATATGCCTAAAAATTCACCAATGCCCATGATTTGTGCAAAAGATCGGCATAAAACGCGGTCTGACCCCCCGTGATTGCCGTCGCAAACGTTGCCCTTTGCACCTGCGGCATTCCCCATATGGGCAGGACGCCCCGTCGGGCGGCCCTGCAAATCAAAGCGCGAAGAGGGGGCAACTCGTGAAATTCATCATCGCAGCAATCAAGCCGTTCAAGCTGGAGGAGGTGCGCGAGGCGCTCACCGCCATTGGCGTTCGCGGTCTGATGGTTACCGAAATCAAGGGGTTCGGCGCACAGTCGGGCCATACCGAGATCTATCGCGGCGCCGAATACGCCGTGAATTTCGTACCCAAGATCAAGCTGGAAATCGCGGTCAGCGACGCGATGGCCGAACAGGTCGTGGAAACCCTGCAAAAGGCCGCCCGCACCGGAAAGATCGGCGACGGCAAGGTGTTCGTCCTGGACCTGGAGCAGGCGCTCAGGGTGCGCACGGGCGAATCCGGCGAAGACGCGCTCTGATCGCAATTCAGCAAAGGTTGACCGACATGAAACTCAAGAATTCTCTTCTGCTGGCATCGGTGGCGATCCTTGCGCCCTTGCTGGCCCATGCCCAGGACGCCGGTGAATCCGGCGATGCATCCAGCGCCCTGAGCGCGCTGAACGTCGAGATGGTATTCATCTTCAACTCGCTTCTGTTCTTGCTGGGCGGTGTGCTGGTGTTCTGGATGGCCGCCGGCTTTGCCATGCTCGAAGCCGGTTTCGTACGTTCCAAGAACGTCACGATGCAGCTTACCAAGAATATCGGCCTCTTCGCCATTGCCGCGTTTCTCTACTATCTGATCGGCTTCAACCTGATGTATCCGGGCGATGGCTGGTTGATCGAGGGATGGGTGGGCGCCTTTTCGCCGACCGAGCTTGAAGCTGTTGGCATCACCGCCGACGAGGCCGCCGATGTCAGCTATGCCTCGGTCGGATCGGATTTCTTCTTTCAGTTGATGTTCTGTGCCACCACCGCCTCGATCGTGTCGGGCGCACTGGCCGAACGTATCAAGCTCAACGGCTTTTTCGTGTTCGTCGTGGTTCTGACCGCGCTGATCTATCCGGTGCAGGCGAGCTGGACCTGGGGCGGCGGTTTCCTGAGCGAGGCCGGATTCTCGGATTTCGCGGGCTCGACGATCGTGCATTCCGTCGGTGGATGGGCCGCACTGGTTGGTGCGCTGATCCTTGGCCCCCGGATCGGGAAATACAGTAAGGACGGTAAGGTCAATCCGATCCCCGGCTCGAACCTTGCGCTGGCGACGCTGGGCACGTTCATCCTGTGGATGGGCTGGTTCGGGTTCAATGGCGCCTCGCAACTGGCGATGGGCACGGTCGGGGACGTGGCCGATGTCAGCCGGATCTTTGCCAATACCAACGCCGCTGCCGCTGCCGGCGCGTTGGCCGCGCTGATCCTGACGCAGGTCATGTTCAAGAAGGCCGACCTGACGCTGATGCTGAACGGTGCGCTGGGCGGGCTGGTGGCCATCACCGCCGAGCCGCTGGCGCCCGGCCTGGGCCTGGCCTCGTTGATCGGTGCGATCGGCGGCGTGATCGTCGTGGTTACCGTGCCGCTTCTGGACAAGCTCAAGATCGACGATGTGGTCGGCGCGATCCCGGTGCACCTGTTCGCCGGGATCTGGGGCACGATCGCCGTCGTTCTGAGCAATGACGATGCGACGCTGGGGGCGCAGCTTTACGGGATCATCGCCACCGCCATCTTCGTTGTCGCCGCCTCGGCCATCGTCTGGCTGGTGGTCAAGGCGGTGATGGGCCTGCGGGTCGACGCTGAGTCCGAGGTGACAGGCCTCGACAAGACCGAACTGGGGATGGAAGCCTATCCCGATTTCACCCGCGGCTGACGTATCGCCACATGACCATGCGGACACCCCGGGCTTGCGCCCGGGGTGACTGCTTTTGCGAAGAAGATGGGGGGCTGGCGCCCCCGGTCGGCATTTTTCAGCCAATGAAGCTTAGCTCTTGCGGATGGTGTCGCCCGGTTCGAAACGGGGTGTAAGCTCGATCCGCAGGCCCCCGATCACGCCGTCGATCCCCTTGCCGGAGATGATCCTGGCCGCCTTTTCCCCGATCTCGCGGCGGCAGGCGTCGATCGTGGCCAGGCGCATCGGCAAACCCTCCAGGAAATCAGTGCCGTTGAACCCCGCTAGGCCAAGCTTCTCGGGGATGTCATAGCCCTGTTCCAGGCAGTAGAGCAGCCCGCCCGCCCCGATCATGTCGTTCGAATAATACAGAAAATCCAGATCCGGGCTGCGCTCCAGTATGGCTTGGGTCATTTCGCGCCCTTTCCTGAGCGCCGATCCCCCAGAATAGAACTCGGTATCGGATACGACCAGCCCGTGCGCGGCCAGTCCCTCGGTCAGCCCGTCAAGCCGTTTGCGCGCCCGATGGTCGCCGCCCATCTTGGTGCCCAGAAAGCCGATCCGCCGATATCCGGCCGCGGCAATGGCATCGGCCATCTGCCGACCTGCAGCGCGGTGCGATATTCCAACCACCGAATCGATGGCGGGGCCGTCGATATCCATGATTTCGACGATCGGAATGCCGGCGTTTTCCAGCATCGCACGGGCGGCGGGCGTATGTTCAAGCCCCGCCAGGATGACACCCGACGGCCGCCATGACAGCATTTCGTACAGGACGTTCTCTTCGCGCTCGGGCGAATAGTTGGTCACGCCGAACACCGGTTGCAGGCCCGTATCCTCCAGCGCGGCCGAAATCCCGCCGAGAACCTCGGGAAAGACCATGTTCGACAGCGACGGGACGATGACCGCCACCAGATTGACCTGCTGCGAGGCCAGCGCCCCGGCGATCTTGTTGGGGACGTAACCAAGTGTGCGTGCCGCGGCGAGCACCTTTTCGCGCGTGGCGGGCGATACATCGTCGCGGTTGCGCAGGACCCGGCTGACGGTCATCTCGCTGACCCCGCAAGCCTCGGAGACATCGCGCAGGGTCAACGGGCGGCGCGCGGGTTCGTGTCGGTGTTGCGTCATGGCGGGCGGATCGCTTCCTTGGAATTCGGACGGTCGCCCGGCCTGGCGATGCAGCGGGCACCGGGCGGAAGGCGGTGCAAGGCGGCAATGTCCGGCGAGGCGGGTGCATCTTTGTATCGCCATTCCGCGCGGTGTCAAAGTCCGACTGCGGTCGCCGCGGGCAAACGCCTTTTCGCGCAAAATGTGTTCGTCGTCTTGCCATGGGCAGGGATTGCGGCCAATAACGGGGCGCATGGCCCCGTGGCTCAACTGGATAGAGCAGCCCCCTCCTAAGGGGCAGGTTGCAGGTTCGAATCCTGCCGGGGTCACCAATGTTGCCACCCGTGCGCATGTATGGCCGGGTTGAATGGCGGCGGCGGCATATTACCTCAGGGCCAATGCAGACGCTGAGAGGCGTGGAGGATTTTGCCATGCTTGATCCAGACCGGAACGAACGGGTTGATGGTGCCAGGATGCGCGCCATTCTGACTGTGACGGCGGCCATGGCGTTTATCGCGCTTTCCTATGCCGCGCCTGATTTCCAGGGATACCGCCTTGATCAGATGCCCCAGGCGATCGCGGATCCGCCGGTGCAGCCGGTGGGTTTTGCCTTTTCGATCTGGGGCGTGATCTATCTGTGGCTTCTGATCAGCGCGGGTTACGGTCTCTTGCGCCGGGCCGAGAGCGCGGATTGGGACCGGATGCGCTGGCCGCTGGCCGGGTCCATGGTGCTGGGGGGCGCGTGGCTCTGGATTGCCGGTCCAAGCCCGGTGCTGGCGGCGGTCTGGATCTTTGTGATGCTGGCCCTGGCGCTTCTGGCGCTCGATCGCGCACCAGATCGTGAATTCTGGCTCGCCCGTGCCCCGGTCGGGCTATTCGCGGGCTGGCTCACTGCGGCGAGTTTCGTGTCGCTGGGTGTGGTCCTGGGCGGTTTCGGGATTATCGAATCGCCGCGCATTGCGGCATGGGCGATGATCGTTCTGGCCGCGATCGTCGCCGCGGCGGTCACGGGTGTGATGCGCCCCGGTGGTGCCTATCCGCTTGCGATGGGATGGGCGCTGGCAGGGATCGCCCTGGCCAATTTCGGGCGGCATGTTGACGTGGCCTTGCTGGCGCTGGTCGCGGCGGTGGGGCTTGGCGTACTGTGGTGGCTGACGCCTCGCCGGGCCTGAGCGATGCCGAGCCTGCGGCCTCGGGCCAAGCGTCTGCGAGCAACCGCAACCGCTCGTGTCTGCCGCCCGGCAGGCCCTGCCACAGGCGAACCCTTGTCAGTGCACCGCGTCATGCTAGCATTCCGAAAACTGGAATGAGGGGAGTTATCCGATGACCAGAACCGCCACGCGCAAGATCGGCTCGGCCGAAGTGACAATCCTGACCGACGGGGCCATCGCCTTTCCGCCAGACTATTTTCCGGGAACCGAGGGCGATCGGATCGATGCATTGCTAGAGCAAGCCGGAACCGACCGGATCGATACGAATTTCAACGCGGTTCTGATTCGCAACGGGGGCAAGGTGATCCTTGCCGATGCCGGCCCGCGCGAGCTGTTCGGGCCAGACGCCGGTGGTCTGCCCGAGGCCCTGAACGAAGCCGGCACACGCCCCGAGGACATTGAGATCCTGTTTGCCACGCATCTGCATCCTGACCACATCGCCGGCATGATCACACCCGACGGTGCCGCGGTGTTCCCGAATGCGGAACTTTTCGTCACCAAAGGCGAGTATGATTTCTGGAGCAACGAATCGACCACCCAGGGTGCGGGCGAGCCCGTATCCGAATGGGGTCAGCTTGCCCGCGCGGTGCTTGCCGCCTATGCTGACCGGCTGCGGATCATCCCCGATGGAGGCGAGATCGCGCCCGGCATGACGGCTTTGGCCCTGCCCGGACACACGCCCGGTCATAGCGGCTGGCGGCTGGACTCCGACGGCGCCCAGTTGCTGCATGTGGGCGACATCGTCCATGCACCGGCCCTGCAGGTGCCCGACCCCGAGATCGCCATTGTCTTCGACATCGACCCCGACACCGCGCGTAGAACCCGAAAGCGGCTGCTGGATGAGTTGGCGAGCGATGGCGCCCTGTTTACGGGCGGCCATTTCCTGCGCCCGGCGTTTCATGCGATCGAACGGGCCGGAAACGGGTATCGGTTGCTTCGGCCGTAACCCGGCTTTGGCGGCCGGTATCAGCCGGGATCGGCGGATGGCAGCGGCAACAGATAGCTGACCATGACCCGCTCGGCGCCTGATGGCACCGGCGCCCCCCAAGCGGGCAGCACCTGCTCGGCGATATCGGGATGGGCATGCGCGCGCAGGATGCCCCCCAGCGCGTCAGCCGCAACCTCAATCTCGGCCTGGCCTTCGGCCAACGAAACGTTGACCTGCCAGCGGCCGTCGCGTTCCCTGCGGGCGTCAAAGCGGCCATCGCCCAGGTTGCTGTCTGTCAGGGTCACGTCTCGCGCGATGCCCTCTGCCTGTAGATTCGACAGCACACCCGTCACGAGATCAAGGCGCGCTTGCGCGCGTTCAATGCCGAGAACGCCGGAAAAGGCCGGTGGTTCGGTCCAGATTTCCAACTCTCTTGGGGTCAGATCACCTTGCAGGGACTCGATCCGCAGTACCCGGTCGTTTCCAGCGCGCATTTCGCCGGTCAGCCGCAGGCCCGGCGCCGAAAGCGTCAGACGCCACACCGGGCCACTGCCATCGACCCCCGCCAGACGCCATTGCGCGGTCAAGTGCGGGGCCCTAGGCAGCGGAACGGCGGTTGCCGTCAACAACGACGCGTTTTGCGGGATGATCTGCGTCCAGCCCGGCAGACGATCCCCGGCCAAGGCGCGCAGATGGGCCATGCTGAACTGGCTTGCGACGGCAACGGCGATACCGGCGGTCAGACCCAACACAAGGAAGACTGCGCGGATCATGGCGCGGGCTCCAGCGTGATTTCGGCCGTGACCGTGCCGGGCGCGTCGGCCCCCGTGATGCGCAGCAGGGCCACGTGGTAGCCCATCCGCGCCTCGACCCGGTCCAGCCAGGGCATCAGGGCCACAAAGTCGGCCGCGTCGAACTGCATGGAAACCTGTGCGCCGCGCGGGTTGGTCATGCTGACCATGGTGTCGCGCAGATCGGCCTCGGCCAGACTGTCTTCCAGCGCGCTCAATCCGGCGGGGTCTCGCGCATCCGTCGATTGGGCCGCGCCGGGATCGGGCGGAAGGGTCGCCAACTCTCGCTGACGTTCTTGCAGCCAGGCGCGCAACGCCTCGGCCTCGGCGACGGCGGTGTCGGCGGCGTGGTTGCGCGCCAGAAGCGGCAGCGCGATGCCTTGCACCAGCCCGGCGGGCACCGCGCCCAGGACCAGCAACGCCAGCAGGATCCGTTCGCGCCGGGTCAGATTCGCGACGAAGCGGGTCAGGCGCGCGATCATTGCCCCACCTCGTCAGAAATGCGGATCGTCGCGCTGACCTGTCCGTCGTCCCCCGTGCCCGAGCGCAGCGCCTCGGCCGGCAGGCCATCATTGCGCAAACCCTCCAGCAGGGCCTCCAGCGTGCCGAAATCCTCAAGTTCTAGGTCAAGCGTGATACCGCTCTGCCGGTCCAGCGTTGCCGACAAAAGCGTCGCCGAGCCATCGACAATGCGGGCGGCGCCGATGCGCAAACGATCCAGCGGTCGGCTGGATTCGCTGTCCGGATCAACCGGCGCGCGGCGGCGTTCCAGCGCGCGTTCGACCTGCGCCGGGATATCCAGCAATGGACCATCGGGCACGAAATCCCTGCGCACGGCGTCGATCGTCGCCTCGTTCAGCGCGGCCGCGCGTGCAAGCTGGTGGCGTGTGTCGACCTCGATTGCGGCGAACCAGCCCGCCACACCCAGCGCCGCCAGCGCCAGCGGCCAGCGCAGCGCCGTGATCCTTGCCCGTGTCCGGTCGGCGGCAGCGACCGGGTCGTGACCGAGGTCGAGCGCAAGCTCGCCATGTCCCAGAACCAGCGGTCGGGGCAGCCCCGAGGGCAGGGCATCGGGCGTCGTGCGCACCGTCAGCCCGTCCAGCGCGGCATCGACTGCCGGGTTTTCGGGACCAAGGCGCAGCACCGCGACAGGCGTCGCGCCTTGCGCCGTCGCGCGTTCGCGCGCCTGTTGCAGCAACAGGATCGCCAGTTCGGGCTCGGCGCTGAAGCCGTCATGCAGGCCCAGACGCACCTGCACCCTGTCTTCGCCTGCGCTGGTCTGAACGGTCCAGAGGCCGTTGGCAGCCGGAAGCGCCAGATAGTCGGGCAGGATCGCCCGGCAGTGTCCGCGTCCGGCGCGAGCCCGTTTGCGCCACGCGTCAACGACTGTGCGCCGTGCGCACAGCACATGGCCCCAGGCGTCGTTGCGGCCAAGGCGGGCCGGGCGCAGGATCATGCCCTCGGCTTCGGGCCCGATCCGGTCGCGCACCTGGCGCAGCGCCACCCCCTCGCGGGCGGCGCCTGTCAGCGTTGCAGGAAGCGCGACGCCCAGCAAAGGTGCTTCGGTGCCAGGAACCAGCGCGACCCAATTGCCCGATTGCGGGGCCTCGCCCTGGCCGATCCGCCAAAGCCGTGGCGCGGCTCGCGGGCGCGCAAGGCCGGGAAGGCGTGGCGCCCTTTGGGGCCGGGTTGCGGGCATCAATCGACCTCGGGCATGGACATGACGACGGTGCTGCGCCGGCTATCCGCGCGGCGTTGCAGCACAGCAGAGCGTTGCAGAACCACGCTGTCAAGCCGCGCCGAAAGCCGCGCCTCGAACCATTGCGAGCCGACATCCAGATGCAATGCCTCCAGGGCGAGGGCCGCGTCCTCACCCATGACCTGTTCCACCCATTCCAGAAACTCCGAAACATGCCGAAACGGTTGCTGACGGCGGGTTTCGTCAAGCTCGGCCAGGTCGGGGGGCGAAAGCGCCGGGATCAAGGCGGCCAGAACCGGCAGGCTGGCGGTGTTGACGTTCAATCCAAGCTCCGGCGGCAGCGCCGCCAGATGCGGCATCAACCGATCCAGCCGGTCCCCGTCCCCCCCCGACACCAGGCGCAGAACGGCAGGCGACGCCAGCGGCAGTGGCGGTGGTGCGCTGATGGCACCGCCGCCGCCAAACGCGCTATCGCGGTACTGGTTCGCGGGGTCCAGCGCGACCTGTATCCGGCCGGCAACCGCGCCGGGCACGCCCTGCGACCGGGCCAGCGCGGTCAGGGCGATGCGCGCGGCCTCGCCCATGGCATCGTCGCGCGTCATCCAGTTGACGTTGAAACGCCCTTGCAGGTCAGCGATCCGAAAGCCGAAGGTGCCCCGGTCGATCTGGACCTCGGACCGAGGCGCCGCCCAGGGCTGGCCCAGGTGAACCGCGTCTGCGGATGTGTCCTCGATCAGGCGAGCCACCAGCATGGTTGCGTCATCGAGATAGAGCGCGGCCTGATCGGCATCCAAATGCAGCGCCATGCGTTGGCGCGCCGCGTCGCTGCGCGCCAGCAGCGCGACCGACACCGCCGCCAGTGCCGCGACGACGATCAGGGCGTTGATCAGGGCGACACCCCGGTTCATCGGCCGAAACCGTCTCATCGCGCCACCACGAGGTCAAGCGTGCCATACCGATCCGTGGCGATGGATACTTCGAACCCCTCGGGCAGGCTTGACAGGTTCTGTTCGCGCTCGGGCCATTCCCCGCGCGGTTCGAACTCAAGCCCCGCGATGCCGTCGAGGATCACGCGTTCGGGCCCGATCAGATCGCCGCGCGCCGGGTTCAGCACCGGCCAGACCTGCCGCGTCAGGGTCCGCTCCACCGGGTCGTGGCGCCAGATCACCCGCGCCAGCCCGGCACCCGGCTCGCCGGGCAGTTGCGGATGGCCGCCGATGCTGAGGGCGACGCGCCCGGCCTCGGGCTGTGGCGCCAGCGCGGGTTCGGGGTCGGATTGCGGCGGATGAAAGGCGATAGGGACCGCCGCGTCAAAATCGCGGCGCAGCATCACAAGGGCCCGTGCCAGGGTTGCGGCCTCGTCGTCGATGCGGGTCATGGCGCTGCGCTGCCGGATCGCGCCTGTCAACGCCTGCAACGCCATCACCGATACCAGCGCGAAGATCGCCAGAACCGCGATCAGCTCGATCAATGTAAAGCCGAAGGCAACGCGTCGGGTCATGGCCCGTCCCTTCCCGGAACATGGGTCACGACATGTGCCCCGGCCACGCCATCGGCGGCCACACCGATCGAGATCCGGATCAGCCCGGCGCGCGTTTGCGCCTCGTCCATGGTTATCTGCCAGCGATGCGGTCCCAGCCGCAGATCGGACGGCAGGGCACGTGCGCCGTCCCGGCCCAGCAGGCGCAGTTCGGCCGCGCGGTTGAGTGCAACCTGCCGTGCAAGAACACGGTCGATCTGGCCGCCGATGCTGCGATGGGCCTGATCATAGCTGCGCAAAGCGGCGATCAAACCGATCGACAGGATCGCGATGGCAATAACGATCTCGATCAGCGTCATGCCACGGTCAGGGCGGTCGCTGGGCGTCACGGGGCGGCGCATTGAACGGCCTCCCATCCGTCGGACTGGCAACGGACCCGGTGTTGCCCGGCGTGAAAATCAGCCGAGAACGGGGTGATCCGGCCATCCGCGGCCAGCACCACGCGGGGTTCGGGTGCCGCATCGGTTGAAAGCGGTGCGGGGAAATGCGCCCTGTTGTCGATTGTCCACCCGGTCGCGGTGGTCTCGGCGCGTTCGGCAATGCGCCAGCCATCCGCTTCGCGGTCGCGTTCCAGCAGCAACCAGCCCTCGGGCAGCGGCAGAATGCCATGCGGCAGCTGCGTCAGGAAAGCACGCTCGCGCGCGGTTTCGACGGCCTGTTCGAAACCGCGTGCGGCGCGGTCGGCGGCGGTGCCCCCGCCACGCCCGAACAGCGTATCGGCGCCGCTGCCCACGATCAGGGTCAGCGCCAGGACCGAGATGATGGTCGTCACCACCACGAGTTCGATCAAGGTGAACCCTCGTGGCCGCCGCCGCGGCCGGGCGCGGTCATTCAAGCTGCCAGTTTCCGATATCGGCATCCACACCGGTGCCGCCGGGGCGTCCGTCCGCGCCGAGGCTGAACACGTCGAACGGGCCATGCACACCGGGTTCGAGATATTCATAGGGGCGCCCCCAGGGATCGTCGGGAATGCGGTCGATATAACCATTTTCGGCCCAGTTGTCGGGCACGGGCTGCGAGGTCGGGCGTGATGCCAGCGCCGCCAGCCCCTGTTCGGTGGTGGGGTAGGTGGCGTTGTCCAGCCGATAGAGGTTGAGCGCGCCGGTCAACGCCGCGATGTCGGCGCGCGCCCTTGCGACACGCGCCTGGTCGGGTCGGTCGATCACTCTTGGCACGATCACAACGGCCAGAATCGACAGGATGACCACGACAACCATCAGCTCGATCAGGGTCAACCCCCGGTCCGTTCGTCCGGCTTTCGCGGCCCGCCGCGTTTTGCTAGCAGTATTCGTCATGGTCGAGCCGCACCCATCCCCGATGTCTTCAGCCGGAAAGATTAGCCAATCGCCTGACGGCGCACAACCGCCACAACCGGTCGGCGAGGGTTTGTGGCGCATCCTCGGACCCTTGTTTCGCGTTTGGCGGGGCAGGGGCATTCGCGAACCGGGGGCAATGGCATGATCGCCCCGTGGGACGAGGGCGTGCGGCTGCTGGTCGTTCTGGTCGGGCCGGCGGCCGGATCTTTCGCCGCGCTTCTGGCCGATCGCCTGCCGCGGGGTGAGCCGGTGGTAATGGCGCGGTCGCGTTGCCGTGGCTGCGGCGCGCGGCTGCAGTGGCAGGAATTGCTGCCGATCTGGTCGTGGCTGGTTCAGCGCGGGCGCTGCCGCCACTGCGGCGCGCCGATCCCTGCGCGCCTGCTGCATGCCGAGGTGATCGGGCTGCTCTTTGGCCTGGGGGCTGCGCTGGTGGGGCCGACATCTGCGGTTGCGGTGCTGGGGGCGATGTTTCTGTGGTGTCTGTTGGCGCTGGCGCTGGCTGATCTGCGGTTCTTTCGCCTGCCCGATCCGCTGACGGGTGTGCTGGCGGGGCTGGGTCTGGCACTGGCGCTGGCGGGCGACGGCAGCGGGTGGCCCGACTGGCCGCAGCGGCTGGCGGCTGGCATGACCGGGGCCGCGCTGGGCGGTGGCAGTTTCTGGATCTTGCGTACCGCCTATCGCCGGCTCACCGGCCGCGAGGGGATGGGGCTGGGCGATGTCAAGCTGATGGCCGGAATCGGCGCCGGGCTGGGCGCGCAGGCGTTGCCCATGACCGTCCTTCTGGCCGGCCTTTCGGCGCTGGTACTGGCCGTGCTGCGCGCCTTGCGACGCGGCCGCGCCCTGCGGCGCGCGGGCCGTGTGCCGTTCGGCGCGTTCCTGGCGATTGCCGCCGCGGCGGTCTGGCTGCTGCCGCTGGCGCGGTAAGCGGCGTCAGCGCGGTTCGGCAAGGCGGCTTTTGAGCATCATGCCGCGCTCTTCCAGGATCGGCACCGCCACCGTGACCAGAAGCGAGTTGATCTCCTTGAGGGCGCGCACGACCTCAAGGTGCCAGTTGCTGGTTGCCAGGCTGTCGGCGTTTCCGCGTTGCAGCCGTTCGAGGTGGCGTTCATGGCTTTCGCGTTCCAGCCGCCGCATGGCCTCTTTTTCGAGCATGAGCTGACGCGCCGACGCGGTATCGCCCGAGATCAGCACGTTCATTGCCAGTTGTGTATTGGCCAGCACGCGCGCATGCAGATCGCGGATTTCGCGCCAGCCCTCGGCCGAGAATCGGCGGTTTTCGGCGGCCTTCTTTTGGGCCAGGGGCAGCAGGGTCTTGGCAATGATGTCGCCCATATGTTCCAGATTGATGGCGAAATCGGTCAGCTCGATACTGTGGCGCGCGTCCTCGTCGCTCAGGTCGCCGCGGTTCAGTTCGGCGATGAACAGCTTGACCTCGGAATGGCGGCGATCGACCTCGTCGTCGAGGGCGCGCAGCGCGGCGATCCGGTCGGCAGAGCCGTCGTCCAGCACCTCGATCAGCGGGCGCAGCATATCCTCGACGGTTTCCCCCATCAGCAGCAACTCGCGCTTGGCCGAGGCCAGCGCAAGCGTCGGCGTCGACAGGGTGGTGCGATCGAGCGCCGAGCGCGGCCTGCGCTCGGGCTCGGTCGTGGCGGGCGCATCGGGCAGCAGTGCCCGCGACAGCCGATGCACTGCGCCGACCGCCGGCAGACCCAGCACCACGACCGCAAGGTTGAACAGCACATGGGCATTGACGATCTGGACATCGGCGCGGCTGCCCAGCCACGTGGGCATCTGTGGCGCGCCCTGCCAGAAGACGAAAAGGGCCAGCGCGGCAATCGTCCCGCGCAGAATCAGGTTGCCCAGCGGGATACGTCGCGCGGCCGGGGCCATCCCGCGGGTCAGCCAGACCGCGATCAGCCCGGCGCCGAAATTGGCGCCCAGCAACATCGGAATCGCGGCCGAAAGTGGCAGAACCCCGCCCTGCGACAGCGCCGCCAGCAACAGCACCATCGCCACCGAGGAATGCATTCCCCAGGTCAGCAGCGCGACCACGGCAAAGCCGGTCAGGGGATCGCCCTCAAGATAGCGGATCACGGCAGGGAGCACCGCGCTTTCGCGCATCGGCTCGGTCGCCGTGCCGATCATGGTCAGCGACAGAAGGATGAAGCCGATCCCCAGGAGAATGCGCCCGATCTGCCGAACCCGCCGCGCCTCGAATTTCAGAAACAGCGTGGCGCCGATCAGCAGCAGGGCTGGAATCAGGGCCGAAAGATCGAACGCCAGGATGCGCACGACCAACGCCGAACCCAGGTCCGCACCCAGCAGCGCCGCCAGGCCCATCGTGCCGCCCAGCAAGCCACTGGCGGCGAAACCGGCCGCCAGGACCCCGACGGCGGTCGCGCTTTGCAGAAGGATCGCGAGCATTGCGCCGGCCCCGGCGGCCCCCGCCGCGCCGCCGCGGGCATGGCGCAGCCCGTCGCGCAAGGCGCTGCCATAGGCGCGCTCCATCCCGGTGCGCACCATCCGCACCGCCCACAAGAGCAGCATGACGGCGGCGGCAAGATTGAGCAACACGATGAGCGGATGCATGGGGCTTCCCTGAAAAGGCCGACTTGTTAGGCGTCCGCGGACGGGCGGTCAAGCCGCGATGTTAGCGCACACGTTCAGCGGACACGGCGGAAAAGGTTGGTGCGCGCATAAAGCGCCTCCATCCTGGTCAGACGATCCGAGGTCTCGTCCCAGTTGCGCTGTTGCACCCCGGCCAGCAATGCCTCGACCAGGACCATCAGCGATGCCAGCGAGTCCCAGGCCGAGGGCACTTCGATATGGCAGGGCAACAGGTGTTGCGCAAAGCCGGCCGCCGGCGAGACCCAGCGGTCGGTGATCAGAACCACCTCGGCGCCGCGTTCGCGCGCCAGTTCGACGACCTGAAGAACCGTCTGCTCATAGCGGCGGATGTCGAAGACGATCAGCACGTCGCCCGCGCCCATGTCCAGCAAGACCGGCGGCCAGCTGTTGAGCATGGCCGACAACAGCGTGACATCACCGCGCATCACCTTCAGCGCGGTGGCGAAGTAATCGGCGATGGCATGGGTCAACCGCCCGCCCATCATGTAGACCCGGCGGTTCGGATCAGCGAGAAGGTCGGCCACGCGGTCAAAGCCGTCGCGGTCGATCTGGCCAAGGGTGGCGGTCAGGTTCTCGATCACCTGGGCGGTGAAACTGCTGAGAACATGGTCATTGTCGGCAGAATCCGCCCATTTCGCACGCTTTGCGATGGGCGAGGCAAGTTTTTCGCCCACCTCTTCGCGCAGCTGGGCCTGGAATTCGGGGTAGCCGGAATAGCCCAGTTTCTGTACCAGCCGCACCACGGTCGGGCCGGATACGCCGGCGCCACGCGCCACCGACGCGACCGAACCCAGCACGGCGACCGGGTAGTTGTTGAGCATATGTGCGGCGAGCTGGCGTTCGGCGCGGGTCAGGCCGGGCAGGGCCGCACGCAGGCGCGTCTCGGCGGTATCCTTTTGTGGCATGAACCTCCTGTGGGCGGCGGGGTTTGTCGCAGGATACACGGCTTTGTGGATTTTGTAACAAAAATGACCGCATAGAAAAATTCTTGACAGGATGCTGGGGGATGCAACAGGCTGAAGGGCGTTACCCGACACCGTTGAACTGGCCGCTGCATGAACCAGACCGCCTTTGCCCTACCCGATGCCGCCGAAGCATCGATGCCGGTCTTTCCCGGTATCGTCGAAACCTTTGGCGATGACGCGGGCGGCGGGCCCGCGGGGCTGGTTCTGATCTGCGAACATGCGTCCAATACCCTGCCCGATGATCGGCCTGATCTGGGGGGCGATCTGGGGCTGGACGTGGCGGCCCGTCAGGCGCATGTGGCCTGGGACATCGGGGCACTGGGGCTGTCGCGCGCGTTAGCCCGGCGCCTGGCGGGGGCCTGCGGCGGCGTGGTGCTGGTGCACGCGCCGTTGTCGCGGCTGGTGTTCGACCTCAATCGCGCGCCCGATCACCCCGGCGCCATGTCCGAACGGTCCGAGGCGTTCGACATCCCCGGCAATCGTGGCCTGAACGCGGCGCAACGTCTGGCGCGGACGCGGGCGCTGTACCTGCCGTTTCATGAAACCCTGCGCGCCGAGATCGCGGCGCTGGTCGCGCGCGGGCGGCGACCGGCGCTGATCGCGGTGCATTCGTTCACCCCGGTCTTTCACGGCGCGCCGCGGGCGGTCGAATTCGGGGTGATTCATGACGATGACACCACCCTGACCGATGCGGTGATGGATGCCGCACCGGGCTGCGGCCTGGCCACACGCCTGAACGAGCCCTATTCGGCCGAGGGCGAAGTGACCCATACCATTCGGCTCCATGCCACGCCCCTGCGCCTGCAAAACACGATGCTGGAAATTCGCAACGACCTGATCGCGACCCCGTCGGGACAGGACGCCGTGGCGGATCGGATCGCGCCGGTTTTGCAACAGGCGTTGCATACTGTCGGGGCGATATGATGCCGCGGTTCCTGGTCGCATATGTCCGCCTGGTCGAGCGCCTGAATTACGGTGTCGGCCGACTGGCGATGTATTCGCTGTTCGCGCTCATGGGCGTCCTGATGGTTGGAGCGGTCGCGCGGTTCGGCTTTCAACCGCAGATCTGGACCGACGAAATGGCCCAGTTCATCCTGATGGGCTATTTCATGCTTGGTGGTGCTTATGCGCTGCAACTGGGATCGGCGGTGCGCATGGACCTGCTTTATGAACGCTGGTCCGACCGGACCCGCGCCGCGGTGGATGCGGTCACGATCTTTGCGCTGCTGTTCTACCTGGTTGTCCTGCTGTGGGGCGGGATCGAAAGCACGCAATACGCGCTGGAATACGGCGAGCGACGCCGGGGCCTGTGGCGACCCTACATGGCGCCGATCAAGATCGCGATGGTGGTCGGGATTGTGCTGATGATCCTGCAATGCACGGCCTTCCTGATCCGTGATATCGCCCGGCTGCGCGGAAAGGACATCTGATGGCCACCGAGATGATCGCCATGCTGATGTTCGGCTCGATGCTGGTCATGATGCTGACGGGTCAGCGCATGTTCGGCGTGATCGGCTTTGTCGCCGTGGTCGCGGCGATCTTGCTGTGGGGCGATCGCGGCGGCTATGATCTGGCGTTCTCGCAGACCTTCAAGGTGATGAACTGGTTTCCGCTGATCACGCTGCCGATGTTCATCTTCATGGGCTACGTGCTGTCGGAAAGCCGGCTGGCCGATGATCTGTATCGCATGTTCCATGTCTGGTTCGGCCCGGTGCCGGGCGGGCTGGCGATCGGAACCATCGTGCTGATGGTTCTGATCTCGGCCATGAACGGGCTTTCCGTCGCTGGCATGGCGATCGGCGCCACGATTGCGTTGCCCGAACTGCTCAAGCGCGGCTATGACAAGCGAATGGTGACCGGCGTGATCCAGGCGGGGTCCAGCCTTGGGATCCTGATCCCGCCCTCGGTGGTGATGGTGCTGTATGCGATGATCGCGCGTCAGCCAGTGGGACAGTTGTGGCTGGCCGGCGTTCTGCCGGGGTTGATGATGGCGGGTTTGTTCGTGGCCTATATCTGGCTGCGCTGCCGGATCAACCCGGCGCTGGGCCCGACCATCGGGCAGGCGGAACTGGCCAGTGTCAGCAGGGCCGAGAAACGCCGGCTCTTGATGGCGGGCGCGCTGCCGCTCATGATCTTTGTCGTGATGATGGTGCCGTTCGTGCTGGGCTACACGCGGCTGGTGGAAAGCTCGGTCATGGGGGCGCTGGCGGCGGTTGCGGCATCGGTCGTGAAGGGGCGGATGAACTGGGCCGTCTTCGAGGAATGCAGCCGTCGCACCTTGGCCGTCAGCTGCATGTTCCTGTGGATCATCCTGGCGGCGCTGGCGTTCGGGGCGGTGTTCGACGGGTTGCGCGCGGTCGATTTCGTGCGCGCGCTGTTCGTCGAGGATCTGGGCCTGAACCGCTGGCAGATCCTGATCCTGATGCAATTGTCGTTCATCATCATGGGCACGTTCCTGGACGACACCGCCATGCTGGTGATCGTGGCGCCGCTTTATGTGCCCATCGTGCGAATGCTGGAATTCGATCTGATCTGGTATGGTGTGCTTTATACCATCACATGCCAGATCGCCTACATGACGCCGCCGTTCGGATACAACCTGTTCCTGATGCGCGCCATGGCCCCGTCCGAGGTGACATTGCGCGACATCTACCGCTCGATCGTGCCCTTCGTGGGGGTGATGATCCTTGGGCTGGCGCTGATCATGCTGTTTCCCCAGATCGCGCTCTGGCTGCCGCAGACGCTCTATAATCCGTGACGACCCATAACGAAGAGCCGCAACCAACGGAGGTAAGACCATGACGACCACAAGACGCACGTTTCTGACCACCGGCGCGCTGGCCGGTGCCGCCACCCTGGCGGCGCCCGCAGTCAAGGCGCAATCGACGATCCGCTGGCGTCTGCAGACCTATGCCGGCACCAGCCTGGGCGAACAGGTGGCCAAGCCCGCGATCGACATGTTCAACGCCATTGCCGGCGACGAGATGCAGATCGACCTTTTCTATGCCGATCAGCTGGTGCCGACGCAGGAGCTGTTCCAGGCCATGCAGCGCGGCACGATCGACGCGGTGCAGTCGGACGACGATTCGATGGCCGGGCCGACCGAGGTGACGGTCTTCGGCGGCTATTTTCCCTTTGCTAGCCGCTACAGCCTGGACGTCCCGGCGCTGTTCAACGACTGGGGCCTGAACGAGATCTGGGCCGAAGAATATGAAAGCGTCGGCATCAAGCATATCTCGGCCGGAGCCTGGGATCCGTGCCATTTCATCACTTCGTCGGCGATCACCTCGCTGGCCGATCTCGAGGGCAAGCGGGTGTTCACCTTCCCCACGGCGGGGCGGTTCCTGTCGCAGTTCGGCGTCGTGCCCGTCACCGTGCCCTGGGAAGATGTCGAGATCTCGCTTCAGACCGGCGAGATCGACGGCGTGGCGTGGTGCGGCATCACCGAAGCCTATGAAGTGGGCTGGGCTGATGTGACCTCGCATTTCCTGACCAACAACATCTCGGGCGCCTGGATCGGGCATTTCTTTGCCAACATGGATCGCTGGAACGAACTGCCCGAGCATTTGCAGAACCTGATGGCGACCTGTTTCGAACAGTCGCATTATTACCGGCAGCACTGGTACTGGGCCGGCGAGGCGCGGTTGCGCACCGAGGGCGAGAAGCTGGAGCTGACCTCGATCCCGGATGATGAATGGGCCACGGTCGAACAGGCCGCGCGCGAGTTCTGGGAGGAGATCGCCTCGGAAAGCGAAACCAAGGCGCGGGTCGTCCAGATCTTTCGGGATTACAACGCCGCCATGGACCGGGCCGGGCGCCCGTATCGTTACGGCTGATCCGTCGGCCGGGGGTGCGGGGGCTGCCGCCCCCGCACCCCCGCCTCAGGGGGGCGCACGCGCCCCCCCTGAGAACCCCCTGTGCGTATTTTTAGCAAAATGAAAGGCGGCCTTGGGCCGAGGGAGACGGAATGCAGGGCATGTTGACGCTGGAGACATTGCAGGCGGCCTTCGATGCGGGCGAGATCGATACGGTGGTCGTTGCCGCGATCGACATGCAGGGCCGGCTGATGGGGAAGCGGTTTCATGCCGCGCATTTCCTGAACGGCGGCCATGCCGAGACCCATTGTTGCAATTACCTGCTGACGGTGGACATGGAGATGAATACCGTTCCCGGCTATGACACCGCGAGCTGGGAGCAGGGATACGGCGACTATGTCATGAAACCCGACCTGAACACGCTGCGGCGCGTGCCCTGGCTGGACGGCACGGCGCTGGTTCTGTGTGATCTTCTGGATCATCATACGCACGCGGAGATCGCGCAATCGCCGCGCGCCGTTCTGAAACGGCAGGTGGCGCGCGCCCGCGCGCTGGGCTTCGATGCCATGATGGCGACCGAGCTGGAATTCTATGTCTTCGACAACAGCTACGAGTCGTTGCGCGATCTTGGCACCGGCGATCTGGTGCCGATCTCGGGCTACAACGAGGATTACCACGTCTTCCAGACCACCAAGGAAGAGCCCTTGATGCGAGCCCTGCGCAATGGCCTTTACGGGGCCGGTATCGCGGTCGAGAACACCAAAGGCGAGGCCGATGCGGGTCAGGCTGAGGTCAACGTGCGCTACGCCGATGCGCTGACCACCTGCGACAACCACGTGATCATCAAGACCGCGACCAAGGAGATCGCGCATGCCCAGGGCCGCGCCGTCACCTTCATGGCGAAATACGACACCGCCAAGGCCGGTTCGTCCAGCCACGTGCACCAGTCGCTGTGGACCCTTGACGGATCACCCGCGTTTCACGACGCCGACGAGGCGCACGGCATGTCGGCGCTGATGAAGCATTTCCTGGCCGGACAGCTGGCGCATGCCCGCGAGATCACGCTGTTCCTGGCCCCCTATGTCAACAGCTACAAGCGGTTCTGCGTGGGTCTGTTCGCCCCGACCAAGGCCGTGTGGTCATGCGATAACCGGACCGCTGGTTTTCGCATCTGCGGCGAGAATTCCAAGGCCGTGCGCGTCGAATGCCGGATCGGCGGGTCGGACCTGAACCCCTATATGGCCTGCGCCGCGCTGCTGGCGGCCGGGCTGGACGGGATCGAGCGGAACCTGGAGCTGGAGCCTGAGTTGAGGGGTGACATGTACCATGCCGAAGGGGTGCGCGAGATTCCAAAGACCCTGCGCGAGGCTGCCGATCTGGCCGAAAGTTCCGAGTGGTTGCGCGCGGCCCTGGGCGATGCGGTGGTGGCACATTATGTCCACGCCGCGCGCTGGGAGGTGGCCGAGGCCGATCGCGTCGTGACCGATTTCGAGCGCCAGCGCGGCTTGGAGCGGGCCTGACCCGGCAACAGGGGCAAGCGGGGGGCAAGCCCGTCCCCGCTGCCAGGTGCGAAAGGTGAGTTCATGACCAGAACGATTCAATGCGTGTCACCCGTTGACGGACGGATCTATGCCGAGCGCACTGCGCTGTCGCTTGAGGATGCCCAAGCGGCCGCCGCGCGGGCCAGGGAGGCACAGTCAGGCTGGGCCGCGCTGCCGCTGGAAGAGCGTATCGCGCGGGTGAAGGCCGGGGTGGCCGCGCTGGAGGGAATGACCGCGCGCATCGTCGAGGAACTGGCCTGGCAGATGGGCCGCCCGGTGCGCTATGGCGGCGAATTCGGCGGGGTGAAGGAACGGGCCGATTACATGGCCGCGATCGCAGGCGATGCGCTGGCGCCTGATGTGGTGGAAGACAGCGACGGGTTTCACCGTTTCCTGGCGCGCGAACCCGTGGGCGTGGTCTTCATCATCGCGCCGTGGAACTACCCCTATCTGACCGCCATCAACACCATCGCCCCGGCCCTGATCGCGGGCAACAGTGTCATGCTCAAGCACGCCACGCAGACCCTGCTGGTCGGCGAGCGGCTGGCCGAGGCGTTTCATGCCGGGGGCGTACCGGCCGAGGTGTTCCAGAACGTGGTGCTGGATCATGACACCACCGAGGCCTTGATCGCCGGGCGCAATTTCGGCTTCGTGAACTTCACCGGTTCGGTGGCCGGGGGCGCGGCGATCGAGCGGGCCGCGGCGGGGACGTTCACGGCCACGGGGCTGGAACTGGGCGGCAAGGATCCGGGCTACGTCCGCGCCGATGCGGACCTCGACGCCGCGGTCGAGGGGTTGATGGACGGCGCAATGTTCAATGCGGGGCAGTGCTGCTGCGGGATCGAACGGATCTATGTGCATGAAAGCCTTTTTGACGCCTTCGTCGAAAAGGCCGTGGCCTGGACCAATCGCCTGAAGCTGGGCAACCCGTTCGAGGCCGAAACAACGCTGGGGCCAATGGCCCATGCACGTTTCGCGGCCGTGGTGCGGGCGCAGATTGCCGAGGCGGTGGCGGCGGGGGCGAAACCGCTGATCGACCCGGCGCGGTTTCCGGCCGATGATGGCGGTGCGTACCTGGCCCCGCAGATCCTGGTTGGGGTAGATCACTCGATGCGCGTGATGCGCGAGGAAAGCTTTGGCCCGGTCGTCGGGATCATGCCGGTCAGGGACGACGACGCGGCAATTGCGCTGATGAACGACTCGCCTTTCGGGCTGACGGCCTCGATCTGGACGCGCGATGCCGACAAGGCCGCTGAAATCGGTGCCAGGATCGATACCGGCACGATCTACATGAATCGCTGCGACTATCTTGACCCGGCGCTGTGCTGGACGGGGTGCAAGGATACCGGGCGCGGCGCGGCGTTGTCGCCGCTGGGGTTTCATGCGGTCACGCGGCCCAAGTCCTATCATTTGAAGAAGGTGACGACATGAGCGTTCCGACAACGAACTGGTCATACCCCACCGCGATCCGCTTTGGCGCGGGCCGGATCACCGAACTGGCCGAGGCGTGTCAGTCCGCCGGCATGACGCGCCCGCTTCTGGTGACCGACAAGGCGCTGGCGGCGCTGCCGATCACCGCGCAGGCCTTGAACGTGCTGGAGGCCGGGGGCCTGGGCCGCGCGGTCTTTTCCGAGGTCGATCAGAACCCGAACGAGACCAACATGGAGGCCGGTCTGGGGGTCTTTCGCCAGGGCGGGCATGATGGCGTGGTCTGTTTCGGTGGCGGGTCGGCGCTGGATCTGGGCAAGATGATCGCGCTGATGGCCGGGCAGACGGTGTCGGTCTGGGATCTTGAGGATGTCGGTGATTGGTGGACACGCGCCGATGCCGACAAGATCGCGCCGATCATCGCGGTGCCCACGACCGCGGGCACCGGGTCCGAGGTGGGGCGCGCGGGGGTCCTGACCAACAGCGCGACGCATCAGAAGAAGATCATCTTTCATCCCCGGTTGATGCCCGCCGTGACCATCTGCGATCCCGAACTGACGGTCGGCATGCCGCCTTTCATCACCGCTGGCACCGGAATGGATGCGCTGGCCCATTGCCTTGAGGCCTATTGCAGCCCGCATTATCACCCGATGTCGCAGGGCATCGCCCTTGAGGGGATGCGCCTGGTGCTGGAAAACCTGCCGCGCGCCTATGCCGAACCTGCGGATCTGGAGGCGCGCGCGCAGATGATGTCGGCGGCGATGATGGGGGCGGTTGCGTTTCAAAAGGGGCTGGGCGCGATTCACAGCCTCAGCCACCCGGTCGGCGCGGTCTATAACACCCATCATGGCACCACCAATGCCGTGGTCATGCCCATGGTGCTGGATTTCAACCGGGCTGCAATCGAAGGCCGGATCGCACGCGCCGCCGCCTATCTGGGGATCGCGGACGGTTTCGACGGATTTCGCGCGCGGATCATGGATCTGCGGGCCGCACTTGCGATTCCGCCCAATCTGGGCGCGCTTGGGGTCGAGGCCGCGCGCCTTGGCGAACTGACCGACATGGCGTTGCAGGACCCGTCCTGCGGGGGGAACCCGGTGGAGATGACGCGCGACAATACCCGAAAGTTGTTCGAAGCCTGCCTATGAGCGACGCGGCCGCCGGATCACCGTGGCCCCTTGACGGCCCTCAGCCCAGCAGGCCAAAGATCAGCGGTGCCAGAAACGCGGTCAGGATCGCGTTCAGCCCCATGCCGATCGCGGCATAGGCGCCCGCCCGCGTGTGGACCTGAAGCGCCCGCGCGGTGCCGATACCGTGCGCCGCTGTCCCCACGGCCAGCCCGCGTGCGCGCCAGTCACGAATGCGCAAGGCGTTCAGCACGGGTGTTGCAACCATTGCACCGGTGATCCCGGTCAGCAGCACCAGGACCGCAGCCAGCGTCGGCGATCCGCCCAGCGTCTGCGCGATCCCGATGGCGACGGGTGCCGTTGTGCTTTTGGGGGCAAGCGCGGCCAGCGTCTCGCGGTCGAGCCCCAGCGCATGGGCAATGCCAAGGGCGGATACGACCGCGACCAGCGAGCCGGTCAGCAAACCCGCCGCCACCGGCAGCATGGACCGGCGCAATTGACGCCCCTGTTGCCAGAGCGGGATCGCCAGTGCCACCGTCGCCGGCCCCAGCAGGAAGTGCACGAATTGCGCGCCTTCGAAATAGACCGGATAGGGCGTGTCGCTGAGCCACAGGACCAGCCCCAGCAGGATGATCGCAATCAGGACGGGGTTCGCAGCGGGGTTGCGGCCGAAGGCTTGCGACAAGGTATCGCCGACCAGATAGGCGACCAGCGTCAAGGTCAGCCAGATCAGCGGGCCCGAGGCGAGATAAGACCAGATCTCGGCGAAGTCACGCATCGCCATCCTCCGATCCGGTCAAGCGCGCGACCAGCCTGAACGCCAACGCCCCGGCGGCGATGGCAAGCACCGTCGAGACGACGATTGCCGCGGCCAGCACGGCCGCCTGTGGCCCCAGCCGATCCAGATGCCCGACGACGCCGACGCCGGCCGGTACGAACAACAGCGCGATGTGGCGCAAGATGCCCGTGCCGACGGGCACGACCAGCCCGGCGATGCGTGCCGATGCCGAAAGCAGGATCAACATCAGACCCAGACCAAGCACCGGGCCGGGAACCGGCAAGCCGGTCCAATGCGCCAGGGCTTCGCCTGCAAGCTGGCAGGTCAGGATCAGCGCCAGTGCCTGGATCATGAAACCGCGTCCGTTGAAACGGCTTCATCCTGCGCCGAACCGGGCGCCTGCGCAAGGCATGGTCCCCGTGCGCGCGGCGGGCCGTTTCAGTCGGCGAAATCGAGCATGAACTGGTCCTCATAGCGCGTGTGAAGCGCGACGAATTCCTGGGTGCCTTCGGTTTCGAACACATAGATATGCAAGGCGTCGTTGTGCATCGAGACACGGCAGAAGACGTCAGCCTCGGAATCACCTTCGAGCAGTGCTTCGGGGCAGGTCTCAAGGTCGATATGCGGCACCGAAGCCTCGAATTCGGCATAGGTATAGGGCTCTGCCGCCAGGGCCGAAGGGATCAGCAGCGCCGCGGCCAGAAACATGCGGGACGGGAACGTCATGGCATCACTCCATTTTTTCGTGGCAGGGTGCCGGGCGGACGCCTGAGGGCGTATTGGCTGGGCAATCAAAGCCTACTATTTCTGTCAGAAATGTGAAGCCCGAAATCCCGCCAGCGCCGCGACACGCTGCCGCAAGCGAAACCAGTGCCGCGTGCTCAGGTCTCGCCATTGCCCGGCGGCAGGTCGCGCAGCAAGATGTCCAGCGCCTTGATCAGGCCGGGTGCGGCATCGCCCAGTCGCTCCAGCATTTCTTGCTGATAGGCAACGGCGACAGGCAGCAACCTTGCCACCAGTGCCTGCCCCGACGGCGTCAGCCGCAGTTCAAGCAACCGACGATCCCCGCCGTTCACATGTTTGGTGATGTAGCCCGCATCTTGCAGCCGGCTGGCGGCACGGCTGACCTTTGACTTTTCCATGTCCACCCGCGCCTCGATGTCGCGGACCGAGACCGCCCCGGCATGATTGAGATGCGCCAGAACGCGCCATTCGGCGATCGAGATGCCGAATTCGCTGCGATAACGTTCGGCAAAGGCCCGGCTGGTGCGATTTGCCGCGGCCACCAGCCGATAGGGCAAGAACGTGTGGAGATCGAACTCCCGCAATGGGTGGTCGGACATGGTCTGGCGCTCGCATCGCTTCGATAGCTTGGCAGCCGATCACAAACCGCCCGCCAGATCAATGCGCTTGCAACGACCATCGCGGCGAGGGTTGACATTGTTGCACTTGCAATGAATTCTGGCGCAAACCCGCGCCGCAGCGGGCATCAGCGAAACGGAGGACGCCATGACCGAACACAGCCTGCCGCGCGGCATGATCCGCGCCTCGACCAGCATTGGCACGCATGAAGGCTACATGCCCGGCTTCGGCAACGATTTCGAAACCGAGGCCTTGCCCGGCGCGCTGCCGCAGGGCCAGAACTCGCCGCAGAAATGCAACTACGGTCTTTATGCCGAACAACTTTCGGGCACGGCCTTCACCCAGCCCAAGCCCGAGCGCGCCTGGTGCTATCGCATCCGCCCGTCGGTCAAGCACACATCGCGGTTTCGCAAGATCGACCTGCCGCACTGGAAAACCGCGCCCAACGTTCTGCCCGATGTGATCAGCCTGGGCCAGTATCGCTGGGATCCGGTGCCGATGCCCACCGCAGGCGAAAGCTATACCTGGCTGACCGGCATGCGCAGCGTGACCACGGCAGGGGATGTCAACACTCAGGTCGGCATGGCAAGCCATATCTATCTGGTGACCGCCTCGATGGTGGATGAATACTTCTATTCCGCCGACAGCGAGCTGCTGGTCGTGCCGCAAGAGGGGCGGTTGCGTTTTTGCACCGAGATGGGGATCATCGACCTCGAACCCAAGGAGATCGCCATCCTTCCGCGCGGCATGGTCTATCGCGTCGAGGTGCTGGAAGGCCCCTGCCGTGGCTTTGTCTGCGAAAATTATGGCCAGAAATTCGAATTGCCGGGGCGCGGCCCGATCGGCGCGAACTGCCTGGCCAATCCGCGCGACTTCAAGACCCCGGTTGCCGCCTTCGAGGACCGCGAGACGCAAAGCCGGGTCATCGTCAAATGGTGCGGCCAGTTCCACGAAACCGTCATCGGCCATTCGCCGCTTGATGTGGTCGCATGGCACGGCAACTACGCCCCCTGCAAATACGACCTGCGCACCTACAGCCCGGTCGGCGCGATCCTGTTCGACCATCCCGATCCGTCGATCTTTACCGTTCTCACGGCCCCGTCGGGCCAGCCGGGCACGGCGAATATCGACTTCGTGCTGTTTCGCGAACGCTGGATGGTGGCCGAGCACAGTTTCCGGCCACCATGGTATCACAAGAACCTCATGTCCGAACTCATGGGCAACATCTATGGCCAGTATGATGCCAAGCCGCAGGGCTTCGCCCCCGGCGGCATGAGCCTGCACAACTGCATGTTGCCGCATGGCCCCGATCGCACGGCCTTCGAAGGTGCCTCGAACGCGGATCTGAAGCCCGAGAAACTGGACAACACCATGTCGTTCATGTTCGAGACCCGGTTCCCGCAGCACCTGACCGAATGGGCCGCGACCGAGGCCCCGCTCCAGGATGACTACCTGGATTGCTGGACCTCGCTGGAAAAGAAATTCGACGGCAGCGCCGGCACCAAGTAACGGATCGGCCAGGGGGCAACCCGGCCATCACCTGTGCTAAAGGCCGCCCAGCAAGACTTGCGTCAAGTCGCTCTCGGCTTCACGCAACGGCTCGATCACGTCGAAATGGTGCCGCCCGGTGGCGGCGTGCCACGGGCAGTTCCACTCTTCCGACAACAGCCGGGCCTGCCACAGAAACGCCGGGCGTTCTTGCGCGCCGACCCAGACGAACACTTCGCTTCCGTCGCGCCGCGCCAGAAGCGCCGGGCTCTCGGCCTGGGCCTCGGCGGCGTCCAGGTGCAACGTCTCGTTCATGGTGGTCCGGCGCAACGGCCGCAGATCGGCCAGCGGCGAAATCGGCACCACACGGCGCAGGCGCGCGGCCCAGTCGGGGGTCATGTCGACACAGGCCATCCGCGCGCTCAGATGCCCGCCGGCGGAATGCCCCGTCACAACGATGGGGCCGTCCACCATTGCGGCAGCGGCGCCGATCGCGGTTTCGATCTCGCGCGTCATGGCGGCGATGCGCGCGTGCGGCGCCAATGTGTAGCCGGGCATGGCCACTGCCCAGCCGCGCGCCAGCGCGCCTTGCGCAAGGCCCGACCAGTCGCCGGGGCCAAAGGCCATCCAGTAGCCGCCATGGATGAACACCATCAGCCCGCGGGCCGGGCCTTCGGGCAGGAACAGATCGAAGGTCTGGCGTTCGCCGGGCCCATAGGGAAGTCCGGTCCGCGCCCGCGCCCCCAGCGTGGCGCGAAACGTGGCGGCCTCGGTCCGCCAGCGCGGCGGGTAGCTGGCGGCGTCCTCGATGAAATCGGCGTTGACATAGGCGCGGCTCAGGTCGTCGGTTTGGTCCATTGTTTTCCCCCTTCGGATATGGTCAAACTCACGCAAACTTGCCGGGGCGGCAAGCCCCGACCAAACCAGAGAGGCTCGCATGCTAGACCGACCGACCGATCTTCGTTCCCTTCTGAAGGACCCGTCGCTTCTTGAAACCCGCGCCTTCGTTGGCGGGGATTGGGTTGATGCGGACGACGGGTCGCGGTTCGACGTGCGCAATCCCGCGCGCGGCGATGTGATCGCCCAGATCGCCGACTTGGGCCGGACCGAGGTCGCACGGGCGATCGCGGCATCGCAGGCGGCGCAAAAGGACTGGGCGGCACGCACCGGCAAGGAGCGTGCGGCGATCCTGCGCCAGTGGTATGACCTGATGGTGGCCAATGCCGACGACCTGGCCGCGATCCTGACCGCCGAGATGGGCAAGCCGCTGGCCGAGGCGCGCGGCGAGATCCTTTATGGCGCGGCCTTCGTCGAATGGTTCGGCGAAGAGGCCAAGCGCATCTATGGCGAGACGATTCCGGGGCATATGCGCGACAAGCGCATCACGGTCCTGAAACAGCCGATCGGGGTCGCGGCCTCGATCACGCCGTGGAACTTCCCCAACGCGATGATCGCGCGCAAGGTCGCGCCGGCGCTGGCCGCCGGTTGCGGCTTCGTCGCCCGCCCGGCGGCGGAAACCCCGCTGTCGGCCCTGGCGATGGCCGTTCTGGCCGAACGCGCCGGCGTGCCCAGGGGCGTCTTGTCGGTCGTGACCTCCTCGCGCTCCTCGGACATCGGCAAGGAATTCTGCGAGAACCCGGCAGTGCGCAAACTGACCTTCACCGGCTCGACCGAGGTGGGTCGGATCCTGCTGCGCCAATCCGCCGATCAGGTGATGAAATGCTCGATGGAACTGGGCGGCAACGCGCCGTTCATCGTCTTCGACGACGCCGATCTCGATGCCGCGGTCCAGGGCGCGATCATGTCCAAGTACCGCAACAACGGCCAGACCTGTGTTTGCGCCAATCGCATCTATGTCCAGTCCGGGGTTTATGACGCCTTTGCCGAAAAGCTCAAGACCGCGGTCGAGGCGCTGAAGGTCGGCGACGGGCTTGAGCCGGGCACCGACCTTGGGCCGCTGATCAACGAAGACGCGGTCGAAAAGGTCGAGGAGCATATCGCCGACGTGCTGTCGCAGGGCGGGCAGCTTCTGACCGGCGGGCGGCGGCATGGCAACGGCGGCACCTATTTCGAGCCGACGATCGTGACCGGGGTCACGCAGTCGATGAAGGTGGCAAAGGAAGAGACCTTCGGTCCGCTGGCGCCGCTCTTTCGCTTCGACACCGAGGACGAGGCGATCGGCTATGCCAACGACACCATCTTTGGCCTTGCCGCGTATTTCTATGCCCGCGACATGGGCCGGATCACGCGGGTGCAAGAGGCGCTGGAATACGGCATCGTCGGCGTGAACACGGGGATCATCTCGACCGAGGTCGCGCCTTTCGGGGGCGTCAAGCAATCGGGCCTGGGGCGCGAGGGGTCGCACCACGGGATCGACGACTACCTGGAAATGAAATACGTCTGCCTCAGCATCTGATCAGGTCAATGCCCGCCGCGCGCTGCGGGCATGTCCTCCTGCCATGACCCCGTTTCCGGCCGTTGAGGCGCCATTCTCGTGTCTCCACGGCGCCCCCCGCGGTCTTGGCAAATCGGCATGCGCGCCCCCGGCCCCTTCATCTTGCCGACAAATACGCCGGGGGTGAATGGGCCGAAGGCCCAGAGGGGGCAGCGCCCCCTTTGCCGCGCGCCGCAGGCGCGCGGCCCGGCCCAACGGGAGGAATGTGGCGGCGCAGCCGCCATATGACGACGGGCGGGAGCCCTCACCGGTCCCCGCCCGCGATCGCGATCATCGGTTCAGCCTTGCGGCGCCGGGGCGCTCAGGCCGCCGAGGCATCCACCAGTGCGCCGCCGGATTCTGCGCGGGCGATCTCGATGCGCCGGGGTTTGAGCGCCTCGGGGATCTCGCGCACCAGATCGATATGCAACATGCCGTCGGCATGGGTCGCGCCGGTCACCTTGATGTGGTCGGCAAGGTGAAAGCGGCGTTCGAACGCGCGCGTCGCGATGCCGCGATGCAGGAAGGTGCGTTTGCCCTCTTCCTCGGGCTTGCGCGCCGAGATCACCAGCGCGTTTTCCTTCACCTCGACATTCAGTTCATCGGCGGCAAACCCCGCGACGGCGACCGAGATGCGATAGGCATTCTCGTCGGTCTTCTCGATGTTGTAGGGGGGATAGGTGGGTTGTGCCGGGTCGGCGGCCAGAACCCTGTCCATCAGATCGGCCATTCGGTCAAAGCCGACGGTGGCCCGGAAAAGCGGGGACGGATCGAAATTGCGCATGGGTCATCCTCCATTGAGCGATGCTTGCTATGTGCCCGCCGGTTTCCCGGCCGGGCGGGGGTTGATGCGGACCCCGTTCGGGCGTCGCGCATCTGGAATCTGGGAAACGCGCGCCCCGGTTTCAAGAGGCTGAAAATGCGCATTCTCTGCGGTTTCGGTCGCCCTGCGCCGCCCCCTCGCGGCGCTGTGCTCCGTCTTGCGGCGGAGCCGATGGGCGCGGGGATCATTCCCAGGCCGATCCGGTTGCGATCAGCGCAGGTTTGGCACGGGTTGCGCCGTGTGCCCCTCGGCGCTGAGTGCGCGCGGCCGCGGGCCGCCGGTCGCCCAGTCGATCAGTTCCACCGTATGCACGACCGGAATTCCCGTGCCCGAGGCGATCTGCATCATGCAGCCGATATTGCCCGCCGCGATCACCTCGGGCGACCGGGCTTCCAGCGTGGCGATCTTGCGTGTCTTCAGCGCCTGGGAAATCTCGGGCTGCAACAGGTTGTAGGTGCCGGCCGAGCCGCAACACAGATGCGCGTCGGCGGGTTCGACCACGTCGAACCCCGCCCGCTTGAGAAGATCCTTGGGCGCGGTCCTGATCTGCTGGCCGTGTTGCAGCGAACAGGCGGAATGATACGCCACCCGCATCGGTTCGGGTGCTGTCGCGTCGATCTCCAGCTCCGCCAGCAGCTCGGTCACGTCACGCGCCAGGTGCGCGATGCGTACCGCGTCGTCCGCCAGCGGCCCGTTGCGAAACATATGGCCGTAATCCTTGACCGTGGTGCCGCAGCCCGAGGTATTGATGACGATCGCATCCAACCCCTTGCTGCGATCTTCGGCCATCCAGGCGCGGATATTGCGTTCTGCCGCGGCATGGCTTTCGCCTGTCCGGCCCATGTGATGGCTCAGCGCGCCGCAGCAACCGGCGCCTTCGACGACCACCACCTCGCAGCCCAGCCGGGTCAGCAGCCGGATCGTGGCATCGTTGATGTCGGTGTTGAGCGCGCGTTGCGCGCAGCCCGTCATCAGCGCCACGCGCTTGCGGCATTTGCCCTGCGCCGTGAAGGTTTGCGGATCGTCGTTGCGGCTGACCGGCGGAAGCTGGCGCGGAGCCATCGCCAGCATGGCCCGCAGACGGGCATCCGGCATCAGGAACGCGAACGGCCGACCGATCCGCGCACCCAGCAGCGCCAGCCGGAACCGCGTCGGATGCGGGATCACCCGTGCCAGCGTCCACCGCAGCAACCGATCCATCAGCGGGCGGCGATAGGTGCGCTCGATGTGGTCGCGCGCGTGATCGACCAGGTGCATGTAGTGCACGCCCGAGGGGCAGGTCGTCATGCACGACAGGCACGACAGGCAGCGATCGATATGCTTGACGGTCCTTGCATCCGCCGGGCGGCCGGATTCCAGCATTTCCTTCATCAGGTAGATACGTCCGCGCGGACTGTCCAGTTCGTCGCCCAGAACCGCATAGGTGGGGCAGGTCGCCGTGCAGAAGCCACAGTGCACGCAGGCCCGCAGGATCTGGTTTGCGCGGGCGAGTCCGGGATCTTCGAGTTGGGCGGGCGTGAAATGGGTTTGCATGGGTCAGCCTTGTTGCGGGTCAGCCCATCAGGCCGGGATTGAGGATGCCGCGCGGGTCGAACCGGGCCCGCAACCCCGCCGAAAGCGCGGCGATCGGGGCGATCTCGGGGTGAAACGGGGCGATCCTTGCGCGCGTCTCGTGGCTGGCGCGTACCAATGTGGCATGGCCCTGGAACGCACCCAGCCGCGCGCGCAGATCCTCGCCCTCGGGGCGCAGCAGCCAGACCAGCCCGCAGCCCCAGTCAAAAAGCGCCGCCCCGCCCGCGCGTGCGGCCAGGCCCGGCGCGTCCGAGGGTTTGACCGACAGGCGCCAGACATCGCCGGGCTCGTCAAGGTGCGGTGCCACGTCGCGGACACCGGCCCAAAGTGCAACGCTGTCATGGGCGCTGACAGGATCGGCCCGGCCATGTTCGGCCAGTTGCCGGGCCAAGGCCTCGGAGCGATAGGCGACCGAGGCGGCAAAGCCTTCGATACGCAGCAGCGTGCGACCATCGGGCAGATGCGCGGCGCCGTTCACCTCATAGGGCGATCCCAGTGCCGCCGACATGGCCGCGACGGCCTGTTCGGCAGGCAGCCCATGCAAGACCAGCGTGGCCTCGGTTTCCGGGCGCGGCAGCACCTTGAAGGCGACCTCGGACAGCACGCCCAGCGTGCCATGCGACCCCGCCATCAGCTTGACCAGGTCATAGCCGGTGACATTCTTCATCACCCGCCCGCCATTCTTGACGATCTGCCCGGTGCCATCGACGAACCTGACGCCGATCAGGCTGTCGCGGCAGGCCCCGGCCAGCACCCGCCGCGGGCCCGATGCATTGGTTGCGACCGCTCCGCCGATGGTCGGGCTGCCTTCGGTTCTCAGAAGGGCGCGATGGTCCATCGGCTCGAAGGGCAGGCGCTGCCCGGCCGCGGCCAGGGTCGCCTCGATCTCGGTCATGGGCGTGCCGGCCGCGGCAACCAGCGTCAGGGCGCCGGGCTCATGCAGCCGGATACCGCTGATCCCGGCCACGGACAGCGGCGTGCCGTCCACCGGGCGACCCACCGGCCGCGTGCCGCCGCCCATCACCGTCAGAGGCCCAGAGGCATCGCGGATCGCCTCGGCCAGCTCGCTTTCGCTGCTTACGCGCATTGCATGTTCCGGTCGGTCATCGGCTTGCACATATCCGGGGTCAGGGGCTGGATGCGGGACGCTTACGCGGCACGACGGCTGGCCGTCGCATCCAGCGGGAAAACCTTGGCCGGGTTCAACAGCCATTTCGGATCAAACGCGTCCTTGACGCGCAGTTGAGCCTCAAGATCCGCCGGGTCGTATTGTGCGGTCATCAGGTCGCGCTTTTCGACGCCGACGCCATGTTCGCCGGTCAGGCAGCCGCCGACTTCGACGCACAGCGTCAGGATATCGGCGCCCAACTGCTCGCAGCGTTCAAGATCGCCCGGCTTGTTGGCGTCGAACAGGATCAGCGGGTGCATGTTGCCGTCGCCGGCATGAAAGACATTGGCCACCTCCAGCCCGTAGTCGCGCGACATCTCGCCGATCCGGCGCAGGACATGGGGCAGGCTGGAGACCGGGATCGTTCCGTCCAGGCACATGTAATCGTTGATCTGCCCCATCGCCCCGAAGGCCGATTTCCGCCCCAGCCAGATCCGCGCCGACTCGTCCGCCGACCGGCTCTCGCGCAGTTCCACCGGATCGTGCTTGCGCGCAATCTGCGAAATCAGCCCCATCTGTTCATCGATCTCGGCGGCCGACCCTTCGACCTCGATGATCAACAAGGCCTCGCAATCGGGATACCCGGCCTTGGCAAAGGCCTCGGTGGCACGAATGCAGGGCCGGTCCATGAATTCGATCGCCACCGGCAGCACCCCGGCCTTGATGATGTCCGAGACGCATTCCCCGGCAACCTCGTTCGACTCGAACCCGATCAGGACGGGGCGCGCGCCCTCGGGTTTGGGCAGGATGCGCAAGGTGGCCTCGGTCACGACGCCCAGCTGCCCCTCGGATCCGCAGACGACGCCCAGCAAGTCCAGCCCCGGCGCATCCATATGTGCCCCGCCCAGTTCGACCACGGTGCCATCCATCAAGACGATGGTCACACCCAGCAGGTTGTTGGTGGTCACGCCGTATTTCAGGCAATGTGCGCCGCCCGAATTCATGCCGATATTGCCCGCGATCGCGCAGGCCAACTGGCTTGACGGGTCCGGGGCATAAAAGAACCCGTCCTCCTCGACCGCGCCGGTGACCGAGAGGTTTGTCATGCCGGCCTGAACCCGGATAAAGCGGTTGGGGTAATCCACCTCAAGCACCGCGCGCATGCGGGCCACCCCCAGGATGATGCTGTCCGCTGTCGGCAGCGACCCGCCCGCCAGCGATGTCCCCGCCCCGCGCGGCACCACTTTCACACCTTCGGCATGGCACAGCCGCAAGACCGCTGCCACCTCTTGCGTGGTGGCTGGCAGAACCGCGGCCAACGGTGCACAGCGATAGGCGGTCAGCGCATCGCATTCATAGGCGCGCGTTTCCATAGGGTCATGGATGACGGCCTCGGCCGGCAGAAGGTCCAGCAGGCCGGCGATGATCCGGTCGCGCCGATCCAGGACCATGGCGTCGGGAATGGGCATGTCCATCATGAAATCCCCCTTATTGGTAAGAAAATATAACCAATTTCCGGTGTTGTCCAGCCACGATTGCGGATCTCCGCCGATCCGGGATCATGTTGGGAACGGCAAGGAGGAATGCCCTGCAAAAGGCGGGAAGCCCTTATCGACGGGCCTCGCGCAGCCAGCCGGCCAGGATCAAGCCAGCGCCCAGCAACAGCCAGGCCCAGGGTGGTAGCGCCGCGCCGAGGCGCAGGTCGGTGGTCACATAGGCGCCACGCGGGACAATCCCCAGCCAGCCCCGCCCGGCGGCCTGGCGCCCGGATGCCACGGTGCGCAAATCCGGCAGCCCGTGCGCGACCCGGACAGTGCCGCCTTGCGTGGGCGCGATCGCCGGGTTCAGGACATCGGGATTGGCGATCGTGGTCGCGAATTCGCGCGGGTTGGTCGGGCCCAGCACGGCCACAGCATCCAGATCGCCGTCGCGCAGGCGATAAAGGCCGGGTTCGTCACCCTCGAACGTGGCGGCAAAGCGGCCCGGCGACCGTTCTTGCAGTTCGCGCTCGTGCCGCGCGCCTTGCGGATCCTCGATCGTGACGACATGCGGGCCTTCCTCCAGCGACCGCCGGACGATCCGCAGGGCCATGCCCTGCGCCTCGGCGCGCAGCGCCTCTTCCTCAAGGTCGGGTTCGCCCATCATCCAGTGTGCCAGCCGGCGCAACAGCTCTGCCTGTGGGCCGCCCCCTTCGAAACCGCGATCCCAGAGCCACGCCTGATCCGAGGCGAGAAGCGCGATCCGACCTTCGCCGACGCGGTCCAGAACCAGTAGCGGGCGGCCGTCGATGCCGTCCATCACGGTGACGCCGGATTGCGCGATCAGTTCGATCTGGCGCAGCCAGCGTCCCCAGCCGGGCGCATCGTCGGTGCCGTCCCCTTGCCCTTCGGCCAGATCGGCGGTGACGGGATGGCGGGTGCCAGTCTCGCTCAGCCGTGGTCTGTAGGCCTCGTCAAAGACGCGGCCGGTCGGTTCGGCGGGAAAGATCCGGCCCAGCGGTGAATGAAAGATACTGTTTGCCCCTGCCAGTTCATCGCCGCCAGAGATCAGCATCGCGCCACCGGATTCGACATAGCTGCGGATGTTCTCGAAATAGGCGTTGGGCAGAATGCCGCGGCGGCGATAGCGATCAAAGACGATCAGATCGAATTCGTCGATCTTTTCAACGAACAGTTCGCGTGTCGGAAAGGCGATCAACGACAGTTCATTGACCGGAACGCCATCCTGCCGGTCGGGCGGGCGCAGGATGGTGAAATGCACCAGATCGACGGCCGGGTCCGATTTCAGCAGATTGCGCCATGTCCGCTGGCCGGTATGCGGCTCACCTGAGACCAGAAGCACCCGCAGACGGTCGCGGATGCCGTTGATCTGGACAACCGCTTCGTTGTTGCGCGCGGTCAACTCGTCGGCAGCCGGATCGACCACGAAATGCAGCACGTTGGGCCCGCCGCGTTCCAGCGTCAGATCCAGCTCCATGTCGCGCCCGACCGGTGCCGTGGCATAGCGCATCTCCTCGCCGTTGAGCGAAAACCCCACGCGCACGGGCTCGTCGCGCAGGTCTTGCGGCACCGCGCCCTCGTCCTCGATGCGCAGGGTCATCGTGACCGGCTCGCCCAGGATGCCGTAGGCCGGCGCGTTGCGCACGATCAGGCGGCGGTCCCAATCGTCGTCGTCGCCGGTTTGCAGCAGATGCAGCGGTGCCGGCAGGGCCGGCGCGGCCTCAACATCGTGCACGATCCCGTCCGAGACCGCGACAACGCCGGCCAGACGGTCGCGTGGCAGGTCCGCCAGCGCGTCGTCCATGGCCGCCATCAGCCGCGTGCCGCTGTCGTCGAGGCCATCGGGAACCGGGACAACCCGATGATCGACCCCCATATCAGACAGTCGCGCCCGAAGATGCGCGACGGCATCGTCGGATTGGGCGGCACGGTCTGCCAGCCGGTTCGACCCGGTGTCGTCGCGCAGGATCAGGACGATGTCGTCAAGCGGGTCGCGATCCTCGGTCAGAAGGGCGGGGTTTGCCAGTGCCGCCAGCACGGCCGCCAGACCCAGCGCGCGCAGCCACCACCCGGCCAGCCCGCGCCAAAGCGACAGCACCGTGATCAGCGCGGCCAATGTGGCCATGACGGCCAGCACGCCCCAGCCCAGATAGGGATCGAACACGATCTGCGTGCCGCCCAGCCCGGTCATTGGCCCAGCCTTTCCAGAAGGGCGGGCACATGAACCTGATCGGATTTGTAGTTGCCCGACAACACATGCATGATCAGGTTCACGCCGAAACGCAGCGCCATTTCGCGCTGGCGCTCGCCGGTCATGCCGCGGCCGACCGGCAGCAGCGGCAGGCCGTCTTCGTCGATGGCCCAGGCTGCGGCCCAGTCATTGCCGCCAATCACGACCGGTGTGACACCGTCGTTCAGTTCGCGAAACGGCATGCCTTCGGCGCGTTCGGCATCGGCGCGTGCGGCCTCGACCCAGACGGTCGAATTGGCATGCCGGCCGGGAAAGTCGGACAAAAGATAAAAGGTCCGGGTCAGGACGTGATCCGATGGAACCGGTTCCAGTGGCGGAATGTCGAGCCCGGCGGCGATCGCGCGCAGGCGCCGGGCCTCGGGCGTCGTGCCGGAAAGCCGCGCGACCTCGGCATCGCGGGTGTCGAACAGGATCATCCCGCCCGAGCGCAGATACCGGTTCAGGCGCGCATATCCGTCAGACGACGGGATCGGGCTGGTCTCGACGATCGGCCAGTACAGGAACGGAAACAGCGCCAGTTCGTCGGTTTCCGGGTCCACCTCCATCGGCGCTCCCGGCTCGACCGATGAGCGCCGGAACAGGGCTTCCGACAGCCCTTCGAGCCCTGCGCGCGCGATCTCGTCCACGCGCGCGTCGCCAGTGGCGACATGGGCCAGCACCACCGATTCCGTCGCTTCGAGAATGCGGGCATCGACCGGGCCGTCGCTGGTGTCCGGCGACGACTGCGCTGCGCGGTCTCCGGTCTGGGCATCGGCGGCGGGCACGATCGCGACCATGCCCAGCGCCAGCACCGCAATGGCGGTGCGCACAAGCCGGCCACCAAGCGCCAGTGTCGCCAGCGCATCGGCCATCAGCAGCATCGCCGTCAGAGCCAGGAAATATCCCGCAAGCGGCTGTTCGGGACGCGACAGGCCGGTTTCGATCTCGGTGCCGGGGGTCCATCGCGCGGCGTCCAGCCGGGTGGTCGCATCGGTCGCGTTCAGCGCGACGCGCCGCGACGGCCCGGCATACAGGCCGGGTGCCAGATCGGCGTCAAGCGGGCGCGCGCCGATCAGCGCATCGGACAGGACCGCCCCGTCTATCGCCGGACGGTCGCTTGCGCGGTGAAGCTGCCCGAAACCGTCGATTCGCGTTTCCAGTTGCCAGTCGGTTCCGGCCATGTCGGCGGGTTCGGGCTGGCTGCCGCGTGCCGAAACCGACAGCCGTTCCAGCATGTCGACGAACAGGCCCGACAGCGGCAGGCTGGACCATTCGGCGTTGGCGGTGACATGGAACAGCACGATCTGCCCCGCGCCCTGCATCCGCCGGGTGACAAGGGGTGTGCCATCGGCCAGTTCCGCGATCGAGCGTTCGGCCAGCTCGGGGTCCGGTTGCGCCAGCACCTGCGCACGGATTTCCACATCCTCGGGTACGCTCAGACCCGCAAACGGCGTGTCGTCGCGAAACGGCGCGAGGCGGCGTGGTTCGCCCCAGCTCATGGCGCCGCCGACCGTGCGGCCCCCCATCCGCAGGGGCACGGGCAGCAGCGGATCGTCCGGCCGGAGGTTCGCGGCTCCGACCGCGTCGTCCTGACCCGCCGCCGCCATGCGCGGGCCCGCAAAGCGCAACAGCAGCCCGCCGTCATCCACCCAATCCAGCAAGGCGGTCGTTTCGTCGTCGCTCAGGCCAGGCATGTCCGCCAGCACGATCACATCGGGCGCGGACAACAGCAGTTCGTCAATTCCGGCATCCTCGATCAGGTCGGTGCCGGGGGCAAGCGCCTGGCGCAGATAGTGCAACGGTGTCAGAAGGGCCAGGGCCTCGGTATCGTCGCGGGTATCCAGCAACCCGACCTTGCGGCGGCGCAGGCCATCGTCGGTCAACGAGGTCGCCCCGGCGCCGCGCCGGTCGACGATCTGAAACCGGGTGACACGGTTTCGCAATTCCGGCTGAAGCGCGAATTCCGCAACCGTTTCGGTCTCACCGGCGGCAAAGGCCGCCTCGGCACGGGCGAGTTCGCGCTCGGTGCCCGCCGGATCTGGGCCGATCGCGACAAGATCGAGGGTGGTCGGGGCTGTGTCGTGGTCGCTGCGCCGCACCGGCACCGAGACTGATCCACCGTCAAACCGCGCGGGCGCAAGCGCCAGAACGCCGCGGCGCGGCTCGAATACCCGGACCCGGCCGCGCTGGGAGAGGGCGTCATGCAGGGTCCCGCGCCCCTCATGCGCAAGGCCATCGGACAACCACAGCGTATCGACCTGCGCGGGAAGCGCGGATACCCAGTCCGGCAGATCGGGGTGCGGCGCAACGGGTTGCGGCGCCAGCGCGGCAAGACGTTCCTGCCAATGCTCGGCCCCGCGAAAGGCCAGCGGGTCGGCGGGCGGTGCGGTCAGCGTGACAACCGCCACCGTGCGCCCCTCGCGCCGGGCCTCGGCCAGCGCCTGCCCCGCACGTTCGATGTGCTGCGGCCAGTTCGCGGCGCTGGCCCAGCTTGCATCCATCACCACCAGCAGCGGGCCGCTGCCCGGCTCGGATGGCTGGGGGTTCAGCACCGGACCGGCCAATGCCAGGATCAGCGCGGCCAGCGCCCCGATGCGCAGCAACAGCAACCACCAGGGCGTGCGCTGGCTTTCGGGGTCGCGTTCGTGCAACCCCAGCAGCAGCGCAATGCCGGGAAAACGGCGGCGCACCGGCGCGGGCGGCACGGCGCGCAACATCCACCACAAGACCGGCAAGGCCACCAGGGCGATCAGGATCGCCGGGCTGACAAAGCCAAGGGCGCCGAACGTCAGCATCAGCGCCTCCGGCCTTCGGCCAACGCATGATAGAGCCATGACAGCCCGGCGGCGGCGGGGCGGTCGGTGTGCAGCGTGGTAAAGCGCCATCCGGCCTGCCGCGCCAGTTCGGCCAGCAGATCCTTGCGCGCGGCAAGCCGGTCGCGATAGGCCGCGCGCAGATCTCCCGCGCGCAGGGTTTCGAAACTCAGATGCCCGCTCATGCTTTCAAAGCGGGTGCGGCCGTCGAAGGGGAAAGCCTCTTCGACCGGGTCCAGAACCTGCACAAGGATGCCGCGCAGGTTCCGGCCGGCAGCCACGCGCAAGGCCGAATGCACCATGTCCGGATCGCCCAGAAAGTCCGAGAACAGAACGGCGTGGCCCCCGGACGGTGTTGAATCGAGGTCGGGTGCCACGTGTTCTTGCGTTCCTGCGGTTGCAGTCAGTGCCTGCGCCAGCCGTTCGGCCTGCCCGCGCCCGCTTCGGGGTGCGAAGTCGGGCAGTGCCAGGCCCACGCGTTCCCCGCCGCGCAACAGTACCAGGGCCAGCGCCATCGCCAGAAGGCGGGCGCGCGCGGCCTTGGTCGGGCGGTCCCTGCCGCCGGAATAGGTCATCGCCACGCCGTCATCGACCCAGAGCGATACGGCACGCACCGCCTGCCATTCGGTCTCGCGCACAAAGACATCGTCCCCGCGACCCGAGCGACGCCAGTCGATCCGCGCCACCGCGTCGTTCGCCTCGGCCGGGCGAAACTGCCAGAACTCGGCGCCCGACCCCGACCGCCTGCGCCCGTGCGCGCCGGGCAGGGCGCTGTTGGCCAGATGTTCGGCAGCGACCAGCAGCGGGGCCAGCCCGCCTGTCAGCGCCTCGGCCTCGGCGCGCAGTCGCGTTGCCACCGAACTCACGCGCAGCCCTCCGCGTCAAGCGCACCGCGCGTAGCCGGCGCGTTCGCAAAGCGGTCGGCATGGGCGCGTGGGACGGTCATCAGGCCGCGGCCTCGATACTGCCGGTCACGCGGCCCGCAACGCGGTCGATGATCGTGCCAAGGGCTTCGCCTCGCGCCCGCGCCGCAAAGCTCAGGGCCATGCGATGGATCAGGACCGGGCGGGCCAGTGCCGCCACATCCTCGGCCGATGGGGCCAGCCTGCCCTGGATCAGCGCTCGCGCGCGAACCGCCAGCATCAGGGCCTGCGCCGCGCGCGGCCCTGGCCCCCAGCTGAGACTGTCGCCCAAGGCGGGGTCGGTGTCATCGGTGCCGGGACGGCAGGCGCGCACCAGATCCAGGATCGCGGCCACCACGCTTTCGCCCACCGGCATGCGCCGGATCAGCGCCTGCGCGGCGATCAGGTCGCCGGCGGTGAATACCGGGCTTGCGGCGGCCTCGTCGCTGCCGGTTGTCGCCAGCAGGATGGCGCGTTCGGTGTCGCGGTCGGGATAGTCGATGTCGATCTGCACCAGAAAGCGGTCAAGCTGTGCCTCGGGCAGGGGATAGGTGCCTTCCTGCTCGATCGGGTTTTGCGTTGCCAGCACATGGAACGGCGCCCCCAGCGGCCGATGTTCGCCGGCGATCGTGACCTCGTGTTCCTGCATCGCCTGCAACAGCGCCGATTGCGTGCGCGGCGAGGCGCGGTTGATCTCATCGGCCATCAGCAGTTGGCAGAACACCGGCCCCTCGATGAAACGAAAGCTGCGCCTGCCGTCGGCACCGGTTTCCAGCACTTCGGATCCCAGGATGTCGGCAGGCATCAGATCGGGCGTGAACTGAATCCGGTTCGAATCTAGCCCCATCACCGTCGAAAGGGTATCGACCAGCCGCGTCTTGCCCAGTCCGGGCAGTCCGACCAGCAGCGCATGTCCGCCCGACAAAAGCGCGATCAGCGACAGATCGACGACTTCGTCCTGCCCGATGAAACGCGGTGCGATGGCGTCACGCGCCGACTTCAGGCGCTCGGCCAGAGATTCGATCTCCGGGATCAGGGTATCGCTCATCGGGGTCTCCTGCTGCTGCGCGTGACCTGTGGTGCTTGCAGGATTATATGTCACCCATGCCCCCTTCGCCCAGACCAAGAAGGAAAATTTCCATGCGCCAACAAGACAATGTGACACCATCCGCCGAAAGCCTGGCCAGCGCGGCCAGCAAGGCCGCGGGTTCGGGCGGGCTGCCGCCGGTTCATCTGTGGGATCCGCCGTTTTGCGGCGATCTGGACATTCGTATCGCCCGTGACGGCACCTGGTATTACCTTGGCACGCCCATTGGGCGGGCGCCGCTGGTGCGGCTGTTCTCGACCATCCTCAAGCGCGAGGGCGATCGCTATTTCCTGGTCACGCCGGTCGAAAAGGTCGGCATCACCGTCGATGACGCACCCTTTGTCGCCGTCGATTTCACCGCGTCCGGAACCGGCCGCGACCAGGTGCTGACCTTTGAAACCAATGTCGGCGATCATGCCGCCGCCGGGTCGGAACATCCGATTCGCGTCGAACGCGACGGCGAAACCGGCGAACCCGCGCCCTATGTGATGATCCGCGCGGGGCTGGAGGCGCTGATCGACCGCAAGAGCTTTTACCGCATGGTCGATCTGGGCGCCCATGCCGAACATGCGGGCGCGCAATGGTTCGGCGTCTGGTCCGGCGGCGTCTTCTGGCCGATCATCCCCTCAAGCGCGCTGGAATAGGCCGATCCGGCGCCTGCGCCTCAGACCACGCCGAAATGCGGCAGAAAGGCGCGCAAGACGGCTTCGGGGTTTTCCTCCATCACGAAATGGCCGCTGACGCAGGACGATGCGGTCACATTCCGTGCCCAGCGCCGCCAGGTCGCCGCCGGGTCGAACGCGCCCCCCGCGGCCTGCGCCGAACGGGCGGCGCGCGCCGGAAAGCCGGTCTCGGCCCACAGGAAATGCAGCGGCGCGTCGATCAGCCGCCCGGCCTTTTGATCGGCGGCATCCAGCGTGCGGTCGGTGGTGGCCCCGGCGCGGTAATCGGCACACATCGCCGCCAGCCGCAGCGGATCGCTGGCCTGGCGGCGATACGATCCCAGCGCCGCTGGCGAAAACAGGTCCAGGGTCTTGTGATATGTCCAGTTGCGCAGGCAATGGTCGATGAAGAAATGGGGGTCATGCCCGATCAGCCGTTCGGGCAAGGGGGCCGGCTGGGCGAGGAATGTCCAGTGATAGATCGCCATGCCCAGTTCGGCGTCGAACGCCTCCCAGTATTCCAGTGTCGGCAAGATCTCGATGATGCCCAGACGATCGACCCGATGAGGATGATCCAGTGCCAGCCGATAGGCCACGCGTGCGCCCCGGTCATGACCAAGGATATGCGCGCGCTCCAGGCCCAGGGCATCCATCAGGCCCACGACATCGGCCGCCATCGTGCGCTTGGAATAGACGGTGTGACCGGGGTCGTCGGCAGGCGCATCGCTTTCGCCATAGCCGCGCAGATCGGGAACGATGACGTCGAAATGGCGTGCAAGGACCGGCGCGACGGTCTCCCAGCACATGTGGTTTTGCGGAAAGCCATGCAGCAGGATCAGCGGTGTTCCATGACCGCCCCGGCACACCGACAGCGTCAGTGCCCCCAGATCGACCCGCGCATGCGAAAACGCAGCGATGCCCGTCATGGCTGCCTCCATGTCGCCAAAGCCCACGAAAGTCATTGTGACAGCCATGATGCGTTTTGCAAAGCGGCGGCTGCCATCGCGGGGTGTTGAACTTGCGCGGCGGCGCTTCTAACCTTGCGCCAAACCGATAGGAGCCGTCGATGCTGGCCGACAAACGTATCCTGCTGATCATTGGCGGAGGCATCGCGGCCTACAAGGCGCTGGAACTGATCCGTCTGTTGCGGGCGGCCGGGGCCGGGGTGGTGCCGGTCCTGACGGCGGGGGGCGCGCAATTCGTGACACCGTTGTCGGTGGCGGCGCTGGCCGGGCACCCGGTGCATCAGGATCTCTTCGATCTGACGACCGAGGCCGAGATGGGCCATATCCAGTTGTCGCGGGCCGCCGATCTGGTGGTGGTCGCACCCTGCACCGCCGATCTGATGGCAAAGATGGCCGGTGGCCATGCCGACGATCTGGCATCGACCCTGCTGATGGCCACCGACAAGCGGGTGTTGATCGCCCCGGCAATGAACGTCCGGATGTGGCAACACCCCGCTACTAGGCGCAATCTGGCCATGTTGCAGGCCGATGGCGTGCAGGTGGTCGGGCCTGCACGGGGGGATATGGCTTGCGGTGAACACGGTCCCGGCCGGCTTTCCGAACCCGCCACGATCCTGGCGGCGATCGAGGCCGCGCTGGGCGGCGGGCCGCTGCGGGGTCGGCATGTTCTGGTGACATCGGGGCCGACGCATGAACCGATCGACCCGGTACGCTATATCGCCAATCGATCCTCGGGCGCGCAGGGCACGGCGCTGGCGGCGGCCTTGCGCGACCTGGGCGCGCGGGTGACGTTTGTCACCGGGCCGGCCACCGTCGCGCCACCACAAGGCGTCGCGGTCGTGGCGGTCGAAACGGCGCGCCAGATGCTGGCCGCCGTCGAGGCCGCGCTGCCTGCCGATGCTGCGGTCTGTGCCGCTGCGGTGGCGGACTGGCGCGTTGCCCATGAGGCGTCGCAGAAGATGAAGAAGGGCGCCGGGGGGCTTCCGGTTCTGGAATTTGCCGAAAACCCCGACATCCTGGCCACGCTGTCGCGTCACGCGCAGCGCCCCCCGCTTGTGGTCGGGTTCGCCGCCGAAACCGAGAACGTGGTCGACCATGCCACGCAAAAGCGTCTGCGCAAGGGCTGTGACTGGATCGTCGCCAATGACGTGTCGCCGGCGACCGGAATCATGGGCGGCGCCGAGAATGCCGTGCACCTGATCACCGCCGATGGCGCCGAGGCCTGGCCGCGCCTGCCCAAGTCCGAGGTGGCGGCGCGTCTTGCCGGGCGGATCGCGGATCACCTGAACGGGAAACCCGCATGACGATCACCCTGCACGTGATGCGCGAGGATTGGGCCGATCCGGCCATCGCGCTGCCCGGCTACGCGACGCCGGGTGCCGCGGGTGCCGATCTGCGCGCGAACCTGCCCGACGGGCAGCGCCGATCCGGGCTGACCCTGAACCCGATGCAGCGCATCCTTGTGCCGACCGGGCTGCGTGTGGCGGTTCCGGCGGGGTACGAGATGCAGATCCGCCCGCGTTCGGGCCTCGCGCTGCGCCACGGAATCACCCTGCCGAATACGCCGGGGACGATCGACAGCGATTATCGCGGGCCGCTGGGTGTTGCGTTGATCAACCTGGGCGATGCGCCCTATACCGTGGCCCATGGCGACCGGATCGCGCAGATGGTGATCGCGCCGGTGCTACAGGTGCGCCTTGTGCCGGTCGCCACGCTGGACGAGACGGCACGCGGCTCAGGCGGTTTCGGTTCGACGGGGCGGCGCTGAATGTTCGGGGTCATCGCCCTTGGGGTGGCGATCTGGGCGCTGGCCACCGTCCTGCGCGTGCCGTTGCGGATACGTCTGGCGCTGGTGGGCGTCCTGTGGGCGGTGGTCGTGCTGATCAACCTGACACTGCCTGCGGGATCGCCGCTGCGCACCGCCACGGGCAATGATGCCCGGCCGTGGCTGGTTCTGGCAGGCGCTGCCGCGCTGGTGCTGGCGTATCGTGCGGGGCTGGGTGCCCTGCGTCGCCGCGTCCGGCCGCAGGCACCGGCGGCCGATGCGCCCGACTCCGGTGGCGCGCCGTTCTCAGAGGTCGAGCTCAATCGCTATGCCCGCCATATCATCTTGCGCGAGGTCGGCGGACCGGGACAACGCAAGCTCAAGGATGCGCGGGTGCTGGTCATCGGCGCGGGTGGCCTGGGGGCGCCCGTGCTTTTGTATCTGGCCGGCGCCGGTGTCGGCACGATCGGCGTGATTGACGACGATACCGTCGAAGGCTCGAACCTTCAGCGCCAGATCATTCATACCGATGCCCGGATCGGCCTGCCCAAGGTCTTTTCGGCGCAAGAGCAGATGCTGGCGCTGAACCCGTTCGTCACCGTGCGGCCCTATCATCGCCGCCTGACCGAGAGCGATGCCGAGGCGCTGTTTTCTGAATATGACCTGATCCTGGATGGCACCGACAATATGGACACCCGTTACCTGGTCAACCGGGTCGCGGTGCGGTTGCAAAAGCCGCTGGTGTCGGCCGCGATCACGCAATGGGAGGGGCAGATCGGCCTTTACGATCCGGCGCGGGGCGGGGCGTGCTATGAATGCGTGTTTCCGCATCCCCCTGCGCCGGGTCTCGTGCCATCCTGCGCCGAAGCGGGCGTGATCGGCCCGCTGCCCGGCGTGCTGGGCTCCATGATGGCGGTCGAGGCGATCAAGGCGATCACGGGCGCGGGCGAGGGGTTGCGTGGGCGTCTGCTGATCTACGACGCACTTTTCGCTGAAACCAGGACAATCGCAACCCGTCCGCGCCCTGACTGCGCCGCGTGTCATGGCGGCGCGGCGGCATCGGCGTGACCCCCGTGCCGGCGTCGGGCCCGTCCCGGCACGCGTTGGGCATATCCCGACCGTCGCCCGGCCGCTACGTCATCAGGCCCGGCCGGGCAGATAGGCAAAGGGCGGGGTGCGGTCGTCGGCATAGTCGCGCACAGGCGTATCGCTGACCACGGTTGCGCGCTTGAACTCATAATGCATTTCGCCGCTTTCACTGTCGGATGCCATGATCAGGCATTCGATCAGGTGGCGCGGGCCGTCATAGATATCGACCAGGCCACGCAGTTGCGGGGCGCGCGCGATCTCGACGGCAAAGCCGGTATCCCACAGCCGTAGAATCGGAAACACCGCCCCGTCCACATGAACGCACAAGCGCGTGCTGCGGCGCTGGGCGCGCAGGCGCGCCGTTTCCAGCCCGTGGCGGATGTCTTCCGGCAGATGTTCCAGCATGGCGGCCCCGATTCTGTTCAGGTTCAATGATGGGGGCAATCGTGGCAAAAACAAGTTACCCTTTTGTAACCATGCGCGGTTTTCCGGGTGTTCCGATCCGCACAGGGCCTGCGCGCGTCCGAAGGTTGCGCAACGGGCGCGATGGCCTGATGTGTCTTGCAATCGAAAGGAGGCCGCTATGGGCAAGCTGATTGACGGCGAATGGGTCAAGGAATGGTACGATACCAAAAGCACGGGCGGCGCCTTTCAGCGTGACACGTCGCGCTTTCGCAACTGGGTAACCGCCGACGGCGCGCCGGGTCCGTCGGGTGAAGGCGGGTTCAAGGCCGAAAGCGGGCGGTATCATCTTTATGTATCGTATGCCTGTCCCTGGGCGCACCGGGCGCTGATCTTTCGCGCGCTCAAGGGGCTTGACGATCATATCGATGTCTCCGCCGTGCACCCCGACATGCTGGACGAGGGCTGGGAATTCCGCACCGATTTCGATGGCGCGACCGGCGACAGGCTGCATGGCGCGCGCTACCTGCGCGAGGTCTATACCCGCGCCGACCCCAAGGTCTCGGGCCGGGCCACGGTGCCGATCCTTTGGGACACCGAGCGCGGCACGATCGTCTCGAACGAAAGCAGCGAAATCATCCGCATGTTCAACGGCGCTTTTGATGCCATTACCGGCAATGACGATGACTATTGGCCCGCGGATCTGCGCGACGCGATCGAGCCGATCAATGCCCGGATCTATGACACGGTGAACAACGGTGTCTACAAATCCGGTTTTGCCACGACGCAAGAAGCCTACGAAGAGGCGGTTTACCCGCTTTTCGACTCGCTCGACTGGCTTGAGGTCCACCTTGGCGACAACCGGTTCCTGATGGGCGAACGTCTGACCGAAGCCGACTGGCGGCTGTTCACGACCCTGGTGCGTTTCGACAGCGTCTATCACCTGCACTTCAAGTGTAACCGGCGGCGCCTGGTCGATTACCCCAACCTTTGGGCCTATACACGCGCGTTGTTCCAGCATCCGGGGGTGGCCGGCACCGTGCGCCTGGATCATATCGTGCGCCACTATCACTACAGCCACGACAGCATCAATCCGAACCGGATCATCCCGATCAACCCGGAACTGGATTTCATGGCTCCGCACGGGCGATGACGATAAAGGGCGGGCTTGGCCACGGGTGCGCCGCTTGCTAGGCTCTGACCGAGATGCAATGGAGTTACCCATGTCCCGGTCCGTCCTGCCTGCCATTGTACTGGCCCTTGGCCTTTCTGGAACCGTCGCCGCCCAAACGCCCTGCGGCGGCGGTTTTTCTGACTTCGTCGAAGGGGTGAAGGCCGAGGCGGTGGCAGACGGCATTCCGCGCGACGTTGCCGACAGCTTCTTTCGCACGGTCCGGCAGGATCAGTCGGTCCTGCAACGCGACCGCGCGCAGGGCTTCTTCACGCGCCCGTTCATCGAGTTCTCGCGCCAGTTGATCAGCCAGAACCGACTGGACCGCGGCCGGCAGATGGCCCGCGACAACGCCGGCGTGTTCGAACGCGCGCAGCGCGAATACGGGGTTGCGCCGTCGATGATGCTGTCGTTTCTGGCGTTCGAGACCGATTACGGCAGCTTTCAGGGCGATTTCAACACCGCCGATGCGCTGGTCACGCTTGCCCATGACTGCCGCCGCCCCGAACTGTTTCGCCCGCATGTTCTGGCCATGATCGAGCTTTATCGTCGCGGCATGATCGACCCGGCGAACACAACCGGCGCCTGGGCCGGCGAGATCGGCATGGTTCAGATGCTGCCGGGCGACATTCTGCGGCGCGGTGTCGATGGCGACGGGGACGGGCGTATCGACCTGCGCAATTCGCTGACGGATGCGGTTCTGACAGGTGCGGCGGTGCTGCGCCACCACGGCTGGCGCGCGAACGAACCCTGGATGCACGAGGTGCGCATTCCGCAGGGGCTGGACCTGACGCAAACCGGCTTGCGCACCGAAATGAGCGTGGCCGAGTGGCAGCGACTGGGCGTCGCCGCGCGTCATGGCACCTTGCCGCAGGGCAGCATGCAGGCCTCGGTCATTCTGCCACAGGGGCACAATGGCCCGGCCTTCATGATCTTTCCAAATTTCCGGGTTCTGTTCGAATGGAACCAAAGCTTTACCTATGTCGTCACGGCCGCCTATTTCGCGACGCGTCTGGACGGGGCGCCGATCTATGACGCGGGCGATCCCGATCCCGGCCTCAGCCGTGACCAGATGCGCGAGTTGCAGCGCCGCCTTCAGGCGCGCGGCTACGACACCGGCGGCACGACCGGCATTCTGGGGGCGATGACGCGCGCCGCGGTTCAGGATTTGCAGGCCGAGCTGGGGCTGCCAGCCGATGGATGGCCGACATCGGACCTGCTCGGCCAGCTCTGAAGGTCCGTCGCTCAGGCCAGAAGGGCCCGCGCATCCCGCCACAATATGTGAACGATTTCACCCGCCGGTTGCTGCCGGGCCAGTCCGGCGGACTGCCCGGCCAAGGCATAGAGATGGTCTGACTCCTGCGCCTCGATCGCCTGGCGGCGCATCGCGTCGGTCAGATGGCGCTGCACCGGATAGGGCGCGGGGTCGGGCGCGTCAGTGGCGGCGGCGGCACGGGTGAAGGCGTTTTGCAGGCTGCGCGCGGCCCGGCCTGTAAAGGCATGGGTTAGGGTTGTATCCTCGGGGCGGGCCGTTGCAAGGGCGCGGTCCCAGACCGGGGTGATCGCGGCCTCGGGGCTGCGCAAGAGTGCGGTGCCGACCATTGCCGCCGACGCCCCCAGCGCCAGCGCGGCGGCAACGCCACGCCCGTCGCCGATGCCGCCTGCGGCGATGACGGGGATCGACAGCGCGTCGGCCACGGCGGGCACCAGCGCCATCGTTCCCACGAGGCCGTGCATCGCGTCTTGCGGGGCGAAAGCGCCGCGATGCCCCCCGGCCTCGGCCCCCTGGGCGATGACGGCATCGGCGCCGGCCGCTTCGGCGGCGCGGGCCTCGGACAGGGTTGTCGCGGTGGCAAACCAGGCGATCCCGCGTTCTTTCAGCGCGCGCACCTGTTCGGGGCGCAGCAGGCCCATGATGGTCGATGCCACGGGTGGCCCGACTTTCAGGATTGCTGCGAACTGGGCGTCGAAATCCTGGATCAGCGGTCCGTCAGGCACCGTTGGTGGCGGGCCAAAGCGCGTCAGGAACGCGGCCTGTTCGGCCTCGCGCTTGGCGTCGCGCCGGGGTGGATCATCGGGCACCCACAGGTTGATCTGGAATGGCCCCGGCGATTGCTGACGAAACCGGTCCGCCCAGCCCGTGATCGCCTCGGCCGACAACGGCAGCGCGCCGCAGGCCCCCATGCCCCCGGCGTTGGCGACCGCGCTGGCCAGCGCCGGGGGCGAGCTTCCGGCCATGGGCGCCATCAGGATCGGACAGTCAAGCGCGTATCGCTTGCAAAAGCTGCGCGCACGGTCGAGCGGGCGGGACATCGGAATTCCTGCGGCTGCGTGTCTGCGACAGGCTGACACGCGGCGATCATGCGCGCAAGCTCTGGCCGGGGACTGGCGCAAAGGTTATATGGCCTGGTGACGGATTGGAGGGGTCATGCGCGTGTTCTGGGGCAGTCTTGGCGGTCTTTCGGTGGGTCTGGGCGCCGCCGGTGTCGTGCTGCCCCTGCTGCCGACCACGCCGTTCATGCTGCTGGCGGCCTATTGCTTTGCGCGTTCGTCGCCCGCCCTGGAAGCCTGGCTGGTTGAGCACCCGCGCTTTGGACCCGCGATTTCCGACTGGCGCGCCCATCGCGCGATCTCGCGCAGGGCCAAGATCATGGCGATCGGCGCGATCACGCTGACCTTTGCGCTCAGTTTCGTCATGGGGCTGCCCATGGCGGTTCTGGTTGCGCAGGGGGCGGTGTTGTCCATGGTCAGTCTGTTCATCCTGACCCGCCCGTCCGCCCCGGTACAAGCGCGGCCTTGACACGATGTCGCTGGCCTTGTTTGCATGGCGCCGCAACCGGGCCGGGAGAAGCTACGTTGAAAGCCACATTCCTGAGGGTCAGCCGCGCCCTTGACCGCGCAACGCTGGTGATCTGCGCGACCTCGGGGTTCGTGCTGGTCGCCATGGTTCTGGTCAATGTCGTGCTGCGATACGGCTTTGGCACCGGGTCGATCAAGCTTCAGGATCTGGCAAGTTACGCCTTCGCGGTGTTCCTGATCACCAGTCTGCCGGTCTGCCTGGCGCGGGGCGGGCATGTCCGTGTCGAGGTGCTGTCCGAACGCCTGTCACCGGTCTATCTGCGCGTTGCCGATGCGGTGGCGCTGGTGGTGTTTCTGATCCCCATGTTCGCGTTGATCATATGGGCCGGATGGGCTGATCTGGTCTACAGCTGGCGTGTGTCGGAAGGGTCGTCCACGCCGGGTGGGCTGGGCGGGCAATACCTGGTCAAGTCCATCCTGCCGCTGGCGGCCGGGCTGATGATCGTTCAGGGCGTCGCCGCCGTAATCGCCCCGCAACCACGCGTGGAGAGCACGCTTTGAGCCCGCAAGAGTGGATTCTTGTCGCGATGTTCGTGGCGCTGTTCATGGGCATCCTCAGTGGCATTCCCGCGATGCTGGCGATTGCCGGGGTGCCGTTGGCAACGGCCGTGATTGCCGCGCTGGCCGGTCTGTTCGATCTGTCGTTCCTCAGCCTGTTTCCGGCGCGGGTCTGGGGGGTGATGACCAACACGCTGTTGATGGCGGTGCCGCTCTTCGTGCTGATGGGGGTCTTTCTGGAACGCTCGCGCCTGGCCGAGTCGATGCTGAAGATCCTGGCGCGAATGCTGGGCGGAAGCCCGCGTGGCATGGCGCTGTCGGTGCTGGCCTTTTCGGCGCTGATCGCGGCCTCGACCGGGATCATCGGCGCGACAGTCGTCATGCTGGTTCTGATCAGCCTGCGGCCAATGCTGGAGGCCGGTGTCCACAAGCGCCAGGCCAGTGGGCTGATTTGCGCGGCGGGAACGCTGGGGCAGATCATTCCACCGTCGATCCTGCTGGTGTTGCTGGGCGACCAGATCGGCAATACCTATCTTGAGGCCCAGCAACAGGCCGGAAACTTTGCACCGCAGCCGGTATCGGTGGCCGATCTCTTTGCCGGGGCGCTGGTGCCGGGGTTGGTGCTGGTGGGGCTTTACGGCGTGTGGCTTCTGGTCACGTTGCGCCCCGCCGCAAGCACGTCCACCGCTGTCGCGCCGATGCCGAAAGGCAAGGTGCCGCTGACGGACATCCTGTTCACGTTTCTGCCGCCGGTGCTGCTGATCCTGGCGGTTCTGGGGTCTATCCTCGGCGGGATCGCCACCGCGACCGAGGCCGCCGGGCTTGGCGCGGTCGGCGCGCTGTTGATGGCGGCTTTCGCACGCGCCCAGGCGCGGGGCGAGCGGTCGATCATCGCCGCGGCGGGCCTGGCGGCTTTTGTGCTGGTGATGTTGCGCATGGCGGGTTTCGGGCGCGCGGGTCTGGACAGTGCGGCGGGGCTTCTGGCGGTGGCGGCCGCGGCGCTGATCGCGCTGGGTGTCCTTGTCGGGGCGGCACGGTTGTGGGGCGCGCGCATGTTGCAACTGGCGATGGTCGATACCATCCGCATTTCCGGCATGGTGTTTGGCATCGTCATCGCCGCGTCGATGCTGGCGCTGGTCTTTCGTGGCCTTGGCGGCGATCACACGGTCAGCGACATGATGGCGGCGCTGCCGGGTGGCGAATGGGGCGCGCTTCTTATCGTGATGGGCATCGTGTTCGTTCTGGGGTTCATCCTTGAGGCGGTCGAGATCATCTATATCGTGGTTCCACTGCTGGGCCCGGCGGTCCTGTCGGGCGATATTTCTCCGGTCTGGTTCGCAGTGCTTCTGGCAATGAACCTGCAAACCAGCTTCCTGACCCCCCCTTTCGGGTTTGCGCTGTTTTATTTTCGCTCGGTTGCGCCTGCATCAATCAGCACGATCGATGTCTATCGGGGTGTGATACCCTTTGTCTTGCTTCAACTTCTGGCACTGGCGCTACTGATTGCCGTCCCTGCGCTGGTGACCTGGTTGCCGGACCGCATTTTCAACTGACTATCAAGGAGGAGATCAATGAAACGCAGAACCTTTCTGGCCTCGGGTGCCGGCCTGACCGCCGCCACCCTGGCCGCCCCGGCCGTCGCGCAAGGCGTGATCGAATGGAACATGCCGTCCAGCTTTCCCAAGGCTGCGCCGGGGGTGGGCACCAATTCCAGCCGCTTTGCCGAACTGGTCGAGGCCATGTCGGATGGCCGGATGGTGCTGACCGTCTATGGCGCGGGCGAGCTGGTGCCACCCTTCGGCGTCGAGGATGCCGTGCAGCAGGGCAACGTGCCCATCGGGCATTCCACGCCGTATTATGCGGCCTCGAAAACCGCTGCGGCGCATTGGTTCACCGGCGTGCCCTTTGGCATGATCGCGACCGAGCATTTCGCCTGGCTGAAATGGGGCGGCGGACAGGAAATCTGGAACGAGATCTATGCCGAGCGCGACCTCAAACCGATCTATTCGGGCAACTCGGGCGTGCAGGCCGGCGGCTGGTTCAAGAACCGGATCGAAAGCCTGTCCGATCTTGACGGGCTGAACATGCGCATTGCCGGCCTTGGCGGCGAGATGATGCGCAAGCTGGGCGTGAACGCGACCCTGATGCCGGCGACCGAGATCTTCCAGGCGCTGCAATCGGGTGCGATCGACGCGGCCGAATGGGTCGGGCCACTTCTGGATCAGGCGTTCGGGCTGCAACGCATCACCAACCTGTGCTATACGCCCGCCTATGCCGAACCTTCGGCGGCGCTGGAAGTGGTGATCAACACGGACGCCTGGGACGAGTTGTCGGCCGACCTCAAGGCCATTGTCGAGGCCGCGGCGATGCAGGCGGCGATGGAGACACTGGGTCAGTTCGACTATCACAACGCCCAGGCCATGGCCCAGCTCAGCGAGGAAGGTGTCGAGTTCCTGTCCTTCCCCGACGATGTGGTGTCTGCAATGCGCGATGCCTGGGACGAGGTGCGCGAGGAACAGCGCGAAGAAAGCGAGGACGCCGCCCGCGTGCTGGAAAGCATCGAAGCCTTCACCGAAAAGGCGTTCCCCTACAGCCGGGCCTTCGGCGAACGCTACCTGGCCGCGCGGCGCTGACCGGTCCACGCCGTTCAGGATCAAACGTGCGGCTAAGGGGGGCATTCTGCCCCCCTTTTCATATGCGGGTTTCGTCGTCGGACCCCGCCAAGGTCGGGCGGTAAGCGCCGTTACGGCCCGACCATCGCCTGCATGTCAAAGATCGGCAGCAGCACGGCCAGAACGATCACCAGAACCGCCGCGCCGACCACGATCATCGACAGCGGTTCCAGCACGACCGCGACGCGCTTTCTTTCGGTGCGCAACCAGGTTTCGGCCAGGACCGCCGCGCGATCGGTCATCGGCCCCAGCCGGGCCGAGGCCTCGCCAGCCTGGATCAACTGGCGCGCGACGGGATGCAGAAAGCTCAGGCGCGACAGGGCCGATGACAGCGACTCGCCGCGGTGCAGGGCCTCGCCGGCCTCGTCGGCTTCGTGCCGGAACCCCTCGACCCCCAGAACGCCCGCGGCAAAGCGCAGCGCCTCGGTCAGGGGCAGCCGGCTGTTGATGACCAGCGCAAGCGTGCGCAGATAGGACGCGGCCTGCGCCATGCGCAGGAACCGCCCGGCCAGGGGCAGCCGCAGGACCAGCCGGTCGCGCCGGTTCTTCAGCGCGGGCACCCGGCCCGAGGCGATACCCAGCCCCACGAGCCCCGCAAAGGCTGCGACCAGCCAAGGCCAATGCGCGGCGATGGCATCGACCACGCCCAGCACCGCCACCGTAAGCGGGGGCAGTTCCTGCCCGGTTGCCGCGAACATGGCGACGATTTCCGGCGCGACAGTGACCATCAGAACCGCGCAGACAAGCACCGCCACGCTGGCCACGAAGGCCGGATAGATCAGCGCCGACGTGATCGCCGCACGGTCGCTGGCGGTGCTTTCAAGATGATCGGCCAGGGTCAGGAACACGGCATCCAGATCGCCCGAATGTTCGCCCGCGCGGATCGCGGCTGTGAACCACGGCGGCAGCGTACCGCCGGCGTTTTCCAGCGCCTGCGACAGCGGCTCGCCCGCCATGAGCCCGGCGCGGGCCTCGGCGGCCAGGCGGGCGATCCGGTTCGCGGCTGCGGCTGTTTGAACCGCTTCAAGTGCCGCATCGGCTGCCATTCCGGCGCTCAGCAGGACCGCCATCTGCCGGGTGAAGACCGACAGCATGTCGGTATCGACGCGCCGCGCGCGCCCGCGCGATGCCGCGCGCGCCGGTCCGGTGCGCGAGGTGATTTCGCTGGGCAGAAGCCCCTGCGCCTGTATCCGGGCCGAGGCGTCGGTTTCATCCTCGGCCACGACCACGCCGCGACGCCGTTTTCCGTCGGCGGTGAAGGCGGTATAGGCAAAGGTCTTCACGCGCTTTCACCGATCACGCGGCGAACCTCGTCCAGCGTGGTCTCACCCGTGGCGACGCGCGCAAGGGCCGCCGCGAACAGGGCCGAGCCATGCCGCCCGGTCAGGGCGCGCAGCCGGCTTTCGGGCGCGCCGGCGTCGATCGCCTCGCACAGCGCGTCGTCCACCTCAAGGATGTCGAAGATGCCGATTCGACCGTCGAACCCGGTGCCGTCGCATTGTGTGCAACCCTCGGCGATGGCCAGACGGGGCGGGGCGTCCAGACCGTTGTCGGCGAATATCCGGGCCTCGGATGCCTCGGGCAGGCGAAAGGCGTGGCACGCGGCACAAAGCCTGCGCACCAGCCGTTGCGCGATCACCCCGCGCAGCGTTGCCGAGATCAGGTAATTGTCGACACCCAGTTCCCGCAGCCGCACCACCGCCGACAGGGCGTTGTTGGCGTGCAGCGACGAAAACACCAGATGCCCGGTCAGGGCCGCTTCGGCGGCCACGAGCGCGGTTTCGGAATCACGGATCTCGCCCACCAGGATCACATCGGGATCCTGACGCAGGATCGACCGCAGCCCGCGCGCAAAGGTCAGGCCGATGTCGGCATTGACCTGGGTTTGGGAAATGCCGGGCAGGTCGTATTCGACCGGGTCCTCGACCGTCAGGATGTTGCGCTCGGCCCGGTCGGCCAGTTGCAGCAGCGAATAAAGCGTGGTGGTCTTGCCGCTGCCGGTGGGGCCCGTCGCCAGGATGATGCCGTTGGGCAGTGCGGCAAGGCGTTGCAACAACGCGGCTTGCGGGTCGGCCAGGCCCAGCCGGTCCAGCGTCATCAGCCCGGTGCTGCGATCCAGAAGGCGCATCACCACCCGCTCGCCGTAATGGCCCGGCAGGGTCGACAGGCGCAGGTCGATCGCGCGCCCGCCCATCCGCAGCGCGATCCGCCCGTCCTGGGGCAGGCGGGTTTCGGCAATGTCGAGCCGCGCCATGACCTTCAGCCGGGACACGACGCGGCGGGCCGGAACGTCGCGGCGGTCGAAAATGGTCTGCATCGTGCCGTCAACGCGCATCCGGGCACGCAACCCGTCCTCGTGCGATTCCAGATGCAGGTCCGAGGCATCGGCACGCACCGCCTGGCGCAATAGCTGGTTCACCAGACGGATTACCGGTGCGTCGGCCGAATCCTCCAGCAGATCGCGCGTGGCGCCGGGGCGATCGGGGTCTTCGAGGTCAAAGGCGACGTCGGGATCGGCCGCCGATTTCGGCTCGGCGTCATAGAGCCGCGCCAGCGCGTTCTGAAACGCGGTGGCGTCCAACGGTGTCGGGGTCAGCGCGGCGCCGGCACGCCGGCGCGCTTCGCGCAGCCCGTTCGTCGTCGCCTCGGGGCCAAGGAACAGGGTCGCGCCGTCCAGGGCGACCTGGTTGTCGCGGGCAAAGGCAAAGGGCAGGCGCGTATCGGCCATTGCCCGCCCCCCTATTGCCCGTCCACCAAAAGGCGGGGCGGCAGCGCCGGGAAAAGGCGATCGCGCACGGCACGGTCGACATAGGTTTCGTCGAAGGGCTGGTTCAGATCGACGCCGTCAAAGGGAAATCCCGACCGTTCGACCTGCGGATAGACCGAGTCGTTTCGCGGGTTGATCTGGCGGCTGAGGTCCTCGCTGCGGCGGGCGATTTCGCGCGTGATCTGCGTGGCCTCGCGATCGTTGGCCACCGTGCGCGGGCGCAGCATGATCAGAAGGACGCGCTGCCCCTCTTGCACCGCGTTGCCGCGAAACAGGGCGCCCAGGATCGGCAGGTTCGACAGGCCCGGCACGCGTTCGTTGTTGGTGCGCGAGCTGTCCTCGATCAGACCGCCCAGAATGATCACATGGCCGTCGCCGACCAGCGCGTTGGTGGACAACCGGCGCCGGGCCGTGACCTCGCCCCCGGCCGCCGAGGTGGTGCCGGTCAGGTTCGACACTTCCTGTTCGATCTGCAGGCGAACGGTTTCATCCTGGGTGATCTGCGGACGCACACGCAGGGTCAGGCCCACGTCCTGGCGTTCGATCGTCTGAAAGGGGCGTTCGGGCACGGGGCTGTCGCCGACGGTTGCGAAGGTTCCGGTGACAAAGGGCACGTTCTGCGCCACGATGATCTCGGCTTCCTGATTGTTGAGCGTCAGAACCGCCGGCGTGGACAGAAGCCGGGTGCTGCGTTCGCGCGCGATCGCGGTCAGAAGGGCTGCGAAACTGCGCCGGTCGCTGGCACCCAGAAAACCGCCGCCGCCGGGATTGGGCGCCTCGCCGTCCATCGCGGCGCTGATCAGCGTGATGAGCGAGCTGCGCCCATCGAGCTGGAACGAGGTGCCGCCGCCGATCACATCGTTGAGGACGCCGCCGAACTGCACCGACAGGTCGGAAAAATTCTCGGCCGAAACTTCGAAAATGACCGCCTCGATCAAGACCTGCGATGGGCGCACGTCCAGTTCACGGACCGATTGCGTGATGCTATCGATCCGGTCGCTGGGCGCGACGATCAGCAGCGCATTGCTTTGCGGCTCGGCCACGACGGTGATGGCCGCGGGGCCCTCGCCATCCGAGGTGCCGATGGACTGGCGCACCACTTCCGACAATTCGCGCGCATCGGCATAGTTGAGCCGCACCACCCTTGAGACGGATCGCTGTTGCGGCAGGTCCAGCTGGCTGACCACATTGCGCATCCGTGTGCGAAACTCGGACGGACCCGATACGACGATCGTGTTCGCCCGCGAATCGGCCGAGATGCTGGCGCCTGCCGGCGTGTTGGCCACGGCCTGAAGCACCGGCAACAATTCTTCGGCGCGCCCGTGGGTCAGGCGTATCGCCTCGACCGAGCGGTCGCGCGATTCGCCCAGCCGGGTGATCAGCGCCTCGATCCGCGCGATGTTCTCGCGCCGGTCCGACAGCACCAGCAGGCCCGCTGACGGGATCGGCGTCAGCATCGCATCGGGCGGAATCAGCGGTTCGACTACATCCATGATCTCGACTATGTCCGAGGCGTCGACCTGGATGGCACGGGTTTCGAAGGCGCCCCCGCGACCGCGGTCGCTGCCGGGGGACAACTGCCGCGCGGAACCCAGCGGCACGATACGGTCGATTCCGTCGCCCTCGACGATGGTCAGGTCGTTCAGCTCAAGAATGTTGAGAAAGATTTCATAGACGGTCGCGGGCTCGACCGGGGTGGGGGCAAAGACCGTCACCGTGCCGGTGACGGATGGATCGACCAGGAAATTGCGCTCGGTCTCTTCAGAGACCAGTTGAACGAAACTGCGCAGATCGACGTCGCGCAGATCCAGCCGGATCTGGGCATCGCCCGCACGCGGCATCGCCGCCAGAAACGCAAGAAAAACACACAGGAAGGGGGCGATACGAGTCATGCAGGCGATTGTTGCTTTTTCGGGGTCAAGGTCAACCGTGGAACGTGTCTTGCGCTCAAGCTGTGACCGGCGCCGATCTAGGGTCCATCGCGCCAGCGGCTGTCGTCGCCGGCCCGCATGTCGGGCTCTGGATCGTCGGCGTCGGTGGGTTCGACATCCTCGAATATGTCGTCATCGGAAAACGACAGCAGATATGCCGGCCCGAAACCCTGAAGCACCACCCCATCGGGCGTGATCTCGACCACGCGTTCGCCGCCGGAAAGCTGTGATCCCACGCGAACAACCTCAACACCTTGCGTGCTTTCGACCAGCGCCCAGCCTCCTTCTGGCTGGGTAACCATGCCGCGCAGGCTGTAGTCGCTGTAGTCATAGGGCTGATAATCGTCTTCCTCATCCTCGGGGGCTGGGGCCTCAACCTGCGGCTCGGCTGCTGGCGTTTCCGGCGCCGGTTCGACGCCGAACGCGGCGGGCCAGGGTTCGGGCACCTGTGCCTGCGGGTCTTGCTGCGCCTGACCGCTGGGTGCAGGCGCAAGCGGGGCGGCCTGCGGTGCGGGCAACAACAGCGCCAGCGCAAGCGACGCCAGCCCGAAACCCGCGACCAGCCCGCCCGCCAGCAAGGCCAGCGGATGGGCGCGCGGGCGGATTTGCACGGTGAAAGAGTGGTCAACGCTCACAATGTACCTTGGCCTCGGTCGGACAATCCCCTGCTGGACAATAGCGGCCCGCGCCTTTAGCTTTCAATCGGCAATTCATCATCGGGTCCGGCCATGCCTTTCGTTCGTTTTCCGAAGGCTCTGTTGCTCGCCGTTCTGGCCGGGGCCCTGGTCGGTTGCGAGAATGCCGGCACGCTCGCCGGCGGGGGGCCGCGCAGCGATTATCTGGTCGCGCGCACGGCTCTGGAAAACGGCAATTACCCGCTGGCCATTCGTCGGTATGAGACCCTGATCGACCGAGTGGGTCCGGGCGCGAGTGCACGGCTGCAACTGGAATATGCCCACAGCCTGCTGCGTGCCAGCCGGTATGACGATGCGATCCAGGCCACGGCATCGCTGGCCGAGCGCAATCCCGATTCCATTCAGGCATCGGCCCTGGCCGTGCGTGGAACCGCCCGCCATGAAGCCGCGCGCGAATTCATCGAACGCGGTGAAAGCGACGAGGCCCGCGCGCTGCTTGAGGCGGCGCGCGCCGATCTGGACCGATTTCTGGATGACAACGCCGCGCTCGACGCGGCGGGCAGCATGCGCGCACGCACCGAACTGATTGCGGCGGACCTGCGCAGCCTGGGCTGAGCGGTGACGCGCACTGTGTGCAAAAAATGCCGGTTCGCGCACTTTTTTCTAACCCTTGAGCGGTTTTTCGCCTAATAATGGTCGTGGGTGCGGCACGATATCGCACCCCTTGGATTGCGGTGCGGGCAAACCGGCCGCTTTTACGAGGGACAAATCACGTGACAAATCGATTTTCATTTCGTGCGGTGGCCAGAGTTTTGAGTGCCACCGTTCTTTTCATGGGCGTGTCGGCGGCGGCCCCGGCAGATGCGATGGTCCAGTTTCGCGGCGGCGGTTTCATGACCGACTTCTCGCCCGAATGCGCGACCGGCGGATTCGGTGGGACCATCATGGTGACATCGCGCTATCGCCCTTCGGGCCTGTCGGGGAATGGCCCGCGGTCGTGGTTGACCGTGATGCACGAACCGGGTGCGGTCAATTTCAACACCCAGGGGCGTTTCCAGCGGAGCTTCGCGCCGGTTGAGGCTGTCGCATTATACAGCAGCGTCTGGCCACTGATCAGCCCGCAGCCGCAGGTGCAGCTTCTGCCCGGCACCACCTTTAGTTTGAACGGCGACTCGACCTTCGTGGCGCTGATCGGTGAGGTGAACCACTTCGCGCAGATCGAGGACTGTTCGTTCCGCCTTCGTCTTTACATGCGCCGCGTGTAAGCGCGCCGCAACCAGCAAGGACTTTCACGCCCGGAATCGGCAGATCGACGATCAACGGGCATGCATCAAAGGATGAACCGATGATTCTTTCCAGATTCACAGCGCCCATTGCGCGCATTGCCGCGTTCGCGGCGCTTGTCGGCGGCGGAGCTGTTACCATGGCGCAGGCACAGAACCAGGTCCAGTTTCGCGGCGGTGGGTATGTATCGAATTTCAGCGGCTGCGAGGACTATGGCTGGAACGCCGATACGAACATGATGATCCGCGCCCGCTACAGCCCTGGCGAACTTGCCGCCAACGACAACCGGACCTCGCTCTCGGTCTATCTGCCCATGGGGGCCGAGAACTATTCGCGGCGGGGGAGTTTCGGGCGAAATTTCCGCGGTGTGCAGGGAAGTTTCGTCTGGTCCGGTGGTGGCCGCATCATACCCAGGCCGCGGGTTCGTGTGATCGCACAGAACCCGCAAAACATCTCTGACACGACCGGTGAAATCCAGATGCGCCTCAGGGTGCGCAATTTCGGCGTTCTGGAAGGATGCATGGCCGAGATCGGCCTGGTGATGACGCGCTGAACCGGCGCTCATGGCTGTGCCATGGCCCGCCTGCGCCGGCCATGGCACGAACAGTGCGTCAGGCTGCGTCCACCCTTGGCAGAAAGGCCGCGATCGTTTCGGCCAGCTGTACAAGGGTCGTGGGCTTGGTCAGGAAACCGTCGAAACCGGCCTTGCGCGTGCGCCCGATTTCGTCGCTGAGGACATTCGCGGTCAGCGCGACGATCGAGATCGATCGCGCCAGTTCGACCGCGTCGATGGCCTCCCGGCTGCGAATGGCGGCGGTCATGGCGTATCCGTCCATCACCGGCATGTGCAGATCCGCCAGGATCAGACCGTATCGGGCTTTTTCCAGCATGCTCAGGGCCTCGGCCCCGTTCTTTGCCAGATCCGCACTCAGACCCAGAAGATCCAGCTGGCGCAAGATGACCTTCTGGTTCATCGGGTCGTCCTCGACCACAAGGATCGGTTGATAGCAGCGGGCATCGAACCGGGTGCCGGCGTCGGTTGTGGCCGGCCGCTGGCTGTCTTGGGTCGCGCGCAGGCCAAGCCCGCAGGCCCTGTTCACGGCCTTGACCAGAGAATCGCAGGTCAGCAGATCGGGGCGCAGGCAGGTGCCCTGCGCGGCATCGGTTTCCGTGTGGCGCGGATCGCAGATCAGAACTTCCGGCACGTCGGATGGCAGCGCAGGATGATCCGTGCCATCCGGCGCGGCGATCACGACATCGGCGTCGGTGAACACCGGCGGCGATGCGCCGCTTCCGGCCGAGGGCAGGCGCGTGACCCGTGCGCCTTCGTGATGCAGATATAGGGCCAGGTCGTCGGACGGATAAACCGTGCTTTCGACGATCAGGCAATGAAGGCCGGACAGGCGCGGTGGTCGGGCTTCGGCCGGTTCGGACGTACCTTCCAGGGGCAGGCTGACCCGAAAAGTCGATCCGCGCCCCGGCGCACTGTCCAGGGTGATTGCGCCCTCCATCTTTTCGACGATGCGCCTGGTGATTGTCAGGCCAAGCCCGGTTCCCCCGAAACGCCGGGTGATGGACTCTTCGCCCTGAACGAAGGGCTGGAAGATGCGCGCGCGCACGGCCTCGGTCATGCCGATCCCGTTGTCCTCGAACGACAGGTCCAGGGTGGGGGTGGTCGCCCCGGTCATGCGGGCACGCAACTTCACATGCCCCTGACCGTCATGGCCGGCGCTGAACTTGATGGCATTGCCCAGCAGGTTGTAGACGACCTGGCGCAACCGCGACGGATCGCCGACGACAAGGCGGGGCAGGGCCGGATCAATGAACAGGCTGATGCGCACATTGCGCTGCAACGCAAACCCACCCAGCACGCGCGCGTTGTCCAGGATCAGCGCCGGCAAATCGAAGCGCTCGCGCTCGATCGTCAGCTCGTTCGCCTCGATCTTTGACAGGTCCAGAACATTGTCGATCAGACCCAGAAGATGCTGCGCCGAGGATCGCATATGCTGCAAGAGGCCCGCCTGATCGCTGTCCAGTCGACTGTGTGACAACACCTCGGCAAAGCCCAGAACCGCGTTCAGGGGCGTGCGGATTTCATGGCTCATGGTTGCCAGGAATATCGATTTTGCCTGGTTCGCCTGCTCGGCCGATGTGCGCGCCAGCCGGTCGGCCTCGGCGGCGAGGCGCAGGGAAATGTCCCGCAACGACACGATGAACCGCGTCTCGTCGTCCTCGGTGAACTGGCTGACCGAGATTTCGGCGGGGAAGTGGTCGCCGTCGCGGCGTGTCGCCAGCACCGTCCCCCAGGCCGTGCCGTCCGCCGAACGCCTGAGCTGATCCATGAGACGGTCCATGATGCCGTCGGCGTCGGCGCCTTCCTCATGGATCAGCGTGCGCAGCGCCAGCCCCTCCATGGAATCGATCTCATGGCCGAACATCTGCGCCGCCTGCCGGTTGGCCAGAACGACCGCGCCCTTGCAATCGGCGATCAGCGCGGCGTCGGGTGCGCTTTCGAACAGGCGGCGGAACTTCAGCTCGACCTGTTCCCGTTGCCGGTGCGCCTGTTTGATGGTGGTCACGTTCTCATGCACGATCAGAAAAAGTGGTCGCGCGGCATTTGAAAAGCTCTTGACGGTGCAAACATACCACGTCACGCCCTTCGGCGTGGGGCAGGAATACTCAAAGCTCCCTTCGGAGCGTTGCCCGGACAGAACCTCGCGCAGAAGCCGGGCGGCCTGTGCGGCCTCGGTGCTGGCAGAGGCCGCGCTATCGCAGACGTCCAGATAGTTGGTGCCGATGCTGACCGATTGTTCGCTGGCGCCATTGATGCGCGCGAAATCGAACCATGCACTATTGGCAAAGATGATCTCGCCGCTTCGGTCCAGCACCGCCACATGCGAATTCATCGTATCCAGCAGTGAGCGGCTGAACTGTTCGCTGGCGCGGATCGTGTCCATGGCGCGATGGCTTTCCAAGAGCCCGCCAATGCCGACACCGGCCAGCGAAAGCGCCCCGCGCACCATCTTCACGTTGCGAAACGGGCTGCGCCGCATGATCGACAGGACACCGAGAACTTCGCCCTTGCTGTCCAGCAATGTGGTGCCGGCATAGGCGTCGATCTCGTCCAGGCCAAGGCCGCCGACATCGCCGTAGGAGGCACGCACGCGTGCATTGTAGAGGCATGTGCCGCGCGCCATGGTGACCTTGCACGGCGTTCCGGCCAGCCGGTAGCTGTAATTCGGTACCGCGCGGCCATCGGCAAACACCGCGACCGTTTCAAGCCAGTCCGGTGCTGCCTCGTCGGGAACGGCCAGTTGCACGATCTCGGCACCGAGGATCTCGCTCAGCCGGCGGGTGGCATGCCGCGCGAAAACCGGAAACTCCTGCCCTACGGCATCAACGGAAATCAACCGCAGGATCGCGTCGATGGTCTTGGGGCCGGTGATGTTCTCCATGAACAGGACGATGCCGCCGATTTCGTCGTTCTCATCGCGCCATGGCCCCAGTTCCCAGCGATGCCAAGAGACCGTGCCGCTGGAATCGACCCAGCGGGCTTCGGCCTGGCTGAGGTGTTCGCCCTTCAGCCCGCGTTGATGGGCGTCGCGCCAGAAATCGGGAAGGTCCGGGAAGACATCATAATGCGAGCGGCCGGGCGACTCGCTGTCGCCGGTTTCGAAAAGCTCGGTCCAGCTGCGGCTGACCGCGACATAGCGCATCTGCCGGTCGAACATGGCCAGGGCGATTGGCGCCTGCTGAACGAAGTTCCTGAGCGCAAAAGGATTTTCGCGTAGATGCCTGGGGATCTTTTCGGACATTTCAGGGTTCGAGGAAATCCTCGATATTAGGCCGCCGTCGTCGGATTGGTCGCCGTTCATGTGGGTCGAGACGCCCTCGGGAGAATTGCGCAGGCCGAATTCCCAGAAACTACACGTCAGATGTGCAAAAATCAAACGAATCGTCCTCTGCGCGAGTGACATCGCGCTGGGCGACAGCTGCATGTCCGGTCACTTTGCTGCGGGGCGGCAAGGCGCGTGCGCGGCTTGCGGTCATGATGGCCCGGCCGCCTCGCCCTGCGCGCGCGCGGCGGCAAGATCCTGTCCGGGGGCAAGCGCCTGGGGGTCGAGGCGCAGCTCGATCACGGCGGGCAGCCCGCAAGATTGCGCCCGCTCCAGCGCCGGTGCGAAATCCTCGGTCCGTTCGACGGTTTCGCCATGTGCCCCGTAGGCGCGCGCCAGCGCGGCGTAATCGGGATTGAACAGATCGGTGCCGCTGACCCGGCCGGGATAGCTGCGTTCCTGATGCATGCGGATCGTGCCATAGCGGCCGTTGTTGCACACGATGGTGACAACCGCGGCACCGTATTGGCGGGCGGTGGACAGTTCGTTCAGGGTCATCTGGAAATCGCCGTCTCCCGCCACGCAGATGACCGGGCGGTCGGGATGTTCCAGCTTGGCCGACACCGCTGCGGGAAAGCCGTAGCCCATGCTGCCCGAGGTCGGCGCCAGATGGCCGGGAAAGGCGCGGGCCCGGAAATAGCGATGCAACCACGCCGCGAAATTACCGGCGCCATTGGTGATGATCGCATTGTCGGGCAGCGTGTCGGACAGATGCTTCATCACCTGTTCCAGCTTGACCGCGCCTGGCGTCTCGCGCGGGGTGATCCAGGCCTGGTAATCGGCGCGCGCCTGGCGTGTCCATTCGGCCCAATCCGGATGGGCGGGCGCGTTGCGCCGAGCCAGGCGCGCGATCACATCGACGGCGGGCGCGGGCAGGGCCAGATCGGGGCGGAACACCCGGCCCAGTTCGTCGGGGTCGGGGTGGACATGGATCAGCGTCTTGCCGGGGTTGCCGGGTTTTACCAGCTCATACCCGCCCGTCGCGATGTCGCCAAAGCGCGCGCCCAGGATCAGCAGGCAATCGGCATCCTTCAGGCGTTGCGCAAGGGCCGGGTTCATGCCGACGCCCAGATCGCCGGCGTAATGGGGGTGGCGGTTGTCCATCCGGTCCATGCGTCGGAAGGTGGCGACAACCGGCAGATCGAAGGCCTGGGCGAAATCGGCCAGATCGCGCGCCGTCTGGGCCGACCAGACCGACCCGCCAGCGACGACAAGCGGACGCTGCGCCTTGCACAACGTCTCCAGCACCGCGTCGATCTGTTCCGCGCAGACCGAGGCCGGCATTGTCGCAACGGGTGGAATATCCGGCACGTCCGCGCGCGCCGACAACATGTTTTCCGGCAGCGCCAGAACCACCGGGCCGGGACGCCCGGAAAGCGCGGTGTGAAACGCGCGGCTGACGTATTCGGGGATACGGTCGGTCTGGTCGATCTCGGCGGCCCATTTGGCAAGCGGGGTGAAAAAGGCGCGGTAATCGACCTCTTGAAACGCTTCGCGGTCGCGGTGGGTGTTGTCGATCTGGCCCACGAACATGATCAGCGGCGTCGAATCCTGGCGCGCGACATGAATACCGCTGGATGCGTTCGTGGCGCCCGGCCCGCGGGTGACGAAGACGATGCCGGGCTGGCCCGTCAGCTTGGCATGGGCCTCGGCCATCATGCATGCGCCGCCCTCATGGCGGCAGACGATGTTTTCGATCCCGCTGTCGTGCAGGCCGTCGAGCGCGGCAAGAAAGCTTTCGCCCGGCACGGAAAAGACCCGCCGCACGCCCTGCGCCTTGAGTTGATCGACCAGTATCTGCCCGCCATGGCGCATGTTGCCTTGCATTCCGTGCTCCTTGCTTTTGCGCCGGGCAAGATCGCGCATCGGCGCGGCAGGCGCAAGCTTGCCCCTGTTACTGGCGGAACTAGGTCAGACAGGATGGCCGGGAAGGGAAAGGCGTAAGATGGGGCTATTGGGTTTGTGTGGCTCGTTGCGCAGGGATTCGCACAATCGCAAGCTGATGATGCTTGCGGCGGCCAGCTTTGGCGGGCGTTTCGAGGAGGGTGATCTGCGCCTGCCGCTTCTGGATGTCGATGTGCAGGATGAGATCGGTCTGCCGCCTGAAGTCCAGCACCTGGTCGAGCAGATCAAGGTGGCGGATGCGCTGTTGATCGCCTGTCCGGAATACAACAAGGCGCCGCCTGGCCTGCTCAAGAATGCGCTGGACTGGATCAGCCGCGCACCGGGACATGTGCTGGAGGGCAAGCCCGTCGCCCTGGTGTCGGCTGCGGCCGGGCGGGCCGGTGGCGAGCGTTCGCAATCGATCATGCGCTGGATGCTGCACCCGCTGCGCGCCGAGGTTCTGACGCACCCCGAGGTTCTGGTCGGCCACGCGGCGGATGCGTTCGACGCCGACGGAGTGCTGTTGTCAGAACGTTATCGCAAGGCGATCGATGCCCTGATGGCGCGGCTTGCGCAAGCCGCGCAGCAGGCGTCGCGGTAGTATGCGTATGCGCGCGCGCCCCGCGCTTTCGCCGGGGCGCGGTCTTGATCATTCCGGGATTTCGCCGGACATGCCCTCGACATAGAAGTTCATGCCCAGCAGGTCGCTGTCGGGCGCCACTTCACCATCTTCCAGCCAGGCCGAGCCGTCCTGACGATTGATCGGCCCGGTGAACGGGTGATACTCGCCCGTGCGGATCGACTCGATCATTTCTTCGGCCTCGGCCTGCACGTCGTCGGGGATGCGGTCGTTGAACGGCGCAAAGGTCACTTCGTCCTCGGGGATGCCGTGCCAGACGTTCTGTGCCTCCCATTCACCGTCAAGCCGGGCCTGGATCCGCTCGATGTAATAGGGGGTCCAGTTGTCGATGATCGCGGTCAGGTGCACGTCGGGCGCGAATTCCGTCATGTCGGATGCCTGCCCGAATGCCAACGCGCCGCGATCCTGCGCCACTTGAAGCGGCGCGGTTGAATCGGTGTGCTGCATCAGGATGTCTGCGCCCTGGTCGATCAGGGCTTCGGCCGCCGCGGCCTCTTGCGCGGGATCGAACCACGAATACGCCCAGACCACGCGGAACCGTACATCCGGGTTGACGGCGCGTGCGTGCAGATAGGCCGAGTTGATGCCCATGATCACCTCGGGGATCGGGAACGAGGCGATATAGCCGATCGTGTCGGTTTCGGTCATACGGCCGGCAATATGGCCGATCACTGCGCGCCCTTCGTAAAAGCGTGCGTTGTAAAGCGACACATTCGGCGATTCCTGCTGATAGCCGGTCGCGTGTTCAAAGGCGACATCGGGGAAACGCTCGGCCACGGCATTGACGGCCGGGCCATACCCGAACGAGGTCGCAAAGATCATGTCTGTGCCCGACAGCGCCATCTGGGTCAGGATGCGTTCGGCATCGGGGCCTTCGGGGACGTTTTCCACATAAGAGGTCTCGACCGCGTCGCCGAAATGTTCCTGCGCGGCAAGCCGGGCCTGGTCATGCGCATAGGTCCAGCCGAAATCGCCCGGCGGTCCGATATAGATGAAGCCGACCTTGAGCGGGTCGTCCTGGGCCATGGCCGCGCCGCCCAGCGCGGACAGGCCCAACGCCAGGGCCGAGGTGGCAATTAGGGTTCTGCGTTTCATCGAGGATGCTCCGTGTTGCAGTGCGGGTCTGTGTCCGCGGGTTGAGGCGCCGGCATCAGCCGGCTGCGTGGAATGGTTTGCCCAGCGACCCCGGCGCGGCAAGCGATTTGCGCGCCCGGCCCGATGACATGATCACCAGAACCAGAATAGTGATCAGATAGGGCGACATGGCAAGATATTCGGCAGGAATTCGAATGCCTGCTGCCTGAAGATTCAATTGCAGCACAAGGATGCCGCCAAACAGATAGGCGCCCAGCATCGCGCGAACGGGCCGCCAGGATGCGAACACCACCAGTGCCAGCGCGATCCATCCGATGCCTGCGGTCATGCCCTCGGTCCATTGCGGAACGCGAATCAGGCTGAGATAGGCGCCACCCATGCCCGCACAGGCGCCGCCGAACATGATCGCCAGTATCCGCACGCGCAGAACCCGGTAGCCCAGGGCATGCGCGGCATCGTGGTTTTCGCCCACAGCGCGCAGGATGCGCCCGCTGCGCGTATAGGTCAGCCAGAACCAGACCGCGACCACGATCGCGACCGAGACATAGACCATCGGATCATGCCGAAACAGGATCGGGCCCAGAACCGGGATATCGCTGAGAAGGCCAAGATCCAGCTTGGCGGTGCGCGGCGGCACCACCCCGGCGTATCCTTGCCCCAGAAGGGCCGAGAAACCGAGCCCGAACAGGGTCAGCGCCAGCCCGGATGCGACCTGATTGGCCTTGAGAAGCTGGGTCAGGACACCGAAGATCAGCGACAACGCCGCGCCGCCCGCCATCGCCGCCAGCATGCCCAGATAGGGGTTGCCGGTCGTCACGGCGGCGGTGAAACCGACCACGGCGCCGGTGATCATCATGCCCTCGACCCCCAGATTCAGCACACCCGAACGCTCGACCACCAACTCGCCGATGGCTGCCAGCAGGATCGGCGTTGCCGCCACCATCAGCGCCGCCGCCAGGACCATCGGGTTGAACGAAGAAAAATCCATCACGCGGCCTCGTGCGTTTTCAGGCGAATACGGTAATTCGACAGCACGTCGACCGCCAGCAGGAAGAACAAGAGCATTCCCTGAAACACCTGGATCGCGGCTGATGGCAGACCCAGGGTGAATTGCGCGAGTTCGCCGCCGATATAGGTCAGCGCCATCAACAGCCCCGCCAGGGCGATGCCGACCGGGTGCAACCGGCCGAGAAACGCCACGATGATCGCGGTAAAGCCGTAGTAGGCGTTGAAATCGATCGAGACCAGACGCGCCGGGCCCGAGACCTCGAACATCCCGGCCAGCCCCGCCATCGCGCCCGAAAAACCAAGGCACAGAACCACCAGCCGCGCGGGCGCGACACCGGCGAATTTCGCCGCGCGCGGGGCTTGCCCGGCCAGCTGGACCTGAAAACCCAGGATGTGACGGTGCAGCATGATATAGGTGAAGATCACGGCGATGAAGGCCGCGACCACCCCCCAGTGCATGCCGGTGTCGGCGATCAGCTCGTTGTTGGCGGCGGCGGGATATTGCGCGATATTGCGCGAACCGGGAAATCCCGCGCCATCCGGGTTGCGCATCAGGCCCACCGACATGGCCGCCAGGATCTTTTCGGCGACATAGACCAGCAGCAGCGACACCAGGATCTCGTTGGTGTTGAACCGCGTTTTCAGGATGGCCGGGATCATCGCCCAGGCCCAGCCGCCAAAGGCCCCGGCCAGCACCATCAACGGAAAGATGTACCACCCTTCGGCCGGCCAGAACGCCAGCGCGACCGCCGCGCCGCAGAGCGCGCCGATGATGTATTGCCCCTCGGCGCCGATATTCCAGATGCCGGCGCGAAACCCCACCGAAAGCCCCACCGCGATCAGGATCAGGGGGCCTGCCTTGACCAGCAGCTGCGGGCGCGAATAATCCGCGACCTGCGGGTTGAACAGCGGATCCCAGAAGATCAGCTTGATCGCAATGAACGGATCCTTGCCCAAGGCCATGAAAAGGAACCCGCCCGCAATCATGGTTAGCAGTACCGCCAGGAAGGGGGTTGCCCAGTTCCACCGCTTCGACGGCTGGGGGCGCTTGTCAAGCCGCAGCATCGCTGTCTCCCTCTGCGCCGCCCAGCATCAGGCCGATCGCCTCCATTGTCAGGCCCTTGACCGGGCGCGCGGCGCTGAGCCGGCCGCCGTTCAGGGCTGCGAAAGTGTCGGCCACTTCCAGGATCTCATCCAGGTCCTGGCTGATCACGACCACCGCGGCACCGTTTTGCGCAAGGTCCATCAGCGCCTGGCGGATCGCCGCCGCGGCCGAGGCATCGACACCCCAGGTCGGTTGGTTCACCACCAGCACCTCGGGCCGTTGCAGGATTTCACGACCAATGACGAACTTCTGCAGATTGCCGCCTGACAGCGCGCGGGCCGCGACATGCGGGCCGGGTGTGCGCACGTCGAACCGGCGGATGATGCGCTCGGCAAAGGCGCGTGCGCGCCCTGCGTCGATGAAGCCGCGGCGCACCAGCTTCTCGCGCCAGGCCCCGGTCAGAAGCGCATTTTCCGTCAGGTTCATGTCGGGCGCGGCGGCATGGCCAAGGCGCTCTTCGGGGGCGCACAGAAGCCCCAGCGCCCGGCGCGCCGTCGGACCCTTGTCGCCCGCCGGATCGCCCTTGACCCGGACGGCGTCCGCCCGGCTGCGCAATTCGCCCGAAAGTCCGGCCAGCAACTCGTCCTGCCCATTGCCCGCAACGCCGCCGATCCCCAGGATCTCGCCGGCTTGCACCGTGAGAGACACATCCTTGAGGCTTGTTCCGAATGCATAGGGCGAACGCAGGTTCAGGTCGCGGACCTCCAGCAAGACCCGACCAGGCTTGTGGGCCGGGCGCTCTGGCCGGTGCAGGGCTGTGCCCACCATCATCTCGGCCAGCGCGCGCGCGGTCTGTTCGCGCGGATCGCAGCGGGCGACGACCTCGCCATGCCTGAGAACGGTCGCGGTCTCGCACAGGGCGCGGATCTCTTCCAGCTTGTGCGAGATATAGAGGATCGATCGGCCCTCGGACCTGAGTTGGCGCAGGGTGCGAAACAGGATGTCCACCTCCTGCGGGGTCAGAACCGATGTCGGCTCGTCCATGATCAGAAGATGCGGGTCCTGCAACAGGCAGCGCACGATCTCGACACGCTGACGCTCGCCCGCCGACAGTTCGCCGACCAGCCGCGACGGGTCCAACGGCAGGCCATAGGCGGTCGAAACCTCGCGGATTCGCGCGGCAAGTTTGCGGATCGGGGGCGGCCGGTCCATGCCCAGCGCCACGTTTTCGGCCACGTCGAGTGCATCGAACAGGCTGAAGTGTTGAAAGACCATGGCCACCCCGGCCTGGCGCGCCTGTGTGGGCGCGGCCGGCGCATAAGGCTGCCCGCGCCAGAGCATTTGCCCCGAATCGGGCCGAAGCAGGCCATAGACGGCCTTGACCAACGTCGACTTGCCCGCCCCGTTCTCGCCCAGCAGGGCATGGATTTCACCCTTGCCGATCGAAAAACTGACATCGCTGTTGGCGATCACGCCGGGATAGGCCTTGGTCAGACCTTCGATGGACAGCAGCGGTTCGGTCATCCGGCGGCCTCTTGTCTGTGCGCCATGGTGCTACCCTGGCTCAGTAGCGCGGCCGCCACCCCCACGGCAATGGCTTGCGGGTGTTTGCCAAGCGCGGGCGTACCGATCGGGCATCGAATGCGCGAAATCCGGGCATCACTGTGCCCCAGAGTCCGCAACCGGGTGCGAAACCGCGCCCATTTGCTGGCCGATCCGATCAGGCCGGCGCTGCCGAACCCATGCAGCAGCAGCCGATGGCACAACTCAAGGTCCAGGGCATGGCTGTAGGTCACGATCAGATGGTCGGCCTGCGACGGGGCCGATGCGACCCGTTCGGCCGGATCTTGCGCCGCGCGCGATTGCACGCCGGGCGGGCAATCGGCGGGAAACCGGCCCGTGGCGGTGTCGATCCAGGTGATGGAGAAGCCTGGCAGCGGATGGATGACATCGACCAGCGCCCGCCCGACATGCCCTGCCCCCCATATCCACAACGCGCGCGCGGGCGCTGTGACCGGCTCGGCCAGCCACCCGGCTTTCCACACCGTTCGTGCAGGTTCGGCGTCACGCCCGTCGCGGCGCGCGCGTTGCATCCGCGCCAGCGCCAGCGGCATCTCGGCGCTGCCCTCGATCCGTCGGATGTACACTCCGGTCGCCGGCAGAGCCGCAAGCGCGTCGGGGTCCAGACGCTCATAGACCAGCGTCACCGCGCCGCCACAGCACTGACCCAGCGCCGGGCCCAGCGGAACGCGCTCGGCCACCGGGCCGCCACCCGCCAAGAGATCGCGCGCGCGCTGCGTGGCCGCATGTTCGAGCGCGCCGCCGCCGATCGTGCCGCTCTGGCCGGTTTCCCAGATCAGCATCGACGCCCCGGCCTCGCGCGGGCTCGATCCCCTGTGCGAGGCGATCGCCACCCGCACCAGCGCGGGTTCCCGCCGCAGAATGCGTTCGATGGCGGCTCGGTCGATCATCGCGCAGTCTCCTTTTGGCGGGCGATCGCGGCCAGAAGGCGCTCGGGGGTGGCCGGGGCGTCCAGCGCCGGATACAGGCTGCCGTCGCCGCAGGCCGCAACCGCATCCGACAGCGCCATCAGGACCGATATTCCCAGCATGAAAGGCGGCTCGCCCACCGCCTTCGAGCGATGGATCGTCTCTTCACGGTTCTGTCCGTCCCATAACATGACATTGAACGCGCGCGGGCGGTCCCCGAAAGCCGGGATCTTGTAGGTCGAGGGGGCATGCGTGCGCAGCCGCCCGTCGTCATCCCAGACCAGTTCCTCGGTGGTCAGCCAGCCCGCGCCCTGCACGAACCCGCCCTCGATCTGGCCGGTATCCAGCGCCGGATTCAGGCTCTTGCCGCAATCATGCACGATGTCGGTGCGCAGGATGCGGTTCTCGCCGGTCAGGGTATCGACCACAACCTCGGAACAGGCGACGCCATAGGCGAAATAGAAAAATGGGCGGCCCTTGCCCGCGATCCTGTCCCATTCCAGCTTGGGCGTACGGTAATACCCCGTCGCCGACAGGCTGACCCGCGCGGCATAGGTCAGCGCGGCTGCCTCGGCGAAACCGTAGTCGTATCCCGGAACGCTGACCTTGCCTTCGGCAAAGACGACCTGTCCGGCCGGGCATTGATGCCTCTCGGCGATCACGCCTGCGATCCGGTCGCGCAAGGTCTCGCAGGCGACCCTGACTGCCATGCCGTTCAGGTCCGATCCCGAACTGGCCGCCGTGGCCGAGGTGTTGGGCACCTTTGCGGTGTCCGTGGCGGTGATCTTGACCGCCCCCAGATCCAGCCCGAAAACCCCTGCCGCCACCTGCGCCACCTTCTGGAACAGGCCCTGACCCATTTCGGTGCCGCCATGATTCAGGTGTATCGATCCGTCCTGATAGACATGCACCAACGCCCCGGCCTGGTTCAGATGGGTCAGCGTGAACGAGATGCCGAATTTCACCGGCGTCAGGGCGATCCCGCGTTTCAGAACCGGGCTTTGGGCGTTCCACGCAGCGATTGCCGCGCGCCGTGCCCGGTAATCGCACGCGGCCTCCAGCTTTTCTGTCATCGCGTGCAGGATGAAATCCTCAACCACCATGCCATAGGGCGTCTCGCGCCCCATTTTCTGTCCGGAAATATCCTCGGGGGGAGGCCGCAGGCCGTGGGGGGCAGACAGCCCCCCGTCCGACCTCTCCGCTGCGCACTCCGGGTAGTAGTTCATTCGCCGCAGGTCCAGCGGATCCATGCGCATCGCGTGGGCGATATGGTCCATCACCCGCTCGATCCCCAGCATGCCCTGGGGTCCGCCGAATCCGCGAAAGGCCGTCGCCGACTGGGTGTTGGTGCGCAGGCGATGGCTCTCGATGCGGACTTCGGGCAGGAAATAGGCATTGTCGGCATGCAGCATGGCACGGTCGGCCACCGGCAGCGACAGATCCTGCGCCCAGCCGCAGCGCGCGTACTGGACGAATTCGATCCCCTGGATGCGCCCGGCCGCATCGACCCCGGCGCGATAGGCGATGCGGAAGTCGTGGCGCTTGCCGGTGATCATGAAATCGTCGTCGCGGTCATAGCGCATCTTGCAGGCCCGGCCGGTCAGATGCGCGGCCAGCGCGCAGGCGATCGCCAGCGCGTTGCCCTGGCTTTCCTTGCCGCCAAAGCCGCCGCCCATGCGCCGCACCTCGATGCGCACGGCGTGCATCGGCACGCCCAGGGCATCGGCCACCTTGTGCTGGATCTCGGTCGGATGCTGGGTCGAGGACTGGACGATCATGTCGCCGCCTTCTTGCGGCAGCGCCATCGCGGCCTGGCCTTCGAGATAGAAATGCTCTTGCCCGCCCATCTCGATCACGCCGTCGATGACATGGGTCGCGCGGGCGATCGCCTTTGTCGCGTCGCCCCGTGCCCAGATGCGTGGTCCGTCCTCGAACCGGCTGTCGGCGGCGATCGCGTCGTCGATGCTCAGGATTGCGGGCTTGCGGTCATAGTCGATCCGGCCCAGCCGCGCGGCTTTTCGCGCGCGCAGGTGACTGTCGGCGATCACCAGGAAGACCGGCTGGCCCAGGTATTGCACCGTGCCCTCGGCCAGCAACGGCTCGTCATGGTTCGACGGACTGCAATCGGCGGGTCGGGGCAGGTCGTCGGCGGTCAGGACCGCGACCACGCCGGGGGCTGCGCGCACGGCCTCCAGATCGATTGCGCGGATGTCGCCATGGGCGATCCCGGACAGGCCGAACGCCAGGTGCAGCGTGCCCGCCGGTGCCGGGATGTCATCGACATATCGGGCCTGGCCTGTCACGTGAAGCCGCGCGGCATCATGCGGCAGCGGTTTGTGAACGCTCATGGCTCGACCTCCAGCACGCGCGTCGGGATGCCCCGGTCCTCGTGGAAATATCGCCACAGCAGGTTACTGGCGGCGTCAAGCCGATAGCGGGAGGAGGCGCGCATGTCCGAAAGCGGCGTGAAGCTTTCGGCAAAAGCCGGAATTGCCGCCGCCACGGTCTCGGCCGTCCAGGGCTGCCCGACAAGCGCGGCCTCGACCGGGCGGGCGCGGGCCGGGATGCCGGCCATGCCGCCAAAGGCGATCCGGGCGCCAGTCACGTGCCCGTCCTGAACCGTGATGTTGAAACAGCCGCACAGGGCGGAAATGTCCTGATCGAACCGTTTGGACAGCTTGTAGCATTTCAGCCGATCGGGCTGTCGCGGAAACGAGACACCCTCGACGAATTCGCCGGGCAGGCGGTCCTGCTTGCCGTAGTCCAGAAAGAAATCCTCAAGCGCCAGCCGCCGCCGGTCGTCGCCCCGGCGCAGATGAAGCACGGCGCCCAGCGCGATCAGCGCGGGCGGGCCGTCGCCGATGGGCGAGCCGTTGGCGATATTGCCGCCGATGGTCGCCGCCGCGCGCACCTGGGCAGAGCCGTAGCGGCGGATCAGCTCGGCGAAATCGGGGTGGTGCGGGGCGATGGCGGGCATCAGCTCGGCCAGCGTCGTGGTGGCACCGATGTGGATCTCGGTGTCACCGACGCTGACACCGCGCAGGGCGTCAATGCCGGCGATGAAGGCCACCGGACCCAGGGTGCGCAACTGCTTTGTCACCCAAAGCCCGACATCGGTCGCCCCGGCGACAAGCCGGCCCTCGGGATAGCGCAGGCACCATTCGGCCAGCGCATCGGCGGTCTGCGGCAGGGCGACATCTGTGTCCGCGGGCGGGGGCGTGCTTGCCCCGCCCGGCCCCGCGACCGGGGATAGTCTCGAACGGACGAAGCCCGGATCCGTTTCGCGGCGCAGCCAGTCGGGCACCGGCTGGTCGGCGGCGCGTTGTGCGGCACGCAAGATTGGCGCATAGCCGGTGCAGCGACACAGATTGCCGGCAAGCGCGGTATCGTGGTCGGTTTCGCCGTTCAGGTGGTTCGTTGCCATCGCCATGATGAAACCGGGCGTGCAGAACCCGCATTGGCTGCCGTGCTGCTCGATCATCGCCTGTTGCACCGGGTGCAGGCTGCCATCGGGCGCTTCCAGTCCTTCGACCGTTCGCACGGCCTTGCCGTGCAGTTGCGGCAGGAACAGGATGCAGGCGTTCAGCGCGCGGGTGCCGCGATCGTCCGACACCATCACCGTGCAGGCGCCGCAATCGCCTTCGTTGCAGCCTTCCTTGGTGCCGGGAAGAGCGCGCGATTCGCGCAGCCAGTCCAGCAGCGTGGTGGTCGGTGCGGCGTCGGTCAGTCTGACCGGATGGCCGTTGATGAGAAAGGCGATGTCCGTCATGGGGGTAAGAAGTCACCTTTTGTTGGCTGGGTCGCGCCATCGCGAAGGACCAGTGAACAGTCACCGGCGGCATCTGGCAAGCGGTAACTCTTCGGCTGTGGCGCAAGCATTTTCGGGATTTCCTTGAAAATAACCCGCGCTTGCGCCTGCCAGTTCCACGGGTAATCATGCGGTCATGAGCGAGGCGCGATTCATCCACTTACGGGTCCATACCGAATACTCCCTGCTGGAAGGCGCCTTGCCGCTGAAGGGATTGGTCAAACTGTGCGAAGCGCAGGCGATTCCGGCCGTGGCAGTGACCGACACCAACAACCTGTTTGCCGCGCTGGAGTTTTCAACGCTTGCCGCAGGCGCCGGTATCCAGCCGATATTGGGCTGCCAGATCGACGTGGTCTTGCCTCCTGCGCAGCCGGGCGACAAGCCGCGCCCGCCGGCGCCGGTGGTCCTGCTGGCGCAGGATGAAACCGGCTACATGAACCTGATGAAGCTCAATTCGTGCCTCTATCTGCGCGAGGGCAGCGCGCTGGTCCATGTCACCCCGGATGAGCTGGAAGCGCATGCGCAGGGTCTGATCTGCCTGTCGGGCGGGCCGGACGGGCTGATCGGCCAGTTGATCCGTGACGGCCAGTCGGCGCGGGCCGAGGCAATGATGCGGCATCTGGCCGGCGTTTTCCCTGGCCGGTTCTATGTCGAGCTTCAGCGCCATCCCGGCGAGGGCGGCGCGCTGACCGAGGCCGAGCTTGCGACCGAGCGTCCGTTCGTGGAAATGGCCTATGCGATGGATCTGCCGCTGGTCGCGACCAACGACGTCCACTTTCCCAAACCCGATGTCTATGAGGCGCATGATGCGCTCTTGTGTATCCGCGACGGAACCTATGTCGATCAGGCAGAGCCGCGGCGGCGCCTGACGCCCCAGCACCATTTCAAGTCCGAGGCCGAAATGGCCGCGCTGTTCGCCGACCTGCCCGAGGCGCTGGAAAATACCGTCGAGATCGCCCGCCGCTGCGCCTTCAAGGCGGAAAAGCGTGCCCCGATCCTGCCGCGTTTCGCCGAGGACGAGGTGCAGGAGTTGCGACGCCAGGCACGCGAGGGGCTTGCGGCGCGGTTGTCGGTCATCCCGCATGCGGCCCCGGTCGAAGAGTATGAAAAGCGGCTGGATTTCGAACTGGGGATCATCGAACAGATGGGTTTCCCCGGCTATTTCCTGATTGTTGCCGATTTCATCAAATGGGCCAAGGACCATGACATCCCGGTCGGTCCGGGGCGGGGGTCGGGTGCGGGGTCGCTGGTCGCCTATGCGCTGACGATCACAGATCTGGACCCCTTGCGCTATTCGCTGCTTTTCGAACGCTTCCTGAACCCCGAGCGCGTATCGATGCCGGATTTCGACATCGACTTCTGCATGGACCGGCGCGAAGAGGTCATTCAATACGTTCAGGAAAAGTATGGGCGCGACAAGGTGGGCCAGATCATCACCTTCGGCGCGCTCTTGTCCAAGGCAGCCGTGCGCGACGTGGGGCGCGTCTTGCAGATGTCTTACGGGCAGGTGGACAAGCTGTCCAAGATGATCCCGGTCGAAGGGGTCAAGCCGGTTTCCATCACCAAGGCGCTGGCCGATGAGCCGCGCCTGCGCGAAGCGGCCCGCGAGGAGGTGGTGGCCCGGCTTCTGGACTATGCCCAGAAGATCGAAGGGCTGTTGCGCAACGCCTCGACCCATGCGGCCGGCGTCGTGATCGGTGACCGCCCGCTGGATGAGTTGGTGCCGCTTTATCGTGACCCGCGGTCCGACATGCCGGCGACGCAGTTCAACATGAAATGGGTCGAGCAGGCCGGTCTGGTCAAGTTCGACTTTCTGGGCCTCAAGACACTGACGGTGATCCAGAACGCGATTGACCTTCTCAAGCTTCGCGGGATCGACCTGAACATCGAGCGCATACCGCTGGACGACCCCAAGACATACGAGCTTTACGCCAGCGCCCGCACGGTCGCCGTGTTCCAGGTCGAAAGCTCGGGCATGATGGATGCGCTCAGGCGCATGAAGCCCACCTGCATCGAGGATATCGTCGCGCTGGTCGCCCTGTATCGCCCCGGCCCGATGGAGAACATTCCCACCTATTGCGAGGTGAAGAACGGCCAGAAAGAGCTGGAATCGATTCATCCGTCCATCGACCATATCCTGAAAGAGACGCAGGGCATCATCGTCTATCAGGAGCAGGTGATGGAAATCGCGCAGGTCATGGCCGGCTACAGCCTTGGCGGTGCCGACCTGCTGCGCCGCGCCATGGGCAAGAAGATCGCCGAGGAAATGGCCAAGGAACGCCCCAAGTTTATTGACGGCGCTGTCAACAACGGCGTGGACAAGAAGAAAGCGGGCGAAGTGTTCGACCTGCTGGAAAAGTTCGCCAATTACGGCTTCAACAAGTCACACGCGGCGGCCTATGCGGTGGTCAGCTATCAGACCGCCTATCTGAAGGCCAATTACGCCGTCGAGTTCATGGCCGGCGTCATGAACTGCGATATTCACCTGACCGACAAGCTGAATGTCTACAAGCGCGAGGTCGATCGCCTGGGGATCGAGGTCGTCCCGCCATGCATCAACCGCTCGGATGCGACCTTCACGGTGCGCGACGGGGCGCTGGTCTATGCGCTGGGCGCCCTCAAGAACGTGGGGGGCGAAGCGATGAAGCTGATCGTGGCCGCACGCGGCGAGACCCCGTTTGCGGACCTGTTCGACTTTGCCCGCCGCGTCGATCTGAAACGGGTCGGCAAGCGGCCCCTGGAAATGCTGGCGCGCGCCGGCGCGTTCGATCTGGTCGAGCGCAATCGCAAGCGGGTGTTCGACAGCCTGGATGCGCTGGTTGCCTGGTCGACGGCGGTGCATGAACAGGCGGCATCTGGGCAGGTGTCGCTGTTCGGCGCGGGCGGTGACGATCTGCCGCCACCGCGGCTGGCCGCCGGAAGCGACTGGCTGCCGATGGATCGTCTGGCAGCCGAACATCAGGCTGTGGGCTTCTATCTGTCCGGGCACCCCCTGGATGACTATGCCGGGCCGCTGAAGCGCAAGGAGGTTCTGACATTGGCCGAGATCACGCGCCGGGCCGAGCGCGGCCCGGTGGTGGCCAAGATCGCCGGGGCCGTGGCCAGCCGGCAAGAGCGCAAATCGGCGCGCGGCAACCGCTTTGCCTTTGTCCAGTTGTCGGACCCGACCGGGCTTTACGAGGTGACGGTGTTTTCCGACACGCTGGAGGCTGCGCGCCCGCTTCTTGAGGCGGGGCAGAACGTCGTGCTGACCGTCGAGGCCACGCTGGAGGCCGATACGCTGAAGCTGCTGGCGCGCGCGGCCCAGCCGATCGACGCGGTGGTGGCCGATGCCGGTGCGGCCGGTTTGAAGGTGCGGCTTTCGGATGCGCAGGCCGTGCCGACAGTGGCCGACTTGCTGCAACGCCACCCGGCGGACAAGGCCCCGCGCAAGGCGCTGGGGCCGCTGATCTTTTGCGTGCCCGACCTGGAAACCGGCGGCGAGATCGAGATCGAGATCGGCAAGCCGGTTCCGGTGACACCGATGCTGCGCAGCGAAATGCGCAGTCTGGACGGCGTCCTGGAGGTTGAGGAAATCTGACATGCTGCAGATCGAAACCCGTGATCGGGTGCGGGTGATCACGCTGGACCGGCCCCAGGCGCGCAATGCGGTCGATCCCGAGTTGGCGCGACGGCTTTATGCGGTGATGCTGGATTTCGAGGTCGATGACATGGTCGATGTCGCCGTCCTGACGGGCGCCGATGGGGCGTTTTGCGCGGGGTTTGATCTGAAGTCGGCGGCAGTTGGTGTCGGCGCGGACTGGATCAGCGGGCTGGACATCCCAGAGGACTGGACCGATCCGGCCGGACACCCCTTGCCCGCGCCGATGGGACCATCACGGCTGATGCTGTCCAAGCCCGTGATTGCTGCCATCGAAGGTTCGGCAGTCGCCGGGGGGATGGAGCTTGCGCTGTGGTGCGACATGCGGGTGATGGCCGACGACGCGCAGTTCGGCGTCTTTTGCCGCCGCTGGGGGGTGCCGCTGATCGACGGCGGAACCGTGCGTCTGCCGTTGGTGGTGGGGCAGGGGCGGGCGAACGATCTGATCCTGACGGGCCGCGCTGTCGCCTCGGGTGAGGCCGCGGCGATTGGCCTGGCCGACCGCGTCGTGCCTCCGGGCCAGGCGCTGCGCGCGGCGCTGGAACTGGCGGCAAGCCTCACCCGCTTTCCGCAAGGGTGCCTGCGCGCCGATCACCGTTCGGCGCGGCTGCCGGGCGCCGAGCTTGCGGCGCGGTTGCGGCGCGAATGGCGCAGCGCCGGGATGGTGATGGCCGAAGGCGTCGCGGGCGCGGCACGCTTTGCCGCCGGTGCCGGACGCGGGGGGACGTTCGACGCGCTTTAGGGCGCGGACAACCTATCTATCCTGCCGTCCAGCCCCCATCGATCATCAGTGCGCTGCCGGTGACCAGCGCCGAGGCATCAGAGGCCAGATACAGAACCGCGCCCATGATGTCGTCGATCTGGCCGACGCGACCCAGCTTGATCTTGGATTCGATCCAGGCCCGGCGATCGGGGTTGTCGAAGGTCGATTGCGTCAGCGGCGTCAGAACGAAGGTCGGGCATATGGTGTTCACCCGGATCCGGTGCGGCCCCCACTCCATCGCCATGGCCTTGGTCATGCCTTCGACCGCCCATTTCGTCGCGCAATAGACCGCCCGGTCGATCCCGCCGACATGGCCCATCTGGCTGGACATCTGGATGATCGTTCCGGGCCGTCGCGCGGCGATCAGGCCACGCGCGACCGCCTGCGCGATGAAATAGGCCCCCTTGATGTTGATGTCGGCGACGGCGTCGAAATCATCGGGCGTTGTGTCCAGTGCCGGGCCGTGTCGCGCGATGCCCGCGCAGTTCACCAGAATGTCGAACGGGCCCTGTTCGGCCACGGCGGCCTGCGTGGCGGCGACATCGGAAATGTCGAGGGGCAGGGCGGCGACATCCGCGTCGTCGGCCGCAAGCGCGGTAACCGCCTGTTGCAGACGTTCGGCGCCGCGCGCGGCCATGGTCACCTGCGCCCCGGCGCGCGCCAGCGCAGCCGCCGCACCCAGCCCGATCCCCGAGGATGCGCCGGTTACCAGCGCGCGCCTGCCGTCAAGCCGGAACGAGGGGGTCTGCGGTATCCGGGGCATGGTGTCGGACATCGGGCGGGCCTTTCGGTGGTGGCCGGGAAGGGGGGCGCTGCCCCCCACGGGCCTGCGGCCCTCCCCCCGGCGTATTTCAGGCAAGATGAAGCGGCGATCAGTCGGCGGCGGTGCCGAAGGGCACGTTGCGACCGCCATAGCGACGCAGGCGGATGTTGCATTGCTCGGCATGGCCGACGAACCCTTCGAGCATGCAAAGCCGCGAGCCATAGGCGGCCATGTCGGCGGCGGCGGCATCCGAGGTGATGCGCTGGTAGCTGTGGGTCTTGAGGAACTTTCCCACCCACAAGCCGCCGGTATAGCGCCCGGCCTTTTTCGTCGGAAGGGTATGGTTGGTGCCGATCACCTTGTCGCCGTTGGCGACATTGGTGCGTGGACCCAGGAACAGCGCGCCGTAGCTGTGCATGTTTTCCAGATACCAGTCGTCGCGGTCGGTCATGACCTGGACATGCTCATAGGCCTTTTCGTTGGCCACGCGCAGCATCGCGTCATGGTCGTCGCACAGGATCATCTCGCCATAGTCGCGCCAGCTTGCCGCCGCCGTTTCGGCAGTGGGCAGGATCGCCAGCAGGCGATCAATCTCGGCCAGCGTGGCCTCGGCCAGGGGGCGGGAGTTGGTGATCATGCAGGCGGGCGAATTGTATCCGTGTTCGGCCTGGCCCAGCAGGTCGGTGGCGCACAGCTCGGCATCGACGGTTTCGTCGGCGATGACCATGGTTTCGGTGGGGCCGGCAAATAGGTCGATGCCGACGCGGCCGTAAAGCTGGCGCTTGGCCTCGGCGACGAAGGCATTGCCCGGCCCCACCAGCATGTGCACCGGCTCGATGGTTTCGGTGCCCAGCGCCATGGCGCCCACGGCCTGGATTCCGCCCAGGACATAGATCTCGTGTGCGCCGCCCTCCTTCATGGCGGCGACGATGGCCGGATGCGGCTCGCCCTTGACCGGCGGGGCCGAGGCGACGATGCGAGGCACCCCGGCGACCGAAGCGGTGAGCACCGACATATGCGCGGATGCGACCATCGGAAATTTGCCGCCGGGCACATAGCAGCCCACCGATTGCACCGGGATGTTGCGATGACCCAGCACGATGCCGGGCAGGGTTTCGACCTCGAGATCGGTCATGGTGGCGCGCTGGGCCTCGGCAAAGCGGCGGATCTGGGTCTGGGCAAAGCGGATATCGGCCATGTCGCGGGTCGAGACCTTTTGCATCGCCGCCTCGATCTCGGAATCGGTCAACCGGAACGAGGGGCGCGAAAAGCCGTCGAATTTCTCGCTGAGCTCGCGCACCGCGGCATCGCCACGCGATTCGATATCGGCAAGGGTCGCCTCGACCGTGGCGCGTACGCGGGCGTCGTCCTCGGCGCGTTCGGCATCGGGTTTGGCGGATTTCAGATAGGTGACGGTCATTGGCCTCTCCGGAAATTTCAGACGTGGCCCAGCGCCTTGAGGATGCGCTCGGGCGTCATGGGCATTTGCGACAGCCGCGTGCCAAAGGGGCGCAGCGCATCGTTGATCGCGTTCATCACCGCACCCGGCGCCCCTGCGGTGCCGGCCTCGCCCGCGCCCTTGGCGCCGAGTTCCGAGGTTCGCGTGGGGGTGCAGACATGGTCGATGTGGATGTCGGGCATCTCGGCGGCCATGGGCACCAGATAGTCGGCCATCGTGGCATTCTGCAACTGTCCGTCGTCGGAATAGATGCATTCCTCGAACAGCGCGCCACCGATGCCCTGCACCACGCCGCCGCGGATCTGCTCATCCACCAGTTTCTCGTTCAGGATGGTGCCGACATCCTCGACCACCCAGAAATCCAACAGGCGAACGAGGCCCGTTTCGGTATCGACTTCGACATGCGCGGCCATGGCGCCGTTGGTAAAGACGAAGGGATAATCCGAGACCTTGAAGTGGCGCGTGGCGATCAGTTCGGGTTTCAGCCCCTCGGGCAATTCGTTGCCACGGTAATAGACCATCTGCGCAAGGTCGCGCAGGCTGATCCGGCCTTGCCCCGAGGCGGTATCGACGACGTGTCCATCGCGAATGTCCAGCGCGTCGGATTCCGTCTGCAAGATGGCGGCCGCCACCTGCAAGACCTGTTCGCGCAGCGCCTTGGCCGCTTGCAGCATCGCCTCGCCCCCGATTCCGGCCCCGCGCGAGGCCCAGGTGCCGCCGCCATAGGGCGTGGTTGCGGTGTCGCCCGTGGTGACATGAACATCGGCGATGTCGACGCCCATTACTTGCGCGGCGATCTGGGCAAGGACGGTTTCGGTGCCCTGGCCCTGCTCGGTGACCGAATTCGACACATGCACCGCGCCAGAGGCATCGAGCCGGGCGCTTGCCCCGTCCTGGGCCGCGATCGGGGCGCCGCCGACGCCATAGAACATGGGCGAGGGGTTCGTGACCTCGACCATCGTCACCAGCCCGATGCCCCGGTGAATGCCCTGGTCGCGCAGCGCCGCCTGTTCGGCGCGCAGGCGCCTGTAATCCATGTTTGTCAACAGCTTGGGCAGGCATTGTTCATGCGACAGATCGGCAAAGCGCAAGCCCTGGGGCGAGTTGGCCGGATAGCTGTCATCGGCGCGCAGGTTCATCTGGCGCAGGTCCGCGGGGTCGCGCCCGCTGGCCTCGGCCAGGTCGTCCATCAACCCCTCCATCACCGCCATGGCGATGGGATGGCCGACCGCGCGATACTGGCACATCGGCACCTTGTTCTGGAACACGACCCGCAGCCTGGCACGGTAGTTCTCAAGCCGATAGGGGGCGCCGATCAGGTTGATGACCTGATTGCCCTCGATCCCCGATGAGCGCGGATAGACGCTGTAGGGGCCGATGCCGGTGGTGTCATCGACATCCACCGCCAGAAGCCGCCCAGTGCTGTCGATGGCAGCACGCGCGGTGATCCTGTGATCGCGGGCATGAATATCGGACTGAAAGCTTTCCAGCCGGTCGGCGACGAACTTCACCGGGCGACGCAGAAGGCGCGCAGCGGCGAGGGTGGCGATCTCGTCGCCATAGGTATGGATCTTGATCCCGTATGAGCCGCCGACATCCTGCGCCACGATGCGCACGCGGGCCTCGGGCAGGCCGAGGTGGCGCGCGATCACCGATTGCATCATATGGGGTGCCTGCCCCGAGTAATGCATCGTCAAGCGGTCCTCGGCCGGGTCATAGTCGCCGATACAGGCGCGCGGCTCCAGCGTGACGCCGGTATGGCGCCCGAAAGTGAACTGGCGCTCGACCACGATCGCGCCGGGGGCCGCGAATGCGCCATCCACGTCGCCTTCGTCGATCCGGCGTTCCCAGCACAGGTTGCTGCCGAGATCGGGATGGATCAGCGCGGCCTTGGGGGCGAGTGCCGCCTCCATGTCGCACACGGCGTCGAGGGGCTGGTAATCGACCTCGATCAGCGCCAGGGCATCCTCGGCCACGGCACGGCTTTCGGCGACGACCATGACCACCGGTTCACCCTGCCAGTGCGTCACGCCGCGCGCCATCACCGGCTGCGGCGGCGAGCGCATGCCCGAAAGATGCGTCAGAACCCCCTGCCAGGGGGTGACATGTGCGGCCATGTCATCGCCATCATAGATCGCCACGACGCCCGGCAGGGCGCGTGCGGACGTTGTGTCGATGGACAGAATGCGCGCATGCGCGTGCTGAGATCGCAGGAAGGCAGCGTGCAGCATGCGTGGCAACACCAGGTCATCGACGAACCGGCCCCGGCCCTGCAGCAGCCGCCGTGCATTCGGCCGCGGGACCGAGCGGCCGATATAGCTGTTGGGGCGGTCGGCATCGGTCAGGCTCATGGCGCGGTCTCCGGCTTGGGGCGGGCCGCGCGGCTGCCTGCGACTTCGGCAATCGCATCGACCACGGACTGGTAGCCGGTGCAGCGGCAATAATTCCCCGAGATATGGTCGCGGATTTCGTCGCGGGTCGGCGGGTTTTCGGCCTGGTCCAGCAATTCGGCCGCCGCCAGCAATATGCCCGGCGTGCAATACCCGCACTGCACCGCGTTGTGGCGGTGAAAGGCGTCCTGCAACGCGGCCAGCGCGCCGCTGTCGGTCAGCCCCTCGACCGTGTCGATCTGGCAGCCGTCGGCCTGTGCGGCCAGCATCAGGCAACTGCGCGCGGTTTCCCCGTCAACCCGAACGGTGCAGGCGCCGCAGACGCCTTGCGCGCATCCCAGATGCGTTCCGGTCAGACCCAGCGTTTCGCGCAACAGGTCGATCAGCGGAAGGCGCGGCGGCACCTGCGTGCTGATCCGTTCGCCATTGACGGTCAGGGTAATGGAAAGGGTGTCGCTCATGGTGCGGTGACCTCTTGTGTCAGGCGTTCCAGCTCGCGTCGCAGCAAGACGCCGGCATAGTGGCGCTTGGTGGTCTCGCCAGCGTTCAGATCGCCATAGATCTCGATGCCATCAGCGGCCACGGCGGCGCTGTCGGCAGGGGATGCACCGGCCAGGATCGCGGCCTCGGCGGCTGTGCTGCGCACCGGACGGTCGGAGAGGCCGAAAAAGACCACGCGCGCCCACTGCGGAGCGCCGGCCCGATCGGGGCCCAGCATCATCGCCAGGCCGCACATGGCGTAATCGCCCTTTCTGCGCGCCAGCTCGCCAAAGCCGAAACGTGACCCGGCCTCGGGTAACGGGATGGTGGCGCCGGTCAGCAACTCTCCCGGCTGAAGCGCGGTCTCATAGAGACCCAGAAAGAAGTCGTCCGCTGGCACGACGCGTTCGCCGCTGGGGCCAAGAATGGACATCCGGGCATCCAGCGCCAGCGCACAGGCGGGCATCTCGGCCGCCGGGTCGGCCAGTGCCAATGAGCCACCAAACGTGCCGCGGTTTCGGATCGCCGGATGCGCGACCTCACGGATCGCCCGCGCGATCAGGGGCAGATCCCGCGCGATCTTAGGGCTTCGCAGCACATCGGCGTGACGGGTCAGCGCACCGATCGTGATGGCCTCTGCCATGCAAGCGATCCCGCGCAGGGCGTCGATCGCGCCCAGATCAATCAGAACACCGGGCTCGTCCAGCCGAAAGTTCAACGACGCCAGCAGGCTTTGCCCGCCGGCGATGAACCGCGCATCCTCGCCAAGTTCCTGCGCCAGCTCCACGGCCTGCCGGGCCGATGTGACGCGTCTGTAGCCGAAAGCGTTGGTTTTCACCCGGACCCTCCCTTGCCTGACGGTGAGGTGCAATTACGTCCCTTGCACGCCTGCACAGAATTATCTATCGCTCGATAATTAGCAAGGATGAAACCGCGGTGCAATCTGCCGCCGCCCGAAACAGGAGAGCAGCATGACACATTTGATGCCCGCAACCTCGGCCCCCGCCCTTGAGATCGAGACCCTGTCCGGCCCATGGTCGCTGGCCGACAGCGCGCCGCAAAACTTTACCATGGTCGTCTTTTATCGCGGTCTGCACTGCCCGGTCTGCAAGGGCTTCCTGGGTGAACTTGAAGCGCTCTTGCCTGCCTATGCCGAGGCCGGAACCGAGGTCGTCGCGGTGTCGATGGATACGCGCGAGCGCGCCGAGAAGTCCGCGGCGGACTGGGGGCTGGCTTCGCTGAAACTCGGCTATGGTCTGACCGAGGCGCAGGCGCGTGACTGGGGGCTTTATCTGACATCGTCCATCAAGGATGCCGAACCGGCCGTGTTCAGTGAACCGGGCCTGTTTCTGATCGACAAAAGCGGCAAGCTCTATCTGATCAATGTCTCGAACATGCCCTTCGCGCGGCCCGACATCGCCGGTTTGCCCGCCAAGATCACCTTTGCCGTTGCCAACGGCTACCCCGCGCGCGGCACGCACGCCTGATGCCCGACGCGCCGCGACGGGCGCGGCGCGCTGGATTTGCCGACAAAGGAGCGGGGCGCGGGGCGAAAAGCCCTGTTTCCCGCCCTTCGTCTGAAGTCAGGCGGATTTGTCCAATGGCAAGGGCGCATTGGCGCTGCGCTTGTCCTCGACCGTGGTAAAGCACAGCACCGTATCGCCGATATTCTCCAGGTCATGGGTCATGGACTCGCCCGCCGCGAAATGCATGTGCTGGGTCAATCCGACCGTGTAATCCATCTCGCGCACGGTTCCGTCGGCGTAGCGCGAAAGCGCCCGACCTTCGCTGGTGGCGGTCCAGAAATAATTCAGCACATGCGTATGAAACGGCAGCCGTGCGCCCGGCGGCATCGTGATCAGCCAGATCCGGTATTCGTCGGTCTCGGACACAAGTCGGCTGCCGACGCGGCCGTTTGTATGGGCCTGCGCCAGTTCCTCGACCAGCTCGGGCGACCAGTGTTGTTTGCCGGCCAGTTCCTGCTTGGTTGCATCGTCCAGCATGGCTCCTCCGTAGCGTTATGCCGCAGGCAAGGGATTTGCCTCACGTCGATCTAATTTATATACTGATAAACAAACACGGGTCGAGTCCCGTTCGCATCAGGAGGAAATTGCATGCCGCGTCACGCCATTGTTGCCGGGGGCTCAATCGGGGGGCTGTTCGCGGCCAATCTTCTGTGTCGTGCCGGGTGGGAGGTGACGGTGCTGGAACGCTCGGATATCGAGCTTTCGGGGCGCGGGGCGGGCATCGTCACGCATGACATCCTCAACCGCCTGATTCGCGCGACCGGGGCCACGACTGACGATCTGGGGGTCGCGGTGCAAGAACGCGTGGTGTTCGACCGCTCGGGTGCCGTCGTCGCGCGCCGCGATCTGCCGCAGGTTGTCACCTCATGGGACCGGGTGCATTCGCTGCTGCGCGCACAGGTGCCGCATGGCAGCTATCGGCTGGGGGTCAACGTCACCGGCTATGACGATCACGGCGACAGCGTCAGCGTGCGCATTGACGGCCAACCCGGCCCCGAGGCGGATTTGCTGGTCGGGGCTGACGGGTTTCGGTCGGCGGTGCGCGCGCAGATGCTGCCCGAGGTGCAACCCGTCTATTCCGGTTATGTGGTCTGGCGCGCCCTCGCCCATGAAGCGGATCTGAGCGAGGCGGTCAGATCCGAGGTTTTTCCGCATTTCGGGCTCTATCTGCCGACCGGCACGCAGATCGTGGGCTATCCGATCGCGGGGCCGGGCAACGATCTGCGGCCGGGCCATCGGCGCTACAACTTCGTCTGGTATGTGCCCGTGCCCGAGGGCGATCTGGCCGACATGCTGACCGACGCGGATGGACACCGGCATGCGATTTCGATACCGCCGCCACGGGTGCGCCCCGACGTGATCCGCGCCGGGGTTGCGCTGGCCGAACGGATGTTGCCGCCCCCCTTCGTCGAGGTTCTGGGCAAATCCGAGATGCCGTTCTTTACGCCGATCTACGACCATCTGGCGCCGCGTTACTGGCATGGACGGGTCGCCTTGTCGGGGGATGCGGCCTCGGTTGCCCGCCCGCATGTCGGAATGGGGGTGACCAAGGCCGCCTGCGATGCCGAGGCGCTGGCCCGCCATCTCGATGGCGCGGCGGCGGTGCCCGAGGCATTGGCCGCCTATTCAGCCGAGCGTCAGCCGGCCGGCGCGTTGGCGCGGCAGGTGGCGCGCGATCTGGGTGCGATGATCTTTCAGGCGCCGGATGGGGGCAATTCGGACGGGCGGAACAATCCGAACCTGGCAACGATCGTGTCCGAAACTGCGGTCGTGCCGCCCCCGCTTGCCGTGGTGTGAACGCGCGCGGCGCTCAGTTGCCGCGTAATTCGTCGAAGCTGGTCGCGACATGCGCCTGATACGCCGGCCGTTCGGCCAGAACCGCTGCCCAGCGTTCGACGCCGGCCAGGCCGGCGGGCATGAGGTCCAGCGCGTGAATGCGGTGCATCAGGCTTCCCGCGGGAATATCGGCGATGCCGAATTCCGCGCCGGTCAGCCAGTCGTGGTGGCGCAAATGCCCGTCCAACACGGCCAGCGCCGCACCCAGGTTTGAGCGTGCCGCATCGGTCGCGGCCGGGTCGCGCTGGGTTTGGGGCAGCCTCACATACTGCCAGAACAGCGTGATGAAGGGCGGTTGCAGGGTCGTATCGCAATACGCCATCCACTGGTCGGCCCTGGCTCGTCCCTCGGGATCGGCGGGGTAAAGGCCGGTATGCCGCCGCGCCAGATACCGCAGGATGGCCTGCGATTCCCACAGGCAAAAGTTGCCGTCTTGCAATACCGGCACGCGCCGGTTCGGGTTCATCGCGGCGAATTCGGCCGTGTCGGTCCGGCCATACTTTCCCCCGGCATCGTGACGGTTGTACGGCGCACCCAGCTCATCCAGCGCCCAAAGCACCTTTTGCACATTGACCGAGCTGGCGCGCCCCCACAGCGTCAGTGTCACTTGATCGCCTGCGGGTTGACGGGCGAGCCGCACCCACCCGGAAGATGCAGCGGCGGCGCGCAGAAGAAGAATTCGTAAACGCCATCTGCCGCGCAATCCTCGGCCAGTTCCTTGAGGTAATAGATCTCGCCCATGGCGATGCCGATGGCGGGAATGACGACCCAGTGCCACGGCTGGTTGGCCTCGGTCGTTTCGTTCGGCCGCACTTCGCAGCCCCATGTATCGGTAGCGATCGCGGCGATGTCATGTTCGCGGATCCAGTAGCAGGTCTCGAACGCCAGGCCCGGCGCATCGCCCCCGGCATACCCGCCCCATTCGCCAGACTTCAGGCACGCTTCCTGCTGCCCGGTGCGCACAATCACGAAATCGCTGCGCCGAATCTCGACGCCCTGGGCCTTGGCGGTGGCGTCCAGATCGTCGTTGGTGATGGCATAACCATCCTCCAGCGCATCGACCCCCTTGTGGCGCGCCACATCCAGCAGAACGCCCCGGCCGACGCATTTGTCGCGGTAATGTTCGATCCCGTTCTTGCGGGCGCCGCGGGCATCGACCAGCGTCGCCGGGTAACCATTCCACATCTTGTCGTCGAGAAAGATATGCGCCAGCGCATCCCATTGCGTCGATGCCTGGCAGGGCATGTTCAGCGCGTCATCGGCATAGCGCAGAAAGGCGTCGCCCTCATCCTGGTTGCCGGCGGCGGCGTCGGTGCCGGTGGCCAGCATGGTGTGAATCGGATTCCAGCGCCCGCCGAAAAGGCCCGACTGGATCTTTTCGTCCAGCGGCAGGCCCAGGGCAAAGGTCTTGCCCTTGCGGATCAGGCCCGAGGCATCGACCACGTCCTGCGAGGTAACAAGATTGAGGGTGCCCAGCTGGTCGTCCGGCCCCCAGCGCCCCCAGTTCGACAGTTTTTCGGCGGCTTCGTAGATCGCGGCGCGGTTGACCTTCATCGGCATCGTGCTTCTCCTGGGTGTTTTCCGTTGCGGAAATATTTATCGACCGATAAAACAATAACATCGGCTTTCCATGATGCAAGCCGTCCCTGCCAGTGCCACCGGCAAAGCTCATGCCCGATTGCGGGGGGCTTCCGGGCTGGCATTGCAGGCCCCCAAGGGCCTATACCAAAGGCCAGGAGTCGGATTTCACAGGACGGACAGCGTGACAGACAGCGAACCGAAAGCCGCCGCCAAAACCAGGCGCACCACACGCCTTCCGCCCGAGGAACGCAAGCAGATGCTGGTGCAGAAGGCGGCGGATTTCTTTTCGAAGGAAGGGTTCGACGCCGGCACGCGCGTTCTGGCGGAACAGATGGGAATCACCCAGCCGCTGATCTATCGCTATTTCGACAGCAAGGACGATCTGATCAACGAGGTCTATCGCCATGTCTATGTCAGCCAGTGGCAAGACAGCTGGGCCGAGACGCTGACCGATCGCACGCGCCCGCTGCGCGGCCGGCTGCTGGATTTCTATGCCGCCTATTGCCCGGTCGTATTCAACGAACGCTGGATGCGGATCTTCTTCTTTGCCGGGCTCAAGGGGCTGGACATCAACAGCCGGTATATCCAGCGGGTGGCCGATCTTCTGCTGACACCGATCTGCCACGAGATGCGCGCCGAACTGGGTTACAAGACCGATGTTCCGATCACCGAGGATGAACTGGAACTGGTCTGGCTGATGCACGGGACGGTCTTTTACCAGGGCGTTCGCGAAAAGATCTATCGCTCGGTCGAGGCCGTGAACTACGACTTCGCCGTTCGGACGGCGGTGGACATGTATCTGCGCGTCGCGCCCGAGGTGCTGGCCCGCGCCGTGCGCAAGCGTCCTGACTGAGTGTGGGGCGGGCCATGGCGACCACCCCGAAATAACCGAAGGCCCCCGGCGTGCTGCCAGAGGCCTTTGACACTGCGACGACGGCCCGGCGCAATCAGAAAGCGATAGACGGCAACCAGGTCGCGAGACCGGGAAAGGCGATCACCGCAAAGGCCGCGATCAGGATCATGATCCAGTAGGGCACCGAGCCGCGAAAGATATGACCCAGCCGCACGTCCTTGTCGGGGATCGCGCCCTTGACCGTATAGACCAGCAGGCCGAACGGCGGTGTCAAAAGCCCGGCCTCGATCACAAGGATGCCGAAGATGGCGAAGGCGATCGGGTTCACGCCCATCGACATGGCCAGCGGCGCAAAGATCGGCACGGTCAACAGGATGATCGACACCGAATCGATCAGCATACCCAGCAAGAGCCAGATCAGCACCATGACCAGAACCACCACGACCACGCCGCCGCCCAGGCCCAGGAACAGCGACTGAATATAATTGACGGCACCGCCCATCGCCAGAAGGCGCGAATACATCATCGCTGCGATCAGCAGGAACATGATCGGTGCCGTGGTGCGGCCGGCCGAATAGATCGCCTGCATCACATGACGAAAGCGCATGCCCTTGGCAACGCCCAGCACCAGCGCACCGACCGCGCCGAAGCCGGCAGCCTCGGTCGGGTTGAAGGCGCCCCCCCAGATGCCGCCGATCACCAGGACCACCAGCGCCAGAATGCCCAGCGCGCCAAAGATTTCCCTGCGGTCGGTGGGTTCCAGATCGGTGCGGATCTCGGCGGCCGGAGCGATCGAGGGGTTCATGATCGCCGCGACGATGCACCAGCCGGCGAACAGCAGCGCCAGCAGGATGCCGGGTATGACCCCGGCAATGAACAGCGCGCCCACCGACATCTCGGTCAGGATGGCCCAGACGATCAACAGCACCGAGGGCGGGATCAGCATGCCCAGACAGGCGCTGCCCGCGACCGAGCCCACGGCGAATTCCTTCTTGTAGCCCAGTGCGCGCATTTCCGGATACGCGATGCGCGAAAACGCCGCCGCCGAGGCCACAGATACCCCCGTCACCGCCGCAAAGATCGCGTTGCCGGCGACGGTCGCCACGGCCAGCCGTCCGGGCAGATGCTTGAGCGCGCGGTTGCAGACGCGATAGAGATCGCCCGCCGCACCCGATTTCGACACCAGATCCCCCATCAGGACGAACAGCGGAATCACGATGAACACATGGCTGCGAATTGCCTCATAGGCAGTCGATCCCAGCATCGACACCGCGATGTCGAAACTGCCCAGCATCAGCCAAAGGCCCAGCATCGACGTCAGTGCCAGCACCACGGCGATATGAAAGCCCAGCAGAACCAGGATGATCAGAAGGCCGATCATGTAGAGAACGATATCGGTGGGCATCAGTGCTTCCTCTCGCCGGTCATAACCTGTGAAGCCTTGGCATCGAAGCTGAGGATGCCGGGATACGCGTTTTCCTGTTCAAGCTGGCCGGTCCAGTCGAGCCAGATCATCGACAGATAGGTGATGGCCGACAGGATCGCGGTGCCGATCATCACGAACCGCACCGGCCATGTGGGCACCCGCAACGCGCCCTCGCCCTCGTATTCACCGATCCGCCAAGCGTAGATTGCATCGCCCCATGCGCTGACCGCGATCATGGTGAACAGCGCCGCACCCAGCACATAACCGATTGTGCGCAAGGCCCGGCGGCCATGCGGCCCGAGTGCGTCGCTCACCAGTTCGGTGCGCAGCATCGAGCCCGAGGCCACCGCCAGCGGCAGTTGCAGGAACGTGATGGCGACGACCGAGTTCTTGATCACCTCGGTCGTGCCGCGAATGGGATAGGAGAAGAGATTGCGCGACAACACATCGGCCATGATGGCAAAGCCCAGGATCAGAACCCAGAATGCCGAAATGACATGGATCGTGCGCGCAAAGCCTCCCAGAAAGCGTATGATCATTGTCGAACCTCCCGGCCGCGATGGGCACAGGTTGATGCCGCACCGTCGGTTTGGTTGTTGTAGGTGGCCGATCGCGCGGGTGGCAACCGCCCAGGCCTATGATAAGTTCTGCTACCTGTTGCCGAGGCCGCTGATAGCCCCCGCACGAACGGCCGTGCAAAACATTGCCGCGCCCGCCTCATGGCCGCACCGTTTCGCCGCTGTCGGATGCGGCGCAGATCGCCTCGAAGACGGCGATGTTGCCGATCAGTTCGTCGTCGGACCATGGATAGGGCGCGGTGCCCGCGACGGCATCGGCAAAGGCCTCAAGGTTGCTGACCACGCTGTCGGTCCAGGCGATCTGTTCGGCCTGCGGGTTGCCGCTGGCCGGGCAATGCAGCCAGTCGGTTACGCCGCCCGGCGTGTCGGGGTGGGTGGCGTTGCGGATTTCCACCCAGCCATCGGTGCCGAAGACGTGAAAGCGCATGAAATGCGGCGTGTTCAGGATCGCCTGCATATGCGCCGTCATGCCCGCCTGAAACCCAAGCTGGGCTACCACCATGTCGCCCGTGGGCCAGCCCAGCGAGCGATCGCGCACCTGCGCCTGGACGGTGGCGACGGGGCCGAACATCCATAGGAACAGGTCGGTCAGATGAATCCCCATGCCGGTCATGCCCGCGCCGGGTGACAGTTCGCGCGACGTGCGCCACCCGCCGGGCGCAATGCCGGTCAGCTTGTTGTGCGAAAAGGCCGCCTCGGCATGCATCACGGTGCCCAGCGCGCCCGCATCCAGCATCGCCTTCAGCCGTTGCATCGCCGGCTCGAACCGGCGTTCGTGGCCGATGCCCAGGATCACATTCGCCTGGCGGCAGGCATCGACGGAACGGCGCGCGCTTGCGGCGCTCAGGCCAAGGGGTTTTTCGCAAAACACATGCTTGCCCGCGCGCGCGGCGGCAGTGACCTGCTCTTCATGCAGCATATGTGGCGTCGTCAGGATCACGGCCTCGACATCGGCATCCTCCAGCAGGGCGTCGAAACCGGGCAGGGCGCGCGCGCCCAGTGCCGAGATATCGCCATGCAGCGCCGTGTCGGGTTCTGCGATCGCGGCAAGACGAAAGCGCGGGTGGTCCTGCAAGCGCGTGGCGATATGGCGCCCCCACCAGCCAAAACCGGCGATGCCGATGTTCAGCACGATTCCCCCTCCCTCCAATCCGCCGGTGGCGCTGGCCGTTTCGGAAAACGATTGACGCAACCCGCCGTTCGGATAATGATTAGCGAGTGATAAACAATTCGCGGCGACGGGGCAAGCGGTCCTGCCGCCGTGAGTTGCAAGGGAGATCCAGAAACGGGAGGAAAGTCTGGAATGAAACCTGTGACACGTATTTCGTCAAAGGCGCTTTCGGGCGTCGCGCTGGCCGCGCTGTTCGCATTGCCGCAGGCAGCGGCTGCCGAGAGCTTTACACTGCGCGTCGGTGCAGGCCATCCGTCGGGACCGTCGGTCTATGTCAATCTGGTCGAAAACCACTTCGTCCCCGAAGTGACCCGCCGCGTGGCCGAAGAGACCGATCACACCATCACCTTCATCGAAGGGTATGGCGGTTCGATCGCGGGCGTCGCGGATACGCTGGAAGCGGTCGAGTCAGGACTTCTTGATGTCGGCGCCTATTGCTTCTGCTTCGAGCCGTCCAAGCTGTTCTTGCACAATTTCCCTTACTACGCACCGTTCGGGCCGCAAAGCTCGGCCGATGCGGCCGAAATCGTGCGTGGAGTGTATGACGAGCATTCTTGGCTGACCGAGCAATTCGAAGCGGAATACAACCAGACCCTTCTGGGGTTGAGCGGCTGGGACAACTACCACCTTGGCACCACCGATCCGTGGGAGACGCCGCAGGATCTTGAGGGTGTGCGCATCGGTGGGGCCGGTCCGAACCTGCCTTGGCTGGAATATGCCGGTGCCGTGCCGGTGCAATCGACCCTGCCCGATGGCTATATGAACCTTCAGACTGGCGTCTATAACGGCTGGCTGATGTTCCCGTCCGCCTACCTGGGTTTCCGCTATTATGAACCGGCGCCCTACTACACCCTGATCGGCTTTGGCCCGATGATCGTGAACGGGCTGACCATGAACATGGACAGCCTCGCGCGGCTGCCGGAAGATGTTCAGCAGATCATTCTCGAAGTCGGCGCCGAATACGAGCAGCGCAGCGGCGAGGCCCTGGACGAGGCGCAGGAACGCGGCCTCACCGGGCTGGAAGAGGAAGGCGCGACGGTTGCCGAAATCAGCGACGAGGCGCGCGCCGACTGGGCCGCGTCGCTGGCCGATTTCCCGCGGGTTCAGGCACAGGAAGCCGATGACCGCGGCATGCCGGGAACCGAGGTGATGCAGACCTATCTCGATCTGGTCGCCGAAAGCGGCTATGAGTGGCCGACCGAGTATTCGCTGGACTGATCGGACGCATCGAACGCCCGTTCGGGCGACAGGGGGCCGGGCGGTTGCCCGGCCCTTTTTCGTGCGGCAGGCGCGGGGCGCGATTGACCGGGTGTCCCGCACTATTTATCATCCGATAAAATGGTGTTTGGCCTGCAACGGGCCGATCGTCGCCCCAAAGGAAAATGCCATGTCCGACCATACCCGGCGCCCCGTGATACTTGACGAAGCGGCCCTTTCGCCCGAACAGCAGCGGATCTTCGATGCCATCCAGTCCGGCCCCCGCGGGATCGTCGAGGGGCCGTTGCGGGTCTGGCTGCAAAGTCCGGGGCTGGCCGACAAGGCGCAGGATCTGGGTGCGTTCTGTCGGTTCGGCACCAGTCTGCCGCCGCGCCTGTCGGAACTGGCGATCCTCACCACCGGCGCTTTCTGGAAGTCCGGGTTCGAATGGGCCGTGCATGCGCCGATAGCCGCGCGCGCCGGGGTGTCGGAGACCGTGATCGAAGCGATTCGAACCGGGCGTGTCCCGGCCTTCGAGCGCGAGGACGAGGCCGCCGTGCATGCCTTCAGCGACCGGCTGCACCGCCAACACCGAGTGGACGATACGACTTATGCGCGCGCAGTCGTCTGTCTGGGCGTGCCCGGAACGGTGGAACTTGTCGGCATCCTTGGCTACTACACGTTGATATCGATGACGATCAACGCTTTCGAGGTGCCGTTGCCCGAAGGTGCGGTGGACCCGTTCGCGGGACCGGAATAGGAGGGGTTCGATGCTGGATGCAGCGATTGTTGGGATCGGCTGGTGGGGTCAGGTGCTGGTCGATGCGGTGCAGGGCAAGAGCGACCGAATCCGTTTCGTCGCCGGCGCCACGCGCACGCCCGACAAGGTTCGTGACTATGCCGCGCGGCAGGGATTTCGGCTGCATGAGAGCTATGAACAGGTGCTGGCCGACCCCACGGTTCAGGCGGTCGTTCTGGCTACGCCGCATCGCGACCACGAGGCGCAGATGATCGCCGCGGCGCGTGCCGGAAAGCATGTCTTCGTCGAAAAACCCTTTACCCTGGATGGCGCAAGCGCGCGCCGCGCGGTCAAGGCGATCAAGGATGCCGGGGTCACGCTGGTGCTGGGCCATAACCGGCGTTTTCACCCCAACATGACCGAGTTGCGCGCACGTATCCGAGACGGGCGGCTGGGAATCGTCGAACATATCGAGGCCACGATGACGGGGCCGGGCGGGTTGTTCATGTCGCCCGAGCATTGGCGCGCCGACCCGAGCCAATCGCCAGTCGGCGGCATGGCGCCGCTGGGCATTCACATGCTGGATGGGATGATCGATCTGAACGGTCCCATTGCCGATGTGATCTGCCAGACGACGCACCGGGCCGCCGTGTCCGGTGTGCCGGATACCACCGGGATCTTGCTGCGCTTCGAAAACGGCGCGACCGGGTATCTGTCGGCGCTGATCTCCACCGCCGCCAGCTATCGGATGTGTGTCTACGGCAGCAAGGGGCTGGCCGAGATCCGCACGCCGGGGCTGGACGAATTCGCGTTTCATCCCGTGCCTGTCGCCGCCGGTGAAACCCCGCCCGAGCCCGAGCGGATCACCTGCGCGGGCTTCGATACCCCTGCCGCGGAACTTGTGGCCTTTGCCGATGCGGTGGACGGGCGCGCGCCCTATCCGATCACGCCCGAGGAAATGATTCACGGCGCTTCGGTCTATGAGGCGATCATCGCCTCGGCCCGCGACCGCAGCGTCGTGGCCGTCCCAAAATGAGTGGGGCCACGCTGTTCGCGCTTGCGGTCGTGGTGGTGGCCGGCGGCGTTCTGTCGTCGCAAGCGCCGATCAATGCCGCGCTGGCGCGCGCCGCTGGCGATCCGATCGTCGCGGCCTGCATCAATTTTCTGGTCGGCTTCCTGGTTCTGGCCGTGGTCTGGGCGATGCGGGGCACCGGACTGCCGCGCGAGTTGGTTGCAACGGCGCCGCCCTGGGTCTGGATCGGCGGCGCGATGGGGGCATTTTACATGTCGGCGCTGATCTGGGCGGTTCCCACGATCGGTGCGTTCAGCGCGACCATGGGCATTGTGCTGGGCCAGCTGGTCGCGGCCTTGTTGCTGGATCGCTATGGTGCCTTTGGCCTTCCGGTCCACGACATCAGCTGGACCCGTCTGGCCGGAATGGCGCTGGTGCTGGCCGGTCTGGCGCTGTCTCGGGTCTAGTGCGCGCGGCCTTTTGACGTCTTGGCCGGGGGGGCGTCCCGCGCCTTGCCGGCCTCATCGGTGGCCGGGGCGGCAGGTCGCAAGGGCGGAAAGTCGTCTGGGGTAATGGTTTCGCGCTCCATCAACAGCTTGGCGCCGGCTTCCAGATCGTCGTGGCGTTCCGTCAACAGGGCAATCGCGCGGTCAAAGGCGGTCTCAAGCAACCCGCGAACGGCCAGATCGACCTCGCGCGCGGTTGCCTCGGAATGGTCGCGCGGGGAAAAGCTGACACGGTCTTCGCCCAGAAAACCGCCGCGATCCTGCTCAAGCACGGCCTGGCCCAGGGTTTCATGCATGCCGAACCGGGTCACGATCTGCCGGGCGATGTCGGTCGCGCGCACCAGATCGTCCGCGGCCCCCGTCGATACCTCGCCCATGGCGATCTGTTCGGCGGCGCGGCCGGCCAGCAACATCACCATCCGGTTCTCCAGCTCGCTGCGCGTGATCAGGAAACGGTCCTCGGTGGGGCGGGTCATGGTATAGCCCAACGCGCCGATTGTGCGCGGGATGATCGAGACCTTGTGCACGGGGTCCGCGCCGGGCAGGGTCGCGGCGGCCAGCGCATGGCCCATCTCGTGCCAGGCAACGGTTTCGCGTTCGCGGGCGTTCAGCAGACGGCCCTTGCGTTCCATGCCCGCGACGACGCGTTCCAGCGCCGAGGTGACATCCTCCATCGCCACGCGGTCGGCGCCGCGACGGGTCGCGTGGATCGCGGCCTCGTTCACCAGATTGGCCAGTTCGGCACCGGTGAACCCCGGTGTCAGGCCCGCGATGGCATCGACATCCAGGTCGGGTTCAACCTGAACCTTGCGCAGATGCACGCGCAGGATCGCCGCGCGGCCAAGCTTGTCGGGGCGGTCCACCACCACCTGCCGGTCGAACCGGCCCGCCCGCATCAGCGCTGGATCCAGGATCTCGGGGCGGTTGGTCGCGGCCAGCAGCACGATCCCCTCGCGTGGGTCGAACCCGTCGAGTTCCGCCAGAAGCTGGTTCAGCGTCTGCTCCTTTTCATCCGTCCCGCCCCCGAACCCGCCGATCGAGCGGCGCTTGCCCAGCGCGTCCAGCTCGTCGATGAAGATGATGCAGGGTGCGGCCTTGCGCGCCTGTTCAAACAGATCACGCACCCGCGCCGCGCCGACGCCCACGAACATTTCCACGAACTCGGACCCCGAAATGGAAAAGAAGGGCACACCCGCCTCGCCCGCGACCGCGCGGGCAAACAGGGTCTTGCCGGTGCCGGGCGGCCCGGTCAGCAGGATGCCCTTGGGAATACGCGCGCCGAGACGGCCGAACTTTTCGGGTTCCTGCAGGAAATCCACGATCTCCTTGAGCTCGGACTTGGCCTCGTCAACGCCGGCCACGTCGTCGAAGGTCACGCCCGTGTCCTTTTCGACATAGACCTTGGCCTTGGACTTGCCGACATTCATCATCCCGCCGAAATTCTGCTTTTCGATGACCCGCCGGAACACGAACATCCAAAGCGCAAAGATCAGCAGAACCGGAACCACCCAGGACAGGATCGTGCCCAGTGCGGTATTTTCGACCGTCCCGTCAAATTCGGCGGTCGAGTCTTCAAGCCGCGCGGTCAGATCGTTGGGCACGATATTGGTGACGAAATGCGTGTTGCCATCGATCGGATCGCGGTATCGGCCCTGGATTCGCTCGGATTCCACGGTCACGGTGGCGATGCGATCGGATTCCAGATGCTCCAGAAACGTGCTGTAGGGAATGCGCTGGGTGACCGAGGCGGTGGAAAACCAGTTTTGAAAGGTCATCAGCGCCACGAACGCGGCGACGAAGTACCAGATGTGAAACTGTTGCTGTTTTTCCATGATCGCCTTCGACCTCGTGTATTTCCGGCGGCCAGTATGGGAGTGCGCGCGCAAGTTGCAATATGATTGACATCAAGGCCGGCGCGGGATCGGCCGGGCTAGGGATGGGCCATGGCAGGACAGGGCGATAAACAGGCGGTCTTTCGCACCGAAGGCGTGACGCGGGTCTATCGCACCGGCGCGGTCGAGGTGCAGGCGCTGCGTGGTGTCGATCTCGCGCTTTACGAGCATGAAATGGTGGTCCTTCTGGGGGCCTCGGGTTCCGGCAAGTCGACCCTGCTCAACATTCTGGGCGGGCTGGATCTGCCGACTGAGGGCAAGGTTTTCTTCCGCGATCAGGAGTTGACGCGCGTATCGGATGCGCGCCTGACAGCGTTCCGGCGCGATCATGTCGGCTTTGTCTTTCAGTTCTACAACCTGGTGCCCAGCCTGACCGCGCGTGAGAATGTCGCGCTGGTGACCGAGATCGCGCGCAACCCCATGACCCCCGAAGAGGCGTTGGATCGCGTCGGCCTGAAACCCCGGATGGATCATTTCCCGGCCGAGCTTTCGGGCGGCGAGCAGCAGCGCGTGGCCATCGCCCGCGCCATCGCCAAGCGCCCCGACGTGTTATTGTGCGATGAACCCACGGGCGCACTGGACAGCAAGACCGGCGTGCAGGTTCTGGAAGCCCTGTATGAGGTGAACCGCGACCTGGGCACGGCAACGGTGCTGATCACCCACAATGCGACCATTCGCAAGATCGCGCATCGGGTCGTCGTGCTGGCCGATGGCCGCATCAAAAGCGATACCGTCAACAGCGCGCGCGTCCTGCCATCCGAGGTCAGCTGGTGACAACGCTGGACACAAAGCTGTTGCGCGACCTGCGCAGGATCTGGGCGCAGACATTGGCGATTGCGCTGGTCCTGGGATGCGGCATCATGGTCCTGGTCGGTGCCCAAAGCACGCAACGCACCCTTGCCGGGACGCAGGCCGCCTATTACGAGCGCCATCGCTTTGCCGATGTGTTCGCGGCCATGACGCGCGCGCCGGCCTCGGTCGTCGCGGCCGCGGCCGAAATCGATGGCGTCGCGCAGGCCGAAGGGCGTATCAGCCTGTCGGCGGTTCTGGATATCGATGGGCTGGACGAACCCGCAAGCGCGCGCATCTTGTCGCTACCGCCCGAGGGAGCGACCCTGAACGTGCCGTTGCTGCGGCGCGGCCGGATGCCCGACCCGGACCGACCCGACGAGGTGGTGGTCAACGAGGCCTTTGGCGAGGCGAACGCGCTGTTTCCCGGCGATCGCTTTCGCGGCGTTCTCAACGGCCGGTTGCGCACACTTGAGGTCACGGGCTGGGTCTTGTCGCCCGAGTTCATCTATACGATCGCGCCCGGATCGCTGATGCCCGACAATCGTCGCTATGGCCTGGTCTGGATGAACGAGGCTGCGGCCGCGGCGGTGCACGACATGACCGGGGCGGTGAACGACATCAGCCTGCGGCTGGCCCGCGGTGCCGATGAACGCGCGGTGATCGCCCGGCTGGACACCCTGCTGGACCCCTTTGGCGGCACCGGCGCCTATGGCCGCGACCGCCAGATGTCGCATTCCTTTCTGGACGGCGAGATGCAGCAACTGGAGGTCATGGCCACCTACATGCCGCCGATCTTTCTGATCGTGTCGGCGTTTCTGGTGAACATGGTGCTGAGCCGGCTGATCGCCATGGAACGTGCGCAGATCGGGCTTCTGAAGGCCGTGGGGTATGCCACGCGCGAGATTGCCTGGCACTATCTCAAGCTTGCGATGCTGATCGGGGTGATCGGCGTTCTGGCCGGTTGGGTGTTCGGCGCCTGGATCGGTGCGGCGATGATCTCGCTTTACGGCGATTTCTTCAAGTTCCCCTTCATCTTGCGCGATCCGGGCTGGAGCGCGCTGGTCCTGTCGGCGGTGCTGGGTCTGGCGACGGCGATCGCGGGCGGGTTGCGCGCGGTCTGGGCCTCGGTCCGGCTGCCGCCGGCCGAGGCGATGTCGCCGCCCGCGCCGCCCAGCTTCAGCCGAGGGCGCATTGACCGGTTTCTGGCGGCATTGCGGTTGCGCCAGACCACGACCATGATCTTTCGCTCGATCCTGCGCTGGCCGGGCAGGGCGGCGATCACCCTGTTCGGGGTGTCGGCCTCGGTCGGGGTGCTGGTGATGTCGTATTTCATGTTCGATGCCGTCGGCCTGATCGTGGACAATGTCTTTGAGCGCGGAAACCGTCAGCAGGTCACGTTGACGCTGACGAACGCCGCGCCGCAGTCGGCGGTGCAGGACGCAATGACGCTTCCCGGCGTGCGCGCGGCCGAAGGCGGCTTTGCCATGCCGGTGCGCCTGACGAATGGTCACCGCGACCGGCTGAGCGCATTGTCCGCGCAGTTTGCCGGCAACGATCTGGTGCGCCTGATCGACGATTCCGGCGCGGTCGTCGCCGTTCCGCCCGAAGGTGTGATCCTGCCGGCGATGCTGGCGCGCGCGCTTGACGTCGAACCCGGCGAATCGTTGCGCATAGAGATGTTGGCGCCCCCGCGCGAGGTATTGCAGATGCCGGTCGCCGCCGTGATCCGGCAGGGACTGGGGCAAGAGGCGTATATCGCGGCACCGGCGCTGTTCGCGGCAATGCGCGTTGCGCCGCAGGTCAATCAGATCCATCTGATGGTGGCGGCCGATGCGATGGACGCGCTCAATGCCCAGGTCAAGGTCACGCCGGCGGTTGCGGGGCTTTCCGACTGGGCCGAGGTGCGCCGCCAGTTCGATGCCACGCTGAGCGAGAACCTCTTGACCATGGTCGGGATCTATACGCTGATCGGCGTTCTGATCGCCATTGGCGTTGTCTACAATGCCGCGCGCATCCAGTTGGCCGAGCGCAGCTATGAACTGGCCAGCCTGCGGGTTCTGGGCTTCACCCGCGGCGAGGTGGCATTCGTTCTGGTCGGCGAGATGATGTTGCTGACCCTCGTTGCCATCCCGATCGGCTGGGTTCTGGGCTATTGGCTGGCGGTGGGGCTGGTGGGGGCAATGTCCACCGATGTGATACAGATACCGCTTCTTGTGACGCGGCGGACCTATGCGCTGGCGGCGCTGGCGGTGTTCGTGGCGTCGCTGGCGTCGGTGCTGCTGGTGCGGCGGCGATTGGACAAGGTGGACTTGGCGATGGCGCTCAAGGCGCGCGATTGAAGGAGGTGGCGATGTCACGACTGCGCAAGGCGGGGCTTGGACTGGGCGGTCTGGGGCTTGTGCTGGCCCTGGCCTGGGCGCTGTGGCCGGAACCCGCGTCGGTGGACCTGGCGACGGTCGCGCGCGCGCCGATGAAGGTGACGATCAGTGCCGAAGGCATCACACGCGTCCGGGAACCCTATGCCATCACCGCGCCGATTACCGGAACGACGACGCGGTCGCCGGTCCAGGTGGGCGACGATGTGGAGCGCGGCGAAACCGTCGTCGCCGTCATCCGCCCGGCCGAACCGGCACTGATGGATGCCCGCAGCCGTTTGCAGGCCGAGGCTGGCGTGACCGAGGCCGAGGCGTCGGTGCGGCTGGCCGAGGCCAATGTCGTGCGCGCCGAATCCGATCTGGCCCATGCCGAGAACGAACTCGCGCGCACGCGGGTTCTGGCCGAACGGGGCACCGTGCCGCAACGGATGGTCGAGGACATGGAGCAGGCCCATGTGACCGCGCGCCAGGCGCTGCTGGCCGCGCGATCCGAGCTTGATCTGCACCGCGCCTCGCTGGCCAGGATGCAGGCGCAGCTTCTGGGCCCGGATGCCGTGCAGATGCCCGAAAACGGCGCTGAATCGTGCTGTGTCCGCATCGTCGCGCCGCAGACCGGTACGGTTCTTGACGTTGCCGATCCCAGCGCCCGGTTGGTGCAGGCGGGCGCCCCGCTGCTGAGTATCGGCAACATCGAGGATCTGGAAATAGAGCTTGATCTGTTGTCGGCCGATGCCGTGCGGGTGCCCGTCGGTGCCCCTGCCGAGGTCGAACGCTGGGGTGGCGACACGGTTTTGCAAGCCCGCGTCCGGCGGATCGAACCCGCGGCCTTCACCCGTGTCTCGGCTCTTGGCATCGAAGAGCAGCGTGTGCGGCTGAAACTTGAACTCCTGACACTCGCGGACGAACGTGTCGGGCTGGGCGACCGGTTCCGGGTTCACGTGCGGCTGATCCTGTGGGAGGGGGACGACATCTTGCAGCTTCCGCAGGCTGCCCTGTTCCGCCATGACGGCGGATGGGCGGTGTTCCGTGTCGAGGATGGGCGCGCGGTCCTGACGCCGGTGCAAATCGGCCGTCAGTCCGGCGGGGAGGTCGAACTTCTCGACGGTCTGGATGAGGGGGCGCGGGTGGTGATGTATCCCGCCTCGACACTGGATGACGGTGCGCGCGTCGTTGAACGGCAAGGCTAGCTGTGCAAGGGCCGGGCGATTAACCTGATGGCGCTCAAAGCACGCGCGGTGCGCAAAAACGGCCCTCGCTGAAGACCAGCGGCTCGCCGTCGCCACGATGCAACGACAGAACCTCGCCCAGAATGATCTCGTGGTCGCCACCCGGATAGCGCGCCGCCACGTGGCATTCGATATGCGCCAGCGCCCCGGCCAGAAGCGGTGCGCCGGTCTCGCCCGCCAGGGTTTCGACCTGCGCGAACTTGTCCTCGCCCGCACGGGCGAAGCGGCTGGCCAGGTCGCATTGCCCGGCGCCCAGGATATTCACCGCAAAATGGTCGTTCGCGCGAAAGGCGGCCAGGCTGTGCGCCTTGAGCGCAAGGCTCCACAGGATCAGGGGCGGTTCCAGCGACACGGTGTTGAACGAGCTTGCCGTGACACCGATGGGCCCCAGATCGTCATCATGGACCGTCATGATCGTCACGCCTGTCGGAAAACAGCCCATCACGGCGCGGAACTGCGCAGGGTCGCAGCCCCCCTGCAATTGGTCTTGCGTAGCGCGGCGGATCGGGTTGACAGCGTTCATGGTTCCTCCGGCGTTTTGTCGCATTCAAGAGAAACCTTAATTGACAAAGCGCCTTCACAAGTAACAATAAGTTCTGCGTTCAGGCATAAGGATTGGTGATATCCCCGTGAATCTCCGTCAACTCGTCACCTTCGTTCGCATCGTCGAGGAAGGATCGTTCAACAAGGCCGCGCAAAGGCTGCATGCGACGCAATCGGGCCTGTCGATGCAGATCCGCAATCTGGAAGAGGATCTGGGCGTCGCGCTGCTGGAGCGCTCGGCGCGCGGCGTCACGCCCACGCGCGCCGGGCGCCTGTTCTACCGCCGGGCCGCCGCCATCCTGCATGATGTCGATCAGGCGCGCAGCGAAATGCGCCAGATCGATCGCGATGTGGCCGGGCCGCTGCGGGTCGGGCTGATGCCGACCTTCACGCGCGGGTTGCTGGCGCCGGTGATCCAGGGGTTCTTGCGTGATTACCCGTCGGTCGAGCTATCGGTGACCGAGGCCTACAGCGCCCTGCTGACCGACATGGTGCTGGCCGAGGAAACGGATTTCGCCATTGTACCCACCGTTACGCCCCCTGACGGCGTGTCGGCCACGCATCTGGGCACCGACCCCGAAATGCTGCTGATCCGGCCCGGCGGGTCCGTGCCCCATCTGGCGCCGATCCGGCTGGCCGATCTGGGGCCATTGAAGCTGGTTCTGGCGGCGCGCGGCAATGCCCGGCGCGACGCGATCGAGGCGGCGCTGATCCAGCAGGGGTTGCCGATCGAGACGATCATCGACATGGATGCGATGATCGCCACGCTGGAATTCGTCGCGCAATCCGATTTCATCACGATCCTGCCCGCAACGGTGGCCGCCAAGGACATACCCGGAACCGAGCGCTGGGTGCATCCTCTGGCCGATCCGCCGCTGACCGTCAGCTATTCGGTGATCCAGCCGGCGGCGCGGGCGCTGTCGCCCGCGGCCAGCCTGTTTCTTGAACGGTTGCGCAAGGAATACACCGCCAGCCAGGATCGATGGTCCGACCTGATCGGCGCGCCCCGGCGCGACTTGCATGGGCAGGTATAAGGTCAAGCGATTACCTTTATCAGTTATTATCGTTTTAACCGGATGCCCGGCGCCGGTATCGTTCCCCGCAAAGACGGGAGAATGAAATCATGCAACTAGGCTTTTTCACCATGCCGATTCATCCGCTGGGAAAGGATTGGCGCCGGTCCCTGCATGAGGATCAGGCGGCGTTCGTGCTGGCCGACGAACTGGGCTTTGCCGAAGGCTATGTGGGTGAGCATGTCACCGATCTGGCCGAAAACATCACTTCGTCGGCCATGTTCATCGCGGCGCTTGCCAGCCAAGTCAAACGGATGCGGCTGGGGACCGGGACCGTCAACCTGCCGAACACGCATCCGGCGCATGTTGCCGGGCAGCTTGCCATGCTGGATCATCTGCTGGACGGGCGACTGAACTTCGGGATCAGTCCCGGTGGCCTGCTGTCGGACGCCGAGATTTTCGGCAACCTCGACGCCGACCGCAATGCCATGTTCCTTGAGGCGATCGACATGGTTTTGTCGCTCTGGACCCAAGAGCCGCCTTATGACCTGAAAGGGGATTTTTGGTCGATCTCGACCCGCGAGACGCTGATGCAGGACATCGGGCAGGGGATTGTCGGCAAACCCCTGCAACGGCCGCACCCGCCCATCGTGGTGACGGCGGTGGCACCGTTTTCCAAGGGCGTGACCGCGGCAGCGGCGCGCGGCTGGGATCCGATCTCGGCCAATTTCCTGATGCCGAAATGGGTGGCAAGCCATCGCGGGTGCTACATCGAAGGGTGCGAACAGGGCGGTCGCCCGGCCGATCTGGCCAACTGGCGCGTGGCGAAAAGCGTCTTCGTGGCCGATGACATGGAAACCGCGCGCGACTATGTGTTCGGTGCCAACAGCCCGTATCTGTATTACTACAACTCGCTTGTCACCAAGCTGAAAAAGAATGGCCGGGCCAACCTGTTCAAGGAAGACCAGTCGATGCCGGACGAGGCCGTCACACTGGATATGGTGATGGACAAGCTTGTGATCTGGGGCACACCCGACAAGGTCGCCGACGACCTGATGGCGTTTCGCGAAACTGTTGGCCCGTTCGGCACACTTCTTTACGCTGGACATGACTGGACCGATGTCGCGCTGGCACGGCGGTCGATGGAGCTGATGGCCGAAAAGGTGCAGCCGCAGATCGTGGCGGCAGACAGAAAGGAGGCGGCGCAATGACGCGTGAAACCGTGCAATCGGGCGATGCAACGATCTCGGTGCGGATCGAGGGCGAGCCGGGCAAACCCTGGCTTCTGGTCTCGAACTCGCTGGCCGCGGACCTGCATATGTGGGACGATCAGATTCCGATGCTGACACGCACGCATCGCGTGATCCGATATGACACCCGTGGCCATGGCCAGAGCAGTGCGCCCGAGGGCCCCTACAGCTTTGACATGCTGGTGGCCGACATGGTCGCGATTCTCGATCATGCCGGGGCGGACAAGGCCGATGTGCTGGGCCTGTCGCTGGGCGGCATGACCGCGCTGGGCCTTGCGATCACGCATCCCGCCCGTGTCGGCCGCATGGTTGTGTGCGATGCGCGCGCCGATAACCCGCCACCCTTCGTGGCCAGCTGGGATGACCGGATCGCGGCGATCCAGGCCGGTGGCATGGATGCCATCGTTGATGGCACCCTGGCGCGCTGGTTCTCGCCGGATGCCCCGCAATCGGCACGCGACCGTGCGGCAGACATGATCCGCGCGACCAGCGTCACCGGCTATGCCGGGTGCGCGCGTGCCTTGCAGGGACTGGATTATCAAAAGGATCTTGGCCGTATATCGGCCCCGGTTCTGTATCTGGTCGGTGCCGACGACATGGGCGCGCCCAAGGACGTGATGGAAGCCATGGCGCGCGCCACCCCGGACGCCCACTTCGTGGCGCTGCCGGGACTGGCGCATCTGCCCAACATGGAAGACCCCGCCGCCTTTGACGCCGCGGTCGGCCCCTGGCTGGCCCGGTCCGGGGGCGCGGCATGAAGCGGCTCAGCGAGCGCGCGCCCTATGAGGCGTTCGTTGACCGTCCGCGCCTGCATCTGCCAGACGACGCGCGCGTCGCGGTCTGGTTCATCGTCAATATCGAGGAATGGGCGATCGAACGCCCGATGCCGCGCACCGTTCTGACCCCGCCGATGGGCAATCCGCTGATGCCCGATGTGCCCAACTGGTCGTGGCACGAATACGGCATGCGCGTGGGGTTCTGGCGCATTCTGGACGCCATTCGCAAGCGCGGTCTGCCGGCGACGATGGCGATCAACGGCAATGTCATCAACAGCTATCCGCGTATCGCCGAAGCTGCGCGCGATGCGGGCTGGGAGTTCATGGGCCACGGTTTCGTCCAACGGCCGATGCACCAGTTGGACGATCAGCAAGCCGCGATCCGCGAGACGGTGCGCACGATCGCGGATTTCACCGGCAAGCCGCCGGTCGGCTGGGAAAGCCCCGGATTGACCGAAACCGAGTCGACGCTGGATTTCCTGCGTGCCGAGGGGATTGAATATGTCGCCAACTGGCCGATCGACGATCTGCCCTCGGTCCTGAAAACGCGCCATGGCGACATGTTGCAGGTGCCCTATACCGTTGAGACCAACGACATCGTGGTCCACGCGGTGCAGCATCTGCCGTCAGATGCCTTCAAGCATCGCATCATCGACCAGTTCGATCAGCTTTATCAAGATGGCGAAACGAATGCGCGGGTCATGGCGATCAGCTTGCACCCTTATCTGACCGGCGTGCCGCATCGCTTCGGTCATTTCGAGGCGGCGCTCGATCATATCCTGGCGCATGATCAGGTCGCGTGGATGACCGGCGAACAGATCGCCGCCTGGTATTGGCACGCCACGACTGGGGACGCGCGGGGCTAGGGTCTTGTGCGGTTGCGTGCTATGGCTGTGTGGATTGAGCAAGATCATTGCGCCCGCCGCGCATCGCACCATGATGGGCGGGCACTGCAAAAGGAGGTCTGCCTATGGCACAGAGAACCGCAAAGCAGGATCCCGCGCCCGACCGCGCCGAGATCGAAGCCCAGTTCGCCCGCATCCGCGACGACATCGCGGCCTTGGGCGGCATGATGCAGGCCTATGGCCGCGACCGTTTGAGCGGGGCGCAGGCGCGGGCAGAAACATTGCCCGACGAGGCCCTGGCCGAATTGCAGCGCCAGCTTGCCGCGCTGGAGGGCGAACTCAAGCTCAAGGTGCGTGAGCGTCCGTTGCAATCTCTGGGCCTCGCGGCGCTGGCGGGGCTGGTGATCGGGATCTTTCTGAGACGGTGATGCGCCAGATCGTCGAAAGCCTGATGCGACTGGCGGCGGCCGATGCCGCCCGTTATGCCCGCAGCCGCCAGCGCAATACCGCCCTTTATGCGGTGGCGGGGGTGGCGGGGCTGACCGCCTATGCCTGCCTGGTCACGGCCGGGGTCATCGCGCTGGCGCGACGGTCCGACCCGGTGCTGGCCGCGTGTGCCGCCGCCGCGGCCTTTGCGGCGCTGGCCCTGCTGGTGATCGCCGTCGTGGCGGTGCTGAACCGGCGCGAACGGCAGTGGTTGCGCGACCGTCGCAGCCTGTATTCGAACGCCATGGTTGCCCTGACGGGCGAGGCACTGGGGCCACGCGGACTGGCATTGGTCGGCGCGGCGCTGATCGCCGGGCTGGTGATGACCGGGCCCGCAGACGCCGATCCGCCTGGGGGCGACGACGGTGTGTGACGTGGCATATCCGGCGGCGGCGGGGGGCACTCCGATGAGCGTCCCGCCAATACCTCAGCGCCCGCGCTGCCGCAGGCTGCGTTTCAGAAACCGGGCGCCCTGACCCAATCCGCGCCCGGCGCGGCTAAGGTTCTCACGCAGGCGCAGCCCGCCTTCGGAGCCGGTCAACCGCCGGCGGTTGCGCTGGGCCATCAGGGCCTCGGTCATGAGATCGCTGATAACCTGATAGAGCGTGTCGATGTTCCACTCCGGCGGTTCCGCGCGAACGGGGATTGCCGAGGCGGCATTCATGTCCGTCGCGATCGCGGCCATGGCATGGCCCAGCCGTTCCTGCGCGTCCGCCGGCAAATGGTTCTCGGGGTATGGCCAGCCGGGCAAGAGGGTGTCCGCCGCACTCGCCACGAAGACCAGCGGGGGCCGCCTGCGGGCGGGGTTCGCGGAAAAATGGGCGTCGAATCGATCCAGCAGCGCCACGTCCAGCCCGCGTCCGGGGCGATTGGTGCGCAAGGTCCACAGGATCAGATCGGCCTCGGCCATTTCCGCCTCCAGCCGATTGAATGCGCCATCGCTTCCGTCCAGGCCCATCGTGTCGACGAAGCGGCAGGGAATGTCGTCGATCACGGTCTCATGCGCGGTCAGCCGGTCGGTCGTGGGGGCCATGTCGGTTTCCGCGCCGCCCTCGGTCACAAGCGCGTTGATGAGCGTGGATTTCCCGGCGCTGACCTGTCCCACGACCAGAATGCGCACCGGGTCGTCCGGCTGGGCCAGCCGGGACCGGTCGCGGCTTTCCGAGCCCAGCTCGATCTGCATCAGTTCGGCCTCGGAAAACCGCAGCCGGCCAGAATAGAGATCGACCGCCGCCTGCGCGACCTCTTCCAGAAGGATCGCCTGGGCATCGCGGATGAACTGGTCGGTCAGACGGTCCTGCAACCCCGCCGTCACCGCACGCTCGACCTCACGTAACAGACCCACGGCCGGGTTCAGGACCAGCCGCACCCCGCGATAGGCCAGAAACCCGGTTTCCCACGCCGCCAGCGCCTTGTCCTGGCGTTGCCATATCCAGAACAGCGCGCGCACCGAAAGCTGGTCCGAGAACGGCACATTCCGGCGCAGGAATTCACGGTATCGCAACGAGACGCGATCGATCAGCAACAGACCCTCGGGCACCGTAAAATCCAGTGCCGTGCGCTTGCCGCCGGACAGGGTCGCGGCGACCAGCTCGACCACGGCAAGCCCCTCGGCGGGTAGGCTTTGCCACGGAATCGGGGCCGGTAACCGATCGGCGATCAGGTGCTGGGCCTTTTCATAGGCGGCGCGTTCGTGCGGGTTCCATTCGGGGTCGATCTGCGGGGCGTCCAGTTGCCGGGCACGGGGGGCTTGCTGGGGCTTGCGTCGTCGCAAGAGATAGCTGGCGCCACGCGCCAATGCAAAGCCTGCGACCGTGACCAGAACGAACCATAGCAGCCAGCCGCGTTCATGCAGCCACAAAAACCCAAGGCCCGAGGTGATCGCCAGCGGCAGCAATACCAGGCCCGCCAGCCCCAGTCGTCGCCAACGTAGCACGACGCGCCGGATCGTGTCACCGACGGGCATGATGCGCCCTGTGCAAGGCCTCGTCATACAGCTTGCGCAGATCATCGCCGGCAAGGGTCTCGCCGCGCGCCGCGCGATATAGCCAGGCCGCAGCCGCCCGCCCAAGGGCGTAGGTCGTGGCAAAGCTGGTGGCCGCGGCCGCGGCCGCGCCCAGGGTCTGACCATAGACCGGCACCAGCTTGGCGCCCTGTCGCGCGGCGTGACTTGCCGCCAGCCGCACGACCGCGCCGGTCCCCAGCGCCGAGGCGAAAAGGCCGATGCGCGCCGGCGTCCAGTCCAGCCCGTACCGCCGCGCCAGTGCATGCAGCATCGCGCCCTGTATGGCGGGTACACTGACGGCGCCGACCAGTGGCGCGGCGTCGCTTGCCCCCGCCAGACCCGCATACCACATGATCATGGGCCGCAGCGTGGCAAAGCGCCCGGCCTCTTCGGTCCAGTCCCGTTCACGCATGAGCAAGAGCGTCACTTCGGGCAACATCTCGCCCAGCCGTGCGCGCAAATCGTCCAGCCCTTGCGGCTCTTCGTCGTCGCGCGGCAGCGAAAGGGTCACGGCGGGCAGGGCGCCGCCCGCAGCGGTTTCGGCCTGCGCCTGCATTCGCGACCGTGCGCGCGCCTGTGCGCCCGGATCGGGGACGAGATCGGCGCCAGTATGCACCACCAGGATCGGGATGCGCGGCCGGCGCGCGCGCAGCTTTCCCAGCGTCTGGGTCACGGCGCCCTGGGTCGGATCGTCAAGGCGCATCACCGCCAGAACGGCGTGGCTGCCCTGTTCGGCCGTCGCCAGATCCTCGGCGGGGTCATAGCCTGCCTCGCCCAGCCCGCGCGTATCCAGAAAGCGCAATACCGGATGCGTTGCCGGAAAGTCATAGGCCTGCGCCGTCCGGGTGCAGGGCGCAAAGCCTGACCCCACTTCGGCCTCGCCGGTGAGGGCTTGCACCAGCGATGATTTCCCCGCGCCGGTATTGCCCAGCAGCCACAGGGTCGGCAGCGGCAATTCCTGTTCCGGTGCCGGATCGAATGCGGCGCCGTGCCCCAGTATGTTTCGAAGGTATTCCTTCACCTGACACCCCTTGCAGCCGGTGCGCGTGTTTCATCCTATGCGACGGCGCGCGCCGCTTCAAACCAAACGCAACCGGGCGGTCTGAGGTTTCAACGCGACGGGCCGGGGCAAAGTCACGCCCCGGCCCGCAAGCACCGTCGGATCGCTGCCGCGTCAGCGTGCGGCGGCAACCGCGCGCCGGGTCATCACCGCAACCAGATGCGCCCGGTATTCGGGCGTTCCGTGCAGATCGCCGATCATGCCCTTTGCCGGGAGCGTAAGGCCGTCCAGCGCCGCGGCGTCGAAATTGTCGGACAAGGCCGCTTCGGCCTCGGTCCAGCGAAAGACGCCCTCCTCGGATGCGCCGGTGATCGCGACGCGCACACCGTCACCAAAATTGGCGACAAAGGCGCCCGTCAGCGCAAAGCGCGAGGCCGGCTGATGGAACTTGGCATAGGCTGCCTTGTGCGGGATCGGAAAGCGGATCGCGGTGATGAGTTCATCATCGTCCAGGGCGGTCGCGAACATGCCCTGGAAAAAGTCATCGGCCGCGATCTCGCGCTTGCTGGTGGCGATGGTCGCGCCCGACCCCAGCACCGCCGCAGGATAGCAGGCGGACGGGTCGTTGTTCGCCACTGATCCGCCCAGCGTACCGCGGTTGCGCACCGATGGGTCGCCGATCTGGCCGGCCAGTGCGGCCAGGCCGGGGTAATCTGCGGCGGCGTCGCGCGCGACCTCGGTGTGCGTCGTCGCGGCGCCGATGACCAGCGCGTCCTCTTCGCGCCGGACGCCCCTGAGTTCGGCGATGCCGTTCAGGCTGATCAGGATATCAGGCGCGTTCAGGCGCTGTTTCATGGTCGGCAGCAGGGTCTGCCCCCCGGCAAGCGCCTGTGCCCCCTCCTGCTCCATGGCGGCGACCGCGTCAGACAGGGTGGCGGGTTTCACGAAATCGAAAGCATACATCGACGCCTCCCTTATTTGGTGTTCATCGCAGCCCAGACGCGCGCAGGCGTCACCGGCATGTCGATGTGTTGAACATGGGTATGACCGGCGCGGTGCAGGGCATCGATCACGGCATTGACCACCGCCGGCGGCGAGCCGATGGCACCCGCCTCGCCGCAGCCCTTGGCGCCCAGCGGGTTGTGGGTGCAGGGGGTGGCGCAGCTGTGATCGACCTTGAACACCGGCAGATCGTCGGCGCGCGGCATGGTATAGTCCATGAACGATCCGGTCAGAAGCTGGCCGTTCTCGTCATAGACGCAGTGCTCGGTCAGGGCCTGGCCGATGCCCTGCGCAAGTCCACCGTGCACCTGCCCCTCGACGATCATCGGGTTGATAACCGTGCCGAAGTCATCGGCTGCCGTGAAGGCCACGATGTCCACCTTGCCGGTTTCGGGGTCGATCTCGACCTCGCAGCCATAGCAGCCCGAAGGGAAGGTGAAGTTGTTGGGGTCGTAGAACGCGGTTTCTTCGAGCCCGGGTTCAAGATCCTCAAGCGGGTAGTTGTGCGGCACATAGGCCGCCAGCGTGACTCCGGCCCAATCCACCGATTTGTCGGTGCCCGCGACCGAGAACTTGCCGTCCTTCAATTCGATGTCTTCGGGCGCGGCTTCCAGCAGGTGGGCGGCGATCTTCTTGGCCTTGTCGATGATCTTGTTGGTTGCCTTGACCAGTGCCGATCCACCGACCGCGACCGAGCGCGAGCCATAGGTGCCCATCCCCATCGGCGTGTTCGCCGTATCGCCGTGAACAAGATCGATCTGGCTGGCGTCAATCCCGATCATGTCGGCGACGATTTGCGGGAATGAGGTTTCATGCCCCTGGCCGTGGCTGTGACAGCCCGTCAGGACGGAAATCGACCCGGTGGCGTTCACGCGCACCGTCGCGGTTTCGTAAAGCCCTGCGCGCGCGCCCAACTGGCCGACCAGATTCGACGGTGCGATGCCGCAGGCCTCGATATATTGCGAGATGCCGAACCCGCGCAGTTTGCCGTTCTCGCGGCTTTCCTGCACCCGCGCGTCCAGGTTCGCGTAATCTGACAACTCCAGCATCTTGTCCATGGTCGCGTGGAAATTGCCGCTGTCATATTCAAGCGCCACCGGCGTCTGGTACGGAAACTCGTCCGGCTTGATGAAGTTCTTGCGCCGCAGTTCGACGCCATCGACGCCCAGCTCGCGCGCGGCCTTGTCGATCACGCGTTCCAGCTGGAACGTCGCTTCGGGCCGGCCGGCGCCGCGATAGGCATCGACCGCCACGGTATTGGTGAACACGGCCTTGACGTTGACGTAGATCAGCGGGGTCTTGTAGGGGCCGGCCATCAGCGTTCCGTGCAACCACGTGGGAATCGACGGCGCGAAGGTGGACAGGTAGGCGCCCATGTTCGCAAGCGTGGTCGAACGGATGGCCGTGAAATTGTGATCCTTGTCCAGAGCCAGCTCGATCTTGGAAACGTGATCGCGGGCGTGGGCGTCGGAAATAAACGCCTCGGAGCGAGTCGAGGTCCATTTCACCGGTTGCTTGAGGATCTTGGCGGCATGGGTACAGAACGCCTCTTCCGCGTAGTGATAGATCTTCGAACCGAAACCGCCGCCGACATCGGGGGCGACGATGCGCAGCTTGTGTTCGGGCAGCGACAACACGAACGCGCCCATCAAGAGCCGGATCACATGCGGATTCTGGCTGGTGGTGTAAAGCGTGTGCTGATCGTTCCAGGGATCATAGTCGCCGATCGCGACGCGCGCTTCCATCGGGTTGGCGCAAAGACGGTTGTTGACCAGATCGACGCTGACGACATGCGCGGCCTCGGAAAAGGCCTTGTCGACGGCTTCCTTGTTTTCCTCGACGAAGCCCCAGTCATAGCACAGGTTCGAGTTGAGATCGTCATGCACCTTGGTTGCGCCGTCCTCCAGCGCCTTGCGCATGTCGATGACGGCGGGCAATTCCTCGATGTCGAGTTCGATTTCCTCGGCCGCGTCGCGCGCCTGTTCCAGCGTCTCGGCCACGACGGCGCAGATCGGATCGCCGACATGGCGCACCTTGCCCTCGGCCAGGATGGGATGCTTAGGCTCCTGCATCGGTTGGCCATGCTTGTCGGTCACCTGCCAGCCGCAGGGCAGACCGCCGGCATGCGCGAAATCCTCGGCGGTGAAGATGCGGATGACGCCCGGCATCTCTTCGGCGGCGCTGGTGTCGATCGCGCGGATGCGGCCGTGCGCCACGTCTGAGCGCAGAAAGTGCACATAAGCCTGGCCGCGCAGGTTGATATCGTCGGTATAGCGTCCGTTTCCGGTCAGGAAGCGGACGTCCTCGCGCCGCTTGGTGCTGGCGCCGATGCCGTCCTTTGGCATGATTTCCTCCCTAGATGGTGCGGGCCGGTTGCGGGCGGTTTGGCCACTGCGCTCCGGCTGTGTTGTTCCAGATGGGTCGATCGCCCATCCATCCTGTTATTGGGCTGCGATGGCGCTCATCTCGGACACATCCTGACCGCTGGCGGCCATCACCGCCTTGACGATATTCTGATAGCCGGTGCAACGGCAGATATTCCCTTCCAGGTAATCGCGGATCTCGGCCTCGGTCGGTCTGGGGTTTTCGGCCAGCAGGGCGGCGGCGGCCATCACCATGCCGGGCGTACAGAACCCGCATTGCAGCCCGTGATGATCCTGAAACGCCTGCTGGATCGCATTGAGCGAGCCGTCGGAATTCGCCATGCCCTCGATCGTGCGGATCTCGCTTCCGGCCACGTCCATCGCCAGGACCGAACAGCTCTTGACCGGCTTGCCATCGACATGGACGACGCAGGCGCCGCATTGCGACGTGTCGCAGCCGACATGCGTGCCGGTCAGGCCCAGGCCTTCGCGCAGGAAGCCCGACAGCAGTGTCCGCCCCTCGGCCTCGGCGGAAACGGTCTTGCCGTTCACCGTCATGGATATGGTGTTCATGAAATCCTCCCCTTGCTTTGGCTTCGAGTTAAGCATGACCCGCCGGGGCGGGAAATGCCACCTTTGGGCAATGATGCGCGCTGTGGTCCGCCAGTGTGCGCCGAGAAGGCGCGGCGGTCAAAGGGGGGCGATGGTGTATCCGGTGCCGTGAACCGTCTTGATGAAATGCGATGTGCCGTCCTGCGGTTGCAGCTTTCTGCGCAAGCGGCTGATCAGGCCGTCCACTGAACGCTCATAGCACCGCCAGTCACGGCCCTTCGAGAGGGCGATAATCTCGTCGCGGCAGAGAACCTGGCCCTTGTGCCGCGCCAGGACGTGCAGGATGTTGTATTCCGCCGTGGTCAGCGGCACCTCTTGGCCCGCGGCATTCAGCACCTGGCGGCTTGCGGCAAAAAAGCCTGTAGTCGCCGATCGCGATGCCGGTATCTTGCGCGGCATTGGTGATGGATCCGCGCGCATGGGTCGTCCGGCGCCAAACCGCCTTGACCCGCGCTGCCAGTTCCCGCGGACGGATCGGCTTGGGGATGAAGTCGTCCGCGCCGGATTCCAGGCCGGCGACGCGGCAGGATTCGCTGTCTTGCTTGCTGAGAATGATGATCCCGCTTGTCGAGAGATTGCGGATCCGGCGAACCAGCGCAAGCCCGTCGCCGGCGGGTGCGGCAAACCCGACGATAAAGATATCTACATCATTTATACCTTTTATCACGCAGGGATCGACCACGGGTCTTTCCGATGAAACCGAAAAGCCCTCTGGCTCCAGAGTATGCTTAATGAGCAGACCAGTATCGGTGTCGTTGTCCATAACCATGACGCGACTCATTTTTGCAATCCCAATCCATGCACTCGACGTTGTCTTGCATTTTTGTAGACGAATTTTGAATCGTGCAAGAAATAAATCTAAATTTAGAAAATATCTAAAATTACGCTACGTCATTTTTGCCTTGTCTGGACACAGGCATAGAATCATGGATTTTTTCCAGATGGATTGGATTCGGATCTGCGCGCATACATGGATTGATAATAGTCAAATTATTTCACAAATCTTCAATATTCTTTCGAAAACTATAGCACCCGTGTCCTGAAAAACCGGAAACGAACAAAAGGGATACCAAAAGATGCGCTGAAATTCGGATTCGAAAACCTATCCTATCCAGATCCCCCTGGTGGGGCCACGCGGTTGCGTGATTCATGAGTGTTCGCGAAGGTATCGGAATGTCCGTGACATTGGGAAGCGACCGAATGGAAGCCGCCGTGATGCGGTCTGACCCGGATCAAGGGCCGGCGCAGGCGCTTTTCATGAAATCGGTCCTGCTGGTCGATGATGACCCGCTGATGCTGGAACTGTTGCGCGGGTCCATGGAGCGGGCGGGATGGGACGTCTGCACCGCCCAGACCGTCGCCGATGCCAAGCGCATCCTGAAGCAGAGCGATGACATCACGGTGGTCGTCTCGGACATCAAGATGCCGGGCGAATCCGGTTTCGAACTGGTTTGGTGGTTGAATGAGACCCGCCGCGACGACCGGCATGCCGAGGTCATCCTGATCACCGGCGATGCCGATGACGATGCACTGATTGCGGCGCTGCGCAGCCGGGTGTTCGATTTCATGCGCAAGCCCTTCGAACCCCGCAGTTTGCTGAGCGCAGCCGACCGCGCCTATCGCACCGCCTATGCGCGCCGCGACCGGTTTCACCGCCTGTCGGCCATGGATTACGCCCTTGATCAGGTCAGGCAGGAGCGGATGCAATTTCAGGCCCAGTTGCGCGAGGCCAGGGCCCAGTTCGAGGATACGCAGGCGCGCCTGACCTATGTCGGCCAGACCATGGCCCGCATCGTCAGCCACGAGTTGCGCACACCGCTGATCCCGATCATCGGGCTGGCGCAGGTTCTTGAAAGCTCGGACGATCTGTCGCCAGACGAGATCCGCGAATTCGCGGGGGAAATTCGCCGCGCTGGCGAAAGTCTGGCGAACATCGTGGATAATGCACTGAATTTCGTGGATATCGAGCGCCAGGTGCGCGCCCAGCCCCATGACGAGATTGCGGTCGCGCCCCTGCTGAACGAGCTTGTTCGCGAACTGGCGCCCCAGACCAATGAAAAGCGCGTGGCCATCACGATGACCTGCGAAGCCGCGGCACTGATCTATGGTCCGCGTCATCTGTTGCGCGGGGCAATCCTGTCGCTGATCGACAACGCGGTCAAGGCCAGCCCGGTTGGCGGCACGGTGTCGCTGTCGGTGCGGGCGGGTGTGGAGGTGACAATCGACATCCGCGACCGTGGGCCAGGATTATCGGATCACGTGCGGGCAAATTTCGGTGCCCCGTTCATGCATGGCGACAATTCCGACACGCGCACATGGCCCGGCATCGGCCTTGGAATCGCAAGTGCGCTGCGTATTCTTGCAGTCTGTGGCGGCCGGCTTGAGGTTGTGGCCTCGGGCGCCGATCTGGGCACCCTCATGCGCATATCGCTGCCCGCGCATGAGCGGGCGAATGCCTGAACGGCGCCGCCGCCGGGCGGATCCGCGCCCGGCGAACTGGGCCGGAACTTCCAATTTCGGGCCTCGGAAGGGCCACATGACAGAAAGACGCCTTGCGTGACGAACAAACGCCAGTCCCGTTCCGGCCGCGACGATCGGAAGGCCCGTCAGACCGGCGCGGCCGGGCAACCAGGTTCGCCGCCCGATGCCGCGCAACACCCCGACCGTTCAGGCGGGCGCGATGCGCGGCTCGCATTTGCCATGCTGGATGCGCTGACATCGCAGCTTGCGGTTCTCGATGCCGATGGACAGGTGGTTTTCACGAACGCTGCGTGGAATGCGATCGACCTCCAGTTCGGCGAAAGGCGCGGGCTGGGCGGTGTCGGGTCCGACCTCATGGCGACCTTCAAGGCGGTCGCGCAAACCAACCCCGAAACCGCGCAGGCAACGTCGCTGTTGCGCAAGGTGCTCGAAGGACGGACCAGCCAGGGCAGTCTTGAATACGCAACGAACAATGACAACGGGCGCCGCTGGATCAAGTGCACGATCAAGCGATTCCCCGGCCCCGATCGCGGACATATTCTTGTCGCCCAAGAGGATGTCACCGAGATCAAGCAGGTAGAGGGCCGTTCGGACCGGATCGAGCGCCAGTTCCGGCATCTGTTCGAAAGCGCGCCCGACGCGATGGTGATGGTCGATCAATCAGGCCTGATCCGTCTGGTGAACCGCAAGGCTTGCGACATGTTCGGCTATGGCGCGTCTGACCTTGCCGGTCAGCCGGTCGAGATCCTGATCGATCCGTTCAGCCGTGAGCGTCATACCCGCTTGCGGCGGGGGTTCATCGATTCGACCCGCCAAACGGCAATGGGTGACAGCCGCAGCAAGCTGCGCGGTCAGCGCCGCGACGGACGCGAGTTCCCGGTCGAGATATCTTTGAGCCGGTTCAGCGGCGCCGGCGACGAATATGTCGTCGCGGCGGTTCGCGATGTGACCATGCGCGCGCAGGCGCAGGCCGATCGCCTGGCACGCGAGGTCGCCGAGGAGGCCAATCGCGCCAAGTCGAACTTTCTGGCCACCATGAGCCATGAGATCCGCACACCATTGAGCGCGGTGCTGGGGCTGGCCGAAGTGCTGTCGCAAACCGGTCTGTCGCAAGATCAGCTTGGGCTTTTGGCAAACATGCGCGATTCCGCCGGGCACCTGCTGCGCCTGATCGATGATGTTCTGGACTTTTCGAAAATCGAGGCCGGAAGCCTGGAAATCGAGGAAGCGCCGGTCGATCTGTGCGCCCTGATCGAGTCGGCGGCGCGCGGCCTGGCCGACCATGCCGCCTCACGCGGGGTGGCGCTGGGCCTGTTCGTCGCGACTGAGTTGCCCCAACGGATTCTGTCCGATGACGTGCGCCTGCGCCAGATCCTCTATAACCTGCTGGGCAATGCCATCAAGTTTTCCGCCGGGCGGCCGGACCGCAACGGGCGCGTCGCACTGCGGGCCGAGAGTGCGGGCGATGCCGACGCACCGATCCTGTCGCTGACGGTGACCGACAACGGCATCGGCATGGATCGCGCTGTCGTGGAGCGGTTGTTTCAACCGTTCACCCAAGGCGAACAGACGACGACCCGCAAGTTTGGCGGGACCGGCCTGGGCCTGACGATCTGCAAGCGGATCGTCGAACGGATGGGCGGCGACATCGCGGTGGACAGCCAGCCCGGACGCGGCGCGCAGTTTCGCGTGCGATTGCCGCTGAAGGCTCTTGATGGCCCGCCCGCGCCAAGGCGCCTGGCCGGCGTGACCTGTCTGCTGTGCGACAGCACCGCCTATCGATCGGACGATCTTCGGCGATACCTGACCCACGAAGGGGCCGAGGTGTCGGACTGCGACGCCCGCGACCTGACCCGGCTAACGGACGTTGCGGGCCCGGATCTGTCGCGGATCGTGCTGATCACGGGTGCCGATCAGGCCGGTCCACCCGGTCCCGCCCAGGCGTTGCCGCGGGTTCTCGTGGGTGAAAACGGCGCCAGCCGCCTCGCGATCCAGGCACGCAATCGCGTCTTCGTGGATGCGCGCGCCATGGCGCGCGGCGATCTGGCGAACGCCGTTGCGGTGGCGTTGGGGCAGGAGTCAGTTGCGACATCCGCGATCCGCGCGATGGAGGGCGATGCGGTCGAGCCGCTTTTCGCCGACAAGGACAGTGCGCCCCGCATCCTGGTGGCAGAGGATGACCTGCTCAACCAGTCCGTGATCCTCAGGCAACTGGAACTTCTGGGCCTGCAAGCCGACATCGCCGGCGATGGGGCTGAGGCGCTGGAAAAGTGGCGCAAGGGCGAGCATGCGCTGATGCTGACGGATCTGCATATGCCGAACATGGACGGCTATGCCCTGACCGCGGCCATCCGCGCCGCCGAAGGGCATGATTCGGACAACGGGCGCCTGCCGATCCTGGCGCTGACCGCCAATGCCCTGCGCGACGAGGTCAGCCGCACCCGCAACGCCGGCATGGACGGCTATCTGACCAAGCCGATCTCGCTTGCCCGGCTGGCCGAGGCCCTGCGCAACTGGCTGCCGCCCGAGGGGCTGGCGCAGTCCGGACGCACCCGGCCGGCGATCGACCGTGCGCACCATCGCAAATTCCTTGGCGATTGCGACCAGTCGGTCCGGAACTTCCTGGCCTCATACGCCCAGGTTTCCCGCGATCTGGTTGCCCGGCTGCGCCAGAGCACCGCCGAGGGGCGTCTGGACGAGGTTGCGATGACCGCGCATCGGCTGAAATCGTCGTCGCGCTGGATTGGTGCGGCAGGCCTTGGCGATCTGTGCGAAGGGCTTGAGGCCGTGGCAACGGACGGCAATACACAGGCGGTGGCCGCGCATCTGCCAGGGCTTGAAACCTGCCATGCCCGGGTCCTGAGCGAAATCGAAACCATCATCAACGAGCCCGAGCGCTGAGGCAACGGCCCTTTCTCCTCAGCGCGTGGTATTCAGGCTGCGCGGTCTTGGACGGCTGGGCATTTCCTTGAGCAATCCACCAACGCCCATGCGCACGATCTCGGCGCTGCCGACATCAAGCCCGCAAATCAGGCGCTCCATCACCCAATCGGCGCCGTTCAGGGCCGGGCTGCGCGCGCAACCCGGTAGCCCCACGACCGGGCGGCCGTGCAACTGCCCCACGAACAGAAGGTTGCCCGGATCGACGGGCATGCCGAAATGATCGACCACCCCGCCTGCCCGCCGCAAGGCGTTGGGCGCGACATCGCGGCTGTCCGACGTGGCCGAGCCTGTCAGGATCAACAGCAATTCCCCCTGCGCCTGCGCCAGCGCCTCGGCCAGTGCGCGCTCTTCATGGGCCACCACGCAAGGCGCGCCAAGTGTGACCCCCAGCCGATCCAGCCGTGCGGCGATCGCGCGCTGGCCCTTGGCGCTGTCCAGCTTGCCGCCAACCGTGGTCTGGATCAGATCGGCCGTGCCCAGCACCGGCGCGCACAGCGACAACGCGTCGTTTGCGGCGGCGCAGGCACTGTCCAGCGCGTCGGCCGGCAGGGCATAGGTGATGATCTTGACGGTCGCGACCATGCCGCCGGCCTCCATCCGCGTCCATTCGGGCACTGTGGCCAGGGTAATCGCGGGGTTGCAGGCGTTGACCGCATGGACCTGTTCGGCACTGATGCGCGCGACGCCCGGTCCCTCGGCCAGCAGATTGACCCGCCCGGTGCCGACCTGCTGCAACCGCAAACCCGCGCGGACGGGGTCCGGCACAAGCGCATTGGCCAGCCGCAGGGCGGCGCTGTCCTCGTCGATGTCCTCGGACTCCAGCCGGGCCACGATCACGGTGTCCAGCCCGGCCGCCTTCAGCGCCGCCTGATCGCCGGGGTCCAGTCGCTTGCCCTTGCGCAGGCGCTTGCCGCCGGTCAGCGGCACCGAATGGGCAAGCACCGTGCCCTCGGCCTCGGTGACGGGAACGGGGCCGAATTGCATCAACCCTTCCTCAAGGCCTGGGTGATCTGCGCCATCACCGACACCGCGATTTCTGCCGGGGTCTTGGCGCCGATGTCCAGCCCCACCGGGGCATGGATGCGCGCCAGCGCATCGTCGCTGATACTTTCGGCGCGCAGCCGTTCCAGCCGCTTGGCATGGGTGCGCGTCGAACCCAGGCATCCCAAATAGAACACGTCCGAATTGAGCGCGGCCATGATCGCCGGGTCGTCCAGCTTGGTGTCATGCGTCAGGGTGACGACGGCGGTGCGGGCGTCCAGCCCCTGCGCCTGCAATGCCTCGTCGGGCCAGTCATGCACGATGGTCTCGCCCGGAAAACGCTCGGAAGAGCCGAAAGCCTCGCGTGGGTCGATCAGCACGGGGTCATAGCCCGCCAGCCGCGCCATCGGCAGCAGGGCTTGGGCGATATGAACTGCGCCGACGACCAGCATCCTCAGCGGCGGGTTGAACACCGCGACGAATTCGCCATCCTCGGTCTGACCCGAACGGTCGGCGCGAAAGCGGGCGCGCAAGTCGGGGTCGTCGGGTGTGATGATCCGCCGTTTCCAGCTGTCGGGCCTCACGCCATACGCGACGGGCTTGCGGTCCGCGCGCTGTTTCACCAGCGTTTCCAGCATGTCCACCGGCATTCCATCGCCGGCGCCGACCGGCTCCACCAGAACGCGGATCGTGCCGCCACAGGCCAGCCCCACGGAAAAGGCGGTTTCGTCGGTCACGCCGAAGGTCAGAATGCGCGGGCTGCCCTCGTCCAGGGCTTCCAGCGCCTCGACGACCACCGCGCCCTCGACGCATCCGCCCGAGACCGAGCCCATGATCTCGCCCTCGCCGGATATCGCCAGTTGCGAACCGGCCTGTCGCGGGGCCGACCCCCAGGTCTCGATCACGGTCGCAAGCGCTGAACGGCGACCGGTGCGGTGCCAGTCGAGCGCGATTTCCGGTATCCGGTCATGGTCCATGCCTTGGCCCTCCCCTCGTCCCTGTGCAGAATATGGGCCTTGCCATTGGGCTTGGCCAGTCCGCCATCGCCCTATCCATCGGCCATCAGCGCCATCATCCGCGCCTTTTCACCATGATCAGTGGGGTCGGAAATGGCCTCGGCCAGGGCGGCGAGCGAGGCCACGGAATGCCCGGCGCGTAGCGTGTCCACATGCGGCAGGATTGCGCGAATACCCTTGGCGCGGGGGGCAAAGCCATCCCAGCGCAACAGCGGGTTCACCCAGACCACGCGGTGCGAGGACAGTTGCAAACGCTCCATCTCATGCGCCAGAAGGGCGGGGTCGTCGCGATCCAGCCCGTCGGTAATCAGCAGCACGACCGCGCCCTGTCCCAGCACCCGGCGCGACCAGTCGCGGTTGAACGCGTGCAGACACTGGCCGATCCGGGTGCCGCCTTGCCAGTCCTGCGCCTCGGCCCCCGCGGCATTGAGCGCGGCATCGGCGTCGCGCTGGCGCAGGTGGCGGGTGATGTTGGTCAGCCGCGTGCCAAAGGTAAAGGCGTGAACCTTGGCCCAGCCCTGGCCCTGCCGGTTGGCGACCGTATGGATGAAATGCAGCACCATGCGCGAATACTGCGACATGCTGCCCGATATGTCGCACAGCACCACCAGCGCCGGCCAACGGGTCGCTGGCCTGCGACGGGCGATGGCCGCGATCTCGCCGCCCTGGCGCACCGCCTGGCGCATGGTGCGCCGCCAGTCGGGGCGGCGGCCGGTGGTGGCGTGAACCAGGCGCCGCGTCTTGATCGGCCTCACCGGAAGCGCAAGGCGGGCCAGCATGCGCCGGGCGGCCGCGGCCTCGTCTGCCGACATCTGTTCGAAATCGAGCGTGCGCAAGCGTTCGTCCGAGGATGCCGTTTGTGAGGCGTCGATCTCAATCTCGGTTTCCTCGTCGTCGCCATCCTTGTTCTGGCCCTGTCTGTCCGGCGCATCGGCACCGTCCAGAAGCGCCTCGGCGGCGCGCTTGGCCCCGGCATCGGCGGCGTGCTCTTCCTGCACGCCGCGAACCGCCGGCAGCAGCATGGACATCATGTGTTCCATGTATCGCGGATCGCGCCAGAACAGGCGAAAGACCTGGTTGAAGACCTGCCGTTCCTCGGGTCGGCCAACGAAACAGGCGTGCAATACCCAGTAGAAATCGATCTTGCGGGTAAAGCCCGCCCCCGCCACCGCCTCGATCGCGGTCAGAACCCGGCCCGGCCCAACGGGCATTCCGGCGCGGCGCAGGGCGCGGGCGAAATGGACCAGGTTGTGCACCAGCTTGGGGTTTTCGGGCAGCGCCAGGTCGGGATAGCGTTCCATGTCAGGTGCCGATCATGCCGGGTCCAGCGATTGCCGTGCCTCGTCCAGCAGGCGCTTGGCCTCCATCCCCTGAAGGCGCGCGATGTCATCCTGATATTTCAAAATCGCGCCGACCGTATCGGCGATGACCTCGGGCGAGAGGGTGATCACGTCAAGCGCAAGCAGGCACTTTGCCCAGTCGATGGTTTCGGCGACGCCGGGTTTCTTGAACAGATCCTCGGTGCGCAGACGCTGGACAAAGGCGACAACCTCGCGCGACAGTGTTTCCGAGGCCTCGGGCGCGCGGGCATGGAGGATTTCCAACTCGCGCTCGAAATTCGGGTAATCGACCCAGTGATACAGGCAGCGGCGCTTGAGCGCGTCATGCACCTCGCGCGTGCGGTTCGACGTCAGGATGACGATCGGCGGCTCAGGCGCTTGGATCGTGCCCAGTTCGGGGATCGTCACCTGAAAATCGCTCAAAGCTTCCAGCAGGAACGCTTCGAACGGCTCGTCCGTGCGGTCGATCTCGTCGATCAGCAGAACCGGGGCGCCGCCGGGCTGCGGGCGCATGGCCTGCAACAGCGGGCGTTCAATCAGGTAGTCCGATGTGAACAGCGTATCGCGCAGATGCCCGGCATCGGCCCCGCCGGCGGCTTCGGCGGCGCGAATGGCGATCATCTGGGCGGGAAAGTTCCATTCGTACACGGCCGAGGCCGCATCCAGCCCCTCATAGCATTGCAACCGGATCAGGCGGCGATCCAGTGCCGTTGCCAGTGCCTTGGCGATTTCGGTCTTGCCGGTGCCCGCCTCACCCTCAAGAAACAGTGGTCGGCCAAGCTTGAGCGCCAGGAACGCGACCGTTCCCAGGGCGCGGCCGCAGACGTAATCCTGGCGGGCCAGAAGCGCCTGGATGTCGTCGATCGTGCTGAAAGTCACGAAAGCCTCCTCGTTCGTTCGCGGGCATGCTCGGGGCTGGGTGCGCCGGGGTCAAGCGCGATGGCGCCCGTTGCGACCAATGGATAAGAACGCGCGTCAGCCGATCGATGCGACGAAGCGTTCCAGGATGCGCGTGTCGATGGGCTTGTAAAGGATCGCGACGCCATGGGTTGCGGCCTGAGCGCGCAAGTCGTCGCTGCGCTCGGCGGTAATCAGGCGCGCGGGGATCGGCCCGTGACGGGCGCGCAGGGCGGCGACAAGGTCCAGACCGGTCAGCCGGGTTTCAAGCTGGTTATCGATCAGCATGAAGTCGGGTTGAATGCCGATCTCGTCCAGAAGCGCCTCGGCCTCGGTCGCGTCGGCCGTGTCCAGCATGTTGATCCCCCAGCCTTCCAGCAAATGCACCAGCGCGCGGCGCAGCGAGTCGTCGTTTTCCACCAGTAGACCGATCAGGTCATGGCGCGGGCGACGGCGCGGCGCGACGCCCGTTGCGTCGCCTTCGGCGGGCGGGGGCGCGGCGGCACGATCCATACGGACGGCAAAGCGGGTTCCGTGACCCAACCGCGACACTAACCTGATGTTGTGACCCAAAAGCGCGGCGGCCCGTTCGACGATCGCCAGACCCAGGCCCAGCCCCTCGGAGGCGGATGCGCGGGCATTGAGGCGGTGAAACTCGCGAAAGACGTTTTCGTATTCCTGTTCCGGAATGCCCGGCCCGGTGTCGATCACTTCGGCGCGCACGGCCTCCCGCCCCGCCGGCCGCAGGCCGACCAGCACACCGCCGGTGTCGGTATACCGGATCGCGTTGGCAATCAGGTTTTGCAGGATGCGCCGCAGATAGGTGGCATCCGACTGCACCACGCAATCGGTGGACCGTATCGTCAGCCGCAAGCCCTTGGCGGCTGCCAGTGGCGCGAATTCGCTGCCCAGGCGTTCCAGCAGGGGCCCCAGCGGCACGGGGCCGATATTGACCGAAAGCCGCCCGCTTTCCAGGCGCGAGATATCCAGCAGCGCATCCAGCATCGCCTCGACCGAGCCAAGCGCCGAACGCGCCTTGCCCAATGCCTCTTGTCCGCGTCCGCTCAGCGGTTCATCCTCCATCGAGGCCAGGAACAGCTTGGCGGCGGACAGCGGCTGCAACAGGTCGTGGCTGGCCGCGGCGACAAAGCGCGAGCGCGTGGCATTGGCGCGCTCGGCATTGGCCAGCGCATCCTCCAGCTCCAGTGTGCGGGCTGTCACGCGTGCCTCAAGCGTTTCGTTGGCGCGGCTCAGCGCGGCGATGGCGCGACGCTCGTTGCTGACATCGGTCAGCGAAAAGACAAAGCCGCGATCAGGCATTTCCTGGGCAAAGGCGTTCAGGACCATGCCGCCGCCCTCGATCCGGCCATCGCGCCGCATCTCGAAACGCAGCGGCGGGCGCGGCCCGTCCTGATACGCCCAGTCATGCAACGCGGCGACGCTGACGTTGTCATCCAGTTCGATCCGGTCGCGCAGGCGTTCCAGCAAATCCGCGAACGCCAGCCCGGCCCGGAACCGGTTGCGCGGCACGGCCAGCAATTCGCCGGCACGGGCGTTCCAGCCGATCATCCGCGCACGCGCATCAAAGATGCATACGCCCTGGCTGATGTGATCGAGCGTGGCACGCACCACACGCGCCTGATCGTCCAAGAGCTTGCCACGCTGATCGCGTTCGGTGCGGATGATGTCGGTCACGTCGGTTTGCAAGATCACCGTGCCCCCGTCGCCGGTGCGATGCTCGGACACCTGGATCCAGCAGTCGTCGCGGAACTGGACATTGAAGATCACATGGGTGTCGCGATGCCGCGCCAGCCGGGCCAGCGCCCAGTCCTGCGGGCTTTCGCCTTCGGGCAGGCACAGGTTTTGCGAGCGACTGACCAGCGCGACATAATCGTCAAAGCGCAGGCCCGGCTTCAGGCGGGCGGCGATGTCGTGCATGTGCATTCCGAAGCGCGAATTGCACATCACCAGCACGTCGTCGGGACCGAAAAGGGCAAAGCCCTCCTGCACGGTCTCGATGGCATTCGCCAGGTCCTGACGCGCTGCCTCGGTCGCGCGATTGGCATCGGCCAGGCGCGCATTCGACTGGTTCAGCAGATCCAGCGCCTGTTCCAGATCGCGTGTTCGCGCGCGCACCTGATCCTCAAGCTGGGCCGCGCGTTCGAACTGGGCGTATGCGGCGCCGCTTTGATCGTTGCCTTGTTCGACGCGCCGCATCAGCACGTCGATGATCGTCAGCAGCTTTTCGCGCTGGCGCTCGAACGGGTCGTCGGGGTTGATCAGCGAGCGGGTCATGGCTTGGCCGGGGGGGCATAGAGGGCGACGCCGGTCAGGGTCTGGTTGACATGCATGGTGTTGAACTGCTCGCCATAGGTTGAAAAACCCGTCACGCGGTGCTGGCGCAAGATTTCGGACAACCGTCCGGAAAGCTGCTTTTCCTGCGCCTCCATGCGCCGCAGGACGCAGTCGCATGCCAGGATAGCGATGGGCGCATCGGGGTCCGACAGCGCGTCGAATTCGCGTGCCAGATGCGACACCATGTCCAGCGGCTCGGCCAGGGTCAGCACCAGCCCCTCGTCGATGGCGGAATAGAAAACCAGATCGCCGTTCTCCTCGACCTGGCGGATCGAGCGGACATGATGGCGCCCGCCGATGCGCACGACGACCGGATGCGCGGCAAAGGTAAAGGGGTTCAACTGCGCCGGATCCTTGCCCAGGATGCGGGCATATTCGCGCGCCGCGGGTTCGGCGTTGATCTGGCGCACGATGCGGCGCGCGGGATCGGCGCTGGTCACGACCATTCGCGTCTGCGTCGGGCGGAAATGTTCGAACTTGAAGACCCGCACCGGGCAATGGGTGCGCACGACGGCCAGCACGGCGGCGTTGCGCAGCATTTGCCCGTCATGCAGCACAAAGGTCTCCAGAAACCGCGTGCCATCGGCGGCCGAGCCGCCGAACAGCGGCATCGACCCCAGCCCCGAGGCCAGGGCCGAGGTCAGCGCGTCCTCCTTGGTGGACAGCCCGTCGATCATCAGGAAGGCGAATTCATGTTCCCGGTCCGGATGGGCCTGCGCCAATGCCCCGCGCGCACGGATCATGTCGCCGATCACCGCCTGCGGATCGAACGACGCCAGATCCCTGACCAGCAGCGTTGCCGCGCTGAAATGTGCAGCGGGCAGGGCGGCGGCCACGATCATGCCGTCATCATATCCGGCGGTCGTGATCTCGCCCGCCGTGGTGCAGCCGATGACAGGGGTGTCGCTGAAATGCTGCCGAAGATCGTCGGCCAGCGCCGGCAAATCCCCCTGCGGCGACATGAAGACGGCAATCAGCGCGAAAGGCCCGTTGCCGAGTTCCGCGCAAAGCACGGCCAGCGGATCGTCGGCTTGCGCCGGAACCTGCGCAACGGACAGCACCGGCTGCGGCATGGTGTTGCGCCCTCCTCCGCGCAGCCAGAGGCTATGCAGAGCGGGCGGTGTTGGCAAGCGGTGCGCGGCGCCTATCGGGCCAGTGTCGCGCGCCCTTCCATCGCCAGCGCGCCATCGGCACGGCGCACCCACAATTGCACGGTCTCGCCTTCGGTTCTGCCATGCACCGAGAAGGCAGCCGTATCGGTGACCGGTGCGACGGCACGAAACGCGAAGCTGTGAACCGTCGCATCGGGCAGGTTCCGGCGCAGAAGGTCCATCATCAACGTCGCCAGCAACGGGCCATGCACGACCAGACCGTCATAGCCTTCCTCAGCGCAGAACGGCCGGTCATAGTGGATGCGGTGTCCGTTGAAGGTCAGTGCGGAATAGCGAAACAGCAACACCGGGCCGGGCACGACCGCGCGCGCGAAGTCGTCGCCGTCGGGGGCCTGAGGGGGCGTCGGCGCGGCGGCACCGGGGGCCGGGGCCTGCCGATAGACGATGTCGTGTTCCTCATCGATCAGCAGGCGGTCCTCGTCTTGCACGCGGTGGCGCAGGCTGACAAAGACCAGATCGCCTGATCGCCCGGCCTTGTGCGCGACCGAAAGCACCTCGGATGTCCGGGTCAGGTCTGCGCCGATCGGCACCGGCGCGGCAAAATGCAAGCGGCTGCCGGCCCACATGCGGCGTGGCAACGGCACCGGCGGCAGGAACCCACCCAGCGCCTGATGCCCGTCATAGCCGGTATCGGACAGCGCGAAGATCGGCAGGAAATGCAGCCAGTGCCACAGCGGCGGCAGGCTGTCGCCGGTCACGTAGGGTGGGTCATCGCGGTCCAGTGTCGCGGCAAAGGCGTTGGCCGGAAAGGCGGTGATCGTGTCGTGATGGGTTTGCGTGCGGCCAATCCACTGCCGCAGGTGGCCAATATCCAGTGTCATGCCGTGAAGGTTCCCCGCTGTCCCTCGCCCATTTGGCCACGGTGCAGCAGCAGCTGGTCCAGCAGCACGCAGGCCATCATCGCCTCGCCCACGGGGACTGCGCGAATGCCCACGCAGGGGTCATGCCGGCCCTTGGTGACCACCTCGACCGGTTCGCCCGAACGGGTGATCGACTGGCGCGGCGTGGTGATCGACGATGTCGGTTTGACCGCGAAGCGCACGATCACGTCCTGCCCGGTCGAAATACCGCCCAGGACGCCACCGGCATGGTTCGAGGCATAGATCGGGCCGCCCGGCCCCATGGATATTTCGTCGGCGTTCTCCACGCCGGTCAGCGCCGCGGCAGCGAAACCATCGCCGATCTCGACGCCTTTCACGGCATTGATCGTCATCATCGCCCCGGCCACTTCGCTGTCGAGCTTGGCATAGATCGGCGCGCCCAGGCCGACCGGAACGCCCGTGGCGACAACCTCGATCACGGCGCCGACCGAATTGCCCGCCTTGCGAAGCCGGTCCAGATCGTCCGCCCACAGATCCGCGGTGGCGGCGTCGGGGCACCAGAAGGGGTTGGCCCCGATCGCGTCACGGTCGAAGCGGGCGCGGTCGATCGCGCGCGGCCCCATCTGCACCAGATAGCCGGTTATCGACAAGTCCGGCGCCAGGCCCGCCAAGGCCGCCCGCGCCACCGCACCCGCCGCGACCCTTGCTGCCGTTTCACGCGCTGAGGAACGCCCACCGCCGCGCGGATCGCGGATGCCGTATTTCTGCCAATAGGTGATATCGGCATGGCCGGGACGGAAGCGTTCGGCAATATCGCTGTAATCCTTTGATCGTTGATCGACGTTGCGGATCATCAACTGAATCGGCGTCCCGGTGGTGTGCCCGTCATGAACGCCGGACAGGATCTCGACCGTGTCGGGCTCGCGCCGTTGGGTGGTGAACCGGTTCTGGCCGGGTTTGCGGCGGTCCATCCAGTGCTGGATCGCGGCTGTATCCAGGGGAATTCCGGGTGGGCAGCCGTCCACTGTGGCGCCCAGTGCGGGGCCGTGGCTTTCGCCCCAGGTCGTGACCCGGAACAGGCGGCCAAATGTGTTGAAACTCATGCGCGCGCTCCCTTTGCCAACCCTCTAGCTCCGCGCCTGCGCGGGCTCAAGCGCAAACCCGGTGCAGGGACCGGCGCCAGCCGCAATCCCGCGCCCGAACCGACTGCGATCAGAAAACCGCGGTCACCTCATACATCACGGGTTCGAAGCGCGAACACAGGGCGGCGATATCGCGGTTGCGCGCGCGCATTTCGGGGGTGCGCAGCATCGCCTGAAAGTCATGCCTGTGTTGCCAGCGCGAATAGGTGCAGATGCGGGTCTGCGCATCATTGACGTGAATTGCGCCGCTGATGAAACCGGGCTGGTGTCTGATCACCTTGTCATAGGCGTCTGTCAGCGCCTCCAGCACATCGGTGCAGGTGCCCGGCGTCATTTCGAAGGTGCTGATGACCGTCTGGCCATCGAAATCGGCTGAAACTTGCACCAGTGCCTCCCTTTCTGCTGCTGACGGTGAAAACCATTATGCCATAGTTCACCGGCGAAGTTGCCCCTTGATCGTGCCGCGCACGCGATTATGTTTTCGCCCACCTCGGGGTGCCTGCCACAGGCTGAGATGCGTCATGCGAACCCGTTGAACCTGACCCGGTTAGGACCGGCGGAGGGAAGGTGTCAGGATCATCCTTCACCCAGACCCCGCCCGTCGCATATGGAGGATGAGACATGCGATATCCGACACTTGCTACGGCAGCGATCGTGGCGACGGCAACCTTTGGCGCGGCCTCACCCGGCGCCGCCGATACGCCTGAACTGACGGTATATACCTATGACAGCTTCGTCACCGAATGGGGGCCCGGTCCCGCGATCAAGGAGGCATTCGAGGCGCGCTGCGATTGCACGCTGAACATGGTGGGCGCGGGTGATGGCGCGGCGTTGCTGGCGCGCCTGCAACTTGAGGGCGCGCGCACCGATGCCGATGTCGTCCTGGGTTTGGACACCAACCTGACACACCGCGCCGCCGAGACCGGGCTTTTCGCGCCGCATGGGATCGAGGCCGAGCTGGACCTGCCGATCGACTGGGAAGATCCGACGTTCCTGCCGTTCGACTGGGGCTGGTTCGCCTTTGTCCATGACCGCGAGCGCATCCCCGAACCGCCAGGAAACTTTCGCGAGCTGATCGAGTCGGATCTCGATGTGGTGATCCAGGATCCGCGCTCATCGACGCCCGGTCTCGGGCTTCTGATGTGGGTCAAGGCTGCCTATGGCGACGATGCCGCCGAGATCTGGCAGGGATTGGCACCGCGTGTCCTGACCGTGACCGCGGGCTGGTCCGAGGCCTATGGCCTGTTTCTGGACGGCGAGGCCGACATGGTGCTCAGCTATACCACGTCGCCCGCCTATCACGTGATCGCCGAGGAGGACGACAGTAAGGCCGCCGCCGCGTTCGACGAGGGGCATTACCTGCAAGTCGAGGTGGCGGGCGTCGTTGCCGAGACCGACCAGCCCGAGCTTGCGCAGGAGTTCATGGATTTCATTCTTTCGGATGATTTCCAGTCGGCGATTCCGACGACGAACTGGATGTATCCGGCCGTGACCCCGCAAGAGGGTTTGCCCGAGGGGTTCGAAACACTTCATCAGCCCGAAATCTCGCTTCTGTTTGATGCCGACGAGGCTGCCGGGCTGCGCGATAGCGCGCTGGACGAATGGCGGGATGCGCTTTCGCAGTGATCAGGTCTGGAACCGCCGCCTGCCGGGTGCCCTGCGGGTGCTGGCAGGGCTGGCGGTTCTGGTGTTGCTGGCACTAAATGCCGGGGCGCTGGCCGCGGTGTTCTGGCGCGCCGATCCTGAAACGGCCGTGTTTCGCGCCGCCGACTGGGCGGCGCTGCGCTTCACGCTGATCCAGGCCGCGCTGTCGGCGCTTTTGTCGGTGGTGCTTGCCATCCCGGTCGCCCGTGCGCTGGCGCGGCGGCGCTTTGCAGGGCGGCGGGCGCTGGTCGTTCTGCTGGGGGCGCCGTTCATCCTGCCGACACTGGTCGCGGTGTCGGGGCTGCTGGCCGTGTTCGGACAGGCGGGGCTCGTCAATCTTTTTCTGGAACGCGCGGGTGTTCCGGGCTTTTCCATTTACGGCCTGCAGGGCGTCTTGTTGGCGCATGTCTTTTTCAACCTGCCGCTGGCGACCCGTCTGATCCTGCAAGGCTGGTCGCGCGTGCCGGCAGAGCACTTGCGCCTGGCGGCGGCGCTTGGCTTCGGGCGGCTGGCGATGTGGCGCCATGTCGAGGGGCCGATGCTGCGTCAGGTCGTGCCGGGGGCGCTGGCGGTGGTGTTCCTGATCTGCCTGACCTCTTTTGCCGTGGCGTTGACCCTTGGCGGCGGACCCGGTGCCACAACGCTGGAACTGGCGATCTATCAGGCGTTCCGCTTTGATTTTGACCTTGGCCGTGCGGCGCTTCTGGCGCTGGTGCAGGCGGCGGTGGGGGGTATCGCCCTTTTGATCCTTGCCGGATTGACGCTGCCCGCGGTGGCCATGCACGGACTTGACGGTATGGCCCCCCCGCCGCCCGGCGGCTGGGCGCGTCTGGGCGACGGCGCGGCAATCGTTCTGGTGTGCGTGTTTCTGATCGTGCCGCTGGCGATGGTGGTGGGGCGCGGCCTTCCGCATCTGGTGTCGTTGCCCGGCCCGGTCTGGATGGCGACGCTGCAATCGCTGAAGGTCGTCGCGCTGTCGGTCGCGATCCTGGCGTTTCTGACCACAGCGCTGGCGCTGGCGGCCGTCTGGTCGCGCCGCGGCGGGCGGGCGCTTGAGGCCGTCGGTACCAGCGCGCTTCTGGCTTCACCGCTGGTGATCGGGACCGGGCTTTTCATCATCACCTTTCCGATCGTCGATCCGGCGCGGCTGGTCCTGCCGGTGACGGCGCTGGTCAATGCTGCGATGGCGCTGCCCTTCGTCCTGCGGGCCGTTCTGCCTGCGCTTCAGCGCGCCGAAGCCGACTATGGGCGGCTGTCAGCCTCGCTGGGCATGAGCGTCGCCGACCATATGCGATTGGTCCTCTGGCCACGGCTGCGCCGGCCTGCCGGTTTCGGCCTGGGCCTGGGGGCGGCGCTGTCGATGGGCGACCTTGGCGTCGTGGTGCTTTTCGCCCAGTCCGGCGGCGAGACATTGCCCATGCAACTCTATCGTCTTATGGGTGCCTATCGCACGCAAGACGCCGCCGGTGCGGCCTTGCTGCTGCTGGTCCTGTCGCTTGCCGCCTTTGTCGCGTTCGAGCGCGTGGTCGGCGGAAAGGAGGCACGCCATTCTGGAACTTGACGATCTCAGGATCGAACTCGGCGAGTTTCGTCTGCGCGCGGATCTGCGGGTCGAGGCGGGGGCGCGCGTTGCGGTAATCGGGCCTTCGGGGGCGGGCAAATCCACGCTTCTCGGGGCGATTGCGGGTTTCGTTCCGTTGGCCGGCGGCACCATTTCATGGCGGGGCGCGCGGATCGACACCCGGCCACCGGCCGAACGCCCGCTGAGCATCCTGTTTCAGGACAACAACCTGTTCCCGCATCTGAGCGTGTTCGACAATGTCGCGCTGGGCATCAATCCGTCCCTGCGCCTGCGCGCCGATCAGCGTGAGGATGTCGAACAGGCGCTGGCGCGGACCGGGCTGGAGGAGCTGTCGGCCCGCAAGCCCGCTGAACTGTCGGGCGGGCAGATCAGCCGGGCCGGGTTGGCGCGCGTGTTGCTCAGGGCGCGCCCGCTGATCCTGCTGGACGAACCCTTTGCGGCGCTGGGCCCCGCGCTTAAGCGCGACATGCTCGCACTCGTGGCCGAGATCGCCGACGAACAGGGGGCCACGCTGCTCATGATCACTCACGATCCGGCTGATGCGCTGCGCATATGCCCCCAGACCATTGTCGTGGCGCGAGGCGCCGCCAGCGCCCCGGCAGATACAAAGGCGCTTGTGGCCGCGCCGCCGCCGGAACTGGCGGCCTATCTGGGGACGGGTTGATCGACACGGTCTAATGAAGAACGCGCCCCCGAAAGGGCGCGTTCGAGACGGTTTGCCAAGGCACGGTCAGCCCTGCTTGGCCTGCTTTTTCACAGGCGCCCACAGGCGCTTGTTCGTCAGGTACAGAAGCGAGGCAAGCAGCACCAGGAAGATGACGCCGATAAAGCCCCATTTCTTGCGCTCTGTCAGCTTTGGCTCGGCGGCCCACATCAGGAAGGCGGCAACGTCCTGGGCCTGTTGTTCGACAGTGGCCGGCGTGCCGTCGGCATATTCCACCCCGTCCTCGAACAGGACCGGGTTCATCGAAACCCAGCCGTCATAGGCGGTGTTGTAGTAGAACATGGTGCCGGCCTGCATCTCTTCGCGGCCGTCAAAGCCGCTCAGGAACGAGGCGATGTATTCCGGCCCACCGATCCCGCGCAGGAACTGGTTGATCCCCAGTCCGTAGGGGCCGGAAAAGCCGATGCGCGCCTTTGCCATCAGGCTCAGGTCCGGCGCGGTTTCCATGCCCGACTCGGGGAAGTGGTCGGGCCCGCCGGCGGGACGGAATTCGCCGGATTCGGGGTCTTCGACCTCGAAATTGGCGGCATAGGCGCGCATCGCCTCGGGCGACAGCGCCGGCCCGGTTTCGGATGTCAGCGTGCGAAAGGGCACATATTGCAGGCCGTGGCAGGCCGCGCAAACCTCGGTATAGACCTGAAGCCCGCGCTGGATCTGCGCCTGGTCGTAGCTTCCGAACGGACCTTCGAACGAGAAGGAATAATCCGTGATGTCGCCAAGTTCCCCGGCGGCCAGCGCCGGGGTGGCGGCCAGCGACAGGGCTGCCAGGGCCGAGAGGGCAAGTTTCCTGATCATGATATCACTCTCTTCCTTTCTCTCACTCGGCCGGGATCTGCTCGGGCGCGATGCCCTTGCCGCTGGACTTCTTGACGCTGGTCTTGAAGTCCTCCTCGATCGTGGCGGGCGGCGCGGTCGGCTTTTCCAGCACACCCAGAAGCGGCAGGATCACCAGGAAATAGCCGAACCAATAGGCGGTCGCGATCAGCGAGATCGTCGTGTAGATCCCTTCTGCCGGCATCGCACCCGCCCACATCAGGACGAAGAAGTCGACAATCAGCAGCCAGAAATACCACTTGAACATCGGACGATAGCGGCCCGAGCGCACGGACGAGGTGTCAAGCCAGGGCACCAGCGCCATCACCAGGATCGCACCGAACATCGCCAGCACGCCAAAGAACTTGGCGTCGATGATGCCAAAGCTGATCCATTCGGCGGCGATCACCACCCAGACATCAGCGGTAAAGGCGCGCAGGATCGCGTAGAACGGCAGGAAATACCATTCCGGCACGATATGCGACGGCGTGACCAGCGGATTGGCCTCGATATAGTTGTCGGGATGGCCCAGGTAGTTCGGCATGAAGCCGACGATCATCCAGAACACCAGCAGCACGATGGCCAGCGCGAACAGGTCCTTGATGACGAAATAGGGCCAGAACGGCAGTGTGTCCTTCTCGGCCTCTTCCTTGGACGTCTTGCGCACATCGACCCCGGTCGGGTTGTTGTTGCCGGTGGTGTGGAACGCCCAGACATGTAGGATGGTCAGGCCCAGAATCACGAAGGGCAGCAGATAATGCAGCGAAAAGAAGCGGTTCAGCGTGGGGTTGCCGACCGCCGGGCCGCCCAGAAGCCAGGTTTGCAGGGCCTCGCCGATACCGGGAATGGCACCGAACAGACCGGTGATCACCGTGGCGCCCCAGAACGACATCTGCCCCCAGGGCAGAACGTAGCCCATGAACGCGGTGGCCATCATCAGCAGATAGATCAGCATGCCGATGATCCAGGTCACTTCGCGCGGGGACTTGTAGCTGCCGTAATAGAGCCCGCGGAAAATGTGGATATACACCGCCGCAAAGAACAGCATCGCGCCGTTCTGGTGCAGGTAACGCAGCATGTAGCCGCCGTTGACGTTGCGCATGATATGCTCGACCGAGGCAAAGGCCATGTCGGCATGCGGGGTGTAGTGCATCACCAGCACGATGCCCGTAACGATCTGCAAGACAAGGCAGAACATCAGGACGATGCCCCAGATCCACATCCAGTTCAGGTTCTTGGGCGTGGGGATCATGATGGTGTCGTAGAGAAGCCCGACAATGGGAAGGCGGCCGTGAAGCCACTTCTCGCCACGCGTCTTCGGCTCGTAGTGATCGTGCGGAATACCGGACATGGCCTTCTCCCTCAACCGAGCTGGATGGTGTTTTCGTCAACGAAGCTGGCGACCGGAATCCACAGGTTTTCCGGCGCCGGCCCGCGGCGGATGCGCCCGGCGGTGTCGTAATGCGAGCCGTGGCAGGGGCAGAACCAGCCGTTGAAATCGCCGGCGCCGTCGCCCAGTGGCACGCAGCCCAGATGGGTGCAGACCCCGGTCATGACCAGCCATTCGCCGTTTTCGTCCAGCGTGCGGTTGGCGTCGCTCGCATCCGTGCCCGGCCGGTTCGGGTTTTGCGAGTCGGTGTCCATCAACTCGCTCATCTCGACGGCGCGGGCCTCTTCGATCTCTTCCTCGGTGCGGCGGCGGATGAACACCGGCTTGCCCAGGAAGTTCACCGTCAACTGGGCACCGACCTCGACGCCGCTGACATCAACGAAGATCGAGGAGAGGGCCTGCACATCGGCCGAGGGATTCATCTGGTTGACCAGCGGCCATACTGCAGCCCCGGCGGCGACGGTGCCGGCCCCGGCGGTTGCAAAATACAGAAAATCCCGGCGAGTGCCTGCGTTGTCGTCTGCGTGGGACACGAGCATTCTCCATTTCAAGGTCATGGGTTCGGCAGCATAACCGAAACGAGCCGCAGGTTCATGCAGCTTCCAAGCCGGGTGTTTAGCTGTGATTTCCCGCTCCGTCCAGCCGCGAATTGGTGTAAAAACGCCGCACCTGACGCCCATTTCCGGGCTGTGGCGCCGCGCCCCGGACCCGCGCCGGCCCGGCGCGGGGCTGGCGTGTCATGGGCGTTGGCGCCACCAGGTTCAGCTTGGCCCGGTGGCTTTCATCGACGGACGTGCGGCGAATCGCGCGAACCAGTCGGCCAGTGCCGGGCGGCCATCGCGCCATTGGCGTGCGTCGTGCCGAAAATCCAGATAGCCCAGCGCGCAACCCGTGGCGATCTGTCCCATGCAGACCGGGCCGGCCAGATGCCCCATCCAGCGGCTCTCCAGGGCGTCCAGGCTGCGCGCGATCTTGGACCACTGCGCCTCCAGCCACGCGGGCGACTGCTGGCTTGCGGGACGAAGCGCCATTTCGTAGCGCATGGGCACGGCGACATCCAGAATGCCCTCGGCGGTGGCTTCCAGTGTCAGGACTTCCCACAGCCGCGCGCCATCGGGATAAAGGCGTTGGCCATCCGGCGCGCGCTCGGCCAGGTAGCGGCAGATCACGCGGCTGTCGTAAAGCGCGCAGCCGTCCGCGCGTTCCAGTGTGGGGATCTTGCCCAGCGGGTTGATGCCCACCGGCAGCGATCCCGGCTCCAGCGGCGTGCCCGTCGCCTGTTTCATGGTCACGGTATCAAGCTGCCCGGTCTCGTGCAGCAAGACCAGAACCTTGCGCACATAGGGCGATGCGTGACTGTAGTGAAGTGTCAGCATTCCTGGTCCTTCAGGTCTTTCGGGCGCGAAAACGCGCATAGAAGGCCACGTCGATATCGACGGGTCGATCCATCCACGGCAGTTTGACACGGCGCACCAGACGCCCCGTGGCGTTGCCCTGTTCGCGGTCGCGCGGGCGGCGCAGCGCCAGCCCCTCGGGCATGTCGTCAAGCGCATCCTCGGCGCGCTGGTCGATGCGCGCGGGCGCGACGCTGCGCGCGACCATCCAGGCGGCAAGCGCGACGCCGCCATACTTGAGCGCGGCACCGGCGACGGGAACAAGGGGCAGGGGCATGGGCGGACTCCGATCAGGCCAACGGCGCCAACGCTAGGCCCGGTCGCCGGCGCTGTCCACAGCCATTTGCCGCCCCGCGGTTGTCGGCGCAAGGCGCTTGACCACCGAGGTTGCGTCATGGTCTTTCTGTCGGCCATGGCGAAAGCGCGCAAAAACCGTGGCAAGGCCCGGTCTGGCCTGCTCGACCGTCTGGCTCGGGCGATCCGGCGCGTTTTGCGCTGGGGCGTCCTTGGCGGGCTGGTCTTGCTTGGCGTGTTGCTGGCATGGGTCGCGCTCTATCGTCTGGTCGACCCGCCGGGCGGCATTTACATGTGGCAGGAGATGCGGCGCCTGGGCGCGATCGAGCGCGAGTGGGTGCCGATCGAGGGCATCGCGCCGGTCATGGCGCGTTCGGTCGTCGCGGCAGAAGATGCGAATTTCTGCCGCCATTGGGGCTTCGACATGGCCGCGATCCGCGCGGCGCTGGATGCGGGCGCGGGGCGTGGCGCATCGACGATTTCACAACAGGTGGTCAAGAACGTGTTCCTGTGGCACGGCCGCAGCTGGCTGCGAAAGGCGCTGGAGGGGGTGATGACGCCCATGGTCGAAACCCTGTGGAGCAAGCGGCGCATCCTGGAGGTCTATCTGAACGTCGCCGAATTCGGCACCGGCATCTTCGGCGTCGAGGCGGCGGGGCAAAGCCATTTCGGCCAAGCGGCCGCCGACCTGACCCCGCGCCAGTCGGCGCTGCTGGCGGCGGTGCTGCCGGCACCGCAAGATCGCGACGCCGCCCGGCCCACGGCATTCGTTTCAGGGCGGGCCAACGCCATCGCCGATGGGGCCGCCACCATCGCGCGCGATGGCCGGGCGGCCTGTTTCGACGGTTGAACTTTGTCCCCATAGCGGGCAAGAGGGTTGGCACCGCCCGTGATTGTCGCCCTTGCCCGGATCTGCCGATGCTGCGCCTGTTCCATGTCCCGCTGTCGCCGTTTTGCCGCAAGGTTCGCCTGACCCTGGGCGAAAAGCGCATCGAGGTGGAACTGGTCGAGGAACGCTACTGGGAAGCCAGCGCCGACTTCCTGCGCCGCAATCCCGCCGGCAAGGTTCCGGTGTTGCGTCACGAGGGCCGGATGATGGCCGAAAGCCAGGCGATCTGCGAATATATCGACGAACAACACGCCAACCCGCCGCTGATGCCGCGCGACGCCGCCGGACGCTACGAGGTGCGCCGCCTGTGCGCCTGGTTCGACGACAAGTTCCACCATGAGGTGACGGCAAACCTGCTCTATGAACGGGTCAACAAGAAGCTGATGGGCAAGGGCTATCCCGATTCCCAGAAGATCAAGACCGGGGCGCAGCGGATCAAGTATCACCTGGATTACATGGGCTGGCTGCTGGAACACCGGCGCTGGCTGGCGGGCAACGACCTGACACTGGCCGATTTCGCCGCCGCCGCGCATCTGTCCTGTCTCGACTACATTTCGGACGTGGACTGGGACCGGGCCGCGGGCGTGCGGGAATGGTATGCCAAGATCAAGTCGCGCCCGGCGTTTCGCACGATCCTGGCCGACCAGGTGCCGGGGTTCCCGCCGTCGCGCCATTACGCCGATCTGGATTTCTGAAGCCGGCCGGGAAGGGGGGCTTTCCGCCCCCCTCGGCGCTTTGCGCCTCACCCCCCGGAGCGTATTTTGGGCAAGATGAAGGACGATGGAGCACGCCGCACTGAAAGCCGCGCTATCGCAGCAGGCCCGCGTCGAGGGTTTCGCGGCGATGGGGGTGACGCGCCCCGATGCCGTGCCGCTGGCGGCGGGGCGGCTGGGGGCATTCGTGGGGCAGGGCCGGCATGGCCAGATGGGCTGGATGGCCGAACGGATGCACTGGCGCGGCGATCCGGCGGTCCTGTGGCCCGAGGCGCGCTCGGTGGTGATGCTGGCCGAACCCTATACGCCGGATTTCGACCCGCTGGCATTGCTGGAGCAGCGTGACCGGGCGGCGATTTCGGTTTACGCGATGGGGCGCGATTACCACGACGTGGTGAAAAAGCGGCTCAAGCGGCTGGGGCGATGGTTGATTGACCGGGCCGGGGGCGAGATCAAGGTATTTGTCGACACCGCCCCGGTCATGGAAAAGCCTCTGGCCGCCGCCGCCGGACTGGGATGGCAGGGCAAGCATACCAATCTGCTGTCGCGCGAGCTGGGAAACTGGTTCTTTCTGGGGGCGATCTTTACCACGCTGGACCTGCCGCCCGACCGGGCGGCGCGCGAGAATTGCGGCAGTTGCACCGCCTGTCTGGACATCTGCCCGACGAACGCCTTTCCCGCGCCGTTCCAGCTGGATGCGCGGCGGTGCATTTCTTATCTGACGATCGAACATCACGGCCCCGTGCCAGAGGAGTTGCGCGAAAAGCTGGGCAACCGGATCTACGGGTGTGACGATTGCCTGGCGATCTGTCCGTGGAACAAGTTCGCCAGGGCCGCATCCGAGAGCCGGTACGCCGCGCGCGACGACCTGATCGCGCCGGATCTGGCCGAACTTGCGGCGCTTGACGATGCCGCCTTCCGCGCGCGGTTTTCCGGCTCGCCGATCAAGCGGATCGGGCGCGACCGGTTCGTGCGCAATGTTCTGTATGCGATCGGCAATTCCGATGAGCCCCGACTGGCCGAGGCGGCGCGCGCCTGCGTGGATGACCCCGATCCGACCGTGGCCGAGGCCGCGCGCTGGGCGCTTTCACGGCTGACCCTGCAGGGCCGGAAGCAAGGCCAATCCCACGACCAGTAGCGTGAGAAGCAGGGCCAGGATCAGTGCGTGTCTCTTGCGCATGGGTCACACCAGTTCAAAGACTTCGAATTCGATCAGATGATCGGGCACACCGCGCGCATGCAGGGCCTTGGTGGTCGCGTCGATCATCGGCGCCGGCCCGCAAAGCAGATGCGGCCAGACGCGGCTTTCCTCAGGCAAGTGCCGTGCCATGATCTTCGCGTCGAGAAAGCCCTGCTCGCCGCGCCAGTCTTCGGGCGGCTTTTCAAGCACGTGGATGACGTTCAGGTTCAGATCTTCCTGCATCGCGTCGAGTTCATCGCAAAAGCAGGTGCCCGGCCAGTCGGTATTGGCGTAGAAAAGAACGACCGGGCGGCGGTCACGGCGCGCCTGCATGGCGTTCAGGTTTGCCCTGATCGGCGTGATTCCAATGCCGCCGGCAATCATCACGAAACCCTGGGAATCGGGATACCTGTCGATCGAGAACGCGCCATAGGGGCCGTCGACATAGGCACGCGCGCCCACCGGCGTCTGGGTCAGGCGCGCGGAATCGTCACCCAGCGGCTTGATCGAGAACGCCAGGTTCGGGCCGCGTTCGGGCGCGGTCGAGATGGTAAATGGATGCTCTTTCAACGCAAAGGGAGAGCGGCCGATGCTGAGCCAGGCAAACTGGCCCGGCTTCCAGAACCGCAAGGGTTTGCCGCGTGGTTCCAGTTCCAGCGTATGCACGCCGCCACGATGCGCGGTATTGCGCACGACACGCCAAGGGTTTCGTGTTTGCCGCCAGGGCCGGAACAATCGGGACCAGACCAGCAGCGCCACCCAGGCGATCGTCACCCCGCCCCAGAGCACGCGTTTGTCCCAGGCAGCCGTATAGTTGCCCACGCCCAGCACGTGCGCGATGGCCGCCCCGAACGCGACAACGGCAAGAGCCAGGTGCAGATAGCGCCACCATTCGTAGCGCAACCCCAGCAGCCGGCGAAATACCGACGTGACCACGAGCGCGACGAAGCACACGAGCGCGACGCGCCCCGCCGTCAGCTCCCATCGTGCCTGAAACGGGTTGAGGACGCCGAGCGCGGGCTGATACCAGATATAGAGGATGCCGAAATGCGCCAGCATGATCGCCATCGCACCCAGACTTGTATAGCGATGAAAGCAATAGACGATGTCGGCACCGAATGGATGCGTGAGCCAGCGCAGCCGTCCGGTCAGGGCAAACTGTAGCGCCGCCAGTGCCAGCGCACCGAAACCCAGACCCATCGAGAAGTCCCAAAGACCCCCGCGGCTGGCGCGCGTGGGATCGCCACCGCCCGACAGAAGCACCGCGAAAGGGAGGGAAACCGCCAGCACCGCCATCGCGATCAGGACCATTGCCCAGATTCGAACAGCGGCGGGCCGGTCGATGGCGCGCCCTATGGATTGAATCCGCATGAGGGCAGAACACGGGGGGCGGCCAACGAGTTCCCGCTTTTTTTCCGGGATGATACGGTCACGTCTCGGCGACCGAGACGCTGCTTTTCCCCTTCCTGGGCCATGGTCATTGGGTGTGAAGGCATCGCAGGCTGGGGCACCGCATCCCTGAAATTCGTCCCCCAAAGTGAACCGATCCGCCGCTTTGGCCGTAAATCGTGGAAAAGCGGGAGAGATGACATGGCACTGGACGGAGTGGAAATGCGCCGTTTCTCGCGGCAAGTGATGCGTGCGGAACTGCTGGATGCAGAGACCGAGCGCACACTTGCCTATGCCTGGCGCGATCATCGTGACGAAGCTGCGCTGCATCGTCTGATCAACGCCTACATGCGTCTTGCGATCTCGATGGCCTCGAAGTTTCGCCACTATGGCGCGCCGATGAACGACCTGATCCAGGAAGCCGGCCTGGGGCTGATGAAGGCCGCCGACAAGTTCGACCCGGATCGCGGCGTGCGCTTTTCCACCTATGCGGTGTGGTGGATCAAGGCGTCGATACAGGACTATGTGATGCGCAACTGGTCGATGGTTCGGACCGGATCCACCAGCAGCCAGAAGGCCCTGTTTTTCAACATGCGCCGCGTACAGGCCCAGTTGCAGCGCGAGGCCAGGGAGATGGGCGAGGACCTCGATCCGCACCAGTTGCGCCAGCGCATTGCCCAGACGATCGGGGTGCCCCTGGCCGATGTCGAGATGATGGAAGGGCGCCTTTCAGGCCCGGATCTGTCGTTGAATGCCCAGCAATCGGGCGACGAGGACAGGCGCGAATGGATCGAAACGATCGAGGACGATGGGGCCCAGGCCGCCGACGCTGTCGAGGAACGGCATGACCGGCAGGCCCTGCGCAGCTGGCTGGCCCACGCCATGGAGGTTCTGAGCGAGCGCGAACGCTATGTCGTGGCGGAACGAAAGCTGCGCGAGGCGCCGCGCACGCTGGAGTCGCTGGGTGAAGAGCTTGGCCTGTCGAAAGAGCGCATTCGCCAGATCGAGGCTGCGGCCTTTGCCAAGATGCGCCGCGCACTGGAAACCGAGTCGCAAGAGGTCTATCAGCTGTTGGCATGATGGACTTGTTTCGTTTTGACCGGCGTTCGGTCGGTGCCGTTGCTTCTGGCTTTGTCCTGTGGCTTGCTTGTGCGCCTGCGCCCGGCCTGGCGATGGAGGACGCGGTGCTGGAAGCGCTCTCAAGCGCCCAGATCGTGATCTTGGGTGAGGTGCATGATAATGCGCAACACCACCTGAATCAGGCGCGCGCGATCGAACGGATCGCGCCGCGTGCCGTGGTCTGGGAAATGCTGACACCCGAACAGGCCGCGCGGATGCCCGATGATCGCCAGGACGCGGACCAGGTCGCGGATGCGCTTGACTGGGACGGGTCGGGCTGGCCCGATTTCACCGACTATTACCCGATCATGATGGCCGCGCCCACTGCGCGGCACTATGGCGCCGGCGTTCCGCGCGATGTTGCCCGCCGGGTGTTCGACGCACCAGCGGTCGAGGTGTTTGCCGAACTGTTCGGCGCGCGGGCCGATCCGTTGGGACTTGAGACGCCCCTGGACGCCGAGGCGCAGGCGACGCGTGAGGCCGGGCAGGCCGCGGCGCATTGCGATCGTCTGCCCGCGGATCTTCTGCCCGGCATGGTCGCGGCGCAGCGGCTGCGCGATGCGGCGCTGGCGCATGTGGCCCTCAACGCGTTGGTCGAAACCGGCGGGCCGGTCGCGGTGATCGCGGGCAATGGCCACGCCCGGATCGACCAAGGCATTCCGACCTATCTGGCTCGTGCCGATACGGCGCCATCAGTCGTATCCATGGGCCAACTGGAACGCGCGCCGGACGAACCGCCGCCTTTCGATGTCTGGGTCGAAACCGTGGCCGCCGAGCGCCCCGATCCCTGCGCCGAATTCCAATAGACCCGGCTTAAGCCCGTGCGCGCGGAACGCGTGGCCGGATCAGTCGGCCAACACCGCGGCGATCGCGGTTGCCACGCGGTCGATCGCAGGTTCGTTCAAGCCAGCGATGTTCATGCGCCCCCCACCGACCAGATAGAGGCCGAAGTCATCGCGCAGGCGCGCGATCTGCGCATCGGTGCCACCGAGGATCGAGAACATGCCCTTCTGCGCCCCAAGAAAGCCGAAGCGGTCCGACCCGGTTTGCCGGCGAAGCGCGGTCGCCAGGGCCGCGCGCAGACTGTTGACGCGGGCGCGCATCTCGCCGAGTTCGTCCAGCCATTGCGCCTTCATCGCAGGGTCGTTGAGGATGGTTGTCACCACCCGCGCGCCGTGATCGGGCGGAAAGCCGGTGGACGAACGGTTGAGCCATGCCATCATCGCCTGCGTGGTGTCGCGCTCTTCAGGGGGGCAAATCACCATGTAAAGCCCCGCCCTGTCACGATAGAGGCCGAAGTTCTTGGCCGCCGAGGCGGCAATGATCAGACGCGGAAGCCGCGCAGCCAGGTGACGCAGCCCCGCCGCATCCGCATCGACCCCGTCGCCAAAGCCCTGATAGGCGATGTCGACGAACGGGATCAGCCCGCGCTTGTCCAGAAAGGCGGCCATATCGGCCCAGTCGGATTCGGTGAAGTCGGCGCCGGTGGGGTTGTGGCAGCAGCCGTGCAGCAAAACCACGTCGCCCGGACGGGCGTTTTCCAGATCGGCCATCATGCCGGTGCGGTCGATACCGCCGCTTTGCACATCGTAATAGCGATAGGGCCGCCATGGGACGTCGGTGCTTTGCGCGAGCGCCGGATGGTTGGGCCAGCTGGGCTGGCTGATCCAGACCTGTGCGGCAGGATCGGCGGTGTGGATCAATTCCATCGCCTGGCGCACGGCGCCGGTGCCGCCGGTGGTCGCCGCGGCGGCGATACGGTCGGTGTCGACCACGCCACCCAGAACCAGGTCGGCCATCGCCGCGTGATAGGCGGTGTCGCCGGCCATGGCGACGTAGCCCTTGCTGTCCTGGGTGGCGACAAGATGCGCCTCGGCGGCCTTGACCGCCCGCATCACCGGCGTCAGCCCGGTCGCATCGCGATAGACGCCGACACCGAGATCGATCTTGTCGCTACGCGGATCGTCGCGGAACATCTGCATCACGTGCAGAATCGCGTCGGGCGGGGGCGGTGTCAGCTTGTGGAACATGGCGCTCACTCAAAGCAGCGGTTGACGAAAGACCTGATCGCGGGTCAGCACGCGGGACTGGTTCTCGGTGCGCACGGGCCGAAAGCCGAAGCGCTGATACTGGATCAGCGCGCGCGGATGATCCAGCGTGCAGGTGTTGACGGTCATGCGTGCGACGCCGGGAATGCCCCAGCCGGTCAGGATTGCGCTTTGCAGCAGCCAACTGCCCAGACCGCGCCCGACGGCCTCGGGGACGAGGCCGAAATAGGCGAGGTCGCAGGTGCCCGCCTCACGCGCGTCAAGCAGGAAGAACCCTTGCGGCCAGCCCTGTCCCATCAGCGTATAGAGCGCGACATCGGAATCGCGTAGCCAGTCGCCCATGGCCTCGCGCGGCATGTCGTGAAGGTCGGTCCAGGCATAGTCGCGCCCCACTGCGTCATAGAGGGCCAGGAAATACCACCACGGCGGGGTTTCCGCCTTCAGCAAAACCGCCTCGCGGCCCACGGGCAGCGAGGGCCATCCGAACGCCGGGCGTTGCGTCATTTCCAGCCATGTCACGCGGTATTCGACGGTATCGCCGGCCTTGTAGGCAAACATCGCTTATCCCTTTTCGACGGCAAGGTCGGGAAACATGCCCCATTCCGCCCAGGATCCGTCATAGAGGGCGTGGCGCGCATGGCCCAGCCGTTCCAGCGCCAGGCTCAGCACCGCCGCGGTAACGCCCGAGCCGCAGGTCGTGATGACCGGGCGGGCCAGATCGACGCCGGCGGCCTCGAACGCGGCCTTGAGGTCCGGCAGATCCTTCATCGTGCCGTCGGGTTTGAGCAGGTTGGCGAACGGCAGGTTGCACGAGCCCGGTATGTGGCCCGCGCGCAATCCGGCGCGGGGTTCGGGCGCATCGCCGCGAAACCGTTCGGCCGAGCGGGCATCGACGATCTGCCAGTCGCCCAGCTTGGCGGCCGCGGCAACCTGGCTGACATCGCGCACCAGGTGCGACTGGCGCTGCACGGTGATGTGGCGGTCCCGCACGATGGGCGGAATGTCCTCAAGCGGGCGGTTCTCGGCCTTCCACTTGGGCAGGCCGCCATCGAGCACGGCGACATCGGTCTTGCCCATGAGCTTGAACAGCCACCAGACCCGCGCCGCCGAAAAGATCCCGGCGCCGTCATAGACCACCACCTGATGCCCGTCGCCCACGCCCATCGCACGCATCCGGCTGATGAACTTTTCGGGCGGGGGCGCCATGTGCGGCAGTGCCGAACGCTGGTCGGAAATCTCGTCGATGTCGAAGAACCGCGCGCCGGGGATATGGGCGTCCTGGTATTCCGCGCGGGCATCGCGGCCGGCATCGGGAAGATACCATGAGCCATCCAGGATCCGCAGATCGGGGTTGCTCAGATGCGCGGCAAGCCAGTCGGTGGAAACAAGCGTCTTGGGGTCATCGGCGGCCATCGTCGGCTCCCAGTCAGAATGGTTGCCCAACCGTTACAAGCCGAGGGGGCAACAGGCAAGACCGGGCGGGTGCGGATGCCGGGCAACGACGCGAAAGCGCGCAGAATTGCGGTTCAACCCGTCAGTCAGGCACAGTAAGGAAGGGACATGCGCCAGACCTTGACACAGATCTACGATCAGCGCGTGGCCTCGGGCATCCTGCGCCCTGATGCCGCCCAGCGCGCCGTTCTGCCCGCTCTCGAAAGCCTGCGCGACTGGGCCGAGAACCCGCCACGGCGCGGGCTTCTGGATTCGGTATTCAAGCGCCCGCCGCCCGCGCCGAAGGGTGTTTACCTTTGGGGCGGGGTCGGGCGCGGCAAGTCGATGCTGATGGATCTTTTTGCCGAAGCCACCGAGATCGCGGACAAGCGGCGCGTCCATTTCCATGCCTTCATGCAGGAAATCCACGCTGGAATGCACGCCGCCCGGCGCCGGGGTGTCGATGACGCGCTCAAGCCCGTGGCCGATGCTGTGATCGATTCTGTGCGTCTGCTGGCCTTTGACGAGATGCAGATCACCGACATCACCGATGCGATGATCGTCGGCCGGCTGTTCCAGATGCTGATGGATGGCGGGGTCGGGATCGTCACCACCTCGAACCGCCCGCCCGAGGATCTCTACAAGGACGGGCTGAACCGGGCGTTGTTTCTGCCGTTCATCGACCTGTTGCGCGCGCGCATGACGATCATCGAACTGGAAAGCGAAACCGATTATCGCCAGCACCGTCTGAGCGGCGCGCAAGTCTATTTCACGCCCGCGGACGCGACCGCACATGCCGCGATCGACGGCTTGTGGCAGGAACTGACGGGCAACGATCCGGGCGCGCCGCTGGAACTGGCTGTGCAGGGGCGCAAGGTGGTTTTGCCGCAACACCACAATGGCGTGGCGCGGGCGGGGTTCTGGGATCTATGCGGACAGCCGCTGGGCCCGGCCGATTTTCTGGCGATTGCCGAAGCCGTCAGGGTTCTGATCCTTGAAGGGATACCGCGCCTGTCGGCGGCCAATTACAACGAGGCCAAGCGCTTCGTCACCTTGGTGGATGCCCTGTACGAAGCGCGTGTGCGCCTGATCGCCAGTGCCGCCGACGAGCCCGAGCGTCTATACAGCGAAGGGGCGGGCGCCTTCGAATTCGAGCGCACGGCCAGCCGGCTGCGTGAGATGCAGAGCGCCGACTGGGCCGCCGACACCGGTTCGCCCGGCGCGACGTGATTCCCGCGGCCGGGCAACACGCGCCGTGCTATTGCAGATCGGCGAATGCGCGTTGCAGGCGTTCCACGGCCTCGGCGACGCGGGTACGCGGCGTCGCGATGTTGAAGCGCAGGAATGTCTCGCCGCCGGTGCCAAAGCTGGTGCCGTGATTGGCCGCGATCTGCGCCTCCTTTTCGACACGCGCCAGCACTTCGGTCATATCCATGCCGGTCCCGGCAAAGTCGACCCATTCCAGATAGGTCGCCTGATGCGGCGTCACGCGCACCCCCGGAATGGCCGCAACGCCGGCTTCGAACAGCTTGCGGTTGCCGTCCAGATAGGTGCACAGCGCATCGACCCAGGCCGCACCCTCGGGGCTGTAGGCGGCTGTGACCATATGCAGGCCAAAGGAGTTGGCCGAAATGCCAAGCCCCGCCATGGTCTGCGCGAACTGTTTTCGCAGCTTGGGGTCGGCGATGATGATATTGCCGGTATGCGCACCGGCGATGTTGAAGGTCTTGGTCGCCGCTGTCAGCATCACCAGCCGCTCGGCGCTGTCGGGCGCAACCAGCGGCATCGGCAGATGAGTGTGTCCGGGCATAACCAGATCATGGTGGATTTCGTCCGACACCAGGATCAAGCCATGGCGCGCCGCGAAGTCGGCGACGCCGCGCAATTCCTCGGCGGTCCAGACCTGACCGCCGGGATTGTGCGGCGAACACAGGATCACCATTTTCTCGCGCCCCGTCATCTGGGCGTCATAGGCCGCGAAATCCATGGTCATGCGGCCGTCCACCTTGGCCAGCGGGCATTCGACGACCTTGCGGCCCGCCCCTTCGATCACGCGGGCAAAGGCGTGATAGACCGGCGTGAACAGCACCACGCCGTCGCCGGGCTGGGTCCAGGTCTGCACGCACAGACCGGTGCCGTTGACCAGCCCGTGTGCGTCAAAGATCCAGTCGGGCTGGACGGTCCAGCCATGGCGATTGTCCATCCACCACGCAATGGCGGCCTTGTAGGCGCGATCATCGCCGAAATAGCCGTAGATACCGTGATCCAGCATCGCCTGCAGGGCCTGCTGGATGCAGGCGGGCGGGCGGAAATCCATGTCGGCGACCCACATCGGCAGCCCGGTGTCGGCAGGAACGCCATAGAGCTTTTCCATCATGTCCCATTTCACCGAATGGGTGCCGCGGCGATCGATGATCTCGTCGAAATTCATGGGGGTCTCCGATTTTTTGGGCAGATTTGCCGCTGGCGCTGGCCGGTGCAACCCCCAAAAGTGCCGGTGGGCCGTTGCAAGGGTGGGCGCCATCGCCTAAATCCCGCGCATGAGCATTCGCCCGATCCTGATCCATCCTGATCCGCGCCTGAAAAAGGTCTGCCCGCCCGTGCCCGCCGTGACCGACGAGATCCGGCAGCTGGCCGACGACATGCTGGCGACCATGTATGATGCGCCCGGCGTCGGGCTGGCTGCGCCGCAGGTGGGTGTGCTGACGCGACTGTTCGTCATGGATTGCATCAAGGACGAGGATGCGGCACCGCGCCCGATGGTGTTGATCAACCCTGAGATCACTTGGCGCTCGGACGAGCAGCACACCTATGAAGAAGGGTGCCTGTCGATCCCCGAACACTACGCCGAGGTGACGCGCCCTGCGCGCGTCCGGATGCGCTGGACCGGTCTTGATGCGCAAACCCACGAAGAAGAGTTCGACGGGCTTTGGGCGACATGCGCGCAGCATGAGTTGGACCACCTGGATGGGCGGTTGTTCATCGACCATCTGGGGCCGATGAAGCGACAGCTGATCACCCGCAAGATGACAAAGCTCAAGCGTGAACGCGCCCGCGCCTGACGCGGTCGGCGCGGGCTCTTGCGTCTAGCCGCGGGTCCGCGATCGGTTTGGCAAGCAATTGGCCTCGTAAAGGGGTCTTCAAACGGCAAGGGTCCGGGCATGCGTGTGATTTTCATGGGAACACCCGATTTCTCGGTCCCGGCGCTGGACGCGCTGCATGCGAATCATGAGATCGCGGCCGTTTACAGCCAGCCGCCGCGCCCGGCGGGACGGGGCAAGCAGCCGCGCCCGTCGCCGGTGCAGGAAAGGGCCACGGCGCTGGGCCTGCCGGTGCGAACGCCCTCCAGCCTCAAGGGTGCCGACGAACAGGACGAATTTGCGGCGTTCGGCGCCGATGTCGCAGTGGTGGTGGCCTATGGGCTGATCCTGCCGCGCGCGATCCTTGAGGCGCCGCGCCATGGCTGTCTGAACATCCATGCCTCGTTGCTGCCACGCTGGCGCGGCGCGGCGCCGATCCAGCGCGCGATCATGGCGGGCGACACGCAGACCGGGGTCTGCATCATGCAGATGGAGGCCGGGCTTGATACCGGCCCTGTCCTGCTGCGCGCATCGACCCCGATCACGGAGACTGACACCGCTGCGGACCTGCACGACCGGCTGGCGGCGCTGGGGGCGTATCTGATTGTCGAGGCGCTGGAACGTCTGACCGACCTCGTTCCCGAACCCCAGCCCGAGACCGGGATCACGTATGCCGACAAGATCGACAAGTCCGAGGCCAGGATCGACTGGAACCAGCCCGCCGAAGCGGTCGCGCGCCGCATCCGTGCACTGTCGCCGTTTCCGGGGGCATGGTGCGACACGCCGGGCGGCCGGCTGAAACTGCTGCACGCGCGGGCGGTGCCCGGCGAGGGTGCGCCGGGCACGGTTCTGGCGGGTCTGACGATTGCCTGCGGCGACGGCGCGGTCGAGATCACGCGCGCACAGCGCCAGGGCAAGCGCCCGGTCTCAAGTACCGAACTGTTGCGCGGGATGGATCTGCGACCGGGCACCCGGCTTGGCTGAGCGCCGGTTCGCGCTCAGGTTCCGCAATAGGTGACATAGGGGCCGAAATCGTCGGGCGCGGGGCGCTCGAAGGCTTCAAGCCCGGCGCGGCGGGTATAGGGCTGGCGCATGACCTCCAGCAGTTCGTGCAAGGGCGCCAAGTCGTCCTCATGGGCTGACGCCAGCGCGGCCTCGACCCTGTGATTGCGCGGGATATAGACGGGATTGGCGCGGCTCATCCGCTCGGCGGCACGCGCTGCCCCGCCGGTTTCGCGCGCGATGCGTTTGCGCCACGCGCCCAGCCAGTCGTCCAGGGCCGAACGGTCGGCAATCCTGTCGCGTATGCCCGCGTCATCGCCGCGCGCGGCCGCGGCAAGGGTCGCGAAACTGCCGGTGAAATCCGCCCGCTCGCCCGCAAGGAGCGACAGAAAGCCGGTGATCAGCCCTTCGTCGGCCGTATCGGCCGATTCCAGCCCCAGCTTTCGGCCCATCTGGACCCGCCATGCCCCGGCGTAGATGTCGGGCGCCTCTTCGATGGCGTCCTGTGCATCGGGCAGCGCGGCCTCGGGGTCCTCGGGGTTGATCAGGGGCAGCAGCGTTTCGGCCAGTCGCGCCACGTTCCACTGGGCCAGGACAGGTTGCTGGTCATAGGCATAGCGGCCGTGCTGGTCGATCGAGCTGAAGACCGCCTTGGGGTCATAAGCATCCAGGAATGCACAGGGACCATAATCGATGGTCTCGCCGGAGATGGCGCAGTTGTCGGTGTTCATCACCCCATGCACGAAACCGACGGCCATCCACTGCGCGACCAGCGCCATTTGTCGGGCGATCACCCGCCGCAAAAAGGCGGCGTAGCGGTCGGCGTGACCGTCCAGATCAGGGTCGTGCCGCCGAATCGCGTAATCGGCGAGACGGCGCAGGCGCGCGGTCTCGCCGCGCGCAAGAAAGAACTGGAAGGTGCCCACCCGCAGGTGGCTGGATGCCACGCGCGCCAGCACCGCACCCGGCAAGGCCGTTTCGCGCCGGACGGTTTCGCCGGTGGCAACGGCGGCCAGTGCGCGGGTGGTCGGAATGCCCAGCGCATGCATCGCCTCGCTCATGATGTATTCGCGCAAGACCGGACCCAGCGCGGCCTTGCCATCGCCGCCGCGAGAAAAGGGCGTCGGGCCCGACCCTTTCAGGTGAAGGTCGCGCCGGTGCCCGTTGCGATCGACGATTTCGCCCACCAGCAGCGCCCGGCCGTCGCCCAACTGCGGCGAGAACCCGCCGAACTGATGCCCGGCATAGGCCATGGCCAGCGGGGTCGCGGTTTCGGGCATCGCGCTGCCTGTCAGCATCGCCAGCCCGTCCGTGCCGGCCAAGGCCTTTGGGTCCAACCCCAGCTCCTCGGCCAGCGGTTCGTTGAGGATCAGCAGCTTGGGCGACGGGGCGGGCTGGCCCGTCCAGGGGATATACATCCCCTCAAGCTCGCGTGCATAGCTGTTGTCGAATCGAATAGTCAGCATGGTTTCAAGGCCCTTCGGGTCAAAAGATAATGCCCGAACCGGTCTTTCCAACCCCTGTCCACCGGGGGTGCGTCGATGCGAATGCCTTGAAATCGCTTGTGCCGAGCTGCGATCAGTCTGTGTTATTCACAGGGCGGACCAGGCCCACGATTGGCCCCATGGGGCGGCCCCAGTCCGATCGGTTCAGCCCCGGCGCATGCAGGCGCGAGACGCTGCCATCAAGGAAAAGCGCCTGCGGCAGGTCCAGATGATCACGAAACAGCCGTGCGAACTGGTGAAAGGTGACGGGCTCGTTCGAAATGGCGAAAACGGCGCGTTGCCCGCCTTCGCTGACGCCGACGCCGTTGCGGATGTGGCGCGATTCCGATTCGTCCAGAAAACGCGGATGCAATGCGCCATCGATCACCAGCATCGGGCCCGACTGGGTGGCGTGCCGGCAGTCGGGTGGCGATTCGGCAAATTCGCGGCTTTCAACGACCGACAGTTCCCCCTCGGCGATGCAAAGGACGCCGTTGGGCAGCATGCCGAAATTGCCCGGCCCCTCGTTGGTGACGATGGCGCGCCGTTCCTGTCCGTCCTCGACATACAGCCCGACCGGGCTGCGATCGGGGTGATACATGCCGGCATTGGTCGCGAAAACAAGCGCCTCGCCGCGCTCTTCCAGCATCGCCTGCACCCGCGCGAACGAGCCATGCGGCGTGCCGTCGGCACCATCAAGGAAAAGCCGAAGATCGTCATCGGCACTGACTTCGCACAGCGTATAGCTGGTGGCGTCGAATCGGATGTCGGAACAGGTCGCAGCAGCTTGTAGCGGCAGGCAAGCCATCAGCGCCGCGAACCCTGCGCCCAGCGCCCGGTCAGTCGCGGGCATCGTCGTCACGGGTGGCGGCCTCGATATCGGCGCGCACGCGTTCGTCGGCAAAGATCCGTCGCGCCTCGTCCATCCGGTCGAACGTGCCGTCCAGCGCAAACCGCAGGTCGGGCGCGAACTTGAGCGCAATGTCCTTGGCGACCAGGTGGCGCAGCTCGGCCTTGTTGCGGCGCAGCGCTGACAATGCCGCCTCGGCGTCATGACCGCCCAGCGGCATCACGAAGGCGGTGGCGATCTTGAGATCGGGCGATGCCCGCACCTCGGACACCGTGATCGAAAACCGCGTCAGATCGGGGTCGTGCACGTCACCGCGCGCCAGAACGTCCGACAACCTGCGCCGGATTACCTCGCCCACGCGAAGCTGGCGTTGTGATGGGCCCGAAGCCGGAGAGAAGCGTTTCCTTGCCATGCGCCTTCAATAGGGGATTCGCGCGCCCCCCGCAACGCGCCCGACGCGCTGACTGCGCGATTCTGCCTGCCGGGCGATGAATCATGGTTTCCCCGCTGCCCGGTGCGGCTTATGCAGGGCGAAACGGAGGGACAGATCATGGCAGACCGCCCTGCAATCGTCGTCAACGGCGCCTCGGGCCGCATGGGCCGCATGCTGGTGCAGATCATTGGCCAGAGCGATGCTGCCCGCCTGGGCGGCGCGCTGGAGCAACCGGGCCATGCCTGGATCGGGCAAGACCTGGGCACCGCCATGGGCGGCGCGGAGCTTGGCGTGGTGGTGCGTGACGACCCGCAGACCGCGCTTGCGGGTGCACAGGCGGTGATCGACTTCACCGCGCCGGCAGCCAGCGCCGCGCTGGCGCCGGTGGCCGCGTCGATGGGCGTGGCCCATGTGATCGGCACGACCGGGTTTTCGCAACCGCAGCTGGACGCGATCGCGGCGGCTGCCGAAAGCGGGGTCATCGTGCGCGCCGGAAACATGAGCCTGGGCGTGAACCTGCTGATGGCACTGACCCGCCGTGTCGCGGCGGCATTGGATGCCGATTATGACATCGAGATCGTCGAGGCGCATCACCGTCACAAGGTCGATGCCCCCTCGGGCACGGCCCTGATGCTGGGCGAAGCGGCGGCCGAGGGGCGGGACGTGACGCTGGACAACATCGCCGACCGCGCCCGCGACGGGATCACCGGCCCGCGCGAGCGGGGCCATATCGGTTTTTCCGTGGTGCGCGGCGGCGACATCGTCGGAGAGCACGATGTGATCTTCGCCGCCGAGGGTGAGCGCATCGTGCTGCGACATATCGCCAGCGACCGCGCCATCTTTGCGCGCGGCGCGCTCAAGGCGGCCTTATGGGCGCAGGGTCAGGCGCCGGGTGAATATGACATGATTTCGGTCCTGGGTCTCGATCGCTGAGACACGCGCATGCCGGATGATCCGATAGCCTGCCGTGTTCGTAATGCTGTGAACACGGAGGTAATATCGGAGGAACATCATGCGCTTTGCAATCCTCGCCGTCATGCTGGCGATCGGCCCCACGCCGGCGCTGGCCTTCGAGCGCATTACCGATGCGCGGGAATTCACGCAACTGGTCGAGGGGCGCGACCTGACCCGCTTCGGAATCCGTCTGCAGGTTTCGGCACAGCAAACCGACGAGGGTGCCATAACCGGGCGCGGTTTCGGCTATGACGTGACCGGCGACTGGCAATGGAATGACGGATACTTTTGCCGCGATCTGGATTGGGGCGGCGACGACCTGGGCTTCAATTGCCAAGCGGTCCTGCGCGACGGGCAGAGTGTCCGCTTTGTATCGGATCGGGGCGAAGGGGACCACGCCGACTTCAGCCTGCGCTGACGCGCGATCAGAAATCGACCGCGATTCCCTTTTTTTCCCAGTCGCCGTAACGCACGGGTTCGGGCCCGTCCTGGCGCCCGCCCAGTTCGGTGGGCAGGATGAAGTCGCCACAAGCCTTGCGGCGCGCCTCGGCCTCGGCAAGGGCGCGGCGGGCCGCAGCGGGCAATTCGGTTTCGTCGGTCGGGGCCTGTCGGGACATGGCGCTGATCCTTGGGCGGTTTCTTGTCACTGTCGGGACAATCGTCTAACGCCAGATAGCCCGCCATGACCGGCGCGGCAAGAACTGTCAGAACAGAGTCCCATGCCCGGCCAACCCGAAACCGACGCCCGCGCGCTTGCCGTTCGCCTGATTCTGGCGGTGACACGCGACGGGCACATGCTGACCGACGCCGCGCCCGAACTGGGCGATCCGGCCGTGCGCGCGCGTGCGCTGCGGCTGGCGACGGCGACCTTGCGACAGTTGCCGCGCGCCGATGCGGTGCTGGCCCCCCTGCTGCGAAAGTCCCCGCCCGCGTCGGTTCAGGCATTGTTGCGCCTTGCCGTGGTCGAGCTTCTGGCACTGGGCGCGGCGCCGCATGGCGTGGTGAATGAAGCGGTTGCGCAGGTTCGTCGTATGAAAGGCGGCGCGCGCCTTGCGGGATTGGTCAATGCCGTCCTGCGCCGCGCGTCGCAGCTGCCCGCGCAGGAATTTCACGAACTGCCCGTGCCCCGGCTGCCGGGCTGGCTGCGGCGTCGGCTGGTCGCGGCCTATGGGCGCGACGCCGTGGTTGCGATCGAGGCGGCCCATCTGGCCGGGGCGCCGCTGGATCTGACGCTGCGGCCCATGCCGAATGCGCGCCGCCTGGCGCTGGCAGAGGCGCTTGAGGCGGCGGCGGGGCCTGTGCAAGACCTGCCGAACGGAACGCTGCGCCTGGCTGCGGGCGGGCAGGTTTCCGCGCTACCGGGTTTTGCCGAAGGGTTGTGGTGGGTTCAGGATGCCGCTGCGGCCTTGCCTGCGCGACTGCTGGACGCCACGGACGGCGAAGCGGTTCTGGATCTGTGTGCGGCCCCCGGCGGCAAGACCCTGCAGCTTGCGGCGGCGGGCGCCGATGTGACCGCGCTCGATCTGTCCGAGGCGCGGCTTTCGCGGTTGCGCGCGAACCTCGCGCGCACCGGCCTGACCGCGCGGGTGATCTGCGCGGATGCGCTGGTCTGGCAGGCGGATCGGCCGTTCGATGCCATCTTGCTGGACGCGCCCTGTTCGGCCACCGGCACGATCCGGCGTCACCCAGATCTGCCGCTGATCCGCAAGCCTGCCGATATCGCGTCCCTGGTCGCGTTGCAGGCGCAACTGATTGACCGTGCTGTGGCGATGCTGCGACCGGGGGGGCGGCTGGTCTATTGCACCTGCTCGCTGTTGCCGGACGAGGGCGAGGCGCAGATCGTGGCGGCGCTTGAGCGGCACCCGGCTCTGCGCGTTGCCGCGCCATCGGATGCCGGGCTGGGCACACCGACGCCCGAAGGCGGGCTGCGCACCCGGCCCGATTACCTGTCCGAACACGGCGGTCTTGATGGCTTTTACATGGCGCGGCTTGAACGGGTTTGACCCGTGGCATGGTGACAACCGACCGGCCAGAAGCTATTGCAACAGCAGAGCGGGCGGCGGCGCGAATGCGGATACCGGCCCACAGGCAGGCCAGAGGCAGGGAATGGAGCACGGCTGGGCAGTGCGGCGTATCCGGTGGGGCAACCGCCTTGCCGCCCGGCTGAGCGCACGGGCCGCGCCCGCGCGCGGTTTCACCGTGCAGCCGGAGCCGCGCACCATCGGCTTTTATGCGCGCGGCCGGCAATTGACGGCCGGGAACTTCCTGCTGGGTGGGCATATGGTCGAGACCCATCAACCCTGGGATATCGAACCGCCTTCGCCATCCTTTGCAGACGAGTTGCACGGTTTCGGCTGGCTCGATCACATGGCGGCGGCGGGCGACCGCGAGGCGCGGCAGGCCGCGCAGGCCTGGGTTGCCGACTGGATCGCACGGTACGGGCGCGGGCACGGGCCGGGCTGGAAACCCGATCTGGCAGGCCGGCGCGTGATTCGTTGGATCAACCATGCCTTGTTTCTGACCGCGGGCCTGCCGGGGTCGGATACCACACCGTTTTACGCCACGCTGGGTGCGCATACCGCCTTTCTGGCGCGGCGGTGGAAGGTCGCGCAGCCCGGGCTGCCGCGGTTCGAGGCGGTGGCGGGCTGGCTGACCGCGGGCTTGTCGCTGATGGGGATGGAGCGCCATGTGCCCGCCGCCACCGCGGCCCTGGCCATGGCATGCGAGCGCGACATCGACGCCGTTGGCGGGATTGCCAGCCGAAACCCGCAAGAGTTGATGGAGATTTTCACGCTCTTGAGCTGGGTTCAGCACGCGCTTGCCAGTGCCGAACGCGAATGCCCGGCGGCATTGCGCGCGGCCATCGATCGTATGGCGCCGGTGTTGCGCAGTCTGCGCCATTTGGATGGCGGTTTGGCCCGGTTCCATGGCGGCGGGCGCGGGATGGAAGGACAGCTTGATCATGCGTTGGCCGTGGTCGGGCAGACCACGGCGCCCAGGCGCACGCAGGCCATGGGGTTCGTTCGGCTGGCTGGCGGTCGCACCTCGGTTCTGGTCGATGCCGCGCCGCCCCCGGCCGCGGCTGCGGCAAGCCGGGCGCATGCCTCGACCCTGGCGTTCGAACTGACCTCGAACCGGCGGCCGCTGGTGGTCAATTGCGGCTCGGGGATGTCGTTCGGGCCTGAATGGGAAAGGGCCGGGCGCGCGACGCTGTCGCATTCGACGCTCAGCATCGACGGCTATTCCTCGGCCCGATTCGCGCGCCCGGCCCGCCCCGAGGAGGGCGCGGCGAAGCTGCTGGACGGCCCGGACGCGGTCACCTGCCACGTCAGCGTCGAACGCCATGCCACCGCGGCCTTGCTCAGCCATGACGGCTATGTGGCGACCCATGGCCTGACCCATATCCGCAATCTCGATCTTTCGGCGGATGGGCGCGCGCTCTTGGGCGAGGATACGCTTGCCGCGCTCGATCCCGCGCATCGCAAGCGCTTTGAGCAGGTGTTGAGCGCGGGCAAACTCAATGGCATCCCCTATGCGTTGCGGTTTCATTTGCATCCTGATGCCGACGCTTCGCTGGACATGAACGGAACCGCGGTCTCGGTCGTGCTGCCCTCGGGCGAGATCTGGGTGTTCCGCTTCGACGGGCCGGGAAAGCTGTCGCTGGAACCCTCGGTCTATCTGGAAGCGGGGCGGCTGGCGCCGCGCCCGTGTCAACAGATCGTGGTGCGCGCCGTGATCATGGACCACACCAGCCAGATCAACTGGACACTGGCGAAGGCACAGGATACCCCGCTGGCCATCCGCGACACCGGGCGTGACGATGATCTGGCCTTGCCCGGCGCCCATTTTGCAACCGACTGATCAAGGCACGAATCCCGTGCAGCCACGGAAGCGACCGACATGACCGACCTTGCCCCCCTCAGCCGCGCGCTGATTTCCGTTTCCGACAAGACCGGCCTGGTGGGGCTGGCCCGCGCCCTTGCCGAACGCGGGGTGGAGCTTGTTTCCACCGGCGGGACCGCCGCCGCGCTGCGCAAGGCGGGCCTTGCCGTGCGCGACGTGTCGGACCTGACCGGCTTTCCCGAAATGATGGATGGCCGGGTCAAGACGCTGCACCCGATGGTTCACGGCGGATTGCTGGCGCTGCGCGACGAGCCGGCGCATGTCGCGGCGATGGAGGCGCATGCGATCGCGCCGATCGACCTGCTGGTCGTGAACCTCTATCCGTTCGAGGCGGCGGTGGCGCGCGGTGCGGGATACGACGAAACGATCGAGAATATCGACATCGGCGGACCCGCGATGATCCGGGCGGCGGCCAAGAACCATGCCCATGTGGCGGTGCTGACCGATCCCCAGGACTACGATGCGCTGTTGGCAGAGATGGACGCCAATGACGGCGGCACGAATCTGGCCTTTCGCCAGCGATTGGCACAAACGGCCTATGCCCGTACCGCAGCCTATGATGCGGCGGTGTCCAACTGGATGGCGGGGGCAATCGGTGATCCGGCGCCGCGCCGGCGTGCCTTTGCCGGGCAACTGGCACAGGTGTTGCGCTATGGTGAAAACCCGCACCAGTCGGCGTCCTTTTACACCGACGGGTCCAGTCGTCCCGGCGTGGCAACGGCGGTGCAGCATCAGGGTAAGGAACTGAGCTACAACAACATCAACGACACCGATGCGGCATATGAACTGGTCAGCGAATTCACCGACGGCCCGGCTTGCGCGATCATCAAGCATGCCAACCCCTGCGGCGTCGCCACTGGTCAGACACTGGCGCAGGCCTACCGGCGGGCGTTCGACTGTGACCGCACATCGGCCTTTGGCGGGATCGTGGCCCTGAACCAGCCGATCGACGGCCCCACCGCCGAGGCGATCACCGAGATCTTTACCGAAGTCGTCATCGCGCCGGGCGCGGATGACGCGGCGCTGGCCGTATTCGCAAAGAAGAAGAACCTGCGCCTTCTGACAACCAGCGGCCTGGCCGACCTGGCTGCGCCGGCGCTGGCGTTCAAGCAGGTCGCCGGCGGCTTTCTGGTGCAGGATCGCGATAACGGGCTGATCACGGCTGACGACCTGAAGGTCGTGACCAGACGCGCCCCCTCCGATGCCGAGATCGCCGATCTGTTGCTGGCCTGGACGATTGCCAAACATGTGAAGTCGAACGCCATCGTCTATGTCAAGGACGGCGCGACCGTGGGGATCGGGGCGGGCCAGATGAGCCGGGTGGACAGCACCCGGATCGCTGCGCGCAAGTCGCTGGACATGGCCGAGGCGCTGGGCCTGAAGGTGCCGCTGACACAAGGGTCGGTGGTCGCCTCGGACGCGTTCTTTCCCTTTGCCGACGGTTTGCTGGCCGCCGCCGAAGCGGGTGCGCGCGCGGTGATTCAGCCGGGCGGGTCTATGCGCGACGACGAGGTGATCGCTGCCGCCGACGAAGCCGGGCTGGCCATGGTCTTTACCGGGCAACGGCATTTTCGGCACTGACATGCGCATCGCCACCCTGACCCTTTTGATCATTCTGGTGCTGGATCAGGCACTTAAATGGTTCGTCGTTGTCGGACTGAACCTGCGCGAGGTGCTATTTATCCAGGTGCTGCCGCCCTGGTTCAACCTGACCATGGCCTGGAATCGCGGGGTGAACTTTGGCCTGTTCGCCAACGATTCGGATGTAATGCGCTGGGTTCTGATCGCCCTTGCGGTGGTCATTTCGACCTGGGTCTGGTTGTGGGTGCGGCGCGAGCGGGGCGGCGCGGGGCTGCAGTTGTCGGCCGGTTTTCTGGTTGGTGGCGCGCTTGGAAACGTGATCGACCGGCTGATCTGGGGCGCTGTGGCGGATTTTCTGAATTTCACCTGCTGCGGCTGGCACAATCCCTATGCGTTCAATGTTGCGGATATTGCCATTTTCATCGGCGCCTTTGGGCTGATCCTGTTTGCCGGCGGCAAAAAGGACCCGTGACCTTGCCCCCGATTTCCGTTAAAGAATGGCCAATCGGCACTATTCCGGGGGATACGGCATGACCTTTTATCGCGGTTTCGTGGCAGCCAGCCTGGCGCTTGCGACGCTGGGTGCGTGTTCCTCGCGCTCCGAGGATCCGAACCTTATGAACATCGCCGCTGCGCAGCGGGGGCCGGATGAATTCTCGATCCTGCCGACCGAGCCACTTCAGGCCCCGCCCGACTTCCAGACGCTGCCGCCGCCCACGCCGGGCGGATCGAACCTGGTGGACCAGAATCCACAGGCCGAAGCGATCGAGGCGCTGGGCGGACGGTCGGGCGCGGCGCAGGGTGGTGGCGTGCCGGCCGCCGATTCGGCGCTGGGTGCCCATGTCGCCCGGTATGGAACCTCGGACGAGATCCGCCAGCAACTTGCCGCCGAGGATCTGGAACACCGTCGCCGCAACAATGGCCGGATTCTGGAACGGCTGTTCGGCGCGAATGTCTATCATCGGGCCTATCGTGACCAGGAACTCGACCGTGAGGCGGAACTGGAACGCTGGCGCCAAGCTGGTGCGCGCACGCCTACCGCGCCGCCGCCGGACGCGCCCTGACGCGGGCGCCTGCCCGATCACATCGCAACTGCGTTGATCACGTCTGCGCCAAGCCGCTTGCCCTTGCCCCAAGGCGCGGTAACTGTCTGCCATGACTTCAACGGACGGAGATTGACTGCATGCGCCTGCTGACCCGCGTTGTTCCGGCCCTTGCGCTTGCCATGATTGCGGCCCTTCCGCTCTGGGCTGAAGAGCCGCAGCAATTCTCGCTCGACAACGGCATGGATGTCATCGTGATCGAGGATCATCGCGTCCCTGTCGTGACCCATATGGTCTGGTATCGCGTCGGTGCCGCGGATGAGCCGCCGGGCCAGTCGGGCATCGCGCATTACCTGGAACACCTGATGTTCAAGGCGACCGACACCATGGAAGCGGGCGAATTCTCGGCCGTGGTCGAGGCCAATGGCGGGCGCGACAATGCCTTCACCTCATGGGATTACACCGCCTATCATCAGCGCGTTGCCGCCGACCGGCTGGACCTCATGATGGAGATGGAGGCCGATCGCATGGTGAACCTGCGCCTTGACCGCTCGGACTGGGAGCCAGAGCGCTCCGTGATCCTGGAAGAACGCGGACAGAGCCTTGAAAGCCGCCCCGAGGGGGTTTTCAACGAACAGATGCGCGCAGCACTGTTTCAAAACCATCCCTATGGCATTCCGATCATCGGCTGGCGGCATGAGATGGAACAACTCGACGACACGATCGCCGAGGACTTCTATCGCAAGCATTATGCGCCGAACAATGCTGTTCTGGTCGTTGCGGGCGATGTCGATGCGGACGAGGTGCGCGATCTGGCCGAACGGCATTACGGCGCGATTCCCGCAAATCCCGATCTGGATGAGCGCGTTCGCCCACTGGAGCCCACGCAACAGGCCGAACGGCGGCTGATCCTGCGCGACGGGCGTGTGGGGCAGCCCTATGTCAACCGCATGTATCTTGCCCCCAATCGCCGCCCCGGCGACCAGCGCGAGGCGGCGGCCTATCAGGTGCTTGCGGCGCTCTTGGGGGGGAGCGCGCAGACCTCGGTTCTGGAACGGCGTCTGACCTATGATGAGGGCGTCGCGCTGTCGGCTTGGGCCGGGTACAGCGGAACGGCGCTGGATCACGGCGTGTTCGTTCTGGGGATCGCGCCGGCGCAAGATGTCGGCATGCAGGAGGCCGAAGACGCGCTTGACGACGCCTTTGCCGAGTTTCTGGAAACCGGCGTCGATATGGACCAGCTTGAGCGCGTGCGCATGCAGTTGCGTGCGGCCGAAATCTATGAGCGCGACGATGTCGCCGCCCGTGCACGCACTATAGGCGCCGATCTGGCGACGGGCTTGACGCTTGCGGATTCCGAAGCCTGGATCGAGGTTTTGCAGGACATTACGCCCGACGAGATCCTGGCCGCAGCGCGCGATCTGGACCGGCGCGCGTCGGTGACCGGCTGGCTGATGGGAGAAGACGATTGATGCATATCCTTAAACCCTTTGCCGTGGCCGCGTTTCTGGCAACCCCGTTGCACGCGGAAATCGACATCGAGCCCGTCACCTCGCCCGGTGGGGTCTCGGCCTGGCTGGTTCAGGACGACTCGATCCCGTTTGTCGCCATCGAGCTGATCTTTCCCGGCGGGGCCAATCTGGATGCCGATGAGGCCGAGGGGGCAGTGTCGATGATGGCGGGTCTGTTGTCCGAGGGGGCGGGCGATCTTGACGCACAGGAATACGCCGAGTCGCTTGAATCCCTTGCCGGCAGCGTGGATTTCGATGCCGGGCGCGATACGGTGTCGCTGTCGATCCGGACCCTGAGCGAAAACCGCGATGCAGTCATCGACTTGGCCCGCAGTGCCCTGATCGAGCCGCGCTTCGACGCCGCCGCGCTGGAGCGTGCGCGCAGGCAACAGATTGCATCGCTTGAACGGGCGGCGCGCAATCCGCAGGCGATCGCCAGCCGCGCCTTCAATGAACGGGCCTATCAGGGGCATCCCTATGCGCGGCCCAGCGACGGTACGCCGGATTCGGTCGCGTCGCTGGAGATCGACGACATTCGCGCGGCACATGAGACGGCCCTGACCCGCGACCGGGTTCTGGTGGGGGCGGCGGGCGACATTTCCGCCGAGGAACTGGGCGAAATTCTGGATCGCCTGCTGGGCGATCTGCCCGCGGCGACAGAGCCGTTGCCCGATTATGCTGAATTCACGCTTGATGGCGGGGTCACGGTCATACCGCATGACGGCCCGCAATCGGTGATCGCCTTTGGCCATGCGGGGATCCCGCGCGACGATCCCGATTTTCTGACCGCTTTCGTGATGAACGAGGTGTTTGGCGGCGGGCGGTTCGGCACCCGGCTGATGCGCGAACTGCGCGAACGCCGCGGGCTGACCTATGGTGTCGGCACGTCGCTGGCATCGGCGGCGCATGGCGACAGTTTTCAAGGCCGGCTTTCGACCGACAATGCGACCGCCGCCGAGGTGGTGGAACTGATGCGCGACGAATGGCAATGGCTGGCCGATGGCGGCATAACAGAGGCCGATCTGGAACGCATCAAGACCTATCTGACCGGCGCTTATCCGCTGCGATTCGATGGCAATGGCGCGATCGCGTCGATCCTGGCGTCGATGCAGTTTCAGGGCTTCGACATCGACTATGTGAATGTCCGCAACGAGCTGGTGCGCGATGTGACGCTGGAGGATGTTCACCGCGTGGCCGAGCGCTTGATCAAGCCGGATGCGTTGCATTTCATTGTCGTGGGGCAGCCCGAGGGGCTGGATTGACCCGCGCGAGTCGGCTTTGCAAGGCAGGGGCGGCATGCTATGTCTGGTGGCATGATCGCGCCTCGCCCCAATATAAGCCAAGCTCCGCCTGCGATTCGTCAACTCGATGAATCGGCGGCAAACCGCATCGCCGCCGGCGAGGTCGTCGAGCGCCCGGCCTCGGCGGTCAAGGAACTGGTCGAAAACGCGCTCGATGCCGGGGCGCGGCGCGTCACCGTGGCCTATGCCGATGGCGGCAAGACCCTGATCCGGGTCAGTGACGACGGCCACGGCATGGCGCCGCAGGATCTGCCGCTGGCCCTGTCGCGCCACGCCACATCCAAGATCGACGGCTCTGACCTGCTGAATATCCATACCTTCGGGTTTCGGGGCGAGGCATTGCCGTCACTGGGGGCCGTGGCGCGGCTGACCATCACCAGCCATGCCAAAGGGCACGAGGGCGCCCAGATCGCCGTGACCGGCGGGCGGATCGGCGCGGTTCGCCCTGCCGCGCTGAACCAGGGGACGCAGGTTGAACTGCGCGATCTCTTTCACGCCACCCCCGCGCGTCTGAAATTCCTGCGTACCGACCGGGCCGAGGCGCAGGCCATCGCCGATACCGTCAAGCGCCTTGCCATGGCCGAGCCCTATGTCAGCTTCACGCTTGCCGATGTGTCGGGCGGCCAGTCGCGCGACATCCTGCGGCTTGAGGCCGAACAGGGCGAGCTTTTCGACGCGATGGAGGCCCGTCTTGCCCGTCTGCTGGGGCGCGATTTTACCGCCAACGCCCTGCGCATCGACGCCCGGCGTGACGAATTGCACCTGACGGGCCATGCCGCCCTGCCCACCTATTCACGCGGCGCCGCGGTGGCGCAGTTCGTTTTCGTCAACGGGCGTCCGGTGCGTGACAAGTTGCTGACCGGCGCGCTGCGCGCGGCCTATTCCGATTTCCTGTCGCGCGACCGGCACCCGGCTGCGGTTCTGTTCCTGGAATGCCCACCCGCGCTGGTCGATGTGAACGTGCATCCGGCCAAGGCCGAGGTTCGCTTTCGTGACCCCGGCATGGCGCGGGGTTTGGTGGTTTCGGCGTTGCGTCATGCGCTTGCCGAGGCTGGGCACCGTGCGGCGAGCACGGTGGCGGATGCCACGTTGGGGGCGATGCGCCCCGAGGCGTCAGGTCCGCGGATCTATCAGATGGACTTGTCGAACCGATCCCGTCACCCCGGTGCCGGCGCGGTGGCCCAAAGCTACGCGGCGCAGGCCCCTTCCACGGATGGGCCAGACGGTTTCGCCCAGACTCAGGCACCCTTTGACGGCCCTGCCGCGCCTTCGGCCCGGATCGAACCCGAGACCGGACCAACCGACGCGCCGCTGGGCGCCGCGCGCGCGCAACTGCACGAAAACTACATCATTGCCCAGACCAGCGACGGGCTCGTCATCGTCGATCAGCACGCCGCGCATGAACGCCTGGTCTATGAACGCCTGAAACGCCAGATGGCCGACAATGGCGTTCCCGCCCAGGCGCTGCTGATCCCCGAAATCGTGCCGCTGTCGGCGGGCGATGCCGCGCGCCTGCTGGCCCATGCCGCGGATCTGGCACGCATGGGGTTGACGGTCGAACCCTTTGGCGGGGATGCGGTTGCCGTGCGCGAAACCCCTGCCGCTTTGGGCATTGTGGATGCCGCCGGTCTGGTGCGCGACATTCTGGATGAGCTGGCAGACCTGGGTCAGAGCCAAAGCCTGAACACGCGTCTGGATGGCGTTCTCAGCCGCATGGCCTGTCACGGCTCCGTTCGGTCCGGCCGGCAGATGCGCGCCGAGGAAATGAACGCCCTGCTGCGCGAGATGGAGGCGACGCCGCATTCGGGCCAGTGCAATCACGGGCGTCCCACCTATGTCGAGTTGAAGCTGGCTGACATCGAAAAACTGTTCGGGCGGCGATAGGTGCCGTTTCGACATACCGGAGTTCGACATGGCCATCGATTCAAGCCTTGTGCCACTCTTTTCGCTTGCCATAGGCTTGGCGCTGATCGCGCTTTTGGGCTGGATGATGCGCGCGCTGGGTCGGGCGCGTGAGCAGATCGCCGAGATGCAGCACGAACTGGCCTCGACAGGCGAACGGGCGCGCCGCGCCGATCAATACGAGCAGGAAATCGGCGCGCTGCGGCAGATGCGCGACGCCGAGATGAACCAGCGCATGGATGCGGAAAAGCAGCTGGAAGCCCTGCGCGCCAGCCATCAATCGCGCATCGAGGAGATGGAGCGCGCGCGCGCCGAAATGGAAGCGCGGTTCGCGCATCTGGCGAACAACGCCCTCAAGACCAATGCGCAGGATTTTCTGCAACTCGTGTCCGAGCGATATGCCAAGCACGATCAGGAAACGCGTGCCCTGCAGGAGACCCAGCACACCAAGTTTCAGGAAACGCTGGGCCATCTGAACCAGAAACTGGTCACCTTTGACAGCAAGATCAGCGAGATCGAGAAGGCGCGCAACGAAGCGTATGGTGCGATCAAGGCGCAGGTTCTGCAACTGGCCGAGGGGCAGCGATCGCTGGGGCAGGAGACCCGGCGCCTGGTTCAGGCCCTGCGCGCGCCCAAGACGCGCGGACGCTGGGGCGAGATGCAGTTGCGCAAGGTCTTTGAACTGGCCGGCATGACAGAAAATGTCGATTTCGTCACTGAAAAATCGGTCGAGAGCGGCGAGGCGGGTCGGCTGCGCCCGGACGCGATCGTCCATATACCGGGTGGCAAAAGCGTGGTGATCGACGCCAAGACCCCGCTTGAGGCCTATCTCGATTCGCTGGAATGCGACGGTGTCGAGGCGCAGAATGCGCAGCTCAAGCGCCACGCCGCGCAACTTCGCCAGCATGTCCGCGCGCTGGCCTCGAAGGCCTATCAGGACACGCTTCCTGCCGCGCCTGATTTCATCGTGATGTTCATTCCCGGCGAGACATTCGTCGCCGCCGCCGCCGAGGCTGACCCGGCGATTTTGGAATTCGCGTTCGAGAACCGTGTGCTGATCGCATCCCCGACGACCCTGATCGCGCTGGTCAAGGCCATTGCCTATGGCTGGCAACAGGAAAAAATGGCCGAAAACGCCGCCGAGGTTCAACGACTGGCACGCGACATCTACGACCGGCTTGGCACGTTCATGTCGCACCTGGGACGCACCGGAAAAGCCCTGGGCACGGCGGTCGAGACCTATAACCGGGCCGTCGGCTCGATGGAGGGGCGGGTGCTGCCCGCCGCCCGCAAGTTCGAGGCGCTGGGCGTTGTCCAGCGCGACGCTTCGCTGGAATCCGCCCCGCCCGTCGAACAGGAACCGCGCACCCTGACCGTTCCCGAGGCCCGGCCCGACGACCAGTCATGGACCGATTGATCCGTTGGGCCAACTCGCCTGCACGGGGCAGCGAAGGTTCGTTCAGATCTTCAGGAACGGTTGCAGCAGGCGCGGCACCATGCCGTTGAAGCGCAGCGGCGCATCCGTGACCGCAAGGCAGATGCAGTCCATGCCGGGTTCGGCCACCGGGGTGTGTTCCAGATCCTCGGTTGCGATTTCGATGTCGCCTGGCCCGAACCGGTCCACCGCATCGCTGAAGGCACCTTGCAATACCAGCGTCAGTTCCGTGCCGCGATGGCCATGATCCGGCACCGCCATGCCCGCCGGGATATAAAGCAGTCTGGCCGATGCATCGCGCGCCGTGGGCAGGATCGCCTGACGAACGCCGCCGCCCACCGCGCGCCAGCGCCCCGCCTCGGCATCGCCGCCGACATACTTGCGCAAGGGGGCCGGAAACAGACAGGGTTCGGGCCTTTGCACCTTGCGCGGCTCGGGCGGGGCCTGCCGAATGCGGGCCATCACCTGGGCCAGGCTGTCCTCGGCCATGGCGACCTCGCCGGTATCGGTGACGGCCGTTTCCAGCAGGGCTCCGCCAACGGCATCGAAGCTTTCAAGCCGCGCCCGGCACTCATCGCACATCGAGATATGCGTCGCCACGATCAGGTTGAACGCCTCGGGCAGTTGCCCGGCGCTGTAACCCATCAAAAGCGCATCGTTGAGATGGTGGCGGATCATCGCGGTCATACCTTCACGTCATGGCCTGACGCAGCTTTTCGAGCGCCAGACGGATACGGGACTTGATCGTGCCAAGCGGCAATCCGGTAATTCGCGCAATCTCGCCATGCGACAGATCACCGAAATACGCCTGTTCGATCAAGGCCCGCTGGTTTTCGGGCAGGAGGGCAAGCGCCTCTCCCAGTTTCTCGCTTTCTTGTTGCAGCGACAGGACATCCGCCTGGTCGGGTTCAGGTTCGGGCCCCCATGGCAGGTCTTCAGGCTCGGGTCTGCGCGCCTTGCGCAGCGCGTCGATGCGCCGGTTGCGGGCGATGGTAAAGATCCATGTCGCCACGCTTGCGCGCGACGGATCGAACAGCCGCGCCTTGTGCCAGACCGTCGCCATCACGTCCTGCGCGCATTCCTCGGCCATCGGGCCACCGGCGCCCGACTTCAGCAGGAACGCCTTTATCCTGGGCGCGAAATGGGCGAACAGCTCGGCAAACGCGGCCTCGTCGCCATGTTGCGCCACGCTCAGCATCTGGCTTACCCACTCGCCCTGTGCCTCTTCGGCTTGCGACACGTCTCGCACCTTTTCGGCCTGCGCCGCCCCCCTCGGCCCTTGCGGGACGAGTGGCGGCCTTTGCCGCTCTTTTATCGGGCTTTCGTCCAGCAACTGCAACATGCACCGAATACGCGCCCGCGCTCAGGCCGGATCAGTGCACATGCGAAAAAACCTGGCGTGGTTCGGTAATCCGTTCAGCGCCGCACCGCGTATCCCTTGCTAAACGCCCAAGGAGTTGCCCATGCCGTTCGAATCCCCAAGCCTGCACCCGCGTCGAATCGCCGTCGTGGGAGGGGGTATTTCCGGCATGGGCGCGGCCTGGCTGCTGGCGCCCGGTCATCAGGTAACACTGATCGAGGCTGCGCCGCGCCTGGGCGGGCATGCGCGCACCGTTATGGCCGGGAAACGGGGCGATCAGCCGGTCGACACCGGCTTCATCGTGTTCAACCGCGTCAACTATCCCAACCTGATCGCCATGTTCGAGGCCCTGGACGTCGAAACCGTCAAAAGCAACATGAGCTTTGGCGCCTCGTTCGATCAGGGGGCGTGCGAATACAACCTGAACTCGATCGACCAGCTTTTTGCCAGCCGCCGAAACCTGGCCGATCCGCGTTTCCTGCGTATGATCAGCGACATCGTGCGTTTCAACAAGGGTGCCGTTCGCGCTGCCGCCGATCCGGCAATGACCATCGGCGAGTTGATGGACAAGCTGCGCATGGGGCGCTGGTTTCGCGAACGCTATCTACAACCGTTCTCGGGTGCGATATGGTCCACGCCGAAGGATCAGATCATGCGGTTTCCCGCCCGCGCCATGATCCGCTTTTTCGAGAACCACGCTCTGTTGGGCTATCATGGCCAGCATCAGTGGTTCACCGTCGCGGGGGGATCGGTGGAATACGTGCGCAAGCTCACGCTCGACCTTGCCGTGCGCGGTGTGGACATCCGCTGCAACAGCCCGGTTCAGGCCATCCGCCGCCGTCCACTCGGGGTCGAGATCAAGACGCACGGCGGCACCTGGGAGGCGTTTGACGAAGTGATCCTTGCCACCCATTCCGACGATTCGCTGGCGATGCTGTCCGATCCCACGCAGGATGAGCGGGCCGCGCTGGGCGCGGTGGGGTATCAGGACAATCACGCGGTTTTGCATGCCGATCCTTCGGTCATGCCGCGCCGTCGCAAGTGCTGGGCCAGCTGGACCTATACCGAACACGCCCCTGAAGACCGCGCGCGGATCAGTCTGAGCTACTGGATGAATTCGCTGCAACCGATCCCGCAGGACGATCTGCATATCGTCACGCTCAATGCCACGCGCCCCATCGACGAGGCGCTGATCTATGACACGCACACGTTTCGCCACCCGGTTTTCGACCTCGCGGCCTTTGCGGCGCAAGACCGCATCCGGGACTTCAACGGGGCCCGGAGCACTTGGTATTGCGGTGCCTGGATGCGCAACGGGTTTCACGAAGACGGTTTCGCCTCGGCGGTCGATGTGGTGCAGGCACTGAGCGCGCGGACGCAGCGCATGGGGGCTGCGGCGGCATGAGCACGCTTGAACAACTTTCGGGCAAGACGTTTCACGGGCGCAAGGGCGGGCCGGACAATCGTTTCACCTATGGTGTCGATTATGTCCTGATCGACGCCGAAGACCCGTCGCCGCAAGCCCCGGCGCTGTTCGCGCGCAACCGGCGCGGGATCATTTCATTGCATGACACCGATCACGGCGGCGAACGAGGTTCCGGAACGGGGGCGCGCTGGGTGCGTGGGGTGTTGGCCGAGGCCGGTCTGGACAGTGCCGACGGGCAGATCCTGCTGCTGGCTCAACCGCGTATCCTGGGCCATGTGTTCAACCCGGTCAGTTTCTGGCTGTGCCATGATCGCGATGGCCAGTTGCGCTGCGTGATCGCCGAGGTGAACAATACCTTTGGCGACCGGCATTCGTATCTGTGCTTCAATGACGATCAGCGACCGATCACCGCGCAAGACACCCTGGGCGCGCGCAAGATCTTTCATGTCTCGCCCTTCCAGCCCATCGACGGCGGCTATCGCTTTCGCTTCGACATTCGTGCCGACAGGATTGCGATCCACATAGATTACGGCCATGCCACGGGCGGGCTAATCGCCACGCTTTGCGGCCCGCGCCGTCCGGCGACCTCGGCGGGGTTGCTGGGGTCAATGGTGCGCCGGCCCTTGGGGTCGCGCCGGGTGCTGGCGCTGATCCACTGGCAAGCCTTCAAGCTGTGGTGGCGTGGTGCGAGATATCGCCCGCATACCCCCCCGCCCGCCGACGAGATCTCACGATGATCCGTATCGGGCTGGGGCGCACGACCCATCCGGCCGCATGGTCGGCCTTTGCCGCCATGCTGGCCATGGCCGGGCTGCCGATCTACATTCATGCGCCCAAATACTACGTTGACGAATACGGCGTCAGCCTTGGCGCGCTGGGCGCCGTTCTGTTCGCGCTCAGACTGATCGACTTCGCACAGGATCCCTTGTTGGGCTGGCTGGCGCATGCCACCGCCGCGCACCGCAAGGCGATGGTCGCCGGGGGGGCGGCGGTTCTTTCGCTGTCGATGCTGGGCCTTTTTGCCGTCGCGCCGCCGATCGCGCCGCTGGCGTGGTTCGCGCTGACGCTGACGGGGCTGTTCAGCGCATTCAGCTTTCTGACAATCTGCTTTTATGCGCAGGGCGTGCAGAAAGCCGAGGCCATGGGCGCCGACGGTCATGTGCGCCTTGCCGCCTGGCGCGAGGCCGGCGCATTGTTGGGGGTCTGTGCCGCTGCCGCGGCGCCGTCCTTGCTGGCGCTCGGTCCCAATCCGCCGTTTGAAAGCTTTGCCATCCTGTTTGCGGCTTTCGCGCTTGGCGCGCTTTGGGTGATGCGCGATGCCTTCGCCGCACCGGCCGATGCGGCGCCAATCGCCCTGCAAGGCTTTGTCGCGGTTCTCGGCGACCGGGTTTCGCGTCGGCTCTTGTTGGTGGCCCTGCTCAATGCAGCCCCCGTCGCGGTCAGTTCCACGCTGTTCCTGTTCTTTGTCGAATCGCGGTTGCAGGCACCGGGATGGGAGGGGGCGCTGCTGATCCTGTTCTTCCTGTCGGCAGCACTGGCGGCACCGCTTTGGGCGGCGGCGGCCCGTGTCCATGGCGAACGACCGATCCTGATCGCGGCCATGGCGCTTTCGGTTGCGGCCTTTGCGCTGGCGGCGCTGCTGGGTCCGGGCGATACGCTGCACTTCGCCGCGATCTGCGTGGTCACGGGGGCTGCGCTGGGGGCTGACCTGACCCTCCTCTCGGCCCTGTTTGCCCGGCGCATGGTCCGTGTTTTGCCCGACGCGGCGACAGGCTTCGCGCTTTGGGCCTTCATGTCAAAGGCGACCCTGGCACTGGCCGCGATCTCCGTCCTGCCGTTTCTGGAATGGCAGGGCTTCACCGGGCCGGATAGTCCGCCCGGCGCGCTGCTGGCACTGGGGCTGGTCTATGCCCTCGTTCCTTGCACCTTGAAACTGCTGGCCATCGCAGTGCTTGCAGCAACCCCAATCGAAAGAGAACCAAGCCATGCCTGATCTTGCGATTCTGCCTCTTGTCGTCATGGCGATGGCCCTTGTCTGGTTTGTGCTGCAACAGCGCCTGGGCTTCATGGCGCAGCGTTCGGCCGATTATGCCGGCACCGGGCCCGCCGCCGACATCCGGCATCACCTGAACGGGCCGATCGAATGCGAGGGTGTCATCTATGGGCCGACCGGCCGCGTCACGTCGCGATTTACCGCACGGATGGAGGGGCGCTGGAATGGCAGCCGCGGCACCCTTGATGAGCATTTCGCCTATGCCGGGGGCAACACCCAGACCCGGCAATGGCGCCTGAGCCTTGGCAATGACGGCGCGATCCACGCCGAGGCCGATGACGTGGTCGGGCACGGGGTCGGCCAGCAGGAGGGGGCGAGCGTGCGGTTGTCGTATCGGATCCGGTTGCCCAGGCATGCCGGCGGATGGGCGCTGGATGTCACGGACTGGATGTATGTCATGGAAAACGGAACCATCATCAACCGTAGCCAGTTTCGAAAGTTCGGCATCAAGGTCGCCGAACTGGTCGCCACGATGCGCCGCGTCCAGCCATGACGGACTGGTCCGGCAAACGCTATTGGCTGATCGGCGCATCAGAGGGGTTGGGGCGCGCCCTGGCCGAACGGATGAGCCGCGCCGGTGTCGAGCTGGTCCTGAGCGCGCGCAACCGCGACCGGCTCGAGGATCTGGCGGACGCGCTGCCCGGCAGGTCGTTGGTCGTGCCGGTCGACGTGCGCGACATGGCGTCGGTGCATGAGGCCGCGCATGCCGCCGGGGCCGTCGATGGCGTGGTTTACCTGGCGGGGGTCTACTGGCCCCAGGCCGCCCAGGACTGGAACGCCGATCAGGTCGAGGCGATGTGCGACGTCAACTTCACCGGTGCGGCGCGCCTTATGGGCGCCGTGTTGCCCGCAATGATCGAGCGCGGCTCGGGCCATGTCATCCTGACCGGGTCGCTGGCGGGGTTTCGCGGGCTTCCGGGTGCGATCGGTTATGGCGCGTCAAAGGCGGGCCTCATGCATCTGGCCGAAAGCATGCAGGCGGATCTGCGCGGCTCGGGCGTGGCGGTCCAGCTTGTCAATCCCGGCTTCGTCCGCACGCGGTTGACCGACAAGAACGATTTCACCATGCCCTTCATCATGGAGGCCGAAACCGCCGCCGCCGCGATCTTCGATCACATGGGCACGACGCGGTTTCGCAAGAGCTTTCCGCTGTTGTTTTCCTGGCTCTTCCGCCTGTCGCGGCTGATGCCCGACTGGCTGTGGTTCCGGCTCTTTGCGATACGCGGCTGACCGGGTTTTCCTTGCCAAACGTCCGGCTGCGCGCGACACTCCGGCACAGGAAGGAGTCGCCCATGCGCCCAGACATCAGCATCAAGAAAGTGGTTCATATCATCTTTCAGGCCCGCGAAGCCAATCGCGAGGGCGAGTTGCACGCCTTCATCGATTCGCTGAACGAGGACGAACAGGCCCATCTGGTTGCCATCGCCTGGGTGGGTCGCGGCGCCTTCGAGCCGGAGGATTACAACGAAGCCGTTGCCACCGCTCTGGCCGAAGCCACGACACCGACGCCCGACTATCTGCTGGGCATGCCGCATCTGTCCGAGAATCTGGAAGCCGGTCTTGAGGCGCTGGATATCGACGTGACCGAGGCCGAGGAAGACTTCTTCGACCGCTGAGCGGCGCGCGCTCAACCACCGACAAGCATGATCAGCACAAGGCCGCATGCCATGGCCGCCATGGCCCGGCGAAACAGGCTCAAGGCGCGCCGCAGGTCAGCAGGCTGGGGGTCAGCGGCATTGGCGTTGAGCCAGGGTTCCGGGGAACTTGCTCCGCCATAGACGCGCGGCCCCGATAGCCGCACACCGATCGCGCCGGCCATCGCCGCCTCGGGCCAGCCCGCGTTGGGTGAGCGGTGTTTGCTTGCGTCTTGCCGCATGCAGGCCCATGCCCGGCGCGCGTGGACCGACACGAGAACGAACAGGAGACCGGTCAGCCGCGCGGGAACCAGGTTTGCCAGATCGTCGATGCGGGCGGCTGCCCAGCCAAAGGCTGCGTGTCGCGCGGTGCGATGGCCGATCATCGAATCGAGGGTGTTGATCGCCTTGTAGGCGGCGATGCCGGGCAAGCCAAGGACAACCCCCCAGACCAGCGGCGCGACCACCCCGTCGGAGGTGTTTTCGGCCAGCGATTCGATCGCGGCACCGCCAATACCGCCTGCCTCCAGTGCGGCGGGGTCACGGCCCACGATCATGGATACCGCGCGGCGTGCCGCTGCCATGTCGCCGGCCATGAGGGGGGTGGCAACGGCCTTGACATGATCATGCAGCGATCGCATCGCCAAGAGCGGCCAGGCCAGCACCCCCGCGACAAGCGTGCCAAGGCTGCTGTCCGGCAGTATCCATTGCACACTGCCACCCAGGGCCGCGCACAGCGCGATGATCGCGATGGCCGCAATAAGCCCCAGCGCGCGGCGCCGGGCGGGCGTATCCTGCGCCCGGTTGAGGCGGCGATCGGCGGCGGCGATCATTTGCCCGATCCATGTCACCGGATGCCCGATCCGTCGAAAGAGCGCATCCGGCCAGCCCAGCACGGCATCAAGCGCAAGGGCGATCAGCATGACAGTGGCGAAGCTCATCGCGTGGGTCTCATCCGGCAAAGGGGCGGTCTTTTTCTCAGGCAGGCTCGGCCCCCTGTTTGCGGGTTTGCGACGGCTGCCGCAAGGCACCCCGGCGATGCTTGCGCCGCCATGAAGCCCGCTATAAGGTCCGCCGCGCAAGCTGGGTAACCGCGCCCGGTTGCATATTTGTCGAGCAGGGGGATCGCGTGGCGAAAAAGGCGAAGAAACAGGTCGAAGCGCAGCCCTTGCCCCCCCTTGGCCCCTTGCCGTTCTCATTGTCCGAGGCGGTCGGCATGGTTGACCGGGTGTTCGACGTCGACAAGATGCTCAAGGATGAGGGCGCGCAGGTCACCGAACCCTATTACCAGCAGTCGGTGCTGGTGTATGAGCAGTTCTACGAGAAGTATCTCTCGGTTCCGGGCTGCATGCATTTCGCGCTCAACTATGACGGCGTGTTCGACCGCAAGGGCTTTTACGGGCAGGCGCGCGGCGTGGCCCGGCAGATGGAGCGCATGGGCGGCGCCAGTCAGGTTCTTGAGGTGGGCTGCGGCAAGGGTCTGAACACGATCCGCCTGGCGCAGGACCATCCGGACGTTTCCTTTACCGGCCTCGACCTGTTGCCCGCGCATGTCGAAAAAGCGCGCGGGCGCGCCGCCGATCTGGGCAATGCAAGTTTTGTCCAGGGCAGTTTCGAACCGCTGCCCGATGATCTGAACGGCTTTGACCTGGCCTTTGGGGTCGAGACCCTGTGTTATTCGGTCGATCTGGACGCCGTGTGCCAGTCGCTGGCGCGGGCGCTGCGACCCGGCGGGCGGGTGGTGATCTTCGATTGCTTCCTGAACGAGCGTGACGGCACCCATTCGCAGGACATGTTGCTGGCGACACGCCTGCTTGAGGTCGGCTGGGGGATCTCGCAGGGGTATCGCACGCCCGCGCGCTGGGTCGAGGCGATGGAACGCGCCGGATTGGCCCTGCATTGGGATTATGACGAGACCGCGCATATCCTGCCCAACCTGCGCAAGCTGCAAGACTACTCGGTGCGGTTCTACAACGACTGGAAGGTGCGGCTTCAGGCGCGGATTTTGCCCACGCTTGGGCAACGCAACGCCGTGACCGCGCTGTTGATGCCCTATCTGTTCGAAGGGGCCGAGGACGACGAGGCCTCGCCGCCGGGCGTGAGCTATCGGCGCATGGTGTTTCGCAAGCCGGTGGCCGCCTGAGCCTGCGACGGCCCCTTGACGACAGCGCCATGCCACCCAGGTTTCGATGACGAGAAAAGGGGCGGCGCGTGGATATCGAAGTCATCGATTCAATCGACCGGATCGAGCCGGGGCAGTGGGATGCCCTGCTGCCCGGTGATGGCGCGCGCCCGATCGACCCGTTCACTACGCATCGGTTTCTGGCGGCGCTTGAGCGTTCGGGCTCGGTCGGGGCGGGCACCGGATGGCAGCCGCAGCATCTGCTGATCCGCGAGGGCCGCAAGCTGCTGGCCGCCGCACCGCTTTATGCAAAGACCCATAGTCAGGGCGAATACATTTTCGACCATGCCTTCGCCGATGCGTGGCAGCGCGCCGGCGGGCGTTACTACCCCAAGCTGCAATGCGCCGTTCCTTTCACGCCCGCGACCGGCCCGCGCCTTCTGGCGCCGACCCCGCTGCGACCGCTGCTGTTCCGCGCCATGCGCGAGATCGTGGCCCAGAACGGGCTGTCGTCGGCCCATGTCACCTTTTGCACCGACGACGAGGCCGCGCTGGGCAAGGCCGAGGGGTTCTTGCATCGCGAGACGCAGCAATACCATTGGCTTGACCGTGATTTCGGCTCGTTCGACGGGTTCCTTGCCGCGCTGTCGTCGCGCAAGCGAAAGGCAATCCGCAAGGAACGGTCGACGGCGCAGAATTTCGGTGGCCGGATTCACCGTCTGACGGGGGACGCGATCAGGCCCGAACACTGGGATGCGTTCTGGACGTTCTATCAGGACACGGGGTCGCGCAAATGGGGCCGCCCCTATCTGACCCGCGCCTTTTTCGACGAGGTTCAGGCCAGTATGCGCGACGACACCTTGCTGGTTCTGGCCGAGCGCGACGGAGAGCCGGTCGCAGGGGCGCTGAACTTCATCGGGCGCGACACGCTGTTCGGACGCTACTGGGGCTGCGTCGAGGATCATCCCTGTCTGCATTTCGAGTTGTGCTATTATCAGGCCATCGACTTCGCGCTGGAAAACGGTTTGCACCGGGTCGAGGCTGGCGCGCAGGGCGAACACAAGCTGTCACGCGGCTATGTCCCGACCACGGTTCATGCGCTCTACTGGTTCAATGATGCGCGATTCACGCAGGCCGTCGGCGACTATCTGAAGGCCGAGGGCAGGGCGGTGCAGCAAGAGATGGAATGGCTGGGCCAGTTCGCCCCGTTTCGCCGGTCGGGCAATGGATGACACCCGTCAGGGCGATTGCAGCAGACTTACCCAGGTTTCGCCGTATCGACGCTGATCCAGCACGGAAAAGCCCTCGGGGGCGATCTGCGGTGCGTTCTCTTCCCAGACGATGGTTGCCGATGCAGCCAGCCAGCCGCCATCCTGTGCCGATTGCAGGGCGCGTTGTCCCAGACCCATGCCATAAGGCGGGTCCATGAATACCAGCCCGAAACCCGCGCCGCGATTGTTCCCCAGCGCGGTGGCATCGCGGCGCCAGAGCCGGGTCGCGCCCATCGCGCGTGCCTTTTCGACATTGGTGCGGATCAGGGCGCGCGCCTTGGCGCCGTCGTCGACAAAGGTGACATGCTGCGCGCCGCGCGACAGCGCCTCAAGGCCCAGCGCGCCCGAGCCTGCAAACAGGTCCAGAACGCGCTGGCCGCGCACCAGATCGCCCCACCGCCCGTTGATCAGCAGGTTGAACATGGCCTCGCGCACCCGGTCCGAGGTCGGGCGCAGATGCGCCGCCTCGTCGCCGGTGCCGATCTCGGCCAGGTGCAATCCGCGCAGGCTGCCGCCGACGATCCGCATGATCAGCGCAACAGCGATTTGAGGTCGCAGCCGGGGTCGGCCACCAGCGCCGGGTCGGGCGACCGCCCGGCTTCCAGCAGGCGTTTGCCCAGCATGAAGGCGCGGGCATCGTTCAAGGCATCAACCGCCAGAAAGCGTGTGCCCGCATAATACCAATGGCTGCGCGCGCCCTCGGTCTGCCGGATCACGACGCGGTCGTAGCCGGTGTTCAGCCCGGCGATCTGCAATTTCAGGTCGAACTGATCCGACCAGAACCAGGGCAGGGGCACATAAGGGGTATCCGCGCCCAGCATGTTCGCGGCGACGGCTTCGGCCTGGTCGATGGCGTTCTGCACGCTTTCCAGGCGGATGCGATCGCCGGCCCACGGAAATGATGTGCAATCGCCCGCCGCCCAGACATGCGGGTCCGAACTGCGCCCCAGCGCATCGGTGGCAATGCCGTTGTCGATCGCCAGCCCCGCCTGTTGCGCCAGTCCGATCGACGGGTTGACCCCGATTCCCACGACCGCGAAATCCACGGCGATTTCCTGACCGTTGCTCAGCATGGCGGTGCTGACCCGGCCGTCGCTGCCGTCAAGCCGTTCCAGGCCGCACCCTTCAAGGATGCGGACGCCATGGCCGGCGTGCAGGGCACGCACGGCATCTGCGGTCTCGGTGGCGGCGACGCGTTGCAGGATGCGGGGCGCGGCCTCGATCAGGGTCACGTCAAGGCCACGCTGGCGCGCGACTGCCGCCGCCTCAAGCCCGATATACCCGCCGCCGACGATCAGAACGCGACGGCCAGCAATGAACTCGGGCGACATGGCGTCGATATCGGCCAGTCGGCGCACCACATGCACACCCGCGAGATTGCCGCCGATTGCCGCCGGCAGGCGGCGCGGCTCGGCCCCCGTGGTCAGCGCCAGCTGGTCGTAGCCCAGGGCCTCATCGCCCAGCCAGACCTTGCGCGCGGCGGTGTCGATACGGGTCGCAGGCCGGTTCAGGCGTAGCGCGATTTCGTGCTCGTCATAAAACGACACCGGGCGCAGGAACAGCCGTTCAACCGGCATCTCGCCCAGCAGATATTTCTTGGACAGCGGCGGGCGCTGATAGGGTGGCACCGGCTCATCGCCGATCAGCGTGATCGGGCCGGCATGGCCCAGCATGCGCAGCTTGGCCACCAGCGCCGCCCCCGCCTGCCCGGCCCCCACGACAACGATACCGCTCATCCCCTATGCCTTTCGTTTCTGCGCAAATCATGAGGCGTTTCGTCTTTTCCCGCCACAGGCGCAAGCTATATAGAGCCAGATTGAAAACGCAACGAACGAGGAACGAACATGGTCCTGGAAACCGGCAGCAGACTGCCAGATGCGACTTTGCTGAAAATCGGGGACAAAGGCCCCGAGCCCGTCAGCCTTGGCGAACGTCTCAAGGGACGCAAGGTGGTGCTTTTTGCCCTGCCCGGCGCCTTCACCGGCACGTGCACGACCGCCCATGTGCCCAGTTTCATGCGCAACATGGATGCGCTTAAGGCGCGCGGCGTCGATGCCGTGATCTGCGTGTCGGTCAACGATCCGTTCGTGATGAAGGCCTGGGGCGAAACCACCGGCGCATTGGCCGCGGGGATCGAGTTTCTGGCCGATGCCGACGGCTCGTTCACCCGCTCGGTGGGTATGGATTTCACCGCGCCGGCGGCCGGGTTCATCGGCCGTTCGCGCCGCTATGCCCTTCTGGCCGAGGACGGGATCGTCACGATCTTCCAGCCCGAGGAAGGGCCTGGCGTGTGCGACCTGTCCAGCGGCGAAGCGATGCTGGAGGCGATGGACAAGGAACCCGCCTGACGGGGCCGCGGGGCGCACGGCGCGGCGTCAGGCCTGGACAAGCGTGTCCATTTTTTGTGCCAGCTCGATGTCGAGGCCGGTCAGCCCCTTGGCATCATGGGTGGTCAAGGCCACCTCGACCCGGTTGTAGACATTGCGCCAGTCGGGGTGGTGGTCCATCTTCTCGGCCGCCAGCGCGACCTTTGCCATCCACCCGAAGGCATCGGCGAAATGCGCGAACTTGAAAGTCTTGGTGATCGCGTCGCGCTGTTCGTCATGGAACCAGCCGGCAGCGGCAAGCGCATCGACAGCCGCTGCACGTTCGATTGAATCCAGTTTGGGTGGCCGCATCGGATCACTCCTTTCGTTGTTGCGTCGCGGTTTCTGGCGCTGCCGTCACGTCACGAAATCGAACTGCTGGTCCAGCGGCAGGCTGCGTGCGCGCTGGCCCGTCAGATCGAAGACCGCGTTGGCCAGCGCCGGCATCGACGGTGGCGTGCCTGGCTCGCCGCCACCGCCAAGGCGTGACTGGTTTTCCAGGATGCGCGTCTCGATGATCGGTGCCGTATGCATGCGCAGGACATCGTAATCGGGGAAATTGCGCTCTGTCACCATGCCATCTTCAAAGGTGATCTTGCCCGAGACTGCGGCCGATAGCCCGTAGATCAGGCCCGATTCCATCTGTGCCCGCACGATGCCGGGGTCCAGCGCGCGGCCCATGTCGCAGGCGATCCATGCGCGGGTGATACGGATGCGCCCGTTCTCATCGCGCACCTCGACCACCTCGGCCACGGGCGTTCCGAACGACCAGGTAAAGGCCACGCCGCGCCCGGTGTCGGGTGCCTTGGCCGTGTCCCAGTCCGACATGTCGCGCACCGCTTCCAGCACCCGCGCGGCGACCGTGCTTTCGGGGCGGATCATGTCAAGTCGGAAGTCCATGGGATCGCGGCCCGCGGCATGGGCCAGTTCGTCGATAAAGCATTCGTGGATGAAGCCGTTATGGCTGCTGCCGACCGAGCGCCAGAATCCCAGCGGGATGTCCAGATCGGCGTGATGGCCGTCAACGCGATAGTTCGCGATCCGGTAGGGCTGGTCAAACGCCCCCTCGACATGCCCCTTGTCCGGCCCGCCCAGTGGCAAGCCGATCATGCGCCGCCCGGCCTGATGGGTGACCGATGGGCCTGCGATACGTGCCTCGAACGCCTCGGCGCGACCGTTGGCCACAACGCCGCGCATCCGGGCCAGGATGCCGGGGCGATAGAAGTCATGTGTCATGTCCTCTTCGCGCGACCAAACGACCTGAACGGGCGTGCCCGGCATCGCCTGGGCGATCCGTGCTGCCAGCACCGAATAATCGGCTTCCAGCCTGCGACCGAACCCGCCGCCCAGAAAGGGGGTATGTACCGTGACCTGTTCCGGGTCCAGGCCGACGGCCTCGGCGGCCAGCCGGGCCTGGATCAGCGGCGTCTGGTTCGGTGTCCACAATTCCAGCGCGTCATCTGTGAAAAGCGCTGTCGCGTTCATCGGCTCCATCGTCGCATGTGCCAGAAACGGCAGCCGGTATTCGGCCTCGACCACGGACTCGGCCTGCTCCAGTGTGCGCTCGACATCGCCATCGTCGCGCAGGCGTGAGTTGCGACGCCCGTCAAAGGCGTCGGCAATGCGCTCGAAAATGGCGTCGGTCGTCGGCGGGTAGGGGGCTGGCCCCCATTCGATCTCGACCGCCTCGGCACCGCGCATGGCCGCCCAGCTGTTGCTGGCCACGACCGCGATGCCGGTGCCAAGGTCGATCACCCGTTCGACCCCCGGCACCGCCAGCGCCGGTTCGGGGTCATGGCTGCGCATCGTGCCCCCCAGGCGCGGCGACATGCGGGGACTTGCGAATTTCATGCCCGGCAGGCGGATGTCGCTGCCGAAAGTCGCCGTGCCCGTGACCTTGGCCAGCATGTCGTGGCGCGGCAGCGCCTTGCCCAGCAACCGCCATTGCGACGGATCGCGCGGCGCGACCTCCGGCGCGGGGCGCTGCGCCGCGGCCTCGGCCAGTTCGGCATAGGGCAGGCGCGCGCCGTCCGCGGTGACGACGGCGCCGCCTTCGGTGCGCAGGGTGTCGGGCGTGGTGCCCAGACGCTCGGCGGCCGCGGCCTTGAGCGCCTCGCGCGCGCTGGCGCCGGCATGGCGCAACCGCTCGTATCCGTCGCGCATCGCGCTAGAGCCGCCGGTGATCTGAAGCCCGAACAGCTTGCCCATGTCGCCCACCACGCCGGCCACCGAATGCTGCCAGTCGCGCATCGCGTATTCGGCGACCGGCAGGCCCGCCTCAAGCAGGGCGCCGTTGTAATAGGCGGCATCGGCCGGGCCATGGATGACGCGAACGCTGTCCCAGTCCAGGTCCAGCTCTTCTGCCAGCATGGCGGCCAGCGTTGTCTGTGTGCCTTGCCCCATCTCGGCCCGGCCTGTGACCAGTGTCACGCCATCACGGTCGATGATGACAAACGGGTTGAGCGTTGCGCCCTGTTCGGGATTCAGCGGGTTCGCAACCGGCTGGCGGATCTTCCAGACGCCAAAGGCCACGCCCCCGGCAACGGCGACCGACCCAACCAGCAGGCTGCGCCGCGTGATCCTGCCCAGTTTGCCGCTTTTGCGCCTGGCCATGACCTACCGCTCCTGCATGCGGGTTGCAGCATCGTGGATCGCCGCGCGAATGCGACCATAGGTGCCGCATCGGCACAGGTTCCCGCCCATCCAGTCGTCGATCTCGTCATCGGTGGGCGCGGGGTTCTCTGCCAGAAGTGCCGCCGCCTGCATGATCTGGCCTGACTGGCAATAGCCGCATTGCGCCACCTGGTGATCGTTCCAGGCGGCCTGCAAGGGGGTGGGCGCCTCGGGGCTGCCCAGGCCTTCGATCGTGGTGACCGGCCCCCAGACATCGGCCAGGGCCACCTGGCACGATCGTGCGGCCTCGCCGTCGATCAGCACGGTGCAGGCACCGCAGGCCGCGACCCCGCAGCCGAACTTGGTGCCCGTCAGGTTCAAGGCATCGCGCAAGACCCACAACAGCGGCATCTCGCCGGGCAGGTCCAGTTCATGGGTCTGGTCGTTGACGCGCAATCGCATTGGTGTGTCCCGGCATGTGGCTTGGACCCAATAGATAAGGGATCGGCGCGCAGTTTCCAGCCGCGATCATCTCACGACCACACGCGTTCCGCGTTCGACCCGGCCATAGAGGTCGATCACGTCATGATTGATCATCCGAAAACACCCGGACGAGGCCCGATCCCCGATCGACCGCCATTCGGGTGTGCCATGGATGCGGATCCCCTCGTCCTGCCCACTCGAGATCGTACGCAGGTAGAGCGCGCGGGCGCCCAGCGGGTTGTCCGGGCCGCCGGGCTGGCCGTCTTCCCAGCGCTCCAGATCGGGGTCGCGGCGGATCATGTTCTCGGTGGGGGTCCAGCGCGGCCAATGTGCGGTGCGATAGATTTCCGCCTCGCCGCGCCATCCCAGCCCGCGCCGGCCGACCCCCAGTCCATAGCGCAGGGCATATCGATCGGGCATCACGAGGTGCAAAAGCGCATCGTCCAACTCGATGACGATGGTGCCGGGTTCTTCGTCGGTATCAAACGCCACCACCTGGCGGCGCAGCCATTCGGGCACGTCCTCGATCGGGACCGCGGGAATGACATGGTCGCCGTCGCGTCGCGCGGCGTAATCCAGCGGTTCGATCTCGGGCGGCGGTGCCGGCACAATCGCTTCCATGCAGGACGCCAGCGGCACGGCGGCGCTGGCGGCAAGACCGGCGGTGAACAGGCGGCGGGACAGGTTCGGCATGGCAACCATCGCGGTTTCCTCATTCGTGCAAAACCTCGTTCGCGATGTCGCGCAAGCCAAGGCCATCGGCGGCGGCCGGCTACAGACTGGTGCGCAAGTGCCACAGTTCCGGAAACAGCTCGACCTCCAGCATTCGGCGCAGATACTGCACGCCCGCCGTGCCCCCGGTGCCGCGCTTGAAGCCGATCACCCGTTCGACCGTGGTCACGTGGTTGAACCGCCAGCGGCGGAAATAGTCTTCGAAATCAACCAGTTTCTCGGCCAATTCGTAGAGTTCCCAATGCGTCTCGGGCGCGGCATAGACGCTGCGCCAGGCGGCCTCGACCGCATCGTTGGCCTGCCACGGCTGGCGCAGGTCGCGTTCCAGAACGGCACTGGGGATTGCCAGTCCGGCCCGCGCCAGACAGCCGATCGCAACGTCATAAAGCGACGGACGCGCCAGTTCGGCCTCCAGCACCTCGGTCAGGTCGGGGCGGTGCGCATGGGGGCGCAGCATGGCGGGATTGCGGTTGCCGACGGCGAACTCGATCAACCGATACTGCCACGACTGAAACCCCGAGGATTGCCCGAGCGCATCGCGAAACCGCGTGTATTCGCTGGGCGTCATCGTGCGCAACACGTCCCAGGCGTTATTGAGTTGCTCGAAGATCCGGGCCACCCGGCTCAGCATCTTGAAGGCCGGGCGCATCTCGCCCCGTGCCAGCAGATCGCGCGCCGCGCCGATCTCGTGCAGTGCCAGCCGCATCCACAGCTCGGATGTCTGGTGCTGGATGATGAACAGCATCTCGTCATGGGCACTGCTGCGCGGATGCTGCGCGGTCAGGATCGCATCGAGTTGCAGATAATCGGTATAGGACATGCGGCCATCAAAGGCCATCTGTGCGCCGTCCTGGGCGGGGTCGTAGGCGTCGGTCATCTGAGTCTCCGTGCGTTGAATGCAGACAGTCGGGATCAACCCGCACGACGTGCATTCAGAATCCCCACGAACGCCAACCGCCGCCAGAGCGCCACCCAGCCGGCCGGGCGACACAACGGCGGCAAGCCGCGATCGCGCCCGCCCTTCATCTTGCCACAAATACGCCGGGGGGTGAGCCCGCAGGGCGAGGGGGGCAGCGCCCCCCTGCCGCGCGCCGACGGCGCGCGGCCCGGCCCAACGCCCGCCAAGGCCCCGAAGGGGCGCCGGCGGGGGGCGGGAGCGGCCCTGTTCACGTCACCTTCGCCCGGGTCTTGTATTCCGGGCGGTCCCAGGCGCGGCCTCGCAGGATCTCTGTCAGGATCGCGGCGGCCTGTACGATATCGTCGTGTCCGATGAACAACGGCGTGATCCCGAAGCGGATGATGTCCGGGGCGCGGAAATCGCCGATCACGCCGCGTGCGATCAGGGCTTGCATGATGGCATAGCCCTCGGGGTGGCGAAAGCTGACCTGGCTGCCGCGTTCGGCATGGCCGCGCGGCGTGGCCAGCTCCAGGTCCGGGCAGCCGGCCTCGACGGCGGCGATGAAGGCATCGGTCAGTTCCAGCGACCGGGCGCGCAGGTCGGCGATCTCGACCCCGTCCCAGACATCGAGCGCGGCATCCAGCGCGACCAGTTGCAACACCGGGGGTGTGCCCACGCGCATGCGTTCGATCCCCTGGCCAGGACGGTAGTCGATGTCGAAGGCAAAGGGCGCCTCATGCCCCAGCCAGCCCGACAGCGCCGGGCGTGCGGTATCGGCATGGCGCGGGGCGACATAGATGAAGGCCGGGCCACCTGGGCCGGAGTTGAGGTACTTGTAGCTGCAACCGACCGCGAAATCCGCCCCGCCTTCGGCGACGTGCACATCGGTCGCGCCGGCCGAATGCGCCAGATCCCAGATCGCCAATGCCCCGGCCGCATGGGCCTTGGCGGTCAGGGCGGTCAGGTCATGCCGGCGCCCGGTGCGATAGTCCACCTCGGTCAGCATCAGGACCGCCACGCTGTCGTCGATTGCCCCTTCGACCTCGTGCGGGGCGACGGTCACCAGCCGGTAATCTGGCCCCAAGGTCTTGCACAGCCCCTCGGCCATGTAGAGATCCGAGGGAAAATTGCCGGTATCCGACAGGATGACCCGACGCCCCGGCGCCAGTTCCAGCGCCGAGGCCAGCGCCTGGTAGACCTTGATCGACAGCGTGTCGCCCATCACCACATGGCCCGCCTCGGCCCCGATCAGCCGTGCGATACGGTCACCCACGCGTCTGGGCAGATCCATCCAGCCCGCGCGGTTCCAGCCGGTGATCAGCATCTGTCCCCATTCGTCGGTAACCGTGCGGGCAAGGCGTTCTGCCACGCCCCGTGGCAGCGGGCCAAGCGAATTGCCGTCCAGATAGATCACCCCGTCGGGCAGGTCGAACAATGCGCGTGCTCTGGAAAAGTCGGTCGTCATGCGGCTACTCGTCGATCGGTCGCGCGACCCTATGCCCGGCAAGGATGCATTTCAAGCTTGAAGACTTGCGTTCCACCGTTTCTGGGCCGCGCTCAAAGCCAGTCGCGCAGGATCGGGATCAACGGAATATCGGCCGGGGGCATCGGGTAGTCGCGCAACTGGGCGGGTCGCACCCATTTCAGTGCCTGCCCCTCGCGCGGGGCGACAATCCCCTGCCAGCGGCGGCAGGCGAAAAGTGGCATAAGCAGGTGAAAATCGGAATAGCTGTGGCTGGCGAAGGTCAGCGGCGCCAGGCACGACGACCAGGTCTCGATTCCCAGTTCCTCGTGCAACTCGCGGATCAGCGCGGCCTCGGGCGTTTCGCCGGTCTCGACCTTGCCGCCCGGAAACTCCCACAAGCCCGCCATCGGTTTGCCGGGCGGTCGCTGGGCCAGCAGCACGCGGCCATCGGTGTCGATCAGCGCGACGGCAGAGACGAGGACGGTTTTCATGGATGCCGGGAACCACTGGCCAAGGTAGATGGGGGGCGCTGCCCCCCGCCGCGCTGCGCGCGACTCCCCCCGGCGTATTTTCGGCAAGATGAAGCGGTGATCACGAACGATAATCGGCGTTGATGTCGATATAGCGATGGGTCAGATCGCAGGTCCAGACAGTTGTCTTGCCCTTGCCCAGCCCCAGATCGACGCCGATGCGGATCGCATCGGTTTTCATATGGGCGGCCGCGTCGGCCTCGACATAGGCGGGATCGACCTGGCCGTTGGTGGCGACCGTCACGTCGCCGAACCGGATCGAGAGGCGATCGCGATCCGCGGCGGCCCCCGATTTGCCGACAGCCATGACCACGCGCCCCCAGTTCGGATCCTCGCCAGCGATCGCGGTCTTGACCAGCGGCGAATTGGCGATGGCCATGGCGCAGAGATGCGCATCCGCGGTGGTTTCGGCGCCCGTCACCGTGATCTCGACGAATTTCGTGGCCCCTTCACCGTCGCGCACGACCTGGTGCGCCAGGTCGAGCATCACGGCGCCCAATGCCTTTTCGAAGGCACGCGCGCCGGAGGCGCGCATGTCGGTCAGCGCCGGTGCCGGGCTTTTTCCGGTGGCTGCGACCAGCAGCGTATCGGATGTCGAGGTATCGCTGTCGACGGTGATGCAGTTGAAACTGCGCCCGGTCAGCCGCCGGACCATTTTTTGCAAGGGGTTCTGCGCGATCCGTGCGTCGGTGAAGATATAGACCAGCATCGTGGCCATGTCCGGCGCGATCATCCCCGATCCCTTGGCGATCCCGGCGATGCGGATCGGCTGCCCCTCGACCGTGATCTCGGCCGTGGCGCCCTTGGGGAATGTGTCGGTCGTCATGATCGCGCGTGCCGCCTGGTCGATGCCGCTGGGCGAAAGCGCCGTCGTCAGTGCGGGCAGGCTGTCGATGATGCGCTCATGCGGCAGGGGCTCGCCGATCACGCCCGTGGAGGCCGTGAAGACGCGCCCGGCCGGCAGGTCGAGCCCCTCGGCCACCGCCGTGCAGAGCGCCTGAACCGAAGCCTCGCCGCGCGTGCCCGTGAAGGCGTTGGAATTGCCCGCATTGACCAGGATCGCCGCGCCGGCATCGGCATCGGCCCGGCGCGCGATCTTGGCCTGGCAATCCCGCACCGCCGCGGAGGCGGTTTTCGAGCGCGTGAACGTGCCCGCCACCACCGTGCCCGGCGCCAGCCGGGCCAGCATCACGTCCAGCCGACCCTTGTAGCGCACGCCGGCCGGGATGGCGGCAAATTCCACGCCGTCGATTACCGGCATGTCGGGGAACGCCGCTGGCGCGAGCGGGGACACCACCGGCCCGGCCTTTGCGCCCAGTGCGCCAGCAAGCTGGGCCTTGAGTGCCTTTGCCGCGGATTTCCATTTCCTTGCCTTGGCCTTGTGCTTGTTGGCCATCTTACGTTCCCACAAGTTGAAAGAAGGCCCGCGCCGAACCGGGCGCGGGCCGAATGCGCATCAATTTACGCGCGCTTGGCTCACTCGTCCAGAAGCTCTGTGCGGCCAAGGTGTTCGGGATCGACGGAATCCGAGCGGTTGTCGATCTCGGCGTCGTCACGCAGACGCGACAGCAGCGCGCGCGCGGCTTCGCGCTGGATTTCGTTGGTCAGGTCCTCGCGCACTTCGTCCAGTTCCGGCACCGATGCGGTGCGGGTATCCTTGAGGTGGATTACATGCCAGCCAAAGCGGGTCTCGACCGGGTCCGAGATCTGGCCCGGCTCCAGCGCCATCACCGCCTCTTCGAACGGCTCGATCATCATGCCCTCGCTGAACCAGCCCAGATCGCCGCCCTCGGCGCTGGAGCCGTCGATCGAATGTTCCGCCGCCAGATCGGCGAAATCGGCACCGCCGTCCAGGTCGGCCACGATCGACTGAATTTCCTCTTCGGTTTCGACCAGGATATGGGCGGCATTGTATTCCGTCTGCGGCTCGCCCTCGTCGAATTGGGCGGCGAAGGCATCATAGGCCTGCTGGATGGTGTCGTCGGTGACCGCGGCCTCGGCGGCGGCCATCAGTGCCGAATTCGCCACGAAGTTGCGGTTCTCGTTTTCAAGGGTGACGCGCTCGCGCAGCGACAGATCGTCGGCATGAAACTGGTTGAGCAATTCCTGCTCGATCAGCTGTTCGACGATGGCAGGGAAAAGCGTTTCGTCCGGCACATCCCGGAACTGTTCCGGCAGGGCGGCGCGCATGGCAATAGCGTGGCCCAGCGTGATTTCCTGCGTACCGACCGTTGCCAGCACCGTTCCGGCCTCGGGGGTCTCGTCTTGCGCGACGGCGGGCAGCGACAGGACACAGAGGCAGGCGGCAGCCAGGAAATGGGCAGATTTCTTCATGGAAACGCTCCTGTTTGCGCCGCGATCGGGCGCGTATGATTGACACTATGAAGGCCGCCCCTTACATCGCTTGTCGGTCCTGCGTGCGTGGCAGCGGTCGGCTTGGGCTCTTTCTTAGGGAAGCCGGGGCAGGCGGGCAACCCCGCGCCGCGCACGAAATGGTCAGAGAATTCGAGCGGAGAAAACATGTTGGGTCTTGGAACACTGAGCCGGAAGATCTTCGGCACGGCGAACGATCGAAAGGTGAAGTCGGTCCGTCCGCTTGTCGAAAAGATCAACGCGCTCGAGCCCGAGTTCCAGGCGATGGACGATGGCGCACTGATCGCCAAGACCCAGGAATTGAAATCCCGCCACGAGAATGGCGAGAGCCTGGACAAGCTGTTGCCCGAAGCCTTTGCCAATTGCCGCGAGGGCGCGCGCCGGGCCCTGGGGCTGCGGGCGTTCGACGTGCAGCTGATCGGCGGGATCTTTCTGCACAAGGGCAACATCGCCGAGATGAAGACCGGCGAAGGCAAGACGCTGGTCGCGACATTCCCCGCCTATCTGAATGCCCTGACCGGCAAGGGCGTGCATATTGTCACCGTCAACGATTACCTGGCACGGCGCGACGCGGAATGGATGGGCAAGGTCTATGCGCGGCTGGGCATGACCACGGGCGTCGTGGTGCCACACCAGCCCGAGGCCGAGAAACACGAGGCCTATCGCGCCGACGTGACCTATGCCACCAACAACGAATTGGGTTTCGACTATCTGCGCGACAACATGAAGACCGATCTGGCGCAGATGAAGCAGCGCGGGCATCACTTTGCCATCGTGGACGAGGTCGACTCGATCCTGATCGACGAAGCGCGCACCCCGCTGATCATCTCGGGCATGTCGCAGGATCGCACCGATCTCTATGTGCAGGTCGACAAGCTGATCCCGCTTGTCCAGGACGAGCATTTCACCCTCGACGAGAAACAGCGGCTGGTGAATTTCACCGACGAGGGGCAGGAATTCATGGAGAACCAGCTGCACGCGGCCGGCATCCTGCCCGAGGATCAGGCGCTCTATGATCCTGAATCCACGACGATCGTGCACCATATCAACCAGGCGCTTCGGGCCCACAAGATGCTGCACAAGGATCAGCACTACATCGTGCGCGACAACAAGATCGTGCTGATCGACGAATTCACCGGGCGCATGATGATTGGCCGCCAGTTGTCCGACGGCCTGCACCAGGCGGTCGAAGCCAAGGAGGGGCTGCCGATCCAGCCGGAAACCGTGACCATGGCCTCGGTCACGTTCCAGAACTATTTCCGCCTTTATCGAAAGCTGGCCGGCATGACCGGCACGGCCTCTACCGAGGCCGAGGAATTCAAGGAAATCTATGACCTCGGCGTCGTCGAGATTCCCACCAACATGCCGATTGCCCGTGCCGATGAGCATGATCAGGTCTATCGCACGGCGCGCGAGAAGTTTGACGGCATCATGGAGGCCATCCGCGAGGCGCACGAAAAAGGTCAGCCGATCCTGGTCGGCACCACCTCGATCGAGAAGTCCGAGGAACTGGCTTCCATGCTGACCAAGGCCGGGATCGCGCATAATGTGCTCAACGCCCGTCAGCACGAGCAGGAGGCCCATATCGTTGCCGAGGCCGGGCGCCTGGGTGCTGTGACCATTGCCACCAACATGGCGGGGCGGGGCACGGATATCCAGTTGGGCGGCAACGTGGAAATGCGCGTGCTTGACGCCCTGGCCGAGAACCCCGAGGCCGATCCGGCCGAGGTGCGCACCCGGATCGAGGGCGAAGTGGCGACCGAGCGTCAGCAGGTGCTGGATGCGGGCGGCCTTTTCGTCCTGGCCACCGAACGGCACGAAAGCCGGCGCATCGACAACCAGTTGCGTGGGCGTTCCGGCCGGCAGGGCGACCCAGGCCGGTCGGTCTTTTTCCTGTCGCTGGAAGACGATCTGATGCGCATCTTCGGGTCCGAGCGGCTGGAGAAGGTGCTGTCCACCCTGGGCATGAAGGACGGCGAGGCGATCGTTCACCCATGGGTCAACAAGTCGCTGGAGAAAGCGCAGGCCAAAGTCGAGGCGCGCAATTTCGATATCCGCAAGACGCTGCTGAAGTTCGACAACGTGATGAACGACCAGCGGCGCGTGATCTTTGAACAGCGTCTGGACATTCTCAAGGCCGAAGACCTGTCGGAAACGATTGCCGACATGCGCCATTCGGTCGTTGAGGATCTGGTCAGCCAGCACTTGCCCCCGAACACCTATGCCGACCAGTGGGATACCGAGGGGCTTGAGGCCGCGGTGCAGGAAACGCTCAATCTCGACTTGCCGATCATGGCCTGGTCCGACGAGGACGGCGTCGATCAGGACGTGATCCGCGAACGCGTGACCGAAGCGATCGATGCGCTGATGGCGCAGAAAGAGGGCGAATTCGGCGCCGAGTCGATGCGCAACATCGAAAAGCAGTTGCTGTTGCAGATCATCGACAACAAGTGGCGCGACCATCTGGTCACGCTGGAGCATCTGCGCTCGGCCGTGAATTTCCGTGGGCTCGCGCAGCGCGATCCGCTCAACGAATACAAGTCCGAGGCGTTCGTTCTGTTCGAACATATGCTGACGTCGCTGCGCGAGGATGTCACCCGGCAACTGGCGCGCATCCGCCCGCTCAGCCCCGAGGAACAGCAGTCGATGATGCAGCAAATGCAGATGGAGAAGGCCGCGCAAGGCGATGGCAAGCTTGACAAGCCGGTCGATCTACCCCGAATCCAGCCACGCCCCGAAAGTCAGGCCGTGCAGGACGAGACCGTGCCCGGCACACCGGCCCCCGACTTTGACGAACAGAAACCCGAGACCTGGGGCAACCCGGGACGCAATGCGCCTTGCCCCTGCGGTTCGGGCAAGAAGTTCAAGCATTGCCACGGGCGCCTGTTGTAACCAAGGGCCGTCAAAGCACCATGTGCGCGCCATGAACCTGCCCAGATCGCCGGGCAGGGTCGGTTCCGAGATCAGGTATTTCGGAGAGCGCGATGAAACGTGTGCGGATCGTCTCGCTGACGGCGGCAACCCTGGCCGTGGCCGTGGGTGCGGGAACGTTGTTTCAGCAAGAAACCATGCAGCAAGCAGACGCCAGCCCGGAACCCGCGGGTATGTCGCTGGTCCGGTTGGCCCAGCCCGAACCGGATGACGCGGCAACGCCGTCCAGTCTGACGGAAACGTCCGAAACAGGCGACACGGGGCGGCAAGCCGAAGGCGATCAGGCGAACCCGCAACCGGCGGACGAACCTGCGGTCACGGATTCCGCCGAAGGGACCCCTGAAGCGACCGACCCGGTGCCGGATGCCCGCTTGATGCAAGCCGCGGCCGAGGTCCGTGCGGGGAATGGCGCCACGGGCCTTGAAGCCGATATTGCAACCGATGCCGAGGCGCCCACCGAGATTGCCGCCTTTCAGACCGAGTTCGATCCGTGTTCGGTTGCGGTCGTGATCACGCCCGAGCCCGATGCGATGCTGGACCTGAGCGTCTATGCGCCCTGCGACCGGGGTGCACGGATTCAGATCAGCCAGGCGCCATTGCGGTTTGATGCCGTGATCCCCGACAATGGCGAGCTGCGCCTCGATGTTCCGGCGCTCGCACGTGAGGCCGAGGTGCGTGTGCGATTCGAGGATGGCCGGTCAAAAACCGATCGGACCGAGGTTGCGGATGCCGATCTGTTCGACCGGGTTGTCCTGGCATGGCGCGGCGAGGCATCGCTGAGCCTCAACGCCTATGAGTTCGGCGCGGTATTCGGCGACGCAGGCCATGTTCACCCTGGCAATCCGTCCCGTTCAGGCCAGGAGTCGCATGGTTTTCTGACCGAGTTGGGGGAAGATGAGCGTGCGCAGATCTACACCTTCCCGTCGGGTTTGGCAGCGCGCGCCGGCGACGTGGCAATCGATGTCGAGGCCGCGATCACCGATGCCAGCTGCGGTCGGCCCCTGTCTGCCGAACTGCTGGAACTGCGATCGGGCGCTGACGCTATGGGACGCGAAATTCGCCTGGAAATGCCTGATTGTGACGGGCAGGGTGGCTTTCTGGTGTTGAAAAATCTTCTGCCTGAGTTGACACTTGCGCTGAACTGAACACGGCGCGACAACAAAATGCGATCGATTTTCTGCGTGGTGGCCATGGCCGCCACGCTGCTTTTTCCGCCAGACCCCGCGCAGGGGCAGGATGTCACCCTGTCATCGGCGGATGGCAGCATTGCGTTGAGCGGGGATCTGATTGCCTATGATGGCGAATATCTGCGCCTGCGCACCCAGTTCGGGGAATTGACGCTGGACGCGCGGGGCCTGAATTGTGAGGGGCCGGGATGCCCCCTGCTGAGCGGTGGCGTGGTCGAAGTCAGTGTCGAGGGCGCGGCGATCATTGCCGAACACCTGTTTCCACCGGTTCTGGAAGCCTTTGCCCACGCCCAAGGGCTGGAGCTGACGCAGCAGCGCGACGGCGCGGTGACGCTGTTCGACCTCAGCGACGTCGAAGCGGGGGGCCCGATCATGCGGCTTCGGCTGCGCGCCAGTTCAAGTGATGATGGACTTCTGGCACTGGTTTCAGGGGATACCGACCTCGCGCTGTCGCTGACCCCCCTGCGCGACCCCGATTTCCTGTTGCATGTTCTGGCGCTGGATGCATTCGTTCCGGTGGTTGCCGATGACGGCATGATCGACCAGATCGCGATGAACGATCTGCTGACCCTGCTCCAGGACGGGCGCGCCAGTGTACCGGTCATGGCAAACGGTGCCGATGCGGAACTGACATTGCATTTGCGCCGCGTCGATTCCGGCGAAAACCATGCGCTTGGGGCGCGGCTCCATGCGATCGGCGCGCAAAGCATGTCCGACCAGGCGATGCGGCATGCGTCTGACGCCGGGCTGATACAGGCGGTGGCGCGCGATCCGTTCGCGCTGGGCCTGACCTTGCGCTCGCAGGCGGGCGGGCTGTCCCAGGCGCCCCTGATCGACGCCTGTGGGTTGCCGGTAACGCCCGAGCCGTTCGCGCTGAAGGCGGGTGAATACCCGCTGACGCAACCGCTTTACGCGGTCCAGTTGCGTCAGCGCCTTCCGTTGCGGTTGCGCCAGTTACTGGCCTTTATCGCCTCGCCGGATGCGGGCGCGGCGATCGAGGCGGCCGGTTTCGTTCCGCCGTTTCCTGAAATGACCGATGCGTCCGGACAAGGGTTGCGGATGATCCGGTCGCTGCGCTTGCCGGGTCTCGAAGGGCCGGATGCGCTGCCGGACGGGTTGCGCAGCGTGTCGGACCTGATGCTGGAAACCAGCCAGTTGTCGAGCGCCTTTCGATTCGAGGCCGGGACGGCGCGGATCGACGCCATATCGATGGTCGGTATCCGGCAATTGGCGCGCGATATCGAAGCGGGCGTTCATGACGGGCATGAGGTGATTCTGGTCGGCTTCACCGACAGCGAGGGCGATGCCGCCGCCAATCGCCGGTTGTCGGAGCGCCGCGCCGAGGCGGTGCGCGACGCCCTGGATGAGGCCGCGCCGTTGCGGGACGCAGCGCGGGTGCGGCTGTCGTCGGCCGGTTTCGGCTATCTGTTGCCCATCGCCTGCAACGCGGCGGAATGGGGGCGCGCACTCAATCGTCGGGTCGAGGTCTGGTTGCGCCCGCTCGATGACGGCTGAGCGGATTTCACAGCAATCCCTGCCCCCGAAAGCTGCATTCGCGCGATCTTCCGATGATCAGATGATCGTGCAGCGTGATCGACAACGTTTCGCCCGCCATGCGGATCTGTTCGGTCATGGCGATATCGGCATTGCTGGGTGTCGGATCGCCGGATGGATGATTGTGCACCAGGATCAGAGCCGAGGCGTTCAACTCAAGCGCGCGGCGCAAGACTTCACGCGGGTAGACGGGCACATGGTCGACCGTGCCGCGGCCCAGTTCTTCGTCCGCGATCAGCGTGTTCTTGCGGTCCAGGAACAGAACCCGGAAATGTTCGGTCTCGCGATGGGACAGGGCCGAGTGGCAATAATCCAGAAGCGCCTGCCAACTGGAAATCACCGGGCGATTGATGACCCGCGCGCGTGACAGGCGGGTTGCCATGGCCTCGGCCAGCTTGAGTTCGGCAATGACCGCCTGGCCGACGCCGTCGATACGGGCAAGACGGGCCGGCGCGGCCGTCACCGCCCCCGCCAGATCGCCGAAGGCATCCAGAAGGCGGCGGGCCAGCGGTTTGACATCCTGACGGGGGATCGCACGAAACAGCAACAGTTCCAGCAGTTCGTAATCCGGCATCGCCTGCGCGCCGCCTTCCAGGAATCGTTCGCGCAAACGCTTGCGATGGTCGCGCAGATAGGACGGCAGAGTCCGGGCGGGGCGGGGCTGCGACGTGGAAGCGGTTGCCCGCGACGCGGACACGGCGTTTCGTGATGGGGCAGCGGCCGGGCCGGGACCGGAAAAAAGTGGCAACGCGGCCTCGGACATGACAGAGCGGGTATCGGACATGGCCGGATCTTGCCTCGGGAGGGGCTAAGAAACGGTTAACGCCCGCTCGACTGTTCGAGCGGGCGTTGTGCGGCCGTCGTCAGGGCCGCGGTCAACCCGTCATACCGTCCCAAAAGCTTTTGACCTTGCTGAAAAAGCTCTGGCCTTCCGGGTTGTTGTGCTCGCTCAGGGATTCGAACTCGGTCAGAAGCTCTTTCTGTCGTGCGTTCAGATTGACCGGCGTTTCAACCGACAGCTCGATCAGCATGTCACCCCGGCCACCGCCGCGCAGCGCCGGCATGCCCTTGCCGCGCAGGCGCATCTGCTTGCCGGTCTGGCTTCCGGCCGGCACCTTCACGCGCGAGCGTCCGCCGTCGATCGTCGGCACCTCGACCTCGCCACCAAGCGCGGCGGTGCCAAAGCTGATCGGCACTCGGCAATACAGATCCTGTCCGTCGCGCTGAAAGATCGGGTGATCGCGCACCTCGATGAAAATATAGAGATCGCCTGCCGGGCCACCGCGCAGACCGGCCTCGCCCTCGCCCGAAAGGCGGATGCGCGTGCCGGTCTCGACACCGGCGGGAATGTTGACGCTGAGCGTGCGCTCTTTTTCGGTGCGGCCTGCGCCCTTGCAGGTCTTGCATGGGTTCTTGACGATCTGTCCCAGCCCGCCGCATGTGGGGCAGGTGCGTTCGACGGTAAAGAACCCCTGCTGCGCGCGGACCTTGCCGATCCCCGAACAGGTCGGGCATGTGACAGGCTCGGCGCCGCCTTCGGCGCCGGTACCGTTGCAGGCCTCGCAAGCGCTCAGCGATGGCACGCGAATGCTTTTCTGGATACCGGCATAGGCGTCTTCGAGGGTGATGCGCATATTGTAGCGCAGATCCGAACCTCGGCTGGCGCGTTGCCGGGCACCGCCCCGGCCCCCGCCCATGAAATCGCCGAAAAGGTCCTCGAATACGTCGGAAAATGCCGACCCGAAATCCGCGCCCGGATGCATGCCACCACGGCCACCGCGCGGACCGCCACCACCCATGCCACCCTCGAAGGCGGCGTGGCCGAAACGGTCATAGGCGGCTTTGCGTTCGGGGTCTTTCAGCGCGTCGTAGGCCTCGTTCACTTCCTTGAACTGGGTTTCCGCGTCGGGATTGTCGGAGTTGCGATCGGGGTGAAGCTGCTTGGCCTTCTGGCGATAGGCCTTCTTGATCTCGTCGGCCGATGCATCCCGCGAAACGCCCAGCACATCGTAGAAATCGCGCTTTGCCATTCTTGACCTCGTCTGAAAAGGCTGGGGCCCCGGTCCGGCATTACCGGCCGGGGCCCCGGTCCGTGCCGCGCGTCAGTCGCGGCGCTTGTTATCGTCGAGATCCTCGAAATCGGCATCCACGATATCGTCATCCACCGGGCGCGGCTCGTCGGTGGTTCCTTCTTCGCCCTCGGCGCTTTCCTGTTGCGCCTTGTAGATGGCTTCGCCCAGCTTCATCGACGCTTCGCGGACATTGTTGATGCCCGACTTGATCTTGTCGGCATCCTCGCTTTCAAGCGTGTCCTTGAGTGCGGCAATGGCCAGTTCGATCGCCTCGACCGTGGTGGGATCGACCTTGTCCTTGTATTCCTCAAGCGACTTTTCGGTCGAATGGATCAGGCTTTCCGCCTGGTTGCGGGTTTCCACCAGTTCGCGGCGCTGTTTGTCGGCATCGGCATTGGCCTCGGCGTCCTTCACCATCTTTTCGATCTCGTCGTCGGTCAGCCCGCCCGACGCCTGGATGGTGATTTTCTGTTCCTTGCCGGTGCCCTTGTCCTTGGCCGAAACGGACACGATGCCGTTGGCGTCGATGTCGAAGGTCACTTCGATCTGCGGCATGCCGCGTGGCGCCGGCGGGATCTGTTCAAGGTTGAACTGACCCAGCATCTTGTTGTCCTGCGCCATTTCGCGCTCGCCCTGGAACACCCGGATCGTCACCGCGGACTGGTTGTCCTCGGCAGTCGAGAATACCTGGCTTTTCTTGGTGGGGATCGTGGTGTTGCGGTCGATCAGGCGAGTAAACACGCCGCCCAGGGTTTCGATGCCCAGTGACAGCGGCGTCACGTCCAGCAGAACCACGTCCTTGACGTCGCCTTGCAGAACACCGGCCTGGATGGCCGCGCCCATCGCCACCACCTCGTCGGGGTTGACGCCCTTGTGCGGCTCTTTGCCGAAGAATTTCGACACTTCCTCGAACACCTTGGGCATGCGGGTCATGCCGCCGACCAGGATCACCTCGTCGATGTCACCCTTGGACAGGCCCGCGTCCTTGAGCGCGGCTTCGCAGGGCTTCAGCGACTTCTTGATCAGATCGGCCACCAGCGATTCAAGCTTGGCACGGGTAAGCTTCATCACCATGTGCAAGGGCTGGCCGGTGTTCTTGTCCATCGAGATGAACGGCTGGTTGATCTCGGTCTGCTGGCTGGACGACAGCTCGATCTTCGCCTTTTCGGACGCTTCCTTCAGGCGCTGGAGCGCCATCTTGTCGGCGGTCAGATCGACACCGTGTTCCTTCTTGAACTCGTCGGCCAGGTAATTGACGATCCGCATGTCGAAGTCTTCGCCACCCAGGAACGTGTCGCCATTGGTGGATTTCACCTCGAACAGGCCGTCGTCGATTTCCAGGATCGTGATGTCAAAGGTGCCGCCGCCAAGGTCATAGACGGCGATGGTCTTCGATTCCTTCTTGTCCAGGCCATAGGCCAGCGCGGCCGCCGTGGGTTCGTTGATGATGCGCAGAACCTCCAGCCCGGCGATCTTGCCGGCATCCTTGGTGGCCTGACGCTGGGCGTCGTTGAAATACGCCGGAACCGTGATCACGGCCTGTGTGACGGACTCACCCAGATAGCTTTCGGCGGTTTCCTTCATCTTTTGCAGAATGAAGGCTGAAACCTGGGCGGGGCTGTACTTTTCGCCGCGCACTTCGACCCAGGCGTCGCCATTGCCCCCGTCAACGATCTTGTAGGGAACCAGTTTCTTGTCCTTCTCGACCTCGGCATCGCCCAGACGGCGGCCGATCAGTCGCTTGACGGCAAAAACGGTGTTGGTCGGGTTGGTGACAGCCTGACGCTTGGCGGGCTGGCCCACCAGACGCTCGCTTTCCGTGAAACCCACGATCGAAGGCGTCGTCCGCGCACCTTCGGAATTTTCGATGACTCGGGGTTGCGACCCATCCATGATGGCAACGCAGCTATTTGTCGTCCCGAGGTCGATCCCGATGACTTTGGCCATGATATGCACCTCTTTACTTCGGCGATTTCCAAGGGCGGCAGTCCCATCAGGCTCCGCAGCCCAGATCCCTGATCCGTTCGGCACCCGGTGTCTGAGTGTGCGGGGGCCGCCCGGCTTCGAAGGCTATATAGGCAGGGGGTAAAACCGCTGCAAGCCACGCGGACGGATCATTTTCCATAGAATTCCAGCATCGGTCGTATTTGCGATGACCAATCGGCGGCAAACCGGAGGTCAGCGCGGCACAACGACGGTCTGGTGCCCGATGCTGCCCCCGCCTTGCGCTTCTAGGGCGTGGCAAGCGCAATGATCGGCGGCAGCGTGAGGACACTGAACGCGGTCGAGATCAGGATCGCGGCGGAAACCCTTGCGACCGCGATGTCGTAATGCTGGGCAAGGATATAGACATTGCCGGCGACCGGCAGTGCCGATGCGGCCACCAGCACCCCGGCGGTGTAGGGCGCGACATTGAACAGAAAGAAGGCCGCAAAGGCCACCGCCACCGGATGCAGAATAATCTTTGCAACGGTCAGCCAGCCTGCCACGGTAACGCGCTCGGCCCGGTTGTTGGCAAGCGAGGCGCCGATTGCGAACAGTGCGCCGGGCGTCGCTGCTGCCCCCAGAAGTGTCATGAAGGCATTGACGGGCTGGGGCAGGTCCGTTCCGGTCGCCGACCACATCAAGCCAAGCGCCATGGCCACGATCATCGGGTTCTTCAGCAGCCCCATGGCGATCACGCGCGGCAGGTCCAGCGACAGGCGCCCCTCGCGCGACAAGGTGACAATCACCGTCAGAAGGGTCGAGAACACGATCAGGTCGATGACAAGCACCAGGATGATCGTGCCCGCCGCCTGTTCACCCAGCAGCAGAACCAGCATGGGCACGCCCAGAAAGCCGGTATTGCCGATGATCGCGGTGTGTGCCTCCATCGCCGCCTGGGTCAGCGGCAGGCGCCGGGCAAAGGCGACCGAAAGCGCGATCAGGTAGATCAGGCCGCAGCCCCACAGATACGCCACTGCCGCGCGCGGGTCAAAGATGTCGCCCAGCGACATGTTGGCTGAAAACCCGAACAGCATGGCTGAAAGCGCGAAGTAAAAGACGAATTTCGTCAGATAGGCCGTCGCCTCGCGGGTAAAGAACCCGGTGCGACCGGCCCAATAGCCCAGGCCGATCACGGCAAAGAACGGAAGGGTCTGAAGAAACACGTCCAGCATGGCGCTGCGCTAGCATAGCAGCACGAAACCCGCCAGTGTGCATCGCATGTCACGTCCCCCGCGGGTGGACCCGAAAGATCCGGCGCACCCCTCGGTGCACCGGATCTGGCAGTCATCTGTCGAACGGCTTTAGAACAGCAGCGATGGCAGCCAGGTCACCAGTCCGGGGAAAATGAACAAAATCGCGATCGCCACGATCTGCAAAATCACGAACGGCACGGCGCCCCGATAGATCATCATGGTCGAAACGTTGTTCGGGGCCACGCCGCGCAGGTAAAACAGCGAAAAGCCGAATGGCGGTGTCAGGAAGCTGGTCTGAAGGTTGACCCCGATCATCACGCCCAGCCAGACCGGATCGACACCCAGCAGCAGCAGCGTCGGCGCCGTGATCGGCAGAACGATGAAGATGATCTCGAACGTGTCAAGGATGAAGCCCAGCACGAACATGATGATCATCACCGTGATCATGGCCCCCATCGCCCCGCCCGGCATGGATGCCAGGAATTCGTGCACCAGGTTGTCCCCGCCCATCTGCCGGAACACGATGGCAAAGACCGACGCCCCGAACAGGATGATGAAGATCATCGAGGTGATGACCGCTGTGCGGCGCACCACGTTGACCACCACCGCCACGCTCAGCCGCCAGCGCGCGGCGGCAAGGACCGTGGCCCCGACCGCGCCGACCGATGCGGCCTCGGTCGGTGTGGCGATCCCGCCAAGGATCGAGCCGAGCACTGCCGCAATCAGCAGTAGCGGGGGCACAAGCGCCACCACGATCTCGCGCCAGATCCCCTTGCGCTCGCTTTCGGGGATCGGGGTCGCGGGGCAGCTTTCGGGGTCGGCGATCGCCTTGAAGAGGATGTAGGCGATATACAGCACGACCAGCAACAGTCCCGGTATAAAGGCGCCCGCGAACAGATCGCCCACCGACACCGTTTTCGGCGCGAAGTTTCCAAGGCTCATCTGCACCTGGCTGTTCATGCCGGCGATCATGTCGCCCATGAAGATCAGCACCGTCGACGGCGGAATGATCTGGCCCAGCGTGCCGCTGGCACAGATTGTCCCGCAGGCCAGCTTCGGATCGTAGCCCGCGCGCATCATCGCCGGCAACGAGATCAGGCCCATCGTCACCACGGTCGCCCCGACCACGCCCGTCGATGCGGCCAGCAACGCGCCCACCACGATCACCGATATGCCCAGCCCGCCGCGCATGTTCCCGAACAGCCGGCCCATCGTTGACAGAAGCTGCTCGGCGATGTTCGAGCGTTCCAGCATCACGCCCATGAAGATGAACAGCGGCACCGCGACCAGCACCTCGTTGATCATGTAACCGGTATAGCGCCCCGCCAGCGATCGCAGGTTCGACATGTCGAAAACGCCGAACTGCAGGCCGATGACGGCAAAGATGATCGAGGTTCCGGCCAGCGTGAAGGCCACAGGAAACCCCAGCATCAGCATGCCGATCACGCCAAGGAACATGGTTGCGGCAAGGATCTCGCCAATCAGTACGGGGTCCATGCCTGCTTACTCCGTGTCGTAGTTGTAGCGAAAATCCTGGGGCACCAGATCCTCACGCTCCGCGATCAGCAGGATCGAGCGGATCAGCATCGCAATGCCCTGGAGGGCGATGCTGACGGCGAACACCAGGATGAAGGACTTGAGAATGAACAGCCCCGGCATGCCCCCCGGATTGGCCGATCCCTCGTGCAGCCCCCATGACCGAGAGACGAAAACAAAGGAATAGATCCAGACGACCGCGGCGAAGGGCAGCAAAAAGGCCAGCACGCCGACAAGGTCCATCCAGGCCTTTGTCCGGGTCGAGGCGGGGCGATAGAAGATATCGACGCGGACATGATCGTTGCGATACAGCGCATAGCCTGCGACGGCGGTGAACATCACACCGTTCATCCAGGGATAGAGATCCTGCATCCACAGTCGCGTTATGCCGAAGACATAGCGTTCGATGACGACCCAGAAACAGACCAGGACGATTCCGACCGAAAGCCAGACGAAGACGTTTCCGATCACCCGGTTTGTCAGGTTGATCGCCCGCATGATGGTGGCCAGAAGTTCCAAGGCTTCCCCCAGTGATGTTTCGACGGGTTCGAACCGGATGCGGATGCGACCTTGCCAACAGGCCGATCGCGCCCGATCCATTCAGGAAACCCGGAGCGATGCCTTGTCCGCTCCGGGTCCAGTCGTCAACCGAAAAAAGGGCGGGGCCTCGGTGCCTCGCCCTTTCGCAAGGCCGATCAGAGGTCCGACAGGTCCAGATACTGTTCCCGCGCACGGGTATAGACCTGATCGGTCCCTTCCGTGCGGGTCCGCATCAGCTTCAGCGCGTCGACGAAGCTGCGCGCGGTGCGGCGGGTCAGGTCGTCGTCGCTTTCCAGAAGCTCCTGCATGATTTCCTTGGCGCCGTCCGCCCCCGCCTCAAGGATGTCTTCGGGGAAGCTGGAATGAACGATCACATCGTGCTCGTCGACCAGGGTGCGAAGTGCGCGCGGGTCGTTGGCCGCGAAGTCCGAGGCGACCTGGTCATATTCAGCCTGGCAGACATCGCGGATGATCGCCTGGATGTTCGACGGCAGCTCCTGATACTTGGCCTTGTCGACGACGAGTTCGGTGGCAAGACCGGGCTCGACGAAGGACGAGGTGTAGTAGTGCTTGCAGATCTGGTGGAAGCCCAGCGCCAGGTCGTTATAGGGGCCGACGAACTCGGCGGCGTCCAGAGACCCGGTCTGAAGCGCGGCGAAAATCTCGCCCGCGGCCATGTTGGTGACCGATGCGCCCAGCTTCTGCCAGACTTGCCCGCCCAGACCGGGTGTGCGGAACCGCAGCCCGTCCAGATCGGAAAGCCCGTTCAGCTCGTCGCGGAACCAGCCGCCGGTCTGGGTGCCGGTGTCGCCCGACAGGAAACCCTGTACGCCGAACTCGTCATAGATTTCGTCCCACAGCTCCTGGCCGCCCAGGTGGCGCACCCAGCCCGTCAACTCGCGCGAGGTCATGCCGAACGGAACGCCGGTAAAGAACGACAGGCCAACCGACTTGTTCTGCCAGTAATAGGCAGCGCCGTGACTCATCTCGGCCGAGCCGTCGATCACTGCATCAAGCGATTGCAGCGGCGGCACCATTTCGCCGGCGGAAAACACCTCGACGGTCAGCTGGCCATCGGTGGCCGCGGTGATGCGATCGGCCAGGCGCTGGGCGCCGACGCCGAGGCCGGGAAAGTTGCGCGGCCAGGTGGTTACCATGCGCCAGGTCATGTTGCCTTGCGCGACGGCGGGTGCGGCCAGCGTGGTCGCAGCAGCCGCAGCGCCGCCAAATGCTGACGTGCGCAAGAAAGAACGACGGTCCATGAATCTCCTCCCATGGGTAATGTTTGCAACCCCGTTGGGGCTGATGGTGCCTGTTAAACCACAGGGTCAACGACCTGAAAAGCCTTTACGCAACGCCATCGTCAAGAATTCCTTGGATTTGCAACCATTGCCGGATCACACCTGTCATCCCGGTCAGGCGAGTTACGTCACGCGCGTTGCCGCCTGAGATTGAGCGAATTGGCCGAGACAATGATTGCGGCACCCAGGAACACCAGCGGGTCCAGCGCTTCGGCATAAAGCCAGAACCCGATCATCGCGATGATCGGCAAGCGCGCGAATTCCATCGGCGCGACGATCGAGGCCGGGGCATGCCCCAGTGCCGATGTCAGCGAGAAATGCGCGCTCAGCCCGGTCAGGCCGATAATCAGCACCCATGGCGTCAGCGACAGGCTTGGCCAGGTGAACCCCCAGGCCAGCGCCAGGCCCAGGCCGAACACGGTTTGCGACAGCGTCATCCAAAACAGCACGCACAGCACCCCGTCATGGCGCATGATCCGCTTGGTCAGCATCATGTTCAGTGCAAATGCCAGCGCCGCGCCCAGGCCCGCCAGATGGCCCAGGCTGACAGGTTGCACACCCGGCTGCGCCACGAGTAGAACGCCCAGAAAACCGATCACGGCAACCAGCAGCTTGCGCCGCGTCAATGCCTCGCCCAGAAGCAGCGGTGCCAGCAGGACCACCCAGATGGGAAGCGTGAATTCCAGTGCCACCAGTTGCGCCATGGGTATGGCCATGATCCCGTAGAACCACAGGTTCTGCCCGGCGAAGTGGAACAGGTTGCGCGCGACGTGCAGGCCCGGCACCCGCGTGGCGGCCTGCGCCAGCCCGCGCGGGCTGGTGGCGACGACGCACAGCACGATGACAAAGCCGATCAGCGAACGCCAGAACATCAGTTCGAACGTGTTCAACTCGGCCTGGACCGCCCGCCCGGACACCGCCATCAGCGAAAACGATGCGATCGCGCCGCACATCCAGAGCGCCGCCTTGAGCGGTTGGTTGTGCCCTTGCGGCGGTGTCAGGATCTCAGCCATTCGGGTGTCTTGTTTCGGTCCGTTTCAGGCGTCTTACGGTGTTTGCCGGCCGGGGCCAATGCGCATTCGGTGTCACGGCCAGAGCGCCTTGACCAGCCCCGACAGCGCCAGCGCCATCAGCAGGATGATGGCGAAACGCCGGAATTCGCGGGGCTCGGTGCGCAGAAATCGTCGTCCGCCGGTCCATGCGCCGAGAACGAACAGCGGCAGCGCGACGACCAGAACCACCAGCGTATCGCCGCTGATCAGTCCGCGATGCAGCAGCAGCGGAATGGTCCACAGATCCAGCAACATGAAATAGGCAATCAGCGTTGCGCGAAAGACCACCGGCGCCATGGTCTGCGCGGCAAAGAAGACGACGACCGGCAACCCGCCGACACCGGCGGCGTTGGCCACCCCCGACACCGCGCCCGTGCCGAAGGTCATGGGCGTCCCGGCGCGCGCTGTCAGCGTCCAGCCCAGCAGTAGCGCCAGGCACATGCCCAGGACATAGAGGGCGATCACGGCGCGCGCCAGATCCTCGGTGATTGTGGTCAGGGCCCAAAGTCCCAGCGGCAGCCCGATCACCGAGCCTGCAAACAGCGTCAGAACGCGGCGCCAGTCGATCTGATGCCGAACTCCGTGCCATTGCTGAAGCGACAGGATCAGATCGCCGATAATGGCGACGGCGACCAGGTGCAGCGGGTTCATCACCAGCGCCCCGGCCGAAACGACCAGCGCCCCGAAGCCAAAGCCGGAATATCCCCGCACGAACGCTGCCGCGAAGAACGCCACCACCATGAAGGCGGCACCAAGGGGGCCGAGATCAAAGGGCAGGTTCATGCGTCGATCCTCGACGCTTGCATCACCGAAGGCGGAAAGGGTGTCATCGGCATGTCCTTCGGCGCAAGTGGCGGTTTCGCGTGGGGCCCGGCGCAAACATCGTTAAGTACGATGCGGTTGTTTAGGGCCAGTCATGAACGATCGTTATGGCCAGGGTGTTCTTGTCGAGCGTCGCGGCGCATGCCTATCCCGGCCGCTTTCCGGCACTGGCGGGGCGTCGTCAAATGTCCTATATCGCGCGCATGACGACAGACGGCCACCCCCCTGGCCTGGCCTTTCGCAAGATGCACGGGGCCGGCAACGATTTTGTGGTGATCGACTCACGCGGGCGTGGGGCGATGATGACGGCTGCGCTTGCCCGTGCCATTGGCGACCGCCATCGTGGTGTCGGCTACGATCAACTGGCCGAACTGCATGACGGCGACGGCGACGGCGATGCCGACCTGGCGCTGGATTTCTGGAATTCCGATGGATCGCGCGCCGGAGCTTGCGGAAATGCCACGCGCTGTGTTGCCGATCTGGTGATGCGCGAAGGCGGGCGCGATTGCGTTGCGATCCGCACCTCGCGCGGGCTGCTGCGTGCCGAACGGCGCGGCGGCGCGATCTGGGTCAACATGGGCGCACCGCTGACGGATTGGCGCGACATCCCGCTTGCCGGCGTACAGGACCACCTGCACCTGCCGATCGAGGGCGACCCCGTCGCGATCGGCATGGGCAATCCCCATTGCGTCTTCTTCGTTCCCGATGCCGAGGTTGTCGCGCTGGAAACCCTGGGTCCGAGGATCGAGCATCATCCCTTGTTCCCCGAGCGCACCAATGTCGAATTCGCCAGCTTGCTGGGCGATGACGTTCTCAGGCTTCGCGTTTGGGAACGCGGGACGGGCATCACGCTTGCCTGCGGTTCGGGTGCCTGCGCCGCTGCCGTGGCGGCCCATATGCGCGGGCTGACCGGACGGCGGGTGGACCTGGTCGTCGATGGCGGCGAATTGCGCGTCGATTGGGGCGATGATGGTGTCTGGCTGTCTGGCCCGGTCGCACATGTGTTCGACGCGGTTCTGTCACCGGCATTCCTGGCGGGGGTGTGATGAACGCGCCTGTCTTTACAACGCTGGGCTGCCGCCTCAATGCCTATGAAACCGAGGCCATGAAGGATCTGGCCGCGCAAGCCGGGCTCGGGGACGCGGTCGTGGTCAACACCTGCGCGGTGACGGCCGAGGCCGTGCGCAAGGCCCGCCAGGAGATCCGCAGATTGCGCCGCGCGCATCCCGATGCGCCGATCATCGTCACCGGATGCGCCGCCCAGACCGAGCCCGAAACCTTTGCCGCCATGCCCGAGGTCACGCGCGTGATCGGCAATCACGAAAAGATGCAAGCCGCCACCTGGGCTGCCATGGCCCCCGACCTCATCGGCCGGACCGAGCGCGTTCAGGTTGACGACATTCTATCGGTTCGTGAAACCGCGGGTCATCTGATCGACGGGTTCGGCACGCGCAGCCGCGCCTATGTGCAGGTTCAGAACGGCTGCGATCATCGCTGCACGTTCTGCATCATCCCCTATGGCCGGGGCAATTCGCGCTCGGTCCCGGCCGGCGTGGTGGTCGAGCAGATCAAGCGACTGGTCGGCGCGGGGTTCAACGAAGTGGTGCTGACGGGGGTCGATCTGACCTCCTGGGGTGCCGACCTTCCGGCGACGCCGCGCCTGGGCGATCTGGTTCGGCGTATCCTGAAGCTGGTGCCGGACCTGCCGCGCCTGCGCATCTCGTCCATCGATTCGATCGAGGCCGATCCCGCGCTGATGGAGGGCATCGCCACCGAACCACGGCTGATGCCCCATCTGCACCTGTCGTTGCAGGCGGGCGACGACATGATCCTCAAGCGCATGAAACGCCGGCATCTGCGCGACGACGCGATCCGCTTTTGCGCCGAGGCGCGGCGCCTGCGCCCGGATATCGTGTTCGGTGCCGACATCATTGCCGGCTTTCCGACCGAGACCGAGACGATGTTCGAAAATTCGCTGAAACTGATCGCGGATTGCGGGCTGACCTGGTTGCACGTCTTTCCCTACAGTCCGCGCAAGGGCACGCCGGCGGCGCGGATGCCGCAGGTCGCGGGCGGCGCCATCCGCATCCGCGCCGCGCGCCTGCGTGACGCGGGGGCCGCGCGGGCCGAGGCGCATCTGGCGGCGCAACACGGCCAGCGCCACGCGGTCCTGATGGAAAGCCCGCGCATGGGCCGAACCGCCCAGTTTGCCGAAGTGATCTTTGATACCGACCAGCCCGAGGGCCAGATCGTTTCGGCCCGTGTGCGTGGCCATGACGGGGGGCGGTTGCTGGCCGATCCCGCGTAGCCGTTCCCGTGCGGCCCGGCCGAACCGCCGGCGCGCGGCAAAACCCCTCTTGATTTCCCCGCGCCGCTGCCGTAACCCCCGCGGCAGGCCTAGGGGTATAGCTCAGTTGGTAGAGCATCGGTCTCCAAAACCGAGGGTCGGGGGTTCGAGTCCCTCTGCCCCTGCCAGGCCCTTGTGACACGGGGGTGACACAGGGCAGATGCAGATCATCCTTCATATCGGTGCGCACAAGACCGCCAGCACGCATTTGCAGCTGGCGCTGGCACACAGGCGTGGTGCGCTGGGCAGGGGCGGCACCGCCCTGTTTCTGCCGGGCGATCTGCGCAAGGACGGGCTGCGATTGCAAAACTATCTGGGCCTTGAGCCAAGCGCTGCGAGCGCGGCGGAGCATGGCGCGCAGATCCGCGCGGCATTCGCCACCGCCGCCAGGTGGGCGGACCGTCTGGTCGTGAGCGACGAGAACATTCTCGGCGCGCTCTATAATCCTGGGGTCTTTCGCGAGGGCACCCTGTATGCCCATGCGGGCGCGCGCCTCGCGCTCCTGGCGGCGACGCTTCCCGACGGGCCGGTGACGGTGGCGCTGGCCCTGCGCAATCCGGCAGGCTACCTGACCTCGGTCTATTCGCAGTGGCTGATGAGCGGGCGGGTCATGCCGTTCGACCGGTTTCTGGGGGCTGTCGATCCGGCGGCGTTGCGCTGGTCTGGCCTTGTCGAACGGTTGATCGACGCGATGCCGGGCCTGCGCCTTGCCGTGTGGCGATACGAAGACTATCCAGCGGTCGCACCGGCGGTGTTGCGGGGGCTTTTGAGTGAGGGCGCATCGCTGGTGCGCCTTGCCCAGCCGCGCGCCCATCCGGGCCTGTCGGCGCGCGCCCACGCCGCCGTGATGGACGAGTGTCGCGCCTTCATGATGGCCGACCGCGATCATGTCGCCAGCCGCGTCCAGGCGCTGCGCGAGGCCTATCCCAAGGGCGCGGTGTATCCGGCCTTTCACCCCTTCGATCAGGACACGCTTGCCCGCACGACAGCCAGCTATGACACCGATTGCGCGGAAATCGCCCGGATGGATCGGGTGACCGCACTATGGTGACGGGCGCGAAGGCTTGAATTGCCGCGCGCTTGCCGTTATCTGGGCGCAGACGGGCCACCGGGCCCGATGCCCAGAGGACACCCATGGCCAAGACCAACCCCTTGACGTTCATTCAGCAGGTTCGCAGCGAGACCGCAAAGGTCGTCTGGCCGAACCGGCGCGAAGTGACGATCAGCACGATCATGGTGCTGGTTCTGGCATCGCTGACGGCCGTGTTCTTCTTTCTGGTCGATCTGCTGATCCGCACCGGGCTGACGGGCATACTGGACATGGTCGGCTGACAGGTCGGCCGCGGCGCAATCTTTTCACCATACGCTCTTGAAAAGCGGCGCGATGGGCGATAAAGGCTGCGACAACCTCCGACAGAATGGCGCGCACCGATTCGGTGCGCACATTTTTTGCTGGTCGGATCGGCGCGGTTCGCAACCCTGTGCGAAACGCGGAGAATATCAGAATTGCGGCGGAACTTCCGCCCGGTGCGAGGTTAGGACGGACGGATGGCGATGCGCTGGTATTCGGTGAGCGTGCTCTCGAATTTCGAAAAGAAGGTCGCCGAGCAGATACGCGTCGCCGCGGCCGAGGCCGGTCTGGAAGACGAGATCGAAGAAGTCCTGGTGCCCACCGAAGAGGTGATCGAGGTTCGTCGCGGCAAGAAGGTCAGCAGCGAGCGTCGGTTCATGCCCGGCTATGTCCTCGTGCGCATGGAGATGAACACCCGGACCTATCACCTGATCAACTCGATCAACCGCGTGACCGGTTTCCTGGGCCAGCAGGGCAAGCCCAGCCCGATGCGCGACGAAGAGGTGAACCTGATCCTCAACCGTGTCGAGGAAGGGCAGGAGGCGCCGCGCAACCTGATCCGGTTCGAGATCGGCGAGCAGGTCAAGGTGACCGACGGCCCGTTCGAAGGGTTCTCGGGCATGGTCGAAGAGGCGGACGAGGAAAACAACCGCCTGAAGGTCATGGTGTCGATCTTCGGTCGTCCGACGCCGGTCGATCTGGAATTCACTCAGGTGCAGAAAACCGCCTGAGCGATCCCGTGGGAGGCGCGGATGCCCGCCGGGCATCTGGCCGGACCACTAAGCAGGCCCCGCATGCCGGGGCGGTGACAGAAGGAGAGGCCGAATGGCCAAGAAAGTAATCGGGCAGCTGAAGCTGCAAGTGAAGGCGGGGCAGGCCAACCCCTCGCCTCCCGTCGGCCCTGCGCTGGGTCAGCGCGGGATCAACATCATGCAGTTCTGCAAGGACTTCAACGCGAAGTCGGCAGACATGGAGCCGGGCTCGCCGGTTCCGGTGGTGATCACCTATTATCAGGACAAGTCATTCAGCATGGAGCTGAAGACGCCGCCTGCGTCATGGTATCTCAAGCGTGCCGCCGGCCTGAAGCCCGTCGGCAAGCGCAGCCGCGCCAAGGGTGCGGAAAAGCCGGGTCGCGAGACTGCGGGCACCGTCACCGTCAAGCAGGTGCGCGAGATCGCCGAAGCCAAGATGAAGGATCTGAACGCCATCGACGTCGAGGGTGCAATGCAGATCATTCTGGGCTCGGCGAAGTCCTGCGGCATCGAGGTGAAGGGATAAACCATGGCAAAGCTTGGAAAACGCACCCGCGCCGCCCGCGAAGCCTTTGACGGCAAGGCAAACCTTTCGGTCGAGGACGCTCTCGGCCTGATCAAGGGCAACGCCAACGCCAAGTTCGACGAAACCGTTGAGATCGCGCTCAACCTGGGCGTCGATCCGCGGCATGCCGATCAGATGGTCCGTGGCGTCGTGACCCTGCCCAACGGCACCGGCAAGACGGTGCGCGTGGCGGTCTTTGCCCGCGGCCCCAAGGCCGACGAGGCCAAGGACGCCGGTGCCGACATCGTCGGGGCCGAAGACCTGATGGAAACGATCCAGCAAGGCAAGATCGAGTTCGATCGCTGCATTGCGACGCCGGACATGATGCCCCTGGTCGGCCGTCTGGGCAAGATCCTGGGTCCGCGCAACCTGATGCCGAACCCCAAGGTGGGCACGGTGACAATGGATGTCGCGCAAGCCGTCAAGAATGCCAAGGGCGGCGAGGTCCAGTTCAAAGTCGAGAAGGCCGGGATCATCCATGCCGGTGTCGGCAAGGTGTCGTTCAATGCCGATCAGCTGGCGCAGAACGTGCGCGCATTCGTCGATGCGGTGGCCAAGGCCAAGCCGACCGGCGCCAAGGGTGCCTATCTGAAGAAGGTCTCGCTGTCCTCGACCATGGGGCCGGGCGTGAGCGTCGATCTGGCATCGGCAACGGCGCAATAATCTGGCGCGGCGGGCAGGCACGCCCGGCGCGCAAGCAATCCCCGGTTCGCCGGGGGTGACGGGGCGGAAACGCCCCGTCCTGTCCGAGACGGCGGGTGCCCGAAAGGGCTTAATCTCCTGCCTGAGATGGGGAACGAGACGAATTTGGCCGGGGGTTCCCTCGGGCGGTTTTGGCCTCGGCTCCCTTGCGGACCCGAACGTTCCGGGCCCTGGTCCGGGACAAACATGAGCCGGGGGGAAACCCCCAACCTTGGAGTAAACCTGTGGATAGAGCCCAAAAAGAGAAAGTGGTCGAGGAACTCGGCCAGATCTTCGAAAGCTCTGGCGTGGTCGTCGTTGCACACTACGCGGGTCTTACGGTTGCCGAGATGCAGGGCCTGCGCGCGAAAATGCGTGAAGCGGGCGGTGCCGTGCGTGTCGCCAAGAACAGGCTTGCCAAGATCGCCCTTGAGGGAAAGCCCTGCGCAAGCATCGCCGACCTTCTGACGGGCATGACCGTTCTCGCCTATTCCGAAGACCCCGTCGCCGCGGCGAAGGTGGTCGACGAATTCGCCAAAACCAACAAGAAGCTTGAAATTCTTGGTGGGGCGATGGGCGAGTCGGCACTGACGCCGGATGGTGTCAAGGCCGTGGCTTCGATGCCCTCGCGCGAAGAGCTTATCGCTCAGGTCGTGTCCTGCATCGGCGCTCCTGCCTCGAACATCGCCGGGGCCATTGGCGCACCTGCTTCGAACATCGCGGGCATCCTCTCCTCGCTCGAGGAGCGCGAAGCCGCGTGAGCAACTCAAAGGCCCGCATGCGGACGCTGTCCCATGTCGGAAACACCCTGTTAGAATGGAAACGGAAAAATGGCTGATCTGAAAGCACTCGCCGAGCAAATCGTGAACCTCACGCTGCTGGAAGCCCAGGAGCTGAAGCAAATCCTCAAGGACGAATACGGCATCGAGCCCGCCGCTGGCGGCGCGGTGATGATGGCCGGTCCGGCCGCAGGCGGTGACGCCGGCGCCGCTGTCGAGGAAAAGACCGAATTCGACGTCATCCTGGTCGAAGCCGGCGCCAACAAGATCAACGTGATCAAGGAAGTCCGCGCGATCACCGGTCTGGGCCTGAAAGAAGCCAAGGACCTGGTCGAAGCCGGTGGCAAGGCCGTCAAGGAGCAGGCTCCGAAGGCCGAAGCCGAAGAGATCAAGAAAAAGCTCGAAGACGCTGGTGCGAAAGTCGAGCTGAAGTGATCGTCGGGGTGCCGGGCACCCTGACCGTATGACATGGCTGGGTCCGGCACAGTTCCGGGCCCGGCCAAAGCTGTTTCTGGCCGGGGCTCCAACCCTGGAACCTCGCCCAGAAGCAGCACGGGCTCGGGCGCAGGCCGGTGGGACGGTCTGCAAGAATGGAGCTCGCGCTTCTGTTTCGCAAGCGGCGGCACGGCCGAGGCCCCACGGCACGCGCGCCCGCGAAAGAATGAAAGGTGATACCGAGCATGGCTCAGACCTACGTTGGCCAGAAACGCATCCGCCGGATGTATGGCAAGATCCGCGAAGTCCTGGAGATGCCGAACCTCATCGAGGTTCAGAAATCGTCCTATGATCTGTTCCTGCGCTCAGGTGACAGCGAAAAGCCGCTGGACGGCGAAGGGCTGATGGGCACCTTCCAGTCGGTATTCCCGATCAAGGATTTCAACGAGACGGCAGTTCTGGAATTCGTGAAATACGAGCTGGAAAAGCCCAAATACGATATCGACGAATGCCAGACCCGCGACATGACCTATGCGGCGCCGCTGAAGGTCACGCTGCGACTGATCGTGTTCGATGTCGATCCCGACACCAGCGCGAAGTCGGTCAAGGACATCAAGGAACAGGAAGTGTTCATGGGCGACATGCCGCTCATGACGCCGAACGGCACGTTCATCGTCAACGGCACCGAGCGCGTGGTCGTCAGCCAGATGCACCGTTCGCCCGGCGTGTTCTTCGATCATGACAAGGGCAAGACCCATTCCTCGGGCAAGCTGCTGTTCCAGTGCCGGATCATCCCCTATCGCGGTTCGTGGCTGGATTTCGAATTCGATCCCAAGGATCTGGTCTTTGCCCGCATCGACCGCCGCCGGAAACTGCCGGTGACGACCCTGCTTTATGCCCTCGGCATGGATCAGGAAGCGATCATGGACGCCTATTACGACACGGTGAACTATCGCCTGGAAAAGGGGCGCGGCTGGGTTACGCGCTTCTTCCCCGAGCGCGTGCGCGGCACCCGTCCGACGATGGATCTGGTCGATGCCGCCACCGGCGAGGTCATCCTCAAGGCCGGTGACAAGGCCACGCCGCGGATGGTCAAGAAATGGATCGACGAGGGCAAGGTTACCGAGCTGCTGGTGCCGTTCGACTATATCGTCGGCCGGTTCGTTGCGCGCGACATCATCAACGAGGAAACCGGCGAGATCTGGGTCGAGGCCGGTGACGAACTGACCTGGGATCTGGACAAGGATGGCGAGGTCAAGGGCGGTTCGCTGAAGGTGCTGATGGATCAGGGCATCACCGATATTCCGGTGCTGGACATCGACGGTGTCAACGTCGGCCCCTACATCCGCAACACGATGGCTGCCGACAAGGTCTGGAACCGCGAAGGCGCGCTGATGGAGATCTATCGCGTGATGCGTCCGGGCGAGCCCCCAACCTATGACGCCGCCGCCGCGCTGTTCGATACGCTGTTTTTCGACAGCGAACGCTACGACCTGTCGGCCGTGGGCCGGGTCAAGATGAACATGCGGCTCGATCTCGATGCGCCGGACACCCAGCGCACGCTGCGCCGCGAGGACATCATTGCCTGCATCAGGGCGCTGGTGGAACTGCGCGACGGCAGGGGCGAGATCGACGACATCGACCATCTGGGCAACCGCCGTGTGCGTTCGGTGGGCGAGCTGATGGAAAACCAGTATCGCCTGGGCCTTCTGCGCATGGAGCGCGCGATCCGCGAGCGCATGTCGTCGGTCGAAATCGACACCGTGATGCCGCAAGATCTGATCAACGCCAAACCGGCGGCTGCGGCGGTGCGTGAATTCTTCGGCTCAAGCCAGCTGTCGCAGTTCATGGATCAGACCAACCCGCTGTCCGAGGTGACCCACAAGCGGCGCCTGTCGGCGCTTGGTCCGGGTGGCCTGACGCGCGAACGCGCGGGGTTCGAGGTGCGCGACGTGCATCCGACCCATTACGGCCGCATGTGCCCGATCGAAACGCCCGAAGGGCAGAACATCGGTCTGATCAACTCGCTTGCGACCTATGCCCGTGTCAACAAGTATGGCTTCATCGAAACGCCCTATCGCAAGGTCGTGGACGGAAAGGTGACCGACGAGGTGATCTATCTGTCGGCCACCGAGGAGCAGCGCCACGTCATCGCTCAGGCGAACGCAACGCTGGATGCCGATGGCGGCTTCGTCAACGATCTGGTCTCGACCCGCAAGGGTGGCGAGTTCCAGCTGGCTCCGCGCGAAACGATCGATCTGATCGACGTGTCGCCCAAGCAGCTGGTGTCGGTCGCCGCGTCGCTGATTCCGTTCCTTGAAAACGACGACGCCAACCGTGCCCTGATGGGCTCGAACATGATGCGCCAGGCGGTGCCGCTTCTGAAATCGGATGCCCCGCTTGTCGGCACCGGGATCGAAGCGATCGTGGCGCGCGATTCGGGCTCGTCGATCATGGCGCGCCGCGCCGGTATCATCGACCAGGTCGATGCCCAGCGGATCGTCGTGCGCGCAACCGAGATGCTGGAACCGGGCGAGCCGGGGGTCGACATCTATCGCCTGCGCAAGTTCAAGCGTTCGAACCAGTCCTCGTGCATCAACCAGCGTCCGCTGGTCAAGGTGGGTGATACGGTCGAGCGTGGCGAGGTCATCGCCGACGGGCCCAGCACCGACATGGGCGAACTGGCGGTCGGGCGCAACGTGACCGTCGCCTTCATGCCGTGGAACGGCTACAACTACGAGGACTCGATCCTGATCTCCGAGCGCATCCTCAAGGATGACGTGTTCACCTCGATCCATATCGAGGAATACGAGGTCGCGGCGCGCGACACCAAGCTTGGGCCCGAGGAAATCACCCGCGACATTCCCAATGTCGGCGAGGAAGCCCTGCGCAACCTTGACGAAGCCGGGATCGTCTACATCGGGGCCGAGGTGCAGGCCGGCGATATTCTGGTGGGCAAGATCACGCCCAAGGGCGAAAGCCCGATGACCCCGGAAGAAAAGCTCTTGCGCGCGATCTTCGGTGAAAAGGCCTCGGACGTGCGCGACACGTCGCTGCGTTTGCCGCCCGGCGCCTATGGCACCGTGGTCGAGGTGCGGGTGTTCAACCGTCACGGCGTCGACAAGGACGAGCGTGCGCTTCAGATCGAGCGCGAAGAGATCGAACGGCTGTCGCGCGACCGCGACGACGAGCTGGCGATCCTTGAGCGCAACATCTATGCGCGTTTGCAACAGCTGATCCTGGGCAAGACGGCGGTAAAGGGGCCGAAAGGCGTCCGCCCGAATTCCGAGATCAACGAGGAGTTGCTGGAATCGCTTAGTCGCGGCCAGTGGTGGCAGCTTGCCCTCGGCGACGAGGCCGCCGCGCAAGAGGTCGAGGCGCTGAACGCGCTCTATGACCAACAAAAGCGCGCGCTGAATCACCGCTTCGAGGACAAGGTCGAGAAGGTTCGCCGCGGCGACGACCTGCCCCCCGGTGTGATGAAGATGGTCAAGGTGTTCCTGGCGATCAAGCGCAAGCTTCAGCCGGGCGACAAGATGGCCGGACGCCACGGCAACAAGGGCGTCATATCGAAAGTGGTTCCGGAAGAGGACATGCCGTTCCTGGCCGATGGCACCACCGTCGATCTGGTTCTGAACCCCTTGGGCGTGCCCTCGCGTATGAACGTCGGGCAGATTCTGGAAACCCACATGGGCTGGGCATTGCGCGGCCTGGGTGTGCAGATCGACGAGGCCTTGCAGGAGTATCGGCGCTCGGGCGACATGACCCCGGTGCGCGATGCCATGCGCATCGCCTATAGCGACGAGGTCTATGACGCCGCATTCGCCGGTATGGACGAAGAGGCGTTGATCGAATCGGCCGGTACCGTGACCGGCGGTGTGCCGATCGGCACGCCGGTCTTTGACGGGGCCAAGGAACCCGATGTGAACGAGGTTCTGATCAAGGCCGGGTTCGATGCGTCAGGACAGTCGCAGGCATACGACGGCCGCACCGGCGAGGCCTTTGCGCGTCCGGTGACCGTGGGCACGAAATACATGCTCAAGCTGCACCACCTGGTCGATGACAAACTGCACGCGCGCTCGACCGGCCCCTACTCGCTGGTCACACAGCAGCCGTTGGGCGGCAAGGCGCAGTTCGGCGGTCAGCGGCTTGGTGAGATGGAGGTCTGGGCGCTTGAGGCATACGGCGCCGCCTACACCTTGCAGGAAATGCTGACCGTGAAGTCCGACGACGTGGCTGGCCGTACCAAGGTCTATGAAAGCATCGTCAAGGGCGAGGACAACTTCGAGGCCGGCGTGCCCGAATCCTTCAACGTTCTGGTGAAGGAAGTCCGCGGCCTTGGTCTGAACATGGAACTCCTGGATTCGGAGGAAGAGGATTGAGGATCGCCTCGCAGGATGGGCGTCACCGCCCATCCTGACCTTCCCCGCACCCATTGAAGGATGATGAGATGAACCAGGAACTGACCACCAACCCGTTCAACCCGCTGGCCGCGCCCAAGCATTTCGACGAGATCCGCGTTTCGCTGGCAAGCCCCGAACGGATTCTCAGCTGGTCTTTTGGCGAGATCAAGAAACCCGAGACCATCAACTACCGCACGTTCAAGCCCGAGCGTGACGGCCTGTTCTGCGCGCGCATCTTCGGTCCGATCAAGGACTACGAATGCCTGTGCGGCAAATACAAGCGCATGAAGTATCGCGGCGTCGTCTGCGAGAAATGCGGCGTCGAGGTGACGCTTCAAAAGGTCCGGCGCGAGCGCATGGGCCATATCGAACTGGCCGCGCCGGTTGCGCATATCTGGTTCCTGAAGTCGCTGCCGTCGCGCATCGGCCTGATGCTGGACATGACGCTGCGCGACCTTGAGCGGGTTCTGTATTTCGAGAACTATGTGGTGATCGAGCCGGGTCTGACCGAACTTCAATACGGTCAGCTGATGACCGAGGAAGAATTCCTGGACGCGCAGGACCAGTATGGCGCCGACGCCTTCACCGCCAATATCGGCGCCGAGGCGATCCGCGAAATGCTGGCCAATATCGACCTTCAGGCCACCGCCGACCAGTTGCGCGATGACCTGAAGGAAGCGACCGGCGAGCTGAAGCCCAAGAAGATCATCAAGCGCCTCAAGGTCGTCGAATCCTTCCTTGAATCGGGCAACCGCCCGGAATGGATGGTTCTGACCGTCCTGCCGGTCATTCCGCCCGAATTGCGCCCGCTGGTGCCGCTGGACGGTGGCCGCTTCGCCACGTCCGATCTGAACGATCTCTATCGCCGGGTGATCAACCGCAACAACCGCCTCAAGCGGCTGATCGAACTGCGTGCACCCGACATCATCGTGCGCAACGAAAAGCGCATGTTGCAGGAATCGGTCGATGCGCTGTTCGACAACGGCCGTCGTGGCCGGGTGATCACGGGCAACAACAAGCGCCCGCTGAAATCGCTCAGTGACATGCTGAAGGGCAAGCAGGGCCGGTTCCGTCAGAACCTGCTGGGCAAGCGCGTGGACTTTTCGGGCCGTTCGGTCATCGTGACCGGCCCCGAACTGAAGCTGCACCAATGCGGCCTGCCCAAGAAGATGGCGCTGGAGCTGTTCAAGCCGTTCATCTATTCCCGGCTTGAGGCCAAGGGCCTGTCTTCGACCGTCAAGCAGGCCAAGAAGCTGGTCGAAAAGGAGCGCCCCGAGGTCTGGGATATTCTGGACGAGGTGATCCGCGAGCACCCGGTCCTGCTGAACCGGGCGCCGACACTGCACCGCCTGGGCATCCAGGCGTTCGAGCCGATCCTGATCGAGGGCAAGGCGATTCAGCTTCACCCGCTGGTCTGCACCGCCTTCAACGCCGACTTCGACGGCGACCAGATGGCCGTACACGTTCCGCTGTCGCTGGAGGCGCAGCTGGAAGCGCGCGTTCTGATGATGTCGACGAACAACGTGCTGTCGCCAGCCAACGGCTCGCCGATCATCGTGCCGTCGCAGGACATGGTGCTGGGTCTTTATTACATCACCATGATGCGCGAGGGCATGAAGGGCGAGGGCAAGATCTTTGCCAGCGTCGAAGAGGTCGAACATGCCCTGGCCGCGGAAGAGGTCCATCTGCACGCCAAGGTGCAGGGCCGCATCCTCCAGATCGACGAGAACGGCAACGAGGTCTGGAAACGCTATGAAACCACGCCGGGCCGGATGCGGCTGGGCGCGCTGTTGCCAGTCAACGCCAAGACCCCGTTCGAACTGGTCAACCGCCTGCTGCGCAAGAAGGATGTCCAGACCGTCATCGATACAGTCTATCGCTACTGCGGTCAGAAGGAATCGGTGATCTTCTGCGATCAGATCATGTCGCTGGGCTTCCGCGAGGCGTTCCGCGCCGGCATCTCGTTCGGCAAGGACGACATGCTGATCCCGGATGCCAAATGGACGTTCGTCAACGAGACCCGCGATCAGGTCAAGGAGTTCGAACAGCAGTATCTGGACGGTCTGATCACCCAGGGCGAAAAGTACAACAAGGTTGTCGATGCCTGGTCGAAATGCTCGGACGCGGTGGCGAACGCGATGATGGGCGACATCTCGGCGGTGCGCCATGACGATGCGGGCCGCGAGCTGGAACCGAACTCGGTCTACATGATGTCGCACTCGGGCGCGCGGGGTTCGCCTGCCCAGATGAAACAGCTGGGCGGCATGCGTGGCCTGATGGCCAAGCCCTCGGGCGAGATCATCGAAACGCCGATCATCTCGAACTTCAAGGAAGGCCTGACCGTGCTGGAGTATTTCAACTCCACCCACGGGGCGCGCAAGGGTCTGGCGGATACCGCGCTCAAGACTGCCAACTCGGGTTATTTGACCCGCCGTCTGGTGGACGTGGCGCAGGATTGCATCGTGCGCAGCGACGATTGCGGAACCGATCGTTTCATCACGGCCTCGGCCGCGGTGAACGACGGGGAAATTGTCGCCTCGCTCGCCGAGCGTATCCTGGGTCGTGTCACGGCCGAGGATGTGGTGCATCCGGTCTCAGGCGAGGTGTTGATTGCGGAAAACCATCTGATTGACGAACGCGACGCCGACACGATCGAGGCCGCGGGCATCGCCACCGTCAAGATCCGTTCGCCGCTGACCTGCGATGCGGAAGAGGGCGTTTGCGCCAGGTGCTATGGCCGCGATCTGGCGCGCGGGACGCTGGTCAACAAGGGCGAGGCGGTGGGAATCATCGCGGCGCAGTCGATTGGCGAGCCCGGCACCCAGCTGACGATGCGGACCTTCCACATCGGTGGTATCGCGCAGGGCGGCAGCCAGTCGTTCCAGGAAGCGGGGCAGACCGGCAAGATCGAGTTCCGCAACACCAACGTTCTGGAAAACGCCTCGGGCGATCTGATCGTCCTGGGACGCAACATGCAGATCGCGATCATCGACGACAACGGTGTCGAGCGAGCCAGCCACAAGCTGACCTATGGCACCAAGCTCTTCGTGCGCGATGGTACCCAGGTTGCGCGCGGCGACAAGCTCTATGAATGGGACCCCTATACCTTGCCGATCATCGCCGAAAAGGCGGGCCGGGCAAAGTTCGTGGACCTGATCCAGGGCCTGTCGGTGCGCGATGAAACCGACGATGCGACCGGCATGAGCCAGAAGATCGTGACCGATTGGCGTTCGGTGCCCAAGGGTGGCGATCTCAAGCCCGAGATCATCATCATGGACCCGGAAACGGGCGAGCCGATGCGTACCGACACCGGAAACCCGGTGACTTATCCGATGTCGGTGGATGCCATTCTCTCGATCGAGGACGGGCAGGAGGTCCGGCAGGGTGACGTGGTCGCGCGCATCCCGCGCGAAGGTGCCAAGACCAAGGACATCACCGGGGGTCTGCCCCGCGTGGCGGAATTGTTCGAGGCCCGTCGCCCCAAGGATCACGCGATCATCTGCGAGATCGACGGCTATGTGCGGTTCGGCAAGGACTACAAGAACAAGCGCCGCATCACCATCGAACCCGTGGACGAAAGCGCCGATGCGGTGGAATACATGGTGCCCAAGGGCAAGCATATCCCGGTGCAGGAGGGCGATTATGTTCAGCGCGGCGATTACATCATGGACGGCAATCCCGCGCCGCATGACATCCTGCGCATCCTGGGGATCGAGGCCTTGGCAAACTACCTCATCGACGAGGTGCAGGACGTCTATCGCCTGCAAGGCGTTAAGATCAACGACAAGCATATCGAAGTGATCGTGCGCCAGATGCTGCAGAAGCTGGAGATCCTGGATTCGGGCGACACCACGCTGCTCAAGGGCGAGACGGTGGACAAGTTCGAGTTCGACGAGGCCAATGACAAGGTTGCCGCCGCCGGCCTGCGCCCGGCGCGTGGCGAGCCGATCCTTCTGGGGATCACCAAGGCCAGCCTGCAGACGCGCTCGTTCATTTCCGCCGCGTCGTTCCAGGAAACCACCCGCGTGCTGACTGAGGCCGCGGTTCAGGGCAAGCGCGACAAGCTGGTGGGCCTGAAGGAAAACGTCATCGTCGGCCGGCTGATCCCGGCCGGGACGGGTGGCGTTGCGACCGCAACGCGCCGCATCGCCGCTGACCGCGATCAGACGGTGATCGACGCACGCCGCGCCGAAGCCGAGGCCGCGGCCGCCCTTGCCGCCCCCGAAGCGGGGGACGAGGGTGCAGCGGACGAGGGCGAAAGCCGCGATCTCTGATCTGCGGCCGGCCTCGCGCCCCGACGATAATGCCCCCCGCCGCATCGGCGGGGGGTTTTTCATGACTGGGGGAAGCTGACTGCTTTTCTTTCGCGGCGACGCCGGGCATTGATTGCCGATGGACCGGGCACCGCCGGTGAGGGCGACGTGAGGGTCTGGAGGGACGGGGGGCGGATGATTTCGGACAACACCCGCGGGGCGCTGCTGATGATGGGCAGCATGGCGGCGTTTGTCATGAATGACGCTCTGATGAAACTGGTCTCGGCCGAACTGCCGCTGTTTCAGGCGCTGCTGCTGCGCGGTATCATCACCACCGCGCTGTTTCTGGTCATTGCCTGGCGGCTTGGGGCGCTGCGCCCGCAACTGGACCCGCGCGACTGCAAGCTGGTCGCCCTGCGTGTTCTGGCCGAGGCGGCGTCGGCCTATTTCTTTCTCAGCGCGCTTTTCAGCATGCCCCTGGCCAATGTGACCGCGATCTTGCAGGCCCTGCCGCTGACGATCACGCTGGCCGGGGCCCTGTTCCTGCGTGAGCCGGTGGGCTGGCGGCGCCTGCTGGCGATTCTGGTGGGCTTTGTCGGGGTGCTGTTGATCGTGCGGCCAGATGCCGATGGTTTTGACCATCACGCGATCATGGCGCTGCTGGCTGTTGCCTGCGTGACCCTGCGCGATCTGGTGACGCGGCGCATGTCGCGGGCCGTTCCGTCGATGACGGTCGCCCTGACCACGGCAGCGGGGGTGACGGCCTTTGCCGCCGTTGGAAGCCTGGGAGACGACTGGGTCACGCCATCGACCTCGGTAACCCTGGCGCTGGCGGGTGCCGGGGTTTTGATCATCGGCGGCTATCTGCTGTCGGTGATGGCGATGCGGGTGGGCGAATTGAGTCTGGTCACCCCCTATCGCTACACGGGGCTGGTCTGGGCGCTGGTGCTGGGCTTTCTGGTGTTCGGCGATTGGCCCGATGCGATCACCATGTCCGGGGCAGGGCTGATCGTGGCCACGGGGCTGTTCACGCTCTACCGCGAGCGCCAGCGCATCGCGCGTCAGCGGCGCGCGGCAAAGAGCGTTCGTATCTGATCGGCGCAAATGCCGTAGGCCGCACGAAACGCGACTTCCTGTGTCCGGTCCAGCAGGGCCGGGGCCTCCCCTCGATCAAAGCCCGAGTCGTTGTGCCGTCCCAATCCGCGCACGAACATGTCCGGCGCGGGCAGGGACAATGCCGGCATCCGTTCCCAGATGCGCGCGTGATTGAAATTCATGATCGTCTGCTTGTTCCAGGGCCCCATGACCGCGGCCAGACCGGGCGCCCAGAACGACCGCCGAACGGGCAGGGCGAATATGCCTTCGGTGCCGGGATAGGCGACATGACCATTGTTGAAGTCTATGGCAAAGGTCGGCGATGACGCGATCAGCGGCCCCGCGTCATGGGCGATCTGGCGCAGACGTTCGACGAACCGCAGGTTCACGGCGTCGTCGTCATCGATTCGGAACTGGATGCAGCGCTTCTTGTCCCAGCGCCGTGCCGCGTTGATCGCGCCCTGCATCACCGGCCGGTGCTGACCGGGGGCCTGCACCTGCACCACCGCTTGAGGCAGCCCTGCCAGCAGATCGCGCAGCCGCGCAAGGTAGGGCTCGGGCAGGTCGGGGCCGATGACGACGATCAGGGAAAAATCCTGATCGGTCTGCCCGCGAAGGCTGGGCAGGGTAAAGCTTTCGAAATAGCGGAAACGCTCTTCCATACGGGCAGGGGCATAGAGGTAGCGGGCCCGCTCGCGCGGCGTTTCATGCATGGTCTGAAATCCACCGATCGCCGGCCAGGAAAATCGGCATAGCCCAAGAACCTGCATCTCTGTTCCCCTGCGTGACGTCGTTCGCGGCATGATCGCTAGCACGGCATCGTGGCGTGGCAAAGAGGCTGGTGGCTGTTGACAACCCCCGCGACTCCTCATATACGGCGCGCACCCGGGTCCGGTATGCATGCATGTCGGTTCAGGGGCTTTAGATATCTAGTGGTCACGATCCGGGCTGGATGGCCTCGATCCTCTGGAATTCCACCGCGGCGCCTCCGAGGACGAAGGCGCATGCGGCTTTGTGTTTTGCGGACGCGCAGGGCACCAAAACGCGAAATGCCCCCGGAAACCCCGCTGACGAGTGGTGGATGAACGGGTTGCAAGATAGGGCGAAACGAATGCCGACGATCCAACAGCTGATCCGCAAGCCGCGGCAGCCGAAAGTGAAGCGCTCCAAGTCGATGCACCTGGAGCAGTGCCCCCAGAAGCGCGGGGTCTGCACGCGCGTCTATACCACGACGCCGAAGAAGCCGAACTCGGCCATGCGCAAGGTTGCGAAGGTCCGTCTGACCAATGGTTATGAGGTCATCAGCTATATTCCCGGCGAAAAGCACAACCTGCAAGAGCACTCGGTGGTGCTGATCCGCGGCGGCCGCGTGAAAGACCTTCCCGGCGTTCGTTATCATATTCTGCGCGGCGTTCTGGATACCCAGGGTGTCAAGGACCGTCGCCAGCGCCGCTCGAAATACGGCGCGAAGCGTCCGAAGTAAGGAGAGACCAGCATGTCGCGTCGTCACGCTGCCGAAAAGCGCGAAATCCTCCCTGACGCCAAGTTCGGCGACAAGGTTCTGTCGAAGTTCATGAACAACCTGATGATCGACGGCAAGAAATCGGTTGCCGAATCGATCGTCTACAACGCGCTTGACCGCGTTGAGAAGAAACTCAAGCGCGCTCCGGTGGAAGTGTTCCACGAGGCGCTCGACAACATCAAGCCTTCGGTCGAGGTTCGCTCGCGCCGGGTTGGCGGTGCGACCTACCAGGTGCCCGTCGAGGTGCGCCCCGAGCGCCGCGAGGCGCTGGCAATTCGCTGGCTGATCATCGCTGCGCGCAAGCGTAACGAGAACACGATGGAAGAGCGTCTCGCGGGCGAGCTGGCCGATGCGGTGAACAACCGCGGCACCGCCGTGAAGAAGCGCGAAGACACTCACAAGATGGCCGACGCCAACAAGGCGTTCAGCCATTATCGCTGGTAAGGAGCTGCTGACATGGCACGCGAATATCCGCTTGAGCGGTACCGCAATTTCGGCATCATGGCTCACATCGATGCCGGCAAGACCACCACGACCGAGCGTATCCTTTACTACACCGGCAAGTCCCACAAGATCGGCGAGGTCCATGACGGGGCCGCGACCATGGACTGGATGGAACAGGAAGCCGAGCGCGGGATCACCATCACCTCGGCGGCCACGACGACGTTCTGGCAGCGCCAGGTCGATCCGACGGTCGACGGCACCTCGGACACCAAGTATCGCTTCAATATCATCGATACGCCGGGCCACGTCGACTTCACCATCGAGGTCGAGCGTTCGCTGGCCGTGCTGGATGGTGCGGTCGCGCTGCTGGACGGTAACGCCGGTGTCGAACCGCAGACCGAAACGGTGTGGCGTCAGGCCGACCGGTACGAGGTTCCGCGGCTGGTGTTCGTCAACAAGATGGACAAGATCGGCGCCGACTTCTTCAAGTGCGTGGACATGATCAAGGACCGCACCGGCGGCACCCCGTGCCCGATCGTTCTGCCGATCGGCGCCGAGGACAAGCTGGAAGGCACGATCGACCTGATCACCATGGAAGAGTGGATCTGGAAGGGCGAAGACCTGGGTGCGTCCTGGTATCGTCAGCCGATCCGCGACGAACTCAAGGGTCAGGCCGAAGAGTGGCGCAACAAGATGATCGAACTCGCCGTCGAAATGGACGACGACGCGATGGAAGCCTATCTCGAAGGCAACGAGCCCGATGAGGACACGCTGCGCCAGCTGATCCGCAAGGGTACGCTGTCGATGTCGTTCTTCCCGGTTCTGGCGGGCTCGGCCTTCAAGAACAAGGGCGTCCAGCCGCTTCTGAACGCCGTGATCGACTTTCTTCCGGGGCCGCGCGACGTGCCGACCCTGATGGGCTTCTCGCCCGATGACGAGACCGAAACCCGCGACCATCCGCGCCCGGCCTCGGACAGCGAGCCGTTCTCGGCGCTGGCGTTCAAGATCATGAACGACCCCTTCGTCGGGTCGCTGACCTTCACCCGGATCTACTCGGGCACCCTGAAGAAGGGCGACTCGATGATGAACTCGACGAAGGGCAAGCGCGAGCGCGTAGGCCGCATGATGATCATGCACGCCATCAATCGCCAGGAGATCGAGGAAGCCTTTGCCGGCGACATCATCGCGCTGGCCGGTCTGAAGGAAACCACCACGGGTGACACCCTGTGCGACCCGTCCAAGCCGGTGGTTCTGGAAACCATGACCTTCCCCGAGCCGGTGATCGAGATCGCTGTCGAACCCAAGTCGAAGGCCGACCAGGAGAAGATGGGCATCGCCCTGGCACGCCTGGCCGCCGAAGACCCGTCGTTCCGTGTGGAAACGGATTTCGAATCGGGCCAGACGATCATGAAGGGCATGGGCGAATTGCATCTCGACATCCTGGTCGATCGCATGAAGCGCGAATTCAAGGTCGAGGCCAATATCGGCGCGCCCCAGGTGGCCTATCGTGAAACCATCAGCCATCTGGCCGAGGTCGACTATACGCACAAGAAACAGACCGGCGGCACCGGCCAGTTCGCGCGCGTCAAGCTGATCATCGAGCCGACCGAGCCGGGCGAGGGCTATTCCTTCGAAAGCCGGATCGTCGGTGGCGTGGTGCCCAAGGAATACATCCCCGGTGTCGAAAAGGGCATCCGGTCGGTGATGGATTCCGGCCCGCTGGCGGGCTTCCCGGTGATCGACTTCAAGGTCGCGCTGGTGGATGGTGCGTTCCACGATGTCGACTCGTCGGTCCTGGCCTTCGAGATCGCGGCGCGTGCGGCGATGCGCGAGGGTCTTCGCAAGGCCGGCGCCAAGCTGCTGGAACCGATCATGAAGGTCGAGGTGGTCACGCCCGAGGAATACACGGGTTCGATCATCGGTGACCTGACCAGCCGTCGCGGCATGGTTCAGGGTCAGGACAGCCGCGGCAACGCCAACGTGATCAACGCGATGGTGCCGCTGGCGAACATGTTCGGCTACATCAACAACCTGCGCTCGATGTCCTCGGGCCGTGCGGTGTTCACCATGCAGTTCGACCATTACGAGGCCGTGCCGCAGAACATCTCGGACGAGATCCAGAAGAAATACGCGTGATCCAAGCGGTGGGCGACAACGCCCACCCTACCCCCCTGTAGGGTGGGCAGATTGCCCACCGCACACGAGACAAGGAGAAGCCAAGATGGCGAAGGCAAAGTTTGAACGGACGAAACCGCATGTGAACATCGGGACCATTGGTCACGTTGACCACGGCAAGACGACGCTGACGGCTGCGATCAC